>JAXGMD010000001.1:0-1903420 GCA_040768865.1 Candidatus Allocopromorpha sp. | reverse complement strand
GAAGTTGAAGTATGAAAAAAGGAACTTAGATGGCCCATGACTCAGGAGTAGAGTTGTGGGCTTTTCTCTTGCTTATAAAAAACACTTGAATAAATGCTCATATAACTATTGACACATGAGAAAAAAGATCATATAATAAATACAAAACGTATGAATACCTGTTCAAGTATTCAGATGAAATAGTTTAAAAAGAGGTGATAATATGACTGAAAAATTTAATTCAATTGAAAGATGTGACTGCAATGTAATTCATGAGGATATTGTAAATCAAGTTAGAGATAAAATGCCTCAAGAAGAAAGCCTTTATGATCTAGCAGAATTATTTAAAGTATTTGGAGATTCAACACGAATCAGGATATTATGGGCTTTACATGAAGCTGAAATGTGTGTTTGTGATATCGCTGTATTACTTAACATGACACAATCAGCAATTTCCCATCAGCTGAGAGTTTTAAAGCAAGCTAATTTAGTGAAAAACAGAAAAGAAGGCAAAGTAGTATATTATTCCTTAGTTGATGATCATGTAAGAGAAATATTTGATCAAGGTCTAATTCATATCAACGAAAAGTAGAAATACGGTAGAATAGAATGTTTTTTGAAAATTAGTATTCATATTAGATGGGCAATTCTTCAAGTAAATTTAAAAAGACTTGTAGTATGCAAAACAAAATTATAAATAATATTTAGGAGGAATTAAAATGAAAAAGAGATTTAAACTTGAAGGTTTAGAGTGTGCAAATTGTGCAGCAAAAATGGAGAGGGCTATTAATGAGCTTGATGGTGTGAAGGAAGCCACTGTAAACTTTATGACACAAAAACTTGTTATTGAAGGTGAAGATGAAAAAATGCCTACAATTATAGAAGAAGCAGAAAAAATAGTTAAAAATATTGAACCTGATACAATTATGAAAAAGGCTTAAAGGAGTTGAAGTAGCATGAAAAAACGTTTATGGAGAAGAAATATTTTGAAAGGTGATAGAAATGAATACTGTAAAAGAGCAACAATCTCATGAAACACATAATCATAATCACAACCACAACCACGACCATGATCACGGAAAGATGCCCATAATTTTGTATATTATTGGTTTAGTATTAGCGCTCATTGCATTATTTCTAAATGAAGAGTATGTAGTCATTAAGAATATTTTATTTTCAATTGCATCAATTAGCGCGGGTTATCATGTTATTCTTCTCGAAGGAGTTGGGGAAACAGTTGAGAATACAAAAGCCAAAAAGAAATTTACACCTAATTCCCACATTTTAATGGGTCTAGCTGCGCTTGGCGCCTCACTAATAGGGAATTTCTGGGAAGGAACGCTGCTGATTCTCATTTTCTGTGGTGCACATTTTTTAGAAGAGTACGCTGAAGGTAGAAGCAAAAGAGAAATCACAAAACTACTTGAAATGAATCCATCGACTGCCAGATTAATCATGTCTGATGGCAATACAAAAATTGTTGATGTTAATGAATTAAAAGTGGGAGACCGTCTCCAAGTATTGAATGGAGATCAAGTACCTATTGACGGGGTCATTTTATCAGGAAATACCTCCATTGATGAATCATCTATCAATGGAGAAAGTATCCCTAAAGAAAAATCTCAAGGAGACGTGGTTTTTGGTAGTACGATTAATGGAACTGGTACTTTCACAATGGAAGTCACAAAAGAAAATAAAGATACTGTCTTTTCTAAGATTTTGCAATTAGTCAATCAAAATCAAAATAATCAAACCAAAGCGGCAAGTATTATCCAAAAGTTTGAACCGAAATATGTGACAGTTGTTTTAATTGCAATTCCACTTTTCATTTTACTCGCACCCATGATTTTAGATTGGTCTTGGTCCCAAAGTATTTATAGAGGAATAGTTCTTTTAGTAGCAGCTTCTCCGTGTGCTCTGGCTGCTGCTACCGTATCTGTAACTTTGTCAGCCACTTCGAATCTAGCCAAAAGAGGCATGATTTCAAAAGGAAGTTCCTATTTATCTCAATTGGCCAATATTCAAGCCATTGCTTTTGATAAAACAGGAACCTTAACAAAAGGAAAACCTGAAGTGACAAATTATTATATTGCTGATTCTGTCGATGAAGAGAATATTATTGATATCGTTGTAGCTCTTGAAAAAGAATCCAACCACCCCCTCGCAGATGCCATTCTAAGAAAATTTGCACCAAAAAACAAACTAACTATTGAAGTAGAAAATCAAATTGGTAGAGGGTTGACAGGAGATTATAAAGGTAAAAATTATCGAATAGGAAAGCCAACTTCTTTTGACGGCGTTTCAGATAAATATATTCGTCTAAATAATGAATGGGCATCAGAAGGCAAGACAGTCGTATATGTAGCAGAAGATGAAGAAGTCATTGGTCTGATTGGGTTAATGGATATTCCAAGTGAACATGCGAGAGAGACTATTGATTATTTTAAGAAACTAGGTATACACACTACTTTAATCACTGGTGACTCAGAAATGACGGGAAAAGCGGTTGCTGAACAGCTAGGAATAGATGAAGTAATTGCGAATGTCATGCCAGAAGACAAGTCTCGAATTATAGATGAGCAAAAAAGAAAATACGGTTTAACAGCAATGGTAGGAGATGGTGTAAACGATGCACCGGCTCTTGTGAATGCTGATGTAGGAATCGCTATGGGAGATGGCACTGATGTTGCGGTAGAGGTATCTGATTTAGTATTAATGCAGAACAACTTATCAACTCTAATCCAAGCACATAAGATTTCATCTAAAATGGATCGTGTCATTTGGCAGAATATAATTTTTTCCATGGCTGTTGTTGCCTTTTTAGTAGTCGTTAGTTTCTTGGGACTGTCGGATATTGCAATCAGTGTCATTATACATGAAGGAAGTACACTCGTTGTAATATTAAACGGACTCCGTTTGCTGCGTTCTACCTAAGCCCAACATAAGAAGATAGAGAGCCTTATTATTTCTTGTTTAAGAAGGAACCATAATTTTTCCAGTAGACAGGGTTAAGATAACCGTCAAACGAAGGAGCGTCTTCCAATAAATTAATATGACGCAAAAGCTTGTTATTGAAGGCAAAGATGAAAGAATGCCTACAATTATACAAGAAGCAGAAAGAATAGTTAAAAAATTGAACCTGATACAACTATGAAAAAGGCTTAAAGGAGTTGAAGTAGCATGAAAAAACGTTTATGGAGAATAATTATTGCTGCATTAGTATTTATTGTAGCACTGCTAATTAATAATATTGAATGGTTGCAGATTGCTATGTTTGTAATCAGTTATATTATTGCAGGTGGAGATATTGTAAAAAGAGCTGTTACAAATATTCTTAGAGGTAAAGTTTTTGATGAGAATTTTTTAATGAGCGTCGCCACAATTGGAGCATTTTTAATAGGTGAGTATCCAGAAGGTATTGCAGTTATGCTGTTTTATCAAGTTGGAGAGCTATTCCAAAGTTACGCAGTTGATAAGTCAAGAAGGTCAATCGCAGATGCTATGGACATACGACCAGATTATGCAAATGTTAAAAGGGGCGATGAAGTTATAAAAATTGACCCTGATGAAGTACAAATTGGTGATATTATTGTAATTAAACCAGGGGAGAGAGTTCCGCTTGATGGTAAGGTAATTGAGGGAAATTCAATGGTTGATACATCAGCACTTACAGGTGAGTCTGTTCCACGTGAGGTAGAAGTGGGACATGAAATTTTAAGTGGATGCATTAATATTAATGGAGTTATTACTGCAGAAGTTACTAAAGAATATGGAGAATCTACTGTAAGTAAGATTCTTGATTTAGTTGAAAATGCAAGTAGTAAAAAGTCCCAATCAGAACAATTCATTACTAGATTTGCAAGATACTATACTCCAATTGTTGTAATTCTTGCAGTTTTCATTGCTATTATTCCACCTCTTGTTATAGAGGGAGCAACCTTTAGCGACTGGATATATAGAGCATTAGCATTCTTAGTAGTTTCTTGCCCATGCGCTCTTGTAGTCTCTATTCCTTTAAGTTTCTTCGGTGGAATAGGTGGAGCATCTAGAAAGGGTATTTTAGTCAAAGGTAGTAATTATTTAGAGGCATTAGCAGAAACTGAAATTATTGTTTTTGATAAAACTGGAACATTAACGAAAGGTGTATTTAATGTACAGGAGGTTCATCCAAAAGGAGTTTCTAGAGAAGAGTTATTAGAGTTAACTGCATACGCAGAAAGTTACTCAAACCATCCAATTTCCAGTTCTTTAAAACAAGCCTATGGTAAGGAAATTGACAATGGACGTATTTCAGATGTAGAAGAGATATCAGGGCATGGAGTTATTGCAACAGTGGATGGAAAAAAGGTTATGGCAGGCAATATTAAACTCATGAAAAAGAAGAACATTGCATACTTCGACGGAGAGTTGATTGGAACTGTCGTACATGTTGCAGTTGATAACCAATATGCTGGTTACATTGTTATTGCTGATGAAGTAAAGCCAGATTCAGCACAGGCAATAATGGAACTTAAGGCAGCAAATATTAAACAAACTGTTATGTTGACAGGTGATAATAAAAATGTTGGTTCAAAAGTTGCAAAAGAACTTGGTCTTGATAAAGTTTACGCAGAACTATTGCCAGCAGACAAAGTTGAGAAACTAGAAGAATTATTTTTGCAAAAATCTAAAAAGGGTAAACTTGCTTTCGTTGGTGACGGAATCAATGATGCACCTGTATTAGCCCGTGCAGATATCGGAATAGCAATGGGTGGTTTAGGTTCTGACGCTGCCATTGAAGCTGCTGATATTGTAATTATGACCGATGAACCATCAAAAATAGCTACCGCAATTAAAATTTCTAAAAAAACACTAAAAATTGCATCTCAAAACACAGTATTTGCTATTGGAATAAAAATAATTGTTCTTATTTTGAGTGCTTTTGGAATAACTACTATGTGGGCAGCTATATTTGCAGATGTAGGTGTAACTATCATTGCAGTATTAAATGCTTTTAGAGCCTTGAATGTTAAAAATCTGTAGTATTACGAAAATATAGTTTTTTTATCGCCGATTGGGAGTAGAATTCATCTTAATCGGCGAATTTTGATAGCAGGCAGTGTGCATCTTCTTTTAATGCGAAGCAAAGACGAGGAGGATATATAATGAACAATGTTAATGAATGTTGCCATGAGTGCAATACACAGAAAATAGATCAAACTAAGGATAATTGCCCGGTATGCAATAAAGGAGGAATTTCTGTTAGTAAAGTGACCGTTGAGCACTTAGTAACAGACGATTATCTCAAGTTAGTAGATGGGGAGCAATATAAGATTTGCATGAATGGAGATTGTAGTGTTGTCTACTATAACGTTGATAATGGGGTAAGATTCTTAAAAGAACAAGTTAAAGTTCCTGTCTGGTTTAAGAAAGATGCAGATCCTAAGTATGCTTGTTATTGTAGCGAAGTCACAGAAGGTCAGGTAATTGAAGCAGTTGTAAAGCATGGTGCGAAAACCGTAAAAGAAATAAATGCCATAACAGGAGCAATGAAAAATCCTAATTGTAAAGAAAACAATCCGTTGGGGGTTTGTTGTCATAAGATTATTCAGGAAGCTATCGATAAAGGCTTAAAAATGGAATAATTTCAACTGAATGTTAAAAATCTATAGTATAAGGAGAAAATTATGCAAACACTTATTTCAGCGTTACTTGTATTCATTTCTACATCGATTGACTATTTAGTTGTTTTAATAATTCTTTTTGCCAACCAAGGAACCCGAGGGATAAAATCTATTTATATCGGGCAATATTTAGGGACTGGTATATTAGTCGGGGTAAGCCTCATTGCTGCCTATTTCCTCAATTATATTCCTCAGGATTGGATGATTGGGTTTCTAGGTTTGATTCCTTTGGGTTTGGGGATTCGTTCGATATTTGTTGATGAGGATGTGGATGAAGATTCCATTGGAAATCAAATTAAAAACAATCAATCCCAAATTTTTGCTATTACAGGTCTGACTTTAGCTATGGGAGGAGATAATCTTGGGATTTATATTCCATATTTTACAGGAATGAATGTTGGTCAGATTGTTATAGTTCTTGCAGTCTTTATTATTGGCATATTCCTTCTATGCCAGTTAGCTAAAAGATTTGCTACTATCCCAATGATTGGTGGAATTATCGAACGCTATGGGCGTATTATTGTGCCCGTTATCTTTATCGGGTTAGGAATTTATATTCTTGTCGAAAATGGCACAATTAACTACCTGATTTCTTTTTATAATTGACTATATTCTTGATAAGTTCTTATAGTTAGTGTAAGTTTGAAAACCGAGATGCGCCACATTTCTTTTCGGTGAATTAGGTTTTTACAATAAACTCACACGAAAGTCTATAGTTGATTTGTTCCCACATACGTACACCCTTAGTCGATATGTTCCCTCGGAGAGAATTTCAGTCTAAAAAATACAGGCTGCTAATTCTTGACAGCTATCCCCTCCTCTCAAAACACGTCGAGACGGTAGTATTGATAACAAGGGCAAAAGAGTGAGTGTGCGAAAAACCCTTATATATCAAGGCTTTCAGCACATATGGGTATAAAACCCATTGAACGAAAAACATAAAAATATTGCTCCGTGGAAACAAGTCCAAAGGGGCTGTTTTGATAGTCAAGTGGTCAGGTTAGATGTCATCGCTCGGCGAGTGGTCGGGTTAGATGTCAGCGTTTGTGAGTGGTCAGGTTAGATGTTTTTTCGAGATTTTTTGAGGTTGTGTGTTCAGGTTGGATGTGAACATAAATAGAAGCTGATCGCAGGTGATAAAACAAGTGAAACCTTATATACAGGAGGGAATGATTTAATGAAAGACTTATATGAGAAATTTGCTTATGACTATGACGAATTTGGAGCAATAGAAGAGTATTTAGGTAATGAGAAAACATTCCTGAATATAATTTTCTCTGAACATGGTGTCAAGAACATTTTAGACTGTGCTTGTGGAACAGGTCAACATCTATTAATGCTGGCACAATCCGGATACAATGTTTGGGGCTCAGATTATTCAAATTCTATGCTTGAGGTAGCACACAAAAATCTACAAAAGAGAGGTTATAATATTCCATTGCATCAATGTGATTTTCGGTTTTTAGAACAGGAATTTGATATAACATTTGATGCAATTGTATGTCTCACAAACTCATTGCCGCATTTACATACAGAGGAGGATTTATTGACAGCTATTCGTTCTATGAAAAACAGGCTGAACAGAAAAGGGTTATTAGTTTTAACACAAGGAACAACGCATTTCACACTTACATTGCCGTCAATTGAAGTTGTCGTAAACAGACCGGATTTCTCACGAGTATTTGTCAAGGAGCACAATGACCTGTTTCAGACTATTCATGTTTTGGATTTGTTCCATAGTCCACAACGATTAGAAAGCAATCAATACGATATTGTTTATAGAATTCTTCTGGATGAAGATTATAAAAGACTGCTTTCACAAGCAGGGTTTACAAACATTCGGGTTTTTGGGGATTATAATATGAACAGTTATAATGAAAACAGTTGGCGTTTAATTGTTGTTGCTGAAGCCTTGCCTAATTAATTAGCACAGTCAGCGTGGTCAGGTTAGATGTCATAGCCCCGCGAGTGGTAGGGTTGGATGTGTGTTATATGAAGAGGTGTATTTATGGATGAAAAATTGATCGCTCCATGCGGGATGAACTGCAGCTTATGCATTGCGTATCAATTCAAGGAAAATGATATTAACAAACGAGGGTTTCATAAAAAATATTGTCCAGGATGCACTCCGAGGGGAGAAAACTGCACGCATATGAGAGACGCGTGCGAATTGCTGGCAAAAGGTAGCATCCGGTTTTGTTATGAATGCGAAAGCTTCCCTTGTAAGAGACTGAAGGCATTGGATAAGCGCTACCGTACAAAATATCATATGAGCATGATAGAAAACCTTAACTACATCAACGAATTTGGCATGGAGGAATTCTTAACGAAGGAACATGACAAATGGCGCTGCGCAGAGTGCGGAGCTACTATTTGCTGTCACAACGGACTATGCTTGAATTGTAATATAGATACACTACTTATGAATAAAAAATATAGGTGGGAAATGGATAATAAAAAATCGGAAACTGAAGTTATGAAATCAACCAAACAATTACTTAGAAATCCTGATATAGATCCGTCAAGTGAGGTTATTGCAAAGGCGCTTGGAGAATCGAATAAGGCCTATATAAAGTTTATTAATGAGCTTGCAAACCACGATATTCAGCTGGAATGGCGTTACTACAACGATGGCAAGGCGTGGCTGGCAAAAGGACTCTATAAGTGGACAGGCGTTCGTGGCGGTCAGAATAAAACAACCGTTTTTTGGCTGTCGATTTGGGACGGCTTTTTCAAGGTGACCATCTATTTCCCTGAAAAATCCCGTGCAGATGTATTGAGTCTTCCGCTTGATAATGAGGTTAAACTAATAATATCGGATTCAAGACAAATGGGAAAACTGAATTACTTTCCTCTTGTTTTTGACCTTCGTTCAGATGAAATGTTTGAGGCAGTTTTCATGCTTTCTGATTTTAGGAAAAGCATAAAATAGGCGGTGAATATATGAAAATTAAGAAATACAGCAAAGCGGATGAAACTTTGCTTTTTGATTTACTCATCGATGAGGGAGATGAGTGGAGTGATTACCATGGGGAAGCCGGTCGTGATAAGTACATTAAAGCACTTGAATCGAGCATAACTTATATAGCTTGCGATGAAAATCTCGTGTGCGGTTATGCGCGCTGTCGGGAAGATGATGGTTTTGGTGTTTACGTATATGATTTGCTCGTAAGAAAAACACATCGGGGAAGGCAAATTGGAAAAAGCCTAATGGAACGGGTATGCCAAGACTTTCCGGATCAGCCCGTCTATGTTATGAGTGATGTCGATACGTATTACGAAAAACTTGGATACCGCAGAGAGGGATCAATCTTTGAGGTTAAAGCAAAATGAAGTAAGGCACCCTACATTGTCGTTTTGTAGAGTGCCTTGCTCATTTTTTGCTTTTATTCATTTGGAGCTGTATCATTAAAGTAGAGTCGTCAAACGCACCAACTAGATGCTACAATAGCATTGAAAGGACGGTGACATTATGCACTACGATAAAGCCTTTAAGGAAGAAGCCGTATGCCTCTCAAATGAGATTGGCATAAAGAAAGCTTCCGAACAGCTCGGCATATCATACAATACCCTTGCCGGATGGCGACGTTCCAAAGCTCGCTATGGAGAAAACGCCTATATTGGCAGCGGGAATCGGCATAAGCCGACAAATGCCAAGGAACAGCGCATTCTCGATCTTGAAAAAGAGAACCGCGAGCTCAAACGAGCCAATGATATCCTCAAGGATGCTCTAGGTTTTTTCGCAGAGAGCCGAAAGAAGTGAGAGCACATGAGCGCTATAGGTTCATCCATTCCCGGAGAGAAACCTGGCCGGTCAAGATTCTCTGCGAAACCCTTGAGGTTAGCGAATCCGGATATTACCGATTCGTTAAGAACCTTGGAAAACCCGGTAAGGATGAGGCTCTTTCGGCGGCCATCAAAAGCATCCTTGACGAGGATATATATAACGATAACTATGGTGTTCCTCGCATGAAGCTTGCACTGGAGCAGCGAGGAATCAAGGTCGGCACCAGACGGCTGACCCGCGTTATGCGAGAAAACGGCTGGCTCCACAAGCCAAACCGAAAACCGCATGGTTTAACAAAATCCACGACAGAGGTACAGGAAAAGGAAAATCTAATAAAACAGGATTTCACTTCATCAAGTCCACTATCTCTGCTGTTGACCGATATTTCTCAAATTCAATGTTATGACGGAAAGCTCTACATGTCACCCATACTGGATTGCTTCAACGGAGAAATCGTTTCTCTGCAGATGCGCTCCAACATGAAGAAAGAGCTATGTATTGATACGGTTCGCGCTCTTGCCAAGAAGGATATACCATGTGGTGCAATCCTGCATAGTGACCGTGGCAGCCAGTATACCAGCGATGCCTTTAAGGAAATTCTTGCAAGTTACGGCCTATCGCAGAGCCTCTCCGGTGTTAATCATTGTTACGATAACGCTCGGATGGAGAGTTTCTTCGCAACACTTAAGAAAGAGTTATTGTACCGTCTTCCCACCTACCGGATGAAGATGGAGGAAGTAAAGCGATGGATCTTCCATTATGTATTTACCTATTACAATCGGAAAAGAGTCCACACCAGTAATCCGGGAGGCCTTCCACCGGCGGCATACCGAAGGCTTCAGGAAAAACCGTTATTGGCCGCCTAACAAATCAGTGCGTTTGGAGACTGCACTTTTCTTGACAGTTCCACCACGCTGCAGATGCATTTAACATCTTCAGCCCATGGCATGAGCTGCTCAAGATCATAATCCGCATCCTGCGATAATTTCTCGAAAATGTACTCTAGATATTTGAACGGATTCAGATCATTTGCTTTAGCTGTTTCAACCAGACTGAAAGCGATTGCTGTCGCTCTTGCTCCGGATGGTGTATTGCAAAACAGGAAGTTCTTCTTGGATATAACAAATGGTTTGATGCTTCTCTCGGCAGTGTTGTTGCTGCACTGGAGTCTCCCATCAAGCATGAATGCTCTGAGAGACTTTTCCTGGTTGCGGCTGAACACGATTCCATCTCTGAACTTTCCTTTTAAGATATTATCAGGATTAAACGAGTGTATCCATTTGAAATAAGCATCCAGTATCGGTGCTGTTTTTTCCATTCTGATTTGCGTCCGTTCCTCCGGAGACTTATCCCCCAGCTTGTCACGCTCAATAGCGAATATCTTATCTGCATATGCAATGGCAATATGGCTATTAGTGTTCGAATTTTCCTGCTCTGCTTTAGGCAAGACCTTAATTGCATCACAAAAGTACCGCCGGGCATGTGCCCAGCAACCGACTGAAGTTGCAGGATCTGATTCACGATTCGTAACCGAGTTGTAGCCGGAATATCCATCTGTTTGCAGATATCCTGAGAAATCTCTCAGGAAATTCGCCGGATTTTCCATTCTCCGGTTATCCTGATACTCATAGAGTACTATCTGACTTCCGGGATCCCATATACTGCTTCTATACAGCCACATGTAGCTGTCTGATGTGGCCGGTTTCCCCGGTTCGTGCAGTACCTGTACCTTGGTTTCATCCGCTTGGATGATATCCCTCTTCAGAAGGTTCTCTTTCAGGATGTCATAGACACCTTCCAGGTAATATTCGCTGCACCGGACTACCCAACTTGACATTGTCTGCCGACTTAACCGGATGCCATTTCTTTTGTACTCCTGCTCCTGTCTGTATATCGGAACGCCATCTACGAATTTACGCTTGATGATGTCTGCAACAAACGATGGCGATGCAAGAGCATTCCTTAAAAGCGGTTTCGGAGAACCGCCCGTATGCATTGGGTTCTCTATGCCGTTTTTCTGACAGTTTCTGCAGGTATATACGGCATCATGATATTCGTTTACCTTGACCTGTGCCGGAATCACGACCAGTTCCTTGCGGATGGTTTTCTTGACTTCTGTCAATTTTTCACCACAGTTAGGGCAGTCCATTTGCTCTTCGGTAAGTCTGAAGTTGATAATTTCTTTTGGCAGTCCGCTTACCATGCGTTCTTTACCGCCTTTGGTCTTCTTCTTTTTAGGTGGTGCCACCTTGGCCAGATCCGGTTCGGGAAAATCTTCACCGGCTCCGTCTACTGTCCATTCAGCCTCATTAAAAAGGGATATCTGGTCATTATCAATTATACCTTGCTCACTGGAGGATCCAAAGCGCTGCTGACGGGACAGCCTGAACTGTTCTTCCAGCCACTTGATCTTCTGCTTCTGGGACTCAATTTCCGTTGTCAAATCCACAATATTCTGTTCCAGTTCCGCCCTTGTCATGGACGAAAGGTCTCTAGTAATCGCCTTGTTTTCCATGCATAAATGATATCATAAATGTATGTGTTTTTCAAGGCTTAAACGTTGAAATTTCAACGTTTAATAGCATTTATTTATGATTATTTTTGGCCAATTACATTGATATGAATCTACGCTTTTTAAGCACACATTCCATCTCCAGTCCATAAAGAAGTCGTCTTAAATCGTGAGGGCTGACATTAATCTTGCCACCTTCTGCTTCGGATATTTCAGGAAATCGGAATCCCCCTCGCTCAAGTCGTTTGTAGTAAACAACAAAACCATTCTCATCCCAGCGCAATGCTTTGATTTTATCCTTCTTTTTATTGGTAAACACGAACAGTGCTTTCTCATATGGATTCATTCGGTGGATTCCTTCCACCAGCATGAGTAATCCATTCATTTGCTTGCGCATATCAACGCTGCCGCCAAACAGATATATCTTGATATCTTCAGGTTCATAGCCAAGGTTCATACTTTCATCAGCCCCTTAGCGATTTGAAGTATCGCCCGGCTATCAGTTCCTGCCGGAAACTCCATCTTCAGTTCTCGAAACTGAAGGCGAATCGTGTTCACATCTTCAGCAGGAAGAGCAGGAGCCGCCATTACTTCGTTCTGGCAACTGACCTGAAACCAATTATCGGAACCGGATGTAGTTGTAGCAATAGGATCTATTGCACCGTTAGCCACTTGCCGGCTTGTGAATTTGTTGCACCAGTATCTGAACGTGGACGCTGAAATCTGATTTTCAATGCACCAGCGTCGTTGTGACATTCCGCTATCCGCATATTCTAGGAATCTGGCGTACCACAACTGTTCTTTTTCATTCATATCGAGAAGACCTCCTGTCATTTTGGAAGCATTTTCTCATATTTTATACCGGATAGCGATGTGTCATGGTTTGACGCTTACGATTAGAGCCTGGAATGCTAATTAAAAAAACCGGTTCTTTTGTATAAACCGGTTTTTTTGTATAGAGTACAGGCAATATTTTTTTAATAATACAACTCCTGTGGTCCTTTGTATTCCTGGAGGGCATTTCCGCCGTCCACGACTAAGGATTCTCCCGTAATATAGGAAGCCTCGCGTGATGCCAGAAATACAACGGCATTGGCAACCTCTTCGGGACGAGCACTTCGCTTCAGCGGAGTGTTGGATCCGCCGACGGCTTCGGCTTCGGTCTGAGATGCTGTCTCTATCCATCCCGGCAACACATTGTTTACGGTTATGTTGCTTTTACCGATTATCGGAACCGGATGTAGTTGTAGCAATAGGATCTATTGCACCGTTAGCCACTTGCCGGCTTGTGAATTTGTTGCACCAGTATCTGAACGTGGACGCTGAAATCTGATTTTCAATGCACCAGCGTCGTTGTGACATTCCGCTATCCGCATATTCTAGGAATCTGGCGTACCACAACTGTTCTTTTTCATTCATATCGAGAAGACCTCCTGTCATTTTGGAAGCATTTTCTCATATTTTATACCGGATAGCGATGTGTCATGGTTTGACGCTTACCTATATTTTTATTATCACAATATTGACAGGGATTGATCAGTGGACTAAATATCTTGTAGAAACACAATTAAAACCGATAGGTGCTATACCCATAGTTAAAGATATATTTCATTTGACTTATGCAAGGAATACAGGAGCAGCTTTTAGCATATTGAGGGATAAGCAGGCATTTTTAATATTAGTCACAGCAATTGTTGTTGTCGCATTAATATACTATTTGATAAATATATTAAAGACAGGAGAAGTAGCGACGAAGAGGAGCAGATGTACGTCTCATGCAAAGGGCACAGTGCTTCAGCACGTGGTGCCCGACTGCGGAAGCCGTAACACTGCTAAAAAGAGTCAAATCGTGAAAATCCTATATTTTAAACATGGAAAGTGTTATAATACTGTAATAACCAGTAAAGAAAGGCGATTTAAGATATGTTTAATCTCCCGGCAATATATATAACAAATGGAACAGCAGTACTGTTGTTGTTATTTATATTCTCGAGCTTCAAAAAACCGCTGAGCAATGTATTGCCCGAAGAAAAGATATTTTATTCGATGGTTATCCTGAATATTATGCAATGCTTAATTGAATCGGCCGGTTTTTTTCTGGATGGCCAAACGGGATACGGATATCGTACGCTGCTAATAGTGCTGGATACCGTTTTATTTATTAACAGCAGTATATTTGCTTTTTTATGGACGGTATATGCGGATTACAAACTGTTTGCTGATATTAACAGAATCAAACGGATATATCCATTTATGGCTATACCGGCCATATTGATTATAATCGGCTGTTTAATAAACTTAGTGATACCTGTGTTTTTTGTCATTGATGAATATAATGTTTATCAGAGAACAGCCTTTTCCTTTATTCCGTATGTTGTAACGTTTTTTTATATAGTATATGGAGTAATGTTAATCCACGCGAATCATAAAAAGGCAGACAGGTATATGTTTTTGCCTGCCATTCTGTTTATGACTCCCATTATGGTTGGAAGTCTGCTGCAGTTTATCTTTTACGGATATTCGTTTATGTGGATTGGAGTGGCTATAGGGCTGACTTTGTTATTTGTTAATGTTCAAAACGAAGCTTCCTATGTGGATATGCTATCGGGATTGTTTAACAAACAGTACTTGAGCAAATTGTTATTGTACAGTAATAATGCTGCCGGTATAACCGCCGGAATCATGTTGGACATTGATAGCTTCAAAAGCATAAATGATACATTCGGGCATATTACGGGAGATGATGCTATTGCTGCGGCCGGAAAGATATTACGTACATCCGTTGGTGAAAAAGGGACTGTATTCAGGTATGGCGGTGATGAGTTTATCATATTAATGCACATAAACGATCAGAAAGAAGTCGAGGATATGATTGGCACTGTTAAAACGCAGGCAACATTGTTCAATGAATCAGAGAATAAGCCTTATAAGATAAGTTTTTCAATCGGCTACAGCATATATGAAATGGAGCATGATTCAATGGATGATTTTTTAAAGAGGATGGATGCTTCCATGTATGAAGACAAGAAGAGAAAGATTAGCGAAGGAACAATTCCCGACAGAAGACGGAAATAAACTTCACTGCGGAATTCAATCCGGGAATTTATCGGCTTTTTTTCTGTATTTAAATGATGTATAATGTTCGCGTACCACTTACTTAGTTTATTAAATACGGGGGACAGGAGGAATTTTTTTTATGAAAAAAATGAGCAGTTATTTTAAAAAACCATAGGCAATAATCGTTGCATTGGCCATGGCGTTGACGATGGTTTCTTTTAATTCGGTGCCGGTATCGGCAGTGGAAGAAGTTGTTGTAAACAGTGTATATTTAAACTTCAACCAGGACGGCTTCGACAAGTATCACATAGGTCAGGCTGAAAGCGTCGCAAGCGACCAGTTCAGAACACTGGTTACTGTCAAGGCAGAGGACAGTGAGAAATATGGGTTCGAAGCGTGGAACAGCGGATTAGTTTATTATATTCCGGCATATGACGGCTGGGGGAATGTATTTACCAGTGATGAACCTATCACCGGAGACAGGGATTATCATTTAAGTTATGTTGTAGAACCAAAGGCCGGTTACAAGTTTGCTGATAATCTGGAAGATATGAAGTTTTATATCAATGGAGATCTGGCAACTTTAAAGAACTCGGAGTATGTTGGGTACAATAGCTGGCAGGTTTTTGTGGATATAGGGAATCCTGCACCGCGACCACCGGTAGTCAACATAGAAAAAGTCAATATCAAAAATGTCACCGAACCGGAAGATGGTGAAGAAGCAAAGGCTCCGCCGGTTGACAGTAAGATGTTCTCCATTTATGATTGGAATTGGTCAAGTGCGGATGACGATCAATTTGCAACCGATAATACTTTCAAAGAAGGCAAAACCTATAAGATACAGATTACTCTGGAGCCAAAGGCGGGATATGCATTTAAGAAAAACGGTGATGATCCTCCGGGCTTTGACGGCACGGCAAAGATAAATAAAAAAAACGCAACAGCAGCTTTAGATGGAGCCGGCAGATTAGTAATAAATTATACATTTCCAAAACTTCCGGAGACGGTGAAAGACATCTATCTGACATTTGACAGTGAGAATTTCACGTCGTTTCAGGTTGGTAAGGCGGAAAATGCGGTAACTCCTCAGTTCAAAACATTGGTCAATGTTAGAGCGGAGGATCAGGAAAAGTACGGATTTGATCAATATAACAGCGGATTAATATATCAGGACATACAAAATAATAGTTGGGTCAACACCGTGGACAGCACTGATAATATTTCTTCCGACAAGAACTACTGTTTAGACTATGTGATTGAGCCAAAACCCGGTTATGTGTTTCCTTCAAATCAGGATGCTATGAACTTCTACATCAACGGAGTAAAAACAGTTCCGAAAGAGGCAATGTATGTAGGATACGACAGCTGGAGAATTTATGTGCCGGCATATGTATTAGAACCCCAGGGTGCGGTTAATGTCAAACTCTACGGTTACAATGATATCAATGCCAGCTGGAATAAGCAGAACGTAGCGGGTGCTGAAGTGAAATACAAGGTAGAGTATAAGAAATCCACTGAAAACGATTATACCGTGTTTCCTAATTACACGAACAATACCTATTATAAAAAGGCAAATCTGGCAGACGGAGCAGCTTATAAGTTTAAGGTTACACCTTATGTAGAATCGAACGGAGCTAAATATGAAGGCAAATCCTCAGAGTCTTCTTTCATCTACACCTTAAAGAAGATAAACACTCCCAAGGTATCAAAGGCATCAAAATACTATACAAGAGTGAAATGGACAAATATACCGGGTGAATCCGGCTACCAGATTGCAAGATCAGCCTACAAAACAAAGAATTTTTCAACAGTTAAGACACCTTCATATAAATACTCGTCTACAACTGTTAAGACAAAGAGAAATAAGACCTATTATTACAAGGTGAGAGCATATAAGACAGTTGACGGAAAGAGGATATACGCTCCGTGGTCTTCGGTGCGAGCTTACAGGTTGAGATAGAACAATGAAAAAAAGACACCCTGCAAAAATGCAAGGTGTCTTTTTGATGTTATTTTTCGAAATAAATGTACATGCCGTCAAAGAAATCTGACCAGTCGGATACCATCTTGCCGTCATCACGTACAGAAAAAATGAAATCCATATCTTCCTCCCCGGCTTCAATCGTCAAGGTGTACGTTTCATCACCATTGTCTTTCAGGGTTCCGGAGAAATCGCCTTCATCTGTTTTCATGTCTATTGTGCCGTCTTCGCTTATTACGGCAACATAGGAATCCGGAGTCCATTCGAGATCTTCGAGATCCATTTCTATTCCTATGTATTCGGCTCCGCAAACTTTCCATTCGCCGACGATATCCTTGCCCTTAAGCGGTCCGTTTCCTCCTCCTTCGCCTTCTCCGCAGCCTGCAAAAACCACAAAGCATCCGATGATAACAAGTGTAAATAATACCGGTAATATCTTTTTCATTTTTGTTCTCCTTCTCAAACTTTCATTGCAATAATGATTTTGAGCGAATATTATCACATATTAACAGTTTATTCAACTAAATCGGTCATCCATTTTTTTCTGATGAAGAAAAAAACTCCAACTTTGTTTGAAAAATATCAAATAAAGATGTCAAGCATTTAGGAAAATGTCCTAAAAAATAACTAACATAAGCACCGGTAATTATGAGGATTGCCGGTGCTTTTTGACACACTTACGCAGCCCAGTCTTCTTCTCGTCCTTCCATTGCTTTTACGAACTTCATAAAATTGTCCTTTTTCCAAGGGTGATCCATTGGAGGAATGAAAACTTTCCTCTTTTTTTTCGGCGACTGTTTCTCCTGCTTAAGGTTAAAATATCGTGACTGTACTTCATGCTGTGGTATTTCTTCTAAACCATAGATTCGTTCGTTAATGCTGCAGTACAGTTTCCCGGACAGGGTTTTAATTACTAAAGCAGCCGTTTTACGATGGAAGAATACTTCAGAACCATTTTCATCCACAGGTAAAAAGTGCTTTGCCCATATGCGTATACAATGACCGTGATCAACTTTTCTTTCA
Organism: Candidatus Allocopromorpha sp.; assembly: GCA_040768865.1. Taxonomy (GTDB): domain Bacteria; phylum Bacillota; class Clostridia; order Peptostreptococcales; family Anaerovoracaceae; genus Lentihominibacter. The sequence continues at coordinate 1,885,418 of JAXGMD010000001.1, read as the reverse complement.
GCAATTACTGATAGGAATAGGTCAATTTGAGATTTTTCCGGTTGCGATTCAAATACGGATTGTATAGAATCAAGAGGAAGAGCAAACTGACGATTGAATTCTTTTAGGTAGGATTTTAAGAATTCATTTGCCTGCTCGATTGTTGTCACGCCTGCAAGCCGTAGTTCGACACACAGGCGTGACTGTAATGTCTGGAACAACCTTTCTATTCGACCTTTGGCCTGAGGGACACTGGTCGTTTTAATTTCTACCCCCAGCTGTTTACAGGCATATGCAAACTGTGTCATTGTATTGTTTTCAAGCTTGTTCTCACCATAGCGCTTGTATTCAAAAACAGTTCTGCGGTCTGTATAGAACATGTAAGGTATGCCGTAATCCGTAAGGATTTGTTCAAATACATGGTAATACCCGTTAAGCGTCTCCTGGCTGTCAAAGTAGGCACCGACCACATTTCCGCTGGCATCATCTATTGCAGCATGTAATGTGGCTTTGATGCCGGCAAACCAAGGGTGTAATGAGGCATCCATTTGAATCATCTCACCTGAGAACGCACATCTTGGTCTTCGTGGGTGAGGGTCATCAACCTCCTGAATTTTCTCTTTTAATTCTGTCTGCTTTTTCTTTGATTTTGTTGATGCAAGCTGCTCATTGAGCCTTTTCTTTAGCTTGCGCTTAGTAGCTCTGTGTGCCTTGGGAGACAGGATTTCCGCTTCATACATAATGGACGATATGGCAGATTCGGAAATCTTAATGCCTTCGTTTCTGGCAAGCAGCTCGGAAAAATGTTTGAAATTAGCATCGGAATACTTGTTAAGGTACAAGGTGATGATTTCATTCTCAAATTCTGCACTGAAAGCATTGGAAGGGGTACGAGCTTTGTTCTTATGAGAAAATGCACTTTTGCCTTCCAATTTGTAACGCTTAATAAGTCTGTTGATTGTTCTTACGGTAACGCCAAGTTTTAATGCTGCACGCTTCTTGCTGCCGCCTTTTTCGACCAGCCTTTTAATGGTCTCATACTTTTTCTGTTCATTCACGGTTAATTCTACCTTTCTCATGTCCACCTCTCTTTCAGGAGAGATTATACATGTAATTTTGATTTGGGACATTTTCCCTTGCATTTACTTAAGACATTATCGCTTTTGAATCAGACTTTGTTTGAAAAATATCAAATAAAGATTGTAACATTTCAGTCTAAGATATATACTGTAACAAGATAATTAATCAAAAGAAAAAAGGAGGATTAAGAGAATGTTGTTTTACAAGTGTGACATATGCGGTAATTTTATTACCTTTTTAGGAGATAAGTACGTTACTCCGGTATGTTGCGGAGAAGAGATGAAGGAAGTTGTTGCCAACACAGAAGATGCTGCACAGGAGAAGCATGTGCCTGTAGTTACCCGCGATGGAAATTCCGTTAAGGTGAATGTTGGTTCTGTTGACCATCCTATGATTCCTGAACATTACATCACATTCATTATTCTGGAAACAAACCGCGGATATCAGAAGGCGGATCTTAAGCCGGGACAAGCTCCATCTGCAGTATTTGCACTTGCTGAAGGGGAAGAGCCGGTAGCTGCTTATGAGTACTGCAATCTGCATGGATTGTGGAAAGCCGCTGTCTGAAACATCGAAAGGAGGTAATGCTTTAATGGACAAATATGAATGCGATGTATGCGGATACGTGTATGACCCTGCTGTAGGAGACCCGGATAACGGTGTCGCACCTGGAACCGCATTTGCTAATCTCCCGAATGACTGGGAATGTCCGCTGTGCGGAGTAGGCAAGGATGAGTTCTCAAAAGTGGAATAATCCCTGTTCGGTGACCTGAATGAGACTATAGTTAAGAAGGTGCGGGAATTATAACCGTACCTTCTTTTTTACAAATAATATTAAGGGATGACGGAGACGATCAATAATGAATAAAAAAGCAATGTATAAGTTTTCATACGGATTGTTTGTTTTGACAACATCATATGAAGGAAAAGACAACGGATGCACTATAAACACAGCAATACAGGTGGCATCTGACCCTAATCTGATCAGTATTGCATTAAGCAAGGAGAACTACACTCATGATATGATTATGGGTGCAAAGAGGTTTAATATTTCTGTTATTTCGCAGGATGTTTCTTTTGACATATTTAAACGATTCGGATTTCAGTCCGGAAGAAATGTCGACAAGTTTGAGGGATTTGAGGAATGCGTTCGTGCCGAAAACGGAATCTATTATATAACGATCGGTACAAATGCTTATTTTTCCATAGAAGTGCAGCAAACACTTGATTTGGGATCACATACTCTGTTTGTCGGTTTGCCTACGGCAATGGAGGTACTCTCTGATGTACCGTCGGCAACTTACGATTATTACCACAGCAAAATCAAACCGAAGCCGGAAGCTAAAAAAGCAAAAGAAGGAAAGACCATCTGGAGGTGCAGCATCTGTGGATATGAGTACGAGGGTGAGATTCTGCCGGAAGATTTCATCTGTCCGGTTTGTAAACATCCGGCATCATATTTTGAAAAAATAACAAGTTAAAGCGGAATAAGCGTAGCAGCAGATTAATGCAAGGAGAAGAAATGTACAACGTAAGAAAAGTTACAGAAGATATATGGTGGCTCGGGGGTTCGGACAGACGAATTGAGCTGTTTGAAAATGCATTTCCGGCACCGGAAGGGATGTCATATAACAATTATTTGATTTTGGATGAAAAAACCTGTCTAATGGATGGAACCGATGAGGCGACAACCGTTCAGTTTTTTGAAAATCTGGAATATGTTCTTAATGGCAGAACGCTTGACTGCATGGTAGTACAGCATGTGGAGCCGGACCATTGTTCATGCATCCCTCAGCTGATTGATAAGTATCCCGGTCTTGTGATTGCAGCGTCCCGAAAAGCTATCCAGATGCTTAAAAATTTCTATCATTTTGATGCGGATTTCGTAGAAATAAAGGAAAACGATACACTCGAGCTCGGGAAGCATACTTTGTCATTTGTAAGTGCCCCCATGGTTCATTGGCCGGAGGTCATGGTGACTTATGACAGTGTAAGCGGTGCGCTGTTCTCTGCAGATGCGTTCGGATCCTTTGGTTCCCTGGGCGGAAACATATTTGCCGATGAAGTCGATTGGGAGAAAGACTGGGCAGATGAAGCCAGACGCTACTATGTAAATATTGTAGGCAAGTACGGCCCTCAGACAATGACGCTTCTTAAAAAGGCATCAGCTCTTGATGTTAAAATGATACTGCCGCTGCATGGGCATATCTGGAGAGAGGATTTCCATCAGCTTCTGGAGCGTTATGAGAAATGGGCAACTTATACGCCGGAGAAAAAGTCTGTAGCTATTTTCTATGGTTCCATTTATGGTCATACGGCAAATGCTGCAGACATATTGGCCGTCAAACTGGCCGAAAAAGGCATTAAGGATATAAGGGTTTACGATGTTTCAAATACCGATGCTTCGGAACTCCTTTCCCGCGCATTTGAATACTCAACCCTTGTCTTCGCCAGTGCCACTTACAATGCAGGAATATTTGACAACATGAGCAGGCTTCTCATAGATATTAAAAATCACGGCCTGTCCGGCAGAACGGTAGGACTGGTTGAGAACGGAAGCTGGGCGCCGGCAGCAAACAAAAAGATGAATGAACTGGTCAGTTCCATGAAAGACATGACGATACTTGAACCGATGGTATCCATTCGTTCTTCCGTTAATGAGGAGTCGCTTGCGGCATTGGATGAGCTGGCATGCGCACTTGCAAAATCCGTTGAATAAATATTATTGAAATATAAAAGAGGAGGCCGGTAATGAGAAAGACCCTATTATTGATTTGCAGTCTGCTGCTGTTCAGCCTTATGCTGACCGGCTGCAAAGACACACCGGGACAGGAAGAATTCTCATCCCCGTTTAAGCCGGGGGTATGGATGGCAACAGGAGGGGAGTATGACCAATTCTACTTCTTTGACGCCGACGGATCTTCAGGCGGAACTGCCGCCTATTCAGATGGAACAGGTGCGCCATTTACCTACGAGCAGGGGGAAGACGGTAAAATCCTTTTCTATATGTGGGATTCGACTGACCCGCTGCCATGCGATGTGGATGTGATCGATGAAACTCACATCAATATGGGTTGGGAAGCACAGTACGAAGAGACCATTGAGTTTCTGTCGCCTTTGGACGCTGAACATTTTCACTTCTATACCGATGAGGAACTGTGTCAATGGGCTGCGGAATACTATGCGGCTCGAAATGAAGCGGACGATTCAAAGTTGAAGACCGATCCGGCAGACAATGGCGACGGCACCGTCAACATTCGAATTTTCAAGGATGCGAACGGACAAGATTCTGATGTTGCATTATACAAAATTGACCGCTGTACAGGTGAAGGTGAGGATGCTGATACGGGAGAACCTGTAGATCTGACAAATGGCTCTCCGGATGTTGATATTAAATATATGAATACGGAGTATTCGGTGGAGCAGCCGGAATACCATGAATGTATTGTGACAGACATCAAAACCAGTTTAGACCTACTGCTTATCCCGGAAGTGCCGGTAACGGATTTCAAGGTTGTTTCTCTTGAGTACAAGGAAACCGATGATGATCAGTTTGTTTTTAATGTGGATAAAGAACTTTTTTCCGTAAAGACGCTGGCGCCGGAAAAACCTTTGGTTATAAAAATGGAACTTCCTGAAACAATTCCGAATATCGGTATTAAATATGCGGACAGGAACGGTGAAACAAAGCTCTACACCATTTCCGTCAGCGGACTGGATGGTGCACCGCTTCTTGTAGATGCAGAACTTTGATGTTTTAAAAAGAAAAAGGAGGAAAGTAACATGAACATGAAAAAGATTTTGCTTGCTATTACGGTGTTGGCAATGATATTTGCATTTTCTGCATGCGGAGAAGATGCCGAAACACCGGATAACGATGCTACGGAAATCGAAACACAGGATGACGGCGGCAAAGGTGATCTTATTGAAGATTTTGACAGCATTGACGGATTGTGGTACGTTGACGGGGACCGGAATAAAGAGTCTTTGGAAATAACCAAAGACGGCAAATTCACATCGTATACGGCTAATGGCGAGGTGGATAAGACGGGATATGTGAAATATGAGGCCGAAGAGTTTGATAACGATGTTGTTTACTGGTATATGCTATATGAAGATGATGGAGAGTTTTATATGGGGTTTGGTGATGATGAAAGCGAAAATAAGACAGACCTCTATGTAGGTAACGGTGGAGAGCCTCACTATGTGTTGATGGATAACTGACGGGTGCTGCGGCAAGGAGATCATCTGAAAGACTGTAAGGACGAGAACTTGTCAAATGAAGGAAGATAAGAAGGAAGATAATATAAATAACAATAAAGACGAATTGAGCACCATGGATCCGATTGCAGATCAGAATGAAATGGCTCATGCCCGAACCGCCATGTCTGAAGAGAGAACCAGCATGGCGCATGACAGAACAGACTTGGCCTTAGAAAGAACAGCGTTGGCAAACTCGCAGACGCTCCTGTCTTATGTGCGGACAGCTATTGCAATTTTTGCAGCAGGAGTCGGGTTTTTCGAATTTATAAACAATGATACTATCACAACTATAGGAATTGTTATGATGGGCATTTCCCCTGCGGTGCTGGTTGTCGGGTTTATACATTACTGTCGGGCAAGAAAAAATATACAAAAGATTAACTCATGAAAAAACGGAGAGCAGGAAATGCTCTCCGCTTTTGTAATGAGATAAGCCAATTTACTCTTCTATACCGTTCCACTCGTCCGCATCTCTGTTCCACTCAGGATAGTCAAAGATTACATTAGCAGGGTAGTCGATACCCAATATGCATACAACGTTACCTTCGCTGTCAAGGATTGGAGCAAATGCAGACCAGCAGATGAGCTCATCGCTGTCAGCCCATGCGGATCTGGCTGCCGCAGGTGTACCTTCCCATGCTTCGGTGAACTGGATTTCCCATCCGTAATCGGTAGCCCAATCATCAGGTTCTTCCGCATCGCCGTCAACGGTAATGCAGAAGCTTCCTGTTCCGTCCGAATCAAGAACCGGTTCCCCGTCATCACCTAATGGCGACATAGTGTAAACATAGGTTGCTCCGATTTCCTCAGTCATAGCATTTATCGGATCAAACAATTCATCATACCCGGCATAATCTCTGGCTTCACCGGATTCAATCAGTGCTACATATTTATCACCGAAATCCGTTCCCAGTTCTTCAGCACCTTTTTCAGCATACCCGAGAACTTCATCGCGTATTGCTTGGACATCTTCGGGAACATCAGCATCAGCCCATGTGAGAACCGCTTCCTCTTCAGGCTCTGCCGGTTCTTCCTTGTCTCCGCAGCCCGTAAGTGCAATCATGGAGAATGCCATAACGAATGCCGTTAAGAATAATAATAACTTGTTCTTTTTCATAATAAGTAGTCCTCCTGTTACAAATAATAGAAAAAAACTGCTTATACACAGCTTAACATGATTGTGTGTACATAAACAACCCCTTTTTAGAAAAGTCTGAATATATCACACATTTACATCATTATAATCCATATCATCCATGCTTCACAAAGTCGACACAATTGTGATGTAATTTAAAAACGGGTTTAATGCACGATGCAGAGATGCAGTAATAATAAGGAGATAACAGATAATAATGGAGAGCAGCGGATCAACATTTGATATAGGGTTTTACTTTCAAACCATGATGAACAATTTAAGAGAGTTTTTTTATCAGAAAATTTCGGAGATGGAAGCTTACCAGGATGCACAGGCGGCAGAGATAGAGGCACTGACAAACAAGCTGATTGCAATGAGCATTTTGGCAATTGTCCTGATAATTGTTATCCTCATAATTGTAATAACAATAAAAGTAAGCAAAGGGCGTAAGCGGAGGCATGAGATTGAAGCTGCCGAAGACAGGCTTCGCCGGGAGGAACAGAGACTCAGAAAAGAGAGGAAGTACTATGAGGCACAGAACCGTGCCAGGCAGCAGGGCTATCCTCCACAGGAGGATTTTCCTCAAGAGATATGTAACTATCCGGAGGGCTGCTCCACCCATGGCTGGAGGCAACCGCAAATTGTTCCCGACAGGGAGTCAAAAGAAGTCAGGGAGAGAGCCAGTCGGACAACACAGTACGTCGGGAAGGTTACCGAAAAAAAGGACGATTTTGACTGGTCATAATTAAGGGTTATTGTTGACCGAACAACTTAAATATGGGATACTAACGACGGTATATGATACATACACCGTCGTTCTTATTATTTAGTTGGAGGATTTTGAAATGACTGCTGTACAGATTACCGCACTTGCAATATTTGTATTGGTGCTGGGTGTAATAATCTCCGAGAAGCTTCACAGATCTGCGTGTGCATTGATTGGTGCCGTTCTGCTGATTCTTCTGGGGATCCTCGAGCCTATTGAGGCTGTAGGTTTTATTGACTTTAACACAATTGGTGTGCTCCTGGGAATGATGATGTTCGTCGCGGTTATGAAGAACTCGGGAATCTTTGAATATCTGGCTGTCAAATCGGCCAAGATTGCAAAAGGGGATCCATGGAAGATCATGGTTTACTTCATGATTATCACCGCCGTACTTTCGGCATTTCTGGATAACGTCACAACAGTACTCCTTATCGGACCTATGACATTCAGTATATGTAAGACTCTGGATCTTTATCCCGTTCCTTATATCATGACTCAGATTATTGCATCAAATGTGGGTGGCACCGCTACTTTGATAGGTGACCCTCCTAACATTATGATCGGTTCGGCTGCGGATATTCCGTTCATCCAGTTTGTGATTTACGATGGCCCTATAGTGGTTGTCGTTATGGTTGCCACAATTCTTGGTTTCAAACTGGTTTACAAAAAAGGACTGCAGGTTGCCCCTGAAAAGATGGAGCTGATTATGCAGATGGATGAAAAGAAGGAAATAAGAAATCATTCACTTTTTGTCAAAAGCGTTATTATGGTGTTTGTGGTGGCTTTAGCTTTCACTTTTCATGATGTTTTGGGATTAAAGTCAAGCATCATTGCTTTAGGATGCGCCGGAATTATGATTCTTATAGGCAGACAGGATGTTGAGGAGACAATTCATGATGTTGAATGGCCGACAATCATTTTCTTTACTTTTCTTTTCATCGTGGTTGGCGGACTCGAAAAAGTCGGACTGATTCAGATGGTCGCCGAGATGATGATCGACGCTACGGGGACTCACTTTGTGATACTGATGATTGTCCTGCTGTGGGTATCGGCAATCGCTTCTGCTATTTTGGATAATATCCCGTTTGTCGCAACACTCATCCCGCTGATCCAGACAATGGAAGCGGAGGGTATCGATGTCTGGCCTCTCTGGTGGGCGGTATCCATCGGAGCATGCTTCGGCGGCAACGGAACCATCATCGGTGCATCGGCTAACGTTGTGCTGACAGGTATTGCCAGCAGAAGGGGATATCCTATCACATTTATCGGGTTTATGAAGTTAGGCATGCCTATGATGCTTATGTCCATCGTGCTGTCTACCTTTTATTTGCTGATTATCTTCGGCAACTACTGGAATTAGATTATTATTGCTTATATATAAGAGAAAGGAACGGGAAAATGTTCGAAAAACTAATTGAAATTCTTAAAGCCAACCCAAGAAAAATCGTCTTTACGGAAGGTAATGATGCCAGAATTCTGGAAGCAGCATCCAGACTTAATAAGGATGGATTCCTTACCCCTGTGCTTGTCGGAAATCCGGAGGAGGTCAATGCTGCGGCAGCTAAAGGCGGATTTGACATTAAGGGATTGGATATTCTGGATCCGGCAACATATAAAGGGATGGAAGAGATGGTTGACAAGATGGTCGAGCTGAGAAAAGGCAAGATGGATGAGGAAGCATGCCGAGCGGCTCTGACCAAAGCCAATTATTTCGGAACAATGCTGGTCAAGCTGGGGGAAGCGGATGCGCTTCTGGGAGGAGCAACCTATTCCACAGCGGACACAGTAAGGCCGGCTCTCCAGTTGATAAAAACAAAACCGGGCAACAAGAGCGTGTCTTCCGTCTTCATCATGGCAAGAGACAAGGGAGACGGCAGCACCCCTGAAATACTTACTATGGGTGACTGTGCAATCAATATCAAACCATCTGTGGAAGAAATCGCAGAATGTGCCGTTGAGGCGGCAAGAACATCTGAAATATTCGGAGTTAGTCCTAAAGTTGCCATGCTGTCATACTCCACCAAGGGTTCCGGTGCGGGAGAAGATGTAGACAGAATGGTTGAGGCAACTAAACTGGCTCAGGAGGCGGCTCCGGAGCTGGCAATTGACGGTGAGCTGCAGTTCGATGCGGCTGTATCGCCTGCGGTAGCGGAGAAGAAATGCAAAGGCTCCAAGGTCGCAGGTCAGGCTAATGTATTCATTTTCCCTGATATCAATGCGGGTAATATTGGATATAAAATTGCTCAGAGGCTGGGCGGATTCGATGCTTACGGCCCTATTCTTCAGGGGCTTAATGCACCGATTAACGATTTGTCCAGAGGATGTAATGCGGAGGAAGTTTATGCGATGGCTATAATAACGGCAGCTCTCGCATAGCATAAAAATTTTAAAATAAAAAGTGTTGCTTTGTTGAATATATGTGTGTATAATGGCAACATAATTAAACAAAGAACAAAGGCTATGACCGAAAAGAAGTAAGTTCTCAGATAGCTGTACAGAGAGTTGTCGGGTGGTGCGAGACAACAGCGAGAGTGAACCGAATACATTTCGTGAGCTGTGCGCTTCAAAGGTGCAACGGGGGGTGCCCGTCACAGCACAAGAGTATAAACATTATTATGTCGTACTTGTAAAGGCCTGCATTGTGAGGTGTGGGTAAACAGAGGTGGTACCGCGATATTTCGCCCTCTATCCGGACATGGATAGGGGGCTTTTGTTATATGGAGACCCTCGCACAGGCGGCGACAAGAGAAGGAGAGAGAAAAATGCCAATTACAGAACTACTCGAGAGAAATGCACGTGAATTTCCATTTGACATCAGCTTGGTGGAAATCAATCCTGAGGTAGAGGAAAATGTACGCAGAACTTGGAAAGAATTCGAGCTGATAGAAGCAAATCCACACGAATATGGGCGAAAGGAAATGACCTGGAAGGAATTTGATGCCAAGGCAAACCGTTTTGCTAATCTTCTGCTGACGAGAGGTGTGAAAAAAGGTGACAAGATTGCAATCCTGATGATGAACTGCATTGAATGGTTGCCCGTATATTTCGGAATACTTAAGACCGGAGCACTGGCAGTCCCCCTGAATTTCAGATATACGGCAGAGGAGATAAAATACTGTCTGAACAAGGCGGACTGCAGCGGATTGATATTCGGACCCGAATTCATAGGCCGTGTGGAAGAAATATATGATCATGTTCCAAAGATAAGGACTTTGCTGTACGTGGGAGAGGACTGTCCCACTTTCGCAGACAGCTTTGACCAGTATATTGAATACTGCTCCGACAAGGCTCCGGATATCAGCATTACCGATGATGACTACGGTGCCATATACTTTTCATCCGGGACTACAGGCTTCCCGAAGGCGATCCTTCATAAGCACCGCAGCCTTACTCACTCGGCTAAGTGTGAACAGAATCACCATGGACAGACTAAAAACGATGTCTTCCTTTGTATACCTCCTCTATATCATACCGGGGCTAAGATGCACTGGTTCGGCAGCCTTTTCTCCGGAAGCAAGGCGGTTATCCTTAAAGGAACCAAGCCTGAGTTTATTCTGAGAGCGACTTCGGAAGAAAGATGCACCATTGTATGGCTGCTGGTTCCCTGGGCACAGGATATTCTGGATGCCATTGAAAGCGGCGAAGTGAATCTTAAAGAATATCATCTGGATCAGTGGAGACTAATGCATATCGGCGCACAGCCCGTTCCGCCAAGCTTGGTTAAGAGATGGCATGGAGTGTTTCCTCATCACGATTACGATACAAACTACGGTCTTTCAGAATCCATAGGCCCGGGATGTGTTCATCTGGGAGTTGAGAATGTTCACAAGGTAGGTGCCATAGGCAAGGCCGGCTATGGCTGGAAAACCAAAGTTGTTGACACAGATAAAAACGAGGTGGATAGAGGTAAAGTGGGAGAGCTGGCAGTTTCGGGTCCGGGGCTTATGAGCTGCTACTACAATGACCCCGATGCCACTGCCGAAGTGCTGGCTGACGGGTGGCTCTTTACCGGTGATATGGCGGAGGTGGACGAGGACGGCTTTATCTACCTGGTGGACAGAAAGAAAGATGTAATTATTTCCGGCGGGGAGAACATCTACCCGGTACAAATAGAAGATTTCCTGCGCAAGCATGAGGACATCAAGGATGTTGCAGTGATCGGTCTACAGGATTCACGGCTGGGAGAAATCGCTGCGGCTATTATCGAACTTAAAGAGGGCCGCGACGTATATGAGGAGGCGATCGAGGATTTTTGTCTCGAACTGCCCAGATACAAGCGTCCACGCAAAATCATCTTTGCAGATGTTCCGCGTAACCCGACCGGAAAAATAGAAAAACCTGTTCTTCGCAAGAGATACAATGCAGAGGCCATTGTGGCAAAGACAGTTGAGATGGAAATGTAGGTGAATAAAATGAATAACAATATAAGATGGATATTTCTTGCATTCGGCTCGTTGACATTACTGCTCGGAGGCATAATCTACTCATGGTCAATACTTAAATCCCCTCTGGCAGAGGAATTCGGATGGAACCCGACACAGCTGGCATTTAACTTCACGGTTACAATATGCTGCTTTGCAATCGGCGGTCTTATTTCCGGGTTTCTGTCAAAAAGATTTTCGCCGAAACCGAGGCTGTTTGTAAGTGCGGTACTTGTTTTTGCAGGTTTCTTCCTTGCATCAAGGGTTTCGACAGAAAGCATCTGGCTGCTCTATTTGGCATACGGAGTGTTTGGCGGCATCGGAATCGGTGTGCTCTACAACACTACAATTGCCACCATAGGAGAATGGTTTCCTGACCGTAAGGGTCTCAGCTCCGGAATCATGCTAATGTGCTTCGGCTTCAGTACTCTCATATTCGGAGGACTTGCCGGCAGCCTGATTGCCAATCAGGACTTCGGGTGGAGAAGCACTTATGTGCTTCTCGGGGCGGTGATGGCCGCTGTGGTATTTGTTTTCGGACTTGTTGTCAGGCGCCCGCATCAGGGAGAGATCAACGCAAAACCCCCGGAAAAAAGGATCAAATCCGCAGGTGCGGCAACGTCTGCACCCATACAGGGTTCAAGGGATATGACTTCCGGAGAAATGCTCAGGAGATTAGCATTTTGGAAGATATTTATCGCATTAACACTTTTGGCATCCATTGGCAATGTCGCAATAAGCTTCGCAAAGGATTTCGCTGTGTTTATGGGAACGGAGGAGACGCTGGCTATTGCAATAGTAGGCATACTGTCTGTTTGTAACGGGCTGGCCAGAATATCCGCCGGTGCCATTTACGACAGGGTATCGCTTCCCGCAACGCAGTGGTTTATATCCATATCTGTGGTAATAGCCCCCGTTGCCGGAATAATGGCAATCATAACCGGTGCCGAGATACTTGGGATTATTGCTCTGTTACTCTGTGGTTTCAGCTATGGTCTATGTCCGACAACTTCTGCGGTATATCCCAAACTGTTCTTCGGCGAAAAGAACTATGCTCTTAACTTCAGCATAACTAATCTGACACTGATTTCGACATCATTTGTTGCAACTCTGGCCGGTGCAATACTTACCGCAACCGGTTCATATATGCCTGTTTTTGTGATGTTGCTGGCATTCGCCGCAATAGGAAGCGCTTTCTTGCTTAGTACCAGAAAAGCTTAAATCAGAGGAATATTTTGAGCGACCTTTCGGGGTCGCTTTTTATTGTAAAAAGACATTGACATAATGGAAATAAATGGGTATTATAGAAAATAAAGGGAGAAGAGAAAAGGAGGTTTTTTATGATTAGAAATTATATCGGAGGCTTTCACAGGGGGATAGCTGTTTTTATTGCGCTTTTATTTGTTCTCAGCGGACTAATTGTGTTTGAAGCGGAACCGCAGGTTTATGCCGAAACGGTTAATGTCGAAACGGTTGATGCCGCCGGAGAACAGGTTGATGTAATCGGTGCTGACAGCAGTTCGGCAAAAACTGTTGAAGAAATGGAAAGTGCAGGTGACGTTGTCATCTTTGAGGGATCCGCAAAGCCTTCGGCAACAGTAACCATTGATAAGAAAAGACTGATAAAACGCGAGGGCTTCAGAACAAATTATTTCAAGGCAACCTGTGGAGATATGACGGCCGTTGCCTACTGTATACAGCCTAAACTGAAAGGAGATGAAAGAGCAAATCAGAAAGTGAATGCCTATAATAACGAGAAGATGAGAAAGGCTCTGCATTACTCTTATGGATACCCGGGATACAATGAGAGAACAAAGGCATACCTTGACAGCTTGGATATGCAGGAGTATTACAATGATAATAACGGCAGATATGCACTGTGCCATCTCATGTTAAGCTTTCTTTACGATGGGGAAAAGAAAAACAGTTTCGCTTTTCGCGGATGCTCTGAAGAAACGAAAAAGAATGTAAAAAAGTTGTTGGCTGAAATAAAGAAATGGCCTGATCCGAACAGCGAAGCGGCATTAAAGCTAAGCGATGAAAAAGTGATAGCAGAGTGGAAGTTCGATAAAGGGTGCCAGATAACACCCCCTATTACACTTTTAGCAAACAGAGACGAAAACTATATTCGTGTTAATGTGCCAGAAGGTGTAACCATGTACAGGTATGCCGCGGGAGCGGATAACAGTAGTCTGGATGCCGCTTCTGCCGACATCTTTGATTCAGGCAAGGCGGGTATTAAAGTGCATGGCGGGGAGTCCTTCCGTTTTTCCGCTCCGGCTTCGGTAAGAGGTACATATAGCTCTCCGGTAATGAAAGGGGCCATAAGCACAACGCAGCCCTATTTGCTGCACCTAACCAACAAGCAGGACAGAATCTTCGGACTGAAAGATTATGCGTCAGCATCATTTAACATTGAGTGGGTAAAGTTTGGAGACCTGGTTTTGAACAAGAGCTCATCAGACGAAGCAATCACGGGGAGCAATGAATACTATTCCCTGGAGGGTGCGCGGTATGAGGTAACTTGCCGGGAAACCGGCGAACATGCAGGGGTGCTGACAACAGATGCGAACGGTAAAGGAGTTCTGCGGGATCTGCCTTATGGGGAATACAGCGTTGCAGAGAAGGAGGCTCCCCGCGGTTTTGTCCTGGATTCGGAAATTTACGACATCAGTTTGAACACCGGGGAAGAGGAAGTGAGTGTAAAGGAAAGCCCGGCAGAGATTTCATTGCAAACATCTGCGGTTGAAAAGGACAGCGGTACGCAATCCTTTTATGAACAGGGAGAAGTAATTATTGAGGATACAGTCACATATGCCGGTCTGGAGCCGGGACAGGAATACATTCTTAAGGGAAAGCTTGTGGATAAAAAGACAGGTGAGCCGTTTGAAGAACTGTCTTCAGAAACGGTATTTGTTCCGGAGGAGTCTTCCGGCACGGCCTGTGTTGAGTTCGATATTGACAGCGATATTCTGGCGGGTCGGGAGATTGTAGCTTTCGAGAGTCTTTATTTCGGTGACAACCTGCTGGCGGCACATGAGGACATTAATGATGAAGCACAGACAATCAGAGTGTTGGAGCGCAGGAACCATACCCCGCAAACGGGTGATAATATGCCGACGGCTGCCCTGTTAATCCTGATGATCGGCACTTTGTCGGTGTTATACCGGGGTTTTGCAAAATGCTCGGGAAGACGCCGGTAATAAGGTGTTAACTGTCGACAATTAAATGCGAAAATCGTTGCGATGAGCCCGTCTCGGTGATATAATGACCGAAGTATATTACTAAAATATTTATGGAGGTCTCAATAGATGAAGGGCTATAAAAGCGAAAACATTAGAAACGTTGCGTTGTTAGGGCACGGCGGCTGCGGTAAAACCACTTTTCTTGAAGCAGCATTACTGGCAACAGGCGTTATAAGCAGACTTGGCAGAGTTGAAGACGGACACACCGTTTCCGACTATGACAAGATGGAAATTGAAAAAGGATATTCAATCAGTACAACAGCAGTACCGATTGAATTCAATAAAGTTAAGATCAACTTCCTTGACACCCCCGGATTTTTTGACTTCGTGGGGGAAGTAAACTCTGCATTGAGAGCAGTTGAAGCAGCGGCTATTATTGTTGACGCATCTTCAGGCATACAGGTCGGTACTGAAAAAGCATGGGATTCCTGCAAGAAATTCGAAGTTCCGAGGTTTTTCCTGATCAATAAGACGGATAAAGAAAACGTTGATTTGGACGAAGTAATAGAATCGCTTAAGGCAAAGTTCGGATCATCCGTTGTTACTCTGGACGACAGAGAAGCCATGGAGGAGGAAATTGCGGGATCAGATGAAGAGCTCATGGAAGCATATCTGGAGAACATGGAACTTACGGACGAACAGTTTGCCGCGGGTCTTTCAAAGGCCATCGGAACAGGAGATATTGTTCCTGTATTCACCTGTTCGGCGCTCACCGGAGACGGAATCAACGAAGTCCTTCAGCAGTTTATTGACTTCGTACCTAAGCCGGCTGATCACGAACCATATCCTGCAGTTGACGGAACAGGCAATGATATAGAAGTTGCATGTGACCCTGCCGGAAGCCCATCGCTTCTGGTATTTAAGACAATTGCGGATTCGTTCCTCGGCAAGATTTCACTGGCAAAGATTATTTCGGGAACATTGAAGTCAGGTCAGGTTGTATATAATGCAAACTCAGAAAGGGAAGAAAAGCTCGGTTCATTCTTCTTTGCCAGAGGTAATCAGCATCAGGATGCGCCTGAAGCAGTTGCCGGAGATATAGTAGCCATCGGTAAACTTCAGTATACGAAGACCGGTGATACTCTTTGCGAAAAGGCGAACATAATCAGGTTCCCGGCAATCGACTTCCCGGCACCGACTCTCTATCAGGCTGTAATTCCTGCAAAGAAGGGTGATGATGAAAAGATGGGCACAGGCTTCAGGAAGCTCATGGAAGAAGATCCTTCGGTTGTTCTGGAAAACAACGCCGAAACTCGTCAGACTCTGCTTGGAGGTCAGGGTGAAATTCAGCTGAATATCATCAAGTCTAAGCTGAAAGAAAAGTTCGGCGTGGATATCGAGAGTGTTCCTCAGAGGATAGCATATAGAGAAACAATCAAGGGTACTTCCGATGTTCAGGGTAAGCACAAGAAGCAGACCGGCGGTGCAGGTCAGTACGGTGATGTTCATATCAGGTTTTCACCTTCAGCGGAAGAATTCGAATTCGGTGAGGAACTCTTCGGAGGTTCCGTTCCTAAGAATTATGTTCCCGCAGTTGAAAAGGGACTTAGAGAAAGCCTGGACAAGGGTCCTCTGGCCGGCTATAAAGTTGTAAATTTTAAGGCCATCCTCTATGATGGTTCATATCATGAAGTAGACTCCAATGAAATGGCATTCAAGATTGCTGCTTCTCTGGCGTTCAAAAAAGGCATCTCCGAAGCCAAGCCTTGTCTGCTGGAGCCCGTAATGAAGCTGGAAATAATTGTTCCGGATGATTATGTAGGCGATGTAATGGGTGACATGAACAAACGCCGCGGCAAAGTTCTGGGAATGGAACCAATCGTAGGCGGACAGAAGCTGATGACAGAAGCTCCTCAGGCGGAACTCTTTGACTACGCTATCGTTTTGAGATCAATGACTCAGGCGAGAGGAACATTCACAATGGAGTTTGAGCGTTATGAAGAAGTACCCGGCAATTTGGCTCAGAAGATTATTGCAGAGTACAATGAAGAGCAGGAAGCTGCAAAATAAAAATACCGGCTGAATATACCAATAGGGGGGCTGCTGCATTAAGTGAATATTGCGGCAGCCTCTTTTTGTCCGGCAAATAAAGAGAATAAAGGGTTGCATTGCAGGTGAAACAGAGGTATTATATAAAAAGAACAAACGTTCACAAAGGATATAAAGAGGTATTTATATGGCAAAAAAACAAGGAACGGTGTTTGTATGTCAGGAGTGCGGCAGTGAAAGCTCCAAGTGGGTCGGTCAGTGTCCCGTTTGCCGAACGTGGAATGCCATGGTCGAGGAGAGAGTCCCGAAGTTTATCGAGGAGGACAAGCGGAGAAGGACAGCGAGAGGACGTAAACCATCCAAACTCAGAGATGTTGTTTCAGGAGAAACAGGCAGAATTGATACGGGGATAAATGAGTTGAACAGGGTTCTCGGCGGAGGGCTGGTGCCCGGCTCTCTGACGCTTGTATGGGGTGAGCCGGGGATAGGAAAGTCAACCTTGATCATTCAGGCTGCGGCCCGAATTGCTGCGGCTAAGGGTAAGGTACTCTATGTTTCCGGGGAGGAATCGGAGGAACAGATAAAGATGCGGGCTGACAGGGTTTGCGGCGGAGAATCGGAAATAAGTGATAATCTGATGATTATGGCTGAGACAAATATAGAGAATACGGCACTTGCGTGCAGGGATATGCAGCCGGAATTTATTATAATAGATTCAATTCAGACCATGTACAGTTCCGACTTGGACTCGGCGCCGGGAAGCGTATCCCAGGTCAGGGCTTGCTGCAATGAAATGATGAATATAGGGAAGGGAATGAGCATTCCGGTGTTTATAGTGGCTCATGTTACCAAGAGCGGGGAGCTGGCGGGTCCCAGGATTATTGAACACATGGTTGACTGCGTACTCAGCTTTATCGGCGACAGGAGTCATGAGCTAAGAATTTTGCGTGCTCAGAAGAACAGGTTCGGAACTACCAGTGAAATCGGAGCCTTTGAAATGGCTGAAGAGGGATTGATTGAGGTGAAAAATCTGTCCGGTGTGCTGCTGGAGGAAATGGGGGGAAATTCCGAGGGTGCTGTTGCAACTGCAGTATATGAAGGAACCAGACCGCTTATACTTGAAGTACAGGCGCTGACAAGCGAATGCAATATAGGATTTGCCAGAAGAACAGCTATAGGAATCGATAACTCCAGGCTGAATATGATAATAGCCGTTCTGGAGAAGAAGATGGGGCTGAAACTGATAAATCAGGATGTATATGTGAACATTGTCGGTGGTATCAGACCCGAAGGGACATATACCGATCTGGCGGTGGCGATGGCCATATATTCTTCATATAGCGGCGTTACAATGGACAGCAAAACTCTGGTGCTTGGCGAAATCGGACTAACGGGGGATTTGCGTGCTGTTCACAATGGAGACAAGATAATAAAAGAAGCCGAGAGGCTCGGCTTCAAAAAGATAATTATGCCTATAAAAAATGTGGAACGGACTCGTGTATCATCGGACAACATTCAGCTGGGCGGTGTAAGAAATATCAGGGAGCTGAAGTAATTCTTCCGACTCACTTTTCAATCCGCACCAGATTAAGCTGAAACCAGAAGGTGCTGCCCTCGCCCAGTGTGCTTTCCACACCGAATGAGGACTTATGCAGAGAAAGAATTTCCTTACATATGGCAAGCCCCAGACCGGTACCCTCGGCTTCCCGAACGGTGTTTGAGCTTGAGCTGTAGTAACGTTCCCATATATGTTCCAGTTCTTCTGCAGGAATGCCTGCCCCGTGATCGGACACACGGCATATTACGTTTTTGCCGCGACGGTCCAATGAAATGGTAATGAGCTTGTCATCACCGCAGAATTTGATTGCGTTTGCTACAAGGTTGGATACAACTTGTTTGATTTTGTCTTCATCGGCATTAACAATGAAGGAAGACGGACAGTCAAATTCAAATGTATACTCGTCGGAATCCTCCATAACCCTGTAAGTGTTCAGTACGCTCCGTATACATTCGGTCAGGTTGAATTCCTTTTTCTCGAGAGTCATCTTTCCGGATTGCATTCGGGATACGGTGAGAAGGTCTTCAACAAGGGCGTTAAGACGATCAGATTCATCAATGATTACCTTCAGGTGTTTATCGCGCTTTTCAGGATTTTCGCCGGAGAGATCACGAATCATTTCCGCATATGAACGAATCATGGTCAGCGGGGTGCGCAGGTCATGAGATACATTGGCGATAAGATCCTTCTGCATCATGTCGGATTTTTCCAGTTCAATGGAGGCACCGGTCAGCGTATCTGCAAGTCGGTTTATTTCAGTGTAATCTCCGCCCCTGAACACTATTCCGTAATCCCCCTCGGCCAGGCGCTCGGCCGAGTATGTTATCCTTCGTATAGGTCTTGTTATTCGGGTTGAAAAATAAAATGAAATAAGACATGCCAGAACCAGTGATATAATGGTGACGACAAGAAGCTGATTGACAAGAATTTTTACCGTTGAAGTAATCGGCCACAGAGGAGAGAAGATATATACAATAAGGGGGTCATTTCTCTTTGACGTTAAGACATTTCCGTAGGCAAGAATTTCCTGACCTGCGGAAGTCATTATTTTAAGTGATGCGGCTTCTCCCGTTTGAATCATCCGCTTGTTTAACTTCTGTATCTGTGAAGAGAAGAGCATCTCTCCGGTTCTGCCGGGGTTTTCATCCACTTCAAACCCCGGTGTGCGTGCTACGGTTGTATCAGATGGGCTGAAGTATGTAGTTTTTCCGTCATAGGAAACAACATAGATATACATATCGTAGGACTCCGAAATAGCTGCCACATCGGTTAAAAAATCGCTGTGCTTGTGATGATTAAAGGAGGATTCAATTTCTTTAACCACACCCTTAGTCTGTGCTGTCTTCATGACACCGTAAAAATTGTTGAGAAAAAGAACCTGGACAATCCAAAGAGCCGCCATAAGCAAGGCGGCGAAGAGAACAAAGTATAGCCAGCTTTTGAACTTGATGCTGTTTCGGTCAATCTTAAGCTTCAAATTTGTAACCTACTCCCCTCAATGTCACTATATGTTTGCGGTATTCTCCCAGATTGCTCCTCAAATTTTTTATATGAGTATCTATGGTGCGATCATCTCCGTAGAAGTCGTAACCCCAGATGTCCGAAAGGAGCTTATCCCGAGACAGTGCGATATTCTTGTTCTCCACAAGATAGAACAGCAGGTCGTATTCCTTGGGGGTAAGATCTGCCTTTTTACCGTCAACCGTAACGGTTCTGGCCGGTATGTTTATCTCAAGACCATCAAAAGTCATGACCTTTGAATCTGTTTTTTCCATAGGATTGCTTCTTGCAAGGATCGCATTGACTCTCGCCATAAGTTCCTTGGGGCTGAAAGGTTTGACAACGTAATCGTCCACACCCAGTTCAAAACCGAAAAGCTTATCGTATTCCTCACCTCTGGCAGAGAGCATTATGATTGGAACATTGCTGAACTTTCTTATTTCCTTGCATGCCGAATAGCCATCCAGCTTCGGCATCATTATATCCATAATGACCAGATCGAAATCGTTGAGCTTGCAAAGCCCCACAGCAGTCACGCCTTCCCCCGCCTCAGTCACCTCATGTCCGTTGAATTCGGAATACTCTCTGATTACTTCTCTTATTTTCTGTTCGTCATCAGCGATTAAAATTTTCGCCATATTACACCTCTTTCTTCTCTCCGCACGGGGCGTAGCAGCAAAAGCTCCGCGGTATATTTTTTGTGTCGGGAATATGTTGTTTTGCCATTATATCACAACTTGTGTTATAATGATATTGCGTATAACTGGGAGGTTTTTATGTATAAACAAGGTGATAAAATCCTGTATCCAATGCATGGGGCAGGTGTAATCAAACAGGTAGATAAGCGTGAAATCCTTGGTGAAGTCAAGGAGTATTATCTCCTTAATGTACCTTGCGGTGACATGAATGTTATGATTCCTGTGGATAACTGTGACGAAATAGGAGTCAGGCCTGTATGTGATGCGGCAACAATCGAAAAAGCTATTGAAACTCTTAAGCTTGAATCCAGCGAAATGACAGGAAACTGGAACAAGAGATACAGAGAAAACACGGAAAAGATCAAAAGCGGCGACATAATATCGGTTGCCGAGATTGTAAGAAATCTTACCCGAATCGACCGTGAAAACAGGCTTTCCGCAGGAGAGAAGAAGATGCTCTCCAATGCAAGAAAGATTTTGCAGAGCGAGATTATGCTGGTCATTGACATTACCGAAGAGGAAGCACGAGGGATTATAGAATCAGCCATTTAGTGTGCGCGAAATCTTGAGGAAAGGAGGATAGACACTGTGCTTAAAAAGCTGTTACGAGGTCTTATCACTATTATCGGTATGATTCTCGGATATGGCATTTACAAGCTGATCAAGTATATTGTTGCACTGAAGGGCATAGAGTGGGATGAAAGTTTCTCGCTGGCGGAAGACATTTTTATTGCCGCTGCGCTCGCAATTATATTCGGATTATTTTTTTACAGACTCTTCCCTGCATTCAGAAAAGGGAGCCAGAAAGTTGCAACAAATCTGGAATCTGACCTTCAAGGCATATCTGTTAACGACTTGGTAACCATGACCATCGGATTACTCACAGGTCTGTTTATTGCGTTTTTGATCAGCCGTGGAGTATACAGCAACATCAATGTTCCTGTGCTGAATATCATACTCAACATAATAACCTATGTATTCATGGGAACTCTGGGGGCAACTATCGCTAACAGCAAGGCAAAGGAGCTGACTGCACTGGTGCTTGCATCAAAGAAGACATCAGGATCGGGCAGGGGCGGAAGGCATAAGGCTGAAATGACGCCGAAAATACTGGATACAAGCGTAATAATTGACGGTAGAATATATGACATACTAAAGACCGGATTTATCGAAGGCGCGATTGTGATTCCGGAATTTGTACTTGTTGAACTGAGACATATCGCAGATTCTTCAGATGCTCTGAAAAGACAGAGGGGAAGAAGAGGATTGGACATATTGAACAAAATACAGGAAGAATATGGTGTGGAAATATACAACACCGATTCCGAAAAATCACTGGATGAGATTCCTGAAGTTGATGTTAAGCTGCTGAAACTTGCTCAGATTATGAACGGCAAGGTTGTCACCAATGATTTCAACCTGAACAAGGTTGCCGGGATTAAGGGAGTGCCTGTGCTGAACATCAATGAATTGGCGAATACTTTGAAACCTGTGGTTTTGCCGGGGGAGGAAATGATACTGACTCTGGTTAAGGAAGGTAAGGAAAGCGATCAGGCTGTTGCCTATCTGGATGACGGGACAATGATAGTAGTAGAGGAAGGCAGAGGATTCATCGGTCAGACTATAAAGGTTATCGTAACGAGTGTACTGCAGACATCGGCAGGCAGAATGATATTTGCTAAGCCTGCAGGCAATGTGGGGAGGTAACTCGCAATGTATAACGGCAAGAGAACAGCGGTAATAATTGCTGCTGCGGGGCGGGGCAGGCGCGTTGGCGGATCTGTCCCGAAGCAGTATCTTAAAATCGGTGGTGAACATGTAATTATAAAAACCCTGAGAAAGTTTCAGGAAATGGATGCCATCGATCATATTTTTTTGGTCACCAACAGTGACTATATGGAGTTCTGTGAAGAACTTGTGGAGCGTTTTGAAATAACCAAAGTTGAGGATATAATTGTGGGCGGCAAGGAAAGACAGGATTCGGTGTTTAATGCGATTAATGTAATAAACACAAAAAAGCCGGGCATAAAATACTTGCTGGTTCATGACGCATCCAGACCATTTGTCAGTGAGGAAGTTATTCTAAATGTACTGAAAGCAACAGAGGAAAAAGGTGCCGCAGTTGCATGTGTCGCTATGACTAACAGCGTGAGAAAGATTGGGACTCAAGGGGATATGAGTCACAGCGAATCCGTTGACAGAAACGATTATTTTCAGGTTCAGACTCCTCAGGGATTTAAGAAATCCATTCTGATAGACGCCTACAACAAGGCCTATGATGACAGGTATTACGGGACAGATGACGCATCTGTAGTAGAGTGGGCAGGATATGAGGTGGAAATGGTTGATGGAGACTACGGTAATATTAAAATTACAACAAAAGAGGATTTGCCGATGGATAACAGAGTTGGAATAGGATTAGATGTTCATCGCCTGGTGAATGGCAGGAGGCTGGTTCTTGGCGGCGTGGACATACCGTACGAGAAGGGACTTCTGGGTCACTCCGATGCAGATGTGCTTACACATGCTCTTATGGATGCTTTGCTCGGTGCTGCCGGGCTGGGAGATATAGGCAGGCACTTCCCGGACACCAATGATGAATACAGAGGCATAAGCAGTCTGATATTGCTGTCCAGGGTAAAGGAATCTCTGGATGAGAATTTCTATAAAGTCGGCAATGTGGATATAACCGTTATTGCGGAAAAACCCAAGATCAGACCTTACCTGGAGGAGATGACAACCAATATAGCCGAAGTTTTAGATGTTGAAAAGAGCAGAATTAATATAAAGGGAACTACAACGGAGAAGCTGGGGTTTGTCGGAAGAGGTGACGGCATCGCCTGTGAAGTTGTGGTTTCACTATACAGATAGAGGAGAATAATACATAAATGAAATTATCAAGAACGTATTTCAAGACTTTGCGCGAGGTACCGAACGAGGCTGAAATTCCCAGCCATATACTTCTGTTGAGAGCCGGAATGATTAAAAAGACCGCCGCAGGAATATACAGCTACATGCCAATGGGCTGGAGGACGATTAAGAAGATCGAAGAGATAGTAAGAGAGGAGATGGATGCCAAGGGGGCACAGGAGATAAGAACCTCCGTGCTTCAGCCGGGGGAACTGTGGGAAGAATCCGGCAGGTGGAGTGCATACGGTCCGGAAATGTGGAGATTAAATGATAGAAATGACAGAGGCTTCTGCCTGGGACCTACTGCCGAAGAAGTTTTCACGGATCTGATCAGAAATGATATTACATCTTACAGACAGCTGCCGATACAGATATATCAGATATCAAATAAATTCAGAGATGAAGCGCGTCCCCGTTTCGGGATGATGCGTTCCCGTGATTTTATCATGAAGGACAATTATTCTTTCGACAGAGATGAAGCGGGACTTGATGAAAGCTACAATGAGATGCATGATGCATATAGCAGAGTATTCACCAGATGCGGATTGACTTTCAGACCGGTTGAAGCGGACAACGGTGCTATTGGAGGAACAGGTTCACACGAGTTTACGGCTCTCTGCGAATACGGTGAAAGCCAGATATGCTACTGTGACAGCTGCAACATGGCAACAACAATCGAAAAGGCGGAATGTGTGGATGCTGAGGCGGATGATGCCGAAATGCTGCCTCTTGAGAAAGTGCATACACCGGGAACTAAAACCATCGAGGAGGTTGCAAATTTCCTTGGGATTGATGAGAAGCAGACTTTAAAAGCTTTACTTTTCGTTACCTACAATGAGGAAGATGAAGTTGATGGGTATGTTGCGGCGTTTTTACGCGGCGACAGGGATCTGAACATGACCAAACTGATTAACGCATTGGGTGTTCACGAATATGCAATAGAATTTGCCGACGAAGATAAGATGGCAGCAGCATGCGGATGCGTCGGCGGATTTACAGGACCTGTTGGGTTACATGACTGCAAAATTGTAGTCGATTCGGAAATTCCGGGGCTGAAGAATCTCTGTGCCGGAGCTTGTGAAGAGAACTATCACATTAAGAATATCAACTACGGCCGCGACTATGAAGCGGATATCGTGACTGACATAAAGAGCCTTAAAGAGGGAGACCCATGTCCCGTATGCGGTGCTTCTATCAAGCATGCCCGCGGGGTTGAGGTGGGTCAGATATTCAAGCTGGGAACCGAGTATTCAGAAGCGATGGGTGCGACTTTTAAGGATGAGAATCAGCAGGATCATCCAATTGTAATGGGCTGCTACGGTATTGGCGTTTCAAGAACCTTTCAGGCCATTATCGATATGCCTCATAACCATGATGAAAACGGTATAATATGGCCGATGTCGGTGGCTCCTTATCATGTGATAATAACCCTCATGAAACCTGAGGATGAAGAACAGGCAGCTGTTGCCGGCAGAATCTACGATGAATTGCAGGCGGCCGGCGTCGAGGTTATATTGGACGACAGAAAGGAAAGACCGGGCGTTAAATTTAAGGACGCAGACCTGATAGGCATTCCAATCAGAATAACGGTGGGAAGAGGAGCGGGGGAAGGTCTGATTGAATATAAGATGAGGCGTGATGCCGAGAAAGTCGAACTTACGGTGGACGACGGCATTGCAAAAGCTGTGAGGACAGTCAATGAAGAAAAGGACGGAAGAAATTTCTTCTGAAAGAGATAAAAAAAGAACCCGCGGCCTGAGAGCCGCGGCTTTAGCGTACATCGTGCTTTTTTGGGAATTTTTCAAAGTCGGTGCCATTACCATAGGAGGAGGCTCTGCAATGATTCCCCATCTTCAGCATATTGCCGTGGTTGAAAAGAAGTGGCTTGATAAGGAAGAAATGCTGGACTGCATTGCTTTGGGGCAAACATTGCCGGGGGTTATTGCTGTAAATATGGCGACATTTATAGGTCATAAACAGAGAGGTTTTGCAGGAGCTGCCGTTGCAACATTCGGTGTAGTGCTGCCTGCCTTTCTTGCTATTGTGATTGCACTGGCATTCCTTGATGCAATCGGAGATAATCCTTTCGTGGAAGGTGCATTCATAGGTATCAAGGCTGCGGTTTGCGGTCTGATAATCGTCACGGCTGTCAAGCTGCTCAAGCAAGTTATAAAAGACAGCTCCGCCAAAGGATTTACGATATTTCTCAGCCTAGTGTCGCTGTTGGCAGTGGGATTTTTTGATGTTACTGCCATACTTATGATAATTATCGGGCTTGTACTTGGTGTTGTTATTTACGGACGGCGCAGGGAGGTGCGAAAATGAGTGCGCTTATCACCCTGTTTCTTGTGTTTTTCAAAATCGGGCTGTTTTCATTCGGCGGAGGAAATGCCATGCTGCCGCTCATATACCAGAGTGTGCAGGAAGTCGGTGTTATGACGGCAAAAGAATTTTCGGATATGGTTGCACTGTCGCAGGTGACACCGGGACCCGTCGCCATAAATGCTGCCACCTATGCGGGTCTGGGGTTTGCAGGAATTCCGGGAGCTGTAGTGGCGACAATCGGAGTTTCTATGCCATGTTTTATAATAATGCTTATTGTGATAAGACTGCTTGACAGGTTTAATGACAGCAGATACGTAAAAGGGGCATTTGTGGGCATCAGACCCGTAACCATAGGACTGATTGCAGCGGCGGTGGTTTTTATTGCCGACGGTGTACTGGTTAAGGGGTCAATTGTGTCCGCACAGATGGCAGAGATAGATTATTATAACTGGATTCCCATAGGTATCTTTGTCATTTCAATATTGTTTACGGGTGTTTGCAAAATCAATCCTGCATGGATTATGCTTATTATGGCGGCAGCAGGATCGATGATCTACGGGTTTATGCCGGAAATCGGATAGGAGAAGTTTATGTGGGCAGGTGGAGTACGCGTTATCTTGCAGGACAGGGAGAACAGAATGCTCATGCTGAAGCAGCGGCATGAGAATCGTGAAATATGGATGCCGCCCGGCGGCGGAATCGAAGACAATGAGAACTCCGTCCAAGCGGCCGTTCGCGAAGTTAAGGAGGAAACGGGACTGGATATTCGCATCGGGGAACTTATATGGCATGTGGAGGAAGTTTCCGACAGGGGGCAGAGGTTTGTTAATTTTTTCAGAGGATACCTGATTTCAGATGATGCTTTTAATCCGGGAGATATACCTGTTTTGGGAACAGATCCCGAGTTAGGTGAGGACGAGCAGGTGCTGATGGATGTCAGATTCCTTACAAGGGAGGAAATAGGCAGCCTGCCTCATGTCTATCCCGGATACCTGACAGATGAAATATGGGAAATACTCGAAGGGAAAAGTGAATACGAAGTGTTTAAAATTCGCCCATAGCAATGACAGGCGATTAATGATATGGAGGGTAAACTATGAAGTATGTAAAAATTGAAATGGAGAACGGTGATATCATGAGAGGCGAACTATATCCGGAAATCGCACCGAAGACAGTTGAGAATTTTATCAAGCTTGTTGAAAGCGGTTTTTACGACGGTCTGATCTTTCACAGAATAATCCCGGGATTCATGATTCAGGGAGGCTGTCCTAAGGGAGAGGGAACAGGCGGTCCGGGATGGCAAATTGAAGGAGAATTCAATCTCAATGGATTCCGGAACGACCTTAAGCATACCAAGGGTGTTCTCTCCATGGCAAGAAGCATGGCACCGAATTCAGCCGGCTCACAATTTTTTATAATGGTTGCAGATGCGCCTCATCTCGACGGACAGTATGCCGCCTTCGGAAAAATAACAGAGGGGCTCGATATTGCCGATACCATCGTTAAGGCTCCCAGAGATTTTAAAGACAAACCGAAGAAAGCGCAGAGAATGAAAAAAGTCACAATAGAATGAGCTCAGCACCCCAGCATAATTTGCATTATGCATAAGTCTGTCTGGAGCATTCCTTCACGGCCGACTTTCCCGAAGTTATCGATGGTCTCTTCGATATCCTTACCGACGATACCGTCACAAGCGGGAAAACAGCGACCCATTTTTGTCATTTCATTTGCCATTATTGCAGCATCAATTGAAGATGCTATTTTGGCTGCACATGACCCCTTGGCACCGTCACATACGATACCGCCCACATTGGCGATGGTGCTCGTTATTGTAGAACAGATATCCTCATATTCGCCGCCTTCCATATATGTGATGGCGGCACCTGCGCCACAGGCGGCACTGACTGCTCCGCAGAATGCACTTAGTTTGCCGATGCGGCTCTTGATATGAATGGAAACAAGATTGGCGATTGCCATCGCTCTGTACATCTTTTCTTCGCCGACACCCAGCTCTTCGGCATATTCCACAACAGGCACGGTCAAGGTTATTCCCTGATTACC
Organism: Candidatus Allocopromorpha sp.; assembly: GCA_040768865.1. Classification (GTDB taxonomy): domain Bacteria; phylum Bacillota; class Clostridia; order Peptostreptococcales; family Anaerovoracaceae; genus Lentihominibacter. Next base: position 1,857,488 of record JAXGMD010000001.1, on the reverse strand, counting down.
GCTTCCCGAGTTGATTATAACCGCCATTGAACTGCCGCCCATACGGGCGTCCGATCCCGCTGCGGCCTTTGCTTTGGCTCTAACCTTGACGTCGTCACCGTATGCTCCGAGCAAAGTCTTTCCCACACTTGAACCGTAATCACCCTTAAGTCCTTCTTCGGCGATGGCAGTATTAACATCAACCTGAACTTCCATCATGTCTTTTAGACAGTTCCAGTCAGCAGACTCCACATAATCCATGATTCCTTCAACAGTAATGAAGTCACCATATCCCTCAACGGAATTCACGTGAACTGCGTCATTCTCCTTGAAGAGGATGACATCGTTCCTGTTTATCTCCGTTATATTTGTATGGGTATCCCTGATGATAACACCGGCAGAATCATCTCCGCGAGTGGCGATGGCATTTATATAGAGGCTCCCCTCGTCTTCCTTCAGGTGAATCCGGCAAAATCCTTCTTCCAACAGCTTCTTTGTTTTTTCAATAGCGGCATCGTCAGCCAGTTTGAATATTTCCAGTGAATCGTCGGGATTCCCGGAAATCAGCCCGAGAACCGCAGCAGAAGCGATTCCTTTCATCCCTTTGGAGCTGGGAACATTAACACTCTTTACGTTTTTTATGATGTTTGCACTGCAGTAAATATCCAAGCGTTCGGGGAAGTCCCCCAGCACTTCTGCCGCTTTTGCAGCAGCGTAGCCTAATGCTCCCGGCTCCGTACAGCCGAGAGCAGGCAGGAGTTCCCTTTTGAGCAGTTCGCAGTATCTGCTGCAATCGGTCTGTATCATAAATGTTTCACCCCCCTTAAATCACCGCTAATAATTTTACTAATCATATCAGAAGCAATATTAAATGTCAAAATGAGATTTACTGAAATCAAATCGTATGGTAATATTCAATCAGCGGGAGAGGTACAATGCAGGAGACTATTACTAAAAAAGTATATAAGGCAATCTTCAATGATATTATTGCCGGTGTCTACTCTTCAGGGGACATTCTCAGAGAGAAGGAATTGCTTGAGAAATACAATGTCAGCAAGTCACCTGTGAGAGAAGCTCTGGTGCAGCTTTGCAGCGAGGGAGTTCTGGTGTCGAGACCGAGATACGGATACGAAATAGTGAAGATGACCAAGGACGATATCCGTAACATCCTGGATTACAGATTGATTCTTGAAACCGGCGCTTTAAGGGGCAGCATCGGCAGGATTACCAAGGGACAGATTGACCGCCTGAGGGACATTAACAAGAGATGTTCTTCCCAGGAGGCCAAAGATGATTTCTGGGTACACTGGGATTACAATGTACAATTTCATCTGGAACTCATATCATTCTATGGCAATGAATTTGCCTATGATAATCTGAAGAGTGCTTTGACAGTACTTACCCGTGCCTATGCTCAGTTCTACTGGGACAAGTGGAGCAGTATATCGTTTCCGAGAGATATGAAGCATCATGTCAACATCATTAAATGTCTGAGAAAGAAAGATATTGATGGTGCTGTGCATTTTCTGAAAGAGGATTTTGAGGATTTTGAGATGTAAACAGAAGGGTAAGATTATGTTGAATAATTATGTAAGCGCAATGGGAAGCTGGTCGGGTCGTGTGGACAGTACGGATGATTATGATACTTTCAGATGGCATCAGTGGGTTAAGGAGCTGGATTTAAACGTAAATCACGAGCCGTTTGAAGGGGAACAGGGATTTGCTTTTATCGGATTCTGCAGTGAGCAGGGAGTGAGAAGGAATAAGGGAAGAGAAGGTGCGGCACTGGCACCTGATTTTATAAGGAAGCAGATGTCCAATTTGCCGTGTACTTTTATGGATTCGGTGAAACTCTTTGATGCAGGAGATATTATCTGTGAGGATATTCCCATGGAGGAAGGGCAGGCTTTGCTGGGCAGGGCTGTTGAGCGAATTCTGTCTCTTAACCTGTTTCCGATAGTTCTGGGAGGCGGTCATGAGACGACATTCGGACATTATAAAGGACATCTGGCACATGATGCCGGGCTTGATATTGGAATCATTAACTTTGATGCCCATTTCGACTTAAGGCCTTACGACAATGGCAGTTCCTCCGGTTCTATGTTCAGGCAGATTGCGGATATATGTGAAGACAGAGGCATAAAATACGGATATCTGCCTATTGGCATCCAGAAGCACAGTAACACCGTAAGCCTTTTCAAAACTGCCGATCAACTGGGAGTTAATTATGTTCTGGCTCGTGACATCCGGCACGAAACTCACACATCGATACTGGAAAAGGTTGATTATTTCCTTTACAACTATGAAAGCACCTACATAACCATATGTATGGATGTGTTCTCATCGGCATTTGCGCCGGGGGTAAGTGCAACACAGTCAATCGGTCTGGAGCCTGAAGTCGTACTCCCGATTATCAAGCATATAATCAGAACACGCAAGCTAAAAGGTTTTGATATATGTGAAATTTCGCCGAGATTCGATCAGGATAACACGACAGCCAGTCTTGGCACTGTAATAATATTTACAGCAGTAAACACCATATGCAAGCTTAAAAATTTAGGGATGATAACCGATAAGGATTATTACTGACTCTTTTTCCGTTGAAGGAATACATTTCTGGTATAAAGTTGACATGCGAAGGCATTGCATACATTCCAGATAATGTCTCGAGGATCTTCCGGGTCGGCCGGTTTGGGCATTGAGGTGTGAGAGTATGCATGTCCGACAGCTTCTTCAATGGTGGAACAGAATCTGTCGAAGACCTCTCCGGGTTCTCTGGAGCGGATACCAAGTTTAGTCAGCCTTGAGATCTCCTCTATAGTGTAAACAGGTTTAAGAATGGCAATAACAAACAGGCTGGCCAATGCAAAACGATCATAGCGCTTGTTGATCGGAGCCGGTATATATTTTTCCTTAACGTAGTTGTTAATCATCGTCTTGGTTATAATTTTTTTGCCGTCCGTTGATATATAGTCGCCAAGCCAGGAATCAAGAAGCTCAAGTACTTGATCCAGATAGAGATCAATTGTGGGCAGGTCTTCCCATCTTGGCAGGCGGAAGTGTTCAAGTGTTTTTATTCTTGCCATGATGCTGTCCTTTCTTAGTGATTTCGAGTTGTTTTCGATGCAACTCTCAAGGTTAAAAATAGCATATAAACTGCAGAGTGTCAATTGTTGACAGGGTCTTTATAATTGTGTAATATAGTTATCAAAACCATATAAAAGGGGGATTGAAATGACAGACAGAATTGCAACTCTCAGACCGGTTTATAGCGGCCGCAAATACCTTGATTTCAAAAATTTGCTGAATACAAGCATGGAACTCTATGGAGAAAGAGATGCTTTTATCATAAAACATAGAAAAGAAAACATTACAGAGTATCAGCACGTGTCTTTCAGCGATTTTGCAAAAGACACGGAAGCTTTGGGGACGGGAATGCTTAATTGCGGATTTCTGGGTAAGCGTATAGCTATAATAGGCAAAAACAGTTATGAATGGATGCTGACTTATTTCTCCACCCTTGGAGGACTGGGAATATCCGTTCCTCTGGATAAAGGATTGCCGTACGAGGAATTGAAAAACTCTCTCATAAGAAGCTACAGCGATGTTCTCGTATACGACCGCGATCATAAGGAACTGGTTGAGCAACTCAAAGCTGACAACCTTACTCAGGTTAAGGAATATATATCCATGGAAGAGGTTTTACCGGCTTTAATTGAAGAAGGACACCGCCTTCTCAAAACCGGCAATAACGATTACAGGAATCTGCCTGTAGATGGGGAAGCAATGTCTGTCATCTGTTTACATCCGGAACCACATCTTTGTCAAAGGCTGTTATGCTTTCGCAGCGCAACATTCTGTCGAACATTGAGGCCATGCAGCTGACTGAGGACTTAAGACCGGGCGATGTAAACATGGCTTTCCTGCCTTACCATCATACATTCGGTTCGACGGGGCAGATACTTATGATTTCCTGTGGAATAACCACTACTTTTTGCGATGGTCTCAGATATCTGCAAAAAAATATCGTGGAGTATAAGGTTTCCGTCTTTTTCTGTGTACCGCTTCTGATAGAGTCAATATATAAGAAGATAATGTTGACGGTAAAGAAGGAGAGAATGGAAAAGAAGGTTGCTTTTGGTTTGACCTTATCCAAATTTCTTATGAGATTCGGCATTGATATAAGACGCAGGGTATTTGCCCGCATTCTGGATCAGCTGGGAGGTGACATACGCATGGTAATAAGTGGAGCCGCGGCGATAGATCCGGAAGCGATAAAAGGATTCAATGATTTCGGAATTACTGCAATTCAGGGATACGGAATGACTGAGGCATCGCCGGTTATCGCTGCGGAAAATCCTTTTGAAATGAGGGCCGGATCCATAGGTAAGCCTCTTCCTGGAGTCGAGGTCAAAATACACGAACCTGATGAGGAAGGTGTGGGAGAACTTATAGTCAGGGGACCGAATGTAATGCAGGGTTATTATGAGAATGAGGAAGAAAATGCGAAAACCTTGGTGGACGGGTGGCTTCATACGGGAGATCTGGCATATACGGATAATGACGGTTTTATTTTTATCTGCGGCAGAAAAAAGAATGTCATTGTTTTGAAGAACGGTAAAAACGTTTATCCCGAGGAGCTGGAGACACTAATAGGCAATCTGCCTTATGTCAGTGAGAACATGGTCTTCGGTCAGACCAGGCAGCACCATGGGGATGACAGAGATCAGGTAATATGTGCCAAGATTGTTTACAGCCATGAAGCTGCAAAGGCTGTGATAGGAAATGATGATATAGATGAAATAAAAAAGAGGGTTGAAGCGGATATAGATAAAATCAATCAGACTCTGCCGGCATATAAGCATATAATCCGTACCACGTTGACGGACGAAGAGATGGTCAAGACCACAACGGGTAAGGTGAAAAGATATATAGAGGAAGTCTGAACAGGGAACTGAATATGAAGTACATAAATGTGTTTGAGAAAGAAGAAGGCATAACAGCCTTCTTCTCAACAAAGGATGGTGCTGTAAAGGGCTCCCCGTATGATAATGAAGAAGTGTTTACCGAGCTGGGGCTTCAGAACGCGGTAAAAGTTTGGCCTGTGCAGGTGCACTCCGATCGGGTTGTTGTTATAGATGAAGGGGATGTTGCAAACGCAGCAGGGAGCATAACGGTCCCGCATACCGACGGTGTAATAACCAATGTCAGAAATGTGCTGCTTACAACTGTGCATGCCGACTGTCTGCCGGTATATTTTTATGATGAGAAAAAGCAGGTTATCGGATTGGTTCATTCCGGCTGGCGCGGAACGGTAGCGGGCATTGTGCCGCAGGCCATGAGAAAGATGATATGGGTATTCGGTGTCAGTCCCGAAACCGTTAAGATTCATATAGGCCCGGGGATCAGCAGTTGCTGCTTTAAAGTCGGCATTGAAGTGGCACAGCAGTTTCTTCTGGATTGGGGATATGTTTTTGCTGTGGAAACAGAAGCGGAGGGCGGATATATGCTCGACCTTAAGGCGACAATAAAAAAACAGCTGACAGATATGGGAATACGGGAAGAGAATATAGAAACCAGTTCTCACTGTACCTGCTGCGAGCCTGAAAGGTTCTGTTCGTACAGGAGGGAGGGCGGAACCGAAATGCGTATGGGTGCGGGAATCTGCATGAAATAGCATTACCGTTTTTCATGAGCTGCATAAATCATATCTTCAAGAGATTCATCTACGGCGAAGCGGATGGACAGATGAGGATATTTTTTTTGGAAATATTTTCTGTTACATCCGGAATTGCCAACCATGTTTGAGAAGGAAGTGCCGTTGCAGGTAAATGTGATGTTGTGCGGGGCTGAATCAGCCTGCCGGCCATCATAATCAATAAGGTTTTGCAGCTGCTGTTCCAGAGATTCTCTGGCAAGTTCGCCTTCAACCAGCTGACGGAAAGCGGGATGATATGTGTGACAGACGGTTTCTCCGCCATCACCGGAGGATGTGATGAGATCTGTACTTTTTAATCCCACACGAATAATGTTTATGCCGGCACGAGACAGTATTTTATACATCTCCTTGGTTCTTGCAACCGCCTCGTCGGTAGATAGCGGGTGATAGGTGCCGTTCAGGTACATGTTCTTGAGTTCGGTATCATTCAAAACCACAGTCGGATAAAGACGGGCTGTCGACGGTCCGATTCGGGCAGCTTCTGCGGCAGAGAAAAGACATTTCTCCAAGGAGTCTTCCGGAAGTCCAATCATAAGCTGTATGCCCAACTCAAATCCGCAGTTCTTTATCAGGGAGCAGGCTTCGTAGATTGCTTCCGGGCCATGCCCGCGATTGGAGGCGGCAAGAACTGACGGGTCAAAACTCTGAACACCCAGCTCAATAATGTCAACATCAAATTTTTTCAGATTATCCAGAATCGTGCTGTCGATATAGTCCGGGCGGGTAGACAGATGAATCTTATCGATGATACCCTGCTGCTTATATTCGCAGGCAACGGTAAGAAAAGCTGACTGCTCTTCAATGGGAAGTCCGGTGAAACTTCCGCCGAAAAAAGCCAGCTCGATAACCTCAAGGCCACGACCCCTGAGGGTAGGCAGGTATGTATTTATGATTTTATGAACATCCTCGGGTGTTACATCAGCACTGCGTGCCGTAATTGCTTTCTGGTTGCAAAAGACACAGCTGTTGGGGCAGCCCTTGTGAGGAATGAATACGGGAATAATGGCATGTTTTTTCATTATGCTCAACCTTACTCGACAGCGAGGATGCTGCCGACATCGCACAGCGGGTAGCTGTCAAAATATACCGGTTTGATATTTCGCTGTTTGATGAATGATGTAATTGCTTCGCAGTCCGGATGGGCGGTCAGATTACCGTTAAAAACTATTACCCGCTGAAATCTGACGGAGCCGTCGGAATCTGTAATCTGCTCGTAGACATGACCGCCGCAGCCTCCGATAAAGCCGTGATTAAAACCGGGCAGGTCAATATACCCCGGGCGTATGCACAAAACCTTTGCACCAGTGAGTTCGAGTCTTTTGGCGATGTCCTCATCGGAGGTAATGAATGATTCGTTGTCAACGGGGAGGCACATGCATCTGGTATAACCTTGCCTTACATCCACAAAATTCATGTTACCGTCTCCTGAGCCCGAACGCCAGGTCATTACTGCGGTCACCAGATCCGGATCGGAAAAAGGTGCGGCATGAATGAAATAGGATCTGGTGCAAACGGCATTGTAGATGATATCAGCAGGATAATCGGGACCCAGCTTCTCCGGGTCTCCGATAAAAAGCCCGGACTCATCCCACAGACCCAGCTGACACATATAGATATCGGGGTGTGTGGCGATTCGTGCATCCACATGGATTCTGCCGGAAGCGGATTTGTTGCCGAGACCGTACACCGAGACCGGCATTATACGATATTTTTGTTCTTCGAGATATTTAATTAAAGGGACTCCTGCCAGTCGCGAAATATATACTTGTTTCATAACTATCATTATAACACAGAATCATGATATACTGTCACCATGGTTACAATAAGAAACAGCTGGGACGATGTGCTCGGTGAAGAATTTGAAAAAGAATATTATCGGAAGCTCAGGGAGTTTCTGAAGGAAGAATATTCGAAGTATAAAGTGTATCCTGAGGCATATAACATTTTTAACGCTCTTAAATTTACACCTTATGACAAAGTCAGTGCGGTCATTATAGGGCAGGATCCTTATCATGAACCGGGGCAGGCTCACGGACTTTGTTTCTCGGTAAAAGAGGGAGTTGAACAGCCGCCGTCACTGAAAAACATATTCAGGGAAATGAGAAGCGATCTGGGTATTTGCCCGCCGGAGCACGGTTGCCTGGAGAGCTGGGCTAAAGAGGGAGTTCTGCTTTTGAATGCGGTGCTGACGGTCAGGGCGCACGAAGCAAACTCTCACAAAGGCAAAGGATGGGAAATTTTTACCGACAGGGTGATAGAAAGGCTCAATGAAAGGGAACGACCCGTGGTGTTTATCCTTTGGGGCGCCAATGCCGGAGCCAAGGAATCCCTGATTACCAACCCGCACCACTGCGTAGTCAGAGGTGCACACCCCAGTCCGCTGTCAGCACACAAAGGATTCTGGGGAGGGAAATATTTCTCCCGAACCAATAAGTTTTTGCTTGAGAACGGCTTGGAGCCGATAAATTGGAAGATATGACTTTACTGCTTATATACTGGAGCTTTCTGCTGGCCGGATATGTTGTTGCAGACCGCCTGAGAAAGAGAGATCTGAACTTTTTATGGGTGCAGCCGGCACTCATGTGGACAATATATGTTCTTTGCCTCGTTATGGGGCTCAGAATGGGAGTGAATAAAGATGTTACCGGAAATCTGGGAACCATAGGGGTGATGGCTCTGGTGATTGCCTTTGTTTGCATCGGGGGCAGCATGTTTGCCGTGTTCCTCACGCGCATGATTCTTGGAATAGACAGGCATGGTAACCTGAAGGGAACACAGGGGGAGTCAGAAGACCGGACCGAAACTCCGGAGAATGGCGACAGTGCAGCCGCTTTGAAGAGTACGGTTGTTATTCTGGCTCTCATTGTTGGCGGAATGATTTTCGGTGCGTTGGTACTGGCAAAGAAATATTCCCGTATTCTTCCCGTATTTGATGAGATAAGCAATGCCGGGCTTGTAGTGCTGCTGTGCATTCTGCTGTTTCTTGTAGGATTGGAAGTGGGCAAATCGGGGACACTGATATCAACTTTGAAAAGGGTGGGATTCAGAGTTCTGGCATTTCCCGTTGCCGCAGTGCTCGGCACGGTGGTGTTCGGTGTGGCTGCCTGTATGCTGATGGGTTTTTCCGCCAGGGTGGGAGGAGCCATATGCATAGGATTCGGATGGTATACTTACGCTCCGGTGATAATAGCCAGAGCAGGCAGTGAGTTTATGATCGCCAGTGCGGTGTCTTTCATGTATAATGTGATTCGGGAGACCACAGGCATAGTGTTTATTCCCGTTATTGCGAAAAAAATAGGCTACATAGAGGCTACGTCGGTTCCCGGTGTAGCTGCAATGGATATATGTATGCCTATAGTCGAAAGGTCCTGCAGACCGGACACTGTCGTTTATTCTTTTGCAACGGGAGCGATAATGTGCGTGGTAACTTCAATCGGAGTTCCTCTGCTCATGGGGTAATCCTACTGTGTTCCGTTGACTTCCTTCTGCGATTTGGAAACACGATTTTCACCGCAGATTTATTGCGGTAAACAGAATTCTGAATTGTCTATTCATTCTCATTAATAATACAACCAAAAATTATGTTTGAGAAAATCCGCTAAAACCTCTAAAAAAAGTTGACTTTTGTGGATTCTCATCTTTATAATGGTGTTGTCTGAAAATTTTATTAGAATAGCGGTATAACTTCAAACTCTGATTTGTTCGAAATGAATCGACGGACATAATACTCATATCCTTAAAACGGGGGTATGTGAGAAGGAGGAAAATTTATGTCAGAAGAAAAAAACATCACTTGTTGTGAGGAATCTCGTGAGCTAATGCGAGGTATCCGAGGCTGGCAGATTGCATTTATCGGTCTCGGCGGCGTAATCGGCTCGTGTTACTTCCTTGGAGTAGGCTGGGTTATCCAGATGATGGGACCTGCGACATTCATTGCTTTTGGTGTAGTTGGTCTTATCGTATTTGGACTTATGATTGCTTATGCTGAACTACTTGTTAATGTACCGAGAAAAGGTACTTTCGTAGCCTACACCAATGAATTCCTTGGACCTACAATTTCAGTAGGTATGGGTTGGTCTTTCTGGGCTAACTGGGTTATTTACGTACCATCCGAAGCAATTGCCGTTTCGGTGGCACTGCAGGGAATTACAGGCATAACCGGTACGGTTCCTTATGTAGCATTCGCACTGGGAACGCTGGCAGCTCTTACAATAATAAACATTGCTGCCGTAGATATCTTTGCTAAGATCGAATCGGGCTTGGCGATTACAAAGGTATGCATCATCATACTGTTTACTCTTATCGGATTCGGTATCTGGGTTGGACTTTGGGGACATCCTGAAGGACAGCTGGCAGGACTGGTTGAGGATGGCTTCAAGGGCTTGGGAGTTAATTTCCCTGAAAATGTAGGTCTCTATAATCAGCTGTTCCCTAACGGAATTGCGGTAGTGGCTGTAATGATGGTAGTAGTACTGGTAACTTTCCAAGGTACGGAAATCGTAGGTCTGGCCGCTTCGGAATCTCAGAATCCGGATGAATCCGTACCAAGAGCATGCAGGAGCGTTACGTACCGTATCGTATTCCTGTATATGGTACCTGTTCTCCTCGTACTGCTGATTTTCCCATTCGAACTGGCAGGCGACGATATGCCTGTATTTGCTGAAATCGCACGGGATTACGGATTCGGCTGGGCACATTACATCTTCCTAGCCGTAGTACTTGTAGCTGCATTCTCCTGCGGTAATACAGGATTCTACGGAGTGGTTAGATGTATGTACGGTCTGGCTGTAGAGGGTCTGGCTCCTAAGTACTTTGCCAGACTGAACAGAAAGGGAAATCCTCGAAAGGCTGTATATCTTACTCTGGCAGGAATGTGGGTAGTTCTGCTTATCGGTCTCATTTCCGAACTTACGGGAGCACTTACATCACTGTACGGCAACCTGCTGTGCCTGTCCGGCTTTACGGGAACTCTGGCATGGGTAGGAATCATCCTGTCCCAGAAGAGAATGAGAGTCAGACTCAAGCAGAGAGGATATGACCCTGATGAAGAAGGATTCCTCAAGGCAAGAGTTAAACCTGGACTGGCTTGGGCACCGTGGTACGCCCTGATTGCTCAAGTATCTGCACTGATTATGCTTGCATTCGGCGATATTGTTGACCCTGAAGGAAACGCAGGCGGCGGTATAGTAATCTTCATTGTTGCATGCTCAGCGGTAATACTTCCTATGATTGTTTACTGGATTGTAAAGAAGCTGGGTAAGGACAGAAAGATTAATACCCTGAAGGAAGGGGATATTCCGTTTGACGAACTCTTCCCGGCCAAGCCTGGTTCCGAAGAGTACATCAAGCAGCACAACATCGAAAAGGCAGACTAAAATAGAAAAAAGAACAAGTTTGATGAAAAGAGAGAACAGTTTTGCTGTTCTCTCTTTTTTTCAATAATTCAGACTATAAGCCGTTGCAGATAAAAGTAACAGTTAGTATAATGAATATAAGTAATTATTATATGTTATCTTTAACTGACAGGAGGTAAAATATGAATCAACAGCAAAATAATGCACCCGCAAAGACCGGCATTGATGCTCTTAAGCAGCATGATATAAAGGTCTCAACGGTAGTGTTCATGATTTTCTGTCTCTGTGCTGCGGGCGCATACGGCATTGAAGAAATGCTGCCTGAGTCCGGTCCGGGGCTGACAATCATAATGCTCATTCTCCTGCCCATCTTCTGGAGTACACCTCTGGGTCTGGTTGCATCCGAGCTCGGTTCAGCGAGACCTCAGGAGGGAGGTTACTACAAATGGGTACAGGAGGCTCTCGGCGAATACTGGGGATTCCAGGCGGGCTGGTGGAGAACCATATCGATCTATATCGACAATACTCTCTACGTTATCTTGGCCGGCGGATACATATCAACCTGGTTCGACTGGTCTTGGGCATATGAGTTTTCATTTAAGGTTCTCATGGTGTTGGTGTTTACGTACATCAATATCAGAGGTGTAAGGGACGTAGGTATCGTAAGTACCATCCTCTCCATACTGGTAATGTTTGCCTTCGGTATGGTTGCCCTCTGCGGTTTCCTGAACTGGGAACAGAATCCTATGGATCCGCTTACTGCAGAAGGCTACGGAGTAGCCGCATCTCAAATACCGTTTGAAGACTGGGTATATTACATCGGTATGGGTATAGCCATCGGTATGTGGATGTATGCGGGATATGAATCGATGTCCACAATTGCCGGAGAAGTTACAAATCCTCAGGTTATTCCTAAAGCAACAATGATAACCGTACCTCTGATTATGGCGGTATATATCTTCCCTACAGTAGGCGGTCTGGCAACGCTGACAGATGCCAAGGTTGCAAAAATTCTGGGTATGACGGAAGCAGAGGTGGCCGATGGAGGCGGTGCCTGGGCATTCTGGGGAACAGAGCCCGGTTCGGTGGGATATGCCGATGTAGTCACATCCAACTGGGGAGCCGCCTTCGGACTGTTCTTCGTGGTAGTGGCGGTTCTGGCTCAATGCTCTATCTACAATACGTATATCGCTTCGGGATCCAGAGGATTTTTCGCTCTGGCTGAGGACTACTTGGCTCCGCCAATCCTCATCAAGGTAGACAAGAAGCACGGTGTTCCTTATGTAGCCGTATTGACGGTTGGTATAGTAAACCTGATTCTCTGCAACTTCGCATTCGCTGCGGTTGTAGTGGTAGACGTATTCCTGCTTATATCGGCTTATGTAATGATCTTCATCTCGGCATTGATTCTAAGAAAGAAGATTCCGGCGGAACACAGGAAGTTCAAGATCCCCGGCGGATATCCGTTCCTGGTATTCGTGTGTGCCTGCCCGATTACCATTGCATTTGTTGCATTCTTTATCAATGGTACGGACTACTTTATCGGTGGTGCACTGGGTATCGTTTCCGGTCCTATCCTCTATTACATCTGGAAGAGGATGTACGGCGGATTGGCCAAGAAGGATCCTGTTTCATTCCCGCTTAATCCTAAGACTAAGCTGGCAGTGGGTGACCTGAGAAGAATGTCATTAAACTTTGGAATTCTGGCCGGAATGTGCCTGATTGCCAAGCCTTGGCTGCAGTGGTTTGAAGGCGAATGGGGTCCTGAATACTATGCAGAGGATACTGATAACCCCGGATTCCTGGCAAATTTCGATCTGATGCTTAAGATTATTCTGATTTCGGGAGTTATATTCCTGATTCTGACTATTGTTCTCTATGCACTGTCTAAGAAGCTTGAACCTTCCAAGGCGGAGATTAAAGAATCATTCAGAATAAGCTGTGAAGCAATAGCTGCCAGACATACGCTGGATATTGTTAAACCTGAATCTGTTCCTGCGGAAGTCGAGGTTAAACCTTCCGAATAACTGTTCAGAAGGTTCCGTTAAATCAAAAAAATTATCATTTGAGAGACTGTCGCAAATATGCTACAGTCTCTTTTATTTTTTGATACAAACTAGCGTATTTTCTTGCTATTTGGATTGTTTTTTTATTATGCGGCTTCTTTCCTACTTGATTATTAATGCTGTATATATGTATAATAGTTTGAAAAGTTATTTTTCAAAGAATAAGTTACATTTATTATTAGGAGGATTAAATGGGCACTATACTTTTTCTAATCATTTTCCCAATGGTAATTGCCTTTATTCTTTTAGTAGCAAAGGCTGACAAGGCCAGAGATGTAATTGTCGTTGCTTCAACTGCAATAATCGCAGCAGTTTCTATCATTGCTGCTGTACAGTTCTTCAGAAGCGGCGATGAATTCTTCTCATTCGACGGCACGGTTGTCAACTATATTATGATAGCTGTAGAAGTAGTACTCTGCGTCTATATCATCATAATAGGCATCATGCACAAGAAGTTACTTGCCTCTATCTTTGCGGCAATTCAGACGCCATTGATTATATGGTTTGAATTGACTAAAGGACATGACATTGCTGTTGAGAGCAACCTGTATGTTGACAAGCTCTCAATCATCATGATTCTGATTATTGGCATCATTGGAAGCTTAATCTGTCTCTATGCATTAGGCTACATGAAAGATTTCCGGAAACTCCACCCAGGCGAAAAGGACAGAAGACCATGGTTCTTCTGCGTAATGTTCCTGTTCCTTGGAGCAATGGTAGGACTGGTAACATCCAACAACATGGTCTGGCTGTACTTCTTCTGGGAAATCACAAGTCTGTCATCGTTCTGGCTCATCGGTTTCACAAAGACCGGCGAAGCTGTGAACAATGCTTTCAGAGCACTTATCATGAACCTGGGCGGCGGATTGGGATTTGCTATCGGTATCGTAATTCTGGGAACCGTATTCCAGACTGTTGAACTTTCAACTATGCTCCTTATCGGCACGGTTTACGGAGACCTGATTGCAGTTCCTGCTGCGTTTTTCGCATTTGCGGGAATCACAAAGGCTGCACAGATGCCGTTTAACAGCTGGCTTCTGGGAGCCATGGTTGCACCGACACCGGTATCGGCCTTGCTCCACTCATCAACAATGGTTAAGGCCGGAGTATTTCTGGTTCTGAAGATGGCACCGGTTCTGGGGATGGGTAACTTCGCCGGAATTATGGTAATGATGGTCGGCGGCATTACCTTCCTGTTTGCGTCAGGTGCAGCGATTTCACAGATCAACTCCAAGAGAGTTCTGGCGTACTCAACGGTTGCCAACCTGGGCCTGATTGTTGCCTGCGGCGGTGTAGGTACTGCTGCCGCTGTATGGGCAGGTATCATGCTGATAATATTCCACGCGATCACCAAGTCATTGCTGTTCCTCTGCGTAGGTACTGCAGAGCACCACATCGGAAGCAGAATGATAGAAGACATGGACGGTCTGTTCAACAAGATGCCTAAACTGGCATTCTACATGCTTGTCGGTATTGCGGGTATGTTCCTGGCTCCTTTCGGAATGCTGGTATCCAAGTGGGCAACTATGGTATCCTTCGTTGATTCGGGAAATATTCTGCTGATTGGATTCATCTGCTTCGGTTCAGCCGTAACGGCATTCTACTGGCTCAAGTGGATGGGTAAACTTTCGGCGGTAATTGCAAACGAAGAGAAGTTGCCTGATACGGTTTACAGGTCAGAATCATTCGTGCATGTTACTTTGGTGGTGCTGACTATTCTGGCTATGCTGGTATTCCCTTTGATGTCAAGCACACTGATTGTTCCGTATCTGGAAGCCACCTTCGGCGGAGCGGTAGCGGGAATCATGTCATCAAACAACATGATCATAATGGTAATCATGGTGGCTGTAGTCGTTCTGCTGGCTGCACTCTTCTTTGGAAAGTCAAACAAGCAGAAGGTTCCTATTTATCTGGCCGGTGTTAACACAGGCGACAACAGAACATACTACGGTTCAATGCAGAAAGAAGTCGAGTTCACCTTGAGAAACTGGCACATGGATAAGCACTTCAATGAACGCAAGATGAATTTAATCGGCGGAGTTCTCTCAACAGGTATGTTGGTTATGGGAATCGGATTCATGGCTGCTACTCTTTTTAGTCTGTTAGGAGGTGTTGCGTAATGATACTTAAGATTATAATCTCAGTAATAGCATACCTCGTTCTGGCACCGCTTATCGGTGGACTGCTGGCAGGTTTGGACAGAATACTATCCGCTAAGATGCAGAGAAGAGTAGGACCTCCTGTATTGCAGCCGTTCTACGATGTATTGAAGTTATTTGAAAAGGAAAAGATGGCTCCGACCAGATTCCAGGATTTCTACATCATAGTGTTTGTAGTGTTTATAATCGTTTCCGGTGTTATATTCTTCGCCGGCGGAGACCTGCTCCTTGTAATATTCGCACTTACAATTGCTACGGCTTTTCTCATTATTGCCGCTTACTCTTCAAACTCACCTTATGCACAGGCGGGTGCAAGCAGAGAGCTGCTGGCCATGATGGCATATGAGCCAATGGTACTGTTTACCGCTATCGGTTTTTACATGTATCATGGAAGCTTCAATGTAATGGATATTATTGCTTCCGATTCAATGGCATTCCTGCCAATGATCGGTATCTTCATAGGATGGATATATATCCTGACTCTGAAGTTCAGAAAGTCACCGTTTGACCTTTCCATGTCACACCATGCTCACCAGGAACTGGTTAGAGGTATGACAACAGAGTTTGTCGGCAGGACGATGGCTTGGGTTGAGATATCTCACTGGTATGAAAATGTATTCCTTCTCGGATTCGTATTCCTTTTCTTTGCGAACGGAACAGCTCTGGGTTGGGTAATAGGTATTGTCGTTGCAATTGCTATCTACTTCTTTGAAGTACTTATTGATAACACTTTCGCAAGAATGAAGTGGCAGTTTGCATTTAAGGCTTCATGGATTGTTGCAATTGCTCTCGGCATGACTAACATTTTCGTGTTGTACTTGTTTTTCTAAGGAGGTGAAGAAATGTCAGCATATGTAACAAAATCACCTTGGGTCGTTCATTATGACGGATCAAGCTGTAACGGATGCGATATCGAAGTTCTGGCATGTCTTACTCCCAAGTATGACGTTGAGAGATTTGGTATTATCAACTGCGGTAATCCGAAGCACGCTGATGTGTTTCTGGTGACCGGTTCAGTAAATGAACAGAACAAGGATGTAGTTAAACAGATTTATGAGCAGATGCCTGAACCTAAGGTTGTAGTGGCCGTAGGAATCTGTGCCTGCTCAGGCGGTATCTTCAAGGACTGCTATAACATATTGGGCGGCGTTGATAAGGTTATCCCTGTTGATGCATATGTACCCGGCTGTGCAGCAAGACCTGAAGCTATCATAGATGCAGTAGTAAAAGGCCTTGGCATTCTTCAGGCAAAGAAGGATGCGATGGCAAAGGCTATCGATGCGCCGGCTAAAACCGTTGCAGAGGAAGCCGCTGAATAAGAAGGAGGGAAAGAATTATGAGCGACAGAGCAGTTTTAGGACAAAATTTTGAATTCGTTGAGCTTTCCCAGCTGTTTTCGAAAGTAAGCGACTTCAAAGAACAGGGCTACAGAATGGGGCAGATATGCGGTGTCGTACTGGATGATGACACTTATCAGCTCATCTATTCATTTGACAAGGATCATCAGCTTTACAATCTGAGGCTCAATATCAAAATCGGTGAAGAGGTTGAAAGTATTACTCCTGTATACTGGGCAGCATTCATTTACGAAAATGAAATTGCTGACCTGTTCGACATTAAGTTCAACCACAGCACACTGGATTATAATGGAACTTTCTTCAAGGTTACTGAAGAAGCTCCATGGAAACCAAAGAAATAGGAAAGGAAGGTAACGAAAATGGGTAAAAGAACAATAATTCCATTCGGACCACAGCACCCTGTGCTTCCTGAACCTATTCATCTCGACTTAGTTGTCGAGGACGAAACAGTTGTGGAAGCCATTCCTTCTATAGGTTATATACATAGAGGGTTGGAGAAGCTGTGCGAAATAAAAGACTATAACCAAATGATATATGTAATGGAGCGTATCTGCGGTATCTGCAGCTTCGGTCATGGCTGGGGGGCAGCTGCCTCAGTCGAAGGGGCTATGGGTGTCAAGGTTCCTGAAAGAGCTGAGTATATCAGAACAATATTACATGAGCTTTCAAGAGTACACTCTCACATGTTGTGGCTGGGGCTCTTGGCTGATGGTTTCGGATTTGAAAGTCTGTTCAATCACTGCTGGAGATTGAGAGAAACCGCGCTGGATTTATTTGAAAAGAATACAGGCGGCAGAATAATCTTTTCGATCTGTAAGGTTGGAGGATTGAGAAAAGACATCAGCAATGAAAATCTTCAGGAAATAGCAAATGTTATGACGGCATTAAAACCTGAAATCAAAGAAGTTACAGACACTTTTATCAATGATGCATCGGTTCAGAGCAGAATGGTCGGCGTCGGTGTTCTGACCAAGGCGGAAGCTGAAGAGCTTTGTGCCGTCGGACCGACTGCCAGAGGTTCCGGAGTTGTTCAGGACATGAGAATTAAAGATAATGTGGGTGTCTACGGTGAACTTGGATTCGAACCAATCATTGAAGAGGCAGGGGATTGCATGGCAAGAACCAAAGTGAGAATCAGAGAGGTACTGCAGGCAATCGATCTTATCGAAGCTGCTGTTGCCAAGGTTCCTGACGGTCCTGTCGATGTTAAGGTGCCAAACAAGGTTGAAGGTGAATGCATGCTCCGTCTGGAACAGCCAAGAGGCGAGGCATTTTACTACTCTCTCGGTGCAGGCAGCAAGTTCCTTAAGAGAATGAGAATCAGAACACCTACCAACATGAATGTTCCTGCATTAGTAAAGATTTTGGCCGGTGCGGATCTGGCGGATGTACCTGTTCTGGTACTTACAATAGACCCATGCATCAGCTGTACAGAAAGGTAGGTGAGAGTTAATGGGATTCTTTGCATTTGCTAAAACCATAATAGGTAGTGTATTTAAAAAGCCTTTCACTCTCAGGTATCCTGTGGTACAGAAAGAGTGGTACGAAGGAACTCGAGGTGCTGTAGCTATTGATGCGGATGCATGTATCGGATGTAATCTCTGTGCAAAGGCTTGTCCTACAAATGCTCTTGATGTGGACAAGAAGGGTGGAACGTGGACTATCCAGAGAATGCTGTGTATCCAATGCTCGGCCTGTGTTGATATCTGTCCTAAGAAGTGTCTGACGATGGAAAAGCTCTACACTACACCTGACGTAGTTAAGATAGTTGACACTTTTGAAATACCTACAAAGGCCGCCCCTAAGAAAGAAGGAGCAGAGAGTGCTGCTGATAACGATGGGGATCTGGTATGTGATGACAGCTGCATATTCTGCGGAATTTGCGTTAAGGTCTGCCCTGCAGACGCACTGAAGGTTGACAGAAAGGAAAAACTCTGGGAAGTTGACAAGGAAGCATGCGTCAAGTGCGGAGTTTGTATAGAGAAGTGCCCTAAGAAGAGTCTGTCATTTGGCGGAGCTGCGGAGGCGGCTGCATCTGCAGAATCAGCAACAGCTGAGCCTGCCAAGAAGTTAATCGCTAAACATGACCCTGACGCATGTATTTACTGCAGTGCTTGTGCGAATACTTGTCCCAGTGATGCCATAGAGGTTGAACCCGGCAGCTGGAAGCTTGACGAGGAAAATTGTATAGGATGCGAAGCATGTGTGGACACGTGTCCTGTAGATGCTATTTCAATGGCCGAGAAATAAACTCGATATAATATCAGGATATGAAAGTGTGCCGATCTCCCTGCAGAGGAACGGCACACTTTTTTACTAAGGTGTCATCGGGTTCTTTTGGGAAACCGATTCGAGGTCTTTTAGGAAAATGCTTGACGTTGACAAGGCCGTCTTGTATAATTATCTAGCGTCTTTATGTAAATAATTAGAACAAAGAGCGGAAACGCTCCGGTTTTGAGTTAAACGGAGGAAATAAAAAATGAGAGTAAAAGTTACGCTTGCATGTACGGAGTGTAAGCAGAGAAACTACAACACAATCAAGAACAAGAATAACAATCCTGACAGGATTGAAATGAACAAATATTGTCCGTTCTGCAAGAAGCATACTACACACAAGGAAACAAAATAAGGACGGATTAAGGGAGAGAAAAAATGGCAAAGAAGTCTAACAAGAGACCGCAGACAAAGACCGGAGCGGCTTCAAGAGAGACAGAAGCTCCTAAGAAGAAGAGCAGATTCGCTCAGGCTCAGCAGAAAGCTCAGAAGGTGCAGAACAAAAGCAAGAAGAAGCAGCCGAGGGAAAAGGGCAGGATAAAGAATTACTTCAAGGGTGTTAAGCTGGAGATGAAAAAGGTTGTCTGGCCAACCAGGCAGGAGATGGGAACATTCACAGTAGTGGTACTGTGTGTTTGTGCTGCGTTTGCCCTTGCTTTCTGGGTTATTGATATGGGTGTTCTGGCAGGGATCAAACTCATTGCTCCGAATATGTAGCAATGAATTGCAGATGGCAGGAGCTGGTTACAATGAGTGAAGAAAAAGAAGTAAAAAAACTTAACCTGGACGAGCTCGAGGGGCTGAGAGGAGATGGAGAAGCCAAGTGGTATGTTATCCATACCTACTCCGGGCACGAGAAAAAGGTGAAAGTTAATATAGAGAAGCTGGTAGAGAACAGAGGAATGCAGGAATTGGTTCTCGATGTTATTGTGCCTACAGAGGATGTAGTGGAGATTAAAAACGGCCAAAGAAAAGTCAAGACAAAAAAGATGTTTCCGGGATACGTCCTGGTGAAGATGATTGTAACCAATGAATCCTGGTATCTGGTTAGAAATACACAGGGGGTTACCGGATTTATCGGTCATGGCTCGGATCCTGTCCCTCTTACCGTTGAAGAGGTCAGAAGAATGGGCATCGAGAAAATATATATCGATCTTGATATTGAAATCGGCGATACAATCAAGGTTATAAACGGACCGTTTGAGAACTTTATGGGAGTTGTTGAGGAGGTAAGCCCGGATAAACAAACTTTGCGAGCCAGAGTTTCCATGTTCGGCAGAGATACACCGGTAGAATTGGATTTTGCCCAGGTAGACAAACTGGACTAAAATTCTTCTATATATAAGAATATCTGAAGAAAGGAGGATTCTTGATGGCAAAGAAGATTGCAGGCTATATTAAGCTTCAGATTCCGGCAGGAAATGCGAACCCGGCACCACCGGTAGGACCGGCACTTGGTCAGCACGGTGTTAACATAATGGATTTCTGTAAGCAGTTCAATGCAAAGACACAGGATCAGCCGGGAATGATTATTCCTGTAGTAATCACGGTATATGCCGACCACAGCTTTACGTTTATTACAAAAACACCGCCGGCGTCAGTATTGCTTAAAAAGGCGGCAGGTCTCGATACGGCATCGGGCGAACCTAACAAGAACAAGGTTGCCACACTGACATACGAGCAGGCACAGGAGATTGCAAAGATCAAGATGACGGATCTGAATGCAGCAAACCTTGAAACAGCAACAGAGATGATCAAGGGGACGGCAAGAAGCATGGGAATAGTTATTGAAGACTAAATGCATGCGGGAGACTGAGAACCGCGAAAGGGTCGCGGGGAGTCGCTGGCACCGCAGAAAGGAATTAAGAAATGCCTAAAAGAGGTAAGAATTACAAGGCAGCTTTAGAGACATTCGATAAAGCTGAAATGTATGAAGTGGAACAGGCTTTGGGAACTGTTGTTAATATTTCAAAAGCCAAGTTCGACGAAACAGTAGAAGCTCATTTCAGAATGGGTGTTGACGGAAGACATGCAGATCAGCAGATCAGAGGTGCAATCGTTCTTCCGCACGGAACAGGTAATACCAAAAGAGTTCTGGTTTTTGCCAAGGGACCTAAGGCTACGGAAGCTGAAGAGGCAGGGGCAGATTATGTAGGTGCTGAAGAAATGGCTCAGAAAATCCAGAAAGAAGACTGGTTAGAGTTTGATGCCGTTATTGCAACTCCTGACATGATGGGTGTTGTCGGCAGGCTCGGTAAGATTTTGGGACCTAAGGGACTCATGCCCAACCCTAAGTCGGGAACGGTTACTATGGATGTTGCAAAGGCAATAGCCGAAACCAAGGCCGGCAAGGTTGAATATCGTCTCGACAAGACCAATATTATCCACTGCCCGATCGGCAAGGTTTCCTTCGGGGCTGAGAAGCTTGTAGAAAACTTTAATGCACTGGCACAGGCTATCATTAAGGCAAGGCCGGCAGCGGCAAAGGGTCAGTATATGAGGAGCGTAGTTGTTTCATCGACAATGAGCCCCGGCGTAAAGATCAACCCGCAGAAAATCGGATAATTATTACACGGAAAAGAAAATAACAACCGTAGACAGTGAGGGGTTTTGCATGAAACATGCAAAATCTTAAAAGCAGACCTCACCGAGGTACAATGTAAAAATACATGCCTCGCTATGTCTCGGACAGGGCGAGGTTTTTTATGGCGTACCCGCCGGTGCAGACCGGAACCAAATCTATGAAAGGAGAATACGCAATAATGACAGAAATGAAAAAAGCTTATATAGCTAAACAGGTAGTTATTGACGAAATTAAAGAAAAGTTCGAAAGAGCTGAATCAGCTGTTGTGATCGACTACATGGGTATCACGGTTGCTCAGGCTGACGCAATGAGAAAGAAGCTCCGTGAAGCTGATGTTGACTATGTGGTTTATAAAAACACTCTGGTTAAGAGAGCGATTGAAGGGACCGAATACGAGCAGTTGGGTGAAGTGCTGACGGGACCGAGCGGATTCGCATTCAGCTATGATGATGCAACAGCTCCCGCAAGAGTTCTCAGTGAATCAATCAAAGAATTCCATAAGATGGCTTTCAAGGGCGGATTTGTAGAGAAAGAATATTACGATGCAGACGGAATGCAGAAGGTTGCCAAAATCCCGTCAAGAGATGTTCTCATCTCCAAGTTCATGGGAAGCATCCAGTCACCTGTTTCGAGCTTCGCCAGAGTTCTGAAGCAGATTGCTGATTCAAAGGAAGCGTAAGAAAAACGCAGGTAGAGCAGACTGAGTCGTCCGCGGGGAGATCTCAGCGAAGATAAAGAAAAAAATATAAAAAGGAGAAAAAGAAATGAACAAAGATCAGATTATTGAAGCAATAAAAGAAATGTCGGTTTTGGAACTTAACGAGCTGGTTAAGGCTTGTGAAGAAGAATTCGGAGTAAGCGCGGCAGCAGGCGTAGCGGTAGCAGCAGGAGGAGCAGCAGGTGAAGCGGCAGCAGAAGAACAGACTGAATTCACAGTAGTACTGAAGGAAGTAGGGCCTGAAAAGATTAAGGTTATCAAGGCGGTAAGAGAAATAACAGGCCTAGGACTTAAGGAAGCCAAGGAAGTTGTAGACGGAGCGCCGTCTGACATAAAGGCAGACTTGGAAAAGGCTGAAGCGGAAGCTATCAAGGCTCAGCTGGAAGAAGTTAATGCAGTTGTTGAACTGAAGTAAGACTGTAAGAATTAGACTTTTGGAGGCAGGTATAGGCCTGTCTCCTTTGATTTTTGGCACTTTAACGTTAATAGTGGTTTGACGCTTACTCATGCTGTCAAAGGTGGTGTCCACTAAATGGGGTACAGTTCATGAAGATTGTATACACCCACTAAATTTTTAAAATGTATTGACATCTTGACATGCTTTTGATATATTATTAAATTGCCTGTAAATGTAGTTTTCTGGAGACCCATATATAAGTTTAAGGAGTGATGACTATGCCCAACCCTATAAAAATAGGTAGAAAAGAACGAATGACCTATTCAAAAATCAGTGAAGTGGCGGAGATGCCGAATCTTATACAGATTCAGACAGATTCGTACAAATGGTTTGTTGAAGAAGGTCTTCGTGAGGTTTTTGAGGATGTTTCGCCAATTATGGACTATGCTGACAATCTCGTCCTCGAATTTATTGACTACTCACTTACAGATCCTCCGAAATATGAGCAGGAGGAGTGTAAGGAGAGAGACGTAACATACGCAGCTCCGTTAAAAGTTAAAGTAAGACTGGTAAACAAGGAAACCGGCGAAGTCAAGGAACAGGAAGTTTTTATGGGAGACTTCCCTATTATGACGGAGAAGGGGACTTTTATTTACAATGGTGCGGAGAGAGTTGTTGTAACTCAGCTCGTACGCTCACCTGGTCCTTACTATGAGAAAGAAATAGACAAGTCAGGCAAAAGTCTGTTTGCAACTACGGTTATCCCCAACAGAGGTGCATGGCTGGAATACGAAACAGACTCAAATGAAATTCTGTCCGTCAGAGTGGACAGAACCAGAAAGCAGCCTATAACAACACTGCTCAGAGCTCTGGGAATCGGATCCGATCAGGAAATAACAGACCTGTTCGGTCAGGAGCCCAGGCTCTTAAAGACACTTGATAAGGATACCACAACCAATTATGAGGAAGGTATTAAGGAAATATATAAGAAGCTGAGACCGGGTGAACCGCCTACCATAGAGAGTGCCAGCTCTCTTTTCAATTCCATGTTCTTCGACCCCAAAAGATACGATCTCGCCAGAGTCGGAAGATATAAGTACAACAAGAAGCTCGGTCTGTATAACAGACTGGTTGACAACGTTGTATCCGAAGATGTTGTAGATCCTAATACAGGTGAGATTCTGGCAGAGGCAGGCCAGAAAGTTGATAAAGATCTTGCCAGACAGATTGAAAATGCCGGTGTTCAGTTCGTGATGGTGCAGAGCGTTTACGATGAAAATAAATCCACAAAGGTTATCGGCAATCAGTTTGTGGATATTGACAAGTATATTGAATTTGATATTTCGGATATTAAGATAGCGGACAGGGTATACTATCCCGTTCTCATGGAAATTCTTAAGGAGTATGCCGGAGCTTCACCGGAAGAAATCAAGGAAGTTCTGAAGATGAGGAAGTTTGAACTTTCTCCTAAGCATATTCTTGTTGCTGACATTGTGGCCTCAATAAGCTATCTGTTTAACCTGAACTACGGAATCTGTGATATTGACGATATTGACCATCTGGGAAACAGAAGGCTTAGAACTGTCGGCGAGCTTTTGCAGAACCAGATCAAAATAGGTCTGTCCAGAATGGAGAGAACCATAAAGGAAAGAATGACAACTCAGGATATGGCCGAGGTTACTCCGCAGGGTCTTATGAACATAAGACCTGTTACTGCTGCAGTGAAGGAGTTCTTCGGAAGCTCACAGCTGTCACAGTTTATGGATCAGACAAATCCTCTGGCGGAACTGACTCATAAGAGAAGATTGTCCGCTTTGGGACCGGGTGGTCTGTCGAGAGAAAGAGCCGGATTCGAAGTAAGAGATGTACATCATTCCCATTATGGCAGAATGTGTCCTATAGAAACCCCGGAAGGTCCCAATATCGGTCTGATTGGATCGCTGACAACTTACGGTGTAATAAATCAGTACGGCTTTATCGAAACTCCTTACAGGGTTGTAAAGAAGGGTGAAGGTATCGTAACCGATGAAATTCACTATCTGACAGCAGATGACGAAGAGGATAAGATTGTTGCACAGGCTAATGAACCGCTTGACTCTGAAGGCAACTTTCTTAACTTGAAAGTTGCAACAAGGGGCAGAGGCGGAGATGTGGATCTGGTACCCAAGGAAGTCGTTGACTACATGGACGTATCGCCGAAGCAGGTAGTGTCTGTTGCCACTGCAATGATTCCGTTTCTTGAAAACGATGATGCCAACAGAGCACTGATGGGCTCCAACATGCAGCGTCAGGCGGTTCCTTTGATGGTAACCGAAGCTCCTATGGTAGGAACAGGCATCGAGTACAAGGCGGCAAGAGACTCAGGTGTTGTTCAAATGGCCGACAATGCGGGAACAGTAAGCTTCGTTGACGCCGAAAGGATTGTTATTACAAGAGATGACGGTGAAGGTGACGAAGTTCACAGGATGCTGAAATTTAAAAGATCCAACCAGGGGACATGCATCAACCAGAAACCAATAGTATTCAGAGGTGAACATGTTGAGGCGGGCGAAGTAATTGCCGATGGTCCTTCAACTGCAAACGGTGAAGTTGCTCTGGGCAAGAATCTGCTTGTGGGCTTCATGACCTGGGAAGGTTATAACTATGAGGATGCCATCATTCTCAATGAAAGACTTATTATGGAAGATGTACTCACATCAATCCATATCGAAAAATATGAATCGGAAGCCAGGGATACGAAACTCGGACCTGAAGAAATAACGAGAGATATTCCCAACGTGGGCGAGGATGCTTTAAGAGATCTGGATGAAGAGGGCATTATAAGAATCGGTGCCGAAGTTAATTCATCTGATATACTTGTGGGGAAGGTCACTCCTAAGGGAGAGACAGAGCTTACGGCTGAGGAAAGGCTCCTAAGGGCAATATTCGGTGAAAAGGCAAGAGAAGTAAGAGACACTTCTTTGAGAGTTCCACACGGGGAAACAGGCATTGTGGTTGATGTTAAAGTTTTCTCAAGAGAGAATGGGGATGAGCTTCCGCCGGGAGTTAACAAGCTGGTCAGATGTTATATCGCAACCAAGAGAAAGATACAGGTTGGCGATAAGATGGCCGGAAGACATGGGAACAAGGGCGTAATTTCAAGAATTCTTCCCGAAGAAGACATGCCGTTCCTTGAGAACGGAGAGACGCTTCAGGTAATGCTGAACCCTCTTGGTGTTCCTTCACGAATGAATGTGGGACAGGTTCTCGAGGTGCATATGGGTCTGGCTGCCAAGGAAAAAGACTGGTGTATTGCCACACCTGTATTTGATGGTGCCAGCGAGCTGGATATTATTGACCTTCTGAAAGAGGCCGGATTCAGTGAAACCGGCAAACTCAGACTCAGAGACGGCAGAACCGGCAAATATTTCGATAATCCTGTTACGGTTGGATATATGTATATGTTGAAGCTTCACCATCTGGTTGATGATAAGATTCATGCCAGATCCACGGGTCCGTACTCACTGGTTACACAGCAGCCTTTGGGCGGTAAGGCACAGTTCGGGGGACAGCGTTTCGGAGAGATGGAAGTATGGGCTCTTGAAGCGTATGGTGCAGCATATACCCTTCAGGAGATTTTAACTGTCAAGTCCGATGATATTGTAGGCAGAGTAAAGACTTATGAAGCAATCGTTAAGGGGGAGAACATTCCGGAACCGGGAATTCCTGAATCCTTTAAAGTCCTCATTAAGGAAATGCAGTCACTTTGTCTGGACATTAAGATTCTCGGTGAGGACAACGAGGAAATTGAAATCAAGGAAGACAGTGATACCGGCGGTATAGCAGCCATAGAAAAAATTGTGGACAGTGAACTGTATGCAAAGGATGAGGATGATGAAGACTTCGATGAAGATGACGAGGACTTTGATGTAGACGACGGAGACTTCGATGAAGAAGCCGTAGAACCTGATGAAGACGACAACTCGGAAGAAACGGAGGATTCGGAGGATTTGGAGGATTCGGAGGATTCGGCTGACGGAGCAGAGTTAATCGAATCGGATACTGAAGGCGAGTCGGAAGAAGAATAAGGAGGGTAAAAACATGAGTGATAATGCAAATTATGAAATGAACAATTTTGAAGCCCTGCAGATCGGACTGGCATCGCCCGAAAAGATAATGAGCTGGTCACGCGGTGAAGTTACCAAACCTGAAACCATCAATTACAGAACCCTGAAGCCTGAGAAAGACGGTCTGTACTGCGAAAAAATATTCGGACCTACCAAAGACTGGGAATGCCATTGCGGCAAGTACAAGAGAATCAGATTCAAGGGGATAATTTGCGATAAATGCGGAGTGGAAGTGACCAAAGCCAAGGTAAGGCGTGAGAGAATGGGGCATATCAAGCTGGCGTCACCGGTTTCCCATATATGGTATTTCAAGGGAATACCTTCAAGAATGGGACTGGTTCTTGACATTTCCCCGAAAATCCTTGAGAAGGTGCTTTACTTCGCCAACTTTATTGTAACAGATCCCGGCAACACGGAATTTGCATATAAGGAAAACCTGACTGAGAACCAGTACAGAGAAGCAAAGGACAATCCGGCCCTTAAATTCAAGGCTGGGATGGGTGCTGACGCTATAAAGACTTTACTGGCTGATGTGGATTTAGAGGAAGAGGCAGCATCTCTTAAAAAGGAGATGATAGATGCCACAGGGCAGAAGAAGACAAAGATTGTAAGAAGGCTGGAAGTAATCGAGGCATTCAGGGTATCGGGCAACAGACCTGAATGGATGGTTCTGGATGTTATTCCGGTGATTCCGCCTGATCTGAGGCCCATGGTTCAGCTGGATGGAGGCAGATTTGCAACATCCGACCTGAACGACCTGTACAGAAGGGTAATTAACAGAAATAACAGACTTAACAGATTGCTTGAGCTTAATGCCCCCGATATCATCGTAAGGAACGAGAAGCGAATGCTTCAGGAGGCTGTTGACGCTCTCATTGACAATGGCAGAAGAGGCAGACCTGTTACAGGACCGGGATCCAGGCCTCTCAAGTCGCTTTCTGATATGCTCAAAGGTAAACAGGGAAGATTCAGACAGAATTTGCTGGGGAAGAGAGTCGATTATTCGGGACGTTCCGTAATCGTTGTCGGACCCGACCTCAAATTCTATCAGTGCGGGCTTCCTAAGAAAATGGCTCTGGAACTGTTCAAGCCTTTCATCATGAAAAAGCTTGTTGAGAACGGAAACGCTCACAACATTAAGAGCGCAAAGAGGATGGTTGAAAAGGTAAGACCTGAGGTATGGGATGTGCTGGAAGGTGTTATCAAGGAACATCCTGTAATGCTGAACCGTGCACCGACACTGCACAGGCTGGGTATTCAGGCATTCGAGCCGGTATTGGTTGAAGGTAAGGCTATCAAACTTCATCCTCTTGTTTGTACTGCATTTAACGCCGACTTTGATGGAGACCAGATGGCCGTTCATGTTCCGCTTTCAGTGGAAGCACAGGCGGAAGCCAGATTTCTGATGCTGTCCGTTAACAACATTCTGGCACCAAAGGACGGCTCACCGATAACAACACCTACACAGGATATGATTCTGGGAAGCTATTACCTGACTCACCCGGGTCAGGAAGAGGGGGAGAGAAATCCCGAAGGTGCAGAAAAGGGTGACGGCAGAATTTTTACCGACATGTCTGAAATGCTCATGGCATATCAGATGGGACAGATCGGAATTCATGCCAGAGTTAAGGTGAGAAGATACAGCGGGGAAGAAGACGACAGGGGCAGAATTGTTGAATCCACTGTAGGCAGATTCATATTTAACCAGCAGATTCCTCAGGATTTGGGGTATGTTGAAGACAGAGAGGTGGATCCGTATTCACTGGAAGTTGACTTTCTCTGCGATAAGAAAAGACTGGCCAGCATCATCGACAGATGCTATCGTATCCACGGTAATACCGAAACGGTTCTCATGCTGGACTATATAAAGGATATGGGTTACCACTACTCGACCAGAGCAGCTATCACAATCGGTGTTTCAGACATGGAAATTCCTGAAGCAAAGCGAGATCTTATTAATGCTGCAGATGAAGAAGTAGACAGGTATGATAAGGCATATAGACGCGGTCTCATATCGGATAGAGAAAGATATGAGAAGGTTATTGATATATGGAACAAGACCACTGATGATGTTTCCGAAGCACTGATGGATTCTCTGGGTTCGCTTAATAATCTATATATCATGGCACACTCGGGAGCGAGAGGTTCCAAGAACCAGATCAGACAGATAGGCGGCATGCGTGGTCTTATGGCGAATGCTGCCGGGAGGACAATCGAGATTCCTATCAAGGCGAACTTCCGTGAAGGACTATCGGTACTGGAATACTTTCTTTCATCAAACGGAGCCCGTAAAGGGCTGGCAGATACGGCACTGCGAACAGCTGACTCCGGTTACCTGACAAGAAGACTGGTTGATGTATCTCATAACGTTATTGTGAGAGAAGATGATTGCGGAACCGATGAGGGAATTAAAGTAAGGGCTTTCACCGACGGCAAGGAGGTAATAGAAAAGCTTAAGGATCGAATTATAGGCAGAGTTGCACTGAATGACATAATTCATCCTGAAACAGGAGAGCTCATTGTCGAACAGGATGAGGAAATCAGTGAGGCAGCAACAGAAGTTATTGAAGAGGCGGGCATTGAGTCGGTTGAAATCAGATCGGTTATGACATGCCGCTCCAAAACCGGTGTATGTGCAAAGTGCTACGGACGTAACCTGGCGACAGGTGAATCGGTTAATATCGGAGAATCTGTCGGTATTCAGGCGGCACAGTCAATCGGTGAGCCGGGTACGCAGCTGACAATGAGAACATTCCATACAGGCGGTGTTGCCGGTGCTGATATAACGCAGGGTCTTCCAAGGGTTGAGGAGCTGTTTGAGGCAAGAAAGCCTAAGGGACTTGCACAGGTATGTGAAATGGATGGCACTGTTGTATCTATAGAGCCTACCGCAAACAACAAAACTGAAATTATCGTTCGCGGCGAGGAGGAAAAAAATTACGATATCCCTTACGGAGCCAGGATTTGTGTGTCCGTAGGCGATTATGTTGAAGCAGGTGACAATATTACATCAGGACCTTTGGATCCAAAAGATCTTTTGAGACTGAAGGGTGTTGAAGGTGTATACCAGTATCTCCTTAAGGAAGTTCAGCGAGTGTACAAGAACCAGGGCGTAGACATAAATGATAAGCATATTGAGGTTATTGTCGGCCAGATGCTTTCAAAGATGAAGATCAACAATCCGGGAGATACGGAACTCCTGCCGGGCGGTCAGTACGGCAAGTTTGAGGTTGAAGAGGCAAACTTGGCGGCGGAAGCACAGGGCAAAGAGCCTGCAGAAGCTGAAAGACTGCTTCTGGGTATTACCAAAGCTTCTCTGGCAACCAGCTCATTCCTTTCGGCAGCGTCCTTCCAGGAGACAACAAGAGTTCTCACTGATGCCGCTATCAAGGGCAAGACAGATACTCTTGACGGTCTGAAGGAAAATGTTATAATCGGTAAACTGATTCCTGCCGGAACGGGTATGCGAAAGTACAGGAGCATACAGCTGGATTACGGTGTAAATACCGCACTGATTGAAGCGTACAGGGAGATGAGACTGGAAATGGAGCTTGAAGAAGAATCAGAGACCAACGACGAAATGGAGGGAGTTGTTCCTGAAATGGCAACGACAGACAATATGGAATCCGTTGAGGCCTATGCTGTAGAAGATTCATTTGTAAATGAGGTGAGAACTGAAGAGTAAATCCACTGATAAAAAGAGCGAAGGTTATGGAAACCTTCGCTTTTAGTTTTTGCGATAAAATGTTGACATTTCAAAGCTTAGCGTGGTATTATAATCGTTGGCTGTAAACTCGCCGCGTGTGGTTTTTGGCCATTAAAAAATTTTTGAAGAAAGGAGATAAAGGATGCCTACAATTAACCAGTTAGTACATCAGGGAAGAACAAGCAGTGAGAAGAAGTCACATTCACCGGCACTGAACAAGGGGATGAATTCAATCAGAAGAGTTGCTACGGATGTAAATTCACCTCAGAAGAGGGGAGTTTGTACATCAGTAAAGACAGTTACCCCTAAGAAGCCGAATTCGGCACTTAGAAAGGTTGCCAGAGTTCGTCTAACAAACGGGATTGAAGTGACAGCATATATCCCTGGAATCGGACATAACCTTCAGGAGCACAGCGTTGTACTGATCAGAGGCGGAAGAGTAAAGGACCTCCCGGGTGTCAGATATCACATCGTCAGAGGGACTCTTGATACGGCAGGGGTTGCGGACAGAAAGCAGGCCAGATCCAAGTACGGTGCTAAGAGACCTAAGGTTAAGTAAGCCGGAAAGAAGAAGTTATTGTACTAATGTAGCGTAAACTTTTTATCTGTAATATAAAAGTAGCGCTCACGGAGACATATTCTGGATGTAGGGCAACTCATGTAAGCGTTGCTCGAAGAAATTTCAAAATCTGTCGACGAGTACCGAATTATTTATTAAGGAGGAAAGTGAAGTGTCAAGAAAAGGAAATATACCTAAGCGTGAAGTACTTCCGGATCCTGTATACGGCAGCGTAGTTGTTGCCAAGCTGATCAACAGCATAATGCTGGACGGCAAGAAAGGGACAGCACAGAAAATCGTCTACGACGCTTTTGACAGAGTGCAGGAAATCAGCGGCGAAAATGCACTGGAAGTATTTGAAAAAGCTATGAACAACATTATGCCGGTTCTTGAAGTTAAGGCCAGACGGGTTGGCGGTGCCAACTATCAGGTTCCAATGGAAGTCAGACCTGAAAGGCGCCAGACCTTAGGCCTCAGATGGCTTACCAAGTATACGAGAGCAAGAGGCGAAAAGACCATGTCCGAGAGACTGGCAAAAGAAATTCTGGATGCTGCTGAAAATGCAGGAGCATCGGTAAAGAAGAAAGAAGATACACACAAGATGGCAGAAGCCAACAAGGCTTTCGCCCACTACAGATTCTAGTGGCGGACCGCAAAAAGCTAAAGAAGCAGAAAGGAGAACCACATGTCCAACAGGAAATTTTCTCTGGAAAAGACTAGGAATATCGGAATTATGGCTCACATTGATGCCGGTAAGACTACGACAACGGAGAGAATACTGTTTTATACAGGCAGAACGCACAAGCTGGGAGAAACTCATGAAGGCGGGGCGGTTATGGACTGGATGGAACAGGAACAGGAGCGTGGTATTACAATAACCTCTGCTGCTACCACAGCCCAATGGAAAGACACCAGAATCAATATCATCGACACACCGGGGCACGTGGACTTTACCGTTGAGGTAGAGAGATCACTGCGTGTTCTTGACGGAGCGGTAACGGTTCTCTGCGCCAAGGGCGGAGTTGAGCCTCAGTCGGAAACCGTATGGAGACAGGCTGAGAAGTACGGAGTGCCAAGAATGATTTTCATCAACAAGATGGATATCACAGGTGCCGACTTCTACAGAGTTGTCGAAATGGTTAAAGACAGACTGAAGGCAAATGCCGTGCCTATCCAAATTCCAATCGGAAAAGAAGACACTTTTGTGGGTATAGTTGACCTCATTGAGATGGAGGCCGATATCTATAAGGATGATCTGGGAAGGGAATACGAAGGTACGGATATCCCGGATGAAATCCTTGCTGAAGCGGAAGAGTGGAGAGAGAAACTGATTGAAGCGGTATCTGAGCTTGATGAAGATCTGATGATGAAGTTCCTCGACGGAACGGAAATCACCAACGATGAAATAAGAAAAGCAATCAGAACGGCTACAATTGCCGGTCAGATGATTCCGGTTACATGCGGAAGCGCATACAAAAATAAAGGTGTACAGTTGATGCTTGATGCGGTCGTTGCATTCATGCCTTCTCCGAAGGATATTCCGCCTATTACAGGGATATCTGCAAAAACGGGAGAGGAAGAAGAACGACATGCAGATGATAATGGCCCATTTTCAGCCCTTGCATTCAAGATTATGGCTGACCCGTTTGTGGGCAAGCTGGCATTCTTCAGAGTGTATTCCGGTAAACTTGATTCAGGTTCTTATGTATATAACCCGATCAAGAAAAAGAAAGAAAGAATCGGAAGAATACTTCAGATGCATGCTAACAAGAGAGAGGATATTGAAACAGTATTTTCAGGGGATATTGCAGCAGCGGTAGGACTTAAAAATACCACCACAGGTGATACTCTCTGTGATGAAAAGAGAGCTATCATATTGGAGTCAATGGATTTCCCTGATCCGGTAATTGAAATTGCCATTGAGCCTAAAACAAAGGCCGGACAGGAAAAGATGGGTATGGCTCTTGCTAAACTGGCAGAGGAAGACCCTACATTCAAGACTTATACAAATGACGAAACCGGACAGACAATTATCGCCGGCATGGGTGAGCTTCACTTGGAGATTATCGTGGATAGACTGCTTCGCGAATTTAAGGTTGAAGCGAACGTAGGCAAGCCACAGGTATCATACAAGGAAACTATTACCGAGACTGCGGATGTTGATTACAAATATGCTAAGCAGACAGGGGGTAAAGGTCAGTACGGACACGTTAAAATCAGACTTTATCCGAGAGACCCGGGTGAAGGATTCGAATTTAAAAACTCAATCTTTGGCGGTGCTATTCCTAAAGAATATATCTCCAAGATTGAAGAAGGTATCAGAGAAGCTATGGAAACCGGACCTGTTGCGGGATATCAGGTCATGGATGCGGGAGTCGAGCTGTATGATGGCTCATATCATGAAGTGGACTCATCTGAAATGGCATTCAAAATTGCAGCTTCCATGGCATTCAGAGAAGCTGCCAGAAAGGCTGCTCCAGTATTGCTGGAGCCAATCTTCAAAGTTGAGGTTACCGTTCCCGATGAATATATGGGAGACGTAATCGGCGACATCAATGGCAGAAGAGGCAGAATTGAAGGCTCTGATATGAGCAGTGGTGCGGTGGCAATAAGAGGATATGTTCCTCTTTCCGAAATGTTCGGATATGCTACAGACCTGCGTTCAAAGACGCAGGGCAGAGGCGTATATGTTATGCAGTTCGACCACTTTGAGAAGTTACCGGATAATTTAATTGATAAGATAAACAAATAATTTAAGGAGAACAACAATGGCAAAATCAAAATTCGAAAGAAATAAGCCACACATTAACATTGGCACAATCGGTCACGTAGACCATGGCAAGACAACTCTTACAGCAGCAATTACTATAACTCTTCAGAAGAAATACGGTCTGGGCGAAGGAGTAGCCTTTGATAAAATCGACAAGGCTCCTGAAGAAAAGGAAAGAGGAATAACCATTTCAACTTCCCACGTTGAGTATGAAACACCGAACAGGCATTATGCACACGTTGACTGCCCGGGACACGCAGACTATGTTAAGAACATGATTACGGGAGCGGCACAGATGGACGGAGCTATTCTGGTCTGTGCAGCAACAGACGGTCCAATGCCTCAGACGAGAGAACACATCCTGCTGTCCAGACAGGTAGGTGTACCTTATATCATCGTATTCCTTAACAAGTGCGACATGGTAGACGACGAAGAACTTCTGGATCTGGTAGAGATGGAAGTGAGAGAACTTCTCGACGAATATGACTTTCCGGGAGATGACACACCGGTTATCAGAGGATCGGCACTCATGGCACTGGAAAATCCGGACGGAGAATGGGCGGACAAGATTATAGAGCTGATGGAAGCAGTGGACGAATACATTCCTGAACCTGTAAGGGATACGGAAAAGCCATTCCTGATGCCTGTGGAGGACGTATTCTCCATTACGGGAAGAGGAACGGTAGCAACAGGAAGAGTTGAAAGAGGAACTCTGAAGGTAGGCGAAGAAGTAGAGATTGTAGGCCTGACCGATGAAAAGAGAAAGGTGGTTGTAACCGGCGTTGAGATGTTCAGAAAGCTTCTGGACCAGGCACAGACAGGTGACAACATCGGAGCACTGCTCAGAGGAGTACAGAGGACCGACATCGAGAGAGGACAGGTTCTGGCACATCCGGGTACGATAAAGCCTCACACGAAGTTCAAAGGAGAGGTATACGTACTGAAGAAGGAAGAAGGCGGCAGACATACCCCGTTCTTCAACGGATACAGACCGCAGTTCTATTTCAGAACGACGGACGTAACAGGCGATTTAACCCTTCCTGAAGGAACGGAAATGTGCATGCCGGGAGACAACATCACTATGACAATCGAGCTTATCACACCGATTGCTATAGAGGCAGGACTGAGATTCGCTATCAGAGAAGGCGGCAGAACAGTAGGTTCCGGTGTTGTAACTGAAATTATTGAATAAGCCGAACAAGCAGAAAGGCCCGACCATTTAACGATCAGGCCTTTTTTGGTATTATTTTTTGAATTTAACGCTGTCTGTCCCAAGCAGTTCTTTAGTGGTCATATTGTAGATTTTGAATACCAGGTTACCCTCTTTTCCCATAATAGGGACGGAGTAGGAGAACCGGGCGGATTCCCGGGATCCGGCCTTCCAGTCGGTTCCAAGCATATTTATCTCCTTGCCGCCGTTAGGCCAGAGAGCCTCGTAGTAAACGTCTATAGTTTCATCGGGCGGACCGCCTCCGGCCGTAACATGGAAGTACACGGTATCGGATCTGCTGGCTGAACTTATATCATCACTGTAGTTATCCGGGGAAAGGTTGCAGACTATATTAAAATTCCATTTGTAGTAAGCATAGTAGATTTCGTTTATACCCGGGTATGCAGCTTCCTTTAGTTCGTTAAGGTAGGCTTCAAATTTATTCCCGCCTTTCTGCAGATTGGCTGATATATATGCGAATTTGGCATCGGCTATTTTCCCTTTAACTGCATCTGTATCGTTAACTTCTTTTGCCATCGTGTAGAACATTATGGCATTATCATAACTTTTATTTTTAAGGCTGGTGTCTCCGCCGGCAACATAACTGTTAAAAAGAAAACTGTCTTTATCCGTTTTAAACTGGGTAATGAAAGATTGAACCTTTTCGGAAACATTTTCCAAAGTGTTCAGTTTTTCCCGTTCCATGGCAGGTTGAATCAGAAAAAAGTAGGAAAAAATGCCTACGGCAATCATAATAACCACAAGAGATATAATAGATATAATCATCTTTTGTCCGGAAGTCAGTTTGCCCTTTGGAATATATACTTCTTCGTATTTAACGGGCATGCCTTCATAGCTTCCGGGTTCGTCACCGGGACGGTGGAGGAAGAAAAGAGAACGCAGAATATCTCGTTCCAATCCGCAATTGTTACATTTTTCACCGTTGTTCATGGTTCCGCAACTGCATGACCAATAGTCACCGGACTCCTCATACCAGTATTTGGGTTTGGTCGGCGTGGATGTGAACTGTTCCATAATATCGTGGTATTCGGCATCCTCCGGAGTAAGGGGGCGAGGTTCAAAGTCTTCGGCATCGCCGCTGTTTCCAAGAGTATCCCGGAGACTTCGATGGCCCGTACCGATTTTCTTCTGAAGGGCTACCATATCCTCCAGACCCTCGGCATACTGCGTTTTTCGAGAGAATGGAGACTTGCCGTTGGCATAATCCTCGGAATCCTCCATTATATTATCAGCCTCAACCTGTGTAAGTGTTTCGGTGATGAATTCTTTTTCTTTACCCAGTTTTTTGCTTCTCAAGTTCTCGAATCTCCATGCGTCCGTAAATCGTTATACCCTTGCAAAAATAAAAATTTACAAATATATTATATCAACAAGAAAGCAAATATATCAATAAACTTTGTTAAGATAAAGCATCAAAAGTATCTTGTATACACATTATTGCACAATTGACATTGATTCTGCAATTTAGTAAAGTAGAAGCTGTACTGATTTATGCAAAAGACATCGCCTAAAAAGGGGGATATTATGAGAAAAACAAGAATGTTAACTATGGATGGAAATACTGCTGCAGCACACGTATCTTATGCTTTTACCGATGTGGCGGCAATCTATCCGATTACACCTTCATCCGTTATGTCCGAGACAGTTGATGAATGGTCTGCTTACGGAAGAAAAAATATATTCGGCCAGCCCGTAAAGGTTGCTGAAATGCAGTCCGAACTTGGGGCGGCCGGTTCTGTACACGGGTCGCTTGCAGCAGGAGCGCTGTCAACTACATATACTTCGTCTCAGGGGCTTTTGCTTATGATCCCGAACATGTATAAGATTTCCGGCGAATTGCTGCCCGGTGTTTTTCATGTGGCTGCAAGAAGTATCGGCGGTCACGCTTTGAGTATTTTTGGAGACCATTCTGATGTAATGGCCTGCAGACAGACGGGATTTGCCATGCTTTGCTCCAACTCCGTTCAGGAGGTAATGGACTTGGGCGGCATAGCACACCTTTCTGCAATAAAGGGCAGGGTGCCTTTCCTGCATTTCTTCGACGGATTCAGAACATCACACGAAGTTCAGAAAATAGACGTTTTTAATCACGATGACTTCAGGAAGCTTGTTGACTGGAATGCAATTGATGAATTCAGGGCAAGAGCCTTAAATCCGGAACATCCTGTAATAAGGGGAACGGCACAGAATCCGGACGTATTTTTCCAGGGCAAGGAAGCGGCAAACAAATATTATGAGGCAATTCCGGAAATAGTTGAGGATTATATGAAAGAGATCAGCGAACTCACCGGAAGAAAATATAAGCTCTTTGACTATGTAGGGGCACCTGATGCCGAGAACGTTATAATAGCCATGGGTTCTGTCTGTGAAACCATAGAAGAAACCATGAACAATATGCTGGAGGATGGACATCGCGTCGGGCTTATCAAGGTCCGATTATATCGACCGTTCTCAAAAAAACATTTTTTGGATGTCCTGCCTAAATCAGTAGAGAGAATTGCCGTACTGGACAGAACCAAGGAGCCTGGAGCCCTCGGAGAGCCGCTCTATCAGGATGTTAAGACGGCTCTTTACGGAATGCGTAATGCTCCTGAAATATATGGAGGCAGATACGGTCTCGGTTCCAAGGATACAACCCCGGGCATGATTCTTTCCATATATGACAATCTCTATCATAAGAGACCTAAAAACAATTTCACTGTCGGTATCGAGGATGATGTAACCGGACATTCACTGCCTTTTACCGAGGGTATTGCCAGAGAACCTAAGGGCACAATCAAGTGTAAATTCTGGGGTCTGGGTTCCGACGGAACGGTAGGTGCCAACAAAACAGCGATAAAGATCATAGGAGATAAAACAGATCTGTATGCTCAGGGCTATTTCGAATACGACTCAAAGAAGTCGGGCGGATTGACTGTGTCTCACCTCAGATTCGGGGAACAGCCTATCCAGTCCACATACCTGATTAACAGAGCGGATTTCGTTGCATGTCACAACCAGGCATATATCAGACAATATGATATGCTTAAGGAATTAAACAAGGGAGGGACTTTCCTTCTAAATTGTCTGTGGACTGATGAGGAAATTGCGGAAGTTCTTCCGGCTAAGATGAAGAGAGATCTGGCTAAGAAGGAGATTAATTTCTATGTAATTAACGGCTGGAAAATTGCCGGTGATATAGGGCTGGGCGGCAGAATAAACATGATTATGCAGGCTGCTTTTTTCCAGCTGACCGGCGTAATACCTATAGATAAAGCTATAGCATACCTGAAAGAAGGAATCGAAAAGAGCTATAAGAGAAAAGGTCAGGATATAGTGGACATGAACTTCAGGGCGGTTGATGCAGGTATCCGCAACATCAGGAAAATTGAGATTCCGCCGGAATGGGCTGATTGTGAGGATCCGCGCGAGAAGTTCGAGGAGCTGCCAGAATTCATCAGCGAAATTATGCAGCCGATGAACAGAAAAGAGGGTGACGATCTGCCGGTCAGTGCTTTTGAAGACATGGCTGACGGCACATT
The DNA here is from genome assembly GCA_040768865.1 of Candidatus Allocopromorpha sp. Lineage (GTDB taxonomy): Bacteria > Bacillota > Clostridia > Peptostreptococcales > Anaerovoracaceae > Lentihominibacter. The sequence goes on along the minus strand of JAXGMD010000001.1, from coordinate 1,818,987 downwards.
CCCGCCGGGGACATCCGCTTATGAGAAGCGCGGAGTAGCCGTATACCTGCCTGAATGGAAGAAGGACAGCTGTCTGCAGTGCAACCAGTGTGCTTTTGTATGCCCTCATGCAGCTATCCGTCCTATGCTGATTTCCGATGAGGAAAAAGCCGCAGCACCGGCCGGTTTTGATACTCTTACGGCTATGGGTAAGGGCCTCGTAGGTCTGCATTACCGTATGCAGCTCTCAGCCTTGGACTGTATGGGATGCGGGAACTGTGAAAATATATGTCCGGCTAAGGAAAAGGCACTCGTCATGAAGCCATATGCCGATGTTGTTCATGAATGTGAAAATTGGGAATACGGAATTAAGCTGCCTCGCAGAGAGCATCTGTTTAACGGAGAAACCGTTAAGGGCAGTCAGTTCGCAAAACCTTATATCGAATTCAGCGGTGCCTGTGCGGGATGCGGTGAAACTCCGTATATCAAGCTGGCGACACAGCTCTTCGGTGACAGGATGATTATTGCCAATGCAACCGGCTGTTCATCCATCTGGGGAGCATCAGCACCAAGCATGCCTTACTGCAAAGATGAAAAAGGTCGTGGTCCGGCATGGGCAAATTCGCTCTTTGAGGACAATGCCGAATACGGTTACGGAATGCTTCTGGCCGTTAAGCAGATGAGAGAGAAGATAGAAAGAAATATGAGAGCTCTCATGGAACTGGATGTGGATGAACGTCTTAAGGAAGCAATCGTTGAATGGCTTGAATACAAAGATGATCGCAAAGAAACAAGAGCTAAGAGTGAAAAGGTATTGGAGGCCATTGCCGGAATCGGTTCCACTGATGATGTGGTAAACTCTCTCTGCGAACGTATAGTTGAGGCGAAGGATTATCTGGTAAAGAAATCCGTCTGGGCTCTTGGCGGTGACGGATGGGCTTATGATATCGGTTACGGAGGACTGGATCACGTACTTGCATCGGGTGAAAACATCAATATACTCGTATTTGATACGGAAGTTTATTCAAATACGGGAGGTCAGGCATCCAAGGCAACTCCGGCTGCTGCAATAGCCAAGTTTGCCGCGTCCGGAAAACGAGTAAAGAAAAAGGACCTTGGTCTTATGGCAATGTCCTATGGTTATGTATATGTGGCTCAGGTTGGTATGGGAGCCGACAAGAATCAGCTCATGAGAGCTATGCTGGAGGCTGAAGCTTATGACGGCCCTTCGATAATCATTGCCTACTCACCGTGCATAAACCATGGACTCAAGAAGGGTATGGGCAAAACTCAGGAGAACATCAAGGATGCCGTGGAAGCCGGTTATTGGCACCTGTATCGCTATAATCCGGATCTAAAGAAAGAAGGAAAGAATCCGTTCGTTCTTGACTCAGGCGAACCTACGGCTTCATTCCGTGATTTCATTATGAGTCAGATCAGATATTCATCTCTTGCCAAGGAATTTCCGGCAGTAGCGGACAAGCTCTTTGAAATGACAGAGGCGGATGCTGTGGAAAAATACGAGAAGTACAGCAAGCTTGCCTCTCAGGAGGGGACAGGAATACTGTAAGAAAGTTATGGTTTCAGTCTGTGCATTGCCACGAAAGTCTGTCCCAAGGCAATTCCTCCATCGTTGGGACTGACAGAAATGTTGTAATAGGGTTCAAAACCCTTCGTGCGGAGTCCTTCGAGAACACCTTCCATCAGGATTTTGTTCTGGAAGGTTCCGCCGCTCAGGGCGACCTTATTCGTACCGTGAGACAAGCGAATAGCGGTGCACTGAGTAATAATCATATCAATAATGCGCTCATGAAATGCCAGGGCCAGGTCCGATGCCGGATCTTTGCCCGGGTGTTTTTTTGCGAAGGCGGCAGCATCTTCAAGCATAATGGCACACTGTCCTTCATAATGGTTATAATCGCAAATTCCGAGAAGAGATGATACCGCATCAAAGAGACGTCCCATACTTGAGCTCTTTACGGTATTTATTCCGTTACTGACAGCTTTAAGGATAAGTTGGGAGTTGGGCTGCGAAAGCAGCCTTTCACGACCGTACTCTATTATATCGGCGATATCCGGAACGATGCTTTCCGGTTTCTCCGCTTCGAAACCGATACTATCATAAGCGGCAATATAACTCAGGGCGGAACGCACACCGTCCCTGATGGAGGAATCTCCTCCAATCATGTCAATATAATTGAGATGAGCGATACGCTCCATTTCTCCGCCTTCACAGAGAAGTAACTCGCCGCCCCATATGTTACCGTCGGTTCCGTAGCCTGTGCCGTCGAAACTCACACCGATTACAGGACCATCGAGATTGTTTTCGGCCATTACCGAAGCGATATGTGCGTGATGATGCTGCACTGCAAGAACAGGGAGGGGGGCAGCATGATGATCCGATGATGAAAAATCCTTTGCGAATTCTGTAGTAAAGTACAACGGGTGCATGTCACAGACAACAGCATCCGGCTGTATTCTGAAAAGACTTGACATTCTGTCCACATTTTCACTGTATACTGTTTGGTTCTCAACAGTATCCATATCACCGAAATACTGACTCATGTAGACAAAAGGGCCTTTGGTCAGTGCAAAGGAATTCTTAAGCTGAGCGCCGGTTGCAAGAATACTGAATTTACCGGAATCAGAACCGGTTTTGACATATAGAGGAACAGGTGCATATCCCTTGGAGCGTCGGATTATTTGAGGTTGTCTATCGATTACGCGTGCTACAGAATCATCCATACGGACATTTATGCGTCGTTCGTTGTATAGAATTCCGTCGATTAAGCCCGAATCAGCAAGACGGAACATTTCCTCATCATCCTTTATCATCGGCATGTCGGACAGGTTGGCACTGGTAAAAATCAGCGGGCTGATTCTGTCAAGCAGCATGTACTGTGCTGCGAAGCTGGGCAGGAAGGAGCCGATATAGCGGCTTCTTTTCAGCTCATCACAGTTCAGGCAGCCAATCTGCTCCGGTTTATCAAGTTTATGCTCCAGAAGAATGATAGGCCTGGCGGAGGATTCCAAAAGCTTTGCTTCCACTGCATTTACGTGACAGTACTGACCTATTTCATCCATAGAACGGAACATGACCGCAAAAGGTTTGGATTTGCGGTTTTTAATCTTCCTGAGTGCTGCAACGGCAGGTTCGCTGTGAGGGGATGCCACCAGGTTATATCCTCCTACACTTTTAAATGCGATTATACCTCCACCCGAAAGAATCGCAGCAGCTTCATCAAGTATTTGTGAATCTGATAGGGTAAATGAATTATTTGCGGGATTATGGAAATTTTTCCATAGAAGTACAGGGCCGCAGTCGTGGCAGGATATGGTCTGTGCGTGATGACGGCGGTTGCCGAGATCTGTATATTCGGATTCGCAAAAGGTGCACATTGGAAAATCGATCATGGTTGTGTTGTCCCGATCGTAAGGAATCTTATCTATTATTGTGTAGCGCGGGCCACATATCATACAGCTGATAAACGGATGCTGCCGGCGTCTGTTATTGATGCTGTACAGCTCCGCAAGACAGTGCGGGCAGATGGCCAGATCAGAGGGAATCATAGCTGCCTCATCATCGCCTTCGTGGCTCCGGATTATTTCAAAGCAATCAAAATCGCGGTACTCTAAAAGAGTGCGCTTTATATGCACGATTTCGGAAGGATAGGGTTTTTCGGACTCAAGAGCATCAACGAAAGCGTCAATCTGCCCGGGAGTGCCGGTAATGATGATTTCGACCAAACCGCCGACATTCATAACCTGACCGCGTATCCCCATTCGGTTTGCTAATTTAGCAACAAAGGGCCGGAAACCGACCCCCTGGACAATGCCCCATAATTTTATTTTAGTCGTGATGATGGTGTTCATGTTTGTGATGATGGTGCTCCCGCACTTCCAAGGCTTTTGCTTTTGATTCCAGCCATGCGGCAACTTCTGCAAATCCCTCGCCGGTCTTTCCGGAAACCTTAAAAACGGGAACATCCTTGTTAAGAGCACGAATACCCTCCATATAGAAGTCTTCGTCGAAATCCAGATGAGGAATCAGATCCACCTTGTTAAGTATGATAGCATCCGCCTTCTCAAAGGCGAGAGGGTATTTGTAAGGCTTATCGCTGCCTTCGGTAACGGTGGAGACCAGTACAAGAAGATGTTCTCCTATTGTAAATTCCGCAGGACATACCAGATTTCCGATATTTTCAATAAACATTATACCCGGCTCATCAAAAGGCATGTGGGTAATGGCATGTTCAATCAAAGGGGCATCTAGGTGACATGCACCGTGGGTATTTATCTGATATGTATCAATCCCCAGAGCCTGCAGATCAACCGTGTCCAGATCCGATTCAATATCACCCTCAATAACATAGGGTCTCATGGTCATATGCTTAAAAATATTTTTAAGCACTGTGGTTTTGCCCACTCCCGGAGCCCCCATCTCATTTACAACAAGAACACCATGGTCTGTCATATGTTCCCGTACATGCTCGGCAATATGATCATTTGCATCCAGGATTCCTTCTTCAATTGATATTTTTCTGATGTCGTGCATTCTTTCCTCCTGCTTATTCTATTTCGATAAAGTCCACGTAGAACTCCTTTCCGATCTCCGTCGGCTGTCCCTGCCCGTCACAGTAAGGGCAGTAGAAAGTCAGGAGCTGTTTTTTAAACAGTTCACCGCATTTGTTGCAGCGTAACTTGGGTTCTACGTGTGTAATAATACATTTGGCACCCTCACACAGCGTTCCTTCGCTGATTACATCAAAATACATCTGGACGGAGTCGCCGACATAGCCGGAGTAATCGCCGATTACCAGATGTACTGCGAGGACTTTGCTGCCGCCTTCTTCGCGGCAATGCTTTTCTGCAATCTTTATTATATTTTGCGTTATCGGCAGTTCATGCATGCATATATTATAACGGAAATTTTTATGCAGCACAACTAAAAGCGAATTTTGACCTCAGATGAGTTTATATTATTTTTTTGCATATTCATAAAAAAATCAGAGATTTTTTGTGTTCCTACAACAACGATTGCAGAAAATCAATTGACATTGACATGGGCAGAATTTATAATAAAAGAGTCTGTATAAAGACAAGTAATTATTTATTTTTTGTTTTTTTAGGAGAGTGATTAAATGAGAGTTCAATGGAACACAAAGCTGGGATTCATTCTTGCGGCTATCGGTTCAGCTGCCGGATTGGGAAATCTTTGGAGATTTCCGTATATCGCAGCAACGAACGGTGGCGGTGCGTTTATTTTCCCATACTTATTCGCTATTATAACAGCGGGTATTCCTATTCTTATTCTGGAGTACACGTTAGGTAAAACCTATAAGTCCGGTTCACCGGGAACTTTTGCGAGAATCAACCGCAAGTTCGAGTGGCTGGGCTGGGCTCAGGTTATGACCGCATTCTTGATTTCTGTCTATTACTTTGCTATCGTAGTCTGGGTAATCTGCTACATTTTCTATTCTTTCGGTACTCAGTGGGGAGATGATTCCAGCGGCTTCTTCTTCGGCAATGTTCTGGGAATCACCGATTCCATTACTGAAGTGGGAGGTCTTAAAACAAATCTTATATTACCATTCCTGTTGGTATGGGCTATAGTGGGATTTATCATGTACCGGGGAATCAACAAGGGAATCGATCTGGCTTGCAGAATATCCCTGCCGGTTCTACTGTTATGTGTAATCGTTATTGTGATAAGAGGAATTACATTGCCCGGTGCCATTGACGGCCTAGCATACATGTTCACTCCGGACTGGAGTGCTATCCTGAATACCGATGTATGGGTAGCTGCTTACGGACAGGTATTCTTCAGTTTATCCATAGCCTTTGCTATTATGATTTCATATTCAAGCTATCTGCCAAAGGAAACGGATGTTGTTAATACCGCTTTCTTAACGGCAACCACCAACCATGGATTCGAGATTTTCGCCGGAATCGGTGTATTCTCATTTATCGGTTACATGGCCTATGCTCAGGGTGTTGGTGTTGAAGACGTAGCAGCAGCAGGTGTTGGTCTGGCCTTCGTGGTATTCCCTACCGCTGTGAGTACGCTTCCTGCTTTGAACTCACTGTTCGGTGTACTGTTCTTCATCTCTCTGTTTACTGCCGGACTTACATCGCTGATTTCAATTATTCAGGCTGTAATCACGGGTATTCAGGATAAGTGGGAGCTGTCACACAAGAAGGCGGTTACAGTTGTTCTTGTTCCCGCATTCATCATTTCATTCCTGTTTATTACGGGTGCGGGGCTGTACTTCCTAGATCTGGCCGATTACATTGCAAACAATATAGGAGTTGTTCTTTGCGGAGTTATCGAAGTGATTCTCATAGGTTGGTTCTTTAAACCTGAGAAACTGAGACAGGCAGCCAATGAATTTTCCAACTTCAGCATCGGCAGATGGTGGACATGGTGTCTTAAGGCAGTAACGGTAATCGTTCTGGGTTACACTGTTATTTCAAATCTTATCTCCTACTTCAAGGACGGATATGAAGGATATCCTCAGTGGATAGGACTGATAATCATCGCATTAATGTTAATCTCAATAATCGTTTTAACAGCGGTGAAAGGACATAAGGCATATTACGAAAAACCTGAAGATGCTCCGGGATACGATGACTAAAAGGAGGAAAATAAAATGAGTGCAAGTGCAATAATAATGATGTGCATTGCCTGCATCGGATTATGGGGCGGCTGCGGCGTATCCCTATACATCATGATGAAGGCCAAAAACGGAAAACAGGAACAGGAATAAAATGAGACATTAAAAATTGCCGGGGACATCCCCCGGCAATTTAAATGATTTAAAAAAATCGTTTCAGTATGTGCAGATGTTATCTGATAAATCCCTTTGCCTTCTTGGCCTCGTAGATTATATCCAGAATTTCATCTCCCATGAAATACTGCTTGTACTTATTCTCGATGAGTTCACACTCTTCCAGACTTGCCGCCTTATCGATAAGATCTTGAATAAGTTCTTTGAACACATTTTTTTCAATTTTATCTTTTTCTGACATAATGATCCCCCTTTCAAACAGGACAAAAGTATAGGACTGCTGCAAACTAATTTTATAATCAAATTCATTCTACCATATTTTGATTTGTATTAACAGGGTAATTTAAATTGCTCTTTAAATTGCTATCTCAAAAAAGGGTTGACAACGATTGAGTCGTGTTCTATTATTGTCTTAAGTACTTAAGACAATAATACGAAAGGGGATGTGAATATGTCATGGAAACTGGATGATTCCCGACCCATCTGGCCTCAACTGAAAGAACAGCTTGTTAAATCCGTAGTTGCGGGTGAGTATCCTATGGGCGGAAGTTTTCCGACAGTCAGGGACTTGGCGGCAGACGCAGGTGTTAACAGAAATACTATGCAGAGGGCACTGAGCGAACTGGAAAATGATGGGCTTGTAATTACAAACAGGACTTCGGGGAGAACCGTTACTACGGATGAAAGGTTAGTGACACAAATGAAGGAATCATTGGCGAGAGAAAATGTGGAACGATTTGTTGAAGAAATGAAGTCCATAGGATATGGACCGACAGACATAGTGAAGATGATTGAAGAAAAAGGGGAGGAATAAATAGATGAAAAGTGAGATTTTGCTGGAATGCAGCAACCTGACCAAGAATTTCAGCTCAGTTAAGGCTCTGGATAGCGTTGACCTAAAAATCGGCCGCGGCAAAATAATAGGTCTTTTAGGACCCAATGCCAGCGGTAAAACCACACTGATAAAGATAATTAACGGACTGCTGGTTCCTACTGCGGGAGATGTTCTGGTTGGCGGAGAGAAACCCGGACCTTACACCAAGTCAATCATAAGCTATCTGCCTGACAAACCTTATTTCGCTGACTGGATGAAGGTTAAAGATCTTCTGGGATTATTTGGAGAATTCTATGAAGATTTCGATCGTGCAAAGGCTGAGTCCATGTGTGCATCGCTCGGTATAGGAGCCGAAGACAGAATCAAGACAATGTCAAAGGGTACGCGCGATAAGGTACAGCTTATTCTGGTAATGTCGCGAAGAGCGGAACTCTACCTGCTGGATGAACCTATTGCCGGTGTTGACCCTGCGGCGAGAGATTTCATTCTTTCAACGATAATCAACAATTACAATGAAGAGGGAACGGTTATTATATCAACTCACCTGATTTCGGAAATCGAAAGGATTCTGGATGAGGTTATCTTCCTGAAGGAGGGCAGAGTTGTGAGACATGAAACAGTTGACGCTATAAAGGAAAAGGAAGGAAAATCAATTGACGAGCTGTTCAGAGAAATATTCCGGATGGTACCGGTAACGACAGCTCGGGGTTTGCAGGAGGAAAAGTGGGTTTACAGAGATCCGTGCGAGGCAATTGTGGCGACAAAAGACGGCAGGGAGAAAGGGGAATAAAATGACAGGTAAATTGATTAAATATGAACTTCAATCGAGCATCAGACTGATAAGCATACTATGGGCAGGATTGCTGGCTGCCGGTCTGCTCATGGGAATTACAAACAAGGTTACTCATAGTCTTTTCGCAGGGGAAGGTAACCAAGTGCTGAAGAATCTTCTTGAAGCGATTCCTTTGATAATATATTTTGCTCTGTTTGTTGCAATGATAGTGGCAACAATAATAATAGTTGTGGTTCGCTTTTACAAGGGTTTGCTGGGTGAAGAAGGGTATCTTATGCATACATTGCCGCTCAAGCCCTGGCAGCTGATTACTGCCAAGGGAATTGTGGCAGCCATAGTGGTTATCGCAGGAAGTATCGTTGCAGTATTATCGGTGTTTACCATAATCGGCATAAATGACAGCCGGGAAGTCTTTAATGTATTATCTGAGATATTCAAAGAGCTGTCAGCAGAGCCCATATTAATACTAATAGGATTTGAGTTTATAATTTTGGGGATATTCGGAGTGCTCAAGTCCGTATATCAGGTATATGCGTCCCTCTGCATCGGTCAGCTGGTGAACAGGCACAGAATATTGCTGGCAGTTGGAGCGTATATAGGAATTAACATCGTTTTGGGTGTGATTTTTTCAATTGTTGTCAGTTTTGTCGATACCGCACAAATAGAATACCTGTTTGAGGACGCACTCCGTGTTCTTGGAGAAACAGGTCTGGCTAATGCGGTTATGGGCGGGCTGATATTTGTGACCGTAATACAGTTGGCGGTATTTCATATAATAAGCGAAAGAATAATGACAAAGAAGCTTAATTTACAGTAATGGTAACAAAAATTGAGAGCGGAGCTTTTGCATAAGCTCCGCTTTTGTTGTATAATAAATTTCGTGTAAAAAACGGAGGATTTGTTATGGCAATTGACAAGGTAAAAGAATATTTCAGTCGATTCGGTATGGAAGATAAGGTTATGGAATTTGATGTGTCCAGTGCAACGGTGGATCTGGCGGCGGAGGCCGTTGGAGTTGAGGGCGCCAGAATATGCAAAACCATGTCTTTCCTGAAGCCGGAAAGTACCGGTGCCATACTGGTGCAGATGGCCGGCGACGGACGAATCGACAACAGGAAGTTTAAGGACACCTTCGGTTTCAAGGCAAAGATGCTGAAACCCGAAGAAGTTATCGAATATACGGGACATGCTGTCGGCGGAGTTTGTGCATTCGCCATTGAGAGGGATGATGTGGATGTATATTGTGACGAATCCATGCAGAGATTTGAAACGGTATTTCCCGCATGCGGCAGCGATAACAGCGCAATAGAGCTGACGTGCGATGAACTGGAAAAGTATTCGAATGCCAGGGGCTGGGTTGATATCTGCAGGATTTCAGGGGAGGAATAATATATGTGTGTAGCAATACCGGGAAGAGTAACGGAGATAGACGGAACCACTGCTAAAGTGGATTTCAACGGCAACAACGTGAATGTAAATGTGGGTCTTATCGAGCCTGAGGTAGGTCAGTATGTCCTTGTTCATGCGGGCTGTGCCATTGAAGTTATGGAGAAGGATAAGGCACAGGAGATTATTGATCTTTTTGCCGGTCTGGAGGGGCTGGTGTAAATGCACCGGAAGGTTTTGCATGGGAATCAGAGAAGTAATTGATTATCTGAAAAACTACAACGGAAGAGAGCTTAAGCTCATGGAAGTCTGCGGCACTCACACTGCCGCAATTTTCAAGAACGGAATACGCGATCTGATATCACCGAAAATCAGACTGATTTCGGGACCGGGGTGTCCTGTATGCGTTACACCTACAGCATTCATAGATAAGTGTGTTGAGTATGCAAAGGCTCCGGATACGGTGCTGCTCACCTTCGGTGACATGATGAAAGTTCCCGGTAAGGGCGGAAGTTTATCGGAGAACAAGTCCGTCGGCTCTGATATCAGGCTGATGTATTCACCGTTTGAGGCAATAGAAAAGGCTGAGACCAATCCCGAGATTACATATGTGGTGGCTGCGGTGGGGTTTGAAACCACAGCTCCCGCCTATGCTCTGATGATTCAGGAGGCGGAGCGAAGAGGTCTTGACAACATAAAACTGGTTACCTCACTGAAGACAGCGATACCCGCATTGAAATGGATATGTGACAATCAGGAAGATATTGATGGATTTATATGCCCGGGTCATGTGAGTGTAATTACCGGAAGCAATGTCTACGATGAGTTGGCGGCTCAATACCACAGACCTTTCGTTGTTGCAGGCTTTGAAGCTGAACATATCCTTGCAGCTATCTACAGAATTGTGCGGCAGACAGAGAGCGGCATGGGCAGAACAGAAAACATGTACAGTAATGCCGTCCGTGATGCCGGGAATGCTAAAGCCCTGACCGCAATTGAAGAAGTATATGAAACCGGACCGGCTATGTGGCGGGGACTTGGAATAATAGAGGATTCGGGACTGTATCTGCGCGAGAAGTATGCTGCTTTTGACGGAGGCAGCCGGGAACTCTTTGAAGACATGGAGTTGCCGGAGGAATGCCGTTGCGGAGCTGTAATCACCGGTAAAATTAACCCGGATCAGTGCCCGATGTTTGCCACAAAATGCACCCCTGTAAACCCTTTCGGACCGTGCATGGTTTCCTCAGAGGGATCCTGCGGTATCTGGTATCGTAACAAATAATATACGGAAAAGGCAATGGAGGAATATTTAATGAAAATTACCATGTCTCACGGCAGCGGGGGTAAGAGTTCCGCTCAGCTTATGGGAGATATATTCGGAAAACATTTTAAGAATCGGATTCTGGACAAAATGGAGGATGCGGCAGTGCTGGAAATATCCGGCAGGATAGCGTGCAGTACGGATTCATTTGTAGTAATGCCGCTGGAATTCAAGGGCGGGGATATAGGCAAACTATGTGTTTGCGGAACGTTAAACGACATTTTAATGATGGGCGGCATACCCAGGTATCTGACCTGTGGCTTTATTCTGGAGGAGGGACTTGAGATCGAACTCCTGGACAGAGTGGTGGAATCCATGGCCAGGCAGGCAAGAGAAGCGGGAGTTGTTATCGTTGCAGGGGATACTAAAGTTGTTGAAGGCAATGGAGGCATGATGATCAACACCACGGGAATCGGAGAAATACCCGAGGGTCGTGATGTTAGCAGCTCAAATTGCAGGGAAGGTGACGTGATAATATGCTCCGGCAATCTGGGAGATCATCATGCTTGTATTCTCAGCCACAGAATGGAAATAGAAAACAGCATTGAAAGTGACTGTGCAGCACTCAACGATATAGTTGAGGCCCTTTTTGCAGCGAAAGTAAATGTAAGAACCATGCGGGATATTACCAGAGGCGGACTCGGTACGGTGATAAACGAAATCGCAGACAGTTCCGCCTGCAGAATAGAGCTGGAAGAGGAATTGATTCCAATAAGTCCCGAAGTCAAAGGATTCACCGAGATACTCGGACTGGATCCTCTCTATATGGGAAATGAAGGAAAGATGATTGCCGTGGTTCCTGCCGACCAGGCGGATAAAGCCTTGGAGGCTATGCGCGGGACCGTCAACGGAGCCAACGCGGCAGTAATCGGAAAGGCGATGTCCGGGGAAGGTGCATATATAAGAACCAGACTGGGAGCCACCAGAAAGTTCGATGTTCTTTACGGAGAAGGATTGCCGAGAATCTGTTAGAATGTCGTGACTGTTTTATTATGGGCAATCACGCTTTTTGATGCTAAACATCCAGCTCTGAAATAATGCTTACAGAGGAACTGCACCCCAGCCTGTCCGCTCCGGCTTCAATCATGGTACGGGCATCTTTCAGGGACCGTATTCCGCCGGAAGCCTTAATTTTTATCGGCGCAACACCGGTTTCGGCAGCATGTTTATCTATGGCAGTCTTGATTATGGAGACATCATGTTCCGTAGCTCCGCCTTCGGCAAAGCCGGTTGAAGTCTTGACGAAATCCGCACCGGCACTCATTACCACTTTGGTTACATCCGTAATTTCCTCATCGGTCAGGAAGCATGTTTCTATTATAACTTTGAGTATTACAGGTTCTCCGGAAGGGGAAACAGCCTCATGGCAAATATCGGCGATTGCAGCAATCTCGTCTGTAACGTAGTCCATATTCCGGTCTTTGACCGCACCGATATTAATGACCATATCTATTTCATCGGCACCGTCCCCGATGGCGATACGGGTTTCCGCAGACTTGGCACTGGCGGACATGGCTCCCAGAGGGAATCCCACAACTGTTGCAACTTTTACATCGGAATCGAAAGTGTTTAGAAATTGCCTGACGGAACGTACGTGACAGCCGTTGACACAGACAGCAGCTAGGTCGTATGTGACTGCCTCGGTTACCAACTTAAGTATCTGAATGTCGGTTGCGTCAGGCTTTAAAAGAGTGTGGTCAAAGTATTTGTTAAAAGCTTTCATGGTTGGCCTCCCTGCTATCAAAATTATGATATAATTGTAACATGAAAATAAATATGCTCATAGCACAGCTTGAGGACAAAATTGAACAATGCTCTGACAATTATATGCTGACCGGCACCGGATTTATGGACATGCATCAGAAAAGGATTGCAGCTGATTTTTGCCGGAGCGGAAAGGTGCTTCCCGACGGTGTGAAACTGAAATTATACGGGGGCTATGATGATGCTGAAAGATGTATAGCGGTGTGCCTGCCGGATTATATGCACGCTGAGCCGGAGAGCGAAGAGCAGCATCTGGAGGAACTATTGAGCGTTATCAGGGTAAGTACCCCAAAAGGGGGAAGGAAACTTACCCACAGGGATTACCTGGGTTCCGTTCTGTCACTTGGGATAACCCGCGATGTCATAGGAGATATACTGGTGAGGGAAGATGGTGCGGATATAGTCGTAATTGCGGAGATTGCCGATTTTATTGATATTAATTATGACAAGGCAGGCAGAACAAACCTTAGTGTGGAAATATTGCCAATTTCGGAGCTGGATGCGGGAACGGTGAATATAGAAGAGAGACAGGATACCGTTGCATCACTGCGCCTAGATAATATTGTCGCTTCGGCCTTCGGTCTTTCGAGAGCAAAGGCTGCCGAAGCAATAAGAAGAGGAATGGTATCCGTCAACAGCATGGAAGCACTGAAGGTAGATATGGAAATAAAAGAATGTGATAAAATAGCAATGCGGGGAAAAGGCAAGGCGGTTCTGGCTGAAATCGGGGGAACCAGCCGAAAGGACAGGATACGCATAAAGATTAATAAATACAAGTAAGAGCAAATTGTCATTCGGAGGGGGACAGCAATGAAAATACCTGAATTATTTGAGCAGAAAAGGAAGCTGGGGAAGCCGGTTTTCTCATTGGAGGTGTTTCCTCCCAAGAGAAAGTCCAATATCAATTCCATTTACAATGCAGTTGAAAAGCTGAAGGTTACAAACCCGGATTTCATAAGTGTCACTTATGGAGCCGGCGGAAATATCGCCGATAATGCCACCTGCGATATAGCTGCTAACATAAAATTGCGTTTCGGAATAGAAACCGTTGCCCATCTGACCTGCATTAACTCCACAAAGGATGATGTGAAGGTTATGATAGAGCGCTTCGCAGATGCGGATATAAGAAATGTTATGGCTCTGCGCGGGGATATTGTTCCGGGAGATGACATTAAGAGAGAATTTGCGCACGCCAATGAGCTTGCCATTGAAATACAGAGAAAATGCAATGATAATCTGGACATTCTGGGGGCATGCTATCCGGAGGGGCATTATGAGAGCAGATGCTTGGATGATGACATACAGAATCTGAAATACAAGATAGGGGCGGGAGTCAAGGTGCTCATAACCCAGCTGTTCTTTGACAATGAACAATTCTACAATTTTATCGTCAAGGGCAGAAGAAGCGGTGTAAGTGTGCCCATATCGGCAGGTATTATGCCGATAGTTAAGTCAAGTCAGATCGAAAAGACCGTTCAGCTGTCAGGAGCCAGCCTGCCGCACAGATTTACCAGAATGATTGCCGATTACGAGCATGATTCTGCGGGACTTTATGAAGCAGGTATTGACTATGCCGTAGGGCAGTGCCGCGATCTGATAAAAAACGGGGCGGAGGGGATCCACATTTACACCATGAATGACCCGGATGTTGCCATCAGGGTACACGAGGCAATAAAAGATTTGCTGTAAAAATGCTGCAATCAGCTGTAACCATGAAAGACAGAGTGATTTTACACTGTGATATGAATGGATTTTTTGCATCCATTGAACTGTTGGACTATCCCGAATTACGAGACAAGCCTATGGCAGTCTGCGGCAATCCGCGTAGCCGTCACGGTATTATTTTAGCCAAAAACGAAATCGCCAAGGCTCATGGAATAGTAACAGCGGAAACTCTGTGGCAGGCAAGGAAGAAGTGCCCGGATCTGGTAACAGTTCCTCCTCATCACGAAAAATACAGACATTACAGCGGACTGATAAACGGACTCTATCAGGAATTTACAGATCAGGTGGAACCGTTCAGCATTGACGAATCATGGCTGGATGTGACCGGCAGCGGCAGGCTTTTCGGAACGGGTGTGGAAATTGCGGATGCCATAAGGACAAAAGTAAGGGAAACATATAACCTGACACTATCTGTAGGAGTATCTTTCAACAAGATATTCGCAAAGATGGGGAGTGAATACAAAAAGCCCGACGCCACAACGGAGATAACGAGAGACAATTTCAAAGATATGCTGTGGCCGATGGACATAGGAGAACTCTTTTTTGTGGGCGATGTCACTGCACAGAAGCTTCGCACCTGCGGAATAAAAACGATAGGAGAATTGGCGGTATCCGACCGATTCATGGTCATGGAGCTTCTGGGGAAGCACGGCGGAGAAATTCATGATTACGCCAACGGGCTGGATATCACCCCGGTACTCAGATTTGACCAGCTGGAAAGGATGAAATCCGTAGGGCACGGGACAACCTTCAGCCGCAATATTTCAGGTATGAAGGAAATCAGAACCGCAGTGACAGGACTCAGTGATGAGGTGGCATCACGCATGAGAAAGAACAAGGTTAAAGCCTTTGGCGTTAAGGTGGACATAAAGGATCCCGGGCTAAAAACAATCTCAAGGCAGATACAGCTGGACAATCCGACCAACCTGACAGACAAAATTGCAGAAGCAGCCATGGAAATAATCGGGAAATCGTGGCAGAGCAGAAACCCTATCAGGATGCTCACGGTAACAGGTATAAACCTCTGCGACGAAAACCAGGCGGAGCAGCTATCTCTTTTCGCTGCGGAGAACGTAAGAACCGATGTCAGCGAAAAGGCTGAAAGGGCAGTTGATGACATCAGGGATAAATTCGGAAACGATGCAATAAAGTTTGCCAGCACAATCAAAAACGATATGGGGCTGTAAACGAAGGATGTTATGTGGTATAATACACGAGTTATTTACACAGGCATTAGGTAATTAACCTGAAAGGATTGAAATGATTAAAAAGATAAACTGTTTTTTAAGAGTGGTGATTGTTGTCACGGGAGTTCTTGCGATTTTTTTCAAGCTCACTGAGAAAACAATAGTACGAAAAGGTAATAAGCACGGATACATTTCGGAAGCTTATGACGATATATGGTGAGAAATATGAGAGCTTTAACCATAGCGAGCGGAATTCTTTTTATAGTTACCGGAGCTTTTTGTTTCATTAACCCGGGACAGACATTCATGACCATGGCATTTGTGGTGGGAACGGTGATGGTAATCTGGGGGATTATACATATACTTTCTTATTTGATTGGAAGAGGTGTTCGTAACAGAGTGGATAACAACGGATGGATTTTTATCGATGCTTTACTGACCCTGCTTTTGGGCATTCTGATACTTTTCAATCAGCTGACTGTGGATATGGCGGTACCGATGGTTCTGGGAATGTGGGTTATGGTGTCGGGATTGCTGAGACTTGAAGCAGCTTCAAGAATTGACAGGGAGAAGAAAAAAACCAATTTTAAATCGGCACTTTTTACGGGAGTCTTAACCACTTTAATCGGATTTTTAGGTTTTATCAATCCGTTGTTCTCTTTCGTATCCGTCATAATTCTTGTAGGAATTTTCATGATGATTCAGGGCATAAATTCACTGGAGCTGGGAATCAATATGCCGCATGAGAAGAAAGCATATGTGAAGATATATAAGAGAAAGAGAAAAGCGGTGCTCATTGCCGACAGCGAAGGAGAAAGCGTGAATGTACAGGAAAGTGTGAACAATGGATTATGATGTTTGCATTATAGGAGGAGGTGCATCCGGGCTGGCTGCCGCCGCTTCATTAAGCAAAACCCTTAATATATGTCTCGTGGAAAAAAATGAAATCCTCGGACGCAAAATCTCTGCCACCGGCGGCGGGCGTTGCAACATTACAAACGCAGCCTGTGAGCATAAGGATGCGTCTTTGGATTTTTTCACATCTCTGGGTATCGAAACTTATTGTGATGAGAAGGGACGATATTTCCCTTATTCAAATCGTGCAACCGATGTTGTACTGGCTTTAACCCGTGCATTGGGGAAAAACGTACATGTGAAATGCGGGTTTAAGGTAACCTCATTGAAGAAAGATGAAATGTTTGAGATAAGTGACGGCAAATACTCAATAACAGCAAAAAAGGTAATTCTTGCGGCCGGCGGCAAGGCAGCGCCGCATTTGGGAACAACGGGAGACGGTTATGCTCTTGCCGGGAAGCTGGGGCACAGTGTAAGCAGATTGTATCCCATTCTGACGGGGATTGAATGTGAAGGTCTTGATTTTGAAAGGCTCAGCGGGATCCGTTCAAAAGCAAGAGTATCGCTTTTATATAATGGCAAGCCCGTAATGTCAGGAGGAAAAGAGGTTTCGGAAACAGGAGAGGTTCAGTTTACATCATCCGGTATTTCGGGAGTTTGTGTATTTAACCTGACTCCTCACATGAAGACGGAAGAGGGTATGAACGTGAAGGAAGCTCTGTCAGACTACACCATATCAATGGATCTGGCACCGGATTTCGAGATTGGAGAATTGGTTAAAAGAAGCAGTGCCTTCGGAATCGTGACGGACCGTCTGGCAGCTGAAATAGACGGAACAGGCGGGCCGGAAACCATGAAGGATATAAGGCTCCCTGTTACCGGAATCAAGGGATGGCGGGATGCGCAGTGCACCGCGGGAGGTATTTCGCTTGAAGAGATTGATTGTGATACAATGGAATCCGGGCTGATACCCGGTCTTTATGTTACCGGCGAACTGCTTGATATTCAGGGACCTTGCGGGGGATTCAATCTGCAGAACGCGTGGGAGACGGGAATGAAAGCAGCTGCAGCCATTAATAAGGAAGCGATATTATTTGAGATACAGAATAGAACAGATAAAACTTAATCCTGAGAAGCTGACAGACGAGCTGCGCCTGAAAAAGCTCCGGGCTTTGGTTGAGAAACGCATTTCCGATGAGATTCCCGGCAGAAAGAGTTCGTTTAATGTCAGGAATCCGGAGATAATCCGTGAATCAATTGATGCACGAAAGAAGCCTGAAGTCAAGCTGGTTTACACGGTGGATTTTGACTGTGATGAGAAACTGCCTTTCGCCAAAGGAGGGAGAAGGGAGTATGTTTCGCCTGCCGGAACAGCGGATTATAGAGGGCTTAGGCCGGTAATTGCGGGTTTCGGTCCTTGTGGTATTTTTGCGGCCCTTATCCTTGCGGAGGCGGGTTTAAGGCCCATAGTTCTGGAAAGAGGCAAAGCCATGGATGAACGTGTGGCTGATGTGGAACGCTTCTGGAAATCTGCAGAAAAAGAAGGATTTGACTGTGAGGCTCCGAACCCGGAATCCAATGTGCAGTTCGGCGAAGGCGGAGCGGGCACTTTTTCCGATGGCAAACTGACAACGGGAATAAAGGATGTACGTACAAGCAAGGTATTGACTGAATTCGTTTCGGCAGGTGCGGACAGAGAAATTCTGTATAAACAGAAACCCCATGTGGGTACGGACAAGCTGCGCGGTGTGGTGAAAAATCTACATACACACATAGAATCTCTGGGCGGAGAAGTCAGGTTCGGAACCAGACTTGACGGATTGGAGTTTAAAGATGACAGGCTTTCCGCTGTGCTGACAGGCGGCGGGCGGATAGAGACAGACAGCCTGATTCTGGCCATAGGACACAGCGCCTTCGACACCTTTGAAATGCTGTATAAAGAAGGTTTTGCAATAAGGCAGAAACCGTTCTCGATAGGCATACGGGTAGAACATCCGCAAATCGTTATTAACTGTGCACAGTATATGGACGCTGCATTGGCGGATATCATAGGCCCTGCCGAATACAAGCTCAGCTGCAGATGTGATAACGGACGTGGTGTGTACACCTTTTGCATGTGTCCCGGAGGAGAGGTTGTAAATGCATCCACTGAAGCGGGAACATCGGTAACAAACGGAATGAGTTACAGTGCACGTGACGGAAAAACCGCAAACAGTGCATTGCTTGTTGATGTCAGGTGCGAGGACTTTGCGGATGCTGCTCTTTCCGAAGGGTATGATGCGGATTATCCTCTCGCCGGATTTCTGTTCCAGAGGAAATACGAACGACTGGCATGGGAAAACCGAACTTCCGGAGGGATGGTTCGAACCACCTACGGTGAGTTTAAACGCGACCCGGACAATCCGGCACGCAAAAGCCTGCCCGATTTCGCAAGTGAAGGGATTCTCGAGGCTATGCCGGTGTTCGGAAGGAAACTGAGAGGATTTGATTCTGACAAAACGGTGATAACCGGGGTGGAAAGCAGAAGTTCGTCCCCGGTGATAATGGAAAGGGATGAGAGCCTGGAAGCATTGCCCGGTGTCATTCCCGCCGGAGAAGGACCGGGTTATGCAGGAGGCATAATGTCGGCGGCAGTGGACGGAATCAGAGCGGCAGAAGCGGTAATCCGGAGAAAAGTCGTAACTAATCCGCGCTGAAACGTTTTATTGAAATATAACGGAGGAATAAATATAATAAGAGCATGAAAAGAAACAATGATACCGGTATAGACAGAATGGTAAAAATGCGTCGAATGGAGCTTGATGACGGAATAGACAGGAGCGAACTCTTTGGCGGATTGGACAGAAACCTTAAATTCATAGAGGGCAAACTCGGTGTTGATATTATTCAGCGCGGGAACGAACTGGTTCTTAAAGGAGAAAATGCTGAAAAAGCCAAAGAAATTATTGAGGAAATGGTTGATGTATTGAGCAAAGGAGAGGAACTGGACGAACAGAAAATCGGATACATTGCAGATCTTAATGGTCAGGGTGTTTCCTACCGGAAAGAGACCGGCACGAATAATTTCAACAAGGATATAATCTGCTTCACCTATGAGGGGAAACCTCTTAAGGCAAAGACTATAGGTCAGCAGGGATATGTGGATACGATAAGAAAAAAAGATATCGTTTTCGGCATAGGTCCCGCAGGAACGGGCAAGACATATATCGCTGTGGCACTGGCGGTAAATGCCCTGAAAAACAAGGATGTACAGAAGATTATTCTGGCAAGGCCGGCAGTTGAAGCCGGAGAGAGACTGGGTTTCCTGCCCGGCGATCTTCAGGAGAAGGTAGACCCTTATCTGAGGCCTCTTTATGATGCTCTTTACGATGTGCTGGGCAGAGAGAGTGCAGCCAGGCTCAAGGAGAAGGAAATAATCGAGGTCGTGCCTCTGGCTTACATGAGAGGGAGAACACTGGATAATTCTTTTATTATTCTCGATGAGGCACAGAACACAACTCCCGAGCAGATGAAGATGTTTCTGACCAGAATGGGTTTCGGATCCAAGGTTGTTGTTACGGGCGACATCACCCAGATAGACCTGCCGAAGGGAAAGAGATCGGGGCTTGTGGAGGCGAGAAAGATCCTTTCGGAAGTGAGCGATATAGGCTTCTGTTATCTTAAGGATGTGGATGTCGTCAGACACCGGCTTGTTAAGAAAGTTATAGCTGCATATGACACATATTACAGGGCACATCCGCCGCAGGATGAGGATTAGGGAAAATGAAAATAAGTGTGAATGACGAAGCGGTGATAAGTGACAATCTGATGAATATCTTGGAGAAGGCAGCTTTCGCATGCGTGGGACGAGATGCGGAAATCAGCCTTTCTTTTGTTTCTGCAGAGGAAATAAGGGAGCTTAATCGTGATTACCGTGGTATGGACAGTGTGACTGATGTACTTTCATTTCCCATGTACGATGATAACGACATTTTTGAGGAAGAGGAGTTGATCCTGGGTGATGTGGTCATATGTATGGAGAGAGTAAGGGAGCAGGCTGCGGAATTCGGGCACTCCGAAGAGCGTGAAGTCGCATATCTCTTCACCCACAGCGTGCTTCACCTCCTGGGTTACGATCACATAAATGAGGAGGACAAACGGGAAATGCGTCAGCGTGAAGAGGAAATAATGGCAGAGCTGGGAATCGGGAGGCAGTGATGAAATCGGGCTTTGTAGGAATAGTGGGGCGGCCCAATGTAGGTAAGTCTACACTGCTCAATGCAATACTGGGCGAAAAAATCGCAATAACCACAGAAAAACCGCAGACGACCAGAAATGCTATACGCGGTATACACACAGATTATAATTACGGGGACGACGGTCTGCAGATAATCTTCATCGACACACCGGGTATCCATAAGCCTAAAAATAAACTCGGCAGGTACATGACAGAGGCTGCCATAGGTACCTTTAACGAAGTTGATGCGATTATTTTCATAGTTGACGGCGGTTTAAGCAAGGGGCCGGGAGATCGCTATATCGTTGAAATGCTCAAGGAAATACAGACACCGAAAATCCTGGTTATAAATAAGATGGACAATATCGGGCCGGATGAATTTGCCGAACTCTATAAGGAGTATGATGGGTTGGATATATTTGAGGCAATAATAGGGACGGTGGCAATTGACGGAATCAATGTGGATAAAGTTATTGAAAAGGCCGCCGAATTTATGGAGGACGGTCCCATGTACTTCCCCGACGACATGGTTACCGAACATCCGGCCAGATTCATAGTGAGTGAAATAATCAGAGAAAAGGTTTTGCTTTACCTTCAGGACGAGGTGCCCCACGGAGTTGCAGTGGAGATTGAATCCTATGCGGAAGAAGACAGGCTGACGCGTATCAGTGCCGTAATCTATTGTGAGCGAAAAACCCATAAGGGTATGATAATAGGCAAGGGTGGACGAAAGCTGAAGGGAATCGGCAAGAGTGCAAGAGAAGAAATTGAAGCGCTGCTTGGGACAAAGGTATTTCTTGAAACTTGGGTTAAGGTTAGAGAAAACTGGCGGGACAGCGACATTGCCCTAGGCAATTTAGGATATAAGGATTGATGCGGCTTGTCCGCAGGGAGACGTCATAATGCTTACGGATACGGAAGGGATAGTTTTAAGACAGGTAAAAACTTCATATGGCAGACGAATGATACTCCTGTTCACAAAAAAATACGGTAAGATAAGCGCAGGTACAAGCATAGGTGAAAAAGGCAGGAGCAAAAGCTCTTTGGCACTCAGGCCTTTTACTTTCGGGCATTATGAGCTGTTCAGAAATCGTGACAGTTATAATATTAACGGTGCGGATGTGGTTAAGGCATATTACCGCATAGGCGAGGATGTGGACAAATACATGAACGGTGCTTATGTCCTGGAATTTACTGAAAAGGTACTGGGTGAAAATGTTCCGGCTCCGGGTGTATTTACGCTTCTCGTTGATTTTCTTGACCTGCTGGAGGATCGTGACAGAGGAATAGGCACTCTGGTTTTAGCCTATCAGACCAAGCTGATGAAAAGTCTCGGCCTTATGCCGGCGCTTGAAAGGTGCACGGTCTGCGGCAAGGCAATGGAGGAGGAAGATGCTGAAGAAAGCTGCGGCAGGAGCTTTTTCAGCATAGAGAACGGTGGTATAGTATGTGACCGGTGTGCCGTGGAGATCCTGCAGTCCGACGAAGAAAAAACGGCAGGCAATTCATTGATTTACCAAAGCGAATTTGGTATAATTGGTGTGTTAAAATACTTTTCAGCCAACCCGCTGAAAAAACTTAAAAATGTTGCACTTAATGAGAGCACCGGGAAGCTGCTGCAGCAGATACTGAGAGAGTATGCGGCCTACTATCTGGATGTCTCTGATATAAAGAGTGAAAAGATGATTTAATTACGGGGGTGGCTCAGTTTAAGGAGGTAACAAGATGGAAATTACTTTGGAAAAAATCGAACTGGTCAAAGACAGAACCGGAGTAACTTATGCGGAGGCCAAAAAGGCTCTGGAAGATGCTGACGGAAGCGTTGTTGATGCAATTATTGCAATTGAGGAGACAGTAAATGCAGGGGAAAAAGGCAGAGGTTTCGGTGAAAAGGGAGAAGCACTTTTTTCCAGTCTTAAAAATCTTGTCAAGAAGGGCAATGTTGCCAGAATACAGGTTAAGAAGGAAGATGAGATTATTCTTAATGTGCCTGTAAATGCAGGTATTGTGGGTCTTTGCATCGCACCGCTGGCTTCGATTGTTGCAGTGGTTGCCGCTTTCGGATTCAAGTGCGTAATCGAAGTTGTAAAAACCGACGGAACCATAATCGATATTAGTGATGCCGTTACGGATACTGCCAAGAACATGGCCGAAAAGGGAAGTGAAATCGCTGACAAGGCCAAGGAAAAGGGCAAGGAATATTATGGAAAAGCCAAGGATTCCGACTTCATCGACAAGGCTGTTGACAAGGGTAAGGAATACTTCGAGAAGGGCAAGGATAAGGTTGAAGAAAGTGAGTTCGTGGAAAAGGCTGTTGAGAAGGCAAAGGAAGCATTTGAGAGGGCAAAGGACAGCGATATTGCGGATAAAGCCAGGGACACCTTCGATGAAGTGAAAGAAAAGGTTGAAGAGAAGGTTAAAGTAGAAACCGAAGATTTTGACATGAGCGAAGTTGAGGCAGAAGAGCCTGAAGTTGAAGTTGAGGTTGAAATAGAAAAAGATAACAATAAATAGCATAGGATTTATAAGCGAAAATGACAGAAGTTACAATGGAGAAAATCACGGCTCTCGCCAAGAACAGAGGATTCATTTTCCCCGGATCCGAAATCTACGGAGGTCTGGCAAATACATGGGATTACGGTCCTTTGGGTGTTGAGCTGAAAAACAATGTGAAGGAAGCTTGGCGAAAGAAATTCGTCAGAGAATCAAAGTACAATGTGGGGCTGGATGCAGCCATTCTGATGAACCCGGAAACATGGGTCGCATCTGGACATGTCGGGGGATTTGCAGATCCTCTCATAGACTGTAAGGCGTGCAAATCCAGATTCCGTGCAGACCAGCTCGTAGAAGGATACATGAAGGAAAACGGAATTGAGGATGTTCATGTTGACGGATGGTCAAACGAAAAACTTGAAGAATATATTGCCGGGAAGGGGATGAAATGTCCGGACTGCGGGAAAACGGATTTTACCGGCATCAGACATTTTAACCTGATGTTCAAAACTTTTCAGGGTGTTACGGAGGATTCCAAGTCGGAAATCTACCTCAGACCGGAAACCGCACAGGGTATATTCGTAAACTTTAAGAACGTGCAGAGAACAGCCAGAAAAAAGATTCCTTTCGGTATCGCTCAAGTTGGCAAATCTTTCAGAAATGAGATTACTCCGGGTAACTTCATCTTTAGAACCAGAGAATTCGAACAGATGGAACTTGAGTTCTTCTGTAAGCCGGGAACCGAGCTTGAATGGTTTGATTACTGGAGAGGCTATTGTGCCGATTTCCTGAAAGCATTGGGAATAAAGGCAGAAAATATAAGGCTCCGTGATCATAATCCCGAAGAACTTTCGCATTACAGTAATGCGACTACCGATATAGAGTATCTATTCCCATTCGGATGGGGCGAATTATGGGGTATCGCATCGAGAACGGACTTTGATCTGATGGCACACCAGAATCACTCCGGGCAGGATATGAGTTATCTCGACCCTGAAACAAATGAGAGGTTTGTTCCTTATTGCATCGAGCCGTCTGTAGGTGTTGAAAGAATGCTTCTGGCATTTATGGTTGATGCTTACGATGAAGAAATGCTGACTGATGCCAAGGGTAACGAAGATATCAGAAAAGTGCTGAGACTCCATCCAGCACTGGCTCCGTTCAAGGCAGCCGTGTTGCCGCTCAGCAAGAAACTGGGAGAAGTTGCCGAACCGGTATACGAGGAATTGAAAAAGTACTTCAACGTTGATTATGACGAATCAGGATCAATCGGCAAAAGATACAGAAGAGAAGACGAAATAGGAACACCGTTCAGTATCTGTGTGGATTTTGATACTGTTGATGATGGTTCTGTAACCGTCCGTGATCGTGACACCATGAATCAGGTCAGAATACCGATAGCGGATGTAAGAGCATACATTGAGGAAAGATTGGATTTTTAACTTAACAAGGACAAGGAGGATTGTAGAAGAATGAAGAAGTTTGTTTATTCCTTTAGCGAAGGCTCCAAGGATATGAAAGACCTGCTGGGAGGTAAAGGTGCGAATCTTGCCGAAATGACAAAGATTGGTCTTCCTGTACCTTTTGGATTTACAGTTACTACTGAAGCATGTACAAAATATTATGATGAAGGCCAGACGATAGATCAGGGTATTATCGACGATATCTATGATAAGATGGCTGATCTGGAGAGCGTTACAGGTAAGAAATTCGGTGATGCTGCCAACCCGCTGCTGGTATCAGTTCGCTCCGGCGCAAAGATATCAATGCCGGGTATGATGGATACAATTCTGAACTTGGGGCTCAATGACGATACCGTTGAGGGACTGTCTGCACTGACAGAAAATCCTCGTTTCGCATATGACAGTTACAGAAGGTTTATCCAAATGTTCGGCGATGTTGTTATGGGTATCTCAAAGTCCGAATTTGACACGCTCTTCGATGGACAGAAGGAAAAGAAGGGTGTAGAGTTCGATGTGGATCTGGAAACGGATGATCTGAAGGAAATCATATCCGGCTACAAGACTCTGTATAAGAACGAAATCGGAAGCGACTTTCCTCAGGAGCCGAAGGAACAGCTTATGGAAGCGATTAAAGCGGTATTCAGATCATGGAACACCGACAGAGCCATTCTCTACAGACAAATTAACGAAATCCCGGATCATATCGGAACCGCAGTAAACGTTCAGTCTATGGTATTCGGAAACATGGGCGACACTTCCGGAACGGGTGTTGCATTTACCAGATCGCCGGTTAACGGAGAAAAGAATATATTTGGTGAATTCCTTGTTAATGCTCAGGGAGAAGACGTTGTTGCAGGAATAAGAACACCGCAGCCTATTTCAGAAATGGCACAGGCATTTCCTGCAGTATATGAGGACTTCATGAGAATTTCGGAGGTGCTGGAAAATCACTATGCCGATATGCAGGATATGGAATTTACCGTTGAGAGAGGCAAGCTCTTCATGCTTCAGACCAGAAACGGCAAGAGAACGGCTGCATCTGCAGTAAAGATTGCTGTTGACATGCAGGAAGAGGGTCTTATTGATAAAGAAACCGCCGTTATGAGAATAGAGCCCGACATGATAAATCAGCTGCTGCATCCTATGTTTGATGAAGCTGAACTGAAAAAGGCCGTTAAGCTGGCCAAGGGTCTGGCGGCTTCACCGGGAGCCGCATGCGGGCAGATTTATTTCCATGCTTCAGATGCGGAGGCAGCTGTTGCCGAGGGCAAGAAGGTTATCCTTACCAGACTTGAAACTTCTCCGGAAGACCTGGCAGGTATGATTGCTGCAGAAGGCATCCTGACTGCCAGAGGCGGCATGACCTCCCATGCGGCGGTAGTTGCCAGAGGCATGGGTAAGTGCTGCGTTTCCGGCTGTTCGGAAATAAAGGTTGATGAAGCAGGCAAGAAGCTGATTGTAGGCGAAAAGACATTCGTGGAAGGCGATTATATATCACTTAACGGAACAACCGGAGATGTACTTGAAGGCAGAGTAAAGACTGTACCTCCTGAACTTTCCGGGGATTTCGGCACTATTATGAGCTGGGCTGATGAAATCAGAACGCTTAAGGTAAGGACAAATGCGGATAATCCAAGAGATGCTGCACAGGCAGTTGAGTTTGGAGCGGAGGGCATCGGTCTTTGCAGAACGGAGCACATGTTCTTTGAGGAGAAGAGAATACCCGCTATCCGCCGTATGATTCTGGCCGATACAGTTGAAGAGAGGGTGGAAGCGCTTAACTTCCTGCTTCCGTTCCAGAAAGGCGACTTTAAGGGAATATTTGAGGTTATGCAGGAGAGACCTGTAACCATAAGACTCCTTGATCCGCCTCTGCACGAGTTTATTCCGCATACCGAGGAAGAACTCAGGGAGCTGGCAGACTTTATAGGTAAACCTTATGAAAAGGTTGCCAAGAAGGCTGAGGAGCTCCATGAATTCAACCCTATGCTGGGACACAGAGGATGCAGACTGGCGGTTACTCACCCTGAAATTGCCGAAATGCAGGCGGAGGCTATTATTACGGCAGCTCTGGAAGTTCGTAGAGAAAAAGGATATGATATCGTTCCTGAAATCATGATTCCTCTTACGGGGATAAAGGAAGAACTGGGTTACGTAAGAAAGATAGTTGTTGATACCATCAGCAAAGTATTTGAACGTGAAGGGGTTGAATTCCCTTACCTGGTCGGAACGATGATTGAAATCCCCCGGGCTGCTCTGCTGGCTGATGAAATTGCGGAAGAAGCTGAATTCTTCTCATTCGGCACCAATGACCTTACTCAGATGGGTTTCGGTTTCTCAAGAGACGATACCGGTGATATCATCAAAGAATACAGGGACAAAGGTATCTTAGAGGAAGATCCGTTCGAGTCGCTGGACCAGACGGGTATAGGAAAACTGGTTGATATGGCAGTGGAACTTGGTAAAAAAACAAGGCCGAACATACATCTTGGCATCTGCGGAGAGCATGGCGGTGACCCTAAATCAATCGATTTCTGTAACAGAGTCGGGTTGCAGTACGTATCCTGTTCACCGTTCAGAGTTCCTATCGCCAGACTGTCTGCAGCACAGGCGGTTATACGAGCTAAGTAAGTTATCATCTGCATGATTAACGATAAGGATAAAAGAGCAATTCAAAAGAGCACTTCGGTGCTCTTTTTGATACTTGCCGTTAACCGATTGATACTTGCCATTAACCGAGCTGTTCTGCTATACTGTCTGCATGATTACCTGGCTTACATCGACATATATAGGACAAATGGCGGCAACATTCTTTATTGCGATGGTGCCTGTCATCGAACTGAGAGGTGCTCTGCCGTTCGGAGTTGCTTTGGGACTGGATCCCATTGTCTCTCTGGTGGTAAGCATACTGGGGAATATGGTTCCCGTGCCATTTATCGTTTTCTTTATTGAGAAGATATTTGAATGGATGCGCAGATTTGAGAAGTTCAGGCGCACTGTGGAGAAGATGGAGGCAAGGGCCGCCAAGCATGAAGATACGATTAACAAGTACAAGTCTCTGGGACTTTTTATTCTGGTTGCCATTCCGCTGCCGGGTACGGGTGCTTGGACCGGTTCACTGGTTGCCGCATTGTTTAAATTTCCGGTTAAGAAGGCATTTTTTGTAATATTTCTCGGAGTTATCGCAGCCGGAATCATAGTGTTCCTGATTACCTATGGTGTAGTGCTAATAGTATGAAGACTCATAGTATAAAAGGAGAGTTATTATTATGCAAAATCAACTTGAAAAGAGATACGGACTTTTTACAGCCATTAGCGTGGTAGTCGGTATCGTAGTCGGATCCGGCGTATTCTTTAAGGCCGAAAAGATTCTTGTATGTACAGACGGAAGGACTTCTTTAGGTATTCTGGCATGGATAATCGGCGGCGTCATAATGGTATCCTGCGCATATGTATTTGCTGTAATGGCATCCAGATATGAAAAGTGCAACGGTATAGTTGACTATGCTGAACAGATGCTCGGCAAGAAGTACGGATATATAGTCGGGTGGTTTATGGCAACTATTTACTATCCGACACTTGTCTCGGTTCTGGCATGGATTACAGCCAGATATTTCAGCATTCTGATCGGATGGGATATCACAGGTGCACAGTGTATGGTGCTGGCAGGATTCCTTCTTATTGTAGCATACGTATCAAATGCACTGAGCCCGGTTATTGCGGGAAAGGTTCAGGTTGTCAGCACCGTAATCAAGTTCATTCCGCTGCTGCTCATGGCGGTTGTGGGAACAATCTTCGGGCTGAAGACCGGCATGACCTTTGAAAATTTCAATTATGTTGCAGCAGATGCCGGTCCTGTTTCAGGAGCATTGTTTACAGCTGTTTGTGCTACATCCTTTGCATATGAAGGCTGGATAATAGCTACTTCAATCAACTCGGAAATAAAGGACTCCAAGAGGAATCTGCCAAAGGCTCTCTTCTGGGGAACACTTATAATTGTATTTATTTACGTTACTTATTACCTGGGGCTGGCCGGAGCTGTTGATAACGAAACGATGATGGCAGGCGGCGAAGCTGCAGCAAAGATTGCATTTACAACAGTTTTTTCGCAAGTAGGGGGAACAGGTGTATTTGTACTGATCGTCGTATCCTGCTACGGTGTACTTAACGGTCTGACAATGGCAAATGTAAGAGGATTCTATTCACTGGCAATCAGAGGACAGGGATACAATCCCAAGATGCTCAGCCAGGTTGACAAGGTTACAAATATGCCTACAAACGCAAGCATTATAGGTTTGCTTCTGGCAGGATGGTGGCTGCTGTACTTTTACGGAGCCAATCTGACGGACAGCTGGTTCGGTCCTTTTTCTTTTGACACATCCGAACTGCCGATTATTACAATATATGCTATGTATATTCCTATCTTTCTGGTATTTATGAAAAGGGAAAATGATTTGAGCGGATTTAAAAGATATTTAATGCCTGTGCTTGCAATCTGCGGAAGCATATTTATGGTAATTGCTGCCATATTCTCCCACGGGATGGCTTGCTTCTATTATATAATTCTGTTTGCAGTAATCATTGTGATAGGTGCATTCAGGATGAAGGAGATACCCGTCGAGAGGCTGGAATAATTGTGCTCGCTTTTGAGATTTTTCTGTTAGTGTAAAATAATTGTGGAGTTTTTAAAAATAAAGAAATAGAGATCAATTCCTAAGTGTTAAAATAGTTTTGCAAAAATTATTAAACGAAAGGAAGATCTCTATGGAAACAATTATACAGGAAATAACACAAGAATTGGGAAGGAAAATTACAAAAAAAGCATATTCGGGTGGAATTCAGGATGTTGATCAACTATCTTCAGATGTGTTACAGGATTGCAAATCAGCAGCATCAGCAATCGTTGAAACGATTTTTACAGGGCTAAACATACAGATAAGAGCAGATAAGGCCGGTCGTAAAGAACAGGGACTGGTTCTAAAAGAAAAGGAACGAGCGAGAGAACTTCATACCGAATTAGGAATACTAAAGCTTCCTCGTGATTACTACTATGATAAAATCAATGACCAATATGTTTTCATTCTTGATCACATAACAGGCATTCGTTCATATGAGCGAATAGGAGACAATTTGAGTGCTGCTATGGTTACTCTTGCAACGGATATGTCCTATGCAAAGAGTGCGGCTATTGCCAGCGGAGGAAAATTAAGCAGACAGACTGTGAAGAACCATATCGGTAAACTGCCTGCAATGGAAAAGGAGCCGGAGAGCACCGAGAAGAAAGACATAGGAGAGCTTCACATATATGCAGACGAAGACCATGCACATATGCAAAAACCAAATAAGGAGAAAGGCAAATCCAGCAAGATTGTTCCACTGGTTACAGTGACCGAAGGAATGGATACCGAAAATGAAAAAAGACATAAAACAATTGGAACCATGCACTTTGTAGACGAATCATTTGACACAAAGAATCTTTGGAAGAGCGTGGAAGGTTATCTTGATAAAGCCTATGATGTAACAAAGGTTAAGAAGATTTTTATTCATGGAGACGGAGGAAGATGGATTAAAAACGGATTGGAGAATTTTCCACAAACTGTTCATGTCATGGATGGCTATCACTTGGGGAAAAGAGTCAAAAGCTTATCCAACAAGTTTCCCGGTAAAAAGGTATCAACGCATATAACAAAAGCCATAAAAGAAGAAGATAAAGCAAAGGCAGACGAAATCCTTCAGAGCCTTTATGATATTGCAGAAGATGAGAATCAGATAAAGCATATTTCAGAATTTGGTACATATCTGTTTGGAAATTGGAACGAAATTGTAAATCGTAAAAATTTAAATATATTCGGCAGTTGTACGGAAGCACAGGTTAGTCATGTTTTATCTGAGCGGTTTAGCAGAGATCCTCTGGGCTGGAGTAAGGCGGGTCTTGGAAAGCCGGCAAAGCTACGTGTGTATGTTAAAAACGGCGGAAAAATCATGGCTGAAGATTTCAAAAAGGGACAGAAACAGACTTACAGCGAATATGCGGAACAGTTTATCAAGGAAGCAATATCAGGAGCTGTGGATTGGACTGTATTTGAAGGTGAACCACCTATATTTGATGGAACCAGTGGAACTCAAATACTAATACAAGGATTTGGAACTGTTAGAAATACACTTTGGAGTTGATGTCAATCAAAAACTCCACAACAAGTTGACACTATCGATTTTTCTGAATATATTGAATTTATGCCGCAACAGTCGTATAATTGATTAAAGTAACAATTTCGCAATTATTCAGAAAGAAGGTGAAGTATGAGAAGAACAAGATTGATCAAACTTCTGATTTTTATTCTTATTCTGTCACTGTCCATGTGGACAATGGCAGGATGCGGAAAGGAATCGGGAGATGACGGAGGGGACAAGGCGGACAAGGCGTCTGAATTCTACACAAATGCCGAAGTAAATTCAGAGCTGTCCATCGCGGATGATGTGGCTGCATACTATGAAGCTGTTGGTGAAAACCTTGAATATGCCTATAAGCTTGCCTATAAGCTTGCATACAATGAGGATCTTTCGGGACACTTGGGATGGAGGCTTGCGGGTTCCAAAGAGGAGCATGCTTGTGCCGACTTTCTGACTGAAGAAATGGAAGCAATAGGACTGAAGGATGTTAAGAAGATAGGAACACCTTGTGACTCTTTCCAATTCAATGACTCGTCACTTATAATAGAAGGGACAAACATCAAGCTGCAGCCGGCATCATATCAGCTTAACGGTACCGGACCCGACGGGCTGACCGCAGAGATTGTCGACGTGGGAACAGGTTTTGAAGCTGATTATGAAGGCAAGGATGTTAAAGGCAAGATTGTTCTTGCTCAGGTCGATCAGGCCAACGAGGCATGGATTGACGTATACATTGATGAAGCCTATCAGCACGGTGCTGCCGCACTGGTATCCTACGCAAACAGCGGTTATGGAGAACTCAATAAGGACACCATAAATGTCCAGGATGTATGTTGTGCGGATCTTATCCCTACAGCGGCAATAAGCTTTAACCAGGCCAAAGATATTAAGGCGGCAATCAAATCAGGGAAAAAGCAGTGTACTCTCATGCTTGATGCGGTTATGAAGCCGGGCACTACTTACAATGTTGTCGGCAAGATTCCGGGAAAGAGCAGCGATCAGCAGATCATAGTGTCTGCACACTACGATAAGTATTGGTATGGATTCCAGGATGACTGTGCAGCTGTAGGTCTGGTGTTCGGAGTAGCCAAGAGTATGCTGGAATCCGGTTATCAGCCTGAAAATGATATTCTCTTCATCTGTCACGGAGCTGAAGAGTGGGGTCTTACAGGAACTATGTTTGACTGGACGGTAGGAGCATGGGGACTTATAGAAGCCAATCCTGACTGGAGCGGAAAGACTATAGCGATGCTAAACTGTGAGCTGCCTGCATTCACACCGGACTCCGGAGCTACAGGAATATGCAATGTGCCTGAATTCAGAACATTGTCGGAAAAGCTGATTAACGAAACCGGTCTTGTTGTTACAAAAGGTAAATCCGCTTTGACGAGAGAATCGTCAGATTCGACAACCATGGAAGACGGCATCTCCTACAGATGGCATGGCGTTCCTTACTTTGTAAACTACTTTGAAGACGCCGCGTTTATCAGTCAGAGATACCATACTTCTGAGGATAATAAGGACACCTATGATGCTGAAGTATACCAGACTAACATCAACTGGAACGGAGCGTTGGCGATGTATATTGATACAATGCCGGCTCTGGAACTTGACCTTTCCCAGGCAGGAAAAGATCTGAAGAAAGGATTCGATGAGAAACTGGCAAAAGAAGCCGGTGTTGATATCGATGCATACTATGCGGCAATTACGGAGTTTAATAAAGCTGCAAAGGCTCACAACAAGAAAATTGCGGACTGCAATGCTGCATATGAGGAGGCTGTAGCAGCAGAGGATAAGGAAGCCGCAGCGGCACTCAGAGAAGAAGGAAAGGCTCTGAATAAAACGTCACTGACAATATTCCGGGAGATTCAGGACAGGTTCATGAAGAATGATGACTTCAGAGTTTACTACGGACACTTCGGCATTGCCGACAACGCTAATATTCTTAAGGGAACAATCGAAGGTCTTGAAGCGGAGAATTACTGGGGCGATGACGGTGACGGAGCATGCGATTACATTTATAATCTTAATGCAGTCCATGAATACAACTACTACAACTTCAGCTATGAAAATGCGCATAATTCCACATATATGTATGACCCGAATACACTCACCAAAGCCAAGGGTATATGGGGATATCAGAAGCAGATTCCTATTGTTGATGTAGGAAAGACAACTTATGATCTGTTCAATGCCGTAGATGCGGAAGATCCGGACTTTGATTACGAAGGAGCGAAGAAAACATACGAAGAAGCTTATAAAAAGTGCCTGACGGACATATCTGAATATGCTGCCAAGGAAATAAGCGATTTAGGTCTCCTCGTCAAATTATTCAAATAGGTATTGCTAAATTAGATTATTAAAAAGAAAAAAATTAAGGGCATGTCATGCCGGGGTTAATACGGTGCGACATGCCTTTTATTTTAATTCAGCTATTTAACAGAATATTATATATTATATAGAAATTTACCCACTATTTGTTAAAATATGATAAAATTTAATCAAATTATCTATAATACCGGAAAGGCGGAAAGGTAAGTGAGAGAGTTTAATTTTAAAATTAATGATGGTCAATTAAGAAGACTCATAGTTTTTTTGTTAGTCGGGGTGA
The DNA here is from genome assembly GCA_040768865.1 of Candidatus Allocopromorpha sp. GTDB lineage: Bacteria > Bacillota > Clostridia > Peptostreptococcales > Anaerovoracaceae > Lentihominibacter. Next base: position 1,785,400 of record JAXGMD010000001.1, on the reverse strand, counting down.
TGATATTCGGCGGTTTACTCTCAAGCAGAGAGGCTAAAGCGGCATATAATACCGGATTTGCCTGGGAAAATGAAGAAGAGGACTTAAATGAATGGCCTCTGGATGAGAGCCTGAAAACAAAAACTTATGCAGGTATCGGGACTGCAGGTTTTTCTTATAGTCGCTTTTATCAAAACGAACAGGGCCGCATTGTACTGGAAATTGATTTCAGCATTTTCCCTGACTCACCTGATAATGAGACATCAGGTCACAGGACTTTCAGGGAACAATGAAAGACTGCACTGTTTTTCATCGATCCGAAGCTTCAGCCTAAAGTAGATGTCAATGAGAGTTTCTTTATGATGTCTTATCCGTTCAATATATCTTATCCGTTACAGAGTGATACAAAATCTCTAACGGTGGCTGACAGAACAGACAACATCTATAAACTTAAAGTAACAGACGTTTTCCCGAAGATGCCTGCAGCCTCCGACTATATGAAGTCAAAATTGTATTTGGTTTTGAAGAACGATGTCACAAGGAATGACTTGGATGATGATTATGCTCTGGAACTGCGTTATATAAATGATAAAGGTCAGGTTTATGAACAAAGGGGATCTCAGGGTGCTCAGGTTGTGGGCAGCTATGATTACTATCCCGGCATTCCTCCCGGAACGAATTATGATATCGCTGTCAATAATGATGATGTGACTTTAAAGACTATTGCTCCGTTCAAAACGGCCACCATGCCGAACGCCATTCCTAACCCTATTCTGCCGCCTGATATGATGAGAACGGTGGGTCAATCAGTGATCTATGACAACATCAGAGGCAAACTCCATGTTTATTATAAAGAGGCGCCAAACCATTATATCCGCGGCAGCTATGCGGATGATGGGAATTTCCTGTCTTCAAAGATAGGAATACGTCAGGTCATGGATGAAAGACTTTATGATGCCCTGAAACCGGATAGCGACGGTGTTGTAGGGCAAATGATGATGCTGAGCATGAATGGAGCTTCATGGACAGGAAATATAACTACAAAAATCAAAAAGAATGAATTTTCATACATTCAAGTGACTAACGATGTCGGCACCCGTTCATATATGATGGTTCCGCAAGGCTTTAAGACAGATGCAAATGAAAAAGCCATTGCACCGACAGATAAAAATCTTAAGAACGTATATCTTCACGGTCACAGAAAAGAAGCGGATTACGTACGCTTCATATACGATGTCGATAATAATAAAATGGATGCTCTGTTTGGAGAGACAAACAGCTCAACTTTTAATCTGTCAACCTCATATATCACGGATAGACCGACAGAAACCACTCAAACAGAATACCGATTAGAGGCCGGACAAGGGGGTATCGTTATTCCTAAGGGCGCCGAGGTGGTTTTTGACGTACCGAAAACTTCCAGATCTGTTTTCAAAACCGGCTCAGGGAATAACTATGAGCGCATTATCGGTAATATGAGAACGAAAAGACCTACCAGTGAGATGAATCAAGCTAATGTTGATCCGAATGATTTTGGTGCGGCCTACACAATGACACCATATATCGCCACTAAAGGCGGTTATATTTTGAAGTCTGAAACAGGACTGACAGTTCCTGAAGGAGAACCTATCAGTCTCACGATGTTTGATGCTTCCTCGCCGGAAACGGTTACGATGACTGTTGTTGTCGACGGAACAGAAGAAAATGTCTACACCTTGAATAAGCATCAGACTGACGCAAACAAGCTGTACATTATGCCTAATGCAAATGTCCGTTCAGGTATTATCATTAATAGAAGTGCGAATACTCCTCATGTAAATGAGTTCTTTACGGACAGTGTAAATATAACCGGCCACAGCAAGTACGCCAATGCCTTCGTTTCGGCAAGGGAGGCAAAGGCTGTCGCCGCAGATGAAGAAGCGTTTAGTGAAGCCTATTCTTCTGCAAATAAAGAGGATTTTAAAGCAGAAGGAGAAAATTTAAAAGGGCATCCTTTCACACTGGATATTCCGTCGCAAATGGAACTGAAAAAGGATACGGCTATTCGCTTTGCAAATGCGGCGCCGGGATATTTCCGTTCTGCTCCTTCTACATATAAAACTCAGGCCAAGGTAACTTTCAAACAGAACGGCGGAAGCGGTGAGGATGCAGACCGAATCGTACCTGTTAACGAAAAAGCATATGGAGAAGAAGGCTATTCCCCTAACGGTTTTGAGGGCGATAATATCCTCTGGCTGAATGGATCAGGGGAGCCGGTTCCGGCAGATAGCGAGACAAAGTACCTTTCCGATTATGAAGGCAGACCTGTTCAGGATATTACAAGCGATGCATACAAGAACAGGCAGTTTAGCGAAGATCCGACCCGTGACGGCTACACATTTTTAGGATGGTCTACTAAAAAAACAGATTCCATGGGAGCTGCCGATTTTGGGGCTATGTCTGAACTGACTGATGTTTCAGGCTGGGATGAAGAAACAAATTATAAATTTACCAAGGAATCTCCGGTGGACAGGAATCGCACCGTATATGCAGTTTGGGAGAAGAATTTGGATACATACCGTTTCGTTCTTCATGACAACAATGGCGGAGATGATGTGACACATACGGTAGACATTCCTCTTGCAGATATAAACGGAAATACGGCGGAATTGACAGCATATCTGAAAAAGGAGGGCAATGTTCTATTTGATAAAGGTTTTGTAAAAGATAAGGCTTATTTTGTAGGATGGTCTGAGGAGGAGACGGTTTCCGGTGAAACTAAAGTTCATGAGCTTTATACCAATTCAAGTAAGATAAGAATCAATGAAGAAAAACTACAGCTCCAGCTAAACGAAAAACCTGTAGAGCCGGTACAACACACTAATGATTGGCAGAATGTCGGGGCGGACATTATAAATGAAAACGGAATCGCGACCATTCATCTATATGCCCAATATAAGCCTCTGAATGAAATGATGGCGACAAAAAACTGGTATGGCATAGGAGAAAAAGACAATTATGAAGAAAATCCGGAAGGATATGACGGAGTGCCATTAGATCCTGCGCCGTTTGAGAACAAGGACGTTGCCATGGTTTTGATGCGAACCACAGAAGGCAAGACCCTGGATCCCACAAAGTATGAGATTGTCGAAGGTTTTTACAGTAAAGGGGAAAACGGAAAAAAATGGACATGGGCACCTCAGGAAGGTCATGATGCCAATGGCAGGAAATACTCATATCTGATGACAGAATTCAACGCTCAGCCGGGAGGACATGACGAAGAAGCGATAATTGAACACTTTAATAAATACAGGACATGGGCATCCATGTATATTACAATGATCGGTCAGAGTGATAATCTGTCCAAGTATACAACCATAAGCTTTGTAGATAATGAAGGCGATACAAAGTCTTATATGGCGGTAGCGACCAGCAACCAGCCGGGGGCAGTATCGGAACAGTTTGTCAATTCTACTGTGAATTACGAATTTCAATTGAGAAACTTCGAGGTTGATGTTTTACCGGCGATCATACACAGGGTGCAGACAAATCATACTCAGGTTGTAATCGATAGACCAAAGGAAGGGGACGGTGCCAAATACCTTTACTTTAGACTGCGTGAAGACGATGTTCCGGTTCAGTTTTACAAATTTGAAGGGATTTGGAAATTGCACCCTGAAAGTTCTTCGGGTATAGATATAGACGAAAGCGAAGACGAGGGCGGCCAACTGATAATTTCTTCTTCTACGGGAACCCCTCTCAGCTTTACAGACAGAGCAGGAGAAAGAGTCTATGCTCTCTTTACCTCTACAAGAGAAAACGATTATCTTGAAGATGCGTATCTTCCAAAGTATGCTTCAAGAGAAATCATGCCGTATAACGATCTTCCGGATTTGGAAGATGTGAAACAGGAGCCGCATATTAAGGATGAGAATGGTCAAATTACACACAATGTAATCTCCGCCAAGATACCTGCCGGATCCTATGAAGGTGCGGAATATACATTGGGTTATATGGATGGAACGAACTTCATTGCTGTTACGGATGAAAAGGACGATGCTATCACAGTAATGCCTGATGAACTTGGCAAATTGACATTTAAGGTACCGGAAGGGAAGCTGGATGCGGGTAAACAGTACTACATTCGCGGTGAAGATCCTGCCAAAACTCATAAGGATAAGGATTTCGACGGACCGGATATAGATTTAACAGCTCCTGTAATTACGGCATCTGACATAACAATAAAGACCGGAGATCCTATAGGCGATGAGGAGGGAAAGATAACTTCCGAAGACCCGAAAAACGCACAACTCAGCTATAAGATTACAAAGGGCGGTGGGGAAGCTGCTCTGCCTGACGGCATTGCTATTACCTTAAATGCACTCGCAGTAAATACAATCACAGGGAATATATCAGGAAGTACGGCGGACACACTTCCGGCCGAATTGCTGGGTGACTATGAAATCACTATCACCGCAGAGGATGTTTTCGGGAATGTTTCAACGGAGACAATCACTTTAACTATCAACCAAAAGGCGACGACAGATCCGATAACAAGCATCACTCAAAGTGCAAATAATGAAAACGGCGATGCGGTTTTGACAATCAAAGGAAAGAAGAATGCTAAGATTAAGCTTTACAGCAAGAAAGATGGAGCTTTCACGGAAATAGATATTCCGGAAGTAAGCGGAACTGAAATTACCAATGTGAACGGCACCAAAAAAATCACTATTTCACAGGCGGATATCAGCCGGTTTAACGGTGGGAAAGTTTATGTGACTCAAAAGATGGAGAATGAACTTGAGTCGAAGAAGGTCGATAAAACAGAAGAAACTATAAATCGGGCAGAAAACAAGATGATTGCCGAAGGCGGAGCCATCGATATCGACAACCATCCGCCTACGCCTCTTCAAATGCTTAGTCCGAAAGAGGAAACTAACCAATTGACGATTACAAATATTTCTTCTGATGAGAACCCTCCGGATGTTGAGGACATTGACAAAATATATCTTCAGATCGGTGAGGATATCGAAGAGACCCTTATACGTCAATATGATGAAGCCGGTCAGCCGACAGGAGTATGGAAGTGCGGAGAGAGGACTTTTACAGAAACAAATGAAGAAGTTACAGTTATTATAAATCCAAGTACCGGAGAAACTGCAACGAAGACAGTGGGAGTATTGAACTACACACTTCCTGACGGAAAGCACTTTGAGGCATTGCAGAACATAACAGCTGTATACTATGATTATTTGGGCAATGCTTCGGTTCCTGTAACCACAAGCGTTCTCAAGCTGCCTGATCCTGTCGCTCCTTATAATATGACGGCCTTTAACTACAGCAAAATAGATCAGGATAACACAATTATTAAAGGTAAAGCGGATCCGGGTGCGGAAGTTTCCATAAAAATCGGCGAACAAACTTATACAGCGAATGTTGATGAGTTAGGTGATTTTACTCTGAAAATACCGATACAACCTGAGGGAACTGAACTCACGGTAACTTCAAAACTCAACAATAAGACAGCTGACGGAAATGTTACGGTTCGAAGTGCCCAAGCGGATAAATATACGCCGGTAGCAGAAGAACTGATTATTGAAAAAGGCGCTAATTATAATCTGACAAAGAGCGTAAAAGTAGAGAACTATGTGGAAGAGGATGATTATCCAGGGGAACCGGAATTTGTCGATATTACTCCGGCAGGAGATATCGACGTGAACAAGCCGGGGACCTATACAGGGCAAGTAGAAGTGACTTACCCTGACGGATCTTCGGAAGTAGTTGATGTTATCGTCATTGTAAGAGGTGATGTCATCGATGTTACGGAGGATCCGGAACAGCCAACACCGGATAACTATGTAAGAGTAACCGTGGATGCGGGCGAAGGTACCAAGCTGGCTGACGGTCAGGTGAAGAAGTTCTACGATGTGAAGAAGGGCTCTTCCCTTAAAACCTCCCATTATCCGACAGTAGAAGTAATTGAGGGTTACGAGGAACCCGTTACCTGGTCGGTTGAAGCCGGTACGGCTATTGATAAAGCTGTTGATATTGTTTCTACAGCTAAGAAAGAATCTATCGAGCAGTCTGATGTAATTGATGTTACGGATGATCCGACACAGGCAACACCGGAGGGCTATGTAAGAGTAACCGTAGATGCGGGCGAAGGAACCAAGCTGGCTGCCGGTCAGGTGAAGAAGTTCTACGATGTGAAAAAGGGTTCGTTCCTTGCTGCATCCCAGTATCCGACAGTAGAAGTAATTGAGGGTTACGAGGAACCTGTTACCTGGTCGGTTGAAGCCGGTACGGCTATCGATAAAGCTGTTGATATTGTTTCCACAGCTGAGAAAACTAAAATTTCCGACAAAATAGAGCCAAAACTTCCGAATAAAACAAAAGTCAAGGATAAAAACAAGCTTACATCTGAAGAAAAGGCTGAACTGAAGAGGAAGATTTCGGAAGCCAACCAAAACAATTTCCCTGAAGGAACAGAGATTGGAATTGCAGATAATGGCGATACAATCATTACGTATCCGGATGGAAGTCAAGACATAATTTCGGGAAGTGAGTTAATAGTAGAAAAAGCACAGGATCAAGGTGAGAATGAGCCTTCGGAATCTGACCCTTCGGAATATAATCCTCAGGAGTCTGATCCTTCGGAACCTCAGCATGAAGAAAAGAAGACAGGAGACAGCAACAGCATATATCTATGGCTGATTTTGATGATTCTATCTGCAGTAGGCGTACTGTTGGTAGTTATGAAGAAAAGATCATCTAAGAAAGGCGATTAATAAAAAAGTTAATATGAAATGAATGAGAATATCAGATTAAACGAAGCGGGCGACGGCATCATCATAATTGACCAGACGCTGCTGCCCAATGAAGAAAAATATATTGAGCTGAAAACTCCGGAGGAAATGTATGAAGCTATAGAGAAGCTGAGAGTGAGAGGTGCTCCGGCTATCGGGATATTTGCGGGATATGCCATGGCAGTGGTGGCGAAGACACAATTGGCATATAAGCCGATAAGGAGTTGCTGCGGAGCCAATTGGACTTCCGATGATGTTTTTATACAGGAAATGAAGGAAAAAGGGGATTATCTGAAATCCTCCAGACCAACGGCGGTCAATTTGGCGTGGGCTGTTGACAGAGTGGTACAGGCGGCAAGGATCGAAATGTACAGGGCACGAAACGAGCAGCCGGGCAGACCGAATGTTAATGCGGGAGCATCCAGACTGGCGAAAGCTGTGATTCGTGAAGCTGAGGCTATACACGAAGAAGATAAAGTCATGTGCAAATCTATTGCCGAACACGCACTTACACTTTTAAAAGACGGTGATGGAATTCTCACTCACTGCAATGCAGGCCCGCTGGCAACCTCAGAATACGGAACCGCACTGGGGCCGATTTTCCTTGGAACGGAAAGAGGCATGAAATTTCATGTGTTTGCCGACGAAACCAGACCTCTGCTTCAGGGAGCCCGTCTCACTGCCTATGAGTTGCAAAAAGCCGGTGTGGACGTGACCCTGATATGCGATAACATGGCATCGATCGTTATGAATAAAGGGCTCGTGCAAGCTGTGCTCGTGGGCTGTGACAGGATTGCCGCCAATGGCGATGTTGCAAACAAAATCGGAACCTCCGGAATAGCGATTCTCGCAAAGCATTACGGAATTCCGTTCTTTGTTTTGGGACCGTCATCTACTATAGATTCCAAGTGTGCAACGGGTGCTGACATACCAATTGAAGAACGGGATCCGGATGAAATCAGTCAGCTGTATTTTGCCGAACCTGTGGCGCCAGAAGGTATTAAGTGCTATAATCCGGCCTTTGATGTGACGGATAACAGTCTCATCACTGCGATAGTTACCGAGAAGGGAATAAACAGACCCCCTTACAGCTTTTAATTGACATTTTTTTACAAATAACATATAATAATGGCAAATAAAGGTAAAAGGGGTATTTGCCATGGATAAAATTACGATTGCAGTTGTATCTTCAGACCGGGATTACGGCAAGGCTCTTAGCATGTCTTTGCTTGCCGCATGTGGAGATGTAGCCGTCAGAATCTTTGACAGCAGAGAGTTTATCGGTGAATGGTCACTATACAAGGGGCGGGGTGCATATTATGATTGCTTCGATATTGTTCTGTGGGCCGGCGATGAGGTTAAAAGTGCCTATGGAGGAAATATCGTATATCTTACAGACAGAATATCATCGGTCAGAAGCGATTACGGGGAGGAAAAATTCAGCCTTTACAAATACACCTCCGCACAAAATCTGATGTCCTCTGTTTTTGAAATATATTCTTTTCTCACGGGCAGGAAGGCGGTTTATGTGAAAAAGAAAAATGTCAGGCTTTACGGATTCGCTTCCTGGGAGGGGGGTGCCGGATGCACGACATTGGCAATGGCTCTGGCACAGGAATTGCTGCGCTTTAAGGGGAAGAAAGTTCTGTATTTCAGTATGGAGGATGTGGAGTCTTCAAGCGTGTTCTTTGATTCTTCACCGGGACATAAAAGCACGGGAGAGTACCTCTACAGGCTCCTCAATGAAGAGAGAAGTTCCGTAAGTGACAGTATGGAAATTCCGTTTCTGGACAGCTATGTCGTGAAAGATGTTCACGAAATAGAGACTTTTATCCCCTCGAACGGGAAGAATCCTTTGAGAGAATTGACCGAGACAGAGATACAAAGGTTCATCGTGTCTCTTATGGACAGCGGCAGATACGATACGATAATAATGGATATTGCAGGATGTCTCACAGATGCGGGAATCGGTGCACTGAAGATGGCCGACAGGATTTGTTTCGTAACCCGGAGCAGGCAAACTACGGGCCGGGAAGAGCAGTACCTCAAACATGTGATGTGTTGTGCCGGAGAAAAGACAATAGAAAGAGCCCTTAAGGTTTTCAATGATGTAAAGCCGGGAAGAGAGCTGTCGGCAGGAGCAATTGATGAATGCGGCGAAGAAACGTGGCTGGAAAAGTCTATGATTGTGAGAAGCATGGAATACGGCATAGCAGAAAACGGTAAAAAAGAGATTTTGCTTGAGAAGCATTTCGGAGCGGATATCAAAAGCCTGGCTGCTGAATTAATGGGAGAAAACAGTACTGAACAGGTACATAATATGTTATAATTGACTGTACAGATTACACAAATGAAGGGAGAATATTGTGAATCTCGACAGCCTCATTACTGACCTGGCACTCCTCCTTATTGTAGCCGGAGTTGTTACTCTGATTTTTAAGAAGCTGAAGCAACCGGTTGTTCTCGGGTATATTGTAGCCGGCTTTCTGATAAGTCCTAACTTTGAATATATGCCGACTATTGTAGATCAGGCGGATATTACCATTTGGGCTGAAATGGGAGTAATCTTTCTAATGTTCGGTCTGGGGCTTGAATTCAGCTTCAAAAAGATTGCCACAGTTGGCGGCAGTGCTTTTACTGTTGCTGTAACCGTTATGGCAGCTATGATTATCATAGGAGCCGGCGTCGGGGATCTTATGGGATGGGGAAAGATGGATTGCATCTTTCTGGGCGGCATGATTTCAATGTCGTCTACCATGATAATCCTCAAAAGTTACGAAGAATACAATCTGAAAAAAGAAAAATTTACACAGCTTATTCTCAGCGCGCTTATCCTCGAAGATATAGCGGGCATTTTTATGATGGTTGTTCTTTCAGCACTTTCAGTCGGTCAGGGCGGATCAGGACTTGAAATGGCGGGGGAAATCGGCATTATGCTGATGTATCTGGTAATATGGCTGATTATCAGCATTTATCTGGTGCCGAGCTTTCTGAAAAAGGTTGCACCTCTGATGAACGATGAGATTATTGTCATCATCATGATGGGCTTCTGTTTGGGTATGGTTATAATCGCCAACTACATAGGTTTTTCTTCCGCACTCGGAGCATTCCTGGCGGGTTCGGTTGTGGCAGGAACGGTACAGGTTGTAAGAATTGAGAATCTGATCAAGCCAATCAAGAATCTTTTCGGTGCCATCTTCTTTGTGTCCGTTGGTATGAAAGTTGTTCCGGCACTTTTGATTGAGTACATAGTTCCCATTCTGATACTTACCGTTGTGGTTATATTTGGACAGCTTACTTTTGCAACCATAGGAATACTGCTTTCCGGGCAGACCTTACACACGGCTGTACGCGGAGGATTCAGTATGGTTCAGATAGGTGAATTCTCATTTATTATTGCAACCCTGGGAATGAGTCTGGGTGTAATAAGCGATTTCCTCTATCCTATTATCGTATGTGTTTCGGTTATAACTGCTTTCATGACACCGGTGTTCATAAAGAATGCGGAAAAAGTGTATGTGCTGCTTGAACGCAAAATACCGACAAAGACAAAGATATTTTTAAGTAAAAACACTTCCGAGCAGCAGAGTAAAAATACCAAAGACGCTGACTGGAATGAATATATAAAAAAGGTGGCTCAAAGGACTCTCATCTGTTCTGTAATGCTTTTTGTAATATACTGGACGGGATTCAAGTTCCTTGCACCGGCAATGCCGGGTCTGATCAGCTCGGAGCATGTCAGAAATGCGGTTACGGCAGCGATTATTCTTGCGGCGATGATACCTTTCATAAACTTCATGCATGGTACAAACAACGCTCTTTTTGTCAAACTCTGGATCAAGCACAGAGCTAACCGCCTGCCTCTGCTGACTGTGAAGGCGATAAAAATACTGATTGCAGCCTGCTTTATGGCATTGGTTTTGCGCACAATATTCAACATACCGTTTATAATACTTGTTTTCGTTTCAGCAATTCCTATTTTCTTCATTATAAGATCCAGCTGGCTCAATGGGGTTACAATCGGAATGGAAAGTAAATTCATAGCAAACTTTTCCGAGAGGACTCTTGATAAACAGAAAAGGGAAAGAGGTCACAAGGATGACTACAGATGGCTTAACGAATCCATGTACATTGTTGAATTTGAGATTGTTGATCCGGAATTTGAAATGACCATTTCCGATTTCACCAGAAGAAGAGAGTTCTTTGTAACCATAGTAAGAATTATCAGGGACGGCAAGTTCATTAACATGCCTGATGCGGATGAAGTTGTAAAGTACGGAGATATACTTCAAATGCTGGGCAGCTGGGACGAAGTGGATGGATGCACGATCTTTCTTGAGAAAGCCGAATATATAGAATATACGGATACGGAAGACATGATTTTGAAGGACTATATCTATGGGCAGACATTCAACGGTATTGCAGAGGAAGATCAGCTTGTATGTGTACCGATTAAGCTGGAGAGCGGCTCCGAATGCATACGCAAATCCATAAAAAACAGTGATATCAGGAATCGTTTCTCCGGTACAGTTATCGGGATAGAAAGAGGAGATCTTCCCGTGGTTAATCCGGATGCGGATACCGTGCTGCGGAAGGGAGATATGATATGGCTCATGGGAGGCAACAGTATGATTGATAAACTCATTCAGGGAGGTTTGATGGATGAGTAAAAACAGGGTATCGGTACTTGACTGAAAAGATGAGAGTGATAGAATAAAAACGTGTCAGCGTATACAAAATACATACAGATAATAAGATATATAAAGACGGAGGTAAGAAATGACGATGGAATCAGCAAAGCGAATATTGACGCTCCTGCCGGGCGTTGATTGCGGCGGATTCGGCGGGTGCGGATATCCGACATGTGCTGCTTGTGCGGAAGCAATAGCAGCGGGAGCCTCTATCACGCTTTGTCCTGCGGCAAAAACGGAGGCAGTAGCGGCAATAGCGGAGATTATGGGCGTTGAACCTGTGGAGGTGGAGGCTCAAATTGCTTTCATCAAATGTGCAGGTGATGCAGCAGGCAAAGAGCGCTTCATGGCTGCCGGCTGCGATAGCTGCGATGCGGCGGATGAAGAGGGTTTTGCCAAAGGAGAGTGTCGTTACGGTTGTCTCGGATTGGGAACCTGTATCGACAGATGTAAGTTCGAGGCAATGTCACTGGAAGACGGTAACGTTGTGATCGATAGGGAAAAATGCTCCGGATGTGAAGCCTGTCTGACAGGATGTGTCCGTGAAATAATAGAAATGGTTCCTGCGGATGCAACAAATTTTATCCCTTGTTCCTCAAAGGATAATGAGCAGGAAACTCTGGCTATTTGCGGATATGGATGTATCGGCTGCGGCGACTGTGCTCTGGCCTGTCCGAAAGATGCCATAGAAATGGTTATGGGAGACAAGGTGGACGGCAGATACGCCAGAATTGATTACAGCAAGTGTGAGGGTTGTATAACCTGCACAGTCAAATGCAGGAAAAAGATTATTGTCGACACTATGCACGATTTAACCAAGGCCAAGGAAGAAGTTGCATTGGTTAGATGTACCGGCGGTGCAATGGGGAATACTAAGTTGAAAAAGGCCGGATATGAGGATTGCAGAACCATAGTGGAAACGAATGTAGACCTGGACAGTCTGGATGTGTGTGAATACGGTTGCATGGGATTCGGAGATTGTACCAAGGTATGCAGATACGACGCCATAACGAATAAATACGGACTTGCTCAGGTTGATCCGGACAAGTGTGTGGGATGTGGTGACTGCTACAGAGAGTGTCCGAAGAACAAGATTGAAATGGTACCGTATATCGGAGTTAAGCAGGCTGCCTGCCAGTCTCAGGCAGATCCCGACAGAAGAATGGAAGTCTGCGGTATGGGATGCATTGATTGCGGAGACTGTGCCGATAACTGCCCTAATGATGCAATTGAAATGACTGACGGACATCCGTATATAGATCATGATAAATGTGTCAACTGCGGAGTTTGCCAGTATGTATGCTCCAGAGGTCTTATCAAGGAAAGGGAAGTTCCTGAATATAATTACCTCCAGCGTGAAGCAATAAAGTTAGATGAAAGGAGATAGAAACATGAGATCCAGAAAGACAATGGACGGCAACACAGCTGCTGCACATGTTGCATATGCGTTCTCTGAAGTTGCAGCGATCTATCCTATCACACCATCATCTGTAATGGCTGAAAATGTGGATGCATGGGCAAGTGTGAACAGGAAGAATATCTTTGGGGAAGAAGTAAAAGTTGTGGAGATGGAATCCGAAGGCGGTGCGGCAGGTGCTGTACACGGTTCCATTGCAGCGGGTGCCCTTACTACGACATTCACCGCATCACAGGGACTGCTTCTGATGATACCCAACATGTTCAAGCTGGCAGCAGAGGAAACCCCTACGGTTATCCACGTTGCAGCAAGAACAATATCAACACATGCTCTGAATATCTTCGGAGATCATTCGGATGTTATGGCATGCAGGCAGACGGGATTTGCAATGCTGGCTTCAAGAAGCCCGCAGGAGGTTATGGACTTGTCGGCTGTGGCTCACCTGTCCGCAATCGAAGGAAAGGTGCCTGTATTGCATTTCTTCGACGGATTCAGAACATCACATGAACAGCAGAAAATTTACACATGGGACTATGAGGACCTGAAAGAAATGCTGGATATGGATGCGGTTAAGAGATTCAAGGCTAATGCGTTGAACCCTAACAACGGGCACTGTATAGGTTCGGCTGAGCAGCCTGAAACTTTCTTCCAGCACAGAGAAGCATGCAACGAAAACTATGAGGAACAGATTGATGTAATAATCGATTGCATAAACAGGGTAAACGAAAGAGTGGAGCGGAAAAGACCGTATAAGCCGTACGAATATTACGGAGCACCTGATGCAGAGGAGATTATCATAGCAATGGGTTCAGTCTGTGACTGTGCCGAAGAAACAGTTGATTACCTCAATGCTCAGGGCAAGAAAGTCGGGTTGATTTCCGTAAGACTTTACAGACCGTTCTCGGCGAAGCATTTTGTATCCGAGATTCCGTCCACCGTAAAGAAGATGGCCGTTCTTGACAGAACAAAGGAACCGGGAGCACCGGGTGAACCTCTTTACCTTGACGTTGTCTCTGCAATTCGGGATACCGAATTTGCCGGCAGATTTGTGGCAAGAGGCAGATACGGATTAGGTTCCAAGGATGTACAGCCGGGTGATGTACTCGCTGTATTTGAAAATCTGTGGTCTGAAGAACCGAAACCCGAATTCACCCTGTCAATAGAAGACGATGTGACCTGCCTTTCAATTGAGGGCTCACATAATCCGGATGTTGCTCATGAAAGCACTGTGGCTTGCAAATTCTGGGGACTGGGTGCTGACGGTACTGTCGGTGCCAACAAGAACAGCGTTAAGATTATCGGGGACAATACCGACAAATACGCTCAGGCATATTTTCAGTACGACTCAAAAAAATCAGGAGGGGTTACTATTTCCCATCTGAGATTCGGGGATGAGCCGATCAGATCCACATACTATGTTAAGCAGGCTGACTTTGTAGCATGCCATAAGGCATCATACCTTGACAGATACTACATGGTAGAAGACATAAAGAAGGGCGGAACATTCCTTCTTAACTGCCCGTGGAGTGATAATGAGCTTGAAGACAAACTGCCGGGCAATGTTAAAAAATATATAGCACGGAACGATGTACAGTTCTACACCTGTGATGCTGTAACAATCGCAAAGGAAATGGGTTTGGGAAACAGAACCAATTCCGTGCTTCAGGCGGCCTTCTTTAAGCTGGCAAATATCCTTCCTATAGAGAATGCTGTCAGATACATGAAGGAAGCAATAGAAAAAACTTACGGAAGCAAAGGAAAGAAAATTGTCGACATGAACTTTGCCGCAATAGATGCCGGTGTGAACAGCGTTCATAAGGTTGAGGTTCCGACATCATGGGCTGATGCCGAAGGAGATATTACAAAGACGGTTGCCATAGGCAGAGATCAGCACCATACCAATTATATCAACAATGTTCTTAAGCCTACAAACGGAATGTACGGAGATGAAATTCCCGTATCCGTATTCAAGGATTACTCTGACGGGCATGTTCCTTCAGGCACGGCTGCATTCGAAAAGAGAGGAATTGCTATCGACATCCCTCAGTGGGATGCCAATAAGTGTATGCAGTGTAACTGGTGCTCATATGTTTGTCCTCATGCGGTAATCAGACCGTTTGTGCTGGACGCTGAAGAAGCTGATGCTTACGGAGGGATTTCAGTACCGTTCAAGGATGATGAAAGTAAATTCTTTGCTATCGGAATCAGTGCTCTTGACTGTACAGGCTGCGGTTCATGTGCAGAGGTATGTCCGGCCAGACAGAAGGCTTTGACAATGGTAGACGCTGAAGCCAACCAGAATGCTTCTCAGGCTAATTTCGACCACCTGTTCCATGGGGTTGGAACAAAGACCGAGCTGGGGAGTGATGAAAATGTTAAAAAGTCACAATTCCTTCAGCCGCTGCTGGAGTTCTCGGGAGCTTGTCCCGGATGCGGAGAAACTCCATATGCCAAGCTGGTAACTCAGCTGTTCGGAGACAGGCTGTTTATCGCAAACGCTACGGGATGTTCGTCAATATGGGGACTTTCGGCACCATCATCACCGTACACCGTGAACGCGGAAGGAAAGGGTCCTGCATGGGGCAACTCACTTTTCGAAGACAACGCACAATTCGGCTATGGTATGGCGATAGCGGTAAAAGCAAGAAGATCTCACATGAAGAATGTTGTTGAAAGACTGGCTGAGAAGGCTGAATTTGCAGAACCGGCTAAAGCATGGCTGGATCAAATGGAAAATTCGGAATGTGCCGGCAGGATGGGTGACATTCTGGCTGCATCATGTGAAGGAAGCTCAGACGAAGATGCCAAGTATGTTGTGGAGAATAAGGACATGCTTGCAAAACCGTCTATGTGGCTGTTTGGAGGTGACGGCTGGGCGTATGACATCGGTTACGGCGGACTGGACCATGTTCTGGCTTCCGGAGAAAATATAAATGTTCTGGTCTTTGATACTGAAGTTTATTCAAATACCGGAGGACAATCTTCAAAGGCTACCCCTATCGGAGCAGTTGCACAGTTTGCAGCCGCGGGTAAGGCGGTGACAAAGAAGAATCTGGCGCAGATCGCTATGGCTTACGGTTATGTATATGTCGCTCAGGTAGCTATGGGTGCAAATCCTGCTCAGACTTTAAAGGCGATAAGAGAAGCTGAGGCCTATGACGGCCCTTCACTGGTAATCGCATATGCTCCTTGCATCAACCACGGTATAGATGCCGGAATGAACAAGTCCATGCTGCAGATGAAGAATGCCGTAAGAGCCGGATACTGGAACCTGTTCAGATATAACCCTGCGGCAGTTCTCGAAAAGAAAAACCCACTGTCTCTCGACAGTGCACCTCCGACGGAAAAATACGAAGATTTCCTTATGGGAGAGGTAAGATACAGTTCACTGAAGCTTAAGAATCCTGAAAGAGCAGAGATGCTCTTCGCGGAAGCCGGAGATTTTGCAGAGAAGAGATACAGGAAACTTAAGAATCAGAAAAAAGAATTTGAGAATAACTGAGGGAGGGAGTGAATTCAATGTATAAAGTTTTAAAGAAAAGAGTTCTTAATGAAAACATGACTTGGCTTGTAATTGACGCTCCTATGGTGGCAAGAAAGGCTAAGCCGGGCCAGTTTATTATTCTCAGAACCGATGAATACGGCGAAAGAATCCCTCTTACCATGGCGGGCCACGATTCTGAGGCCGGAACCATTGATTTGATTTTCGCAGCCGTGGGCAGAACAACCATGCTCATGAATCAGCTGGAAGAAGGCGATTACCTTATGGATGTTGTCGGCCCACTGGGAAAGCCCACAGAAATGGAAGGGCTTAAAAAGGTCTGTGTGGTTGGCGGCGGTACAGGTAATGCTCTGGCATTTCCGGTGGCATGTGGAATGCATGCTGCAGGAATTGAGGTTGACATGATTGCCGGATACAAGAGCAAGGAGCATGTTATTCTTGAAGACGAGTTCAGAGCCGGAACTGACAGGCTCTATATTACAACCGATGATGGATCCTATGGAGAAAAGGGATTTACCACAGACAAACTGAAGGAGCTTATTGAAGCAGGCAACAAATATGATGAAATAGTGGCTGTCGGACCTCCGCTGATGATGAAGTTCACATGTCAGATGGCAACCGATTACGGTATTCCATCCGTAGCCTCTCTTACCGCATATATGGTTGACGGCACGGGAATGTGCGGATGCTGCAGATGTGTTGTAGGCGGGGAAAATAAATTTGTCTGCGTTGACGGACCTGAATTTGACGGCGCCCTGATTGACTGGGATGATATGGTAAGAAGAAATGCCTATTATGAAGAACAGGAAGCTCGGGACAGAGCTCATGTATGCAGACTGACAGGAGGTGTAAGATATCATGATTAATCTGAAACCCGTGAAGAACCCTATGCCTGAGCAGGATCCTCAGGTAAGGGCAAGAAACTTCGAGGAAGTTGCCGAAGGTTACACACCTGAAATGGCTGTTAATGAGGCCATGAGATGTCTCCAGTGCAGAACCAAACCGTGTACCGGCGGTTGTCCCGTAATGGTCAGGATTCCTGAGTTTGTCGCCAAGGTGGCAGAAGGTGAATTTGAAGAAGCGTATCAGATTATTACGGGAACAAACTCATTGCCGAGGATTTGCGGACGAGTATGCCCTCAGGAAAATCAGTGTGAGGGTGTTTGCGTGAGAGGGGTCAAGGGTGAGCCGGTTTCAATCGGCAGACTTGAAAGATTCGTTTCCGACTGGCATGCAGAGCATGAAGAAGAGTCAGAGGAAATTTGTGAATACTCCGATGCTGAAAGAGCTGTCGAAGGAAAGGGCAAGAAGGTTGCCGTTGTAGGAGCGGGTCCTGCCGGTCTCACATGTGCCGGCGATCTGGTCAACAAAGGTTATGCGGTAACCGTATATGAGTCTTTGCATAAGTTGGGCGGTGTACTTGCCTACGGAATTCCCGAATTCAGACTTCCTAAGGATATCGTTGCTGCAGAAGTGGGCAAGCTGGAAGAGAAAGGTGTTAAATTTATCAATAATGCTGTTGTCGGAAGAACGGGAACCGTTGATGAGCTTCTTGAGGAAGAAGGTTTTGATGCGGTATTCGTAGGAACGGGAGCAGGTCTGCCTTCATTTATGGGCATCCCCGGGGAAAACCTTCTGGGCGTTTGCTCGGCAAACGAATATCTGACCAGAATTAATCTGATGAAGGGCTATCTGGATGAATACGATACGCCGGTTCCTGAAGGCAAAAAAATCGCAGTAGTGGGTGGCGGAAACGTTGCTATGGATGCTGCCAGATGTGCCATGAGGATGGGAGCCGAGAAGGTTTACATAGTATACAGACGTTCAATGGAGGAAATTCCCGCAAGAGCCGAGGAAATTCATCACGCTATAGAGGAAGGAATAGATTTCCAGCTGTTGAGAAACCCTGTACGGATTCTCGGAGACGAGGATGGACATGTAACCGGTCTGGAATGTGTTGAGATGGAGCTGGGAGAACCTGATTCTTCGGGAAGAAGACGTCCGGTAGTGATTGAAGGGTCAAACTATGTTCTGGAAGTTGACAGTGTGATTATGTCAATCGGCACCAAGCTGAACAGACTGATTCTGGAAACAACAGAAGACCTGGAAGCCAACGATCGCGGAGGAATCGGTACAGATGACGGAGCCGCCACAAATCGCGAGGGCATCTACGCAGGCGGCGATGCCGTTACAGGTGCAGCGACGGTAATCCTGGCCATGGGGGCAGGGAAGACTGCAGCGGCTTCAATTGATGAATATCTGAAATAAAGTACATAAAATACATTACGATAGAGCCTAAAGAAGCGGTTGTATTAAGTGATTAGTGCAGCAGCTTCTTTTTTTACAGCGAATAGCAAAATGAACCACAACTTTAAGGTATTGTTATTATGACAGAATAAATATATGGACAATATATCTATGTGCTTATTGATTTAGTTATGATAAAATCCTATGTATACAAAAGATTTAATGTAAACTCTCCCCCTAATTAACGGTAAAAAGAAAAGCATTAAAATTAATTTCAGTGATAGAGAAATATAAGGAGTCATGTCAATGAACGGAGAAAAATTTCAATTATTGCATTATTCTATAAGTGCTATTCTTGGCCTAATTGATGCCAAGGATTTTGTTGTTCCCGAGATTCAAAGACCATTCGTTTGGAGCAGAACTCAAGTGAAGGACTTGATTGATTCACTTTATAACGGATACCCAATAGGGTATATAGTAACTTGGAAAAATCCTGACGTACGTACAAAAGATGGAAAAACAGCAAATGGAAAAAAAGTTCTTATTGATGGGCAACAACGTGTAACGTCACTTATGACGGCGATATCCGGAATCAAGGTTCTCGATGATGATTTTAACTGGGAGAGAGTTAAGGTTGCCTTTAATCCTTTTGCCGAAGAAACGGATAAAAGGTTTGCAGTTCAGGATGCTTCACATATCAAAGATAAAAGATGGATTCCCGATATTTCGGTTTTATTCAAGCCTGATTTTAAGCAAAGAGCCTTCGAAAATGAGTATGCTAAAAAAAATTCAAATATAGATATTGATGAGCTTTCCGAAATAATTACACATCTCAAAAATATAGCAAACAGGCAGATTGGCGTAATTGAGTTAAACCATTCACTTGATATTGATGAGGTTACTGAAATATTTATCAGGATAAATTCAAAGGGAACTACACTTAGTCAGTCCGACTTTGTAATGTCAAAAATGGCAGCAGATGGGGATTATGAAACTGGTCACGGAGGTAGCATAATGAGAAAGGCAGTTGACTATTTCTGTCATCTTGCAGTAAAACCAGATTTTTATCCCACGATGATGCAGGATAAAGAATTTGCTAAATCTGAATTTGCCGAGAAGATAAATTGGCTTGCTAATGACTATGATGATATTTATGATCCGGACTTCAATGACATGCTCAGAGTAACTTTTATGCATAAGTTTGGCAGAGGAAGGCTTTCGCAAATGGTAAGTTTGCTTTCCGGTCGTGATTTTGTAACAAGAGAATTCAGGGAAGAAATTGTAGAAGAGTCGTATAAAAAATTAGAAGAAGGCATTAAAAATTTCATAAACGAATATGATTTCAAGCAGTTTATATTAGCTATAAAAGGTGCAGGGTTTGTGTCCAGCAAGCTTATGAGCTCTAAATTGACTGTTGATTTTTCATATACTCTGTATCATATTTTGAAAGCTGACAGTAGTATTCCTAATGACCAGATTAAGAGATATGTTCAGAAGTGGTTTGTTTTGTCGTATTTAACAGGAAGATATGTAGGATCGCCGGAGTCAATAATGGATAGAGATCTTAGGAGCATTGCTTCAAAGGGTTTTATTGATTTTCTGTCTGATAATGAGGCGTCAGAGTTGTCGGATACATATTGGAATGTTACACTCCCTCAGAGGTTGGAAACGTCCTCTGTGAACAGCTCTGCATATAAGACTTTTATTGCAGCACAAATATATAAAGGAAGTAATTCATTTTTGCTTAACGGTACCACTGTTTTGGATATAGTTACTGTTCAGGGAGATGTTCATCATATTTTCCCAAAAGGGTACCTAAAAAAGAACGGTGTGACGGCACAGGCAAAATACAATCAGGTTGCAAACTATGTTTACCTGGACGCTGCTGTGAATAAGGCAATTGGTGATAAAGCCCCGGTTGAATATTTAAATACGGTCGAAGAGCAGTGTGCGACTAAAAGACCTGTATATGGAAACATTACAGATATTAAGGACCTAGAAAAGAACTTTATGGATAATGCCATTCCTGAAACACTAAAAGACATGGATGTTTCCGGTTATGATGACTTTTTGGCAAAACGTCGGAAATTGATGGCAAAGACGATTGAAAGTTACTATAAATCTTTGTAAGTCAAAATATTAATGTATAAAAAACAATCCGCATATCCTATTTGTATTTACTGAGTTGAATAAGCCCGTAAATTGTAAAGAAAGTTCCGAGGACAAGAAGGATATATGCACTGAAATCTGAATGCCCCGGGAAGTATCCCGTTTTGAATGCTATTCCTGTAATTGCAATAAACATACCTGCAGCGGCAATCATAATGTATTTAAATTTCTTTCCGTAGTTCATATCATTTCTCCTCGTAATGTTCTTGCCATAATTATACTCTACTTGAGCGATGTCATTCAACTGCAATCCTAACCCTGAATATCGGGGTTTTGTATTTTTATGCATCATTAGTTATTTTTCTGCACATACACATTTAAACACAATGAGCATATGGGATATGTCATCTTCAGTTTCTGCATAAATCATACTTTTCAGGGCTTTTTTACAGAAAGTTAAAAAGCGTAAAAAATCTTTTTTTCATATCGACAATAAAAAAACATGCAAACCACAAACTTATAAAATTAGTTAAAGCATATACAGCAAATTAGTTTGTTAAAGTCAGATTATTAGATATGCATGAATATTCATTTAGCCATGCTATATTTTTTTCTGTAAAAACACAGGAAAAAGTGGATTTTGTGTAAGCGTCAAACCATGACACATCGCTATCCGGTATAAAATATGAGAAAATGCTTCCAAAATGACAGGAGGTCTTCTCGATATGAATGAAAAAGAACAGTTGTGGTACGCCAGATTCCTAGAATATGCGGATAGCGGAATGTCACAACGACGCTGGTGCATTGAAAATCAGATTTCAGCGTCCACGTTCAGATACTGGTGCAACAAATTCACAAGCCGGCAAGTGGCTAACGGTGCAATAGATCCTATTGCTACAACTACATCCGGTTCCGATAATTGGTTTCAGGTCAGTTGCCAGAACGAAGTAATGGCGGCTCCTGCTCTTCCTGCTGAAGATGTGAACACGATTCGCCTTCAGTTTCGAGAACTGAAGATGGAGTTTCCGGCAGGAACTGATAGCCGGGCGATACTTCAAATCGCTAAGGGGCTGATGAAAGTATGAACCTTGGCTATGAACCTGAAGATATCAAGATATATCTGTTTGGCGGCAGCGTTGATATGCGCAAGCAAATGAATGGATTACTCATGCTGGTGGAAGGAATCCACCGAATGAATCCATATGAGAAAGCACTGTTCGTGTTTACCAATAAAAAGAAGGATAAAATCAAAGCATTGCGCTGGGATGAGAATGGTTTTGTTGTTTACTACAAACGACTTGAGCGAGGGGGATTCCGATTTCCTGAAATATCCGAAGCAGAAGGTGGCAAGATTAATGTCAGCCCTCACGATTTAAGACGACTTCTTTATGGACTGGAGATGGAATGTGTGCTTAAAAAGCGTAGATTCATATCAATGTAATTGGCCAAAAATAATCATAAATAAATGCTATTAAACGTTGAAATTTCAACGTTTAAGCCTTGAAAAACACATACATTTATGATATCATTTATGCATGGAAAACAAGGCGATTACTAGAGACCTTTCGTCCATGACAAGGGCGGAACTGGAACAGAATATTGTGGATTTGACAACGGAAATTGAGTCCCAGAAGCAGAAGATCAAGTGGCTGGAAGAACAGTTCAGGCTGTCCCGTCAGCAGCGCTTTGGATCCTCCAGTGAGCAAGGTATAATTGATAATGACCAGATATCCCTTTTTAATGAGGCTGAATGGACAGTAGACGGAGCCGGTGAAGATTTTCCCGAACCGGATCTGGCCAAGGTGGCACCACCTAAAAAGAAGAAGACCAAAGGCGGTAAAGAACGCATGGTAAGCGGACTGCCAAAAGAAATTATCAACTTCAGACTTACCGAAGAGCAAATGGACTGCCCTAACTGTGGTGAAAAATTGACAGAAGTCAAGAAAACCATCCGCAAGGAACTGGTCGTGATTCCGGCACAGGTCAAGGTAAACGAATATCATGATGCCGTATATACCTGCAGAAACTGTCAGAAAAACGGCATAGAGAACCCAATGCATACGGGCGGTTCTCCGAAACCGCTTTTAAGGAATGCTCTTGCATCGCCATCGTTTGTTGCAGACATCATCAAGCGTAAATTCGTAGATGGCGTTCCGATATACAGACAGGAGCAGGAGTACAAAAGAAATGGCATCCGGTTAAGTCGGCAGACAATGTCAAGTTGGGTAGTCCGGTGCAGCGAATATTACCTGGAAGGTGTCTATGACATCCTGAAAGAGAACCTTCTGAAGAGGGATATCATCCAAGCGGATGAAACCAAGGTACAGGTACTGCACGAACCGGGGAAACCGGCCACATCAGACAGCTACATGTGGCTGTATAGAAGCAGTATATGGGATCCCGGAAGTCAGATAGTACTCTATGAGTATCAGGATAACCGGAGAATGGAAAATCCGGCGAATTTCCTGAGAGATTTCTCAGGATATCTGCAAACAGATGGATATTCCGGCTACAACTCGGTTACGAATCGTGAATCAGATCCTGCAACTTCAGTCGGTTGCTGGGCACATGCCCGGCGGTACTTTTGTGATGCAATTAAGGTCTTGCCTAAAGCAGAGCAGGAAAATTCGAACACTAATAGCCATATTGCCATTGCATATGCAGATAAGATATTCGCTATTGAGCGTGACAAGCTGGGGGATAAGTCTCCGGAGGAACGGACGCAAATCAGAATGGAAAAAACAGCACCGATACTGGATGCTTATTTCAAATGGATACACTCGTTTAATCCTGATAATATCTTAAAAGGAAAGTTCAGAGATGGAATCGTGTTCAGCCGCAACCAGGAAAAGTCTCTCAGAGCATTCATGCTTGATGGGAGACTCCAGTGCAGCAACAACACTGCCGAGAGAAGCATCAAACCATTTGTTATATCCAGGAAGAACTTCCTGTTTTGCAATACACCATCCGGAGCAAGAGCGACAGCAATCGCTTTCAGTCTGGTTGAAACAGCTAAAGCAAATGATCTGAATCCGTTCAAATATCTAGAGTACATTTTCGAGAAATTATCGCAGGATGCGGATTATGATCTTGAGCAGCTCATGCCATGGGCTGAAGATGTTAAATGCATCTGCAGCGTGGCAATAAATCAGTCGTATTAACGCATGCTATAGTGTGCAATAGTGCACAATAGTACACCATCGTGCACTATAGTATACAAACCACGATGCTAAATTCAATGTGTCATGGTTTGACGCTTACGATTTTGTGCGGAAATCGGAAGTTTTCATGGCCTGTTCTTGCCAAACAGCAAACCAAATGGTAATATATGGATAATAAGACAATGGATAAAACTAAATGAAAGGGGGAGATTGATCAGGAGAACGGGGAATGCCGCGCAGACCGATGATGTATGTTGCCGTGGCTTTTGCTGCGGTTATTTTTATTGGATATTACTGTCTGGATATAGGGCGGGATGCAAAACCTCCTATTGAGGAGAACAGGACAATTACCGGCACTGTTAAGGATGCGGATATAAAAAGGAATGACAAAGGCGAGGAGAGTATTCAGCTTACGCTTGAAACGGGCGATACGCGGATTCTGCTGAAATGCTATGATACCACAGTTGAAGATGCTCGTAAATATGGAATTCCGGGAAATGAAATTCAGGTCAGCGGGATATTGCAAAGTCCTCCGGGCAGGCGCAATCCCGGATGCTTTGATTACGCTTTATATCTCAAATCCCTTGGAATCAGGTATACCATGACGATTAGGAGTCTGGATATAATCAGGGAAGAGAAGACATTTTCGGGAGTTCTATACATAAAGAGAGAAAGGTTCATCGACAGTCTGGAGAAGGAAGCAGGAGCGGAAACGGCAGGCATGATGAGAGCCATACTGTTTGGCGATAAAGGCATGCTGGATGAGGAAGTGCTGGAAACGTTTCAGAAAAACGGAACGGCACACATTCTTGCTGTAAGCGGGCTGCACATCGGGATTATATACGGATTTATCCTCAAACTCTGGCCATGGCGCAGAGGCAAAGTATTGTTCGCATTTCTATCTATCTTTTTCGGCTGTTATGCTGTTCTTGCTTCATTCTCCCCGTCGGTGGTGAGGGCAGTGCTTATGGTGCTCTTGCACACATTCGCCAAAATGACAGGGCGCAGATATGATATGCCCTCTGCAGCATTTCTGGTGATGACAGTTATTCTGATCTTCAATCCTTTTATGCTTTTCAATGCGGGGTTTCAGATGAGCTTTTTAGCTATATTGACAATGGCGCTCATCATGCCTTACTTCCGTTCATTTTATCAGGGGGTGTTTCTGTCCGGCTTGGCTATTCAGGTTGGACTTGGTCCGTACATACTTTACAATTTTAATTATCTGTCGCTGATAGCCGTGCTCATAAATGTTCCTGTAATTGCCTTGGCAGGTCTGATTGTTCCCATTGGTCTGGTCAGCATGATACTGGGATGGGAGCCTCTGTCGTGGATTCTCCAAGGACTGTGTAATGTCCTTCAAATGCTAAATGAAATCTTGGAAATTCAGGGCTTAACAACATTTTCGGTGACAAGTCCCGGTGGTTTTTTTATGGCGGCATATTACCTTAGTCTTTTAATTTTATTTTCAGAAGAAGGCAGACTGAGAACAATTCGAGCCGGGAGATCTCTTAAAGAAAGGGCAGCATATATTGCAAAATCAATTACTGTTATTGTGGTCATATCCTTTGCCATTCATGTCATCACAGACGATGGGTTCAGCAGATGCGAGATAGTCTTTGTGGATGTGGGGCAGGGTGACTGCATTCATATACGGGTGGATGACGGAATCTTTTCAAAAGAAAGAAATTACCTGATAGATGGGGGAGGCAGCGAGAATTATAAT
Organism: Candidatus Allocopromorpha sp.; assembly: GCA_040768865.1. Taxonomy (GTDB): domain Bacteria; phylum Bacillota; class Clostridia; order Peptostreptococcales; family Anaerovoracaceae; genus Lentihominibacter. Next base: position 1,759,783 of record JAXGMD010000001.1, on the reverse strand, counting down.
GTGGGGAAGAAGGTTTTGCGTCCTTATCTGCTGAAGAACGGAGTAAAAAAAATTGACGGAGCCTTTGTAACACACCTTCATACGGATCACTATCGCGGCATATGTGAACTGGCTCAGGAGGGGATGATAAAAAAGATTTATGTATATGATGGCAACAGGCTGAAAGAGGATGGAATAATTAAAGAAACCGGGCTGACCCGAGATGACATAGTATACCTTCATGCAGGAGACAGGGCAACACCGGGACGAAAAGTGCATATAGATGTGCTTTGGCCCCAACGAAAGGCGGAAGCAGAATATATCGCTATGCTGAAGAAAGAAGAGGATGAAAATGAATCGTCTCTGGTATTTCGCATAAATTATGAAGGCATGACATTGCTTACTACCGGTGATATGGGAGAGGAAGGCGAGAAGGTGCTCTGCGAGAAATACGGGAAGTCACTAAGTTCGGATATATTGAAAGTGGGGCATCATGGATCAAAGTACAGTTCATCCGATGAATTCCTTGACCGTGTCTCTCCGGGAATGGCTGTAATACAGGTGGGCAAGAACAGCTTCGGGCATCCGACACCGGAGGTTCTGAATAAGCTGTCGGAACGCAAAACACCTGTATATCGTAATGATCTTCATGGGGCTTTCGGAATTGAGATTGAGGATGGAGAAGTTAAAAAATATTGTACAGCTGTAGACAACGTCCGTGAGCGGGACTATAATTACACTCAATAAAAAAGAAAAGTGAGGGAGAAATGCAGTATTTAATACAGGGACTGATTCTCGGTTTTGCATATGTGGCACCTATTGGCACACAGAACATTTTTGTTATCAATACAGCACTGACACAGAAACGGAGCAGGGTACTGGCAACAGCCGGAATAGTGGCTTTTTATGATATAACACTTGCATTCGCCTGTTTCTTTGCTGTCGGTGTACTTATAAGTGCGTTGACATGGCTTCAGCTTATAATACTGGGTGTCGGGTCTCTGGTCGTAATCTGGATAGGCATAAGTCTTATCCGTTCAACCGGCAGTATTGATGCGGATACGGATACCAATCTATCAATTCCTAAGATAATCTGGCAGGCTATGATAGTAACCTGGTTTAATCCGCAGGCACTTATCGACGGAACAATGCTTCTTGGAGCATTTCGCGCCTCGCTGCCGGGAAGTGCAGGGATGCTGTTTATCGCCGGTGTCTGTTTCGCATCATTGATATGGTGGTTCGGCATGTCGTCTGTGGTCAGCCTGCTTTCCGAAAAAATCAGCAACAAGGTTATCCGGGCAATAAACATAATCTGCGGATGTATTATCATTTTCTATGGTCTCAAACTGGTGTTGAACTTTATTCAGCTTGCATGGCCGGGGCTGCTTTAGCAAGTACAGCAATTAAAGTCAATATTCATGAAAGCATTTCGCCTTGAAAAAACTGCCATATAATAATATAATTATTCTACACTTATAGAAGTTTATGATAGCTGAAATTCCGGATCAGAGGGGACATGCAGCACACTGAGGAACATGCATTTATACGAATAGACAGAGATATAAAAGCCGGGAATATTCCCGGCGTAGTTCTGCTTGCGGGAAAGGAGGAGTATCTGGTGGACTTTTACTCACAGATACTCATCCGGGAATTTATCAGTGACATTTCCGCCGGCCTTGATCTGGTTAAACCGGAGAGAGACAGCGTAACGGCTCAGGCGATAATAGAGGGGCTGGAAACGGTAAGTCTCATGTCCAAAAGAAAGGTGGTCTGGCTTCAAAACTTTTATGACGATAGAGGCAGGATGCCGGAGGCATTTAACAGGAGTGAATCCGAAGTTCGAGACCTTAGGGAATACATAGAGCAAAATCTTCAAAAGCATTGTGAAGAGGTTTTGCTCTTAATCACATATGCCAGGCAGAATGATGAGAGAGACCACGCGAATATCATGAAGAGTGCATTGAGTAAGACCATAGGGAAGGCGGGGGCGGTATATGATTTCAATTCGTTGAATACCGGTCAGGTAAGAAGCTTTATCGAAAAAAGATTCAGGTCTGCAGGCAAAACCTTCGTTCCGGGCATTCCCGGAATTATTGCCAAGGAAACGGGATATGGTTCCAAAGGTATTGACTACGGCCTGTATAATCTGGATAACGATCTGAAAAAGATAATAGCTCATTGCGGGGAAGGCACGGAAATCATGGCAGATGATGTCATGCAGGTTATTACGGTTAGTCCGGAAAACAACGTGTTCGCTATGATTGATGCCGTCGGCAGGAACAGAAAAGATGAAGCGTTCAGGCTCCTGCATAATCTTTTAGAGGACGGCACCGGCGAATTTCAACTGCTGGCTTTGATTACAAAACAGCTTGAGATTATGCTTGAAGCCCGGGAAATGAAGGAGAGCGGCTTGAGTATGACGGATATACAGGCAGCTCTTAAGAAATCTGATAAAGTTCACGAATTTCGCACAAGAAAAGCTCTTGAAGCAGGGAATAGATTCAGTAGCAGGGATCTGAGAAGGATACTGTCTTCAGCATACGATGTTGAGGAGAACATCAAAACGGGCATAATGCCCGGGCAGCTGGCATTGGAATATTTCATAGCAAAGATATAGGAAATTATGAACACAAATGAATTAAAAAGTAAGCAATTCAGGGCGGACATGATGCTTCTCATGGTAACCACATTCTGGGGAGTGTCCTACTTTATGATGGATGCCTGCCTGGAAGAAATGGATCCATTATCGCTGAACGCATTCAGATTTCTGGGAGCTTTCGGGGTAGTCGTATTGCTGGCTTTCAACAGAATAAAGACGGTTAACAGGCAGACACTGAAATTTGCTTTTTTTGTATCGATAGCACTGGTACTCACTTATCTCAGCGTTACCTACGGAATCAAGTATACAACCCAGTCCAACGCAGGTTTTTTCTGTGCCACAACAGTTGTATTTACGCCCATTCTGGCATTCATCGTCAAGAAGGTGGTGCCGGGAAAGAAGCTGGCATTTGTTGCTGTACTTTGCCTCATTGGAATCGCACTCATGAGCCTGGATGCAAACATGAAAATCGCTATCGGTGACCTGTTGTGCTTATTATGCGGATTCATATATGCGGTGGATCTGCTAATTACCGAAACGGCAGTCAAAAGGGACGATGTAAATGCTTTTCAGCTGGGAGTATTTCAGTTGGGCTTTACAGGAATATCTATGCTGATTCTGGCGATGCTATTTGAGACACCGACGCTGCCGCAGACTCCCGTATGCTGGGTTTATGCCATATTCCTTTCCGTGTTTTGTACAGGGGTTACATTTATTATACAGGCGGTGGCTCAGCAGCACACATCGGCAACTCATGTGGGAATAATTTTTTCGCTGGAGCCGGTGCTTGCAGCAACTGTGGCATTTTTCTTCGCAGGGGAAAGACTTCTTCCGCGAGGATATGTGGGTATGGTGCTGATGCTTACAGGCATTCTTATTATGGAAACCGACCTGAAGAAACTTTTCAGTGGAAAGAGAGGATAAACATTGAAATTTCAATATTATCACGACCTTATAATTGCAGATAGAGTCCATGTATACATGGACTTTTTGTATTAAAGTTGGTACAATAATATGAGGTTTTGCTTTGGTTAAAAAAAAGAACAAAGAACATTGAAATTGAATATTGTATACACGGATATAGAATGCTAAAATTGATATGTTGTATTAGAGACTTAAGAAACAGGAGGATCATTAATATGAGTGAAAAAGCTTGTAGCTGCGGTTGTACTGAGGGAAGAGCCGCTCAGTTTGCTGAGCTGGCACCAACCTTGGAACAGTATGCTAAAGTGCCCGGCAGTCTGATTACCATTCTGCAGAAGGCTCAGGAAATCTATGGCTACCTCTCGGTAGACGCAATTAATTACATTTCCGAGTGTACGGGTATCAAGCCGGCAAAAATTTATGGAGTTGCAACTTTCTATGCACAGTTCAGGCTCCAGCCAATCGGCAAGTATCTTATAATGTTGTGCAAAGGCACGGCATGCCACGTAAACGGAGCTGACGTTATAGAAGAAGCTATCTGTGAACACTTGGAAATTCAGGATGGCGAGACAACAAAGGACGGACTCTTTACACTGAACAATGTGGCATGTCTCGGCTGCTGCTCGCTTGCACCTGTAATGATGGTTAAAAGTGTGGATAGTGATGAAACATATGGTAATCTGACCAAGGATTCTGTTAAGCAGGTTCTTGATGAGATAAGAGCAAACGCATAAGGAGGTAACAGCATGAGAGTTGTAATTGGACAGGGTAGCTGTGGTGTTGCCACCGGAGCCAGAAAGACTGCAGCTGAATTCGAGAAGCAGATTGCAGCCAGAGGTCTGGACATTCCTGTTTCCGTAACCGGATGTGTGGGAACCTGCTACCTGGAACCTATCGTTGATATTTATGACGATTGCGGTGCATTGACCAGATATGTCAAGGTTCAGCCGGACAAGGTGGAAAAGATTGTTGCAGACCATCTGGCATGCGGCAATTGCAGGACAGAGCAGTGCATCATTGACGATGATCGTCTGTTTGTGGACAAGCAGGAAAGAATTGTACTGGTTAACTGTGGAGTTATCAATCCGGAAGAGATTGATGATTATGTTGCAGTTAACGGCTATAAAGCGATCGAAAAAGCATTAAAGGAAATGAAACCTGAAGAGGTTATTGAAGAAATAAAGATTTCGGGTTTGAGAGGAAGAGGCGGTGCAGGCTTCCCGACATGGTTCAAGTGGACTGCAGCAAAGGATGCTCCGGGAACGGAGAAGTATCTGGTGTGTAACGCTGACGAAGGTGACCCGGGTGCATTCATGGACAGATCCATTCTGGAAGGTGACCCCCATGCACTGCTGGAAGGCATGATCATAGCCGGATATGCCATGGGTGCATGTGAAGGCATTATTTACTGCAGAGCTGAATATCCTCTGGCCATAAGGAGACTGGAAATCGCCATGGACCAGGCAAGAGAGAAGGGTTTTCTCGGAAAAAATATATTCGGAAGCGGCTTCGATTTTGATATAAGAATAAAGGCGGGAGCCGGTGCCTTTGTATGCGGCGAAGAAACGGCACTTATAGCATCACTGGAAGGTGAAAGAGGTATGCCGAGGCTTAAGCCTCCTTTTCCTGCAACCAAGGGATACTGGCAGAAGCCGACAAATATAAATAATGTTGAAACCTTTGCAAACGTGCCTTGGATTATATACAACGGGGGCAAGGCTTTTGCAGAGTTCGGAACCGAGAAGTCACCGGGCACCAAGGTATTCGCACTGGCCGGAAAGATAAAAAAAGGCGGACTTGTTGAGGTTCCTATGGGGATGACAATAGGTGAAGTTATTTTCGATATTGGAGGCGGTATTAAGAACGACAGAGAATTCAAAGCCGTACAGATGGGCGGGCCTTCCGGAGGATGTATCCCGGCAAGCTTAGTTGATACGAAGGTTACTTACGAAGATATCAATAAGACGGGAGCCATTGTAGGTTCCGGCGGTATGATCGTAATGGATGAAGATACCTGCATGGTGGATATGGCCAGATACTTCCTTAACTTCACACGTGACGAATCCTGCGGCAAGTGCAACTATTGCAGAATCGGAACGAAGCGAATGCTGGAGATTCTTGAGAGAATCACCGAAGGAAAAGGTGAAGACGGCGATATTGAAAAGCTGGAAGAGCTGGCAATTAAAATCAAGGACGGTTCTATGTGCGGTCTCGGACAGACGGCTCCAAACCCTGTGCTGACAACCATCAGATACTTCAGAAACGAGTATGAAGACCATATTTATAAAAAGAAGTGTACGGCAGGCTCCTGCAAGGCACTGATTGACTACAAGATAACAGATGCATGCAAGGGATGTACACTTTGCAAGAAAGTATGCCCTGCTGATGCCATAACGGGAGATGTTAAGGAGTTGCATGTTATCGACAACGAAAAGTGCATCAAATGCGGCAAGTGTATAGATACCTGCAAGTTCGGTGCAATCATCAAGGAATAGGAGGGGAGGTAGTAAAATGGAAAAACTGAGATTAAACATTAACGGCAAAGAAGTAACAGCCGTTCGCGGCCAGACAATCCTGGAAGTCGCAAGAGAAAATGACATTTTCATCCCGACTCTCTGCTATGATGAGAGAACCAGAATATACGGTTCCTGCGGTATTTGTGTGTGCGAGGTTGAAGGAAATCCTAAACTGTGGAAGGCCTGTGCAACAGAGGTTGCTCCCGGCATGGTAATAAAAACAAATACCGAAAGGGTTATTGAGTCCCGAAAGACTAATCTGGAACTGCTGCTGTCGAACCACACAGGTGACTGCAGACCTCCATGTGTACTGGCATGCCCTGCGCATACAGACTGTCAGGGTTATGCGGGGCTGATAGCCAACGGTGAATATGAAGCGGCACTGGAACTTATAAAGGACAAAATTCCTCTTCCCGCTTCCTTGGGCAGAGTTTGTCCTCATCCGTGTGAAGATGAATGCAGAAGAAAGCTCATTGATGAGCCGATTTCAATTCAGTGGCTGAAGAGATTTGCGGCTGATGAGGATCTTGGGGATGTTGAAAGATTCATTCCTGAATGCGCTCCCGATACGGGCAAGAGAGTAGCAATAATAGGCGGCGGTCCTATGGGCCTGTCCGCGGCTTACTTCCTCAGACAGATGGGCCATGAGATTACAGTATTTGAATCCATGCCCAAAGCGGGAGGCATGCTCAGATACGGAATTCCTGAATACAGACTGCCTAAGGCTGTTCTGGACGATGAAATCGCTACCATTGAAATGATGGGAGTAGAAATAATCTGTGATACAAAAATCGGAGCGGACATTCCGTTTGAAACCGTTCAGGAGGAGTTCGATGCAGTACTTATCGGTATAGGTGCATGGATTTCAACAGGTGTCGGATGTCCGGGAGAAGATGCTGCCGGCATTATCGGCGGTATCGACTTCCTGAGAAAAGTAGTAAGAAACGAAGACATAGAACTTGGTGAAAAGGTTGCTATCGTCGGCGGCGGAAATACCGCCATGGATGCCTGCAGAACAGCTGTAAGGCTGGGAGCGAAGGAAGTATACAACATATACAGAAGAACCAAGGAGGAAATGCCTGCGGATCTGGTTGAAATTGAAGAAGGAGAAGAAGAAGGCGTAATATTTAAGAATCTGACCAATCCTCTGGAAATAATAAAAGATGAAAACGGACACATCAAGGAAGTCATCCTCCAGTGTATGGAACTGGGTGAGCCTGATGAATCCGGAAGAAGGAGACCTGTTCCTATTGAAGGAAAGACGGAAACAATTGCTCTGGACAACATGATACTTGCTATCGGACAGGCTGTAGATGCGAGCATATTTGACTGTGATAAGACCAAAAAGGGTGCTATCGCTTATGATAAAGAAACATTCATGACCTCAATTCCGGGTGTTTTTGCCGGCGGAGACTGCGGCAATGACCAGATAGGAATTGCTATCGAAGCCATTGCGGATGCGAAGAAGGTTTCCGAAATAATCGATGCCTATCTGGACGGAGAGACCATCAGATACGAAGAGCCTTACTTTGTTGAAAGGGATGACGTGACAGAGAAAACCTTTGAAGACAGAGAAAGATTGTGCAGACCTGAAATGCCGCATCTGTCACCGGAAGAGAGGAAGGACAACTTCAGCGAAATAATTCCTGACGGCTATACTGCAGAAGAGGCTGAAGAGGAGGCGCACAGATGTCTGGAATGCGGCTGTCACGATTATTTTGAGTGTAAGCTCATCGATCTTGCTCATCAGTATGATGTTGAACCATCCAGATTTGCAGGTGACAAGAACGAGGTTGATTTTGAGGATGATCACCCGTTTATACACAGAGACCCGAATAAGTGTATTCTGTGCGGACTGTGCGTAAGAGTATGTGATGAGGTTATGGGCATAGGTGCTCTCGGTCTGATACAGAGAGGTTTTGATACTGTTGTCATGCCTAATCTGGAAAAACCTCTGGCCGGTTCCGGCTGTGTATCCTGCGGGCAGTGTGTAACAGTTTGCCCTACGGGCGCGCTGCAGGAAAAGACAACCATGGTCAAGGAGGTCCCTCTATCAACAGTGGAAACCGACACAACCTGTTCTTACTGTTCTATAGGCTGCTCGCTGAGACTTGAGTCCTGCGGCGACATGCTGATCAAGGCCAATCCGATTAAGGACGGAACTGTAAATGCCGGTCTGGCATGCGGTAAGGGCAAGTGGGGATTTGACTGCTCCATGCTCGAAGACAAGCTGGATGTTCCTCTTATTAAAGAAGGCGACTCTTTCAGAGAGGCCGACTATCACGAGGCACTGACTCTGATTGCCAAAAAGATGCAGGCTGCAGCTGCCAGATATGACAGAAATGCTATCGGTGTTGCAATTTCAGACAGATATACAAACGAAGAGGCTTATGCCATAAAGACCATGGCAGAAGCTATGGGTGCCGGAATTTTTTCAATGAATAACAGAACAAGCGGTCTCAAGGGTGTTATCGGGCACGATGCGTCACCTAATACCATTGATGAACTGCTCAGTACAGACTTCATTCTGGCAGTTGGATATCATACACCGGACAACCCGATCATTCAGGTAAAGATGAAGCAGGCTGTTGAAGCGGGTGCCAAGCTGGCTCTGATAAACCCTGCTGACTTCCCGCAGCACCTGCACGGGACAGTCAAGGAAGTTTACACGGATGACCTGAGTTTCCTGAGGGAAGTTGCAAAGGCTATTGTCGATGCTGGCAAGGGTTCCGATTTGGAAGGTTTTAAGGAATTTGCAAAATCTCTCGAAGGAGTGACGGTAAGCGAAGATGCTGCGGAAATCGCTGAAATGTATCTCAGTGCGAAGAAGGCTATGATTGTGTTCAATCAGAACCTCATAAGCACTGATGCGTCAACACTGCTTGCTGACATTGCTCTCCTGTCCGGCCATATAGGTTCCCCTCGTGACGGTATCCTGCAGGTTAAGGCAAAGAACAATTCACAGGGACTTATTGATCTGGGAATAACAGAGGGTGCTGAGGCACTTGAAGGAGTAAAGGCTCTGATGGTATTCGGTGAAGAATTTGAAGTAGCCGACGATCAGCTTGACTTCCTGGCGGTGTGTGACACTCACATGACTTCATTGGCGGCCAAAGCCGATGTTGTTATTCCGGGTACAGGTTTTGCTTCAACCGACGGTACATACACCAATACAGAGAGAAGGCTTCAGCTTGTACAGTCAGCAATTGATGAAGACATCTACTTCTCCAATTGGGAAGTGGCGGCTGCAATAGCTCATATTTTTGAAGTTGACCGCCAGTGGGAAGATACCGAAGACATATCAGTTGAAATGGATGATACAGTTCCAACCTACAAGTATGCGGAGGTTGATGAAGTTCTGGGCGGGGTATTGGTACCTGTCGAGCCTAAACTGGTGACACCCGAAGGCAACATATTCGGAGACAAGCTGGCTTGCACGGACAGCCTGATGAATGTAATAGACGAGAGACTGCCTAAGATGGCAAATCCGACGGATTAAAAAATTAAGAATAAGATTTTGGGGTGTACGGGCTCTGTCCCGTACATCTTTTTATATTGCCGTAAAGATTGCAAAGATAAAAAGATTGCAGAGATAAGCAGAGAAATATATTTTTGCATAATGTTCAGAAAATATTGACAATTAGGCAGGGAAAAGAGCAAAATCTTTTTATAAGTTAATACCTTATTGAGACAGAAGGGAGTTGAGATAATGATATTCGGACTTGAACCTATCGTTTTCTTTTCATTCCTGTCATGGCCGATTACTTACCCTATAATAGCAATAATTATGTTCTTTGTGATGGCCAAAAACGACAAGAAGGAAGAGGCATGGGAAAAAGCCTATGATGAATGGCAGGCATCATTGGCTGATGAAAAAGGTGGTGAGGTAGATGACTGAATGGATAGTATTGAGTGTTTACCTCATCGGAATGATAACCATCGGTATTTACTGGGCTAGGCGCACCAAGAGCTCGGAACAGTATCTGCTGGGCGGAAGAAAGATTGGCACATTTCTTACTGCATTGACGCTGCAGACCACATCAATGAGCGGATATATGTTCATGGGCGGACCTGCGCAGACATACAAGGACGGGTATTTCACCCTCTGGTATGCTGTTGGAGACGGCGGCGGTGCCATATTTAATGTAGGTATACTGGGAAAGAGAATGAGAAGGCTTACATATTTCCTGGGATGCCTTTCACCTATTGAGTATATTGAGAAGAGATATCCGGGACCTGTGACCAGAGCCATCGCGGCGGTAATAGCAATAAGCTTCGTATACGGCTATGTACTTGCACAGTTCCTGTCGGCGGGCAAGACCATGCAGGCATTGCTGGATATTCCTCTCTCTGTGGCAATCATTGTAGGTGCAGGCGTAATAGTATTCTACACATTTGCCGGAGGATACCTGGCAGTAGCCTGGACCGACTTTTTCCAGGGGATAATCATGGTTCTTTCCATGGTGATGATATTCGCTCTGGCATGGGGTCAGGTTGGGGGACTGACAGGACTCAATGAAGATTTGACGGCTTTGGATCCGACCATAACCGGAATGTGGGGCAGAGGCAATATTTATCTCGGCCAATGGGGTGTAGTTGCAGGTGCCGTCGGAGTTTATTTGATAGGCTACATGGGACTGCCTCACGTGGTAATCAGGCACATGGCTATGGAGCATACGAGACTGGCTAAGAGAACTGTTGTAATCGCGACGGTATGGAATCAGCTCTTTATCTTTATTCCGTATATTCTGGGTCTCATGGGCATTCTGATGCTGCCTAACATCGCCGACCCTGAAATGGTTGTGGTTACATTGGCATACGAGCTGCTGCCTACGATATTGGCCGCAATCGTTCTCGTTGCCATAATGTCCGCTATAATGAGTACCGCGGATGCTCAGCTTATGCTCATGGGAACGATGCTCGGCAGAGACATATACCAGAGATACATTAACAAGAACGCTACTGACAGGCAGCTGATGAATGTGTCCAGAGCATGTGTTCTGGCAGTCGGAATAATATCCGTAATTGTGGCACTGATACAGCCGCCGGGAGTATTTGCCATTGTAGTATTCTCCTTCAGTACCCTGGGAAGTGCTTTCTTGCCTTCTTATGTGGGTGCTGTATGGTGGAAGAGAGGCAACACAACAGGATGCGTGGCATCTATGCTGGTGGGTGCTGCAGTATCCATCGTATGGGAGGCCGGCGGACTGGCGGGCCCTACGGGAATGCATACTTTCTTTATCGGAATCATATGTTCGATAGTGGTATATGTTATAGGATCTCTAATCGGTAAGCCTCCTACAGAGGAAATGAAGGCGCTTATTGACAGAGCAGGATGCAAGGCCAAGATTCCGGCCAAGTTCCTGAGTGCCAATGCCAAGCATATTGCACCTGAAACGAGCGGAGTACTGGAACACCTTAGAACAAGCAGCTATATGGCCAACAGAGGATTCCAGGCAGTATAAATTGCTATAAACTGAGCGGATTCACGATATGAAAGATGAAGAAATAAAAGAAAACAGACCTGAAATAAGCGACAGACTCAAGACTTTTTTGCAGGCAACGATTTCTAAAGCGGCAACAGGTTTTACTGAAGCAAGGGAAAACTTCCGGGAAACGCAGGAATCTCTTGCATCGGAAAAAACCTCAAAGACTAATAACCCCGCAGGTGCGGGCAGAACTGCCGGCGTGGAGCTTGGCAGAGAGGAACTGATGAAGGGCTCTCCCCTTATCAAACAGCGTGTTTCAGGACCACGCCCTTTGTACAGGCGTGGTGAGAAAGCACGCCTTAAGGCGGTAAGGGTTTTGCAGAATGGTTTCACTGTAGAGGATGCATTTAAGAAGCTTATAGGCAAAAAGGACAGGGGATACAAAATTACAAATATCGACCTGCTCCTGTACCCGTATCTGCTCATCGATTACAATATCGATATGGGCAAGCGACTGAAAGCCCTGAATGAAACAATTCTCTGCCTGGTTGATCTGTTCAGAGGGGATTTCTCTATAGCTAAATCCAGGGGAACATATTTTTCCTATGATGCGGAGCCGGATATGCTGATTCCCATAAGAGTCGACAGAAAGAAAGCGATTCGTGAAGCACCGCGAAACATCTACGGAGAGATAATGGCGAAACAGCGTGTCCTCAGGACGCCTGACATCAACTATGTGAAAGATGCGTTCATATACAAGCCTTTCTATGTGGTTGAATGCAAGAACAATGACGGAGAATATTTCCATATTCTCTTTGATTCGGTATCAGGAGATTTCAGCCTGCTCAATGCCTGAACAAGCACAAGGCTCTCATCGGTAATCAAAAATTGCCGATGAGGGCTTCTTTTTGTGTGGATAATGTATTATAATTTCATATGTGAAAGTATGCGGAATTTCCTAAGTACAGCCGGCAGCATCGAGAGGAACCGAACATGAGCGAGAAAGACAATCAGGTAAAAAAAAGAATATGCCGGATTGGTGACAGAGCATCCATGGTTAAGACTTTTACCAAGGAGGATATTAAAAGTTTTGCTGAATTGACCATGGATTTTAACAGGATGCATACGGACGAAGAGCTCTCGAGAAGAGGGCTGTTCAGAAGGCCGGTTGTGCATGGCGTCTTTGTCGGAAGTCTTATCTCATCGGTTATGGGCATGAAACTTCCCGGACACGGAACCATACTGCAGAGTCAGGATATTCAGTACCTGCAGCCGGTTTATCCGGGTGACACGGTAACGGCAGAGGTGGTTCTTGCGGAGATTGAAGAACATGACAAATTCTATGTTGCAACTCTCGAGGGAATTTGTCACAATCAGGATGGCGTAACAGTAGTTAAGGCAGTAAGCAAGGAGCTTATGCTGAAAAGGCTTTTTGAGGTCATAAAGTAATTATTAACATAAATAAGGTGGATTGAAATGAGAATTGTAGTAAAAGTGGGAACTTCTACACTGTCGCACCCGTCGGGAAGACTTGACATAAGACATATGGAGGAACTGGTGAAGGTGCTGTCTGACCTGAAGAATGCGGGGCACGAGATTATTCTGGTGTCTTCGGGAGCCATCGGCATGGGAGCCGGTAAACTCAATTTTAAAGAAAAACCTCAGGATATGCCTTCAAAGCAGGCTGCCGCCGCAGTAGGACAGTGTGAGCTTATGTATACTTATGACAGATACTTTTCTGTTTATAATCACACAGTTGGACAGCTGCTTATTACAAGTGAGGATATTGATGACAGTGAGAGAAGAATCAACTTTGAAAATACCATTGAGAGGCTTCTGGAGCTGGGGTCACTTCCCATCATAAATGAAAACGACACAGTTGCCACGTCTGAAATTCAAGTGGGCGACAATGATACTCTGGGAGCTATCGTTGCGGTTGCCACCAACGCGGATATGCTGGTAGTCCTGTCCGATGTTGACGGTCTTTATACATCGGATCCGAGAAAGGACTCCGAAGCCAAGCTGCTTACTGTGGTTGAGGAGATTACACCGGAGATAGAAGCTCTGGCAGGAGGCACCGGATCAAGATTTGCAACAGGCGGAATGATGACAAAAATCGACGCAGCCATACGAGTTACGGAAAAGGGCTGCCATATGGTTATATTAAACGGAAGATCTCCGGAAAAGCTCTATGATATTATTGAGGGAAATCCGTGGGAGAAAAAGGACGCACAGATGTCTGTAACATTTTTCAGGGGGAAAGGAAGATGAATACGAAAGAGCTTATGTTGTCGGCAAAGTCGGCAAAGAACAGTCTGGCAGCGGCAACAACCGAAACAAAGAACAGAGCGCTTGAGTTTATGGCGGACGAGCTTGTAAACTGCACAAAGGAAATTCTGGAAGCGAACGCTCTCGATATGGAAGAGCAGAAAGGTATAATTTCCGATGTTATGCTGGACAGACTGGCTCTGTCGGAGGATAGAATAATGGGAATGGCAGACGCTATCAGGCAGGTTGCTCGGCTGCCGGATCCGGTGGGCACCGTCATAAGCACGCATACCAGACCGAACGGTTTGATAATTTCCAAGGTGCGGGTGCCGATGGGAGTAATCGCCATAATATATGAGAGCCGTCCAAACGTAACCTCCGATGCAGCGGCACTGGCCATAAAGGCAGGGTCGGCATGCGTCCTCAGATGCGGTAAAGAGGCTCACAGATCAGCGACGGAAATAGTCAAAGCTATGAAAGCAGGTCTGGAGAAAGCAGGACTTCCGGGTGAAGCAGTAGAGCTTATAGAAGATACAACCAGAGCTTCTGCCACGGAGATAATGGAAGCCCGAGACATAATCGATTTGCTTATACCGCGGGGAGGCAAAGGACTTATTAGATCATGCGTGGACAATGCCAGAGTTCCCGTCCTGGAAACCGGAACAGGAATATGTCATGTCTATGTGGATAAGGATGCTGATATGGACATGGCTCTGGATATTGTAGAGAATGCCAAAACATCCAGACCGTCCGTATGTAACGCTGCAGAGATGTGCATAGTACATAAGGATATAGCAAGGAAGTTTTTGCCGCAATGTCAGAACAAACTTGTGGAAGAACGAATAGCCGAGGAACTGACTCCGGTTGAGCTCAGGCTGGACGAGGCGGCTGCAGCAATAATTGACGGCATTGCCGCTGAGGAGGGGGATGCAGATACGGAATTCCTAGATTATATAATGGGAGTATGTGTCGTTGACAGCCTGGAGGATGCCATCGCACACATAGATGCACATTCAACGGGGCATTCGGACTGCATCATTACCGACAATGAGGAGACAGCCGCAAAATTTGCTGCACTTGTGGATTCGGCGGCAGTGTATGTTAATGCATCTACACGTTTTACCGACGGCGGAGAATTCGGGCAGGGCTGTGAAATGGGAATCTCAACACAGAAGCTGCACGCCAGAGGTCCACTGGGACTGGAGGAACTCTGTACATTTAAATATGTTGTCAGAGGTAACGGGCAGATAAGATAGGAAATTGCAAAAAATTATTATCCGAGAGAAAGAAAGGAAACAAAATGACTAATCTGGAAAAGTACAACTACGCATTCACATCAAACTTCAGAATTAAGGAAGATGAACTTCCGGGACTTAAATACCAAGGAATTTTCGAATGGGATTCGGTGGGACATATGGATCTTATCGCAGACCTGGAAATGGCCTATAGTATTCAGATCGGAATGAAAGATGTTCTTGATATCTCAACCTACGAGAAGGGTCTGGAGATTCTCGCAGAAAACTATGGAGTAAACTTCAAAGAATAAGAAATAAGAAGGTGCGGTTTGGTTATACAGGTTCCATCGGACAAAAGCGACGTTAACACCTATCTGATTGAGAAGGATGGTCGCGTCATAATAATTGATCCCGGTCAGGGCGGAGCTCTTATGGAGGAGCTGAGGAGTAAAGGCTATATCCCCGAATATATTTTTTTGACTCATGAGCATTTTGATCATATTGAGAATCTGGAAGAGGTCCGCCGCACATTTAATGTTCCTGTTGTGGCAAGTCAGCTTTGCAGTGAGCGCATTAAACATGTCGTAACCAATCTTTCGTCCATTGCCGATATACTGGCATACTACAAAACCGGGGAAGTTCCGGAAGTTGAAACCGAGAGGTTCACCTGTGAGGAGGCAGATATTACCTTTGAAGAGGAGTTTGAACTTGAGTGGAGAGGCTACACTTTTCGATTTGTAAGAGTGCCGGGACATTCGCCGGGAAGCGTTCTCATTAAAATGGATGAGGATACTGTTTTTACCGGTGATTATCTTATTTACAAAGAAGAGGAGACTCTTCGTCTTAAAGGCGGAAGTCGAAAAGACTTCGAGAAATACACACAGCCGATTCTGGAGGCCATCCCTAAAGGCACGCACATATATCCGGGGCATGGCCCCGCCTATTATGCAGGCATGGAAGAAATGCCGTACATTCTGGACAAGGACGAGAAGAAGGCTGTGCTCAAATGGGAAATGGATAGCCTGACGGAGCATCACCGCAATGCCAGCCCGGAGTACGACAGAATTTGCAGGGGGCTGGGAAATGACAGTCCTTTTCTCCCCGTGACAATATTCAAGTGTATGGAGCTTAAAAGCATACCTGATGATGAGGTTGTCCGGAGGGTTACATCTTCCGGCACAAGCGGGCAGCAGGTGTCGCAGATTTTCCTTGACGGGGAGACCTCAGCGGCACAGCAGAGAGCGCTTTGTATGATTACCGGCGACTTTATCGGCGATAAGCGTATCCCGATGCTCATAATCGATTCGCCGGATGTATTGAGGGACAGAAGCAAGTTCACCGCCCGCGGAGCGGGAATCATGGGGTTTTCCATGATGGCTTCCAAACGTTATTATGCTCTTACAAACGAAATGAAACCTGACTGGGAAGCCATTGAGGCCTTTGCTGAAAAAGCCGGAGATGGGCCGAGTTTCGCTTTCGGGTTTACATATATAATATGGTCCTGCCTGTACAGAGAACTGAAGGCGGCGGGGCGCAGTTTTGACCTTGGCGGCTGCCATCTGATTCACGGAGGCGGATGGAAAAAGCTGCAGAATGAAAGGGTATCCGATCCGGAATTCAAGGCGGGTCTCAAGGAAGTATGCAATATCAGCCGGGTCAGCGACTATTACGGTATGGCCGAACAGACAGGAAGCATATTTATGCAGTGTGAAGAGGGAAATCTCCACGCCAGCATCTATTCGGATATATCCATACTGGATTTTGAGGATTTTTCATCTTGCTCCCAAGGGGATGAAGGACTTATCGCCCTGGTGTCGGTACTTCCTAAGTCATACCCGGGACACAAACTTCTTACGGAGGATCAGGGAAGGATTCTCGGCGAGGATGACTGTCCGTGCGGCCGCAAAGGCAAGTACTTTGAAATCAGCGGCCGAATCAGGAAAGCAGAGGTTCGCGGCTGCAGTGACACCTTCGAAGGTCCCGCAGCGGGAGGCACAGGCATTCCCGTAGAGACCGGCTGTGAGTTGTTCAGGATTCTGGGCGGAACCTGGCCGCCGGAGAGGGAACCTTTACCTGCTTTTGATAAATTAACTCTGGCATTTCTTGAAGAACTGTCGGTGCTGTTTATGAAAAATCCGGATTACAGACAATATCCTGATATATATGCGCTGGGATTCTGGTGCAGGGCTGCACATATGCAGAATCTAATGCAAAGGCAGAGTAAAGGCGGCAAGGCGGAGATTGGCAGAGGAAAAGGTCTCGTACTGCACATAGCGCCATCCAATATGCCGACCATGTTTGCCTATTCATGGATAACTTCTCTGCTCGCAGGATGTTCCAATGTTGTTCGCCTGTCCGGAAGGGATGCTGATTTGAGCAAAATCATCCTGACGGGAATACTGGATGTCCTTGAAAGGCCGGAATTCAGCGACCTCAGGATGAGGAATGCTTTTATATCATTTCCGAGAGGGCATGAAATTCTGGAAGAAATTTCGCTGAATGCGGCAGCCAGAATTATCTGGGGCGGAGATCAAACCGTAAAAAGCATAAGCAGCATACCGAAAGCACCGGGCTGTATCGATATAGCTTTTCCCGATAAGTATTCCATTGCACTTTTTGATGCGGAACGTATGGCCGGGCTGACCGATGATGATCTGAAACACAGTGCACATCTCTTTTACAACGATACTTACGGTGCCGATCAGAATGCCTGTTCCAGCCCGAAGATCGTATTCTGGTTAAAGGGAACCGAATTCAAGGAAGCTGTGGACAGATGGTGGAATGCGGTCTCTCATCAGACTGAAAGATACGATTTTCAGCCGTGGATGGCGACGGAGAAGTACAGGATGCTTTGCTGTGCCTATGCTATGAAGGGGGGTCTGGGGCAGGTTCGTAAATATGGGAACAGGCTTTATCGGGTCCCGATTAACAATATAGAAGTGCCCTTGAATGATTACGAAGCTAATATGGGATTCTTTTATGAATGCAATATAGATGAAATAGAGGAAATATATCCGTATATGAACGAAAAGATCCAGACCATCGTTTCCAATTTAGAGGACGGTGATGCTGTATATAAAGCCATTCGGCAAGCCGGATGCCCGGGGGTGGATCGGGTGGTAGCCATCGGCGAGGCTCTGGATTTTGATACCATATGGGACAGAAAAGATATAATTGACATGCTTACGGAGTGAGTCGGAATGTATTTTTTTGAAAGAAACGAGGCCTTTGCCGATAACATAATATGCATTGATGACACAGGCAGGTCATATAGCTACAGAGAAATATGGGACTTGGGAGATGCGGCGGTTTCCCAGCTCCCTGAAAGAACGTTAAAAATTCTCAGCTGTAACAATGATGCAAAGAGTCTGGCCGAATATCTGGCACTTTTGAGAAAGAGGTGCCCTGTAATTCTTTTGGGAAGTGATTCGGATGCATCAATGGTCAGAGAGATATCGGAAACCTATGAGGGGGCGGAGGAACTGCATCCCGATCTGGCACTGCTGCTTTCCACATCCGGAAGCACCGGTGACCGGAAACTTGTAAGGCTGAGCTATGAGAATCTGCAGAGCAATTGCGATTCCATAGTGGAATACCTGGAATTGAATGCCGGTGAACGACCTGTTACAACACTTCCTATGGAATATACTTACGGTCTGTCGGTAATCCACAGTCATGTGGCTGTAGGTGCAACCATAATAATGACAAATTACACTCTCTTCAACAGGGAGTTCTGGGATTTGCTTGAGAAGCACCGCGTGACATCCATGGCAGGAGTGCCGTATACATATGAGATGCTGAGGCGTATGAGACTGACCCAAATGGATTTGCCGCATCTCAAAACCCTTACTCAGGCAGGCGGGCATCTGAAAGAGGAGATGCAAAGGGAGTTTGCTTTCTGGGCGGCAGAAACGGACAGAAGATTTTTTATAATGTACGGACAGACGGAAGCAACCGCACGCATGAGCTACATACCTCCTTCACGGTGTCTGGAAAAAATCGGGAGCATAGGAATTCCCATTCCCGGAGGACGGATGGAACTGGCGGAAGACGGAGAGATTATCTACTACGGGACAAATGTATCCATGGGCTACGCCGCATGCCGACAGGATCTGGCACGTGGTGATGACAACCGGGGAAGACTGGAAACGGGTGATGTGGCGTATGCAGATTCCGAAGGCTATTTCTACATCAAAGGAAGAAAGAAGCGTTTTGTGAAAATATATGGCAAGCGTTTCAGTCTTGATAAAATTCAGGGTGAACTGCAGAAAGAGTATGAGTCAAATGATATAGTATGTACAGGCAATGACGAGAGCGGAATATGTGTCTGGACAACATCCACCGATGTTGCAGGTGACTCCGATGTGATTGCCGCCCTGTTTGAGAAGAAATGGGGGATAAAAGAAAAGATGGTAACCGTTTCCTTTATAAAGGAGATTCCGAGGAATGCATCGGGGAAGGTTTTGTATAAGGAACTGACGGAATCGGATAAGAAATAATAGATGGAGGTGTGAAAAATGGCAAAGTACGCAGTTATAGTCGTGGATATGCTTGAGGACTTTGTGAACGGAGCCTTGGCATGCGACAGGGGAAAGGCAATTGTTCCGGCTGTTGCCGGATTATGTGATGCAGCGAGAGAAAAAGGCATTCCTGTTATTTTCTCCAACGACTGTCACATAAAGGGCGTTGACAAGGAACTGGAATTCTGGGGAGACCATGCGATTGCGGGGACTCCCGGTGCGGAGGTTATTTCCGAATTAAAGGCTGATCCCGAGAAGGACTATATCATCCCCAAGAGACACTACAGCGGATTCTTCGGAACAGACCTGAATGTCCTTCTGAATGATTTGGGTGTGGACACATGCGTAATTGCAGGGCTGCATGCACATATGTGCTGCAGACATACGGCTGCGGATGCATACCAATACGGTTTTGATCTGGTTGTTCCAAGGGAAACAACGGATGCTTTCACATTGGAGGATTATGAGTCCGGTCTGAAATACCTCGAAACCACCTATGGAGCCGAGGTTTGTTCGTTGGATGAACTTCTGGCCAGGTTTTAGATTGATACGATGACTGATAAAAAGAGCGGCATTTCACCATTTCGGAAATGCCGCTTTTGCTTATGTTTATTTTTGATCTGTAATCAGAGTTCCAGTTTATAGTCGCCGTCCTTGATTTTGCCGGTTTTTCTCATCACCTTATCTATTGCCCAGGCAAGTATTGCCGGGAGGATAAAGTGCAGAAGGAGAATCTTCCAAAGAACATCCAGAGAGAAACCCATGTCGTTGAAGGTGCCTATCTGACCAACCAGTCCGCAGGTTCCCATTCCCGATTCAAGCGGGGTGTTTGTCATGCCGAAGATACAGGTGGACATCGGACCGATAACAGCTCCTGCCAGTGTAGGGGGAATCAGAATCCAAGGGTTCTTAACTATGTTGGGTACCTGCAGCATTGATGTTCCGATTCCCTGGGCGAAGAGACCGCCGATGCGGTTTTCTTTCCAGCTTGCCACGGCGAAGCCTATCATCTGAGCACAGCAGCCCACCGTTGCCGCACCGGCCGCAAGGCCGGATAATCCGAGCATATAGCATAGTGCGGCACTGGAAACAGGAGCCGTCAGAACCAGTCCCACAACAACGGCAACCACGATTCCGAATACAAACGGCTGCCACTCCGTTGCCAGCATTATAAATTCACCGATTTTCATCATAAGCCAACCTATGGCCGGGCCGAAGATTTTGGCACCTATACCGCCCATGATAATGGTGGTGGCAGGTGTAACGATTATATCAACAGCGGTTTCCTTTGAAACCATCTTACCGAATTCAGCACCGAGAGCAACAGCGATAAAGGATCCTGCCGGACCTCCCGGAAAATCAATGCCGAACCCTATCATGGTTGCACCCATATAGCCGGTTACTGCACTGGAGAACAGAACCAGAGGCGGGGCCTTAAGGGCATGTGCTACAGCAATTCCGATACCGACACCCATCATGCTTTTGGCTACTCCGCCGATTTCCGTAAGGAATGTAGATATAGTGTTGTCTCCGAAAAGAACTGCCGACTGCACACCCAGAACCTCAAGAATGGTTCCGATCAGCAGTGTGGCAAAGAGTCCGAGAGCCATGGCCGATATGGCATCCATGACATATCGCTTGAAGCTTATTTCTATCTCCTTGCGCTTAAAAAATTCTTTCATTTTTTCCCCCTTGGTAGTTTACTGATATTTTTTTGTACGACATTTAATCGCACTCAACATAATAACATTTTTCAAGCGATTATGGTATAATTTTGTCGCTTAAATTAAAAAAGAAAATGCAAAAGGTGATTTTCTTTATTCGCATTGCAGTGAAGAGACAAGCCGGCTGCACCGAGATAAACTATATAGAATAATCTGAATTTTTAGGCGCTTATATCTTGCCAATATAACTTTAATGTAGTAGTATATTCGTGTACGAGTATTTATTTTTCATTGTACTGTATGAAAGGCGGTAAACGATGAACATCACCGATGTAAGAATTCGCAAGGTTAATGATGAAGGCAAAATGAAGGCCGTCGTTTCAATCACTTTTGATGACGAGTTTGTAGTACATGACATCAAGATTATTGAAGGACAGAACGGATTGTTTATTGCAATGCCAAGCAGAAAGATGGGGGAAGGCGATTTCCGTGACATTGCTCATCCACTGGTTTCCGAAGCGAGAAACAGAATCAGAGACGCAATCTTTGAAGAGTATGAAAAGGTTCTGGCACAGAAGGCAGAAGAAGCCGTTCAGGAAGAATGACTGGGTACTGTTAAAAAGTACAATAGCGAATAGAGAACGGGAAGCACTTCCGGTATAAAACCGGAGGTGCTTTTATGTGTTAATTTTTTATGGTATAATCTGAATAGCTTTAAGAGGAGGCAGAAATTTGATAAATCTGGCAAATTATAAGAGAATACATTGTATCGGCATAGGAGGTATCGGGCTCTCGGCTATTGCCGAAATTTTTCTGTCCCGAGGGTATGCAGTATCCGGCTCCGATATGAGAGAAAGCGATATTACCGTTAGGCTTATCGAAAGGGGAGCAAACATCTTTCTGGGTCACAGAGCGAAGAATGTTGAAGAGGCGGATCTGGTTGTTTATACGGTTGCCGTTGGAGATGACAACCCTGAGCTGGCCAGAGCAAGAGAGCTGGGAATTCCAACGGTTACCAGGGCTCAGGTGCTTGGTGCACTGATGAGCGAGTATGAACACAGTATTGCAATTTCCGGAACCCATGGGAAGACTACAACCACATCCATGTTGTCGCTTATTCTGAAGGACGCACAGAAGGAGCCTACAATACTGGTGGGCGGCAATCTGGATGAGATCGGCGGCAACGTTTACGTAGGCGACGGTGATTATTTCGTTACGGAGGCCTGCGAGTACAGGGACAGCTTTCTTGAACTGAGACCGAGCATAGAGATAATTCTCAATATCGATTCGGATCATCTGGACTACTTCAAGGATCTGGAGCATATAGTAAGCTCCTTTGACAAGTTCGCCAGACTGGTTCCTGAGGATGATGTTGTCATCGCCTATGATGCCAATCCATTTGTACACAGTGTAATTGAGGAGTTACCCAATGCCATAACCTTCGGATTAAACAGCGGCAACGATTACTATGCGGGTAATATAAATTTCGATAACGAAGGAATGCCAAGCTTTGATGTGTATCATAGAGAAGAGATGCTTGGAAATATAAAATTGAGCGTGCCGGGTGAGCATAATATTCTGAATGCCCTGGCCGCTTTTGCGTGCAGCCATGTACTGGGAGTCGAGGTTGAGGGCATTATGGGCACACTCAGGAAGTATACGGGTATACACAGGAGATTTGATATTCTTGGAAGAACTGATGAGGATGTTAAAGTTATTGACGATTACGCACATCACCCTACAGAGATAAAGGCTACCTTGGCTGCAATAAAGAAAATGAAACATAACGAGCTCTGGTGTCTATTCCAGCCGCATACATATACCAGAACCATGGCACTCATGGATGACTTCGCAGAGTCTTTTGATGAGGCCGATAAAGTGGTTTTGTCGGAAATTTATGCTGCACGAGAGAAAAATATTCATAGAATAAGCTCAAATACACTTGCGGAGAAAATCAGAGAACACAACAAGAAAATAGAAGTGAGCTTTTTCGATGACTTTGAGGATATTGCCTGCTATGTATATGAAAATGCCGGTGAAGGTGACCTGGTGCTTACCATGGGAGCCGGAGATATTTACAAGGTTGGTGAAATGATACTGGAAATGGATCAGAAAGCACGAGAAGCACGAATGAGCCTCTCCAGAAAGGTAAGAGAATATAAAAAGATTGAGGATTAAGCTAAACATAAAAGTAAAGGAGAAGTTAAATGATAAACAGCATATTCGCAAGCCACAAGGTTTTTACCGCTAATTCCAATCCTGAACTGGCGGAAGAAATTGCGGCCATCATGGGTAAGCCGCTAGGTGATTTGGAAGTGAAGAAATTCAGTGACGGTGAAATATCCGTTAACCTCAATGAAACAGTAAGAGGTGTTGACTGCTTCGTAATTCAGTCAACATGCAATCCCGTAAACGATAATCTGATGGAACTTCTTATTACAATTGATGCCATGAAGAGAGCTTCCGCCGGCAGAATAAGCGCCGTTGTGCCTTATTACGGCTATGCCAGACAGGACAGAAAAGCTAAACCCCGTGATCCGATTACAGCCAAGCTGGTAGCCGATATGCTTGTAACTGCAGGTGCGGACAGAATCATAACCATGGATCTTCATGCCGCTCAGATTCAGGGATACTTCACAATCCCCGTTGACCATCTGCTTGGAATGCCTCTTCTGATAGATTATTATTCAGAACAGAATCTGGATAATCTGGTCATAGTTTCTCCTGATCACGGCAGCGTACCCAGAGCCAGAAATATGGCGGAGCCTCTAGAAGTACCAATCGCAATAGTCGATAAGAGAAGACCGACACCGAATGTAAGTGAAATCATGAACATTATCGGTGATATAGAAGACAAAAACTGTATTTTAATTGATGACATGATTGATACCGCGGGTACAATCACAAACGCTGCCAGTGCACTGAAAGAGATGGGTGCCAGGAGTGTAAGAGCGTGTGCTACTCATGGTGTTCTGTCAGGTCCGGCAATTGAGAGAATAGAGACTTCAGAAATTGAAGAAGTGGTTCTTCTCAATACAATGCCGGTTCCCGAAGAAAAGAGAATCGATAAGATGAAAATTCTGTCTGTAGGACCTATCTTTGCGGAAGCACTGACAAGAGTTCATACAAACGAATCAGTGAGCAAATTGTTTGATACTGTTTGATATTGAAAAATTGTTGAAAAAATATAATTTAATTGAGAGTATAGAAGTGTGGAGAGTATGTATATCATCGCAGGGCTGGGGAATCCCGGAAAAAAATATGAAAAAACCAGACATAATATGGGATTCCTGGTTCTCGATGAACTTGCCTCTGCCCATGAAATAAAGATAAGCAAGATTAAGTTCAAGGCTCTTGTTGGTGAGGGAAGAATAGCCGAAGAGAAGGTTTTGCTGGTTAAGCCTCAGACATATATGAATCTCAGTGGTGAATCCCTGCGTGAGGTTATGGCATATTACGATGTTCCCGGCGAGAATCTGATAGTTGTTTACGATGATCTTGATCTGGAAACGGGAGCCTTGAGGATAAGAAAGAAAGGCAGTGCCGGAAGCCACAACGGCATGAAATCCGTTATATATCAGCTGCAGACCGATGAGTTTCCGAGAATACGTATAGGAATCGGAGAGAGCGGCGGTCTGGATCGAAAGGATTTTGTGACAGGTAAGGTTGCAAGCTCAGAGGCAGAGCTTCTGTCGGAAACAGTAAGAAAGGCTGCCGGGGCAATTGACTGTATTATTGCGAACGGCATTGATGAAGCCATGAACCGCTTCAATACAAAAAAAGAAAAGAAACCGAAAGAGGTGGAAATTGTCGAACAAGGGGATGATTAACATTGCAGGTGCGTCGGACGGACGTGCAGCAGTCTTAATTGCGGACATACTTAAAGAAAGGAAAGGTCAAAGTCTGATTGTTGTGCCTTCGCTGACAAGGGCGAGGAGAATGCAGGTTGACCTTTGTTTTTTTAGCGGTATGACTGAAGAGGAAATATACATTATGCCACCCGATGACAACAGCCTCGTTCAGTTTGAGACCAAGAGCGATGATTATCTGCCTATGAGAATGAAGGCACTGAAGGCGGTGTCAAATGACAAAAGATGTATAATAATCGCACCGGTCACGTCGGCTGTAAAGAAACTGCCGCCAAAGGAAATGTATACGGAAAGGCTTATCACACTGAACCGCGGCGAAGAAATTGACATTGAAGAAGTTCGCAGGGAACTCTCTCTGCTGGGCTATGAGCGGGTTCCCATGATAGAGGGCAGGGGTGAATACAGTGTCAGAGGCGGGATACTTGATGTTTTCGCACCGGATGCGGATATGCCATACAGAGTGGAGCTTTTTTACACGGAAATCGATTCCATCAGAAGCTTTGATTCCGATACGCAGCGGTCAGTCGAGAATCTTAAGGATATAACTATATACCCATGTACCCAGATAATAAGAGACGAAGAGGCTTTTGCAAAGGCTTCGGAAAGAATTTCAAAGGCCTATGAAAAGCAGATAAAAAAGCTGATAAAAAACAGCGGCGGAGAGACGGAACTGACCGCAAACCTCAGGCACCGCAAGGAGCAGTTGCTTGAATATGCGGATAATCAAATAAATCTCCGGTACATGGAGAATTTCCTGAACTATTTTTACGATAAAACCGAATATCTGTGGGAATATATGACCGACCCTCAGATTATAATAGATGACCCCGCCAGAATTATTGAGACTCTGGATGTTTTTGAAAAAGAAACGGCAGAAGACATGGACGTCATACTTGCTTCAGGAAGAGGTATTTCGGACGATTTCGTAAGCCTGTCAGGGAAGGCCGACTTCTTCAGAATGTATTCGTTTGCCGAGGAAAGAGGAAACGGCGGATATATTTTCACACCTTTTGTCAGCACCATAAAGAATGCACCGTTTCTCACGGAACTAAGGCAGATTAACAGCAGGCAGTTACCGACGTACAGCGGGAATATGAATATGTTCCGATCCGATGTTCAGAGATACCTGTCCGGAAGGTTTGAGGTGAATATTGTATGCAGCAGCGAGGAGAGACTGAAGAATCTGAAAGAATTCCTTGAGGGATATAATATTTCGCCCATGCCGTCACTTATGATCGGAGAGATAACCGCCGGCATTGAAATGACCGATGACAGAAGGGTTTGGTTCAAAGACGCGGATATATTCGGGACCGGGGGAAAGAGCCGCAAGGGGAGAAGCCTTCGTGCCGGTCTGAAGAAACAGAGCCGCGGACAGCAAATAAAGAGTTTTGCAGATATTCAGACCGGAGATTATGTGGTTCATGAAAGCCATGGCATCGGCAAGTTTGCAGGTATCGAGCAGCTGCTTGTCCAGGGGACCAAACGTGATTACCTGAAAGTAAAGTATGCCGGTACGGATTCGCTGTACCTCCCTGTTGAGCAGCTGGGGATGCTGCAGAAATATATTGGCGGAGACGGATCCGCTCCCAATCTCAACAAGTTGTCCGGTAACGACTGGAAGAATACAAAGGCTCGTGCAAAGGCTGCCGTTACCGATATGGCACATGACCTTCTGGAGCTGTCGGCAAAAAGAATGAGCGTAAAAGGCTTTGCTTTTTCCGAGGATTCGCCGTGGCAGGCGGAATTTGAGGAATCTTTTCCGCACACGGAAACCGATGAACAGCTCAGATGCATTGAGGAAATCAAGGCGGACATGGAGCGGGAGATTCCTATGGACAGGCTTCTCTGCGGAGATGTGGGATTCGGGAAAACGGAGGTTGCCGCAAGGGCACTATTTAAGTGTGTGGCAGAAGGTAAACAGGCTGTGGTTTTGGTGCCGACGACCCTTCTGGCTAATCAGCATTATTATACTTTGAAGGACAGATTTGAGAAATTCCCATTTAAGGTGGAGATGCTAAGCAGATTCAGAACTCAGAATCAGCAGAAGGAAATAGTGAAAAAGCTGGCAAGAGGTGAAATTGACTTGGTTATCGGAACACACAGACTTCTTTCTTCAGATGTTAAATTAAAGGATCTGGGGCTCTTGGTTGTGGACGAGGAACAGCGCTTCGGGGTCAGACATAAGGAAAAAATCAAAAAGCTCCGCAGCAATGTGGATGTTCTGACGCTGTCTGCAACCCCTATCCCAAGGACTTTGCACATGTCTCTTTCCGGAATTAAGGATATGAGTATCCTTAATGAACCGCCTGAGAACCGCTATCCTGTGCAGACTTATGTTATGGAACAGGATGATTTCGTAATTCGCGAGGCTATAGAAAAAGAGATTGCAAGAGACGGGCAGGTATTTGTGCTTTACAATCGAGTGGAGTCTATCAATCGCATTGCCGCCGATATCAAAAAGCTGGTGCCTCATGCGGCGGTAGCTGTGGGTCACGGCCAGATGCGTGAGTCGGAGCTTGAAGATATAATAATGGATTTTGCTGCGGGAGAGTACAATGTGCTGGTTTCAACGACAATAATAGAATCGGGCACGGACATACCTAATGTTAACACGATGGTGGTTTATGATGCGGACAGATTCGGTCTGGCACAGCTTTATCAGCTTAGGGGACGTGTCGGCCGTGCGGCAAGAATAGCTTTTGCTTATCTTATGCACAGGCGTGATCGAAATCTTACTGAAGTTGCGGAGAAACGGCTTCAGGCCATCCGTGACTTCACTGAATTCGGCTCCGGATTCAAAATAGCCATGAAGGATCTGGAACTTCGTGGTGCAGGAAATATTCTTGGCGCGGAGCAGTCGGGACATATGCTGAGTATAGGATATGAATTATACTGCAAGCTATTGGATCAGGCCGTATTAAAGCTTCGCGGAGGCGAGAATCTGGGCACTGACGGCGAACCGATGCCATCGCCCGATGAGACAGTGTTTGCGCTGCCGGTTCCGGCCATTATTCCGGCCAATTATATAGATGATGAGACTTTGCGCCTTCAGATGTATAAAAAAATTGCCATGGTATCCTCTGAAGAGGATCAGTCTGATATTATAGATGAGCTTACGGACCGGTTCGGTGATGTTGCGGGTGATACAATTAACCTGGTTAGAATTTCAAAGATAAGAAACATGGCGGGGCGTCTGGGGGTTAAAGAGATATCGCAGCAGGGGCTTAAAGTCAAACTGTCTTTATGGGAAAATGTTCGCATGCCCGAAGGTGTGGTACCGAGAATTGCCGATGCCTATGGCGGCAGAGTGAAGTTTTTTGGAGGCACAGGTCCTTATATCCGGCTGACGGTTGCAAAAGAACCTGGGAAGCCGGGATATGACAGGAGTGTGCTGAAGGAGCTGGAACTGTTCCTTTCGGTTTGCTATACTGAGGACGGAAATGGCAAAGCTGATGAAATGAAGGTGAATTGACATGAAATACTACGGTAAGACGAAAAAAAATAATGGGTTCATGATGATATTCGGGCTTGTAGTCGCAGGGGTGTCCTTTTACAGCGGAATTACCCAGTTCGGATCATCTAAATCCTGGATTTTTATAATCTGCGGGATATTGTTCCTGATCGTAAGCTTCTATAAGACAATACAGGTGGTTACCGAGGAGGGTGCAGATGAGATAGGCTCTTTCTTCGGAATGAAAAGACATAACGTCTGGAAGTGGGAAGATTGCAACTACATGTTCGGAGATTACAGAAAAATTGCTCCGGATGTGATGGTTGTTGTCAGAAGCGGAAATAAAACCAGAAATTATGTTCTCGATAAAAGCTGTGTTCCTCAGGTTTTTGATTGGGCAGCCAGAGCAAATCCGGATATGAAGATAGAGTACTATGGTGTAGGCGAAGAAGAGTTTGACGATACCGAAATTGCCAAAAACAGAGCCAAAGAAGGAAGAACAGAGAGTGTAGAACTGCGTCATGTTGCCGAAGAATTCAAAAGAGCCGGGTCTGATGCTGCAGATGCACGTGCCGCACGTGCGGAGGAGCCGGCAGCTTACAAAAGACCGAGGCCGGGCAGCATGAAGTTCAAAAGGCTGAACAGAAAGCTGAAATCTATCAGGTGATTATCAGGGTAATCAGGTGATAAACGGATCGGGCGAAAGTGTATGTGACTTTTGCTCGATTTTTTGATATAATGAAATTGCGAAATTATCTCTATAATATCATTTTGCTTTAACTAATTCATTAGGAGGGAAAAATTGTAATGAGTCAGCAAGAGCAAAGGGTTCATGGCGTTGCCGGTCTTAAGAAGCATGACATTAAAACTTCAGGTATTGTGTTCATGCTTTACTGCTTGGTAGCGGCAGGAGCATTTGGAATTGAGGAGATGATTCCGGAAGCGGGTCCGGGGATGACAATACTGCTGTTATGCATATTTCCGTTCATCTGGGCCTATCCTATCAGCAGCCTTGTAGCTGAGTGTTCATCCGTAATGCCGTCCGAGGGCGGTATCTATATCTGGGTTAAGGAAGCATTCGGCGAATTCTGGGGTTTTCAGGCAGGCTGGTGGGCAACCGTATCCACATACATTACGAACGGTGTATATGTTGCCCTGGTTTCCGGCTATGTAAGTCAGTTTATTCCTATGACCGCACTGGGTAAGCAGGTTCTCATCATTGGTATGATTACCATTTTTACAGTTATCAACCTTCTCGGACTTCGTGAGGTCGGAGCTGTAAGTACTGTACTTTCACTTCTCATTATTGCCGCATTTACACTCGTTGCCATTGTGGGTGCAATCAACTGGGAGAGCAATCCTATGGAGCCTTTAATGCCTGAAGGCTATACATTTATCGATGGTGTAGGCGGCGGAATCTGTATCTGCATATGGATGTACTGCGGATACGAATGTATCTCCAACATGGCAGGCGAAGTAAAGAATCCGCAGGTTATTCCGAGGGGACTTAAAATAGCTATGCCTCTGGTTGCCCTCACTTATGTTCTGCCTACATTCTTCGGTATGGCTTCCCTGCCTGAAGGCAGCTGGGGGAAATGGTCTACAGAAGGCGGATTCACTACCGAAACAGTGGGCTACGCCACTGTTCTGACAGAGCACATGGGAACTGCATGGGGATATGTGTTTCTGGTAATCGCTATTGTTTCACAGTGTGCTATTTTTAACACTTATCTGGCTTCGGGCTCCAGAGGGTTCTTCGTTCTTGCGGATGACAACCTCTGCCCGCAGGTACTTGTTAAGATAAGCAAAAACCGCGGAGTTCCGTATGTTGGTATCCTGTCGCTGGCAGTGGTAACCTTCTTCTTGGCGCAGTCGGATTTCACAACTCTGGTATCCATGGAGGTTGTGTTTATGCTGGCGCTGTACATCATACTGCCTGTTGCGGTGGTTATTCTGCGTGACAAACTTCCTGTCGAGGAAAGACTCAAGAGAAACCTGTATGTAATCGGGGGAGGAAAGAGGGCTTTGATCTTCTACTGCGGATTCCCTATGGTTATAGCGGTCATCGCACTGCTGATAAACGGAACCGACTATCTGGCAACCGGTCTTATGGCTCTGGCTTCAGGTCCCGTGGCATACATATTCTTCAAGAAGATTTGCGGCGGTCTAACCGTAAAGGATCCTGAGAACAATCCTGTCAACGGATTCGGCCTGGCGATTGGTGACACTGTAAGAATGGGTATATTTGCCGTATGTGCCGGTGCAATGGCATTCTTCGGTCAGTTCTGGCTGAGATGGTATGAGATCGAATGGGGCGAATGGGGTCCGGATGATTACGATGTATTCTCCAATGTTATACCTCAGGTTCAGACGGGACTTCTCATTGGCGGTCTTGTCTGCATGGCAGGCGGACTTGCTCTCGTATATATCGGCAAGAAGAAAGACGCTCCGCTTCCTAAGCGTAAACTGGATGTTGAGGCAACCCTAAATAAATATCTGATGGAAGAGAAGACGGAATCATTCTTCGACTGAAATTAACAAAAGCATAAAGCCGCTGTGCATCAGTGCATGGCGGTTTTTATTTAGTGCCTTTGTCATACATATGGCAATAGTGTATAATGACCGTGCACAGCGGGAGGATAGATTATGATACCACTTTCTACAAAAATGAGACCGAGCCGGCTGGAGGATTTTGTCGGACAGAGACACTTTATGTATAAGGGCTCACTTTTCTATAATTCAATCAGGAACAAGACCTTTGAGTCGGCAATATTTTTCGGTCCCAGCGGCACGGGAAAAACTACACTGGCCAGAATAATTGCCGGAGAGCTTGACGGCAATTTCGTTGAAATAAATGCTTCAACAACAGGTACAAAGGAACTTAAGGAACTGCTTAAGAATGCAGCCGACAGATTCTACGGATTGATGAAGGAAACCACTGTACTCTACGTAGATGAGGTTCACCGGTGGAACAAGCTGCAGCAGGATTCACTGCTAAAGGCAATAGAAGAAGGTATCATCAAGTTCATAGGAAGTACCACGGAGAATCCGTATTTTTCCATTAATAATTCGATTTTGAGCAGAGTAAGAAACATCTACGAGTTCAAGCGTTTAAATGTCGACGAAATAGAGGTAATTCTAAAACGAACACTGAAAGACACCGAAAAAGGTTTCGGCGGCTTAAATGTTCAGTATGATGAAGAAGCATTGCGTATTCTGGCAGCTATGTCCGGCGGAGACTGCAGGGTGGCACTTGATGCGCTCGGCTTCATTGTTGATAATATGTCGGACAGAATTGACAAGGAAGTTGTTGCTGAAGCCATGCAGAAGCAAACTACATTTTATGATAAAGAAGAGGATAAGTACAACCTGCTCAGTGCTCTGCAGAAGTCGGTAAGAGGTTCGGATCCGGATGCGGCCATTCACTATCTGGCCAGACTCATTAAAGGCGATGCCGATGAGATGATGATAGGGCGCAGACTTATGGTGATGGCCAGCGAGGATGTGGGAATGGCATACCCAAATGCCATAAGTATTGTGACCTCCTGCGTTCAGGCGGCACATATGATTGGCTTTCCGGAGGCACAGATTCCTCTGGCGCATGCCACAGTTCTCATGGCAAGCTGCCCTAAATCGAATGCAGCCTATGAGGCCGTCAATGCCGCAATGTCGGATTTGAACAGGAGGAAAATTGATGATGTTCCTGCACACCTTAAGGATTCCCACTATAGCGGCGCAGCCAAATTGGGCAGGGGAACGGATTACAAATATCCGCACTCGTACGGAGGATATGTTACGCAGCAGTATCTGCCGGATGATCTTTACAGTGAGGGTGTGCAGTATTACAAACCGACATCAAACGGTAACGAAGCATCGTTTAAGAAGTATCTGGAGGAGCTGAAGGAAATTGACAGAAAAAACGGCAGATAAAAGAATAACCGTATCCGAAACAGCGGGATTCTGTTTCGGTGTCAGACGTGCCATTGATATTGCGGAGGAAGCCGCAAAATCTCCGGACATACCTGTATATACACTGGGACCTCTTATTCATAACGACCGGGTAATTAAAGACCTGGAGAATATAGGAGTACATGTGGTTGACTCACTTGAGGAGGTCGATACCGGTGCACGGGTAATTATAAGATCTCATGGTGCTCCTAAATCCGTATATGACCGGGCAGAGAATATGGGAATAAGGCTGATTGATGCCACTTGTCCTTTCGTTGAGAAGATTCACAGACTGGTTTCCGAAACGGATAAACAGGTTATTATTGTCGGAGATGACAGTCATCCTGAGGTAATAGGTATTGCAGGATGGTGTAACAGTCCTGCAATAGTCCTAGATTCCGGAAATAGTGCAAAGGCTTTGCAGGATGAGGAATATTTTATTGTTACGCAAACAACCATCAGACAGGAAGTGCTGGATGAAGTTGTGGAAACTATAGAAGCAAAAGGCTTCGCTTATGAGCTGCATAATACCATTTGCAACGCAACATCTGCACGCCAAGCGGAGTGTGAGGAACTGTCGAAAAAAAACGATATGATGATTGTCATAGGTGGAAGCAACAGTTCCAATACAAGAAAGCTTTTCGAAATCGCCGAAAAGCAT
Organism: Candidatus Allocopromorpha sp.; assembly: GCA_040768865.1. Taxonomy (GTDB): domain Bacteria; phylum Bacillota; class Clostridia; order Peptostreptococcales; family Anaerovoracaceae; genus Lentihominibacter. The sequence goes on along the minus strand of JAXGMD010000001.1, from coordinate 1,726,720 downwards.
TGCAAAATGACGTGTTTTGTCGAAAATATCGAAGATTTACCGTTGCTTATGGTAAAAAACTGTAATAAAATAGGAGTGGTGGCCGGTGCATCGACGCCGGACTACACAATTAAGGAGGTTATTGCCAACATGAGTGAAGCTACACTTGAAAACAAAGAACTTACGATGGATGATCTGATGGAGGATATTGACAAATCTCTCAGACTTCCCAGAAGCGGTGAAATCGTAAATGGCAAGGTTCACCAAGTGAACGAAAAAGAAGTTATAGTTAATTTAGGATGTAAGAAAGACGGTATCCTGCCTATCAATGAAGTCACCCTTGAAGAAGGACAGACTTTAGCAGATGTTTTTAAAGAAGACGATGATATTCAGGCTAAGGTTATCAAGACTGACGACGTTGACGGTGGCATTTTACTTTCAAGAAAAAGGTTAGAAATCAGTGCGAACTGGGGAGAAATTATCCAGGCATTTGAAGATAAAACCGTTCTGGAAGTTAAGGTTACAAGAACGGTAAACGGTGGTGTTATTGCTGAATACAAGGAAGTATCCGGTTTTATTCCTCTTTCACAGCTGTCGGATCGTTATGTGGATGATGCTGAAGAATTCGTTGGCAAGGAAATGGAAGTAAAGGTTTCCCGAGTTGACCAGAGGAGAAACAGGGCGGTATTTTCGCACAAGATGTTCTTGGCTGAGGAAAGAGAAAAGCTGATTACGGAAATCTGGGACAAGCTTAATGTTGACGATGTTGTTGAAGGCAAAGTAATGAGATTTACCGATTACGGTGCATTTGTAGACATCGGCGGAATCGACGGTCTGCTGCATATTTCAGAGATTTCATGGGGGAAGCTTAAGCATCCTCAGGAAGTTTTGAGCATTGGTGAAGAAATCAATGTCAAGGTTCTGTCTATGAACAGGGAAAAGGGAAAGATTTCTTTGGGTCTGAAGCAGAACACTCCTGAACCATGGAGCGTAATTGACGAAAAGTATGAAATCGGGCAGGTTATTGAAGGTAAGGTTGTACAGATTAAAGAGTACGGTGCATTCGTAGAGCTTGAACCGGGTCTTGACGGGCTTGTACACATCTCAGAGGTTGCCCACAAGAGAGTAGGCAACATCGCTGATGAACTGGAAGTCGGTCAGACTGTAAATGCTAAGATTCTTGAAATCGATAAGGACAGAAAGAGAATCAGTCTGAGCATCAGAGAAACCACACAGCCTGAAGAATATGTGCCTGCGACAGAGGCACCTGTACCGGAAGAAAAGGCAGAAGCTGTTGCGGAAGAACCTGCAGCAGAGGTTGCGGAGGAACCTGCAGATACTGTTGCAGAAGAAGCTGCAGAAGCTGTTGTTGAAGAACCTGCAGAAGCTGTTGTTGAAGAACCTGCGGAAGCTGTTGCGGAAGCTGTTGTTGAAGAACCTGCAGAAGAGGTTGTTGAAGAACCTGCAGAAGCTGTTGCAGAGGAAGAATAATCTTGTAAGAGAATCTGCACATTGAAAAACATCGGCATAGTTGGAGAACCCGCCATGCCGATTTTTTATAGAACTTTCGATACGATGTAGGATTGGTTGAGAAGCAGGAGAGGTGATGATTTGAGTGAATTAAAAGGAAAGTTTAAGGAAGTATTAACATCGGTATTGCCTATTTCTATTATTGTGGTGGCACTTCACTTTACCATAAGTCCCCTGGAATCAACAATGCTTTATGCTTTTCTGATTGGTTCAGCGCTGGTAATTATAGGTCTTACAATCTTCCTGTTCGGAATTGATCAGGGAATTGAACCTATAGGTCATGATGTGGGAAATGCAATCATGTATTCCAACAGCTATGCTATATTGATTACAATCAGTTTGATTCTCGGGTTTTTCATTTCATTTGCCGAACCGGACTTACATATTCTTGCCAACCAAGTGGACGGTGTTACTTCCGGTCAGTTTGACAACATACTTATGGTAGTTGCCGTCTCAGTTGGAATTGGAGTAATGATAACTCTCGGAATGTTGCGTATCCTTAAGGAAGTACGGCTGAAATATGTGTTTGCAGGGGCATATGGTCTGATTTTTATTCTGTCATTGTTCTCAACATCTGATTTTTTGGCTATAGCTTTTGACGCTTCGGGAGCTACTACAGGTGCGATCACAGTTCCTTTTATACTGGCACTGACAGCGGGCGTATCAGCAATGAAAAAGGACAGCAAGATGAGTGAAGCCGACAGTTTCGGTCTGGTGGGTATAGCATCCACAGGAGCTATTCTCGGAGTTTTGGTTACCGGCCTTTTTCTTGACACCGGTAAACTTGAAGGGGATCTGCCTGAAGCGGAGATAGTAAACACCACTCTGCTGGACACATATGTAACTAAGCTGTTTACCATTGCATGGGAATCCTTCCTGACACTGCTGCCTATAATTGCTGCGTACATTGTGTTTCAAATATTTTTCTTCAAACATAAAAAAAGAAGGGTTCTGAATATTTCCCGAGGCTTGGCCTTAACATATCTGGGGCTCGTAATATTTTTATTGGGTGTTAACGGCGGTTTCATGGAAGTTGGTGCGCAGATAGGAAAGCAGCTCGCCTTTATGGACTCAAACATCCCGGTTCTTATTGTGGCCCTGCTGCTGGGTCTTACTACTGTTTTAGCGGAACCTGCTGTATATGTACTTACGCATCAGGTGGAAGATGTCACCGGAGGATCTGTAAAGCGCAGCCTGGTTCTCCTTTTCCTGTCTGTTGCGGTCGGTATGGCCATATTTATGTCCGCACTGAGGATTCTCGTGCCGGATATCCAGCTTTGGATGTACTTGCTGCCGGGGTTTGGTCTTGCCGTATTGCTGGCATTCTTTGTGCCTGATCTGTTTGTGGGCATGGCCTATGATGCGGGCGGTGTTGCTTCAGGGCCTATGACTGCAACCTTTTCCCTTGCCTTTGTTCAAGGGATTTCCGCTGCAGTTCCGTCAGCGGATGTTGTGACAGACGGTTTTGGTATGATAGCAATCGTTGCATTGGTGCCTATCATAGCGATAGAGATACTTGGTGCAATCTATCATGCAAAATCAAAAGGAGGTAATTATGAATACACAAATAAATGATCCGTCATATGGGCAATGGAATATTATAATGACGCTTATAATAACCGAACATCAATATCACGAACTTGCACCCATTATCAGGGACAAAGATTTATGCGGCGGAATAATAGTAAAGGGGAAGGGTACCGTAAACAATGCTACTTTAAACTTGTTTGGGATAAAAGACCAGAAAAGGATATTAGTAAATATTCCGCATAAAAAAGAAACGGCATCGGAAATTCTTGACATATTGACCAGAGAGCTCAAACTTGATAAACCCGGTCATGGGATTGTATATACAAACGAGGTAATTACAGGAGATCAGATAATCGGCAAGAAACAGAGCAATTGGGATACAGCACAAAAGATGGAGGGAGAGAGTATGCTCAATAAACTGACAGTAGTTGTCAATAGAGGCATGGCTGAAGATGTAATAGACATTACACGCAAGGCCGGAGTAAAGGGAGGAACAATTCTGCACGGGCGCGGAGTCGGTGCGGATTGCGACGTAAGGTTATTCGGTATAGAAATAGAACCGGAACGAGAACTGGTTGTGGTTATTTTGCCGAGCGACTTAACAGAAAAGGTGGTAAATGAATTATACAGTGAGCTGAAGCTGGACATCCCCGGAAATGGGATCCTTTATGTGGAACCTGTTCTGGACGTAAGAGGAATCATGGATTAAGGATGTTGTGATGCCGCTATGAGCTCGCGGGCGGATGCCAGTGTGGTTTCTGTAATGTTTTCGCCACCCAAAAGCCGTGCAATCTCATTTATTTTTTCTTCCTCTTTCAAAGCTTCTATTGTAGTGTAGGTCAGGCTGCCGTCGGAATACTTGGATATTCGGTAGTTTGCCGTTCCGTAGGCAGCAATCTGCGGCAGGTGAGTGATACAGACAATCTGATGGCTGTCGGCTATTTCTCGCAGCTTGCGTCCCACAACCGAGGCGGCAATTCCGCTTATGCCGCTGTCGATCTCGTCAAAAATCATAGTAGGTATCCGGTCATAGTCACCGATTATCTTCTTGAAAGCCAACATTATTCTGGACATTTCTCCGCCGGAGGCAATTCTGCTGAGCGGTTTCAGGGGCTCTCCTTTATTTGTGGTAATCAAAAATTCAATCAAATCATTTCCGTCAGATGTATAAGCGGAAGATTTTGCAAAATTTATTGCGAATTCCGCATCGCCGAAATTGAGTTGCTTCAGTTCTTTTCCTATGAGCGTCTCAAGCTGCAGGGCGGACTCACGTCGAGCTGCAGTCAAAGCGTCACAGGCAATTTGAAGTTCTGCTTCGGTTTCGGCAATTTGCTGCTCGATATGAGCAATATACTCATCGGAATTTTCTATATGGGAAAGCTTGCTTTCCAGCTCATGTATGTAGACAATGAGGCCGTCAATATCTCTGTTATGTTTGTGCTTAAGTTTTTTAAGATGCTCGTAGCGGGCAATTGCCGTATCAAGTGCTCCCGGATCAAATATTACCGAATCGCGAGACTCACGGATTGACCTGCAAATATCCTCGTACTCGTAATAAAGTTCAGTCATTTGCTGCGAAAGCGTTGAGAGCTCCGCAGTGAAACCGGATGTTTCAGCCAGCATATCGTTTACCTGTTTAAGTGCTGAAAGGATGTTGTAGTCTCCGTCAGATGACAGCTGATATGCACCGCCCAGAGCGGCAAAAATCTTTTCGCTGTTCTGTAAAAGAGCAATCTCTTCCTCCAGTTCCCGGTCTTCCCCCGATCGCAGATTAGCATCACACAGTTCCTGAAGTTCGTAGGTCATAAAGTCTTTCTGTCTGAGATTTTCCGTTGATGCGGATTTCACTTGAGCCAGTTCAGAGCGGAGAGAGGTGTAATTGTCAAACAGATAACTTACTTTAGCTTTTGCCGGTTCTATGATATCCTTTCGGTAGCGGTCAACAAGGAGAATATGATTATCCGTATTGAGCAGTGACTGGTGGTCATATTGCCCGTGAATATCTGCAATTTTACTGCAAAGACCGTTAAGGGTTCCGAGAGTTACAATCTCATCATTGATGCGGCAGGTGTTGCGGCCCGTTGCTGAAACCTCGCGTGTTATAATATATTCATTGCCATCGTAGTCGGCAATCATCTGTACGGTGGCTTTATCAGCCCCGGAACGAACAAAAGCAGTATCCGCCCGGCTTCCGAGAGCCAGACTCACTGCTTCGATTACAATAGATTTACCGGCGCCTGTTTCGCCGGTAATAATATTAAGGCCATCGGCAAGATCGATGTCCGCTTTTTCAATTATAGCAAAATTTCTAATACTGATGTGTCTAATCATTTTAGTACCTATTGACCGGCCAGCAGATCTTTGAGAATTTTCACAACCTCCTTTGAATTGGCAGGATCATCCACAACGAGAAGAATAGTGTTGTCGCCTGCCACAGACCCGATAACATGCTCAAGATTGAGAAGATCAAGCGACTCACCGGCTGCATTTCCGCAGCCTGACAGGCACTTAAGCAGTACAATGTTTCCTGAACTGTCGATTGACAGAATTGATTTTCGGTAGATGTCTTTCAGTCTGTCAGAAAGGGGACCGTCATCAGTGGATGGTACTGCATATATGTATCTGCCTGTTGGAGAAAGAGTTTTTACAAGGTGAAGCTCTTTAATATCTCTGGAAACGGTAGCCTGAGTGACCTCATAACCGTGTTCACGCAGCATTGCCGCAAGCATATCCTGGGTTTCGATTTCGTACTGCTGGATAATCTCAAGAATTTTGTTCTGTCTGGAAATACGCATCGCAAAGCCTCCTTACCGGCTTCCCGGTTAATACTTTGATGAGTGCAGTTCTGTAAAAAATATTATATCATAGGGATGTGCCGATTGCGACATAAAAACTGACGGTTTACAAACATACGTTCTCAATGGTATAATGGAGTTGTCACGAAGCTTTGCTTCGATGAAACTCCTTATGCTTTTGCGGCCCAAGAGAGCGAAGTTCGATTGGCAAGCCGCAAGTCGTATAATTGATGCGGGAGGAGACAGTCATGAGGATTCTCGGCATTGACCCGGGCTACGCCATCCTCGGATGGGGAGTTGTGGACAGGGTCGGAAACAATTTCAAGGTCGTGGCTTACGGTGCAATTACCACAGATAAGGATATGCCTATGACCGGGAGACTTGAATATATCTATGACAGCCTGCGGGATATTATCGGCGAATACAGGCCTGAGGTTGCTGGGATTGAACAGCTGTATTTTAACAGCAATGCGAAGACCGCCATCAATGTGGGACAGGCGCGGGGTGTTGCTGTTCTGGCATGCATAAAGGGAGGTCTCCAAGTGGAAGAGTATACTCCCTTGCAAATCAAGCAGGCTCTCGTAGGATACGGCAGAGCGGATAAGAAGCAGGTTCAGTTTATGGTTAAGACAATGCTGGGAATTTGTGAGGTTCCCAAGCCCGATGATACGGCCGATGCTCTGGCAGCTGCCATTTGTCACGGTAATTCAGCGAGTACCAGAGCAAGAATGAGAGCGATAAAGGAGAAAATTCGATGATCGGATTCCTGAGAGGAGAACTTGTATATAAAGGCGACGGATATATATTGATTGATGTCGGCGGTGTGGGCTATCAGGTTATAGTCCCTTCAAATACCAGTGCCTATCTGAGGGGTGAAGGACAGGAGGTTACCGTCTATACAGCCATGATTGTTCGGGAGGACGATATCAGCCTTTTCGGCTTTTCCGGACGAAGTGAGCAGGAGGCTTTTACAAAGCTTATCGGAGTAAGCGGCGTGGGCCCCAAGGTGGCTATAGCTATCCTGTCGGCATTTACAATGGACCAACTGCAGCAGGCGATTGTATTTGAGGATTCAAAGACTTTGCAGAAAGCCAACGGAGTCGGCAGAAAAACAGCAGAAAGAATTGTACTGGAGCTTAAGGATAAATTTTCCGCGGAAGGAATCGGAGACCCTTATGGAACATATGCCGACATTACCGGACAGACGGCAGGAGGCGAAGGGCAGAATGCACAGAATAACAGAGGAGAGGCGGTTAACGCACTGGTTGCATTAGGATATACCCGTGCAGAGGCTGCCGGTGCCCTTGCCGGAATTAAGGAGAATGACCTTACTGTCGAAGAGTATATTAAGAGAGCCCTGAAGAACATGTAGAATTGGAGATTCCGATATGGATTACGAAGAAAGAATAACTGCAGCAGAGCTGGGGAATGGTGAAGAACGGGGTGAGTTTTCGTTAAGACCTCAGAATCTGCTTGAATATATAGGACAGAAGAATGCCACGGACAATCTTAAGGTTTTTATAGAGGCAGCCAAACTGAGAAACGAACCTCTTGACCATGTGCTTTTTTACGGTCCTCCCGGACTGGGAAAGACAACACTGGCATGTATAATTGCCAATGAGATGGGTGTGGATATCAGGATAACATCAGGACCGGCAATAGAGAGAGCGGGAGATCTGGCCGCAATTCTAACCAATCTCAATGATAATGATGTGCTTTTTATCGATGAGATACACAGGCTTAACCGCTCCGTTGAGGAAGTTCTCTATTCGGCCATGGAGGACTATGCGGTGGATATCATCATAGGCAAAGGTCCGTCGGCACGAAGCATCAGGCTTGATATAGCCAGATTTACTTTGATTGGAGCAACCACAAGGGCGGGAAGTCTCAGCGCACCGCTGAGAGACAGATTCGGCGTCAGCTGCAAGTTTGAAATGTATAACAAAGAAGAACTTTCTGAGATAATCAGACGTACGGCCGGACTGCTGGATGTAGGTGTCGATGAACAGTCCGTGCTTGAAATGGCCAAAAGATCCAGGGGAACACCTCGAGTTGCCAACCGTATCCTCAAGAGAGTCAGGGATTTCTCACAGGTGCGCGGAGACGGCGTAATCAATATTGATATAACTGCAGAGGCATTGTCAGCTCTCGGAGTTGATTATATGGGCCTGGAAAATCTGGATCGCGAAATACTGAACACAATAATTGATCGCTTTGACGGCGGCCCTGTGGGGATAGATACAATTGCCGCCGCCATTGGCGAAGAGAGAATCACGATCGAGGATGTTTATGAACCTTATCTGATTCAGATAGGTTTCCTCAACCGAACAAAAAATGGGCGCGTCGTTTCGGGCAAGGCCTACAGACATCTGGGGCTTAACTACGATGACCCGGAGGATGATGAAGACCAGATGGAAATTTCATTTTGACACCATGAGAATAGACGATTTCGATTATTATTTACCGGAAGAACTGATTGCACAGAAGCCTGCTGACCGAAGGGACAGCTCCAGGCTTCTTGTTGTACACAGGGGAAATGATACGGTTGAACACAGACACTTCTGTGACATCCTTGAGTATTTGCATGAAGGCGATTGCCTGGTGCTTAACGACAGCAAGGTTTTGCCCGCAAGGCTGTTTGGCAGAAAGGAGCAGAAGAACCATAGAGTTAAGGAGCTCGGAGCAAGAGCGGAGTTTTTGCTCATCAGACGAATAAAAGGGAAATATTCTGATATGTGGGAGACCATGGTAAAGCCTGGAAAGCGGCTGAAACCGGGAGATTCCGTCTGCTTCAGCGGACCGGGAAGCGATCTGACCGACAGCCCGATTCTTAAAGCACACATACTCGATTACGGAGCCGACGGCACGAGAATAATACGTTTCGAATATGACGGGATATTCATGGAAAGACTGGAGGAAATCGGCAGTATGCCGCTTCCGCCGTATATCGACAGACCTGCTTCAGAAGAGGACAAAGAGAGGTATCAGACTGTTTACTGCAGACATGAAGGCTCTGTGGCGGCAGCTACCGCGGGACTGCACTTTACGGAGGAACTTCTTGAGGAGGTGAAGGCAAAGGGGGTTGAACTTGCATACGTGACTCTGCATGTGGGAATAGGAACCTTCAGACCGGTAAAGACTGATAATATAGAAGAACACTCCATGCACTTTGAAGAATATGAAATCAGCGAAGTGAGTGCTTCTGTTATAAACAGGGCGAAACGTGAAGGGCGAAGGGTTATAAGCGTGGGTACAACGTCTGCCCGAACCGTAGAGAGTGCGGCATATTGCGATAAAAATGTTGTTTGTGCCGATGGAACCACCGGCTGCCGGCAGGTACGTCCCGGCAGTGACAGCACGGGAATATTCATCTATCCGGGCTATAAATTCAAGATTATCGACTGCCTCATAACCAATTTCCATTTGCCTAAATCCACTCTGATAATGCTTGTATCAGCAATGTATGACAGGGAGAAAATATTGAATATATACAAAGAGGCAGTGGACGAAAAGTACAGGTTCTTTTCTTATGGGGATGCTATGTTATTAATTTGAACAAATTATGTTATCAGGAATTGGTTTGCTCCTGCATCCCCGAGATGGCAGTGCTAATTGGATGTTGATTTTTTGACTGTCCACTAAATGGGGTACACCTCAATCAGCAAAGGCGTCAATATAGACATCACCCAAAAAGTTAAAGGTCCAAAATCCCCTGGGAATTATTACCTGGGGGTATTTTTTGTAAAATTTTCTTTTCCTGTAAACATGGTTATTCTCCTTTTGAAGGTTATGATACAAAAAATACAGAAATAAAGGACAGCGAAAAGAAAAAAGTTATTGACATATGCCGTAAACAATGTATAATGACAATAGATGGCATATGCCAGAAACGGAAGGAGGTGAAAAATATGCCAAGAAGAGATGGAACCGGCCCGATGGGTGAAGGTGCTATGACCGGAAGAGGAGCAGGTCGCGGAACGGGATTAGGTCTGGGACTTGCGTGCAGACGCGGTTTTGGCAGAGGTTTTGGCAGGGGAGCTGCATTTGATCAGATCTCCTCAAAGACACAAAAGGAGCTGCTGAAAGAACGTAAGACAGTACTGCAGGATCAACTTGATTCTATCGATAAGCAATTGGAAAACCTGTAACGGGCATCAGGGTTAACCGGGAGAAACTCCGGTTAACCTCGATTTTAACGGAGGTGGTGATTATGGCAAGACCCAGAAAATGGAGAAAGGTTTGCTGTTTACCGGACAGCAATAGATTCGGTCCACTGGATTCTTCTGCAGAGGCAAAAGATTTTGTAAACATGACTGTAGATGAATATGAAACCATCAGACTTATAGATATGGAAGGCTTCACTCAGGAAGAATGTGCCGAGCAAATGAATATAGCCCGCAGCACAGTTCAGGGAATTTATATCGAAGCCAGGAGAAAACTGGCAGAATCACTGGTAAACGGAAAGGTGCTGTCTATTGAAGGCGGTGAATATCGACTTTGCGACGGGTCGGGCGACAATTGCGGTCGTGGAAGAGGTTGTCACAGGCAGAGGAACAGGCATAACAGATGCTCTGACGCCGGTGCGGATTGAGTTAACTTAACTGTAAAAAAACAGAATGGAGGATTTTTATGAAAATTGCTATTCCTGTAGAAGGAAAAACTTTTGATTCGGATGTATGTGCTTCATTTGGACGTACTCCGTATTTTCTCATTTATGATGCAGATACCAAGGAAAGTGAATTTGTCGATAACAGTGCGGCGGCAAGCACAGGAGGTGCCGGAATCAAGGCCGCTCAAATAATAGCAGATAAAAAGGCGGAAGTTTTAATTGCTCCCCGATTGGGAGACAATGCGGCGGATGTGTTGAAGCCGGCCGGTATTAAGGTTTACAAAACCATTAGTACATCTGTCCGGGATAACATTGATGCTTTTGCTGCAGGGAAGCTCTCTATGCTGGATGAAATTCATCCGGGACTTCACATGCATGAGGGCAGGTGACATGAGAATAGCTGTGTTAAGCGGCAAGGGCGGCACCGGGAAAACACTGGTATCCGTAAATTTAGCGGCGGCAATGAAAGAATCCATCTATATAGATTGTGATGTTGAGGAGCCGAACGGGTATCTGTTCTTTAAACCTGAAGGAGTTAGGGAGGAAGAAGTAGCGGTAAAGATCCCGAAAGTGGATAGTGCATTGTGCAATGGATGTCGTAAATGCGTCGAATTCTGCAATTATAATGCCCTTGCCTATATAAAGGACTTGATTGTATTTGAAGAGGTTTGCCATTCATGCGGCGGATGTCTTCTGGTCTGCCCGGAAAAAGCATTGTCGGAGAAGGATAAAGTAATCGGCAGGATCCAAAGGGGAGTATCGGGGCAGGTGGATGTGCACACCGGAATACTGAACACAGGAGAAGCATCCGGAATTCCTATAATTAAAAATCTCATTTCCGAAAAAAACTTGAAATCAGGAAAGGATACTGTAATTGACTGTCCGCCGGGAAGTGCATGTATAGTGATGGAAAGCATCAAAGATGCGGACTATTGCATATTGGTGGCTGAACCCACACTGTTTGGTGTGCACAATTTAAACATGGTATATGAACTGGTTAAGTTGTTTGACAAGCCATTCGGTGTTGTTCTCAATAAATGTCTGGAAGAGGAAAACCCGGCTGAGAGGTTTTGCTTGGAGAAAAACATTAAGATTTTAGGCAGAATCCCCTTTGACAGTGAGCTTGGAAAATTGAATTCAAACGGAGAAATAGCCGTTAAGATAAATGAAAAGTATAGAGAAATGTTCTCTTCTCTGCTTGACATTGTAACAAAGGAGGTGCAGCATGAAACAGCTGTTGATTCTGAGCGGTAAAGGCGGCACCGGAAAAACTACAATTGCAAGTGCATTTATCAGACTTGCCGATGCCAAAGCTTATGCGGACTGTGATGTGGATGCACCGAATCTGCATCTTATTACGGGATGGGACAGCGATCCTGTGAGAACGGACTATTACGGATTGCCGAAAGCCGAAATAAATCAGGAACTTTGCATTGAATGCGATCTGTGCAGGCAAAACTGCCGTTTTGATGCCATTATAAAAACTGGCAAGTATGAAGTGAATGGTTACGGGTGTGAGGGTTGCGGCGTCTGCGAGTATGTCTGCCCGGCGAAAGCGATAACCATGGTACCGTCAGTGGACGGAGAGCTGATGCTCTATTCCGATAGGGAAAAGGTTTTTTCAACCGCACAGCTCAAAATGGGAAGCGGTACTTCAGGATTGCTTGTAACCGAGGTAAAAAAGCAGATGACTTCGGCTCCCGTTGATGCGGCACTGGCCATAATTGACGGGTCTCCCGGCATAGGCTGTCCGGTAATCGCATCTCTCAGCGGTGTAGATATGGTTCTGATAGTGGCAGAACCTTCTGTATCCGGTATAAGCGACATGGAGAGAATTATAGATACGGCAAAAAGATTCGGAACAAAGATAGCCGTATGTATAAATAAATATGATACCAATATCGAAAAGGCTGAAAAAATTGAAGAATTTTGTGAGAAACTTCAGCTGCCTTTTGTCGGCGGCATGCCATTCGACCCTGATGCAGTAAAAGCTGTAAATAATGGACATACAATAGTGGATATAGACTGCACGTCAGGCAGAGCGGTAAGGGAAGTTTATAATAAGACAATGGATATATTATTTAAATAATAAAAATCGAAAGACGGAGGGAAATTGATATGTTAAGAATTGCAGTAGCGATTGAAAATGGAAAGGTTGCCGGACACTTCGGGCACTGTGAAAGCTTTATGATCTTTGATGCTGACGACAATAAAATTGTCAAAAGCGAAACCATCGCCAATCCCGGGCACAAACCGGGATTTCTGCCAAACTTCCTTGCCGACAGCGGTGTAAATGTTATCATCAGCGGCGGCATGGGCGGCGGAGCGGTTGAGATTTTTAATGAAAGAAACATTGAAGTTATTCTTGGTGCTTCCGGAGATGCAAAATCTTCTGCCGAAGCGTACCTGCAAGGTTCATTAAAGTCTACCGGTTCAACCTGTCATGAACATCAGAATCATGGCAGATGCGGAAAATAGAACAACATATTTTCTATTGTAAAAAAGTACTTGCATTATATAATTAATGCAAGTACTTTTTTAGTTTTGACCCACGGAGGAACTGAATGAAAGCAATAACTTTTGAACTTCATAAGACGGACAGCAGAACCGGTGCACGCCGGGGAACGTTAAAGACGCCGCATGGGGAAATACATACGCCGATTTTCATGCCTGTGGGTACGGCGGCAACGGTAAAGGCAATGAGACCTGAACAGGTTGAGGAGATGGGTGCACAGATAATTCTGAGCAACACCTACCATCTGTATTTAAGGCCGGGGCATGATGTTATACGCGAGGCAGGCGGTCTGCATAAGTTCATGAACTGGGACAAGCCGATTCTGACCGACAGCGGCGGATTTCAGGTTTTCAGCCTGGGTGCTATGAGAAAGATTAAGGAGGAGGGGGTATCCTTCCGTTCACATATTGACGGGTCCAAACATATGATTTCACCGGAAAAATCCATGGAGATTCAGCATTCGCTGGGTGCGGATATTATGATGGCCTTTGATGAGTGTGCACCATATCCGTCAGATAGAGATTATGTCAAGAATTCTCTCGAAAGAACAACCAGATGGCTGGAAAGGTGTAAAGATTATCATGATGCACATGCCGAAGAACTGGGAGGGGAGAGTCAGGTGCTCGGAGAAGGTTTGAATCAGTCTTTGTTTGGAATAATGCAGGGAGGAATTTATACGGATCTGCGCAGGCAGAGTGCGGAACAGATAGTTGAAATGGATCTGCCCGGATATGCCATAGGCGGTCTTTCCGTCGACGAACCTAAAGAAGTCATGTATGAAGTGTTGGACGAATGTGTGGATTATCTTCCAAATGAAAAGCCGCGATACCTCATGGGAGTAGGCAGTCCCGACGGTCTGTTTGAAGGCGTTGAACGGGGAATAGACATGTTCGACTGTGTGCTTCCCACAAGAATAGCGCGACATGGAATGGCCATGACCTCTCAAGGGAGAGTCAATATCAAGAATGCCCGGTTTGAACGTGATTTCTCAGCATTGGACCCGGAATGCGACTGCTATACATGCAGAAATTATTCAAGGGCCTATTTGCGGCATCTTTTTAAAAGTGATGAAATACTTTCATCCATGCTGATGACCAACCACAACCTGCATTTCCTGATCAGCACGATGACAAATATCAGGAAAGCTTTGGATGAGGACAGATTCACGGAATACAAGAAAGAGTTTTATGATAAATATGGAAGATTTTAAGCCGGAAATTGAAGATACTTGTATTCACTGGGGGTTTTGCGGGGGATGCACTTATCAGGGAGTTCCCTATGAGGAGCAGCTTGCCGAAAAGTATGATGAGGTGAAGGCTCTCCTGGACGGTAAAGAGATTCATTATGATGAGCTTCTACCCATCGAGCCTGCTCCGGGTCGTTTCGGATACAGAAACAAGATGGAGTACACCTTCGGTGATATGGTCAAGGATGGTCCGACCACCCTGGGCATGCATCAGAAGGGGCGGTTTATGTCCATTGTCACCGTTGATGAATGTCAGCTGGTTCATCCGGATTTCAATGTGATCCTTAAGGCCGTGCTTGATTTTGTAAAAGAGAAGGGCTATGTGCACTATCACAAGAAAAGACATGATGGACTCCTGAGAAATCTGATTCTGCGCCGCGGAGTCAGAACCGGAGAACTGCTGGTTAATATATGTACCAGCTCGGAAGGTGAGGGCACTGAGGATGATTTTGATGAGAATGCATTTGTTGAAATGATCCAGGGGCTTGCTTTGGAGAACCGAGTTGTGGGAGTTTTGCGTACAATCAACGACAGGCTAGCTGATGCGGTTTACTGCGATGAGCTGAGGGTTTTGCACGGCCGCGATTACTATAACGAAGAAATTATGGGACTGAAATTTCGAGTGAGTGCCTTTTCATTTTTCCAGACCAATGTTGAAGCCGCGGAAAATCTCTATACCTATGCGATCAACCTGATTGACGATTTCAAAGGCAAAAAGGTCTTTGATCTCTTCTGCGGAACCGGAACTATTTCTCAGGTGCTGGCACGGCACGCATCGGAAGTGGTTGGAGTGGAGATAGTTGAAGAGGCAGTGGCAGCGGCACGGGAAGCGGCTGCGCTAAACGGTCTTGATAACTGCAGATTCATTGCGGGTGACTGTTTTGAAGTTCTCGATTCGATAGATGATAAGCCTGAAGTAATCGTTGTTGATCCGCCCAGAGTGGGCATAAGTAATGAAGCTCTGGATAAGATTATCGGATATGGTGTGGATCAGATTGTATATATATCCTGTAATCCTAAGACCTTGGCACGGAATCTATATTACCTGCAGCATTATGGGCACAGGGTTGTTTCGGTGAAGCCCTTTGATAATTTCCCGGGGACGAAGCACGTGGAGACGGTAGTATTGATGTCAAGGGTTGAAGGCAAATAGTCGCGAAAGCCCAGTAATACTGCGGTTTTCGGGCAATCGGGCAAATTTGGCATCGGACAGACAAAACGCTTCTCGGTAACTTATCCAAGGGCAATTCGGCTCAAAAAGTGTGAGAGTTGAGTTGCCGAGTTAGATGTCACTATGTTGAGTTGCCGAGTTAGATGTTGGGAAGTTGTGGCTGTAAGATAGATGTCAGCGCGGAAAATCAGAATTTAAGAGGACAATTATATGGCAAACAAATATGAAGTAATAGATGAATCAACATGGGAACGAGCTATGCACTGCATGGTTTTCCGGAACAGTATAGAACCGGCATTTTGTGTGACTTTTGAAGCCGACGTTACTGAATTCAAGAAAAAGGTCAAGGAGGAAGGCTTGTCTTTTACCTTGGCAATGGTCTATGCAGTCTGCAAGTGCGCCAATGAAGTCGAAGCGTTAAGATACAGATTTTTGGATGGGAAAGTCGTGCTTTACGAGAGAATTGATACAGCATTTACCTACCTTAACAAAGAAACAGAATTGTTTAAGGTTGTCAACGTTCCGTTCATAGATAATCTTCCAGAATATGTGGCGTTGGCATTAAAGACAGCTGAGGAACAGCAGGAGTATTTTACCGGCCCTCTTGGAAACGATGTGTTTCAATGTTCTCCTATGCCGTGGGTGACTTATACGCATATTTCGCACACTAACTCCGGGAAAAAGGACAATGCGACTCCTCTGTTTGATTGGGGAAAATACTACGAGAAGGATGAACGTGTCTTGATTCCGATTTCAATTCAGGCACATCATTCTTTTGTTGACGGGATTCATATAGGGCAGTTTGTTGATGCTCTGCAAAAGTTCTTTGACGAATATTAACATGCTGCAATAGATTAATGTATGAAATACTGCCTGCGCTGATGAAGAAAGGGAAAACATGAAACTGAAGAACGTACTGATCGTTGTAAAAGACATCGAGAGAGCCAGACAGTTCTACCATGATCTGTTCGGCATTGAGATGATCCTTGACAATAATGGAAATATGATTATGACAGAAGGGCTGGTGCTGCAGGAGGAAAAATACTGGAAAGAGTTCCTTGGAAAAGAGATCATTCCGGAGAATAACTCTTGTGAGCTCTATTTTGAGGAGTCTGATATTGAAGGATTCGTAGAGAAACTTGAGAAATATTATCCGGATGTGAAATATGTGAATCGACTGATGACGCACAGCTGGGGACAGAAGGTCATTCGCTTCTATGATCCGGACGGCAACTTAATTGAAGTGGGAACACCGATGTAGTATGAGGAAAAGATATGGCTTTTGATTATAAAAAAGAATACAAGGAATTTTACATGCCGAAGAACACTCCGTCCATCGTGACAGTGCCGAGCATGAACTATATCGCGGTTCGGGGTCATGGCGATCCGAATCCGGAGGACAGTGAATATAAGCAGGCGATTGGACTGTTGTACGGCATTGCCTTCACAATCAAAATGAGTAAAAAAGGCGACCATCAGATTGAGGGATATTTCGACTATGTAGTGCCACCTCTGGAGGGCTTCTGGTGGCAGGATGGTGTCGCCGGGATCGACTATGCTCACAAAGAAAACTTCGAGTGGATTTCAGTCATTCGTTTGCCTGATTTCGTCAAAAAGGCTGATTTTGAATGGGCGGTCGAGGAGGCTACTAAAAAGAAAAAGACAGATTTCTCAAAAGTCGAATTTCTAACCTATGATGAAGGCGTGTGCGTTCAGTGCATGCACATCGGTTCTTATGACAATGAGCCTGCTACTGTCGCACTTATGCATGATTACATGGAACAGCAGGGCTATGTTCTGGATATTACAGAGCAGCGTTTGCATCATGAAATTTATCTGAGTGATGCCAGAAAGGTTGCACCGGAAAAGCTAAAAACAGTGATCAGACACCCGATACGGGAGAGGTAGGATTATGGCATCAAGCAAAGAATATCAGGATTTCATATTAGAGCAGTTGTCTGAACTGGACGATGTATCTTACCGGGCGATGATGGGAGAATAGGCCAGACAATAATGGAGGTGAAAAGGTGAAACGCTGCATTGTAGCAACCGATATAGTCGCTTAATAGATATCAAGACATGGAGGATTATGAAATGACTATATCGGAGAAAAAAATATATCCGCGAACAGGTGATACCCAAACGGTATATTTGAAAAATGTAATCACGGAATCTGGCATAGAGATTGGTGACTACACAATGTATAACGACTTTGTGAATGATCCACGGGACTTTGAGAAGAACAATGTTCTGTATCACTACCCGATTAACGGTGATAAGCTGAAGGTAGGTAAATTCTGTTCGATTGCCTGTGGAGCTAAGTTTCTGTTTACCAGTGCGAATCACAAAATGCACTCAATTTCCACGTATCCATTTCCAATATTCTTTGAGGAATGGGGATTGGATGTAACAAACATTACAAGTGCATGGGATAACAAAGGTGATATTGTAATCGGCAATGACGTTTGGATTGGCTATGAAGCCATAGTTTTGTCTGGTGTTACGATTGGAGATGGAGCGATTATTGGTACGCGGGCAGTTGTCACCAAAGATGTACCGCCTTATACAATTGTTGGAGGCATCCCTGCCAAGCCAATAAGAAAGCGATTCTCAGATGAAGTGATTTCCAAGTTGCTGGAGCTTCAATGGTGGAATTGGCCTGAAAACAGGATCAAAGAAAACATTGATGTAATTCAGTCAGGTCGAATTAAAGACTTGAAATAGCAGAACTAAAATTAGACAGACCAAGGCTCCTCACTACTGATTAAGTTCAGTGGCGAGGAGTCTTTTTATGCTTCGATATCGATTGTAACCCCGGACTTGAATTCCACGGTGAAGTGGTCGGCAAAGACGGTGATTTTCTCGATGAGCTTTTTGACCAGAGCCTCATCAAACTCTGTGATGTCGGTTTCCTGACCGGCGATGAAGTCCTGTAGCTCCTTAATCCGATTCACGGCTTCTTCCCGGTGGTGGCTGTCGAGTTCGGATTGTTCTTTCTGATCGCGCAGCCGGAAAATCTCATCGGCGATGGCGTCATAGTCCTGTTTGTTATTTGCCTTCTTGATGAGCTCTTTTTGTAGTTCCTCCAGTCTTGCCTGAATGCCGTCCGGTGAGAGGGTGTCAGCGTTAACCACGGCCTTGGTGATGTTCTGCTGTATGATGATAAACTAACTATTGAATTTAAATCTGGTGTAGAAATTGATATAGAAAAATAAAACGAATTTGACCGCCGATTGAGGAGAAATACTTCTTGATGGGCGGTTCTTTTCTATTTATACTTGGGGATAATCTAATAAGTGAACTCGTTTCAGCAAGCTGAAACATCGGGGAATCAGATGGAGAGTCTACTCCACCTGATTAAAACCCACCTACGCTGCGCTTAGAGGTGGCGGTCTTGACCGTAAAGCTAAAAGATAAACACACTTGAACAATTACTCATATGTTTTTATTGACAAACGGAGAATTGAGGTTTATAATATATATGAAAGCTTATTCAAGTGTTCAATTGAATGATAAAGAGGTGATATAAATATGGCAAAAAAAATTCAACCAATTGAAAGATGCGACTGTGATGTAATACATGAGGAAATTGTAAATAAAGTGCGAGAAAAAATGCCTCAAGAAGAAACTCTATATGATCTAGCAGAACTATTTAAAGTTTTTGGAGATTCAACAAGAATTAAGATACTCTGGGCATTAGATGAATCAGAGATGTGCGTTTGCGATATTGCATTCTTATTAAATATGACCCAATCAGCAATTTCACATCAGCTAAGAGTCTTAAAGCAGGCTGAACTAGTAAAGAGCAGAAGAGAAGGAAAGATTGTATTCTACTCTCTTGAAGATGAACATGTAAAGCAAATATTTGACCAGGGATTAATTCATATTTCAGAAGAAAGTAAGTAAAGGAGGGTCAGTAATGTTAAAGAAGGAAGTAATTTTAGAAGGTTTAGATTGCGCAAATTGTGCAGCTAAAATTGAAGATGAGGTTAATAAATTAAATGGAGTCAAAGCCTATATGAACTTCATGAACAAGACATTGACTTTAGAAACTGAATCAGAGCAAGAGTATAAGAATACATTACAGCAAGTTAAAACCATAGTGCACAAGCACGAACCGGATGTGGTAGTGAAAGAAAAATCCGTTAACAAGAGCAATAAAAAAGTATTAATACTTGAAGGACTTGACTGTGCGAATTGTGCTGCAAAGATTGAAGCTCAAACACAAAGCCTTGAAGGAGTAAATAGTGCGACCGTTGATTTTGTATCTAAGAAGCTGACAATTGAAGCGGTCGATAAAAAGGAATTTGGTAAAATTCTTGGAGAAGTAACATCCATTGTAAATTGGTTCTCTGTCAAGATTTCGGACAGTAAATTTGTAAGTTTCCTGTCCAGCTATGCAGTCCTGCCGATTCTGACAGGATGCGTTGAGTAATATATTTTTTCATAAACATCTGGAGAAAGGTAATCGCAATGACTATGAATCCTCCTGGTGTTGTAGAACATGTTGATATACTCGAATACAAGCATATGTGCATGATTGATGTCTTTGACATCAAAGCGATTCAGCCATTCTCTTTTTATGAGAGCATGGAACGATTCAATACAGGCATTGTCCCATGGATTCGCTTTTGAGGAATAGCTTTTAAGGATACCTTCAGTTTCATCCCAGTATTCTACTGAGGTGTACTGTGTCCCTCTATCCTGATGTATTACCTTAGGACATCTGCCACTAACGAGCATGGCTTTCTGCACTGCATTAATAACATACTTCGTTTCCAATGTAGGCGCCAGTTCCCAGGATATAATCCTGCGGGAAAACAGATCCATAATACATGAAAGGTAGCAGAAACCGTTCCTTGTAGGAATATATGTGATGTCTGTGCACCATACGACATCAGGTTCTTCGGGAGAGAAGTTCCTGTCTAGGATATTTTTGAGATTGTCAGAGAAATCCTCGCTGTGGGTAGTAACCGTGTAAGGTTTTACCCAGCAGGCTCTGATTCCCATTTCTCTCATATATCTTGTGACTGTCCTCTCGGCAGTATTGAGACCACGCTTATGAAGCTCTTTGGTGATTTTGGGTGCTCCATATATGCAGAAGCTTTCATCATAGATTTCTTTTATGGCATCTTTGACTTTTTGCTTCTGAATAGCACTGTCGCTTGGCTCTCGCTTGAGCCAAGCGTAGTAACCGCTTTTCGAAACGCCTAGATATTTCAGCATTCCGCTAACAGATGTCCGGCGTTCCGGATGTTCGCTGATGTACTCGCTAACAGCAGCGTATGTTGACTCTGTCAGTCGTTTAGAATGCTGATTGCTTTTTTTAGGACTTCAAGGGCATCCTGCAGGTCGCGGTTCTCACGTTTCAGGCGGGCTATTTCCTTTTCCTCTTCAGTGAGTGGGCTACTTGGATTAGCCTCTCCATTACGAAGTTTTCTGCGATGGGTTTTAATCCATCCATAAAGAGTATCTTTGGGCATTCCAAGATAGTCAGCTATCTGATGCAGAGGCATATCAGGATGATCTTCAACATATTTAATGGCATCCTGTTTAAAATCGTTAGTGTACCTTCGAATACTTGTCATTTTGGGTTCCTCCTGTGGATTATTATACTACACAGGAATCTTCTCAAAAATAGTGTCCGAAATTTAGTCTAGTAGCAAATAAACTTGAGCCGGATGTTAAAATAGTTGATGCAGAGAAGAAAAAGGTGAACAAAAGCATAGTAATGCTTGAAGGACTTGGCTGCGCGAATTGTGCAGCTAAAATGGAAAAAGAAATAAGCGGTCTAGAAGGAGTTGAATTTGCTGCAGTAGATTTTGTTTCGAAGAAACTAACACTGGAAATAAGTCCGAAAGTCAACCGCTCTGAGTTAAATGAGAAGATTGAAGGCATAGTAAAGAAAATAGAGCCAGATGTAAAGGTCATTTTTGAGGAGAATAACTCCAAGACCAAAATAAACGAAAATAACGAAGAGGAAGAAGAAGGTGTCAACAAAAAAGAAATCATAAGACTTGTGGTCGGTGGAGCAATATTTGCCGTGGGAATCATCTTTAATTTCCAAAATTGGCTTGAGCTTACCTTGTTTATTATTAGTTATATCATAGTTGGTGGAGAGGTTGTCTTAAGAGCAATAAAAGGTATTGCCCGTGGACAGGTATTCAGTGAGCATTTTTTGATGAGTATTGCTACCATTGGTGCTTTCTTTGTTGGAGAGTATCCAGAAGGCGTAGCTGTTATGCTGTTTTATCTGGTAGGTGAACTGTTCCAGGATATAGCGGTAGGTCACTCCAGAAAATCAATAAGTGCTTTGATGGATATAAGACCTGACTATGCAAATCTTAAGGTTGGCGATGAGATTCGTAAAGTATCTCCTGAAGAGGTAAACATAGGCGACATTATCATTGTTAAACCAGGAGAAAAAGTTCCCCTCGATGGCAAGGTCATAGAAGGAAACTCTATGGTTGATACTGCTGCGTTGACAGGTGAATCTGTTCCCCGTGAACTCGAGCCTGGAAATGATGCGCTGAGCGGGTTCATTAATAAAAATGGTGTTTTGACTATAGAGGTAACAAAGGATTTTGGTGATTCAACTGTATCTAAAATTTTGGATCTGGTTCAGAATGCCAGCAGTAGGAAGGCTCCTACAGAAAAATTTATAACAAAATTTGCGCGTTCCTATACTCCGATTGTAGTGTTTGGAGCGTTAGCCTTAGCAATCATACCTCCATTGGTGATCCCCGATGCAACTTTCGCTACTTGGATATATAGAGCATTAGTGTTTTTAGTTATATCCTGTCCATGTGCGTTAGTGATTTCAATACCATTGGGCTTCTTCGGAGGGATTGGCGGAGCGTCTAAGCGGGGGATATTAGTAAAAGGCAGCAACTATCTTGAAGCGTTGAACAATGTTGAAGTGGTTGTTTTCGATAAGACAGGTACTTTAACTAAAGGTATATTTGAGGTTGTGGATGTTAACCCCCAAGCCGATTTTACTGATGAGGAATTGATTGAATATGCGGCATTTGCTGAAAGTCATTCAAGTCATCCAATTGCACTGTCCATTCTGAAAGTCTATAACAAAGATGTCGATATTACTAAAATTGAAAACTATGAGGAAATTGCAAGTCATGGGATTCTGGCTAAAGTTGGTGGTAAAGAGATTCTTGCCGGAAACAGCAAGCTGATGAATAAAGAAAACATTATATATCAGGAAGTTGAGACTCTAGGTACAGTAGTACATGTTGCAGTAGACAAGAAGTATGCAGGAAATATTGTAATATCAGACGCTGTGAAGGAAGATTCAGCTGATGCGATTAAAGGATTGAAGGCAGTAGGTGTTAGAAATACTGTTATGCTTACTGGTGATTCGAAGGCAGTTGGGGAAAAAATAGCAACCCAACTTGGAATTGACAAGGTGTATACTGAATTGTTACCGGCCGACAAGGTAGAAAAAATTGAGGCTCTGGATGCTAAGAAATCTCATAAGGGGAAAATTGTATTTGTTGGAGATGGTATCAATGATGCACCAGTACTTGCGAGAGCTGATATTGGCATGGCAATGGGCGGCTTGGGGTCTGATGCTGCAATTGAAGCAGCTGATATAGTTATCATGACGGATGAACCATCAAAAATTGTCACTGCAATTAAAGTAGCAAAAAGGACCAGGAAAATTGTGATGCAAAACATTGTGTTTGCATTAGGGGTTAAAGCCATATTCCTTGCACTTGGTGCGGTGGGAGTTGCAACTATGTGGGAAGCTGTATTCGCTGACATGGGTGTGGCAATAATCGCAATATTAAATGCAATGAGGGTAATGAATACAAAAAGTATATAGGACTACATGATTTATTAACCCCTTGATTTATTTCCTCAAAGATAAAATCAAGGGGTATCTGTATTTAAATTTATAAGGAGGAGAAAATGTTGCCATAAGATTATTCAGGAAGCTATCGATAAAGGCTTAAAGTAAAATGATTCAAGTCGATATGTTCCCCAATACCTCGAATGAAAAAATGCCGTGGATTTGTTTCCGAGAACGGACGGCTCGAAAGACATCAATACTGTCCTCTCGAGCCACACGGAGGCGGTGGCACTGCTTATCAAGGAGCGTTAGCGACGAAGAGGAGCACGTGGTGGCCGACTGGTGAGATTGAGGAATGCCTTTTATCTTGGAAGTGGGGAAATGAAATGAATGAACAGTTGATAGAGTCCTGCATAAAAAGAATATTGGAAAGAGCTAAAGAAGCATCTATCGAGAGCAAAAAAGACAGAAGTGATTTATTTAGTAGTGGGAGAAACCTAGCTTATTTTGAAGTTTTAGATATGCTGCGAAACGAACTCGAGGCGAATGGGTACGATGTGGAAAGTCTAGGCATGGACATTGATATTGATGAACTTGTATAGCACAAGAACGGATAATATTATTAATAAAAAATAAACTATTGGGAGACAATTAGTGAACTGCAGACAGTGTAGAATAATGTTATAATAAAAACTAGATTGATATAACTATAAAACAAATAGGTGAAGGCAAGGACGCCGCTTTTAGCAGATATATGAAAGATACGGTATTTCTTATTTCGACAGCAAAGGTCCTAGCGAAGGTTGTGGATGGTATTGATGCCATGGACATGAAAAACAAGGATATTATGGGGGATGTTTACTAGTATCTTCTTGGAAAGATTGCATCCGCTGGTGAAGATGGCCAGTTTAGGATACCTCGTCATATTATAAAAATGATTGTAAATATGATGAAGCCAATCCAGCGGAACAGGAAACTGAAAACGGCAGGTTGTTCAGCAAAGACAATTTAATGGAAGAGGCCATAAAATGAGCACCAAAGAACAGTTTTTAAAACTTAAGAGTTATGATGAATATCAGAAAAACAGAGATATGTTTAAGTCTATAGATTATAGGGATCATGAAATTGCACAACACATTATTGAATTGTTGCGGACTACCGGGGCTCCGAAGAGCGACCCGTTTGCGATAGATGGAATACATGAGGACTTAAAATTAGGCAAATAATTGAACGATACTTCTGAAACATTCCAGGACAAGGTCTTTAGCTAATTAGTGTTGAAAAATGTGAGTCGTTCAACTAATAGGAGAGAAAATAAATATGGTACAAAAAACACAAAAGTAAAAATTCTTGGAAGTAAAATCCTATGAAGAGTTTGATAGGAGAAGAGCGGAGTTTAAGGATTTGGAAGTTGATGTTGATATTAAAAACCATCTTGCAAAAATATTCCCAAAAGCCTATGCTCCAGAGGGTGTGCATAGAGAAGTGTACAAGAAGAAATAAATAATTCTATGCAGGTGGCGGAAAAATGAATGAATAAGCAAGAAAAATTCTTGAAAAGCAATTAAGGAAGCTTATTGTTGAGTGATGCCTAAAAACAGTGTGCCGTTAAATAATATTGATTTTTAGGACAGGATAGGATTTCAGTGTTAAAGTACAAAAAGGTGCAAGAAACAAAAAACAGAATAATATACGAATATTATCCCGAAGGCGGCCTAGAGTCGGGCATTGTTTCTGTTGATAAAGTTACCGGTGAATGCAAAATTGAAGTTGTGGCGGCAAATGATATAAATGAAATATATGCATTACAGCTACTCAGCAGGCTAAGAAAGTTTGTAGCGACTGGAACCTTTGAGGAAAGTGGCTTGGTAGCATGGTATTAAAATTATATGACAAGAAAATTTTCAATAGATACAAAGCGCTTAATTAATATCCAAGATAGATGGAAAGTGTGCAGAAAGGATATTGTTCCGTTCAAGGAGTTTGTAAATCATGATTAGTATTGAAGAAATGAGGAAGGCAGAAGGACATAAGGTTAGGTTGAAAGTTAAAGGTGCAAAACCTTTTGAAACTTTCATAGAGAGCTATGAACAGTCGGAAGCTGAGGATGAAGAAGCCATGCTTTTGTATTCGCCGCGCTCTGCAGTCTGGCAATCACAGATTGAAAGTTTAGAAATTATAGATTGAGTGGTGCTGTTGAGCGAGGGTCTAAAACAGAGGATTATTCAACTGCAAAGGCACAAGAGATAAAACAGTACAAAGGAGTGATTTAAGTGAGACTTCCGGAAGTGTGGGATGACTATATGGTTGTTGGTGAGGAGGGCGTAGTTGTAGGGATAAGAGAAGATACACCCAAAGAAGTTAAAGAGGCTTACGAGAAAGCTCGTGATGAATATGTTGCGTACCTTGGGCAAAGTGAAGCGGAGGGTAAACCAAGCATAAAGATGGGCATTCCTATCGTTGAAACTTAAAAAGACGAAATTAGTAGTGAACAACGAGACCAGTTCAAGTTGAATAAAGTTCTGAAAACAGCGAGGCATTCAACAAATGAAAACTTATCCGGTTTGTGATTGCTATGATGAGGACATATTACAAAAAATGTGTGCAAAAATTGAAGAGAAATTGCCTCACATGCAAAAACAAGAGTTGCAGGAAGATGTAGATGGCTCAAAGTTTCAGCCATACTCTTTTGGTGATGACATTCTGATTGTAAAAACAGTGTGTTTATGAACGAAGTCTATATAAAGACCAACATAGATTTAGACAAGATATTTCCACCAAAATGGTGAAAATACTCTAATACCCTTCGAGCCCCGGACTTTTTTTATTTGGACAAAGGACTGAAAGCAACTATGGGTACGATTATTAGAGTATAAAAGCAAAATTCTGTGAAGTAAGATCCTTGAAGTGAATATCTTTGATGATATAAAGATTTGAAGAAAATTGCCACGAATGGCAAAAAAATTCAATAAAACGTTCAGACCGTTCGCAAAAAATCCGACGATAGCAAAAGTGTTCCGAGAAATCGGACTTGCTGACGAGTTGGGGAGCGGTATGCGCAACAGCTATAAGTACACGAAGCTGTATTCCGGTGTAGAGCCTGTCTTTACAGAGGCGGATCTTTTTACAATAGTGATTCCCCTTTCCGAGGCTGCTACAGCTACGGTCGGGCCGACTATAGAATTTGATTCAAGGGAACAAGTTAAGGAACAAGTTAAGGAGCAAGTCACGATACAAGATCTCCTTCAATTTTGTGCCGTTCCTCGTAGCAGGAAAGAAATGCAAGAATTTATGGGGTTGTCCGGTAGGAGAACTTTTCAGAAAAATATATAAAGCCTTTGCTTGAGGCAGGGAAAATAGAAATGACGATACCTGATAAGCCAAACAGTAGGAACCAGAAATATAAAAAAGTGAACATTGAAGGCTGAAAAGTGGACATTGAAATGATAAAACCGAATATTGGAGACTGAAATCGAATATTGAAAGGGGCAAACTGGACATTGAATGTACAGTTTTGATTTCACCGATAGATAGGTCGAGACGATGGTTTCAATGAACTATTATATCGTGGTTATAATGTAGATGTTGGGGTTGTTGAAATCTGAGAAAAGGATAAACGTGTACAGACGTATGAATAATTTTAAACAAACAATCAGTCTCATTCTCATCATAATGATGGTTATATGTATGTACGGATGCACAGGCAGCAAAACGGATAACAGTGAAGATAAATCTGTGCCTGAAACAGGGGCATGGATAATCAATGATCAAAAAATTAATGCGACGCTTCCTGATTATGTTGAGAAGGCGTTCAATAAAGCGACAGAAGGTTTTGCGGGAAGCTCGCTTGAACCGATTGCTTATGTAGGATCGCAAGTAGTTTCAGGAATGAATTACATGATTCTTTGCCGGGTAACAACCGCAACACCGGAGCCGGTAACAACATACCGGATGGTTGTCATCTATGCAGATCTTGACGGGAATGCCGAGATTACTTCACTCAAGGATTTTGACATATCCAAGTATACTGAGGGCAATGGATTGTCCGAGCAGGAAATACTTCTCGGAGGATGGCATGTTCCGGAAGAGACAAGCGAATCTGATATTCCGAAGGAAGTGAAAGATGCATATGAGGAAGCAACGGCCACCATATGTTGGAAATGGGGCAAAGTGGATATTCTTGCTTACCTCGGCAGCCAGACCGCAGTCGGGATGAATTATTTGTTGCTCTGTAAAGGAGAGTTTACAGAGGATTATGCAGCCGATAATATCATTATAATTACGATTTATGAAGACCTTGACGGGAATGCGGAAATATCTAACATCCATGTTCTTGATCTTTTGGAATTCATTTAAATAAGGAGAAAAACAGATGATTCTATATTTTACAGGCACGGGCAACAGTAAATATGTTGCTGACAGAATAGCTGATGAAATCGGAGAAGAAGCTCATGATCTTTTCCGGAGAATAAGAGATAATGATTATTCGGAATTGCATTCCGAGAAGCCGTGGATTGTTGTTACTCCGACATACGCTTGGAGGATACCGCGTATTTTGGAAAAATGGCTGGAAAAAACGGTGTTGTCGGGAAGTAAGGATATTTACTTTGTAATGACCTGCGGAGACAGCATCGGCAATGCGGGGAAATACCTGAAAGCACTCTGTTCAAAGATGCAAATGAACTATTCAGGTTGCTATAAGATTGTTATGCCCGAAAACTATATAGCAATGTTTTCTACTCCGACAAAAGAGGAAGCAGTTTCTATTATTTCAAAAGCAGAAGCGGAGATAAACAAAGCGATTGAATGTCTCAAATCGGGCAGAAATTTTCCTGAACCGCAGATCTCATTAATAGATAAAATGGAAAGCGGAATTGTGAACAAACTGTTTTATCCTCTTTTCGTACACGCATTCCATGTAACTGATGCCTGCAATTCCTGCGGCTTGTGTGAAAGGGTATGTCCCCTTAAAAATATTCAGCTTATAGACGGTAAACCAAGCTGGTCGGATAACTGCACACACTGTATGGCTTGTATCTGCCGCTGTCCGGAGGAAGCTATTGAATACGGGAAAAAGAGCCAAGGTCTTCCGAGATATACCTGCCCGAAATAGGAGGAGATAATGCTATGTTATGGTTGATAATCGGAGCAACAAGTATGGCGTTTTACTATATGACAAAAGAAACAGAAGATGAAATGATGGAAATTTTCAGTTCGTTGGCAAAGGTTATAGCACTTGCCATCTGAAGGTAAAGATGTTATAATATTTTGAAAATAAGCAGAGAAAGGGCATATCGGACATGATTAATTTCCCGGCGATATTTATAGCAAACGGGACGGCAATACTGTTGCTATCAATTATTTTGTTGAGTTTAAAAAAACCGTTGCGTCATGGATTGCTTGAAGAGAAGATATTCTATCTGATGATTATTATAAATATTCTGCAATGCTTGATTGAATCGTCGGTTTTTTTTCTTGATGGCAAAATAGGATATCACATCTTGTTGCTATTGCTGAATGACCTTTTATATATTAACAATATTGCATTTGCATTTTTGTGGACAGTATATGCGGATCATAAATTGTTTACAGATATGCAAAGAATCAAGCGAATTTACCCCTTTGTAGCTATACCTGCTTTAATAATTATAATCGGCTGTTTAATAAACTTAGTGACACCTGTATTTTTTGTCATTGATGAATATAATATTTATCACAGGACAGATTTATACATTATTCCATATATTGCCACTTATTTTTATATGGCATATGGGGTAATATTAATTTATTCGTATCGTGAAAAGGTACATAAGTATTTATTTCTCCCTGCTATTATATTTATGATTCCAATTTTTATCGGGAGTCTGCTGCAGTTCTTCTTTTATGGATACTCTCTTGTATGGCTCGGTGTGGCTGTAGGCATGACGTCATTATTCATTAATGTTCAAAACGAAGCATCTTATGTGGATATACTATCGGGAGTCTTTAACAGACAGTACTTAAATAACATGTTTTTAATGTACAGTAAAAGATGGGATGCTGCCAGTGTACCTGCCGGAATTATGTTAGACATTGATAACTTCAAAAGCATAAATGATAAATTCGGACATCTTGTAGGAGATGACGCAATTTCTGCGACCGGAAAGATATTACGTGCAGCTGTGAGTACGAAAGGGATAATATGCAGGTATGGGGGTGAAGAGTTTATAATATTAATGTATGTAAACTCTAAGCATGAAATTATGGAAATGATTGACGCTGTTAAAACGCAAACAAATCTGTTCAATGAATCAGAAAAGAAACCTTATAAGATAAATTTTTCAATTGGTTACAGTACATTCGACATTAATCATGATTCAATAGACGATTTCTTAAAGAGGGCCGATGCTTCCATGTATGAAGAAAAGAAAAGAAAGATTGCCGAAAGAATTATTGCCGACAGAAGAAACAACTGATTAAAAAACCAATTGAACTAATAACATATATACAATGGTTCCTCCGGCAATCGTTAAAAGCATCGTTCTTTTCCACAGGTGTACACTAAGTGAAACAACAATTGCTATGAGTTCAGGAATACCGTGCGAACCGGAAAATACGGAAACGTTTTTCAGGCAATATATAACAAGCATACCGAAAACAGCACATGGAAGCGCTTTCCCCAGATACTGAATATATTTCGGTGTCGGATTGTTTGACGAGAAAACAAGAAACGGAAGGAATCTTGTACTCATTGTGCCAAGCACGCAGATTCCTATTGTAATTATTTGTTGAGGGATGGTCAGAGGACTCATCAGCTTTCACCTCCGGCAGTTTTTGTATAAGCTTTACTTATCGGTTTTTTGAATAATGTAAGTAAAACAAGAATAAGAAGCATAGACGGGATCATAAACGAATTTGCTCCAAAAATAACGAGACAAAGTAATGTTGCCCCGATTCCTATTAAACCGGTGTACTTTTTCTTTTCTTTCAGCCATTGTTCTGTAAATATTGCAATGAACATTGCCGTCATTACAAAGTCGAGGCCTTCAGTGTTGAATTTAAACAAAGAGCCGACTATTCCGCCTAAAGTTGCACCGGAAACCCAGTAAAAATGATTCAGAAGTGTAACAAAAAACATAAACCAGCCACGGTCAACGTCTTTGGGTATTTTTGCAGAATAATTAATTGCAAAGGTTTCATCACACATGCCAAAGATAAGATAAGGCTTTTTCCAGCCCATGCCTTTAAATCTGTCAAGCATTGTTATTCCGTAAAATAGATGTCTTGCTTGAACAAGTAATGTTACTATAAGAACCGATAGCGGTGAAAATGTTGACATAAGCATTGACATGACAATGAACTCAAGTGAACCGCCGAAAATAAGCAAGCCCATAAACATAGGATATATAAATGAAAATCCATTAACATTCATAAGGATGCCGTATGCCAAGGCAAGAAACCAGAATCCTGTAAAAATAGGTATTGTATGAGGGAATGCCGCTTTGAAAGCTTTCCTTTTCATAGTCACTCCTCCTTGAAAAGCAATGTTGCTGATTCATTATAAACTGCCCGCCAAGAGCCCGATACATTCGTAAAACTGCAGAGAGAGCTCAAAGAGCCTTTCTACGTTCAATAAAGTGTATAAAGGCATTTGCTTGTTTTTCTAGGTAAGGCGCACTTTCTTTCAATGCCAGTTTGCCATGTTCATCAAGTTGCTGCATAGCATTTGGTATAGTGAGCCGCGGATAATTCATAATATCCATATTCAACAAACTGATAAGTGCAACCAGGTGGTCCTGAGCAATCCCTGTTCCTGACATACCGGGAGTAATTCCGCTTATGGCAGCCGGCTTTCTGCCAAGAACCTGCGATTCCTCACGGCTTATCGGGCGTGATAACCAGTCAATCAGGTTTTTCAGCACGCCGGGGAAAAAGTGATTATACTCAGGCGTAAAGAACCATATACCGTCCGCAGATTTTACTTTCTCACGAACTCTCTTTACAGCATCAGGTGCCGGATATTCAATATCTTGGTTCATCAAAGGAATATCATGATAGTCGAGCATCTCAAAATCAACCCGATCAATCAAAATATCTTTTGCCGCTAATGCCAATTGCCTATTATAAGATTCTTTTCGTAAAGAACCTACGATGGCCAATATTTTTATCTTTTTCAATGTAATACTCCTCTCCATATCGTATTTTCAATAAGAAATTCTGTCCTTAAGGAATGTGCCTCTTTTCAAATCATCGAACGCTTTATTCAATTCTTCTTTTGTGCTCATTACTATAGGACCGCCCCAAACCACCGGTTCAGAGAGTTTTTTTGAATCTATAAACAGAACCTGAGCCTTCTCACCCACAGCCTTTATCTCTACTGTGTCCCCGGAGGTGAGTTTTGCCGCTGTCTTTTCCTCTACCGAATCGCCTCCGATATATGCGTTCCCTGAAAGCGTAAACACCATAATGGAGCGATCCCTTTCCGTATTCAAGACAACCGATGCATTGGGCTTAATGTGCAAATCGTAGTAGTTGAGGGGGAGATATTTGCTCATATATCCTTTTCTTCCTTCAAAATCACCCGCCAGCAGCCTCAATTTACCCCAATCAAATTCAATTTCATCTATTTCCGAATTTTTGATGCTATGATAAGCGGGTGGGGCCATTTTGTCCTTTGCAGGTAGATTCAGCCAGAGCTGAACTCCCAGCATCCGCTCGACAGGCGGTATCTTTTCTTCATGCATAATACCGGACCCGGCAGTCATCCATTGAATTTCGCCATCTCCAATCGTATCCTCATTCCCCAAGCTGTCCCTATGGGTCATACGCCCTCTATATACGTAGCTTATTGTTTCGATACCTCTATGCGGATGCATGGGGAATCCGGCTGTATAATCATCCGGATTTGTGCTGTCAAAGGAATCCAACATTAAGATCGGATCGTATTCATAAACGGTTCTGTTCCATAAAACTCTGACCAGATTGACTCCGGCTCCATCCTGCGTTCTAAAGCCCTTAACCTGTTGGCTTACTCTTCTTTCCACGAACTTATCTCCTCATACAATACTATAAAAGTTTGACACAAATATGTAATTATACCTCACTTAGTCCATAAGTTCAAATTTTATTCCATTATAGCTATAGGTAAACGAGCTATAGGTAAACGGAATATAATGATTTTAGTCAGAATAATGGTATAATCAAATAAATTACATGTACCAGATTAGCATGGGGAACAGGGTATGAAAAAGTGGAAAATCTCATTCATAGTCCTGGGAATAGTTATTATGCTTGTATCGCTGCATCTTCTGGGCTATATGATAAGAGTTGTAATTGTCCTGCATCCGCCGGTTGATTGGAAGCTGATACTGTTCTTTTCAACAGGTCTTATTGGCGTTGCCGGAAGTTTTGCTCTTTTTTGGGTTGCACGGAGAATAGGTTAATACTGAGAAAAACCTTATAGAAAGTGAAGCCGGGTTAAATAATCAGTTGTTACGGGAAGTAACACTGCTGTTACGGGAAAAGTATTGCACTGATGAAATCGGTTGAGTATGGTGAAATCAAAAAAGGAGGTCACCATTATGACTTTTGGAGAAAAATTACAGGATTCAAGAAAGAGAGCGGGGCTGTCTCAGGAACAGCTCGCGGAGAAATTGTCGGTATCGCGCAGTGCCGTGGCAAAATGGGAAAACGACATAGGTATGCCGGATATTGACAATATAAGGGCAATGGCACAGCTGCTTGATGTGAGCATTGATTATCTGCTGGATGACGGAGGCAGACTGGAGTTTGAGGTGATGCGTGAGCCCATTGATATCAACTCATTTGAGAAATCGGAAAAGCGAAAATTTCGCTATGATACGGTTGTGCTGTCCAAATTCCCGTCCGCTGATTCCATTATCCCTTTGTGGAGGCAAAAAAAGCTCAGCAAATGGGAACACGCCTTTGAATGGATACTTTCCCCTGTTTTCGGTGTATTTGATTTTATGGATAAAATTCACGATGACGGGTACTATTATCTGGTAGAAGAGAAAGGCCGGCAGCATCTGGTTCAGGTGAGCAAGGAGTTTGTCACGACATCCAGACTCGCCAGACGGATAAATGAAAAGAAGTTTGTAATCGGAAAGCGCAAATTTAAGCGACTGGATCCGCAGGAACTGATAAAAAAGCCATTGGGGAAGGATTAAATATGTTATTATTATGAATATAGATGTCTTGCAACAGGAAATTGACAAATTGATAATCCT
Source organism: Candidatus Allocopromorpha sp. (assembly GCA_040768865.1). Classification (GTDB taxonomy): domain Bacteria; phylum Bacillota; class Clostridia; order Peptostreptococcales; family Anaerovoracaceae; genus Lentihominibacter. Next base: position 1,693,312 of record JAXGMD010000001.1, on the reverse strand, counting down.
GCATGGTGGCATGCAACCGGGATAAAATCTATACTTCAGGTAAAGAAACATAAACCGGTGTGCAAACACGAAACAATGAACAGGAGGGAAACAAAATGATATTAGCGGATAAAATTATTGATGAAAGAAAAAAGAACGGATGGTCTCAGGAAGAATTTGCGGAAAAGCTGGGCGTGTTCAGACAAGCTGTTTCGAAATGGGAGAGTGCGGGTTCTACTCCGGATTTGCAGAGAGTTATTCACATGGCAGAACTGTTTGGTGTAAGTACCGACTATTTGCTTAAAGACGATGCGATTCGGGAAGATGCTTCTTCTATGAGTGAAAGCACGGTATCGAGAGGACCTGTTCGAAGAGTATCTATGGAAGATGCCAATGACTTTCTGGAAACAAAAAGGAAGGGAGCACCGAGAATAGCAAATGCTGTAACAATGTGTATCATCAGCCCTACTATTCTGATAATACTGGCAGGTATGGCTGAAGAAGGTGCTTTCAACATAACTGAAAACCAGGCAACCGCCGTTGGAGTCGCATTCCTATTGGCAATGATTGCAATTGCCGTATTTATCTTCATCACCTATGGGATTAGGGAAAGCAAGATGGAACATCTGGAAAAAGATTATTTCGAGACGGAATATGGCGTTACCGGAATGGTGAAAGAGAAAAAGATTTCATATGAGCCTGTTTTTACAAGAGGAATCGCAGTAGGAGTTGTCCTTTGCATCCTCGCAGTAGTTCCTGTTTTGGTCGTTGGCGGAATGGGTATGGATGGTCTGAATTCCATAGTGGCTTTGTCTGTAGCGTTTTTACTTCTGATGATTTCAATAGGTGTCAACATGATTGTACGTGTTGCAATTATAAGAGACAGCTATAATATATTGCTGCAGGAAGGAGATTATACCAGATCGGAAAAACATGTGAAGAAAAAATTAAATTTGATTCCGGGTGTGTACTGGCCCATTGTATTAGTAATTTATTTTAGCTTGAGTTTCCTTACGATGCGATGGGATATTACGTGGGTTGTGTGGCCGATAGCAGCGGTACTGTTTATGGCAGTTTTAGGAGTGGCAAGGCTGATGGTCGGCAGAAAAGATAATGATGCATAGTAACGTAGTGTAAATAATAAGAGATACGTAAAGCATATCTGCACTAAAAAGGAGACACTATGGCTTTCGAAAAAATAGAAGAAGTAACCGAACGACATCTGCATATTCTCTGGACATCGGGAGATCCCGTGACTGCGGAGGACATGGTAATGATGTATTCCAGGAATGCAATGTTAAACGGATGGTGGGACAGGGTGACCGTCATAATCTGGGGGGCACCGCAAAAGCTTATTTTTGAAAATGAGGCTGTACATCTGAAGATGGAAATAGCAAGACAGGCAGGTGTTGAATTTACTTCTTGCGTCAGCTGTGCCATAAATCTGGGACTGGTGGAGACTCTGGAAAAAGAGGGTATTGAATGCATCCGCTGGGGTGAGAAACTGTCGCTTCTGATGCAAAACGGAAAGCATGTTCTGACGATATAGGAAGGAGCAATATGGATAATCTCAAAAAAACAACGGCTTTGCTCGTTGCCATAATCATGCTTGCAGTGCTTTTCCCTTTTGCTTCTGTTCCTTCATATGCAAAATCAATCACAGTAAAACCGCGGGGAAAAGTAAGTGCGAAACTTTATGGCTATAACGACATATATGTTAGCTGGAAAAAGCAGACTGTCAAAGGTACTTCAGTCCGATACAAAGTGGAGTACAAGGAATCCGCAGGGGATGAATATAATGTACTGGTTTCCCGGACTAAAAAGAACAATTGCAGGCAGGCTGATTTTGAAGGTGGGAAATCATACAAATTCAAGGTCACTCCTTATGTCACGAAAGATGGAGTTGTCTATTCAGGGAAGGCAGGCTATTCTTCATCTATTTATACCCTGAAGAAGATAAATGCACCCAAGGTAACAAAGGCATCAAAAAAATATACCAGAGTGAAATGGAACAATATCCGAGGTGAATCCGGCTACCAGATAGCGCGATCAAAATACAAAACGAAGAAATTCTCAATAGTCAAAAGAGTATCATACAAGTACTCCTCGGCTAAAGTCAGAACAAAAACAAATAAGCCTTACTACTACAAGGTCAGAGCCTACAAAAATGTTAACGGCAAGAGAATTTATGCACCTTGGTCTTCAGTTACTCTGTTTCCGGCACCTGCAAAAGAGCAGCTTAAAGAGTATGGAGTATTTCTCGGTATCAATGAGGGCGACTCGGCAAAACTGAAACAATATAAGCTTGTTGTAATAGAACCTTCGGAGTTTTCTGTGCAAAAGATTCAGGAACTGCATGCTGACGGTAAAAAAGTGTACGGTTATCTTAACATAGGTTCCCTTGAGGAATACCGCTCGTACTATGACAGGTTTGAGCATCTGTCGCTGGGAGTTTACGAGGACTGGCCCGATGAGAGATGGATTGATGTGTCCGCTTCGGAATGGCAGAGCTTTATAATCGATGAGCTGAGTAAACAGTATGCTGATATGGGCCTGGACGGACTTTTTCTGGACAATGCCGATGTTTACTATATAAAAGAGACAGAAGACATATACAGAGGGCTTTGCACGATTATGACCGGACTGAAAGACTATAACATACCGCTTATAATAAACGGCGGCGACACATTTGTTTCAAGAGTCATAGAAGAAGGCACGGCAAGGACCTTGTTTGACGGGGTGAATCAGGAGACGGTGTTTACAAAAATAAACTTTGATAATCATACTTACGGAGCACAGGATGAAGAGGAGACGGAGTATTTTAAAGATTATCTGGCGGAAGTAAAGAAGTCCGGTTTAAAAGTATATTTGCTTGAATACGGGGCAAATCAGGCACTGGCGCAGAAGATCGACGATTATTGTGCAAAGAACGGGTTCCTCTGGTACAATGCAAAGGGCTTAGAGCTGGATTGATATACCACTTATGTTTACAAAGCGACCACCTATCGATAATCGGTAGAAAAGGTCGCTTTTTAATATTATGATATGGCCATCAGAAAGATAGGAGGTCGGACTCGTGAATGTTGAAGTAAGACTGGACAGTACCGCGAATGAGATAAAAGTCATAATTATTACAGACAAGCTCTCGGAAGAAGTTGATGAAATTGTGCAGAAAATTTCAGATACAAAGAAATCATCAAACGCAGTCTCATTGGTGCGCCAATCGGGCTGGCAATAAGTACTGTTATCACTATCGTTATATCGCTGATTATCGGAGACGGAGCATTCCATTCCGCTGTTCCGGCGGCAATATCGGATTTCGGAACGGAAATCAACGCCGTATCGGTACAGGCAATTTGTTCCATGTTGTATGGAGCGGCTTTTGCAGGAGCGTCCTGTATATGGGATGCTGATTGGAGTCTTTTAAAAATGACGGTAACACATTTTCTCATATGTTCCACAGCTACTTTCCCTGTTGCATATTTCATGCACTGGATGCACCACAGCGTAAGCGGAATAGCACTATACTATGGCATATTCATAGCTATATACGCTATAATATGGATAAGTCAGTACTTTGTGGTAAGGTCAAGAATAAGAGAACTCAATCATGGATTGTCTAAGCAGTGAGACGGTATGAAAACAAAGATATTATTTAACATCATGCGTTTAATTCAAAAAATAAGGCAGATCCTGATATGCATACTGATAGTCGTTTTTTTGACTGCATCCCTTTTGAGTTGCGGCGATCAGAAAAACCATGAACAGATTTTCGGACTCACCATAGACGATGTCTGGTATGACGATATCGAATTAGAGGATGTTACTGAAGGGCTGGAGAATCTCGATTGCAGACCGACGGTAAGAATAGTGATGTCGGGAGAGATAGAGCCGGCGGATTATGTGGAAATGTTCCGGGCTGTAGAGAAACATGCGGACATTATGGCTTGTCCCGTTGACTCTTTTATAATGAATAATTATGAGGATGAAGAAAGTTATCTGAAAAGATTCAAAGATTCTTACGAGTATCTGTCACAATATGTGAGTATATGGGAAGTGGGCAATGAGATTAACGGTACGGAATGGATACGGCAGGAGCCCGAATTGATTATCGATAAGATAAGTTCTGCCGCGGATTTTATAAAAGAGAAGGACGGAACTATTGCTCTGACTCTATACTGTACGGATTCTCCGCACAGGGACATGATAGACTGGTCGAAACGGTACATTCCCGAGAATCTTATAAGGTCAGTGGATTATTGTCTGGTGAGCTATTATGAAGATGACAATGGCGGTTATTCACCGGACTGGAAGAATATTTTTGAAGAGCTGGGGGAAATATTCCCTACGTCATGTCTCGGCATAGGGGAATGCGGCAATACCGCACAAGACGCTACTCAGGAAAGCAAAATTGAAATGGCAAAGAAATACTATCAAATGCCGAAATACCATGAGAGATTTGTCGGCGGATATTTCTGGTGGAACTGGGTGGCGGATTGTATTCCGTATGAAGGCAACAATGTTTATGAAGCGATTAATAACTGTGCACCCTGATGCGGTGCACCTTGATGCATCTGCTTTGCACTTGTGACTGTAAGCCTCCTTGTGTTAAAATAAGCCAGTGCCGGTCGGCGCGAACAGACATATTTCGAGAGGAGAATTAAGGATGCCGGATGCAAAAAGCGGAGCAATTAAAGAAAAAGACCAAGTGTCCAAAGTTAAGTTATATCTTGCGGGTACAGCGTTTACGCTGTCGGTAGGTTTTTCTTTTTTTGGAATAAAGATGTGTGTCCCCTATGCGGATACGCTGACGATACTGTCTTACAGATATGTTGCGGCACTTATCGGGGTAGCTGTCTGGATAGCTGCGTGCAAAATCCGGGGGACATATCCCGAGGCAGAGCCCGGCAGACCCAGAATGAGGCTCTATCAGACGGCCGCATTCTATATTCTCTTTATGATATTCCAGATTTTTGCCATGTTCTTCGCAACTTCAATTGAAGGTGCCATTGTTTATGCCATGGTACCCATCTTTGCGAAGATTCTGGGAAGAATAATACTGGGAGAAAAATCCACAAGGCTTCAGATGTTTTTTGTGATTATTACGGTATCATCTTTGATTATACTTATAATACTCAATGCCACTGACATCAATCTTAATGTGACCGGACTGATAATAATGACTATAAGCAGCATATTTATGGCATGCCAGAATGTTTCTGCCAGATATGTCAGAGGAGTGTTCAGACCGATTGAAATAACGTTGACCATATCAGTGGGCGGATCTATTATATTTATCGCCGCTTCCCTGATCAGGGCCATAGCAACAGACGGTTTTGACGAACTATTTGAGCCGCTTCGTCATGCGGACTTCGTTATATGGGTGTCCTTCCTGGGGGTATTCTGCATACTGCTTTCTGCACAGTTTATGGCCTACATGCTGGCTCACATGGAAATCATTCAGTCATCAATATTTAACAGCGCTTCCACACTGCTGTCCATAATTGCAGGAGCTCTGATTCTCGGAGAACCTCTGTACTGGTACCATTATATCTGCGGTGCAATAATAATAACAGGTGTTATAGGTCTGACTCTGGCACCGGCAGATGCGAAAAATGCGGGAAAGTCCCTCAGAGACGATATGTAATCCAAAGAGCTGATGCACACGAGGAGAATTACCATGAGAAAATTCTTACTTCAACATGCCGATAAAGACCCGGTTTCTTTTCATATGCCGGGACATAAAGGGCAGGAAATATTCAGAAAGTACGGCTACGGAGAATTTCTGGACCGCTTTGTTGACTGCGATGTGACAGAGATACCCGGAGCGGATAATCTCTTCCAGGCAGAGGGTATTATAATGGATGCTCAGAAAAAATACGGCAGACTGTATGGGGTGGAGCATTCATATCTGCTTATAAACGGAACCAGCGGCGGAATAATCGCATCAATTCTGGCGACCGTGAAACCGGGCCGGAAGCTGATTATGGCGAGAAACTGTCACAAGTCGGTTTTTAATGCTCTGACATTGGGTCATATTCAGCCTGTCTACGCGGCGCCGGAATATATAGAAGAATACGGAATTATGGGAGAAGTGTCTCCGGAGGAAATCAGAAGATGTATCGAGCGAAACCCTGAAGCCGATGCTGTGATTCTGCCCAGCCCCAACTATTACGGGATATGCAGTGACATAAAATCAATTGCCGATGTGACTCATGAATCCGGCAAGGTATTAATTGTGGATCAGGCTCATGGTGCACATCTGAAATTCTTCGACAGTTTCGGGTGCGGGGAAGGTATGCCGCCCGCTGCGGAAGATTGCGGCGCCGATATAGTGATAAACAGCATACACAAAACCTTGGCATCCCTGACACAGAGCGCTGTTTTGAACTGCAACTCCGGCTTGGTGGATAGATATATTCTGGAGGACAAGCTTCAGGCTATCGAGAGCACGAGCCCTTCATATCTGCTCATGAGCTTTCTTGATATCAATGCCGATTTGCTCCTGGAGCACGGAAGACAGGCCATGAGAGAATGGCGGGAAGCCATAGATTTCTTTCATGAAAAAGCAAAATCCATTGAGGGACTTAGTTTAATGAAAGCCGGCAACATGGATATTACAAAGATAAACCTGGATATGAGCAGGTTGGGAATAGACGGCGCCAAGCTGGAAAAGCTGCTGATAGAGAAGGGAATATATCCTGAGCTTCATACAGGGGACATCCTTATGCTTATGACGGGGATAGGGAATACTGTGGAGCATATGGACAGAACCGTTGAGGCACTGATAGAAATTGCAGGAGAAGCTCTGCCGGAAGAGTCTGCAGGACGCCAGTCTTACAGCGTTCCCGCTGCAGGCAAGTTATATGAAGTGCCCCGTGAGAAAGAGTTTGTGAAACTGGAAGATGCTATGGGAAGAATATGTGCAGGATCAATTATTCCATATCCGCCGGGAATTCCTTTCGTATGCCCCGGAGAAGAAATAACTGCTGACATTGTAAGATATATAGGCAATCTCAGAGCTGACGGCGAAAAGGTAATCGGTGTCAATGACAGAGGTGAAGTCCTTGTGGGCAAGTAAGCCGATATATGGTATAATATCGCAGGTATTATAATTAAAAAAGGAGTCCGATATGAAACCCAAATACAAACGAGTTCTGTTAAAGCTCAGCGGAGAGGCACTGGCAGGGAAACGGAAATTCGGCATTGATGAGGACGTGACCCGAAAGTTGGCACTTCAGGTAAAGGATATTGTCGACACGGGAGTTGAGACGGCAGTTGTTGTCGGCGGGGGAAATTTCTGGAGAGGCAGAAGCAGCAAGAATATGGACAGGGCAACCGCTGACTATGTGGGTATGCTTGCAACGGTTATGAATGCCGTGGCTCTTCAGGATGCTTTTGAAGCCGTAGGTCTCGCAACGAGAGTGCAGACAGCCCTTGAAATCAGACAAGTTGCCGAGCCGTATATCAGGAGAAGAGCACTTCGCCATTTGGAAAAGGGCCGAGTGGTTATATTCGGAGCCGGAACGGGAAGTCCGTTTTTTTCAACGGATACGACTGCTGCACTCAGGGCTGCTGAGATTAATGCCGAGGTAATTCTATTTGGGAAGAATATAGATGCGGTATACTCTGATGACCCTACGATAAACCCTGATGCCATCAGGTACAGTGAACTGTCTCACACGGAAGTGCTTGAAAAGAATTTAAAGGTTATGGATTCCACAGCTGCTGCACTGTGCAGAGATAACAATATAGCAATCCATGTGTTCGGGTTTGCCGAGGATAATAACATAATGAAAGCTGTATGCGGTGAGCCGATAGGAACAATCGTAAGATAAGAGAAATTATGGGTAACCCCCGGAGGTAAAAAAATGAGTGAATTCAATATGGAAGAATTGCAGGTAAAACTAAGGAAAAGTGAGTCTTTGCTCAGAGAGGAGCTGGGGACCGTAAGAGCGGGCAGAGCAAATGCCGCTTTGGTTGACAAGGTCATGGTTGAATATTACGGAACTCCTACACCGCTGAAGGCACTGGCGAACATCAGTGTTCCCGAACCCAGAACACTGATGATTACACCTTTTGATCCGAAGAGCATTCCTGAAATCGAGAAAGCAATAAATATAGCAAACATAGGAATTAACCCTGTTAACGACAGTAAGGTAATAAGACTTCAGATTCCTCAGGTTACCGAGGAAAGAAGAATAGAACTGACAAAGACAATAAAGAGAATGGGTGAGGATACGAAAGTTGCTGTAAGAAATCTCAGAAGAGATGCCAACGATAAGGTCAAGAAGATGGAAAAGGCCGGCGATTATGCCGAGGACGAAGCTAAGCGTATTCTCGATGATATCCAGAAGGAAATAGACGGTTCCGTAAAGGAAATTGATGAAATAGTCGCAGCCAAGGAAAAGGAAATCATGGAAGTTTAATATGACCGAATTGATCAGGGAATTAATGCCTGTGCACGTTGCAATCATCATGGATGGCAACGGACGCTGGGCTAAACGGAAAGGCGTGCCGAGAGTTGCCGGTCACAGAGCGGGAATGGAATCCATGAAAAAAATTGTGGATTATTCCGACAAGCTTGGGATCAGGTACCTTACAGTGTACGCCTTTTCAACTGAAAACTGGAAAAGATCGGTTGAAGAGGTTTCAGGTATATTCAAACTGTTGGTCGCTTTCGTGAATCGTGATCTCAGGGAGCTGATGCACAATAATGTATGCGTGAAGGTTTTGGGTGATTACAGCAATATCCCTGAGGATTCAAAGAGGGCTCTGGAGAAGACTTTGCATGATACAAAGGACAATACGGGTCTGCAGTTTAATATTGCATTGAATTACGGTGCGAGAGACGAAATCAGACGCGGAGTTGAGGCGATAGCCGAGTGTGTTAAGGCAGGTGAACTGGAGCCGTCTGAGATAACGGAGGAGCTGATTGGAGACAGCCTGTGGACCGGCAGCCGTAATGCTAACTGCCCTGATCCGGAACTTATTATCCGTACCAGCGGTGAAGAAAGATTAAGCAATTTTCTCCTGTGGCAGGGTGCTTACAGCGAGTTGGTGTTCAGCGATGTGCTTTGGCCGGATTTCACGGAAAAGGAATATGAGAAGTGTATTGCAGAGTATCAAAGCCGCGACAGGCGGTTCGGTGGGAGGTAAAAAGAGATGAAGACAAGAGTGCTTTCCGGTCTTATTATGCTGCCGCTCCTTGTGGTGGTTTTCATTAACGGATATGTGCTGTACGCAGCCGCTTTCATAATCGCACTCATGGCAGTAAAGGAGTTCTACAACGGGTTTAAGGCAATTGGCATTCGGACAAGCTATCCCGTTGCTGTGGTTGCAACCGTCTGTCTATTTGCCATAGGAATTGCAAATGATGTATGGCTTCGAATGGACGGAGAGATGTCCCGCGGATGGATTGATATTCTTGCCAGAAGCGGAGATAAGCTGTACCTTTTATGGTTTTTCGGCTGTATGTCGGTCTGCATGCTGTATATGTTCCGAGTTAAGGAAATAAAGATGGAAGATGCAATGGCAACTCTTGTGAGCATATTCTACATTGTATTCTTCAGCTTCCATATAGGTCTTATCTCACAAGATCCGGTGATGAATATAATGGTCTGGTTCGTTATTATTTCAGCGTTCGGAACGGATATAACGGCTTACTTTTCCGGCTATCTGTTCGGCAAACACAAGCTGTGTCCGAATATCAGCCCTAAAAAGACCGTTGAAGGGGCTATAGGGGGAGCTCTGGGAAGTATAGTTCTCTGCATGATATTTGGATATTTCTTTGCAAAAGATATAATTTATCTTACTGATGCTTATTTAATTCATTTCGCCATTATAGGACTGCTGGGCGGAATCGTTTCCCAGCTTGGAGATCTGACCGCTTCCGTTTTTAAGAGAAGGATGGGTATCAAGGATTACGGAAATCTGATTCCGGGGCACGGTGGAGTTCTTGACAGATTTGACAGCGTTCTGTTTACAGGTCCTATGGTATATTACTACACTGTTTTTGTATTCTATGGCGGACAATCATTTTTCCTTTATTGATTAAACCGGCGGAGCATTTAAATGAAGAAGATAGCAATCCTCGGGAGTACAGGTTCAATAGGAACTCAGGCTCTCGACATAATAGAACAGAATCCCGATAAATTTCGTGTGGTGGGGTTGAGTTGCGGGAGCAATGTTGATCTGCTGATGGAACAGATTGAAAAATTCCGGCCGCAGGTTGTTTGCGTTGCTGATGAAAGTCAAAAAAGACGCATTAACTCCGTCACGTCTGTCCTGTCCGGACCGGAAGGATTAAAAGAGATTGCATCAATGCCTGAATGTGACATGGTACTTAATTCACTGATGGGGATGCGAGGTCTGGAGCCTACTCTGACAGCAATAGAGGCGGGCAAGGATATCGCCTTTGCCAACAAGGAAACGCTGGTTGCGGGCGGTGAGCTGGTAATGGAAGCGGTTAAGCGGAAGGGTGTCAGGCTTCTGCCTGTAGACAGTGAGCACAGTGCCATATTTCAGGCGTTGCAGGGGAATGAAGGAAACCCTGTGAAGAGAATCATCCTTACGGCGTCCGGAGGTCCTTTCAGAGGATATACCAGAGAACAGCTTGAAGAGGTAACTCCGGAGCAGGCACTAAATCATCCCAGATGGTCGATGGGGAGCAAGATTACTGTAGATTCGGCGACCATGATGAACAAGGGTCTGGAGGTTATTGAGGCCAGATGGCTGTTTTGTCTACCGCTGGAGAAAATCCAAATTGTTATTCACCCGCAGAGCATCCTGCATTCTGCTGTGGAGTACGAAGACGGGTCAATAATCGGACAGATGGGTAATCCGGATATGCGTGTACCGATAAGTTACGCTTTTTCCTATCCGGAAAGGTTGAATCTGACAGAAAGCAATCCGGATATCAGCCTGGACTTCCTCTCACTTGATGACGGTCTGAAGTTCTATCAGGCAGACAGAGATGTATTCGCAGCCATCGACCTGGCCTATGAAGCAAGCCGTCTGGGTGGAAGCTACCCGGTAGTTTTGAACGGTGCCAACGAAGTGCTGGTTGATATGTTTCTTAAAGGACAGATTAGATTCGTTGATATACAGGATAATCTGGCAAAAATAATGGATGAACATGAACCTGATTATGAGCTCACGCTCGAAAAGGTTCTTGAGATAGACAGGGGAATAAGAGAAAGAGTGAGGGAACTAATAAAAGGGGCAAAGGAGGAATAATCCCGAGATGACAATAGTGTATGCAATTTTAATATTTTGTCTGCTTATTTTTGTTCATGAGTTCGGTCATTTTGTTGTTGCCAAAGCTTGCGGAGTTAAGGTAAACGAATTTGCTATAGGTATGGGTCCTGCTTTTTTTAAAAAGCAGAAAGGCGAGACTCTCTATGCTATGAGAATATTTCCCATAGGAGGATACTGTTCAATGGAGGGTGAAGATGAGGATTCTGAGGAGCCGAGGGCATTTAACAACCGGCCGGCATGGCAGAGAGCTTTAGTACTGGTAGCCGGTTCTTTCATGAACCTGTTAACATGCGTTATTCTGCTTATAATCATTTCCTTTTGGATCGGAGCGGCGACAAATACGCTGGATACTGTTGAGAAGGAATCTGCAGCAGAAAAAGCCGGTCTGCTCCCCGGAGATACTATAACCATGGTGGACGGAGAGAAAATCGATGACTGGGATGAAATAATTCAGACCATAGGATACAGTGATAATGATAAGGCTGAAATAACCGTGGACAGAAACGGCAAAACAGTTACCACGGAAGTTGAGCTGAAATATGATGAAGAAACGGGAAGAAATCTTATAGGCATAACTTCCGTAAGAGAGCGCCATTTCTTAGGTGCCATCGGCGATGGCATAAGAAACACTGGAAAGATGACTGTTCTGATGGTGGACATTCTCAAACAGCTGTTTACGGGAGGCGTATCCGTCAGCGAGCTTTCCGGACCTGTGGGAATAGTCTATGCCACTAATGAGGCGGCAAAATCCGGAGTTATATATGTTATCTATCTGGCAGCATTACTCAGTCTTAATCTGGCTATAATAAACATGCTCCCCTTCCCTGCACTTGACGGAGGCAGGCTGCTTTTTCTTGTAATCAGGCTGTTTACCGGCAAGCGTGTTTCAGATGCAACGGAGGGGAAAATACATTTCATAGGCATTATGCTGCTTTTTACTCTTATGATTTACGTTACGTTTAATGATGTGATTCGATTCATTGTGCCTATATTTTAAGTTGACAGGATGAGATGAAAAAGAAGATAAAAGTCGGAAATCTGAATATCGGAGGTGATGCTCCTATAAGCATCCAGTCAATGTGCAATACACCTACCTGTGATGTTAAGGCAAGTGTTGAACAGGTCAGAAGGCTGGAGGAAGCAGGGTGTGAAATAATCAGGCTGGCGGTTCCCGACAGGGAATCAGCGGAGGGTTTCAGGGAAATAAAGAGGCGTGCCCGTATTCCTGTTGTTGCCGACATACATTTCGATTACAGAATGGCACTGGCTGCCATGGATGCAGGAGCCGACAAAATAAGAATTAATCCGGGGAACATCGGGTCCGAGGATAATATAAAGACGGTTGTAAAGAAGGCAAAGGCCTGCGGTATACCGATCAGAGTAGGAGTTAATTCCGGTTCGCTTGAAAGGGATATCCTTGCTAAATACGGAAGAGTTACCGCAGAAGGTTTGGCGGAGAGCGCTCTGCGAAATGTAGCTGTTCTGGAAAAGCATGATTTTGATGACATAGTTATATCTCTGAAATCATCTGATGTGCAGATTAATTACGATGCCTATAAGATCGTTAATGTCAGATCCGATTATCCTCTGCATATCGGTGTAACGGAAGCCGGCACGCTTAATATGGGAAAGATAAAGTCGGCGGCCGGGATAGGAGCGCTTCTGCTTGAGGGCATAGGAAATACTTTGAGGGTGTCTCTGACGGCAGATCCAGTAGAAGAAGTAATTTTTGCAAAGTCACTTCTTTCCGCTCTGGGAATAAGGAGAAATCACATTGAAATTGTGTCGTGTCCAACCTGCGGCAGAACGGAAGTTAATCTGGAGCATATAGCTAACGAGGTTGAGAGAGAAGCCGCAAAGCTGGAAGCGGGAGAAGATTTTGCAGGGAGAGGCTTGAAGATAGCCGTAATGGGATGTGCCGTAAACGGTCCCGGAGAGGCAAAGGAAGCGGATATAGGTGTTGCCTGCGGCAGGGGCGAAGGGTTGCTGTTCGCCGGCGGAAAGACACTGAGAAAAGTCAAAGAAGATGAAATCGTCAGTGAACTGTTGAAGTTGGCAGGAGAATATATACGGGAGCGATAATGAGAAGGATTCTGATAGAATCGATAGATTTCTCCAAATCGGGGGATTTCACTGAAGATAAACTGAAAATGACAGTTAAAAAAGCCTCCATCAACAGCGAGAGTCATGTGCTTACGCTGGAGATGGAGCTTAATTTCGTGTTGTCACCGGGGACCCTTGCTGAGGTCAGGGACAGAATAAAAAGAGCGGTAAAGGATGTCGGAGATATAGAACTTAACATTGAGTATAAGGATGTCAAAGGGCGTGAGGTGCCTTTAAATGGCGATTCCGGCAACCGCAAAAATGCACCCGTGCAGGACAATGTCATTATGGGAAAGCCCATAAAGGGAGAGCCCGTATCAATATCCTCCATCGGCTCCGAAAGCGGCGGTGTGATTATTGAGGGAGAGATCTTTGGGAAGGATTCAAGAACCGTTACAAAGGACAGGAAGCTAGCAAGTCTTTTCGTAACTGACAAAAGGGCCAGCATTTGCGTTAAAGCCTTTTTGATGAATGAAAAGTGGAACCATATTGCCGAAAATCTGCCTGACGGAACCCATGTGAAAATTAAAGGAAAAGCACAGTGGGACAGATTCGACAACAGTGTGACAGTCATGGCTGACAGCATTGAGAGGGCGGACAAGAGGGAAAGAACGGACACCTATCCTAAGAAGAGAGTGGAGCTTCACTGTCATACAAAGATGAGTGCCATGGATGGTCTTAACGAAACGGCTGCACTGGTTAAGACCGCGGAGAAGTGGGGGCATAAGGCTATTGCAATTACCGATCATGGAGTGGTTCAGGCGTTCCCCGATGCGGCACAGGCGGCGGAAAACATAAAGATTATATATGGATGTGAGGGTTATCTGGTCAACGATTTTCCGAATGATTCCCCTGAGGGACTCGATTACAAATCCAATCCTTCCTATCACATTATTATCCTGGCCAGGAACCGGGAGGGACTTGCCAATCTTTACAGACTGGTTTCCCTGTCTCATCTCAACTATTTCTACAAGAAACCGAGAATACCGAGGTCTGTACTGGAGAAGTACAGAGGTGGTCTGATTTTAGGGTCTGCCTGCGAGGCGGGAGAGGTTTACAGAGCCATAAGAAAGGGCCTGTCAGATGACAAAATTAAAGAAACAGCTTCCTTCTACGACTATCTGGAAATACAACCTCTGGTAAACAACAGATTCATGATGGAAGACGGAACAGTTGAAAATGAAGAGGACTTGAAGGACATAAACAGATATATAATATCTATTGCTGATCAGCTGGGCAAACCGGTTGCAGCGACTTGTGATTCTCATTATTTTAATGAGGAGGATGCTCTGTACAGGCGAATAATAATGGCCGGTCAGGGGTACAAGGATGTTGAAGGTGATGAAGGACTGTATTTCAGAACCACAGATGAAATGATGGAGGAATTTTCTTATCTGGGTGAAGAAACGGCGCGGAGAGTCGTTATCGATAACACCGGTCTCATAGCGGACATGATTGAGCCTATGAAGCCCGTCCCCGAGGGCAGGTTTCCTCCTGAAATAGACGAAGCTGAGGAGGATTTACGCAAAGCCTGTGAGGAGAGAGCTGCTGCAATGTACGGCAGTCCTCTGCCTGAAGAAATCCGGGCCAGACTTGACAGGGAACTGAACGCAATTATAGATAACGGTTATGCGGTAATGTACCGTTCTGCCGAAATGCTGGTAAAGAAATCCATGGAGGACGGTTTTCTGGTCGGCTCCAGAGGTTCAGTAGGATCTTCTTTCGTGGCAACAATGTCCGGAATTACGGAGGTTAATCCGCTGCCCCCACATTACCTCTGTCCTGAATGCAGGAATCTGGAATGGGGAGATGCGAGCGAATATGATTGCGGTGTTGATATGCCGGCTAAGGAATGTCCGAAATGCGGAAGCAAATACGACAGGGAGGGTTTCAAGATACCTTTTGAAACCTTTCTGGGATTTGATGCGAACAAAGAGCCGGATATAGATTTGAATTTTGCCGGAGAATACCAGGCAACCGCTCAAAAATATGTTGAGGATATTTTTGGTACCGGCAATGTGTTCAAAGCAGGGACAATAGGTACGGTTAAGGGCAAAACAGCCTTCGGCTTTGTGGCCAAATACTGCGAGGAACGCGGAATAAAAGTAAATAAAACAGAGCTGGACAGGCTCAGTATGAGCTGTGAGGGGGTAAAAAGAACAACGGGCCAGCATCCCGGCGGTGTAATCATCGTGCCGGATGGACATGAAATATATGAGTTCTGTCCCGTGCAGCGTCCGGCGAACGACATGAACAGTGATATTATAACTACTCATTTTGACTATCATTCCATAGATCAAAACCTGCTGAAGCTGGACATTCTGGGTCACGATGCTCCTTCTATGATCAAGCATCTTCAGGATATGACGGGTGTGGATCCCCTGACTGTGCCGATAAACGACCCTAAAGTACTCAGCATATTTACGGGTATATCTGAGTTGGGTATAAGAGATCCGGATTATCCCGCAGCACACGGAAGTTATGGAATACCTGAATTCGGCACAAACTTCGTAAGGCAGATGCTGGATGATGTTAAGCCCACGACAGTTGAAGAGCTGATAAGAATATCCGGGTTCTCACATGGAACAGATGTGTGGCTGGGCAATGCCCGGGAACTGATAGTAAACAATGTTGCGACCATGAAGGAAGCTATAGCGACACGAGACGATATAATGAACTATCTCCGGCAAAAAGGGCTGACAAACGGTGATGCATTTACCATAATGGAGAGAGTGCGCAGAGGCAGAGGACTGACGAAAGAACAGACAACTATCATGGAAGAAAACAACGTGCCCGGATGGTATATCGATTCCTGCAACAAGATCAAATATATGTTCCCCAGGGCTCATGCTGTTGCCTATGTTATGATGTCCAATCGAATAGCATATTACAAGGTCTACCATCCGGCAGAGTTCTATGCTGCATTTCTGACGGCTAAAGTTACCAACTTTAATGCTGATGTAATGCTGGCCGGGCCAAAGGCTATAGCAGACAAGCTTAGGGAGCTGGCAATATCCGATACTTCGAAGAAGGAAGATGACGATATTGCCGTTCTTGAGATCGGACGCGAGCTCTATGCAAGAGGTATTGAAATGATGCCGCCTAAGCTGGGCATTTCCGATTCATTGAAGTTCGGAGTACACGATGGTAAGGTAATATTGCCATTTGTAGCATTAAACGGTATAGGAGGGGGAGCCGCAAAAGCTTTTGTATCGGCCTACAATGAGCGGCCTTACGAAACAGTGGAGGATGTAAGCGAGAGGGGACGAATTAATAAATCGGCACTTGAAGAGCTGCGCAAGCATGGCGTCTTGGAAGGTCTCCCGGAATTCGCACAGATCAGCTTCTTTTAGTAAAACCCTTGCAATTTCAATATTTATATGATAATCTCTATTATGGTCGAATAGAAGTTACAGTAAGAGTGGGCTCCCAACCCGCTCTTATTTTATGGGATATATCGGAGGCATTAAATGGCAAAGAAAAAAATAAGCGAAATAGTGGAGGAGATTCTGGCAGATTTTCTGAATGAAAACGGCTATGAGTTGTATCATATAGAATTCGTAAAAGAGGGAAAGGACCGGTTCCTGAGAGTCTATATCGATCTGGATAATAGCAGAGCGACCGATGGAGAAGGCAAACCGCAGTATATAGGGACTGCAGATTGTGAAAAGGTTTCCAGATATCTGAGTACAAGGCTGGATGAGGAAGATCCGATTGAACAGAACTACTATCTGGAGGTAAGTTCTCCGGGCATGGACAGACAGCTGGTTAAACCCCGACATTACAGCCGCTATGTAGGCAGCCGTGTGGAAGTTAAACTCTATAAGTCCATTGACGGAACAAAGAATATTGAAGGGATATTATCCGCCTTTGATGGTGAATCCGTCAAGGTTAAGGCAGACAATGGCATGGAATGGAATCTGCAGCTGACGGAAATAGCCAAGGCCAGGCTGGCAGTAATATTTTAAAAGAGAAAAATTATTTGTTATTTCACAGGAGAGAGGAAGAGAATATGAGTGAATTCATGAATGCGATTAATGATCTGGCAAAAGAAAAGGGTATACCTAAGGATATGCTTATGGAAGCCATAGAGTCAGCTCTCGTTTCCGCATACAAAAAGGATTACGGTACGGCAGCAAATGTGCGAGTGGATATGAATGAAGAAACCGGTGATGTTGAAGTCTTTATGCAGAAGAATGTTGTAGAAGAGGTGGCAGATGAAACAGTTGAAATCTCTCTTGAGGAAGCTCTGGAAATTGACGAAAGGTACCAGGCGGGCGATGTTGTAGAGTATCACGTGACACCTAAAAACTTCAGAAGAATTGCCGCACAGACTGCCAAACAGGTAGTGGTTCAGAGAATCAGAGAAGCCGAAAGAGGCATGGTCTTTGATAACTATATTGAAAGACAGGGGGAACTGGTTACCGGAATAGTACAGAGAATCAGCAATGATACTATCTTTGTAAACATAGGCAACACAGAAGGGCTGCTTGTTGCAGGCGAAAGAGCTGCAGGCGAGAAATATAAGGTAAACGACAGAATCAAGGCTTACATAATGGATGTACGAAAGAGTGCCAAGGGTCCTCAGATTTTCCTTTCAAGAACCCATCCGGGCTTTGTAGAAAAGCTGTTTGAGCTGGAGGTTCCGGAAATAGAGGATGGAATTGTTGAAATCAAGAGTATTGCCAGAGAAGCAGGCTCAAGGACAAAGATTGCCGTATATACAGAGGATGAAGATGTGGATCCGGTAGGAGCATGTGTAGGAACAGGCGGAAGCAGGGTAAGAAACATTGTCGATGAGCTATGGGGTGAGAAGATAGATATAACCACATGGGATGAAGATCCGAGAATCCTCATAAAGAACGTACTCAGTCCCGCCAAGGTTGAAGAAGTAATCGTAGACGAAGAGGAAAGATCCGCAACAGTGGTTGTTCCCGATTATCAGCTTTCACTGGCAATCGGAAAGGAAGGTCAGAATGTCAGACTGGCAGCAAGACTGTGCGGATGGAAGATAGATATCAAGAGTCATACTCAGTACTTCGGTGAAGAAGGGTATGATGAGGAATATGAAGATGAGTACCGTGATGAAGAAAACTAAAAAGGTACCAATGCGCCGCTGTGTCGGCTGCATGGAATCAAAACCAAAGAACAGCATGATAAGAATCGCTTACTATGAGGGTATGCTCTCAGTGGATCCAACAGGGAAAGCGAAAGGCAGAGGAGTATATTTGTGCAAAACCTCCCAATGTATGGATAAAGCGCAGAAGCGAAAAGCTTTGCAGAGAAATTTTGAAGCGGAAATACCGAGGGAGGAGACTGACAGGATTTTTGAGGAGCTCAAAGCCTATGAAGAGTAAAGTGCTCAAATATATGGGCTTCGCCAGAAAATCAGGAAATCTGGTGTCGGGAGTAAGCACCTGCATCCTGAATATGGCAAGAGGCAAGGTGAGACTTGTAATTCTGGCTGAAGATATTTCCGAGGGAAGCGAGAAGAAAATAATGAAAGCAATAAGGAAAAACAGTGTGAAATTCGTGAAGTACGGCAAAAGCGAAGAAATGTCACAGGCAACGGGAGCCGCAGGAAGGCAGGTATTCGCTGTACTGGAGAGAAATTTTGCGGATGTAATACTTAAGGAGATTGACCAATCATAGCATAAAGGAGGATGTGCGTATGAAAATAAAGGATTTAGCGACCGAACTGAAAATGAGCGATGCCGAAGTGTTGGAGAAGGCCATATCAATGGGAATTGATGTATCATCTGTGGATGATGAAATGTCGGATATTGACGGTATGGTTGTAAAGAACACTATTGTGCGAAGCGGTGCTCAAAAGGAAACCAAGGTTGCAAGAAGAAGCACCGGTAAAAAGAATGAAACAGAAAAGAAGGACGACGAACCTAAGGTAACGGTAAAGGCGGCCAATATTAAGATGCCTGAAATGAAAAAAGCTGCTGCCAAAAAAACCACGCCACCGGAGCCTGCACAATCTCCGAAAGTACCTGTTGGCAAGCCTGTTGTACCTAAGGAAGTGGAAGGCAGGCCTAAACCGGCGGCAGGACAGCCCGTTGTCTCCAAGGCCAAACTTGAAGAGAGAATCGCCAAGGAAGAGGCTGAAAAGACAAGAGAAGCCACGAAAGCCAAGGTCAAGGACGCACCCGTCAAACCGGAAAAACCTGCAATAGAAGAAGAAAAGAAGACAAGAAGTAACATTAAAGTTGTTAAGAAAGCAGAGGATGTAAGAAAAGAAGAAGCCGAAGCGAAAGAAAAACGTGTTGCGGCTAAAAAAGCTGCCGCAAATAAGGCTGCTGAAAAAAAAGCCGCTGAAAAAAAAGCTGCTGAAAAGCCTGTCAGATCCTCCGACAGACCGGCTCGTCCATCCCGTAAAGACGAGAAAGAAGCTGTCTCTGCACCGGCGGCGGCAAAATCCTCCACTAAAAAGAACAGAGCCAGAGACAGAGATAAGGAAAAAGATAAGTATTCAAAGCTGGAAAGAGGTGCCCGCAGGCAGAGCGGCAAACCTGAGCTTAAGTCACTTGAGAAACAGGTCAGACCTAAGAGACAGAGTAAGCCTAAAGCGGAAGAAACAGAGCCTAAGATTGAACTTCCTGCAGGAACTATACTCCTCAATGTTCCCATTACCGTTCTTGGCTTCGCAGAACAGACAAAGACAACTATTTCTCAGGTTATTATGACTCTGATGAAGATGGGCGTCATGGCAAATCAGAACCAGAATCTGGACGAAGATACCGTACAGCTACTGGCTGATGAACTGGGTCTGGCGATTGCCATAGGGGTCATCGATGAAGAAGAAGAATATCAGGAAGAGGACGGAATAGAGATTTTTGAAGATAAGGAAGAAGATCTTCAGGACAGAGCACCTATCATTACAGTAATGGGTCACGTTGACCACGGTAAGACATCTCTCCTTGATGCGATCAGAAACACAAATGTTACCGCAAGAGAATCGGGAGGTATAACTCAGCACATAGGAGCATCGGAAGTGGAAATACACGGGCAGAAAATTGTTTTTCTGGATACTCCGGGACACGAGGCGTTCACAGCCATGAGAGCCCGCGGTGCACATGCAACGGATATAGCAATTCTGGTAGTGGCTGCCGATGACAGTGTTAAGCCGCAGACTATTGAATCCATAAGTCATGCAAAGGCCGCGGGAGTTCCTATAATAGTGGCAATAAACAAGATGGATAAGCCATCTGCAAATCCTGATATGGTAAAAAAGGATTTGGCTGAGCACGGTGTTCTGGTAGAAGACTGGGGCGGCGACGTTATCAGCGTACCGGTATCCGCTAAGACGGGTGACGGTATAACCAATTTACTGGAGATGATTCTGCTGCAGGCAGAAGTGCTGGAGCTCAAGGCAAATCCCAACAGACTTGCTCTGGGTACCGTACTGGAAGCCAGGCTTGACAAGTCCAAGGGTCCGGTGGCTTCGCTGCTGATTCTGAACGGAACACTGAGGGCGGATATGAGTATTGTTGCAGGAACCTGTTCCGGCAAAATCAGACTTATGACAAACAGTCACGGCGAGAAACTTAAGAAATCCGGTCCGGCAACTGCAGTGGAAATACTGGGATTGTCTGATGTCCCTGTTGCGGGGGATGTATTCAATGCGGTCAAGAGATCCGGTCAGGCTAAGGAAATCGCATATAACAGACAGATTAAAGTGAGACAGGAAATCATGGCTCGTAATGCCAGCTCCACACTGGAGGAATTATTCAGTCAGATACAAGAGGGTGAAGTTAAGGAACTGAATCTTATAATAAAGGCAGACGTGCAGGGTTCTGTAGGTGCTATAGTTACATCACTGGAAAAACTGTCTGAAGATAATGAGGAAGTAAAGGTAAATATCGTGCATACAGGTGTTGGCGCTGTTAATGAATCTGATGTAATGCTGGCCGGCACTTCCGGTTCCATAATCATCGGATTTAATGTAAGACCGAGTGTAACTGTATCAAATATGGCTGATAGAGATGGAATACAGATTAGAACATACAGTGTTATCTACAACATTCTGGATGATGTTGAGGCTGCCATGAAGGGTATGCTGGATCCTGAATTCAGAGAAGTCGTTCTCGGGACAGTTGAAATCAGAACAACCTTTAAGGTGCCGGGTGTCGGAATCATCGGCGGTGCGTATGTTACGGACGGTAAGGTTGTGCGCAATGAAAAGATCAGGCTGGTCAGGGACGGCATCGTAATCCATGAAGGTAAAATATCATCTCTCAAGAGATTTAAGGATGATGTCAGGGAAGTTAATCAAGGTTATGAATGTGGTATCGGCATAGAGAATTACAACGATATCAAGGAAGGCGACATAATCGAATGTTTTACTATGGAAGAGATTGAAAGAAAGTAACAAAGGATTACGTAATGGGTAAAGGATACAGACAGGGCAGAATTGGCGAGGAGATCAGAAAAATCGTAAGTGATATGCTTCTTCATGGACTCAAGGATCCACGCCTGAATTCAATGGTAAGCATTACAGCTGTGGAAGTAACTTCGGATAACAGTTATGCAACAATATATTTCTCATCAATGAATTTGAGCACTGATACCGACAAGGCTGCTGAACAAAAAGCTGACATACTGGACGCTTTCAGAGGTGCCAGAGGTTATATCAGAAAGGAAATCGGACATAAGATGAAACTCAGACATGTGCCGGAACTTGTTTTTAAGGTGGACAATTCACTGGAATACAGCAGGCACATAGAAGGAATTATCAGCAAGTTATGATAGCTAATACCTCACTGAAAGAAATAGGAAAGATTCTGGAAAGAGCCGGCAGTGTGCTGTTTTTTCCGCATGAAAATGCCGATGGCGATGCCATCGGTTCTTGTGTTGCTCTATGCAGTGTTATGAGGGCCGGAGGAAAGAAAGCCTATGTTCTTACGGAAGCACCCTTGACGGAATATGTAGCATTTCTTGATGATGGAGAGGGAGAAAGATTCACCACCACCAGGAAAAACATAATTTCCGAACCGGATGTCTGCATATGTGTGGATTGCAGTGATATATCCAGAATCCCCGGACTTGAGGGTGTTTTTGAAAGCGGCAGAATAACCATGGTTATAGATCATCACATAGCACATGAGTGTCGGGCTGATTATTACTATATAGATCCGGCTGAGGCAGCTACTGCTCAGATCGTATGGAGGCTGCTGGGCGAAATGAACTGTCAAATTGACAGAACCGTTGCAAATGCTCTGCTTACAGCTTTAAGTTCAGATACAGGCAACTTTAAATATGCCAATACAACGGCTGATACTCTTCGAATTTCAGCTGAACTCATGGATATAGGGGTTGACTATAATAAAATTATGGTCAATTTGTACCAACGGAAAGATATTCGCCAGCTTCGCGTTGAAGCTGCAGCGGTTGGCAACATGGAGCTGCTGGCAGAAGGCAGAGTTGCATTTGTCTCCATAACCTGCGAAATGCTTAAGAGATTTGATGCAGACATGGAGCATGCCGAAGAGGTTATAAATATAATTCGAGATATTGAAGGCGTTGAATATGCTTTTGTTCTTAAAGAG
The DNA here is from genome assembly GCA_040768865.1 of Candidatus Allocopromorpha sp. GTDB lineage: Bacteria > Bacillota > Clostridia > Peptostreptococcales > Anaerovoracaceae > Lentihominibacter. The sequence continues at coordinate 1,670,417 of JAXGMD010000001.1, read as the reverse complement.
ATCGCATCCGATAAGGTCAGGGTAAGCATGCGTGCCAAGACATATGGTGATGTGGGCAGCATTGCTGCTGCCCTTGACGGCGGCGGTCATGTGAAAGCGGCAGGATGTACGCTGAACTGCGGATTAGATGAAGCAGTCAATAAGGTGAAGGCTCAGATAGGAATGCATGCCTTATGAAAGACGGGATACTTATTCTGAATAAACCGCAGAGGTGGACATCAAGTGACTGTGTTGCAGTCTGCAAACGTGCATTTAGAGTTTCGGGAGTTAAAAAAGTAGGGCATGGAGGAACGCTGGATCCTATGGCTACGGGTCTGCTGCCCATTTTTGTGGGTCAGGCTACCAGAATAATGGAATATCTGGATCTGGATTACAAAACATATATATGCACCGCCAGACCGGGAATAATTTCGGATACTCAGGATATCTGGGGGGAATTAAAAGAGGTCATGCCCCCGAATGATGTGCGAAAAAGTATAACCGAAAGGTCAATAAAAAGTGGTCTTGCTGAGTTTGCCGGGAATATTGACCAGACCCCGCCTAATTATTCAGCCGTGAGAATAAACGGAAAACGTATGTATGAGTATGCACACAACGGCGAAAAAATTGATGTTGAAATAAAACCGCGCAAAGTATATATCAAAGAGATAGAACTTCTCTTCGCTGATATGAAAAGACTCGAATTTTCTTTCAGGGTAACATGCTCCAAAGGGACTTATATAAGAACAATATGCAACGATTTGGGGGATAAGCTGGGTTGCGGCTGTGTAATGACAGCTCTTGAAAGAGTAAAGGTGGGAAACATTGAACTATCCGATGACGCTATCAGTGTTGAGGAAATAAAAAGGCTTAACGCAGTTGCAGGGCAGGACAAGGATTTGCAGAGATATGTGGCTGAAATGCTGGAGACTTTGCTTGTTCCCGCAGATTATCCGCTGGCACATTTCGGGTCGGCTTCACTGCCTGCAGATCGTGCTGTGTATTTCAGTCGGGGAAATGCCATCCGACTTAATCGGATTGCCATAGAAAAAGAGCCTGATATTCCGAAAAATAATTTAACCGGAAAAGTACCTTGTAATGCACGCGGAAGAAGATATGATTTCATATATAAAATCTATGAAAGGGATACCCGTCAATTCCTCGGAACGGGATTCCTGGATCACAGAAGTCAAGAGATGAAGGCGGATAAAGTTTTTGTACCGAAAAGATAATTATGAAAATATTCAGCAGTTTATCAAAAGTAAATAACATAGAACCCACTGTAGTGGCACTCGGCAATTTCGATGGCATTCACAGGGGACACCAGGAAATCATCGGAAGAACGGTTAAGACCGCCAATGCTGCGGACCTTAAAAGTGCGGTTTTCACATTTTCCAATCATACCAGTACGGTTCTTTCAAGCGTTCCCCGCGTAAAAAACATACTTTATGCGGATGAGAAGGCCGCAATAATAGAGCGGCTGGGTGTTGATTATATGTTCAACATTCCCTTTGATAAGGAAATTCTTCAAATGACCCCGGAAAGATTTATTAAAGATATTTTGGTTGATAAATTCAACATAAGGGAAGCCTATTGCGGATTTAATTACAGATTCGGGCACAACGGAGCCGGGACACCGGAGGTGCTCATGCGCGAGGGATTGAAACACGGCTTTGGAATTCATGTTCAGGAACCATATGAGATCGACGGTGTGGTTGTCAGCTGCACCTATATCAGAAAGCTGATAGAAGAAGGTCGTATGGAGGAATGCTCTAAATTTCTTGGGAGAATGTATGCCATTGAAGGAGAAGTGGTTGTTGGAAACAAGCTGGGAAGAACCATCGGATTTCCTACATCCAATCTCATCATTGATGAAAGTATGGTTACTCCGCCGAACGGTGTGTATACGACGATATGCACATATAACGGTGAACAATATCCCAGTATTACCAATGTTGGGGTCAAGCCCACTGTCGGTACATATAACAAAAATGTAGAAACTCATATTTTCAATTTTGACCGCGAGCTCTATGGCAAGAAGATTCGTGTTGAATTTATCAAAAAGACACGGGAGGAACTCAAGTTTGAGAGTGTTGAAGCATTGAGTGCGCAGATAAAGAGCGACTGTATAGCTGCAAAAGCATACCATAGAGAGAGGGGCATGTTATAAATAATCAGAAATATCAGAATAAAAACAATTTAAAAACTATTTAAACCTTGACTTCACTTTATCGTGATAGTATGATGAACACAACGAAAGGGAAGGTCGCAGACCGAAAGCCCTTTGTGAATATAAATTATCAAACCAGACTCCTAAAAGAGTGAAAACTACCGTTGCTGTCCGAAAACAGTCGGGTAGAGAGCGAACCACAAGGAGCAGGAAGCCCGGAGGGGAGACCCGATGAAGTCGGGAATGGAAGCCCATAAGGGGTCAGGACCGAAACCTGAACAAGGTATCCGGATGGGATGACCGGGTAGAGAGATCAGGATGGAAGACTGAAAAATGAGAGCTCAGGTAAGCCGCCCGAAGTGAAGTAATAATAAGAATCGGAAGTGGGGAAAGAATCAGGCGAGTTAGTTGAGAGCTATGAGCCGGGAGTCGAAGCTGATGATTGGAAGAGTATGAATACTCATCCGAAAGATTGGTTGGAAAGGAATACTGTGAAATGAGGGTGTTGCAAATCGACCAGTAATGGGCTACGATTAAACCGTTAAGGTGAATCGTAGCCCATTAAATTTTTTGTGGGAAAATGTTTTTAAACTTTATTCTTTCTCGATAAATTCAAGCAGTGCTTCGGCAGCCAGATTTATTTGACCACTATCAGGGTCTAAACCCAGATGGGTAAAAATCTCACCTATCACAGTACCGTTTGCCAGCAGAGAATCGAACATTTTTTCAATTATAGGCCGGCATTTGTTCTGTTTTTGCATAGGTCCGAACGGATTGGCGAAATAGGTTTCGGAAAGGCCCGTTTCCTGTGTGGTGCCCTTGGCCATACGCATGCCTCGAATGAAAATAGATTTTGCATCTTCAACATCATCAATTATGCGAAGACCTGTACCATCATCATAATTATTGGCATATGCAAAAAGATCTATACGGTGGTTCTTCACTATTGCGGAATAAGGAGCCGCAGGCGTTATTACGCGGGAGTTGTCCTGATCCGGATTGAAGAAAATGGAGCGGTTAATGTCGCGGTATGGTGCTCCCGGATCCAGATCATCAAGCCTTACGAAGGCACCGATTTCCGTTCCCTGTGCGTAAGGTATACCGTCGACTATATGGAAAGTTCCCATGTCGTCAAATACTATTTCCAGCTTCTTTATCTTTTCATCGCCCATAGCTTTAAGGGCCTCGATGGTTTCGGATTTGCCTGCTCCGGAGTCGCCCATAAGACATATGCCTTTTTTCTCTCCGCTGTGCAGGGTCACATTGATAAAGGCACCATGTATAGGAAGACGTCCGCATTGCAGCATTATCAGATTGTGGATGGTAAGAACCATCTTTTTCATATATCCGAAATATTCGATTTTATCTCCGGAGGAAACGCTGCCGACCCAGAGGTTTTCATCCATATCATGATAGAAAGAACACTTATCCAACCCGTCCGGATTACCGAAAAGCACAATGCCGTCAGGCTTTTTCAGTGCTTCTTCAGGAGTGGCCAGTTCGAAAAGATTGGCGCAGGATATGCCGTTGGCAATATAGTCCCTGTGGAAACAGATGAATATAAGCAGTTCACCCACCTTGGCGGGATAGCAAAAATATTCGTCGGGGTTACCCATAAAACCATATGCGGGATTTTTAAAAGTCTCTTCAAAAATGCCTTCTCTTTTATTTGATTTAGGATGCAGAATCATAGGTGTTCTCAGCATTATTGAGCCTATGAACATTATCTGTTCGATAAATTTGTATCTTTCGCTGAATTCCGGCATTTCCCGTCTGTAGCATGCGATGGCGCCGTTGGTACCCGAAGGCTGCTGACGAAAGACATTGTTCTTCTTTCTCATTACAGTCTGCTCCAAGGTACGAAAAGTAGATCTGATGAGTTGGTCAAATTCCGAATCTTGGGTAACAAAGGCTGTAGATTCCAAATCCCCCCGCATGTTGGTTGTAACAGAATACCTTTGGTGATCCTTCCAGAAGTCAAATATACCCTCTATAAACTCAAGAAACTTATCTTCGTTCTCCAGGTATGAGTTTTCTATTTCGTCAAGCTCAAAAACCAGAGCGGTTCTTGCCAGGCTGCATATATCATCAACAGCTTTACGGTCAGGTTTACCGGCTGATGCCCAGGCATAGAGATCCGGATCGCTGTTTTTGAGATACTCCATATATTTCACGGCAAAATATTTAAAAGATTCTGTCTTAAGCAGACCGGATTTGGTTTCCGGGCAGCCCATGTCGAAGTTGATTATTGCTATATCATTTGTCAAATAGAATTGTTCTTTCATAATTTAATTCTATCTGTAATTGTCAGATGTTGTCAACATAAAATAAATCGTGTGTTATAATGGTTTTGCTTCAGAAGTGTTTGACATAACGACAGATAAGGGGGATAATACTGGAGTTAAATCAGAAGGGAGATTAGCTTATGATAAAGATTGTCGTCAGGAAAACATATGATGAAGTGTCGAAGGAAGCATTTAAGCCGTTAAAAGAGGTTCTTTCCGGAGAAAGGCCTGTTCTGGGTCTGGCAACGGGAAGTTCCCCGGTTGGTCTGTACAAAGAAATGATCAGGGATCATCGTGAGAACGGGACTTCATACAGAGATGTTGTTACCTTCAACCTAGATGAATATGTGGGTCTGCCCAGAGAGCACAAGGAGTCTTACTACACATTCATGCACGACAATCTGTTTAATCATATAGACATAAATGAAGATAATATTCACATTCCTGACGGTAATGCCGCTGATCAGAAGGCAGCATGTATGGAATACGAGAAAGAGATGAATAAGTACGAGGTTGATATTCAGGTTCTCGGTATCGGTTCCGATGGACATATAGCCTTTAACGAGCCCGGATGTCCATTTGACACAAAGACGCATATTATGGAACTGACAGAGCAGACAAGGGCGGATAATGCCAGATTCTTTGGCGGAGATATAAGTCAGGTTCCTGTTCTTGCGATTACCCAGGGTCTTGCAACCATAATGAGAGCAAAAAAAATAATTCTTATAGCAACAGGCGAGAACAAGGCCGATGCAGTGAGAGAGATGATTGAAGGGACGAAAGGTATAAAATGCCCGGCTTCGATTCTGCAGGATCATCCGGATGTTACAGTATATCTGGACGAGGATGCGGCAAGCAAATTGAACGGCAGGCCGAACCTGTAAATAACGACAAGGAGAATTCCAATGTACAGTATTAAAGAGTTGTTCAATCTGGATCATACAATAGCTAAGGAATATCTGGAGCAGTTCACTTATCCATGGGAGGCACTTGCCGGAATTGAAGAGATGATTGTCCGGCTTGGCAGCAGTCTGGAAAAGGATGAATATGAAGAGGCCAGTGAGCACGTCTGGATTCACAGGACTGCCAAGATTTTTCAATCCGCATATATCGGTGCCCCGTGTATTATCGGTCCTGAAACCGAAGTGAGACACTGTGCATTTATAAGAGGTTCGGCTCTGGTTGGTGCCGGATGCGTTGTTGGAAACAGTGTTGAGCTGAAAAATGTTATTCTCTTTGACAGGGTTCAGACCCCACATTATAACTATGTGGGAGATTCTATTCTGGGATATTGCTCGCACATGGGAGCCGGCTCAATAACCAGCAATATAAAGTCGGACAAAACCCCTGTTGTGATCAGAGACAGTGACAGGGAAATTGAAACGGGAATCAAAAAAGTCGGTGCCATGTTGGGAGATTATGCAGAAGTGGGCTGCAACAGTGTTCTTAATCCCGGCGTAATTCTCGGCAGAGAATGTATCGTTTATCCAACCTCATGTGTGAGAGGGGTTTTGCACGAGAGTTCCATATGGAAGACCGATGGAAGCGTTGTAAAAAAGGCTTGCAAAGGCCATATATAGATGATATATTAATTCAGTGCGATTGTACCTGAGACTTAGTTGCCCGACACTCCGGCGGCAACCCGGTGACAGGTGAATTAAAGAAAATGGAGGAAATTACAATGATTACTACAGAAAAGAAAGCGGAAATCATCAGAGAGTATCAACGACAGGAAGGTGACACGGGTTCCCCTGAGGTTCAGATTGCTATCCTCACTTACAGAATCAATGACCTTAATGAACACCTGAAGGTTCACAATAAGGACCATCACTCAAGAAGAGGTCTCCTGAAGATGGTTGGTCAGAGAAGAAATCTTCTGAACTACCTGAGGGAAAGCGATCTGGAAAGATACAGAAATCTGATTGCCAGATTAGGACTTAGGAAGTAGTCCCGGCTGGCGAAGTTTACTAACGGTAATTCGAGGCGGGGTGAAAAACTCCGCTTCATTTTTTACATATTTAAGTCAGTGCCTTATTGGCACAGGAAGTGCAATTTACAGGAGGTAGTTGTAAATTATGAAGTATGAAGATTATAAGACATTCAGGACAGCAATCGGCGGCAAGCTTATGGAAGTTGAAATAGGCAAAGTTTGTGAGCTGGCCAATGGACAGGCATGGATAAGATACGGTGATACTGTTGTAAGTGTTACCGCATGTGCATCCAGAGAGCCGAGAGAGGATATCGACTTCTTCCCGCTGTCGTGCGATTATGAAGAAAAGATGTATGCTGCAGGAAAGATTCCCGGCGGATTTATCAAGAGAGAGGGCAGACCTTCGGAAAGAGCTGTGCTTTGCTCCAGACTTATGGACAGACCATTAAGACCCCTTTTTCCGAAAGGCTTTTTTAATGATGTTCAGGTTGTGGCAACTGTTATGTGTGTTGACAACGATGCACCGAGCGAAATTGCGGCAATGATTGGTTCTTCAATTGCTCTGTCAATTTCCGATATTCCGTGGGAAGGACCTACCGGTTCGGTTATTGTGGGAATGATAGACGGACAGTTTGTAATCAACCCTTCGGAAGCTCAGAGAGAAGAATCTGTCCTGCATATGACAGTATCCGGAACCAAGGATGCCATCATGATGGTTGAGGCCGGTGCCGATGAGATCCCCGAAGATGTCATGCTGGATGCAATAATGTTCGCACATGAAGAGATCAAGAGGATTGTTGAATTCATCGAACAGATTGTTACCGAAGTGGGTCGGCCTAAGATGGAGCTTGAATTATATAAGGTTCCTGAAGATATTGATACTGCCGTAAGAAATTACGCAGAAAACAAGATGAAAGAAGCTATACGGACTTTTGACAAGCTGGAAAGACAGGAAAATATTGATGCTGTTGAAGCAGATGCCAGGGAATATTTTGGCGAAATATACCCGGATAATACCAAGGATATAAACAGCGTTCTCTACGACATAACCAAAGAACAGGTAAGAAAAATGATTCTTGACGAGGGTGTTCGTCCGGACAACCGTAAATTGGATGAAGTCAGACCTCTGTGGATTGATCACGGAGTTCTGCCGAGGACTCATGGGACAGGTCTCTTTAAGCGAGGACAGACTCAGGTGTTGTCAATATGTACGCTGGGTCTTCTCAGTGAAAAACAGACCATTGACGGAATTACCGAGCAGACGGAAAAGAGATATATGCATCACTACAACTTCCCGCCTTATTCTACAGGTGAAGCCGGAAGAATGAAAAGCCCCGGTAGGAGAGAGATCGGTCATGGTGCGCTGGCGGAAAAGGCCCTCGTTCCGGTTCTTCCGGAGGAAGAAGAATTCCCTTATGCCATCAGGGTGGTATCCGAAGTGCTGTCATCAAACGGATCAAGTTCCATGGCGTCGACATGCGGAGCCTGTCTGGCTCTGATGGATGCGGGTGTGCCCATCAAAGCCCCGGTATCGGGTATAGCAATGGGTCTTATCGAGAGAGTTGAAGATGATGGTTCATCAAAGATGGCTATTCTTTCGGACATTCAGGGAATGGAAGATTTTCTGGGTGACATGGACTTCAAGGTAACCGGCACTGCAAAGGGTATAACCGCAATTCAGATGGATATTAAGGTTCACGGACTTTCAAGAGAAATTCTTGAGCAGGCTCTTTCACAGGCAAAGGAAGGCAGAATGCATATAATGGATGCTATGCTGGAAGAACTGCCTGAACCAAAGAAGGAACTTTCTCCGTATGCACCGAGAATTCTGACTATGCAGGTTGAGATCGATCAGATCAGAACAATTATCGGCAAGGGAGGCGAAACCATCAACGGCATCATTGACAAAACGGGCGTTAAGATTGATATTAACGATGACGGTATGGTGTTTATAGCATCTCCTGACGGAGACAGCCTGGAAGCCGCCAAGAAAGAAATCGAAATGCTCATTAAGGAACCTGAACCGGGTGAAATATATGAGGGTAAGGTTACAAGAATCATGAACTTCGGCGCCTTTGTTGAAATTCTGCCCGGCAAGGAGGGACTTATACACATAAGCAAGATTGCCAGGGAAAGAATCGATAAAGTTGAAGATGTTCTGAATATAGGTGATGAGGTAAAAGTTAAAGTCATCGAAATAGATTCTCAGGGCAGAATCAACCTGAGCAGAAAGGAACTGCTGTAGATTTATTTCTACTTAAGTTTCGAATACATAAACATGTATTTTTTGTTAAGCAGCATGGAGACTAACGGGTCCAGCGGTTTCACCCCGATGGCTGCCAGAGCGGCAATAGTGTTTTTTTCGATGAGGCGGGCCTTTACCTCGCAGTCATCGCCGGAGCATAAAAATCCGCGGCCGCGAACAAGAATAGTTTGCCCCTTGGAGACAGCATCTTCATACTGCTTTTTAGTGCAGGATTCAAGGATTTTAATCTCAGGACCGAAGACTTGTGCAAAGTCTTCCACATAAGCCGGGAGAGTTTCTCTTACAGACATATATTTCTCTAAATTGGCATTAGTATTCCACTTTTGCAGAACACACTCTCCCGTACTCTGAGGTTCAACGCCTATGCCTCTTAGATAAACGGCACAGGCTTCTTCAAGATTCTTTGAAATATCAAGAGCTTCTTCGTACGATGAACCGAATATAAGAGCGCCATGATTTTTCATCAGAATGGCCTTTCCGACAGACTCTTTCAGAGCATTTGCCACGTGACCGTAAAGCCTCAAGCTGCCTGACATACCGTATTCTCCGCAGATGATGAAGTCGCCGATACCGGAATACTCTTTATCCAGTTTAACGACATTTAGACCCATGGCGGAAACTGCTGAAGCATTTGCCTGGGTTGTGTAGATGACGAAATTGGCATCAGGATGCATTCTATAAACTTCACCATGAAGCCTGTACTCCATTGACGGTCTGAAATTCTTGTCATAATTGTAATCCGTCAAACTCATTTCTACTATTTCATCAGGAGAAAGCTTAAGATAGTTCTTGCCGCTCGGGGTGATTGCGAAACTGCCGTCGCGATAATAGGAATTATTTGAATTAATACGACAGCTTATATTGCCGAAAGTCCTTGACAGAAATCCAATCTCGGTAAGCTCTTTACCGGCTCTTATTATGGTTTCTTTAGCTTCTAAAATATTCATTTTTTCACCTCTCTGCGGTATATACGTTAAGTTCCCGGGAGTTGCCTTGACATAAAAGTGAATGGCCTGTCATTTCATCAGGCTGTTCCAGACCCATCAGTTCAAGCAGTGTAGGTGCTATATCACAGAGTCTGCCGCCGTCACAAAGGGGAAGGGCATCCTCGGATATATTTACCAAAGGCACTTCGTTAAGCGAATGGGCTGTCAGGACATTCCCGTCGGCATCAAGCATTTCGTCAGCATTGCCGTGGTCGGCGGTAAGAAGTATCTGTCCGCCTGCGGCAAGTACGGCATCAACAATGCGAGGTACGCATTTATCCAAAGCTTCTATGGCTTTGACAGCGGCATCCATAACGCCCGTATGTCCAACCATATCAGCGTTGGCAAAATTCAATACAATAAGATCATATTTATCTGCTGAGACAGCTTCGAGGACACGTTCGGTGACTTCAAAAGCGCTCATTTCAGGCTTCATGTCGTATGTCGGAACCTTTGGTGAAGGAACAAGTATACGATCCTCTCCCTTTTCGGGTTCTTCAACACCTCCGTTAAAGAAGAAGGTAACATGTGCATATTTTTCTGTCTCTGCAATTCTCAGCTGATTCAAACCCAGGGATGAAATATAAGAGCCAAGAGTGTTCTTCGGAGTTTCAGGAGGGTATGCGAGAGTTACATTAGGCATTTCCGCATCGTATTGCGTCATACAGATGTAGCAGATATTCGAAACCTTCTTTTTTCTTTTAAACGCAAAGTCATCAAAGCCATCATCAACAAATGCCCGTGTGATTTCTCGTGCTCTGTCCGGTCTGAAATTGAACATTATCAGGGAGTCTCCGTCGTCAACAGGCCAAGCTCCGTCCACAACAGTAGGCTGAACGAATTCATCACTTTCATCGCGCTCGTAGGCAGCTTCGATAGCGGCTCTTCCTGTCGGTGCCCGGAATCCTTCGCCGAGAGTCATGGCATCATAGGCTTTGACGAGACGTTCCCAGCGCTTATCCCTGTCCATTGCGTAATATCTGCCGCTGACAACACCGATTCTGCCCAGATTCACATTTTTCATGTGTGAGGTAAGTATATCCATGTATTTAAGTGCACTTTTAGGAGGTACATCACGACCGTCAAGGAAACAGTGCACGCAAAGCTTATCTATGTCTTCCTTCTTTGCCAAATCAATCAGTGCCAGAAGGTGATTAATATGGCTGTGTACTCCGCCGTCAGACAGGAGACCCAGCAGATGGAGGGTGGAGCTGTTCTTTTTTACATGTTCGATAGCTTTAGAAAAGGCTTCGTTCTCAAAAAAATCACCGTCCTCAATGGAATTGGTTATCTTAGTCAGTTCCTGATATACTATTCTTCCGGCTCCCATATTCAGGTGTCCCACTTCAGAATTTCCCATCTGGCCATCAGGCAAACCCACATCCGGACCACAGGCTTTTATCGAAGTCATTGGATATTTAGAAAAAATTTCATCAAGATGCGGTTTATGGGCAGCTGCGATGGCATTGCCTTCTACCTTCTGACTGAGACCGTATCCATCGAGAATCATTAACACAGTAGGTCTTTTCATCTATTGCTCCTCCTTAAATATACAAAATAATTATACCACAATGTGGTATAATATGCCTATAAATTAGTGAGGTAAATAAGCATGTCAAACTGGACGGATGCACAACTTAAAACTATAGAAACAAGAAACAGCAATATTCTCGTTTCAGCGGCAGCGGGCTCGGGGAAAACAAGTGTGCTTGTTGAGCGGATCAAGCAGCTGGTAATAACGGATAAGACGGATATTGACAGATTTCTGATAACAACTTTCACGAAGGCTGCAGCATCGGAAATGAAAGAGAGACTGGAAAGTGCCATCAACTACGAGCTTGAGAACCCGATGGCTGACAGAGAGTTTCTAACCAGACAGCTGAGATTGCTGCCGGGTGCCGGAATAAGTACATTCCATTCGTTCTGTATTGATATAATCAGGAGATATTTTTACTTAACAAATCTGGAGCCGGGATTCGGAATCTGCGATGAAGTTCAGGCAAAAATAATGAAGGATAAGGCAATAAATGAACTCTTTGAGAAAAGGTTTGAAGAGAACTACGACAGATTTACCGCTTTTCTTGTTAAGTACAGCAGCGACAGAAACGACTACAGAATCAAAGAAAATATAAAGACATTATATGATAATCTTAGAAGCATTCCTCATTACATGGACTGGGCGTCAACTAAAATAGAGAATATGAATACAGAAAACCCATGTAAGGAAACAGGACTGATCGCATTAGTGGGTGAAGCTGTGGTCAAAGCTCTATCAAAGGCTTATGTATGTTTCGCAGATGCCGCGGAGCTGCTGAACAACCCGGCTACAGAGAAACTCTATAATAAGGCAATCGCTGATGCCGGGAAGCTGCAAAATCTTTATGAGATTGCGGCTGCGGACCATGAGAAGAGCCTTGAAATAACGGAAGTAAGAGATTTTGTGTTGTCTCCGTCATATGAGAGGATGACTGCCGCCAAAGACGAGAAGGATGCGTACAAAGATGTACAGGAAATGGTTATCAACTTAAGAGAGGATGGGAAAAAGCATATTAAAAATCTAAAGAGCAGTTATTTCAACAGAAGTTCGGAAGATTACGGAGAAGAACTGCGGCTGAATTACAGTGACACTGCATATTTGCTTGATTTGATAGGGGAATATGAAGAACTGTACAGAAACAAGAAAAGTGATGCGGGTGTCATTGATTTTGACGATGCTGTGCATTACTCCATAGATATTCTTCAGAACGAAGAAGCGGCTGCCGAGCAGAGAGAAAGATTCAAATATATTTTTATAGATGAATATCAGGACAGTAACATGCTTCAGGACTATATAGTTGCAAGGATTGCCCGGGAGGACAATCTGTTTATGGTAGGAGATGTAAAACAGAGCATATATAAATTCAGGCTGGCTGAACCGGAGCTGTTCATGGCAAGATCGAGAAACTACCGCGACGAATCCGTTGATAAAAGCATGGTGATAGATCTCAACAGCAATTTCAGGAGCAAGAAAAATATAACCGAAACGGTGAACAGGGTCTTTGAAAAAGTAATGGATAATTACGATGAGTATGCCGCACTTTACTGCAGCATAGATGATAAATACACCGGATTCAACACGGGCCTTCACATAATAGATAAGGAAGAAATTAAAAAAGCCGATTTAGAGAGAGTTGATGCCGAAGCTGAAATAGCAGCAAGAATTATCAGAGATTCCCTTGGAAGGGAAATATACGACGCCAAAGCTAAAAAGCACAGAAACATTCAGTACAGAGATATAGCGGTATTGTCCAGAAGAGGATCTGATGTCAGGGAGATAGAAAGATATCTCAATAATGAAGGAATTCCTGCATATGGGGATACCGGTGAGGGATATTTTGAAAGCGTTGAGATTCAGGTCTTTCTGAACATGCTGAGAATCATAGATAACATGCGGCAGGATGTGCCTCTGATTTCCGTTATGAGATCGGTTTTTTTCGGATTTGATGTGCGAGAACTGGCAGAAATCCGCAATGGAAAGACTGACGGCAGCTTTTACAGTGCTGTTAAGGAGTATTCTGTCGGTGGAAAGAATCCTGCAATACACGGAAAGATTTCAAAAATGCTTGAAGATATTGCTCTCTGGAAGCAAAAGAGCAGATCCCTGCCTCTTGATGAGATAGTGCGCATGGTTATGTATGATACGGGATATTATGACTACTGCAGCGGGTTGCCGGTTGGCAACAGGAGAGTTTCCAACCTTCGTATGCTTATAGAGAAGGCAGCTCATTTCGAGGAGACCGGTCATGGAGGACTTTTCGGTTTTCTGGGTTATGTTGAAGCCATGAAGGAAAGCAAAACCTCTGAAGCTGAGGCAAAGATTATAGGCGAAGGAGAGGATGTTGTTCGGGTAATGACCGTTCACAAGAGTAAAGGCTTGGAATTTCCTGTGGTAATAATGACCGGTGCGGGCAAGGAAACGGGAGGAGGAGACAAGTCCTCAATTTCCATGCACAAAGACTTGGGAATCGGTCTCCCTTTTGTTAACCCTGAGGAAAAATGGTATAGAAAGACCATTTTGCAGAAAGTCATAGGTGCCAGAAAGACGGAAGAGAATCTGGAGGAAGAAATCAGAATACTGTATGTTGCACTCACCAGAGCCATGGACAGACTTGAAATAATCGGCACGGTTAAAAGCCCCGGTGAACTTCCTGATATTCCCCAAAAAGGAAGTTACATTGAGATGATATATCCACCGCTTAAAGATATGGTTAATGCGGACATTTACTTCTACAACGATGGTAATGAGCTTATAGGCAGCGGCGGCGAACGCAGACGAAAAGCCGTGCTGAGCCTGTCTGAAGCTGACATGGCAAGAGCAGCCTCCCATGAGGCGGCAATGTTTAAGCTTTCGTCACGTCTGGGATACACATATCCCTATGAAGCTCAGGCAAGGGGACGGGTCAAGTACACCGTATCCGAACTTAATCGCAGGGATGGTGAAGTGTATGGGAGACCGGATATACATGAATTCAATCCGGACGGTGCCGTAAAAATTGATGCAGCAAAAGCAGGGGCTGCAATGCATCTTGTAATGGAAAAAATAGATTTTATTATGGCCGCCAAACTGAAAGAGGAATATATTACGGAATTCTGCAACGGTCTGCTGTCAGGAGGAGAACTGAGCGAAGAAGAAAGAGCTGCAATCAACACCGGTGAAATTTCAGCCTTTTTCACATCCGATACAGGCAGACGTGCGGCAGAAGCCGCAGAGCGCGGAGAACTCTTCAGGGAAGAGGAGTTTATTTATGAGAAAGTCATTGATGGAGTTCCTGCCATAGTACAGGGAATAATAGATTGTCGTTTCGCGGAAAATGATAAAATAATACTTATAGATTTCAAAAACAGCAGTTTAAGCAATGACAGAACAGAGGCAGATATAACGGAGGAATATAAACATCAGATCCGCCTTTACAGGGAAGCGCTCGAGGCCGGGACCGGCAGAAGAGTGTCGGAGTCATACATTTATCTTTTCAAGCTGAAAAAATTCATAAAAATCAGCTAAAAAATTTGATTAAGGTGTTGACAGTAACCCGTAAAGGTGGTACTTTATGTATAGGAGTTAGCACTCGCATGTGTCGAGTGCTAACAATGTGACGGGTGAGAAATTCACTTTTGACACATTAAGGAGGCTACGATGAATTTAACAGAAAGAAAATTAAAAATTCTTCAGGCTATCATCGCAGATTTCGTAAGAACAGCTGAACCGGTAGGGTCAAGGACAATTTCGAAGAATTACGATCTGGGAAGTCCTGCTACCATTCGCAATGAGATGTCCGATCTGGGGGAGATGGGCTACCTGACAAATATTCATACTTCTTCAGGGCGGGTACCATCTGAAAAAGCTTACAGGCTCTATGTGGACGAGATGATGAAGAAAAAGGAGCTCTCACAGGAAAAGAAGGATGCTATAGCCAGTGAGCTTTACAGCAATGTAACCGAGTTGGATAATCTTATTAAAAGAGCGGCGCATGTTCTGTCAGAGATTACCAATTTAACTGCTTTCGCTCTTTCTCCCGGACAGGAACAGGACAAGCTGAAATATATTAATCTGCTTCCGCTGGATGATTACAATGTCGTGCTGATGCTGGTTTCTGACAGCTGCAAAGTCAGCAATACGGCGGTCAGACTGGATAAGCCCGCTTCCGAGGAGACCCTTCGCATACTGGCAAAGAATATGACCTATAATTACAGCGGTAAAACCTTAAGTGAAGCTCTGACCTTAGATATAATTAAAAACTTCAAAGCTGATGCGGAGGCCATGGCCATGTTTGAAAGGAGCATAGCTCCCAGCTTCATACGAACCTTGGAGGAAATGCTTAATGTCAATCTGTATATGTACGGACTTACGAATATATTCGCACTGCCCGAATACAATGACATAACCAAAGCCAAAACATTCTTTGAGAAGATAAATTGTAAAGAGGAAATTACGGAGAAGCTGATTTCGAGGGATGATGGGATAACAATAACAATAGGCGAAGAAAACATGGACGAAGTACTTAGGGACTGCAGCGTTATTACCGCCACTTACCATGTTGACGGTAAGAAGGTCGGCAAACTGGGGGTAATAGGACCGACAAGAATGAACTACGAAGAGGTTACTTCGGTTGTTGAATATCTTACTGACAACATCAGCAAGGCGTTTATGCTTATGGAAGGAGACGATGATGACAAAAAGGAATATTAAAGAAGAAGGAATTGAAGAAAAATTAAAGGAAACAGCAGATGACACTGCAGAAACGGAAGAAAACGGGAAGGAGGATATTGAAGAAAAGGAGATTGATGAAACAAAGGGAGAGGAGGTTACAGAAGATTCCGTTGAGGATTCTGACACCAGATATATGAGACTGATGGCCGATTTCCAGAATTACAAGAAGAGGATTGAAAAGGAAAAAAAGGATCTCTATTCCTACGCCAATGAAAAAATTATGACTGACTTGCTGGCAGTAATCGACAATTTCGACAGAGCCCTTGAGCAAGAGGCGGGGGAAGGATTCAAGGAAGGTATGGCAATGGTATTCAAACAGTTGAGCGATGTGCTTACAAACTCGGGTCTTGAGGAGATATCGGCACTGGGTGAGGATTTTGACCATAACTTACATAACGCTGTAATGACTGAAGACACTGATGAATATGAAAGCGGTAAAGTCTCCGAAGTCATACAAAAGGGATACAGTCTTAACGGCAAGGTTATCAGACACTCTATGGTGAAGGTGGCCAACTGACAGCAATACGAGATTTTGCAAATTAATAACAGTAAATAATGTAAATAATGTAAATAATGTAAATAATATAGTACGACAGTACAAGGAGGAAACAAATGGGAAAAGTTATAGGAATCGATTTAGGAACAACTAATTCATGCGTGGCAGTACTGGAAGGCGGAGAGCCCGTTGTAATTGCCAATGCTGAAGGAAACAGAACTACACCATCGGTTGTGGCGTTTACTAAGAGCGGCGAGCGACTGGTTGGAGAAACGGCTAAGAGACAGGCAATCACCAATCCGGACAGAACAATTTCTTCCATTAAAAGACACATGGGAGAAGCCTATGATACGGTAATCGATGGTAAGAAATATACACCACAGGATATCAGTGCCATGATTCTCGCAAAGCTCAAGGCAGATGCGGAAGCATATCTGGGCGAAACGGTATCCAAGGCAGTAATAACTGTCCCTGCATACTTTACTGACAGCCAGAAGCAGGCTACCAAGGATGCAGGCAAGATTGCCGGTATGGAAGTAGAGAGAATCATAAACGAGCCGACGGCCGCTTCACTGGCATACGGGCTTGAAAAAGAAGAGTCATCTCATAAGATTCTGGTTTATGACTTGGGCGGCGGTACTTTTGACGTTTCTATTCTGGAACTGGGTGACGGCGTTTTCGAAGTTCTGGCTACGAACGGAAACAATAAACTGGGCGGCGATGACTTTGACGATGCTCTGCTGAATTTCATGGCAGATTCTTTCGGAAAAGAAAACGGAATCGACCTCAGAAAGGATAACATGGCCATGCAGAGGCTCAAGGAAGCTGCCGAAAAGGCCAAGAAAGAGCTGTCAACCGCACAGACAACCAGTGTGAACCTGCCATTCATTACAGTTGGCGAAGGCGGACCTCTGCACATAAATATGGACATAACAAGAGCCAAGTTCGAACAGCTTACGGCAGATCTGGTTAAGAAAACAGTAGAGCCGATGAAGAAGGCAATGGCCGACGCAGGCGTTTCAAACAACGATTTGGACAAGGTTATTCTGGTTGGAGGTTCAACAAGAATTCCTGCGGTACAGGATGCGGTAAAGAAAATTACGGGTAAGGATCCGTTCAAGGGAATTAATCCCGATGAATGCGTAGCATTAGGTGCGGCTATTCAGGCCGGCGTATTGTCAGGAGACATACACGATGTGCTGCTTCTGGATGTTACTCCGCTTTCCCTGTCAATTGAAACGCTGGGCGGAGTGGCAACCAGACTGATTGAAAGAAATACCACTATTCCTACAAAGAAGAGTCAGATATTCTCAACTGCCGCTGACAACCAGCCTGCTGTAGACATACATGTAATGCAGGGAGAAAGAGAAATGGCTTCCGGAAATACAACTCTGGGCAGATTCCAGCTGACAGGAATCCCTCCTGCTCCGAGAGGAATTCCACAGATTGAAGTTACTTTTGATATCGACGCTAACGGCATTGTAAATGTAAGTGCCAAAGACATGGGAACAGGCAAGTCCCAGAATATTACAATTACTTCATCAACAAAGCTTAGTGAAGACGAGATTAATGCCAAGGTTCAGGAAGCTGAAAAGTTTGCTGAAGAAGACAAGAAGAGAAAGGAAGAGGCAGAAACCAGGAACCAGGCGGAAACGCTTATATACGAAACGGAAAAGAATATAAAGGAACTGGGAGATGCTCTTTCAGAAGAAGAAAAGAACGATATCACAGCGGCAAAGGACGAGCTGCAAAGTGCACTGAATGCCAATAATATGGATGATGTTAAGGCAAAGACTGAAGTTCTTACCGAGAAGTTCCATACTATATCAGCTAAGATGTATGAGCAGGCACAGGGTGCTGCCGGAGCAGGTCCTGAAATGGATGACATGGGTGACATGGGTGACGCAGGTACCGGAATGGGCGGCGGAGCTGCCGATGACAACGTTGTTGATGCGGATTTCGAGGTAGTGGACGAAGAAGAAGAAAAGTAGTGAGAAATGGCAGATAAGAGAGATTATTATGAGGTCTTGGGTCTCAGTAAGGGTGCATCGGAAGACGAGATTAAGAAAGCATTTCGTAAGCTCGCCATGAAGTACCATCCGGACAAAAATCCGGGAGACAAAAAGGCCGAGGACAAGTTCAAAGAGGTAAATGAGGCGTATGCTGTTCTGTCAGATCCCGAACAGAAGTCAAAGTATGACCGATTCGGACACGCCGGTGTAGACCCTAACAGCTTCGCCGGCGGGTTCGACAGCGGCCACTTCGCAGGCTTTGAAGACATATTTAATATGTTCGGAGGAGCCTTCGGAGGAGGCGGAGGTTTTGGCGGTTTCAGCGGGTTCGGTGGAAGTCAGCAACGCAGAAGCAACATGCCGAGAAAAGGCAACGATATCCAGAAGTCCATGACAATTGAGTTCAAGGAGGCTGCTTTCGGTACCAAGAAGCAGATCAGACTTACAAAGAATGTGACCTGCAAAAACTGCGGCGGTACAGGGGCATCTCCTGGGACTTCCAAGAAGACATGCGCCAAGTGCGGAGGAACGGGCGAGATAAGAACTCAGCAGAATACTCCGCTGGGAACATTCATGAATGTATCCCCATGTCCTGACTGTAACGGTACAGGGGAAATCAATGAAAGCCCATGCACTGTTTGTAAAGGAACCGGAAGGGTGAGAGATACGGTTACTATCAATGTAACCATTCCTGCCGGCGTTGATAATGACTCGGTAATACCTATCAAAGGTCAGGGAGAGCCGGGATTTAACGGAGGTCCGAATGGAGATCTTTACATCGTTCTTAACGTTAAGCCTCACCCTATATTTGAAAGACGCGGACAGGATCTGATTCTTGAGATTCCGATCTCTTTCGAACAGGCAGCTCTGGGTGATGATATTATTGTGCCTACTCTCGAGGAGAAAGTGTCATATAAGGTTCCGCCGGGAACTCAACCGGGCACGGTATTTCGTTTAAAGGGCAAGGGTATCAAGAGCCTCAGAAGTAACCGCAAGGGCGATCTCTATGTTAAGGTATCTCTCGAAATACCAACAAAGCTTAGCAAGAAGCAGAAGGAAGCTATTGCGGCAATGGGTGAAGTCGTATGCGATGACTGTTATCAGAAAAAAAGCGGTTTTCTTAAATCGCTGAAGGAGTTCTTCTCATAATGAAGAATCATTATTTGTTTGACAATAAGTATCTGATTAAGCTGCTCTGGCCACTTTTCATAGAGCAGCTTCTTATTTTTGCCATAGGTATAACCGATTCGGTTATGGTGGCAAGCGTTGGCGAAGAGGCCGTTTCTGCGGTTTCCCTCGTTGACTCTGTTATGATTCTTATAATAACAATCATGGCGGCCATGGCTACGGGAGGTGCTGTAATTGTAGGAAGGTACTTAGGACAGAAAAATAGAGAGATGGCTGTAAAGGCTGCGGATCAGCTCATTATATTTATTTTCAGTCTGGCACTGGTTACAATGGGATTGATGTTTGCCCTGAGAAAAGCAATACTGGATTTTATGTTCGGCGATATTGAACCGCTGATGATGGATTACTGCAATACATACTATCTGATTATGGTGGCAAGTATACCTTTTTTGGCTCTTTACAGTGCCGGCTCCGCCATGTTCAGGAGCACGGGAAATTCTAAAATATCGATGAAAATCGGTATCCTAATGAATGCGATTAATGTCCCGGGCAATTATGTACTGCTGCATGTATTTCATATGGGAATTGAAGGTGTTGCATTGCCTACCTTAACCGCCAGGGTTGTTGCGGCTGTTGTAATTATTCTCGCATTGAAAAACAGTAACTTGCCTGTGCACATAAGTAGACCATTCCGTCTAAAGCCTGATTTTTCCATTATCGGAAAGATTACGGGTATAGGCATACCTAACGGTGTTGAAAACTCTATGTTTCAGATAGGCAAACTGGTTCTTCTCAGTTTCATATCAACTATGGGAACTTCGGCTATTACTGCCAATGCCGTTGCGAATGTTATTTCTTCAATTATCCTTATACCGGGTCTGGCAATGAGTATGAGCTTCATAGCCGTTATAAGTCAGTGTGTAGGTGCAGGCGACAGCGAGCAAGTCAGATTCTATACGATCAAACTGATGAAGTGGTCATATTATATCATGTTCATAGCCTTTGGTTTATCTGTTCTGGCTATTCCGGCAATTACATTTGTTTACGGACTTTCGGCTGAAACTGCCGAAACTACAAAACAGCTGATCTTGATCAGTGCCGCCGTCGGAGTTTTCTTTTGGGTGCCTTCTTTTGCATTGCCTAATATGCTCAGAGCCGCAGGTGACGTTATATATACAATGGTGGTAGGCATTGTTTCCATGTTTGTGTTCAGAATAGCTATGGCAGTACTGTTAGGTGGCTTTCTGGGTATGGGTGTTGTGGGTGTGTGGCTGGCAATGGTTGCCGACTGGATTGTCAGAACACTGTTCTTTGTGGTAAGATACCGTCGCGGCAAATGGATCGAAAAGGCAAATCTAAATAGTATGAAAGGTGATAACAAATGAAATATATTGAATTCAAGGTGCATGCATCCGGAATCGGAATTGAAATGATTACGGAGATTTTGCTCCGATATGGAATTGACAGTGTTGCAATCGATGATCCCGGGGATGCTGACGATATTCTGAACAAAAAACACGAATACGACTGGGACGATTATGATGAGCGTATAAAAAGTCGGCTGGATCGTGAGCCCAGTATTTCCGCATATGTAGAAGACAACGAGGAGAACCGCGTCTTGGTTCAAAATCTGAAAATAGAAATTATGAAACTTAAACATCTGGAGCAGGACGGCAAACTGGGGGATCTTAAGTTGGGCAGACTCTATTGTGAGTCCTGCGTTGTGGATGATGAGGCATGGAGAGACAAATGGAAGGAGCATTTCAAGCCGACTAAGGTGACAGAACGCATAGTTATAAAGCCGACATGGGAGGAATATACACCGGCAGAAGCCGATGAAATTGTGATTGAGATTGATCCGGGCATGGCTTTCGGAACCGGCACACACGAGACCACGAGATTATGCATGAAACTTCTTGAAAAGTATATGGCACAGTTGGATGCAAAATCTATCAAAGTGCTGGATGCCGGATGCGGCTCCGGTATACTGGCCATTGCAGCTGCTCTTTTAGGGAGCGAAAATGTTATCGGTGTGGAAATAGACCCGGATGCCGTAAATGTGGCAAAGACAAATGTGGAGCTTAACGGCGTTGCTTATTCCGTAAAGGTGATTGAAGGCGATCTGATGAAGGGCATAGGTGTTAACGGCAAGGGGTATAAGGCGGACATTGTGGTTGCCAATCTCATGCACAATCTTATTATGGGCCTTGCTCCGAGTGTGCGGAAGCACATGGAAACAGGCGGAATCTTTATATCCTCCGGAATTCTCATTGAAAAGAGGGACGTAGTTGCAAAGGCTATCGAAAAGGGCGGGTTTGAGATTCGGGAAATTACCGAAGACGGAGAATGGTGTGCAATTGCTGCGGTTGCAAAAAAACAGGGATTTTTTAAGCGAATTTTTGGTTAAGAGGCAAAGAAGGTTTTGGATGAGAAGGTTTTTTACCGGTTCTGATAATATCGGACAAAACACTATTATAATTGATAATCGCGATGATATTCATCATATGATGAAAGTGCTTCGCCTGAAAGAAGGCGATGAGATTGATATTTCCGATAAGGTTGAATGGGAATATCGTGCGGCCATTGTTTCAATTTCGCCGGAGGAGGTACGGCTCAGGATTCTTGACAAGCAGGCTTTTGCTGCCGAACCTCAGACGCGCATTACTCTCTTTCAGGGAATCCCCAAGCAGGGGAAAATGGAAACTATCGTTCAAAAGACGGTAGAGCTTGGTGTCCACAGAATCGTACCTGTGTTTATGGACCGGACTGTTGTTGTGGACAAGGGCAATTTTGGCAAGAAAATCAATCGCTGGCAGAAAGTTGCGGATGAAGCCGTTAAACAATGCAAAAGGGGAATAATTCCCCAAGTCGGCGAGGCAGTTGGAATGGTTGATGTAATCAAAGAATTAGATGGTTTCGATCTGGTAATTCTGCCATATGAAAATGAGAAGGAAACAACCATTAAAGATGTTCTGACGGAAATCACAAACCCTACAGCTCCGGAGGTTTTAGGAAAGCCGGAAGAGGTTGCTGTTATCGTTGGACCGGAAGGGGGATTCAGCGATGAGGAGGCTGAAGCAATAGTTAATGCCGGCGGTAAATCCGTCAGTCTGGGAAAAACAATTCTCCGAACAGAGACAGCCGGGATAGCGGCTGTCGCAATGATAATGTACGAACTGGAACTCTGAAAAAATACATTAAAAAACTATAGTCCTGCCGGCACCACAAACAAGAATGCATCCTCAACAATGGAGAATGAAACTCTTTTTTGAGCGGTTATTTCTCCGTCACAGCAAAAGCGCATGCTCTCTTCGTTAGATGTAACGATGAGGGTTTTTTCTTTAGTGTATTCTATAAGATTTTTTTTAATAACAGCACGTCTCTGCATGTGAGTGCCCCTAGCATAACTTGGGTAAAGCGAGAGAAAGCGTCCGCGTGAAATATCGTTTACCACGCTTACATCCATGAGGCCGTCGTCAAGTATACTTTCGGGAACACCTTTAACGCCGCCTCCGCAAAAGCATCCATTGGCAATGGCAATAAGGAGAACAGGACCGTCCTTTACACGTCCGTTTTCATATTCTATTCGAAGATCAGCCCCTTGTTTCTTTATGAATGTTATTCCTACAGCGAACAGATAGGCCAGATGCCCGCGAAGCAGAGGCCAAGTTTTTGTCGTGTCGGTCATGTCGACAGTATTACAGTCGAAGCCGATATTGAACATATTTGCACCATATCCGGCAGTAATATGGCCGTTATATTCTGCACTGTATTTGATAAGATCACTGTGTCGCGCCTTGCCGAGTATCTGGTTTTCTATATTAAGAAAATCGGTTACCTTACCATAGTTCCGCACATAATCATTGCCTGTTCCCGTAGGAATAATACCGATTTCAATATTATCGAAGCCAAAAGCTCCGTTAACCATTTCGTTCAAGGTGCCGTCTCCGCCGCAACCGTATACCCGAAGTCTTTCAAGTTCTTTGCCCTCTGCCGCCAGGCGTTTGTTGTATGAGCTGTGCTCGAGACAGAGGTTTTGCAAATAATCCCTGCCGTCGCCGGAGGACTTAGTGAAATAGATTTCATAGTCGGCATTAAGAGCAAGGGCAGCGGAATTTATATCAGCCACAAGTCTGTCGCGTTTGCGTTTCTTGCCGGATGTAGGGTTGATAATAAATATGTGTTTCATATAGACAGAATAACATATTTGAGATTGAAATTGTTAGAAAATTTTGATATAAGTTATATTGAGAAAGGGGAGTAGCAAGGAGGTCAGGCTATGAAAAAAAGGAATTTATTAATTGCTGTGCTTACAATAACGATGGCTATGTTTTCTATGGCAGGATGCGGAGGAGAATCCGAAGAGGCCGAGACACCGGCATCGGCACCGGAAAAGCATGTTATATCCGTTCCCGATAACTATGAAACCAGTAAGGATGATCTGGGAGCAGACTCTTACGACGGATGGTGTGATAATCCCGATACTAAATATTTCGTGATAAACGATTATTACAACATGGAAAGCGGCGGAACTCTGCATATCCTGTCAAATTTCAAAACCTATCAACAGACAACTGAGTATTCATGCGGACCGGCAGCGGCAGTAATGGTTCTCAACTGGTTCGGAGAGGACACGCAGAAATACGATGAAATGACAATTGCCGAGATGTCGGGAACGAGCTCGGAGACGGGTGTTGATCCTGGAGGACTGAACAAATTTTTTACGGAAATAGGATGGAAAACCGAATATAATAATTCTGTTGAAATGCCTTTTAAGGATTTGGTTGCCTTTGAGGAATATGTAATCGAGAAAATCGATGCGGGAATACCTATAATGGTTGACTGGATTGACTGGGCAGGTCACTGGCAGGTGATTATCGGTATCGACACCATGCAGGAAGACAATGAATGTGATGATGTTCTGATTCTGGCAGATTCGTATGACACCAGCGATCACTACCAGGACGGATATTACACTTTCTCCGCTGAGAGGTTCTATTACATGTGGCATGAAGGAATTGCATCTCAAAGACAGGTGCCATACAATCAGCCGTATATAGTGGCACAGCCTGCTAAATAAACATAATCTCGATTATACATTTATCATCAATCAGCTGTTGCATTACTCCTTGATGCAACAGCTTTTTTAATCTTATAACGAGTTATATTTTTTCTGTAAATTAAATTAAATTAATGGTATTAAAGCAGTAATAATAGTATAATGTGCATATCTTCACGTTATAGATTGAAAGGAGACAAAAAATGGGACTTATTAAAGCAGTAACCGGCGCGGTTGGCGGAACTTTGGCGGATCAGTGGAAGGATTATTACTATTGTGACGCCATAAGCGAAGACGTGCTGGTTGTCAAAGGACAGAAAAGAAGCTCGGACCGTTCATCCAACAAGAAAGGCGAGCCTAATGTTATATCAAACGGATCGGGCATTGCCGTTGCAGACGGACAGTGCATGATTATTGTTGAGCAGGGCAAGGTTGTTGAACTTTGTGCTGAGCCCGGTGTTTTCACATATGACAGTGAGATGACACCGTCAATCTTTACGGGCGATCTGAAAAAGGGCCTGACTGATGCGGCAAAAGATGCCTGGGACAGATTTAAGTTCGGCGGCGGCATTGGAAGAGACCAGAGAATCTACTATTTCAACACAAAGGAAATTATCGGAAACAAGTACGGGACGGCTAATCCTATTCCTTTCCGAATTGTAATCAATCAGCAGTTGGGAATTGATATGGATTTGTCAATCAGATGTAATGGAGAATATTCCTACAGAATTGTTAACCCTATGTTATTTTATACCAAAGTATCCGGTAACATAGAGGATGATTATAAGAGAGACAGAATAGACAGCCAGTTAAAAACGGAGCTTCTGACGGCTCTTCAGCCGACTTTCGGTGCTATAGGTGCCAAAGGCATACGTTACAGCGAAATTGTTAATCACACAGCTGAGATGACCGATATCCTCAATGAGCAGCTTTCCAAGAAGTGGGGAGAGGAAAGAGGACTTCAGGTAGTATCCTTCGGTATCAACACTATGACTCTTCCTGATGATCAGAGAAAGAAGCTAGAAGAAATGCAGCAGGCCGTTATACTCAGCAATGCCAATCTGGCAGGCGGAGCAGTTGCTGCAGCCCAGGCAGATGCTATGAGAACGGCGGCAGCTAACGAAGGAGAAGGCGGAGCCATGATGGGCTTTATGGGAATGGGTCTGGCCGGAATGGCCGGAGGCAATGCACAGAATCTGTTCCAACAGGGACAGCAGCAGCCTCAGGCACAGCCGGCACCTCAGGCGGCAGCTGCCGCACCTTCACCTAATGGATGGACCTGTGAATGCGGAGCACTGAATAAAGGCAAGTTCTGCGCGGAATGCGGTAAGCCTAAACCTGCCGGTGCCATACTCTATAAATGTGACAAGTGCGGATGGGAACCGGCTGATCCGGAAAACCCTCCTAAGTTCTGCCCTGAATGCGGAGACTTGTTTGACGAGAAAGATATAAAAAAATAGAGACCTGTAAAAGATTCGTTAAGGAGGTAAGTTAATGACAGATATTATGGAGTATAAATGCCCCAATTGCGGCGGTGCAATAGCATTTAACATAGCCACTCAGAACCTTAAATGCCCTTTCTGTGATACGGAATATGAGGTGGAGGCTTTGAAGGCATATGATGATTCATTAAATAAGGAAGCTGATGATTTCGTCTGGAACACCGAGGCCGGAAGTGAATGGGTCGAGGGTGAGACGGAAGGGCTCAGAGTATATATATGCCAGTCCTGTGCAGGTGAAATTGTAGGTGATGACAATCTGGCTTCATCCAGATGCCCGTACTGTGACAGTACCATAGTCATGAAAGAGCAGTTTGCGGGCGATCTGAAGCCTGACTATGTTATCCCGTTTAAGCTGGAGAAAGAAGAGGCCAAGAAAGCCTTTGCCGAACATCTGCTCGGCAAGAAGCTTCTCGACAAGAGATTTGTCGATGAGAGCAAAATAGATGAGATAAAAGGTATTTATGTGCCTTTCTGGCTTTTTGACACGGCTCTTGATGCCGATGTGTCCTACAAGTGTTCAAATTCAAAGGAGTCCAGAAGCGGTGACTATATCGTAACAAGAACAGACCATTATCTTTGCAATGTGGAAGGCAGTCTGGGATTTGACTACATTCCTGTAGACGGTTCCACAAAGATGGCCGATGATCTGATGGAATCTCTGGAGCCTTTTGACTTTTCTGATGCGGTTCCTTTTCAGACGGCATACATGGCAGGCTATATGGCTGACAGATATGATGTTGAATTGGAGGAAAGCATAGATAATATCAATCGAAGAGTCAAGGGCAGTGCCGAGGAGGTGTTCATGGGTCAGATCACCGGTTTCGACACAAAAACCGTCAGCAACAGCAGAATTAAGCTGAAAGACAGTGAAGCCAGCTATGCACTTTATCCGGTCTGGACGCTGAAGATTAACTGGAAAGGCAAGCTTTATACATTTGCAATGAATGGGCAGACCGGCAAGTTTGTGGGAGACGAACTGCCGGAGAACAAGGCCAAATCCAAAACGATGGCTATTATTCCTTCAGTAATCGGCACAGCAGCCGGTCTGGTTGCTGCAGTCGCAATCGGAATTCTGTTTTAGGGGGTGGCTGACATGAATAAGAGATTTTTTACAATATTGGTTGCAATGCTGATGGCTTTTGCAATGGTCGTTCCCGTTTTCGGAGCAACGGTCGCTGATGAGGGACAGCAGGAAATCCCTGACGAGAGATTAAAGCCTCTTCTTGTTGACGATGCGGATCTTTTGACTGACAGCGAAGAGAAGGAAATATTGGCTGCTTTAGAGGAAATCAGTAAAAGACAGGGGATGGATGTCGCTATTGCTACTACGAATTCCTTCCCACAGGGATCCGTAATGGAGGCTGCCGATGACTTCTACGATTACAACGGGTACGGTCAGGGTCCGGATCGTGACGGTCTGATTCTCTATGTATGCATGGATACCAGAGACATCTGGATTTCCACCTGCGGTGCGGGGATCAATGCATTTACCGATTACGGTATTGAGCATATAATCGACGAAATAACTTCTGATATGAGCAGCGGATATTATAAGGACGCTTTCGACACCTATGCCGCAATTTCCGATAAATTTATAACTATGTATCACGATGGAGAACCATATGATGTAGGCAATACCGGGGAGCCGCCATGGACAGCTATGTTAACCGCTCTTATTCTGGGACCCATTGTCGGAGTAATAGTTGGTAAGACAAGGGTTGCGGGCGAAAGGAGAAAACTCAAATCAGTTGAATATGCGACGGAGGCAAATGTATATCTGAGGGACGGAAGCTTAGATATAAGAGATAACAGCAGAGTATTTCTCTACACTGATATTACCCGGGTTTATTCGCCGAAAGAGAAGAGCTCGGGCGGCAGTTCGACCCATACCAGTTCATCGGGAACTTCTCACGGCGGCGGCGGCGGCAAATTTTAATAGTATGAATGTTTCTTAAATAATCCGGCAAGCCGGTAAGCGAAAGAGGTGAAAAATGAACAAGAATATAACAAAGGTGCTCCTGATTATATTATCAGTTTTCGTAGCTGCAGCTTTCTCTTTAGCGCCTGTAGATTCATTTGCTGCCGGCAAGGTGAAAAACGGGACTGCTTATACGTGCATAAAATCAAACAATACGGTTTATTGTTCAAACAACAGTCGTATTTTTAAAGTCGACTTAAATACAGAGAAGGTTAAGGTATTGGTAGGGAGAAAACATTTTAAAATTACTGATAATTTAATGCTTAAAGGAAGCTATCTGTATTACGTAGAAATGAACCGATCCGATTATGTTACCAATTCACTGTACAGGGTAAATACCAAGGATTTCAAAAAAAGGAAGCTTGCTACAATTGCGGGGGACAGGTATGCAATCAGCGGTTCTAAAATATATTATAAGACCGTAATTAAGACAAAGAAAGGGAAGATAAAATACCCGAAACGCGTAATGAATTTAAACGGCAAGTCAAAAAGGTCAACAAAATATAGTGTAAAAATGAGATACAAAGAAACAAATACCATCGGATATTATGTTTGGAACGACTACGACGACGATAATTCAGATGATGGTAAGTGTAACTTCTATCTTGCCACCCCAAACGGAGATATTTTGCTGGAATATGATTATCTAATAATGTAAAAGGGCTTAAATAATTTTGTGACATACTCATACGATAAAAAATAAAAACCGTCTTTTTTAAGGCGGTTTTTATTGGAGAAACCACTTTATTTTGTGGTTCCTCTTTGTTATACTAACTATGTGTAGGGGAGGTGATATCATGACAGAAAACATTGAAAACATAACTATGGATATTGAGGCTAAAAATCAACAGTTTGATGAAGATCTGGAACTTATTCTTACACATCTGGAAGACAGCGCTTATTTCAGAGCGCGTGATATTATCCTCAGATACAACGAAGTCGATATTGCTGAAATCCTTGAAGAAATAATAGAAGAAAAAGGAATAGACAAGGCGATAATTACTTTCAGAACACTTCCGAAGGATGTTTCTGTTGAAGTATTCTCATATTTGCCTGCTGATGATCAGGTTAATATTATCAACAGCATTACCGACAAGGAAATTTACTACATAATGAAGGAAATGGACTTCGATGACAAGATTGACGTCCTTGAAGAACTGCCGGCAAATATTGTTGACAAGATTTTGGACCAGACCCATGGCGAGGAGCGCAAACTAATCAACACCTTTTTGAACTATCCGGAAGATTGTGCGGGAAGCCTGATGACTCCTCATTACATCAGCCTGCAGGAAACGATGACCGTTGCTCAGGCACTTGAGCATATCAAAAAGCAGGGGATGGATTCGGAAACGGTGTACACCTGCTACGTCAAGCACGGGGGAAGAGAGCTTAAGGGCATAGTTTCCCTTAGTGCTCTTGTAACCGCCGACGCGGATACCCTTGTTTCCGAACTTATGCATACTGATTATGTATATATCAATGTATACGATGACAGGGAAGACGTAGCGGAAATGTTCAAGAAGTACGGTTTTCTGGCCCTCCCTGTTGTAGATAACGAGAATAGACTGGTTGGAATAATCACGGTGGACGACATTATGAATGTTATCGAAGAGGAAACCACCGAAGATATAGAGAGAATGGCGGGGGTAATGAGCGATGACCCGGAAGCCGATTACCTTGATGTCGGCGTGCTCAGGCATGTAAAGAACAGGATTCCATGGCTTTTATTCATGACGGTAATGCTTATGATTACAGGAACACTCATAGCTTTGTTTGAAACTGTTCTGTCACAGGTAATCGTTCTGGTTGCTTATCTGCCGTTACTGATGGGAACCGGCGGAAATACCGGCACACAGGCTGCAACGCTGATTATCCGAGGGCTGAGCGTAGATGAAATAAATCTTAAAGATCTGGGCAAGGTTATGTGGAAGGAGCTTAGAATCAGTATCATTCTGGGAGTGATACTGAGTGCTTTTAACTTCCTGAAGATAGTGTTCGTTGACGGTCAGACCGTAATGATAGGGTTAACCGTTGCGGTTTCAATGATTGCAGTAGTTTTGTTTGCCAAACTGCTGGGAGGTTTTCTCCCAATGGCCGCAAAAAAAATCAAAGTCGACCCTGCACTTATGGCTACACCGATGATTTCATCCATTACGGATATGGTGTCGTCATGTATTTACCTTTTGATTGCATCAATATTGCTGGGTATAGCTTTATGAGGGAACAGGAACATGGATAAGGTCGGAATTGAACAAACGACAGATGAATATGTCAGAAAAGTACTGAAGTATCGCCCCAAACATATGCATAAAGGTGATGCCGGCAGGGTTCTTATTATCGCAGGAAGTGAAGGCATGGCAGGAGCGGCGGTTCTTGCAGCCAGAGGAGCACTCTATTCCGGTGCTGGGCTGGTTAAGATATGTGCACCCCGTGAGCTCTTCGGAATACTTCAAACAGCGGTTCCCGAGGCGATGTGTGTTCCTAGGGGTCACGATGACTTTGCACAGTATGACGCTGTTGCCATAGGTCCGGGAATTGGATTAAGTGAGGAGAATTACTTAATTGTTGAGAATGCTATGCTCAGTTTCAGAGGTCCGATTGTGATTGATGCAGACGGATTGAATTGTCTGGCTGAGTATGCAAAAGCTCCGGCTCATGATGCCGGGGTAACCAAGGAATTATCCACAATTCCGACTGAAATGAGCAGCATTATCCCGGAACTCATAAAAAACCGAAAGGGCGTTACAATTCTGACTCCCCATCCGGGAGAAGCAGACAGGCTTTTAAGAGCCATGGGACAGTACGGATATAAGGAATTGGGCAGAGAAAAATCTGCCAGAGTTCTGGCGGAGGTTACCGGTGCTGTTGTTCTGCTTAAGGGAGCAGACACCTTGATAGCAACAAAAAGCGGAAGAGCCTATTATTTGGAACAGGATGAAGTCAGACTGAAAATGCATGTGAACCCCACCGGTAATCCCGGCATGGCAACAGGAGGAAGCGGAGATGTTTTAACGGGAATAATATCATCGTTTCTGGCTCAGAAATATCTGGATGCCACACCTATGCAGGCAGTGTTAACTGCAGCATATATTCACGGAGTGGCAGGTGACTTTTCTGCGGAAAATATCGGTGAATACGGCATGACGGCAGGGGATATAGCCGATTCCGTATCGGCAATTCTTAAAGAATTTTTAGGAAGATAGTAACTGGGAGGATGTAAAATGGATACAAGAACACTGGAGCAAATAGCTGCAGAAGTCAGGATCGGAATAATCAAAGCACTGCACAACGCAGGTTCGGGGCATCCGGGCGGATCACTATCCATTGCGGACATTGTAACGGCACTTTATTTTTACGAAATGAACGTTGACCCTAATAATCCTGAAATGAAGGGGAGGGACAAGTGTATTTTCTCCAAAGGTCATGCCGGCCCCGCTCAGCTTTCGGCAATGGCCGTAAAGGGCTACTTCTCTATGGATGACTTCATGACACTGAGAAAGCTTGACTCCATATTTCAGGGGCATCCCAGTGTCATCATTCCGGGGATTGAAATGTCAACAGGCTCACTGGGACATGGTTTCAGTGCAGCGGGCGGGATGGCCATGGCGGCAAAAATGGACAATGATCCGGGAAGAATATATGCGGTGCTCGGGGACGGAGAGCTGCAGGAAGGTCTGGTATGGGAAGCAGCTATGTCTGTTGCACATTATAAGCTGGATAATCTGGTTGCCATCGTTGACCATAACGGACTTCAAATTGACGGAAAGAACAGCGATATCATGACAGTTATGCCCATCAGAGAAAAATTCGAAAGTTTCAATTGGAATGTCATTGAAATAGACGGACACAATATGCGGGAGATTCTGGAATCTTTTGCAAAGGCAAGAGAGTGTAAAGGGAAGCCGACAGCCATAATAGCCGAAACAGTTAAGGGTAAGGGCGTCTCATTTATGGAGGATAAGGCCGGTTGGCACGGCAAGGCACCTGATGATGAACAGGCGGCACAGGCGCTGGAAGAGATTGAAGCGGCGGCGGCAGCTCTCGCATAGACGGAGGTGAATGTTATGGCAGATAAGATTGCAACAAGACAGGCATATGGTGAAGCCTTGGTTGAACTGGGTGCCGTGTATGAGAATCTTGTGGTAATGGATGCTGACCTTTCAGGATCAACAAGAACAGGAATGTTTGCTAAAGAATTCCCCGACAGATTTTTCAATATGGGAATAGCCGAACAGAACATGTACGGTGCCGCGGCAGGACTGGCTCTCAGCGGCAAGGTTGTTTGTGCCAGCACCTTTGCCATATTTGCTGCGGGGAGATCTTTTGAAATAATAAGAAATTCAATAGGATATACGGGTGCAAATGTTAAGATATGTGCATCACATGCCGGTATAACCGTAGGGGAGGACGGAGCAAGTCACCAGACATTTGAAGATATCGCTCTCATGAGAACCATACCGGGAATGACTGTTGTTAATCCTTCCGATGCGGTTGCGACAAAAAAGCTTATGGCTCAGATTCTGAAGATGGAAGGACCATGTTACTTCAGGATAGGCAGAGCTGCAGTTCCGATATTCTATGATGAGAATGATGATATTGTTCTCGGAAGGGCAAATATTGTAAGAGAGGGCAAGGATGTAACCATTGTGGCGACCGGTATTATGGTCAATGAAGCTTTTGAAGCCGCAAAGGTTCTCGAAGAGGAAGGCATAGATGCCAGAGTAATAGACATTCATACAATCAAGCCCATTGATGAAGAGATTATTATCAGGGCGGCAATTGAGACAGGGGCCATAGTAACGGCAGAAGAGCACGGAATTATCGGAGGTCTGGGTGAAGCTGTTGCCCATGTGGTCGTAAATAATGCACCATGCAGAATTGAAATGGTAGGTCAGCTGGACACCTTCGGTGAATCAGGTAAGCCCGATGAACTCAGAAAGAAATATCATATGACTGCAGAGGATATTGTTGATAGTGTAAGGAAAGTAAAAAAATAAAAGAGAAAGGTAATCAACTGTATGATTGTTTTTGACAAGGTAACTAAATACTACAAGTCAAATGTAGGGCTGGACAATGTTTCAGTCAGAATTAACCGTAAAGATTTTGTCTTTCTTGTAGGACCCAGCGGTGCGGGTAAATCAACCTTCATCAAGTTGATTCTCAAGGAAATAGAGGCGGATTCGGGGAGCATAAAGGTAAGAGGTGAGAACGTTACAAAAATGTCTGCAAGACAGATCCCTAAACTCAGAAGAAATGTGGGAATAGTTTTTCAGGACTTCAGACTTCTGCCTAAGAAGACGGTATACGAAAATGTGGCTTTTGCAATGGAAATTGTACATCAGCCAAGAAAAAACATAAAAAAGACGGTTATACAAGCTCTTACGATGATGGGGATAGCAAATGAGGCGCATAAGTATCCCGATGAACTGAGCGCAGGTGAGCAGCAGAGAGTGGCTATAGCCAGAGCCATTGTAAACAAGCCGCGAATTCTTATTGCCGATGAGCCTACAGGAAATCTGGATCCGGACACAGCTTGGGAAATTATGCAGTTACTCAACATGATAAATGAGAAAGGCACAACCATTCTTATGGTTACCCATGCCAAGGATATAGTGGATAAGATGGGTAAGCGCGTTATTGCCATAGAGAACGGCCGCATTGTAAGGGACAATGTGGGTGCTTATGGATATAAAGAAGCCCTCGAAAATACGGAGATGACCTTTGACACGGTTCAGATTAAAGAGAGAAGAACTTTCAAAGCTAAATTCAGGAGAGGGGGCGAAGAGTAGTGAGAGCACTGGGGTACACAATAAAGCAGTCCTTCGTCCAGTTCGGCAGAAACCTGAACATGTCAATAATATCAATTTTTGCGATTACATGTATGATGCTTATTCTCAGCCTCTTTTTCATTCTGGTAATCAATATCAACACGGCAGCTGAAACGATCAAGGGCGACTATGATTCCATAGAAATCTACCTTAAAGATGATGTTAAGAAAAAGGATGCCGAGGAGATAGTGCTTGATATAAAGGGCGAAGAAGGTGTTTCAGACGCATTCTACAAGACAAAGGAAAAGGCAATGGAGGAGTTTAAGGAAAGATGGGGCGAGAATGCTTATCTGCTGGACAGCCTGGAGGATAATCCTCTTCCAAACTCCGTGGTTATCATGATAGGAGACTTGGAGAAGGCCGATGCCATTGCCGCCAAAGCGGGAACATATGAGGGGGTTGAGGATGTCAAATATTATAAAAACACTGTTGACAAGCTCCTTAAAGCTACACATTTCATCCAGATTACGGCTGTCATAATCATAATGTTTCTGATTATTGTATCAATTGTGGTTGTTTCGAATACAATCAAGCTTACGGTTATAAACAGATCCGAAGAGATAAGTATCATGAAGTATGTCGGTGCAACGAACTGGTTCATACGGGGACCTTTCCTCTTTGAAGGAATAGTTATAGGCGTGGTTTCAGCAGGTATATCCGTAGGAATCACTGCACTTGTGTACAGCAAAACAATCGCAGCACTGGGGAATCAGGTTTATCAGGTACTCGCCATGCCTATGGTTCCTGTGGAATTTCTCATATATAACTTTACTTGGATATTCCTTGCACTGGGCGTAAGTATAGGCTCATCTGGAAGCATCATATCCATGAGAAGGTATTTGAACGCATAATCCTAAAAATCAATTATTTAACGGAGTTAAGTATGTCTGGTAAAAAAAGATTAACAATTTTAATAGCGCTTGTTATGGCATTTACAATGTGCTTTGATACGGCCTTGGTTTCCGCCAAGACTCTCGAGCAGCTTCAAAAGGAGATTTACAAGAAGCAGCAGGAGCTGTATAAGAATCTTGAAAAGGAAATGGGAATGGCTGAAAGAGTGGAGAAGCTGGAGAGATCCATAATAGAACTGGAGGGCAAGATTGAAAAAAGTGAAGACAGACTTGCTGTTCTCAAGGTAGAGCTGAAGGAAGCAAAGGATAAAGTTGACAAGCAGAATGAGGAGTTGGGCGGCAGACTGAGAAACATGTATAAGAACGGCAGTGTCGGATTCTTTGATGTTCTTATGAATTCCGGAAGTTTTTCCGAATTTCTGACAAACATGGATATGGTTCAACTCATTTATGCAAGTGACAAAGACGTGCTGGAAGAGCTGGAGGCTGCTCATAAGGTCGTGGAAAAGAAAACCGAGGAAGTGGAGAATGAAACTGAAAATCTGAAGCACTCCAAGGCTTCGTCAGAGGCACAGAAGGAAGTTCTGGAGGATCAGAAAGCCAAGCTTGCGGACGATAATGAGGAGATGGCAAGATTGCTGGACGAGATGGAGGCAGAGGCCGATGCAATGGCTGCCGAACTGGCAAGAAAGAGTGAAAGCGGAGATATAAGCAGCAGTGAAACATCCAAATATACGGGAGGCGTATTCTGCTGGCCTGTTCCCGCCAGCAGCAGAATAACATCGGGATACGGTTACAGAATGTGCCCGTTCCATGGTAAGGAATTCCATCCTGCCATAGACATAGGGGCACCAAGCGGCAGTGCCGTACTGGCCGCCAGCAGCGGAAAGGTAATTTCATCCTCATACAGACCAAGCTTCGGTAACTGTATTATTCTTGACCATGGTGGCGGTGTTACCACATGGTACTGTCATCTCTCATCGAGAGGTGTCGGCGTCGGTGCCTATGTAGCCAAGGGGCAGCAGATAGCAAAGGTCGGTTCTACAGGACACTCCACAGGACCTCATCTCGACTTCCGGGTGTATATCAATGGGAAGGCGCAAAACCCTATGTCATATTTCAACTAAGGGTATTGCAGGTTTTGTAATGAGACTGAATGAGGAAATAATTAAAGAAATACTTAATAAAAGAGGGATTACCGAAGACAAGGATATTGAAGAATTCCTGTCAGATAAACCTGCGAAGACATACAATCCATTCCTGCTTGACGGCATGCGGGCAGGGGTGGATTTATTGCTATCTGAAATTAAAAAAGGGACAGGAGTATGTATTTACGGAGATTATGATGCCGATGGAGTTACTTCCATATGTATTCTCAGTCATGGATTAAGGAAGTTGACCGACAACTTCTTCTGTTACATTCCATCCAGATTTGATGAAGGCTATGGTCTTAACCGCGATGCAATCAGACAGATATATGAAAGAGGTGCAGGTCTGATAATCACTGTGGATTGCGGCAGCGTATCATATGAAGAGGTGGAATATGCCAAATCGCTGGGGTTAAAGGTAATTATTACCGATCACCACAATATCGATGATATAATCGCAGATTGCATCGTTATAAATCCTAAAAAGAAAGGGGATAAATATCCCTTCAAAAATCTTGCCGGATGCGGGGTTGCATTTAAATTCTTACAGGGTGTTCAACGGGAAGCAGGGCTGCCCAAAAGCATTCTGAACGAAGTTCTTGATTTGGTTGCAGTGGGCACTGTGGGTGATATAGTGCCTTTGCTCGATGAGAACAGAACGCTTGTCAAATACGGAATTGAAAGAATAAACTTGGGGAAGCGTAAATCACTGAAAAGATTGACGGAAGCCATTTCGATTGACAAGGTCAATTCCGAGAATATAACTTTCGGAATAGTACCTCATATAAATGCTGCCGGCAGGATGGCGTCGGCGATGACTGCCGTCGATCTGTTTATGAGTGATGATGATGAGGAAATTTCCCTTTGTGTTGATAAACTTGTCAGATATAACAGGGAGAGAAAAGCAACCCAGGAAAAAGCATATGAGGAGTGTAACCGTCTTATTACGGGTGAAGAGAAATTTATAGTTTTGAGGATGGAACACATTCATGAGGGAATAGCAGGGATTGTAGCGGGTAAAATAAAAGAGGAACGTAACAGACCGGTTATAATAGCAACACCGTCGGGAGAGGGCTATCTTAAGGGTACGGGCAGAAGCATTCCAAAAATTAATCTCTATGACATGCTGAGCGGATATGTTAAAATATTTGAGAAATTCGGAGGACACGGGAAAGCATGCGGACTACTTATGAAAGAGGAGTATTTTGACGATCTTGTCAGCGGATTGGAGAATGATGTAGAGGATTTGCATAAGTCTGATCCGGCTCTTTTTCAAAGAGATATATGGTACGATACTTACCTGGAGCCCGATGACGTAACCGCACCTCTTGTTATTGAACTGAAAAAACTGGGACCTTTTGGTGAGAGAAATCCGGTGCCCAGGTTTATTATGAGAGATGTATTTGTAGAAAAACTTTCTTTTATGGGGGAAGACGGTATTCATGCCGGATTTGTTGTTAAACGGAATAATATTGACAATACAAGTAATTATGTAAACTGCATTCTGTTTAGAAAAGCCCGGGAAAAAGCTCAGGCTCTTACATCGGGAGTGCCTTTACAGCTGATTGGAAGTTTAAACTGTCAGTTATGGAGAGGCACTGAACGTGTACAGTTTGTTGTTGAGGAGATATTTCAATGAAAGTCAGAAAAACACAGTATATTCTCACTCTTATCGGTGCTTTTATGGTAGGAGTTGTTCTTACCGGCGGAGCTGCAGCCTATAAGCTGAATCAAGTGCCACAGGGAGATGAGAAGATTCAGACCCTTAAATACTACATAGAAAACTACTATTATACGGATTACCCTGAAGACGAGCTTATGGATGGTGCATATAAAGGATATGTGGAAGCTTTGGATGACCCATATTCTGCTTATATGACTCCGGAGGAGTACGAATCTTTTATTGTGTCAACATCAGGAGAGTACTCCGGTGTCGGGATTGTTTTTTCAGAAGATGAGAAGGGCGATTTCGTTATTCTCTCAATAGTTTCAGGTTCTCCAGCAGATAAGAGCGGTTTCATAGAGGGAGACATCCTTCTTGCCGTTGACGGAAAGAGTTTTCATTCCGCTGATACCATGGCTGCGGCAATTCGAGGCAGAAAAGGAACGGAGGTAACACTTGAATACTCAAGAGACGGAACCACAAAATCCGTTACGATGGTGAGAGACAAGATCTCGCAGAAAAGCGTTGAGTATGAAATGCTGAAGGATAAAACAGGATATATCCATATAAGTGCATTTAACGATGATACGGGTTCTAAATTCAATGCTGCCCTCGAAACAATAACCGCAAAGGGTGCTAAAAACCTTGTTCTCGACTTGAGAAACAATGGAGGAGGACTTGTTGATGAAAGTGTTAAAATAGCCGACGAATTTCTTGATGAGGGAGTTGTTTGTTATGTTAAAGATGCACAGGGCAACAGAGACTCCTACAAAGCCGAGAATGGTAAAACCGATCTTGAGACAGTTGTACTGGTTAACGGTAACAGTGCCAGTGCCTCTGAAATACTTGCGGGAGCTTTGCAGGACAACGGATTTACGCTTATAGGAAAAAAGACTTTTGGAAAGGGTATAATCCAGGTCCCTTTTGAAATGGAAGACGGTTCGGCACTCAAGCTTACAATTATGGAGTATATTTCTCCGAAAGAGAGAAAAATACATGGGAAGGGACTTAGGCCTGACATTGTTATCAGCGACGATAAAAAAACGGATACCGATGAACAGCTGGAAAAGGCACTTGAAATATTGAAATAAGCCACTTTAATGTTTGTTGTATTTACAGTGTGAAAGTGATATAATTTTTTAATAACAACCGGACTTGATCAGCCATATGAAAGGAGTTTCTCATGACATATGAATCCAAATTCAAGAATGAGGACATTGATGAATTATTCAGAGCTGTTCTATTGCTTGAAGATGAAGAAGACTGTTATAGGTTCTTTGAGGACATCTGTACGATAAACGAAATTCATGCAATTGCACAGAGATTACAGGTTGCTAAACTTCTGTCTGAAAACAAGACCTATAATGAAATCGAAGGTATAACCAAGGCTTCAACGGCAACTATCAGCAGAATTAACAAGTGCCTGGTATATGGTGCTGAAGGTTATCAGCGGATACTTGCAAGAATGAAGGAGCAGGAATAATTTCTCCGCTTGTTTGACAGTAAAAATGAAATTGTATATTATCGAAAATTACAAAGATATGTACAGAAATCTTAAGGGCAGCGAATTAACAGATGCCCTTATTTTCTATTGTTTGGAGGATTATAGGCAAGGTCTCGTGTTTGAAATTTTTCGTACGGAAAAAGGAAAACCTTACCTCAAAGGAACTGAAAAACTTTTTCTTTCCGTAAGTCACAGTGAGAATACATTCGCCTGTATCTTTTCCCATACTGAAGTGGGACTTGATATTCAGTACAAACGAGTTGTGGCAGTCAAAAAGATTGCCGGACGATATTTCACGGCAGAGGAGCAGATATATATAGGTGAAGATATGAATAAATTTTTTCGTATCTGGACAAGGAAAGAAGCCTATGCCAAGTATATGGGCGATGGACTTGAGACGGTTATAAACGGAACTGATGTGTTGAATCGACAGGATGTGTTTTTTACAGAGTTTATGCATGAAAAACTTGTTTTTATCACATTCTGTACAGGAAAAGGAGAGGAGGGAGCATATGAAATTCAGATTTTTGATTGAAAACAAGACGGACAATCCCGGAATTGCAGCCGAACACGGTCTTGCCATACACATAGAGTCGCATGGGAAGAGAATTCTTTTTGATGCCGGTGCAACGAATCTGTTCGTTATGAATGCGTATACAATGGGAGTGAATCTGGAGGAGGTGGATTTCTGTGTTATCAGCCACGGTCATTACGATCATACCGGAGGACTGCCCAGATTTGGTGAGATAAACAGCAAAGCTGTCATCTATATGCATAAGGACGCATTCCGTGAGTCCTACGGATTTGAAAACGGACATATGGACAAGGTTACCAGCGGAATCAGGTGGAGCGAAAGTCAAAGGAGGGCTCTGGAGAACAGGATCTGCTATACAGACGGACCCGAATGGATTACAGAGGATATAGCGGTGACGGGTTCCGTTGATATTCCGCCGGGATTCATCCCTACGGAGAATTTCTATTACTATGATGGCAATCGACTTGTGCCGGATGATATGTCGCATGAACAGTGTCTGGTTATAAGGGAAAAGGAAGGAATCTATATCTTTTCCGGCTGCAGCCACAGAGGAGCAATAAATGCACTGAAAATGGGTAAAGCCATGTTCCCCGGTGAAAGGGTTGTAGTTCTGGTTGCGGGAATGCATCTTTACAGTGCAAGCGACGAGAGCAAGTCTGCCGTTATAGCGGAAATAGCTGAAGAAAAAATGGGTCTGGTTATGCCTGTACATTGCACCGGTATAAAGGCAATATGTGATATTAAAGCGGAACTGGGTGACACATGTATCATAGCTACTGCAGGTGACACATATACGTTTTAGAGGTGGGATATGGATGTCAGGGAAAGTGCTTCTTTCTATCTCAGCTTTAAGCCGAGAACAAGAGCTCAGGTAGTTAAATACCTTCATGAGAGAGGTTTCGAAGCGGAAGAAATAGAAAAAACCGTTAGGGAGCTGGAGGAATATCATTATATTGATGACCTTCAGTTTGCTGTTATGTTTGCGGAAATAAGCCTGGAAAAGGGGAGAGGTGAAAACAGAATAAGAAGAGAACTGGCGGAAAAGGGTGTTGCAACGGATGTAATAGATGCGGCCTTTTGCGATCTTGAGGCTGAGGAACGTATACCTGACCCATATGAAAAGGCCCTTGAAATCGGCAGAGAAACTGTTATGAACATTGCCCCTGCATGCACATGGGAAGAAAATAAGAAGATACAGGCTAAGGTGGCGAGAAAACTTGCAAGCCGTGGATTCTCCGGAGATGTAGTTTACAGAGTTGTGAAAGAAGTTACGAAATGAAGGAGCAATTTGACAGAACCGCAAGAATTATAGGTGAAAGAAATATAGAAAAACTGGCAGAGACACGCATTCTTCTTTTCGGAATCGGCGGAGTGGGAAGCTATGTAGCGGAAGGTCTGGCAAGAGCCGGAGTCGGAGCTATAACCCTGGTGGATAAGGATACTGTAGACATGACAAATATCAACAGACAGATTCCGGCACTGCACAGCACCCTCGGAAAGCCGAAAGTGAGCGTTATGGCAGACAGAATAAGAGATATAAATCCCAATTGCGTCATTCAGGAAATCAGACTCCTTTTTATGCCGGATACAGAAATGGATTTCACAGGATATGATTACGTCATAGATGCAATTGACATGGTTAAAGCAAAAGTCGAGATAATATCCAGAGCAAAGGCTGCCGGCATACCTGTCATCTCATCTATGGGAACAGGCAATAAGATGAATCCGTCAGCTTTTAAAATAACTGAAATTGAAAAGACCAGGGTATGTCCTCTTGCCAAGGCAATGAGAAGGGCATTAAAGGAGAAAGGAATCAGCGATGTCAAAGTTCTCTACTCGGAGGAAGAACCAATAGGAAACCGCGGAGGAAGCATAAGTTTCGTTCCGCCTGTTGCCGGACTTATGATAGCGGGTGAAGTTGTAAAAGACCTTGTAAACTGGTATAATAATTAGCCTGGAATATTAAGTTTTAACTCATAAATCAATGGAGAATTGGTATGGATTACAGAAAAGAACTTATAAAAATGATTGACAGATTCAACATTAAGTCCGTTGAGGAATTAAGAGAAGCCGAGATGAGGATTATAGCGGACTCCAGGTTCACAATGATTACCAGGAAGAAAGACTATAATGGACATATAAACACATTGAAGCGTGTTAAACGGAATGCTCTTAAAATTGACCCTAATAATATAGTTGTGCCGAAAAGTGACAGCGAAGCGGTGGAGCTTAAGAGGACTTTTGAGAAATGCATTATTATATTCAACGGTGTGTGTGATGCGTACATTCAGCTTTTGAACACGCTTAAGATTAAATCCGAAGGTACAGCCAAAGTATCATACTCCGAATACAAGGAGATACATAATAAGGTGAAGTTTGCCAAAGATAATTTCAATGCCTACATGCATGATATGGACATTATATGTACGGATTTCAGCGGATTCAACGAAGAGATAGATGAGGATGAAAATCTGGCAGGCGTTGAATACATGACATATGATTCCATCAAATAAAGGAGAAATATGAACATTACTGCAATATGGATAATAATTGCGGCTGCCGTTGTTCTTACGCTGATGATTGTAATAATAGTTCTTATCGTAACTATGCAGAACAACATTCAGAACAACGTGCAGAACAGCATACGCAATATGGGAAATATGATTTATCGCAGTCAGCAGGAGGCTGCAGGTTCGCAAAACAGTCAGCTTGCCGAGATGAATCGCAGTTTAAACGATGCTATGGCCGGCGTAAGCAAGAGTCTGGGAGAAATGCAAAATCTTTCTTCGGGGGTAGACGACCTTAAGAAGATTCTTTCAAATGTAAAGAGCAGAGGGGTAATGGGTGAATTGCAGCTGGAAGCCATAATTGAGGACATTCTTTCTCCCGGTCAGTATGAAAAGAATGTGGCGGTAAAAGGAGGAAGTGAGAGAGTGGAATTCGCGGTCAGATTCCCGGGAGATAATGGAGAAGTTGTGTATTTGCCGATTGACTCCAAGTTCCCCGGAGATGCTTACCTGAACCTTCTTGATGCCATTGAATCCGGTGACAGAACGAAAATCAAAAACACCACAGATCAAATGAAATACGCGGTTATAAAGGCTGCCAAGGAGATAAGAAATAAATATATATATCCTCCGTTCACAACTGAATTCGCTATAATGTTTCTGCCCTTTGAAGGTCTCTATGCTGAAGTGCTCAGGCTCAATCTGATTGAAATCCTGCAGAAAGATTACCGCGTAAACATTGCAGGTCCCACAACTATGGCTGCAATGCTTAACAGCTTCCGGATGGGATTCAAATCTCTGGCATTGAAACAACGTTCCGGAGAGGTCTGGGATACTCTGGAAAAGGTAAGGACAGAGTTTGATAAGTTCAATGATGTTCTCATTAGTGCACAGAACAGAATAGATCAGACTCAGCACGAGCTGGAGCAGCTGGTTGGCACCAGAACGAGAAGCATACAGAGAGTTCTCAAAAATGTTTCCGAAATTACGGAGGAATCCTCAGATGAGTATATATGCAATAGGTGACTTGCATCTTTCCCTGAGTCCCGATATTGTCAAACCTATGGACATATTCGGCGACAGGTGGGTTGACCATACAAAAAGACTTGAGGAAAACTGGGAACAAATCATAATCCATGATGACACTGTCGTAATTGCAGGGGATATTTCCTGGGGGGTTAAACCTGAGGAGGCGGCTTACGATTTGGAATGGATAGACCGGCTGCCCGGAAGGAAAATCTGTATAAAGGGGAATCATGATTTTTGGTGGAGAGGTATTAACAGGCTGAACAGAACTTACAAGACAATTTCTTTCCTTCAGAACAACAGCATATATCTGCAGTCTGAAGGCGTGTATATATGTGGCTCCCGAGGATGGATTACACCTGATGATGAAGAATTTACTGAGGCGGACAAAAAAGTTTACAGACGCGAACTTCTTCGCCTTGAGGCTTCGCTTAAATTTGTTAAATCGATGAATAGTGAAGGTGAGATAATCGGATTCCTTCATTACCCTCCTGTTTCACGTGTTGATTCTTTTTCCGGTTTTATGCAGCTTTTTGAAGATTATGCTGTAAAGGAAGTTTACTACGGACATATACACGGCGAAGACGGGTTCAAAAACACTATTCAGGGTGAATATTACGGGACAAAGTACAGGCTTATATCGGCCGACTATCTAAATATGAAACCATTAAAGGTAAGATGATGAATATTAAAAGAGTGACTATTATAGTTATTGACAGTCTGGGGGTAGGTGAGCTGCCTGATGCCGCCCAATATGGTGACGAAGGAGCAGACACGCTTGGACATATACTGGATAAATACAAACTTAACATACCCAATCTGAGAAGATTGGGCTTAGGAAA
The DNA here is from genome assembly GCA_040768865.1 of Candidatus Allocopromorpha sp. Lineage (GTDB taxonomy): Bacteria > Bacillota > Clostridia > Peptostreptococcales > Anaerovoracaceae > Lentihominibacter. The sequence goes on along the minus strand of JAXGMD010000001.1, from coordinate 1,626,475 downwards.
CATTCACGGTGCTGCAGGCGGCAGACTGAGGGTTGAGAATCCTGAGGGGCTGTATTTCAGATGTGCCGCCAAGTCGGCAGGCAAGGACACCATAACGGGTCATTGGGAAATAGCAGGAATACGTAATGAAACCCCTTTCAAAACATATCATAACGGCTTTCCCAAGGAACTTATGGATGAGTTTGTGAAGGTTACAGGCAGAGGATATCTGGGAAATTGTGTGGCATCCGGAACCGAGATAATCGAGAAGCTTGGTGATGAGCATGAGTCTACAGGCAAGGTTATAGTATACACATCTGCTGACAGTGTCTTTCAGATTGCAGCAAATACGGCAGTAGTTCCGCTGGAGGAGCTCTATGACATATGCGAGAAAACCAGAAGCATCTTACATGGCGAATACAGCTGTGCCAGAGTAATAGCCAGACCATACGTAAAGGACAAAAACGGTAAGAGAACACGGACGGGAGACAGAAGGGACTATGCGGTTTCTCCGCCCGAAAAAACCATGCTGGACTTTGTTAAAGACACAGGGAAGCAAGTGTATGCCATAGGTAAAATCGGGGACATCTTCAACAGAAGGGGCGTTACCTGTGAGATTCACACTCAGAATAATACCGAAGGAACAGACGAGACGATAAAGGCTCTGGGAACTGACTTCCCGGGACTTATATTTACAAATCTTGTGGATTTTGATTCATCATACGGACACAGAAGAGATCCTGCCGGATATGGAAGAGCACTTGATGAGTTTGATGCCAGGCTTCCCGAAATAATGACGGCGATGAAAAAAACAGATCTCTTGATTTTGTGTTCGGATCATGGAAATGACCCCCTTCACAAAGGATTTGATCATACAAGGGAATACATTTTCGGCCTGGTGACAGGTGAAGCTGTTATTGAGGGGAAAAATCTCGGAACAAGAGAATCCTTTGCCGATATAGGAGCAACGGTAACCGAAATATTAACCGAAGGGAAATACCGCACCTATACGGGAGAGAGTTTCATGGAGGTGTTAAAATGAAACGCACACTTACGGTACTGCTTGCACTGATTATATCGTTTGGTGCCATAGGCTTTTTTTCCGGGTGTGACAAAGGTGGACTTACGGGAAATGAAGTTTCGCTGATTTATAACGGCAAGAATGTTAATGACGGTGCCATTAATGAACTGACGTGGAAAAGTATAAAAAAATTCTGTAACAATAACGGATTGACCTGTGAAGCCTATGCATCCGAACCGTCTGATTCCGCTATGGACGTGATTAAAAGTGCGACTGAAGACGGTGCCAGAGTTCTGATTTTTGTGGGGAGTGATTATGAAGAGATAGTATATAAAGTCCAAGAGAAATACAAAACGGTAAATATATTTTTAATAGACGGAATTCCTCATGACTCTAAAGACAATTATATAATCGGGGAGAACACCATATGTGCACTTTTCTCTGAAGAGCAGGCAGGTTATGTAGCCGGATATGCCGCTGTAATCGAGGGATATACCAAACTGGGATTCATGGGAGGTAAAGATGTTCCATCCGTAAAGAGATTCGGATATGGATTTGTTCAGGGAGTAAATGACGCAGCAAAAATCAATAAAATTAAAAAGATAAATGTAAGATACACATATACGGGTTCATTTGAGGAGTCGAAGGCTGCGATAAAAACCGCGGCTACATGGTATGCTGAAGGAACAGAAGTAATTTTTGCCTGTGGAGGTGCCATGGGAAAGTCTGTTATGAAAGCTGCCGAAGAAAACGGCGGTAAGGTAATAGGTGTGGATATTGACCAGAGTAAGCTTTCGAATACAGTTATAACTTCCGCAAAAAAGCGCATCGGTACTGCTGTTGAAGATGTATTAAAGGAATATGTAAGAGGAGATTTCAAAGGAGGAAATGTTTTTTATTTCTCTGCCGATAATGACGGTATAAGCATCGAAATGGAAAACGATAAACTTAAAAAATTTGATAAGAATGCTTACAGAAAGGTTATGAAAGAAATAATAAACGGAAATATAAAGATCAATACAGATACCGAGATTTCCTCACCGGATAAGCTTGAGACGGAAATAGTAAGGATAAATGTTGAAAAGTTTAAAAGTGGAGATAAGTGATGAGTAGAGAAGTAGAAGTCATTGTAGCTAATCCTGCGGGCAATATTACAATAATGGTTCTTACACCGACTCCAAGGGATGAGTATCAGACGGTTGCAAATAAATTACTGGAAATTGATTTTGCCAAACTGGGAGTGTCTTTTGCCAGCCGTCTCATTGATGATTCTCCGGAAATAAAGGGAGAACAGGTCGCTTTCATACTTCCCGATGATGATGAGGGCTATCCCCGAATGGAAATGTGTGGGCTTGAGTTCTGCGGAAACGCATCCAGATCTTTTGCATATTATAAGGCCGTGACTGCCGGGAACAACCTTAGGGAACTTGATGTCAGAGTAAGCGGATGTGATTATCCGCTGCATGCCGTCATCAACCCATTAAATCATGATGCAGAAATACAGATGCCGCTTCCGGTCAGATATTTTACATTATCTTCCCCGGAACTGGGCTTGGACGGTGAGGAAAGAGATATTATGCTGTTGGATATGGATGGTATTTCTCATCTGGTGACTGTAGGTGTTCCGGCTTCTATTGAAACCTTTAACCGCATAAAAAAGTACCTGTACGAGCATAAGGGAATGGATATGGAAGCCTTCGGAATAATGTTTATGAGTAATGATAAATTAAGTATTACTCCCGTTGTATATGTGCGCGATGTAGACACTACATATTTTGAAGGCAGCTGTGCCTCCGGGACAACAGGAGCAAGTTGTGCACTGGTGTACGATCACCCTGATGGTGTGTATGAGTTTTCTTTTGAACAGCCTAAAGGACTTTTGCATACTACGGTCACTAGGAGGGGCGGCGAGACAAAAGAAGTAAAACTAAGCGGATTGCTGGAACTTTCGAAGGTGGTTCGCGTTACGATATAGATACTGAAAATAAGATACTGCAAAGGAGACAATTAAATGGATTCAAGAATAGAAAAGCTGGCTGATTTACTGGTGAATTATTCATGCGATGTACAGAAAGGAGAAAAGGTTCTTATCAGCTATGAGGGGGAAAGCTGCAAAAATCTGGCACGCCGGCTGATTAAGAATGTATATATCAAAGGAGGCATACCCTTCGCTGAAATAAGCGATTCTTCCATTACCAGGGAAATCTTGCTCGGATGTACGGAAGAGCAGATCAGATTCAAGGACGAATGCGAACTGGCACAGATGAAGGGCATGCAGGTTTACATTGCCATAAGAGGCGGAAATAACTCCGCTGAACTGTCCGATGTTCCTTCAGACAGGATGAACATGTATAGAAAACTGTCGAGACCTACCACTGACTACAGGGTTAAGGAGACAAAATGGGTTGTACTGCGCTATCCGAACCATTCCATGGCACAGCTGGCCAACTGCAGTCTGGAGAGATTTGAAGATTTTTATTTTGATGTATGTACACTGGACTATCAGAAGATGAGCGATGCTATGACACCGCTTATTGAACTGATTTACAAAACAGACAAGGTGAGAATTACAGGACCGGGAACAGATCTGACATTTTCCATCAAAGGAATAGGAGCGGTTAAGTGTGACGGACTTCGCAATATTCCTGACGGAGAGGTTTATACCGCTCCGGTTCTCGATTCAATGAACGGAATCATATCTTACAATACACCATCGGAAAACCAGGGATTCACTTTCGAGAATATTGTCTTTGAAGTAGAAGAGGGGAAGATAGTAAAAGCCACTTCAAACGATAACGAGAGAATCAACGAGATCCTGGATATTGACCCCGGTTCCCGCTATTTCGGAGAATTTGCATTAGGTGTTAACCCATATATTTTGGATCCGATGAATGATACATTGTTTGATGAGAAAATAGCGGGTTCCTTTCACCTGACTCCGGGCATGTGTTACGATGATGCTTCCAATGGCAATGTATCTGCTAATCACTGGGATCTGGTTATGATTCAAAGGCCGGAGTACGGCGGGGGAGAGATATGGTTTGATGACGTGCTGATTCGTAGGGACGGGCTGTTTGTTATACCGGAACTTGAAGGACTCAATCCCGAAAATCTGAAATAATCAGGCACTAATTTAAAAAGGGGCTGTCGCATTAATTGGTGCGACAGCCCTTGCCTTTGCATTTTGTTGCATAGGGGCAACCGATGCAGGTTTGACCGCGCTTTTTCGCACGGACTAAATACCATATGATGCCTGTAACAATGACAGACAATATCAAAACTATAACTACATTTTCCATAATCATTATCTTATTCCAAAACCTTTCAGTTTCCGGCACCGGATAGAACGTACTCATCTTTCAGCTTTTTATTTGTGTTCATGATAAGGCCAACCACAATCGCTGTCATCGCAAGAACAGCAGCAAGACCGCCGATTGCAGCACTTATGTTCAGAGGAGCACCGGTAACGATGGTACCTACGGTATAAACAAGATATGCCACAGTGTACCCGGTACCGAGCTGCAGGCTGATACCGGCCCAAACCCACTTACCGCTTCTCATTTCGGAATTCATGGCACCGATGGCTGCAAAGCAAGGCGGTGTATAGAGGTTAAACATCAGGTAAGCCAGAGCCGCAACCTTAGTTATTGCCAGAACACCCGCAACTTCCATCCCTGCCCCTTCCATAAGAGCAAACTCCTCGGCATCTATAAGGTTCTCGAGTCCAACGAAAGTAACAGCAAGAGTTGCAACAACGTTTTCCTTGGCAATGAGACCGGTAACTGCCGCAGCGGCGAGCTGCCAGGACATAACACCGACTATCGGAATCAGTAAATATGCAAACGGCGATGCAAGAGAAGCCAAGATGGATTCATCTGCGGATTCAACAACCTGAAATTTCCAAGTGAAGGTTTGCATCAGTTGTACAACCATATTGCAGAGAAGAATAATGGTAGCAGCCTTAACGATGAAAGCCCATCCGCGCAGACACATGGATTTGAATGCACCCCAAAGGGAAGGAACCTTGTATTCGGAAAGTTCCATAATAAAGAAGGATTTTCTCGCTTTATAACCCACGATTTTGTTAACAAGAAGCGCACCCAGAAAAATAAGTGCAATACCTGAAAAATACATCAAAGCACTTACCCATCCTGCACCATCGAAGAATGCACCTGCAAATAGAGCAATTATGGGAATCTTTGCACCGCAAGGCATAAACGGGGCAAGCATAGCGGTAACTCGTCTTTCACGCTCATTATGTATTGTGCGGCTTGCCATAATACCCGGAATCGCACAGCCGATAGATATAACGAAAGGTATTACAGATTTTCCGGAGAGACCAACCTTCTTGAAGATAGGGTCAAGCACAACGGCAACACGGGACATATAACCAAAGTCCTCGAGCAAAGCAAGAAGAAAATATAAAACCATAATCAGAGGGAGGAAACCAATGACAGCAATTACTCCGCCGATAACGCCATCCACAAGTATGGTTGAAAGAAGAGGACTTGCATTTGAAAGCAGTCCGCCTGTCCAGTCCTGGAAAGTTTCCAGCCAGCCCACCAAGTAATCCGCTATGGGAGCACCCACCCATACCTGTGAAATCTGGAATACCAGAAACATAACTGCTGCAAAGATTGGAATGCCAAGCCACTTATTTGTAAGCACGGCGTCAATCTTATCACCAAAATTTTTATCCTTGGTAAACACCTCGCGTGTTTCGACATCTTTTACAATATCATTTACAAATTCGAAGCGCCTGCGATCAGAAGCTTCAACAATTGCCTTATCAGTCAGATCGATATCACCCTGAACATAAGGAGCTGTTTGAGTGTTTTTCGAATGCAGTACAGCGGCATCCATCAAAGCATTAAGACCCTCTCCGGAAGTGGAAACGGTGTTGATAACAGGACATCTCAGTTTTTCAGAAAGAGCATCCGTATCAATCTTGGTTCCTCTTTTCTCATTGATGTCGCTCTTGTTCAAAGCGACAACTACAGGGATACCAAGTTCCAGAAGCTGTGTGGTGAAGAAAAGGCTTCTGCTCAAATTGGTAGAATCCACAATATTGATAATTATATCGGGATTTTCCTTTTTAACATATGAACTGGTAATGCTCTCTTCACTGGTGAACGGGGACATGGAGTAGGCTCCCGGCAAGTCTACTGCAAAAAGCCGTTCACCATCCCCGTACGATCTTTTTATGGGGTGTTCTTTTTTATCCAAGGTAACACCTGCCCAGTTCCCCACCTTTTCGTTACGACCGGTTAAAGCGTTAAACATTGTGGTTTTACCTGAATTCGGATTGCCTGTTAAAGCAATTTTCATAATAATCTCCATTCCGCCGCCTTCGTCGGCGGCACAAATAGTTGTGAAAGCTACTTACCCTTCTTTCACTTTGGTATAAAATACTTTTTAGAAGCTATACTACAAAGCACGAAGAGGTGAGTCGTATTAACTTCCTCGTTAAAGACAGCATAATAATCAGTGTAAGCCCCATCTTTCAAGCACAAATAAGTGGTATTACTAATCCGTACACTAAGAATTGTTTTAACGCCTTTGTTAAATTGTGTGATGAGGCAGTCAATGGCTTCTTTATTTTTATTAGAAAGGAGCTTGCCTATGAAAGTTGTTTATCAGATTTGTTGTGGTGTCGATGTTCACAAATCTTTTCTCGTTGCCACAATCATCAAAACTACTTCCGGAGTTCAGCCTTCTTATCAGAAGAAGCGCTTCTCCACCTTCAACAATTCCATTCTTGAGTTCAAAAAATGGCTGTTGGACAATTCCTGTCGTGATATCTGCATGGAATCCACCGGTAAATACTGGATACCTGTGTTCAACCTTTTGGAAGATGAAATTAACATAACCATCGCCAACCCTAAATGGGTAAAGGCTGTCAAAGGGAACAAGGACGACACAAAGGATTCCAAATGGATTGGAGACTTGTTCAGACTAGGGCTTGTGCCCGGAAGCTATATACCGTGCAAACCTATCCGTATTCTCAGAGAGTTTACGAGGTATCGGTATAAATTAACTTCCTGCAGAAGCAGCGAGAAGAATCGATTTCAAAATGCTCTTACCGTTTGTAATGTTGCATTGGATTCGGTTGTTTCCGATATCTTCGGGAAATCAGCCACCTCTATAATCGATTACCTTCTTGAACAGTCCGACAATTCCATCAACCACGAAGAAATATCCTCCAGACTGCTTCGTTCACTCAAGAATAAGTCTGAAAGTGTCATTGAGTCCATCGAGGGTTATCAGATGACTGATCCCCAAAAATATCGCATGCATATCATCCGTGCACATATGGATTATATCACTTCTGCTATTGCTGATATAGACTCAATAATTGATTCGTTGGCTGAACCTTATGATAATGCTGTCAATCTGCTTTGTACCGTTCCGGGAATCAATAGAAACAGTGCGATAACTATTATTTCCGAGATTGGTACTGATATGTCTCAGTTTTCTTCTTCCAAGCGTTTATGTTGCTGGGCCGGACTTACTCCCGGTAACAACGAGTCTGCCGGTAAGAAAAAGTCTGTTCGGACTACACGTGCCGGAGTCTATCTCAAACCTGCATTGGTACAAGTTGCTCATGCAGCCGTGAAATCCGACAAATCTCCTTACTACAAACTCAAATACGAACGCATCATGAAACGCCGTGGAAAAAAACGAGCTATCATTGCTATTGCAAGGATGATTCTCACCGCCGTCTTCAACATGCTGTCTACCGGCGAGATGTGGAACCCTTGCGATTTGTACAAAATCGATATGCCTGTCGAACTTAAGGAAATGCAAAAATCCAAAGCAATCAAGCAGGCAATTAAACTGCTTAAAAAGGAGGGCATCATCTCAGAGGAATTACTCGTCTCCTAAACAATTTAATTCATTGCACAGATTTTTCGGTTATCTTTAGATAGCCTGTTTTTTATTGCCATCTTACGGCTTGTTTTTATTTTCTTTCACACTAAATTCCTCCTCGTAATTTTCTTATTTCTTATTAAGTCTTTTTTCACAAAAACTCAAATTATAATCGAATCTGCCAATTGAGTATCAATGTTATAGCGCCCGTCTTTAATAGAAACGGTACAGCCGCCTTTTCGACGGGCAACGACAGTAATCTCCTCACCGGCATAACAACCGAGTGAAAACAAAAAAGAATTGAGTTCTTCGTCATCCGTGTTAATTTGTTGAATTATATACTTTTCGCCTTCGTAAGCATCTTTCAAAGTCATATTATTTATCATTTTTTCCTCCTAAAAGTTGCGAGGTTAGTTTTAACTAACCGAAAAAGTAAAAAATAGTTAGCCAACACTAACTGAATTAAAATTACTATTAAATTTAAAGGTTGTCAATAGTTTTTTAATATTTTTTACAATAATTTACAAGGTACTTGACTACTCATTGTAATTGGTATAACATTTGTTAGTGTAACTAACCAAACTATCTCTGATAGGAGGACGACTAATCTTAATAAAAGGAGGGATTATCGTGATTAAAAAAACCGATGTACTTATTATTGGCGGCAGTGCAACCGGTCTTGTAGCCGGGATGACTGCAAAGAGCAACTATCCTGACAAGAGTGTAACTGTAATCCGCAAGGAAGAAAAAGTAATGATTCCGTGCGGTATTCCTTACATCTTTGATACAGTCGGGACAACTGACAATAATGTCTTGCCGGACGATGGATTAAACAATCTCGGTGTAGAGATTCTTGTTGATGAGGTTATATCCGTTGACACAGATGAAAAATCCTGCAAGACAAAAAAGGCGATGAGATAAAATACGATAAACTGATACTGGGGACAGGTTCTATGCCGCTCGTTCCTGAATGGCTTAAAGGTGCACAGCTTCAAAATGTATTTACAGTTCCTAAAGACAAAGTGTATCTTGATGAAATCCAGGCTAAACTGAAGAACCTTGATAAGGTCGTGGTTGCGGGTGCCGGATTTATAGGCGTTGAAGTTGCCGATGAGCTGAATAAAAACGGAAAACAGGTTACTCTGATCGAGTTGTGCCCAAATGTTTTGGGAATGACTTTCGACGAGGAGTTCGCATTGGAAGCTGAAGCACTGCTTAAAGAAAGAGGAGTGACAATAAAAACAATTTGCGGAATCGAGGAAATAGTAGGTGACACTGCAGTAAAACAGGTGCGGTTCAGTAATGGCGAGACGGTAGATGCCGATGCAGTTATTCTGTCTCTCGGTTACAAGCCTAACACTAAACTTGCCGAAAGCATGGGACTGGGACTCAATGAGTATGGTTTTATCCGTGCGGATCAGTTCCGTCGTACCAGCATTCCTGATGTATATGCAGCCGGCGATTGTGCTGAAAAAGTGGATTTCTCTACAGGTAAGCTCAGCAAGATAATGCTTGCATCCACCGCATGTACAGAAGCACGTACAGCGGGGCTTAATCTGTATGAGCTCAATACGCTTGCAGCATTTCGCGGTACCGTGGGGATTTACTCCACTTGTATAGGCGAAACGGCCATGGGTGTTGCGGGAATCATAGAAAAACAAGCGATAAACGAGGGATTTGATTTCATAACAGCTTCATTTACGGGTATGAACAGACATCCGGGTAAAATGGCAGATGTTCACAAACAAGTGGTTAAATTGATTGTGGCAAGACAATCGGGGGTAATCCTCGGAGGTGAAGTTCTTGGCGGTAAGGATGCGGGTGAACTTGTAAATGTAATCGGAGTCGCCATCCAGAATCACATGACAGTTTACGATCTTGTCGTAACTCAGGTTGGAACACAGCCTCTGTTGACAGCATCTCCGGCGGCATATCCGCTCATCAAGGCGGCAGAAGCTGCGGTTATAAAACTGAAAAACAGATAACTTAAAGAATAACAATTTATAGAGGGAGGCAGTCTGACAGACGCCTCCCTCATATTGATTGCGGTTGCATCACGGGGCATTTTAGGATATACTACTTTTTGTTGCGACGGGGAAGCGTATCGAAGTGGTCATAACGAGCCGCACTCGAAATGCGGTTGTCCGCAAGGGCACGTGGGTTCGAATCCCACCGCTTCCGCCAGCAGGGCTGCGCCTAAGGGTGCGGCTCTTTGTCATTAAAGAACTATGACTATTTCGGCATTGTCCTTAATACGCATAGCAGAATCCTCTTTGACAAGATCGTATATATATGGGTCGAGGATAAGATGCTTCCAGACAGTATATGTAGCCTGAATGAATCGGCCGTTCAGAGAAACGCCTTCGTATGCCTGTTCAAGCACCGGGCATTCATAGGGCAAGTCATCACAATCGAGAATCAGATGAAATTCACCGGATTCATCAATATGAGGAGCCAGTGGGAAGGTACGACACTGGATGGGGCGCATGGAGCGATTACACTTCTCCGGGCCATGGCACCGGATGAAATATACTTTACCGTTCCAGCTTTCAGGAAACGTATAATCCTCTGCCATAATGTGTCCCCAGTCCAGCCACTTAGATGACTCAACGGATAAAGAACCGGAAGTGTCTAAGTGAACAGTTTCCTCTCCCGGAAGAAGATATAATCCCATATACTCCCCGGCATTTACGTCCGATGCTGCGGTATATTCAGAGGGATCCATATTTTCAGGTTTGTATTCACAGGTGCAGCATATGCTGCCACACAGGCTCCCGCAGTCGAAATCAACCGGGGATACCCGGTCAAGGAGGCGATAGATTGCCTTGTATGTTTTTGCAGATATTGTGCTTTTCATGGATTTATTATAACATAACACCTATTTATTGATTGTTATTTTTACAAGTGTGCGTTAAAATTAAATAATTGGTTGATTAAAGGGATATGGAGATAATGGGAGAATTTAAAAATGAGACTGGGAATTGATGTAGGGTCAACTACAGTAAAACTTGTTTTTCTTGACGAAAATGACAATATTATTTACAGCAGATACGAGAGACATATGTCCAATGTGTTCCTCAAAGTTCAGGAACTTATAAGAGAGGCTCATGCCGAGTTTAACGGTTCTGAAGTACAGGCGGTCATTACAGGTTCAGGCGGACTGGCACTTGCCAAGATAATAAAGGTACCGTTTGAACAGGAGGTTATTTCCTGCAGCAAGGCAGTTGAAACTCTTATACCGGAAACCGATACGGCTATTGAGCTGGGCGGCGAGGATGCAAAGATAACTTTCTACGGCCAGACCATCGAGCAGAGAATGAACGGCACATGTGCGGGCGGTACCGGTGCTTTTATCGATCAGATGGCTGTGCTCCTCAACACTGACGCCGACGGATTAAATGAGGCTTCAAAAGAGCATACTCTGATATATCCTATTGCTGCACGCTGCGGAGTTTTTGCAAAAACCGATATTCAGCCGCTTATAAACGAAGGTGCTAAAATCGAAAACCTTGCAGCCTCGATTTTTCAGGCTGTTGTAGATCAGACCATAAGCGGATTGGCCTGCGGCCATCCCATACGAGGTAAAGTTGCCTTCTTGGGCGGACCTCTTTCTTTTCTGTCCGAACTCAGAAAAAGATTCATAGAAACGCTGGATCTGGCTCCTGAAGAGGTTATCTTTCCGGAAAACTCCAAGTATTTTGTTGCAATGGGAGCAGCATATCTGTCAGAAAAATATGAACCGACAAGCCTGACGGATATTTTGCATAAGCTGGAATCTGCAGATCAGTCGGAACTCAGCGATACGGAAAGAATAGAGCCGCTTTTCAGAGATAAGGCTGATTATGATGAGTTCAGAGCCAGACACGATAAAGCCAAGGTGGTTCGGAAAGAATTTGCAAAGGCCGAGGGACGGCTGTTCCTTGGAATAGATGCAGGGTCAACAACCACAAAAGTCATTGTAATGGATGACGATAAAAATATACTGTACACTTTTTACAAGAGCAACCGCGGCAGACCTATAGCTCCGATCATTGAGATGCTGAAAGAGGTATATGATAATATGCCCGAGGGTGCATACATTGCCAAAGCTGCAGTTACAGGATATGGTGAAAATCTTATAAAGGCTGCTTTCAAGGCGGATATAGGCGAAATTGAAACTATGGCTCACTATAAGGCCGCAGAGCACTTCCTTCCGGGAGTTGACTTCATTCTTGACATCGGAGGACAGGATATGAAGTGCATGAGGGTCAAAGACGGGGCTATTTATAATGTAATGCTTAACGAAGCATGTTCATCGGGCTGCGGCTCTTTCATAGAAACCTATGCCAAATCCGTTAATATGAGTGCACCGGAATTCGCAAAAGAGGCTATTTTTGCTGACGGACCCGTCGATCTGGGAACGAGATGTACGGTGTTTATGAACTCCAAGGTTAAGCAGGCACAGAAAGAAGGAGCGACAATTGGCGATATTTCCGCAGGATTATCCTATTCGGTTATAAAAAATGCACTCTATAAGGTGATTAAACTTAGAAATCCTGATGAAGCCGGAGAAAAGATCGTCGTTCAGGGCGGGACATTTCTTAATGATTCGGTTTTGAGAAGCATAGAAAAGATTCTGGAAAGGGATGTCGTAAGACCGGATATCGCAGGATTGATGGGAGCCTACGGAGTAGCTCTCATAGCCAGAGAGAGAACGGAGAAAGGCGACAGAAGCACGTTGCTGAGGCGTAATGAACTGGATGCTTTTCGTGTGGAGACATCTACAACCAGATGTAAGCGATGCGAAAACAATTGCCTGCTTACCATCAATAAATTTCCGGACGGAACTAGGCTGATTACAGGTAACAGATGCGAGAAAGGGGAAGGGAAGGAAGAGATCACCAACGATATTCCTAACCTGTACCAATACAAATATAAGAGACTTTTTGATTATGAGCCTGTGCCGGAGGAAAAGGCCCGCGGTGTTGTCGGTATACCGAGAGTTCTCAATATGTACGAGAATTATCCATTCTGGCACACATTTTTTACCGAGCTGGGCTTCAGAGTAGTCCTTTCTCCACAATCGAGCAAAACCCTGTACTCAATGGGAATGGACACTATCCCATCGGATACGGCCTGCTATCCGGCCAAGCTGGTTCACGGTCATATAAAGTGGCTGATAGATCAAGGTGTGAAATGGATTTTTTATCCGTGCATCAACTATGAAAGAAATGATGATGAGGGACAGCCGAACCACTATAACTGTCCTATTGTAGCCACATATCCTGAGGTAATCGCCAAAAACATGGATGAAGTTGTCGGTACAAAGGAAATTGAATTTATGCATCCTTTCCTTCCGTACGATAATGATAAGAGACTTAAGAGGGAACTGAAACGAACTCTTGCCGGTAAAGGGTGCAGTGCTTCCGATATCAGTGCAGCGGTCGATAAAGCAAGAGCCGAGGATACTAAGTTTAAGTCGGACATGAGAAAAGCAGGCGAAGATGCAATCAAATTTGCTGAAGAAACAGGTACTAAGTGTCTGGTTCTTGCAGGCAGACCTTATCATATAGATCCTGAAATCAATCACGGAATAGACAGTATGATTAATTCCTTCGGAATGATTGTACTTACTGAAGATTCTGTAGCACATATGGGTGAACTTCAGAGACCAATCAGGGTTCTTGATCAGTGGATGTACCATTCCAGGCTGTATAAAGCGGCGGCTTTTGCGGGAAGAAGGGATGATGTTGAGCTGATTCAGCTTAACTCATTCGGATGCGGACTGGATGCTGTTACTACAGATCAGGTTGCGGAAATCTGCGAGAAGGATCACCAGATGTACACGGTTCTTAAAATAGACGAAGGTTCCAATCTGGGAGCCGCAAAGATCAGAATCAGATCTCTTTTGGCCGCAATGAAGGAGAGAGAGCAGTGTGACGTACATGTAAAAACAGACCACAGTCCTTACGAGAGACCTTTTTTCACCAAGGAAATGAAAAAAGAATACACTCTCATGATTCCTCAGATGGCTCCCATTCACTTCACTCTTCTTGAAAGGGCACTTAATGAATGCGGATATAATGCAGTTCAGCTGCCGCCTGTCAGCGTACATGCGGTTGAAGAGGGCCTGAAATATGTCAACAATGATGCCTGTTATCCTACTATTGTTACTTTGGGGCAGACGATTGCGGCACTTAAATCCGGCGAATATGACTTGGACAAGACGGCTATTTTTATGTCACAGACAGGCGGTCAGTGCAGAGCCAGTAACTATGTATCACTTCTCAGAAAAGCTTTGAAGGATCTGGATATGGCACATATTCCCGTAGTTTCCGTAAACGTAGCGGGGCTGGAGTCAAATCCGGGTTTCAGACTGACCAGTCCGAAGCTGATTAACAAGGCAATGATGGCTGTGATATACGGAGACCTGTTTATGAGGGTTCTTTATTCCACAAGACCTTACGAGATTGTGGAAGGGTCAGCGAATGCACTATATGAGAAATGGAATGCAAAAGCTCTTGAGAATATAGCCAACGGTAAGCGAAGCGAATTTAAAAAAATATGCAAAGGCATCTGTGAAGAGTTTGATGCGCTGCCTTTGCGTGACATTAAGAAACCCAAAGTAGGTGTGGTAGGCGAAATTCTGGTTAAATATCATCCTACTGCCAATAATGATATTGTCGGAGTAATCGAGGAAGAAGGCGGAGAGGCTGTAGCGCTCGATCTTATAGATTTCTTTCTATATGGCATGCACAACAAAGAGTTTAATTATAAACGTCTGTCCGGCACATGGACTAAAATGGTTGGTAACAAGGCGGCAATAAAAGTGCTTGAGTGGTTCAGGAAGCCTGCCAGAAAGGCTTTGCGTGAATCGAAACGATTTGAAGAGCCTGCATACATAGAAGAGATAGCAGAGGCGGCGGAGCAGGTGGTTTCCATCGGTAATCAATGTGGCGAAGGATGGCTTCTTACAGGAGAAATGGTTGAGCTTATACATAACGGTGTGGAAAATATTGCCTGTCTGCAGCCGTTTGCATGTCTGCCAAATCATGTTACCGGGAAGGGTATGATGAAGGCAATGAGAAAATTCAGCCCCAAGGCCAACATAGTGGCAATCGACTATGATCCCGGAGCGTCACATGTCAATCAGTTGAACAGAATTAAGCTGATGATGACCACGGCTCACAAAAATCTTGCAGAAAAGTCCGAAGCGTAATACAATAGGGGACAACAAAGGGAACAGACAGGAGGTGTCTTGATGGGAAGGCACGGTACAATTGCGGGCAGAAAGGCCGCTCAGGATTCAAAGCGAGCCGCTATGTTCACAAAGTATGCGAGACAGATCATCGTAGCTGCCAAGTCCGGAGGAGACCCGGAATACAATGCCGCCTTGCGGGTTGCAATCGAAAAAGCGAAGGGCATAGGAATGCCTAACGACAATATAAAGAGAGCAATTAAGAAAGGAACCGGTGAGCTTGACGGCGAGACATATTCAGAACTGAGTTTTGAAGGATACGGTGTCGGCGGAGTGGCCGTTATAGTAGAAGCTCTCACTGATAATACTAACAGAACCACCTCAACTGTCAGATCCACATTTGACAAGTACGGCGGTAATCTGGGCACACCCGGCTGCGTATCGTATATGTTTGCCAGAAAGGGCGTTTTTATCATCGAAAAGACTGATGTCGTTGACGAAGATGCACTTATGGAAGCGGCACTGGAAGCAGGTGCGGAGGATATGACAGTTAATGAGGATTTCTATGAAATTCTCAGTGATCCGTCATTATATACGGAAATTCACCATGAACTTATGAAAGCCGGATATGAATTCGTCGATGCCGAAGTCGAATATGTTCCTTCTATGGAATCAGCTCCCGAGGATGAGGATGACCTGAAGAAACTCAAGAAGATGATAGATATTCTCGAGGAAAATGACGACGTGCAGAAAGTACATCACAACTGCAGTATTGATTTGGATGAAATACAATAGCTAATCCTGAAATGTTTGTCAGGGACAATATAATTCAACCTACATCATCACATTGGGAATTCGGATGTCCGTTTGAAATATGTCAGGCCCGCATCGACGGGAAGACAGAACACAAAGGCAGAATACCCACCTAACGGAAGTTAGGGCGTGAATTATATCCCTGACGGCATATCGGGATTATTTATTGAAGGTACTATATTATGGATGCATTGACACCAAAAGAAATAATGGAAAAGGTATCTGATTCATCGGTACCGAAAGCCAATGGCAGCTTCTGGAAACTTTTTCTCCTTTCAGTTCTTGCAGGTGCTTTTATTGCACTCGGAGCACAGGCTTCACTTATGGGAGCATATAATATGCTTGCTGAATCGGAGATGTACGGACTTGGTAAGCTGGTGATGGGAGCCATATTCCCGGTGGGACTTATGCTTGTTATAATATGCGGTGCAGAACTGTTTACCGGAAACTGTATGATGGTTATCGGCGCGCTGGACAAGAAGACACTATGGGCATCAATCTGGAGAAACTGGGCAATAATTTATGCAGGAAATTTCGCCGGCTCTCTCCTTATCGTACTCTGCATAGCGGGCAGCGATTTCTGGTACAGCAGCGAGGGTCTTCTGGGAGCCATTACCGTAAAGACAGCTGTGGGCAAGTGTAGCATGGGATTTGTCAATGCTGTGGTTCTGGGTATACTATGCAACCTGCTTGTATGTCTGGCCGTATGGATGGCAACCGGTTCCCAGCAGATCATAGGCAAAATCTTTGCCTGCTGGTTCGTAATAGGGCTTTTTGTTTTGTCCGGATTCGAACATATTGTGGCTAACATGTATTTCATTCCTGCGGGAATATTAGCTTCAGGTCAGGAAGCATTCCTGCAGCTTCCGGGTCTTGATATAAGCGGTTTGACCTGGGGAGCATTTTTTATTCGTAATCTTATTCCTGTAACCATAGGCAACATTCTGGGCGGCTCACTTTTTGTAGGAGCGACCTACTGGCTTACTTACAGGAAGTTGATATGATAATTATATCTTTCTAAACAATTTAATAAGGAGAAAAAAATGAAAGATCAGCTAACTGTTAGAGGTATGGTGATCGGCGCAATCGGTGTTGTTATCATTACGACAAGCTCCATGTTTATCGCGCTGAAACTAAGCTCACTGCCGTGGCCAATTATTTTTGTAGCATTGGTTTCAATGTTCTGCCTGAAAGCAATGGGTAATACCAGCCTGAATGAAATCAATGTAACACAAACGGCCATGTCAGCAGGTGCAATGGTAGCGGGCGGTCTGGCGTTCACAATTCCGGGAATATGGATGCTTGATTCCAATGCGGATGTGAGCTGGGGTAAACTGCTGCTGCTTACACTTGGCGGTGTTATGCTGGGTCTTATTTTTACGGCTTTAATCAGAAAATTCTACATGGAGAGAGAAGATATGTCTTTCCCTATGGGTGAGGCATGTGCCGAAACGCTCTTAGCGGGAGACGAAGGGGGCAGTAAGGCGGCAACGCTCTTTATTACTATGGGAGCCGTTGCTATATTCACATTTATGCGTGACTGGTTCACCAAAATTCCTGCTGTGCTGCTCAATCAAAAAATGATGACATACGGTTCATTCTGCGGTGTATATGTTTCGCCAATGTTGGTGGGAATCGGATATCTGATTGGACCTCTTGCCATATCCGTGTGGTTTATAGGCGCCCTTATAGGTGATTTCGGTGTACTGCTGGGTGGTACGGAACTGGGACTGTGGGATGTCACAACAGCAGCAGCTATTAAAGCATCACTTGGTATAGGCCTCATGGTAGGAACGGGTATTGCCATCATCATATTCGGTGTTCTGCCCAAGGCTAAAGAAATGTTCGGGGGAATGTTTTCCAAAGATTCAATCGGAAGCAGTATTGTTCCTATGAGATGGGCACCTTGGGTGTTGATTCTTCTGGCGGCTTTGTTTACATTTGTTCTGGACATGGGAATCATTCCGTCCATCATCACTATATTAGGGGCATGGATTGCTACTGCTATGTCTTCTCACTGTGTCGGACAAACCGGCATTAACCCCATGGAAATATTCGGTATCATTGTGCTTGTCACCTGCAAGGCTGTCTCTGAAATCAGCGGAACCGAAGCCTTCTTTGTGGCTGCTATCGTTGCTGTCGCCTGCGGTCTCTGCGGCGATATTATGAATGACTTCAAAGTCGGTGTAATATTAAAGACTGACCCGAAGGCACAGTGGATTGCTGAATTTATCGGTGGTGTTATCGGAGCTCTTATATCCGTTGGGGTTCTCATTGTTATAATAAAAGCTTATGGCGGAGACAGCTTCGGAAGCGAAATTTTCCCGGCTGCACAGGCCGGTGCCGTATCTGCGATGGTAGGTGGAATTTCACATCTTCCCGCTTTCATAACAGGAATGGTTGCCGCTATTATACTCTACGCTCTGAAATTACCTGTTATGACACTCGGTCTCGGTGTTTATCTGCCGTTCTACTTATCTGCCACCGCATTTATCGGAGGTCTGATAAGGCTAATAGTCGATAAGTTTTTCCCTAAATTTGAAGAAGCAAACAAGGGAACTATTATTGCCTCAGGCCTTTTGGGAGGTGAAGGTGTTACCGGCGTAATCATTGCACTCATTATTGCCATACAGGCAATAACATAAACTTTTTATGTTAAAATAATCTGGAGGTTCAATTAAGATGAAAGAAATAAACATAACTGATATAGACGGTTTCAGGTTAGGTAATGCACAGGATGTTGCGGGCGGTACAGGATGTACGGTTGTCATTTGTGACAGAGGAGCAAGAGCCGGGGTCTCTGTAATGGGAGGCGGTCCCGCTACAAGAGAGACGGATCTGCTTAATCCGACTAAAATGGTTCAGGAGATTTTTGGTATATGCTTGTCGGGAGGCAGTGCATACGGTCTGGATGCTTCAACCGGAGTCATGAAATATCTGGAAGAGAAGGGTATCGGCTTTGATGTCGGTGTAGGCACTGTTCCTATTGTGCCGGCAGCCTGTATGTTCGATTTAATTACAGGTGATCCGAAAGTCAGGCCTGACGCCGCAATGGGCTATGAAGCCTGTGTAAATTCGGAAGAACCTGAAGATTTTGCTCCGGGAAATCAGGGAGCGGGTACGGGGGCAACAGTCGGCAAATTCATGGGAATTGAGAGACTTATGAAATCCGGACTCGGTTCATATGCCGTTCAGACAGGTGAACTTAAGATAGGTGCTGTCGTTGCGGTTAACGCTCTTGGCGACATCTTTGATGAGGACACCGGAGAAATGCTGGCCGGTGTTCTGAATGAGCATGGAACGGGGCTTGATAATACTAGGGAAATCATGTGGAATTCGGTTCTACAGGAGAAGGATGTTTTTTCCGGTAACACCACGATAGGCTGCGTTATCTGCAATGCCAACCTCACAAAGGCACAATGCTGCAAGCTTGCTGAAATGACTCATGACGGATATGCCAGAGCAATCAGACCTGTTCATACCTCGGTAGACGGAGATACTATATTCTTTCTTGCCGCAGGAGATGTAGAGGTAAACCAGGATGCTTTTGGAGATCTGGCTTCACATGTTATGGCAAAAGCTATAAACAATGCGGTTCTCAGTGCTGAGTCCGCGTATGGCTTTAAGGCCGCATCGGATTTATAATACCGGCAGTTTAAGGAGGGATATAAATGTTTAACAGCAAAAAAGATAAATATGAAGAATTGTATTATGCGGCGGAGCATGCCAGAGATTTGGCCTATGCACCTTATTCGGAGTTCAAAGTAGGTGCCGCATTGCTGGTGAGACCCGGAGAAGATTCCATCGTTCCGAAGAACAAGATATATACGGGTGTGAATATAGAGAACTCATCTTTTGAGGCAACTATATGTGCCGAAAGAGTGGCTTTTGCAAAGGCTATTTCCGAAGGAGAATTACAAAATCGCAGAGATGATAAATCTCCTTTTATCGCTATCGCCATATCGGCAGGTGATGAGCAGGAAGCAGTTCCCTGCGGAATCTGCAGACAGTTTATGTATGAATTTGCTCCCGGTCTGGATGTAATCACTAAGACAAACGGTGTAATCAGAACCAGAAATCTCAAAGAACTCTTTCCTGACGGATTTGAGCTGAAAAAATAACAGGTTGTCAACATGAAGAGAATCGCATTAATTGACGGAAACAGTTTAATTAACAGAGCCTACTATGCCATGAGAAATCCGATGATAACAAAAGAGGGGATATACACTCATGCTATCTTTGGATTCCTTAATATGCTGGATAAAATCAGAAATGATTATGACCCGGAATATATGGCCATAGCTTTCGATATGAAGGGACCGACATTCAGACACGAGGAATATGAAGAATACAAGGCCGGAAGAAAAAAAATGCCTCCGGAACTGGCCATGCAGATTCCTTTGATGAAGGACATACTGGATGCCATGAGGATAAAAAGGCTGGAACTGGAAGGTTTTGAAGCCGACGATATTATCGGTACCATGGCAAGAAGTGCTGAATCAGAAGGTATGGAAACCTATATTTTTACAGGTGATAAGGATCAATTACAGCTGGCAACGTATACAACTAAGATTATATATACGAAGAGGGGTGTAACGGACTTCGATCTTTTTGATCATGATTCCTTTGTTGATAAGTACGGTTTCACACCTCTTCAGTTTATAGATTTCAAGGGACTTTCCGGAGACCCGTCGGATAACATACCCGGTATTCCGGGAGTGGGGGCAAAGACGGCAACAAACCTGATTAAAGACTTCGGCAGTGTGGAGGAGATTATTGCAAGGGCTGATGAAATCAAGCCTGCAGGTCTGCAGAAAAAGGTCAGCGAAAATGTTCAGCAGGCATTACTGAGCAAACGTCTGGCGACAATAAATGTCAATGTGCCGCTGAACATAACTCCGGCAGAATGCGTACTTGCTGAGCCTGATTATGAATCCCTTATTGCTCTGTACAAAAAACTTGAATTTAACAGATTTCTTTCAAGGTTAAAAGTTTCGGATGAAGGGTCTTTCGAAATCGAAAAAACCGGAGATTTTACTTTGGTAACCGTTTCAGATGATTCGGAGTTACTAAATCTTACTATAGATGGAGAATGTGTAATAAAAGTCTTTGGAGATAACAATCATCTGTCCGATCCCGTATTGCACGGAATAACCTTACTTAACGGCAATACCTGTTACTATTTCAACCTGCAGAGCATGGAAGAATCCGGTGGATTTTATAAGTGGCTGGACAGGCAGAATATCAGTTTTATCGGGCACGACATGAAGAGAGACTACTTCATGCTTATGAGCAAAGGATGTGAAAGAGATTTTGAAACGGCTTTCGATACGGCTGTTGCACAGTATGTCCTGGACTCCGGGCGAAGCAACTACAAATTGTCGGCACTGAGTAACGAATACTTCCATGAAACCGTAGAAGAGGAAGAAGATTTTCTTGCTTCAAACGGGCAGATGGATATGTTTACCGACAGTGCGGAAATATATTCAGCATATGGGCTGAAGGTCTGTGTTGCCGTGCTTAATCTGGCAACGATTCAAAAGCAGAGTATCGTAAAGGAAGATCTTGAAAGGGTTTTGTACGATGTTGAACTTCCTCTTATTCAGGTTATGGCCGGGATGGAGAAGGAAGGTTTCAGAGCAGACAAACAATACCTGGTCCAGTTCGGAGAGGTGCTTGCAGGTGAAGTGGAATCCCTGTCCGATTCCATACAGGAAATGGCCGGAACTGAATTTAATGTCAATTCTACGGCACAGCTGGGTGAGATACTTTTTGAAAAAATGAACTTGCCTCACGGCAAGAAGACAAAGAGAGGGTATTCCACCAGTGCCGAAGTGCTGGAGAAAATAATTGACAGGCATCCTATAATACCGGCTATTCTGGAATACCGTACACTCTCTAAGCTGAAAAGCACATATATTGATGGAATGATTCCTCTTATAAACACAGATGACGGTAAAATTCATGCTCATTTCAGACAGACAGTTACCACCACCGGAAGAATCAGCTGTACAGAGCCGAATCTTCAGAATATACCCGTGCGGCAGGAACCGGGCAGGAAACTCAGAAAAGCATTCGTTCCGGAATGTGAAGAGTGTGTTCTTTTAAGTGCCGATTACTCTCAGATTGAGCTAAGAGTACTGGCTCATATGTCCGGAGATGCATCGCTGATAAAAGCCTTTAATGAGGGTGAGGATATCCATCGTGCCACAGCCGCAAACGTTCTCGGCGTACCTGAAGGACAGATTTCCATAGAGGAAAGAAGTCGTGCCAAAGCTGTAAATTTCGGTGTAATATACGGCATGAGCGCCTTTGGTCTTTCGGGGGAGCTTAATATAACAAGGCAGGAAGCAGATGACTACATCAAGGCATATTTCGCTCGCCATGCCGCGGTAAAAACCTTCATGGACAACTCTGTGGCCTTTGCAAAGGAAAACGGATATGTCACTACTCTTATGGGGCGAAAGCGACATATCAAAGAGCTTAAAGCGACCCAATTCGTTGTTCGGCAG
This sequence comes from Candidatus Allocopromorpha sp., assembly GCA_040768865.1. Classification (GTDB taxonomy): domain Bacteria; phylum Bacillota; class Clostridia; order Peptostreptococcales; family Anaerovoracaceae; genus Lentihominibacter. Next base: position 1,604,103 of record JAXGMD010000001.1, on the reverse strand, counting down.
ATGGGAGAGAGACTGGCCATGAACACACCGATACAGGGCAGTGCCGCCGATATAATCAAATTAGCCATGATTCGAGTTTATGACGCATTAAAGAAGCAAAACCTCAAATCGAAGCTAATCCTGCAGATACACGATGAGCTTATCGTCAATGTATACCCTGATGAGCTGGAAAAGGTCAAGAAGCTTCTGGCTGCAAATATGGAAACGGCATATAAACTGGCTGTTGAGCTTAAGGCGGAACTTAATACGGGAAAGAATTGGTATGAATTGAAGTAGGAGAGAAAGCAATATGCTGGTTATAGGTTTAACAGGCGGAATAGGAACAGGAAAAACCACAGCAGCAGAACATCTGGTACGAAGAGGATTCGCCAGGATTGATGCTGATGAAATCGGCAGAGAGCTTACGTCAGACGGAGAGCCGATGCTTGAGATACTGGACGATGTTTTCGGGCCTGAAGGGGAGATGGGCACAGGAGCAATAATAGTCAGACGTGACAGCGGGGTTGCCGTGCTTGACCGAAGAGCTCTTGCAAACATAGTGTTCAAAGATGAGAATAAGCGTGAACGTTTCGATAATATCGTTCATACGGAGATGAAAAAAATAATAGACAGTCGTATTGCATCCCTTCAATTATCCGGCACCGAAGAAGGGTATTCGGGAATTCTGCTCGATGCACCGCTTCTTTTTGAAGCTGAAATAAATGACAGGTGCCATGTGGTAATCCTTATAACAGCTGATACTGATGTAAGAATAGACAGAGTGTGTAACAGAGACAATACAACTCCCGATGAGGTAGAGGACAGAATAATGAACCAGATGTCCGATGATGAAAAAAAAAGATATTCGGATTTCGTTGTGGAGAACAATGGTGAAATAGAGGAATTGTTCTCGGCACTTGATGAAATCGTCGATTATCTGCTTGACAAAAACAACTACTGAGTCTAGAATGAGTGAGTGCTGTTTAACAGGTATTTAGTATGCGGCCTTGGCGGAATAGGCAGACGCGCACGTTTGAGGGGCGTGTGGGAGACCGTGCCGGTTCAAGTCCGGCAGGCCGCACCAAACCAATATAATCCGAATCAAATCTTCCTATGATAGATGGATTCGGATTATTTGTTTAACAGGTCGGTTTTTTATTTGAAGAACTTGAAATAATCACAGTGTGATGTTATAATTTTTTCATTGCGCCGGCTTGATGGAATTGGCAGACGTGCGGGATTCAAAATCCCGTGGTGGCGACACCGTGTGGGTTCGATCCCCACAGCCGGCACCACAAGTAATGCAAATAAACTTGTTAATAAAATTACAGGAGGAATCGATAATGGGTGGATCAATGTTTTCAATATTAATTCTGGTTCTGATGCTTGCAGTAATGTACCTTCTTTTAATCAGACCTCAGAAGAAAAAAGAAAAGCAGACTAACGCAATGAGAGCCGGACTGCAGGTAGGAGATGAAATCGTTACTATTGGCGGTATCGTCTGCAAAATCGTCAAGACCAAGGATGAGACCATTGTTGTACAGGTAGCACCTGACAAGGTTAAGATGGAAATGCATAGATGGGCTGTGTCGAGGGTTGTTAAGGAAGGCACCGGTCGTGCTGAAAAGACTTCGACTGAAGACTACAGAGAAATAAGTGATGCAGAAGAAAATGAAGTAAGAAAAGCTAAGCCGAAGAGAATGAAGAAAGCTGCCCCTGTTGAAGAAACACCTGTGGAAGAAGCTCCTTCAGCCAAAGAAACTGCGGAATCTGCAGAAAAAGCTGATAAGGGTGTGTAAGTGTATCCGTTTTGCTTATACAAACCGGCGCGATGATTCTATCGCGTCTTTTGTTTTATTAAAAAACAAGGCTGCAACCCTTGAGATTACTGGCAAAAAGTAGTAAAATATTTCGTATGATTGACATGATTGTATGGATGATTCTTTTTTTATCCGGAGGGAAAAATGAGCTATAGACTTAGAAAAATATTAGCAGCATTAATTATTATCGTTACTGTTTTTGGATGGGTTGTGACTGTTAAAGGCATTGGACCTTTAACTCCCATAAAGGACAGAATGAGCCTGGGCCTGGATATCAAGGGCGGTGTTTATGTTGTAATGGAAGCCGACAAAAATGATATCAAAGACATGAGTGATGATGAACTTAGAGATGCTATGGAACAGACTCAGATTGTTATTGAGAACCGTATAAACGCTAATGGCTTAGGTGAGCCGACAATTACAATCGAAGGCAAAAACAGACTAAGAGTTGAAATCCCGGACATAGAAGACCCGGAAGAGGCAATTGAGCTCATAGGAAAGACAGCCAAGCTTCAGTTTATTTTAGCTGACGGCAGTCCGGTACTCGAAGGTAAAAATGTCAAGAAAGCGGAAGCCGGAAGAGATGATCAGTCAACGAGTTATGCGGTAAACCTGCAGTTCGACCGAGAAGGTACGGATTTATTTGCTGAAGCAACCACAAGAGCCTACAACGGACAGGTAACTTCCACAATTGAAGGTGTAGGAAACACTGCCATTGCCATCGTACTCGATGATATGATTATTTCGGCACCTAATGTTAATGAACCGATTACCGGAGGTAGCTGTTCAATTACGGGAGATTTTACTCTTGAAGAGGCTCAGCAGCTGGCAGCACAGATAAACGGCGGTGCTCTCCCTATAGGTCTTACTGAAGTAACTTCATCGGTGCAGTCGGCAAGCATAGGATATAATGCTTTGGAAATGAGCATACTGGCCGGTTTGATAGGCTTGGTAATAATTCTGATTATAATGGTATTCGCATACCGATGGCTGGGTATTTGTGCAAATCTGGCACTTTTGCTGTATGTCATTCTTTTGATTAATGTAATGTCTGCTATGGGAACGGTGCTTACACTGCCCGGTATTGCGGGTATTATTGTGTCAACAGGTATGGCTATTGATGCGAATGTTATTATCTTTGCCAGAATTCGAGAAGAGATTATTAACGGAAGAACGGTGAGAGTGGCAACTGAAATGGGAACAAAGAGAGCCATGTCTACTGTAATCGACTCACAGATAACAACACTTATTGCGGCAATTATTCTATATGAAATAGGAACTAGCGCCGTAAAGGGATTTGCATACACTTTTATGGTAGGTCTTGTTCTCAGTATAATCACAGCTATATTCGTTACTCAACTGTATGTTAAACTGATGGCGGAAAATGATAAATTTGCGAAACTTTCACGTTTCGGAATAAAGAAAGACGGAACCGCATATTTCCACATCGGGGGTACTATTCCTTTCCTCAGCAGGAGAAAGATATACTACGTTATTACGGCTGTGATACTGGTAACGGGTCTCGGATTCGGGATTGTTAAGGGTATGAACTACGGCATTGATTTTACCGGCGGTACTATGATTCAAATGGATATGGGGAAACAGATAAAAATATCCGATGTTGAAGATGCTATTTCCGATTACAAGCTTAATCCTGAAATCATCTATTCCGGAGAAGATAATTCTCAGATAGTAATAAGAACAACCGAATCTCTGGAAAAGGATGAAAGAGTAGAGGTCATAGATTCCATCAACGGACACTTTAACATAAAAGAGGATAACGTTATTTCACAGTCCTTTTTTGGCGCATCCGTTGGCAAGGAGTTGAGAAACAATGCGATCATAGCAATTGCAGTGGCAGCACTGTGCATGTTTATATACATCAGATTCCGCTTCAGACAATGGAACTTCGGTGCATCGGCTCTTCTTGGTGTGCTTCATGATGTGCTTATAGTTCTGTCATTCTATGCCATATTCGGAATTACGGTAAACAATCCGTTTATAGCAGGAATCCTTACGGTAGTAGGTTATTCCATAAATGATACAATCGTTGTGTTTGACAGAATACGAGAAAATCTTAAATATATGAAGAGAGGCACGCTGATGGAAACAGTGGATCGCAGTATAACTCAGACGCTGGGCAGATCTCTGATGACATCGGCAACGACTGTAATGGTAATGGTGCCTATGTTATTTATGGCAGGAGAATCAATACGGGAATTTGTTCTTCCGCTTATGGTCGGTGTTATAGCCGGAGCTTATTCCTCAATATGCTTTTGCTCACCGCTTTATTACGAATTCGGTAAGAGGGACAGAACTTCCGAATATCAGAAACAGGTAAAAGAAGCCAAGAAGAGAGCACGAAAGAACGAGCATAAAAAGTATCAGGGAGCTGTTTCTGCCAAGGCAGTGCCTGAAGATACAGTTGATACAGTTGATACACCTGAAATAGCAAAACCTGCTGTTCAAATAGATAAGAAACGTTCAAAGAGATATGTAAAAGGCAACAGAGATGCAGCAGAACCCAAAGAAGACGAAGAAACATTCAGACTGTAAGGGATGACCTTTTGATAAGTTTATGAAGAAACGAGATTTTTTGGAAAGATTACTTGAATACAATCCGGCATATGATATAGAGCTGATAGGGAAGGCTTATGACGTTGCCGAGAAAACACACAGAGGACAGTTGAGGAAATCGGGAGAACCCTATCTGATCCATCCTATTGCGGTGTCTGAAATACTTGCTGAACTCGGCATGGATGAAGAAACCATAATAGCCGGTCTGCTGCATGATGTCATAGAGGATACGGATTACACTATGAAACAGATGTCCGAGGACTTCGGGGACGAAATCGCGAATCTCGTTGACGGCGTAACCAAGCTGGGTGCCCTTAAATTTGACAGCAAGGAAGAGCGTCAAGCAGAAAATCTGAGAAAGATGTTCCTAGCAATGTCAAAGGATATCAGAGTTCTTATAATCAAACTTTCCGACAGGCTGCACAATCTAAGAACAATAAATTACATGACTCATGAAAAAATTGTGGAAAAATGTCAGGAAACACTGGACATATATGCACCTCTGGCGGCCAGGCTGGGGATATATTCCATGAAGATGGAGCTTGAAGACATCGCCCTTAAATTTCTGGATCCCGAAGCCTACTACGATCTGGCCGAGCAGGTCAGCGAGAGAAAGGGGGCAAGAGAGGAAGCCATCAACAGTGTAGTAGAAAAGATTAAAACTTCACTGAAAGAGATAGGTATTAACCACGAAATATACGGCAGATCCAAGCACTTTTACAGCATATATAAAAAAATGAATTTCCAGAAGAAGAATATAGATGAGATATTCGACCTTATGGCGGTCAGAATCCTTGTTGAAACCGTCAGGGACTGCTATGCGGTACTTGGTCTGGTACATACAATGTGGAAACCGATTCCCGGCAGATTCAAGGATTATATAGCCATGCCCAAGCCCAATATGTATCAGTCACTTCATACAACGGTAATCGGAGATTTGGGCAAACCTTTTGAAATTCAGATAAGAACCTATGAGATGCACAGAATTGCCGAGTACGGTATCGCAGCTCACTGGAAATACAAGGAGGGGGTATCAAAAGACGACGAAGAGGTTAACAAGCTTTCATGGCTCAGACAGGCTCTGGAATGGCAGAAGGATGTAAATGATCCTAAGGAATTCATGGAATCCCTGAAGATGGATCTCTTTACAAATCAGGTGTTCGTTTTTACTCCTCAGGGTGATGTAATTGAGCTCCCTGCCGGTTCCACACCACTGGACTTTGCATTCAAAATTCACACGGATGTAGGATGCAAATGCGTTGGTGCCAAGGTTAACGGCAAGATGGTGACGATCGATCACGAGCTGGAGAACGGCAACATTGTAGAGATTATAACTTCTTCCAACTCCGCAGGTCCCAGCAGCGACTGGCTGAAGATTGCTAAAAGCAGCTCTGCCAGAAACAAAATAAGACAGTGGCTCAAAAAAGAAAACAAGAGCGACGCAGTGGACAAAGGCAAGGACATGTTCGGCCAGTACCTGAGAAAGAAGAGGCTTGATCCGAAGGTTCTGCTGACCAACGCATATATGGGTCGAGTAGTCAAAGAGATGGATTTTAAGGACATTGATGACCTTTGCACTCAACTCAGCTACGGAGGAAACCTGCAGACAAAAGTGGCCGAGAAGCTTCAGGCCTATGAGGATGAGAAGCAAAAGGCCAAGGCGGAGGAAAAGAACAAAACCCTTCTGGATGATCTTACCGCTATAAGCGAGAAGACACAGAAAAAACTTGAACATCAGAGGAAACATGTTGATGACGAGACGGGTGTCGTTGTGGAAGGCGTTGACAATCTGATGATAAGGATTGCCAAATGCTGTACCCCGGTTCCCGGTGACGAGATTGTAGGATATATAACCAAAGGCAGAGGAATCACAGTACACAGAACTGATTGCGATAACCTGAAATCAATGCCTCCGGACGAGCTTGAACGCTGCATAACTGTATCCTGGGACACTGATCTTACGGACACGCGAGCATATGAAGGAGAAATATCGATAATTGCAAAAGATCAGAAAGGCATGTTATCCAATATTTCCAAGGTATGTGAGGATATGGATGTCCATATTGCGGGGGTAATGGCAAGAGCCAACAAGGATGATACCATACAAATCGACCTGACACTTACTGTCAGAAACAAGGAACAGATTGACAAGCTCTGCCGCTCCTTCAAAGGTATACCCGGCATAATAGATGCATACAGAAACAGCGCATAACAGAAACAGTGCATAAAGGTGATATTATGAGAGCAGTAGTACAGAGAGTCAAAAGCAGCAGGGTAGCTGCAGACGGCAAAATCACAGGCTCAATCGAAGAGGGGCTGATGGTTCTTATAGGTGTCGAAAAGGGAGACACGGAAAAGGACTGTGAATACATAGCAAAAAAGGTTTCAGCCCTCAGAGTTTTTGATGACGAAGACGGAATAATGAATTTAAGTATCAAAGAGACCGGCGGTGAAGTACTTGCCGTCTCCCAGTTTACTCTTCTGGGCGATGTCAGAAAGGGTAACAGACCCAGCTATTTCAATGCCGCGGATCCGGAGGAAGCCATAAAACTTTACAACAGAACCGTTGATATAATTCGTAAAAACGGTATTAAGGTAGAAGAGGGAATATTTCAAGCGGAAATGATGGTCGAAATAATCAATGACGGACCGGTAACAATACTGCTTGACAGCCACAAAATTTTTTAAGGAGATAGAAAAAATGAGAATACAGAACATCCCGATGGGTTACATAGGAACAAACACATATCTGGCACACGAGGAGGAAACCATGAAGGGATTCATGGTTGATCCCGGCGATTACAGCAGTAAAATAAGCGAAAAAATAAGAGAAGCGGGAATTTCCATTGAATATATCATTTTAACCCATGGGCATGCTGATCATATCATGGGTGCTACGCGCTTTAAGGAAGATTTTCCGGGTTCTAAGATTGTAGCACACAGAGCAGAAAAAAGAATGATTTCCAACAAAAATTTCAACATGACACCGCAGTTCGGATATCCGGTAGAATTCGATGCCGACATCTATGTTGAAGATGAGGATGAACTGACTGTCGGCGGACTGACGCTGAAATTCTTATTTACTCCGGGTCATTCGCCGGGCGGGATGTGCATCTACATCGAAAGTGAAAACGTACTTTTCAGCGGTGATACTCTTTTCAGACAGTCAATCGGCAGAACCGATTTCCCGGGATGCTCATTTAATACTCTGGCGGAGTCCATTCACAAAAAGCTCTGGACATTGCCGGACGAGACGAAGGTTTTTCCGGGACATATGGAACCGACGAATATCGGATTCGAGAAAGCGAACAATCCATTTGTATAAATTCAGATTCAGAAACATCGGAAATACCAATCCCTATGAGGAACTTATAAAGGTCTTCCTCACTCCGGAAGAGTACGGCATATGTACGGGAGATGAGGAGGCGGATTTCGAATATTTCGGGGAACGAGACAGGCTGAAACGAGAACTGTTCAGGGATTTAAGCAAAATCTCCGGCAAAACCCCCGGATGGGGAACTCTTACGGGAATCAGACCGGTAAAGCTGGCGGCAGAACTTGCAGACAGAAACGATTCCGATATGCAGGCAGTGGGAAAAAAATTGAGAAATGACTATCTGCTTCATTGCTCCAAGGCGGATTTGGTTATGGAAATACTGGATTACCAGCGAAATATCCTTGGAGCTCCTGAAAGGAACAGCATATCATTGTACATAGGAATTCCTTTCTGTCCGTCCAGATGTCTTTACTGCTCATTCACATCCAGTCAGGTAAGGGAAGAGGAAATTGACCGTTACCTGAAAGCTCTCCACAGAGAAATTCAATTCTGCGGAGAGAGGACAGGAACCGCTGTCATTGAATCGCTGTATTATGGTGGCGGAACTCCGACAACCCTGAATGCATCACAGCTTGATAGGCTGCTGTCGGCAACACATAAAAGTTTTAATCTGAAAGGTCTCCGTGAATTCACCGTCGAAGCAGGAAGACCGGATACAATAACCGAAGAGAAACTGCGTGTCCTGAAGGACTATGGAGTGGACAGAATAAGCATCAATCCGCAGACCATGAAAGACTCAACTCTTGAGATTATCGGCAGAAAGCACTCCGCAGATGATGTGTACAGTGCCTTTGAAACCGCCAACAAGGTGGGAATTGAAACCATAAACACAGATCTTATTGCGGGACTTCCTAAGGAGAATGAAGAAGATTTTGCAAAATCTTTAGAGGAAATAATCGGTCTGGGCGCCGAAAATATCACTCTTCACACTCTTGCCGTTAAAAAAACATCAAAGCTAAAGGAAGTTGACGAAAACTTTAACTACAGGGAGGAATCACTTCGTGAAAAAATGTTGGTTTCCGCTCATGATAAGCTAAGGAATTGCAGGTACAGACCTTATTACCTATACAGACAGAAAAACACCTCGGGAGATACTGAAAATACCGGTTTCTGCCGGAATGATAAGGCTTCGGTTTACAATATAAGAATTATGGAAGAGAGACAATCCATACTTGCTCTCGGAGCCGGTGGTATAAGCAAAGTCTATTTCCCGAAAGGAAACAGGCTGGAGCGCATCGCAAACGTCTCCAACTATGAAATATACATAGATCGTATCGAAGAAATGCTGGCCCGAAAAGAAAAAGGCTTTTTTACAGGAGGAATTAAATGTTAACACATGCACCTAAAGGAACAAAAGATGTAATGCCGGATCAGGCATACAAGTGGCAATATATAGAAAAAAAATTTGCGGAAATCTGTGCCGGATACGGCTTTCAGGAAATCAGAACACCCGTGTTTGAGCATACCGAGCTTTTTCAGAGGGGTGTAGGGGAAACTACTGATATCGTACAGAAGGAAATGTACACCTTTAAGGATCTGGGAAATCGAAGCATTACATTGAGACCGGAAGGAACATCACCGGTTGTTAGAGCTTATTGCGAGCACAAGGTCTATGCAGAACCTCAGCCTACAAAGCTATATTACAATATTCCATGCTTCAGATATGAGAAGCCTCAGTCAGGAAGACTCAGAGCATTTCATCAGTATGGTGTAGAAACCTTCGGAACCATGAACATGATGGCCGATGCGGAAATCATTGCCATCGGTTACGATTTTATAAATGAGATGGGCATTACGGACGTGGAACTGCAGATCAACAGCGTTGGCTGTCCTAAGTGCAGACCTGTGCACAGGGATGCTTTGAAAGCCTTTCTTAAACCTAAGTATAATGAATTTTGCACTACATGTCAGGACAGATTCAATACAAACCCAATGAGAATTCTTGACTGCAAGTCACCTATTGATCAGGAGCTGGTTAAGGACGCACCGATGATGCTGGATTATCTCTGCGACGAGTGCAAAGAAGCATTTGAAGATCTGAAGAAAAACCTTGATTCTCTCGGAATCGAATATGTGATTAATCCGAAGATAGTGAGAGGACTTGATTACTATACAAAGACCGCATTTGAGTTTATTACCAATAAGATAGGTGCACAGGGTACAGTATGCGGCGGCGGCAGATATGACGGTCTGGTTGAAGAGATCGGGGGTCCTTCAACACCGGGAGTAGGCTGGGGGATGGGTAAGGAACGAATCCTCATGACTATGGAAGCCTGCGGTGTGGAAATTCCTCAACCGGCGGGAATAGATGCATTCATCGCTTTTATCGGAGATGAAGCTCAGGCGGCGGCTCTGAAGCTGATGTCAAATCTCAGAAGAGACGGCAAGTCGGTGCAGATGGATGTTATGGGAAGAAATATAAAGAACCAGTTTAAGCTTGCCGACAGACTGGGTGCTAAAAAAACCATTGTCATCGGTGATAACGAACTGGCTGAAAACAAATTTGCAGTAAAGGATATGATAACATCTGAACAGGTCGAAGTACCTATGGAGGAGATAAAGAATGTTATTTAAACGTACACATATGTGCGGTGAACTGAGAGAAACTGACATAGGAAAGGATATTGTTCTCAACGGCTGGATTGCCAAGAGGCGAAACCTGGGCAGTTTGATATTCTGTGATGTGAGAGATAAAACGGGAATCACACAGGTTGTCTTTAACGATAAGATCCCCAAGGAGATTTTTGACAGAGCCGACACTCTCAGAAGCGAATATGTTGTAGGAGTGAAAGGCAAAGTCTTTGAAAGAGAATCAAAGAATAAGGATTTGCCTACAGGTGATATAGAGGTTTTTGCAGAGGATCTCGTAATCTATTCGAAATCGGAAACACCTCCTATTTACATCAAGGATGATGATAATGCAGATGACAATCTGAGGCTTAAATACAGATATCTGGATCTCCGAAAGAAGAAGATGCAGGAAAACCTGATTTTCAGAGCGAAGGTTACAAATATAGCAAGAGATTATTATGCCGGCGCCGGTTTCACGGAGGTTGAAACTCCGATGCTTATCAAATCCACACCTGAAGGAGCCAGAGACTATCTGGTGCCCAGCCGTGTTAATCCCGAACATTTCTATGCACTGCCTCAGTCACCTCAGACTTTCAAACAGCTTCTTATGGTTGGCGGAACGGACAGATATTTCCAGATTGTAAAGTGCTTCAGAGATGAGGACCTCAGAGCCGACCGTCAGCCGGAATTCACGCAGATAGACCTTGAGATGTCCTTCGTTGACATTGATGATGTGATTGAAGTTCAGGAAGGGTTCCTGAAGAGGGTAATGAAGGAAACAAAGGATGTGGATATAAAAACACCTTTCCCGAGAGTTACCTTTGAAGAAGCCATGGAACGTTACGGAAGCGACAAGCCGGACACAAGATTCGGATTTGAGCTGCAGGATATCACTGATAGGGTAAGGAACTGCGAATTCAAGGTATTTACCGATGCCATAGAGGCAGGCGGAAGCGTAAGAGCAATATGTGTCAATGGCGGTGCCGAAGCCTATACGAGAAAGAAGATCGATAAGCTTACGGAATCAGTTAAGAGCTACGGTGCCAAAGGCATGGTTTGGATGAAGGTTTCCCATGAAGGAGTTACTTCTTCCGTAAACAAATTTTTTACACCTGAACAGCTGGCTGATATAGCATCTGATCTGGGAGCTGAATCCGGCGACCTGATTCTTGTAATATCCGACAGCAACAAGGTTGTTTATGACAGCCTGGGATTCCTCAGGCGGCACATCGCCGGCGAGATGGGACTTTTGGACGAAAATATATATAACTTTCTTTGGGTTGTGGACTTCCCGCTTTTCGAATATGATGAGATGGAGGACAGATGGTCAGCAAGGCATCATCCGTTCACATCACCTAAAGATGAACACGCTCAGCTTCTAAAGAGTGACCCCCATGCCTGTCTGGCCAACGCTTACGATATAGTATTGAACGGCGTTGAGCTGGGTGGAGGCAGCATCAGAATTCATGACCGTGGAATGCAGGAAGACATGTTCAAAGCACTCGATATAGGTGAGGACGAAATCAGTGAGAAATTCGGTTTCCTTATGGAGGCCTTTCAATTCGGCGTGCCCCCTCACGGCGGACTGGCATACGGTCTGGACAGGCTTATAATGCTTCTTACCGGGGAAAAATCAATCAGAGAGATAATTGCCTTTCCAAAGAATCAGAATGCTCAGTGTATGGTCAGCGGGGCTCCCGGTGTTGTAAACGAAATGCAACTGGATGAACTGCATATTCAATTCAAAAAAGAAGACTAATATGAAAAAAATCGGTGTGTTTGGCGGATCCTTTGATCCTGTTCACTACGGACATCTGGGTCTGGCATCTGACTCGGTTTCAGAGGCCGGTCTGTGTGAAGTGGTGATGGTTCCCACAAGGATTCAGCCATTCAAGCAAAACAAGAAGATAACATCCGGAGAGGACAGGTTCAGGATGCTGGCTCTCGTAGCATCTACAGATGACAGAATTACCGCCTCCAGGTACGAACTGGACAGGGAGGGGGTTTCATATACATATCTCACCCTTCGTTATCTGCAGAAATTATATGATGATATTTCCGCCTCTCACAATGATAAGCCGGTTCGTCTCTATTTCATATGCGGAACCGACAGCTTCCTTAAAATAGAAAACTGGATGGAAGCGGAGGAGATGCTTACCAATTACTCATTCATCGTCGGTAATCGGCCCGGATACCGGCAGGACGAGCTGGCGTACTGCATGACTCACCTGAAGAAAAGGTACGGTACGGAAGTTATTCGTATAAACAACAGGCAGCTTGATATTTCATCCACTCTAATAAGGGACAGACTTGCAGCCGGTGAGGGCATAGATGATCTGGTTCCCGAATCCGTGGAAAGGTATATCAGAGACAATGGATTATACAGAATATAGAGAACTGAAGAAGCGTTCAATCGATTATATTGAAACCAATTTAAGTGTCGGAAGAATGAAACACACCTATGCTGTTACAGATGTGGCTAAGAAACTCGCCCATTGCTACGGTGCGGACCCCATGAAGATTGAAATCATCTCACTCCTTCACGATATGGCCCGAAGCATGCCCGTTGATGCAATGAACATGTATATACAACATCTGGGTCTTCCGGCAAGATACAAAAACAATTCCAATCTGGCGCATGCCAAGATCGGTGCGGCACTTGCGGCAAGGGAGCTGGGCATAGATGATGAGGAGATTCTTGACGGGATTGCCTATCACACTACAGGAAGAGCCCATATGTCTCTTGTCGAAAAAATAATCTTTCTGGCTGATGCCATTGAGCCGGGGAGAAATTATCCCGGGGTGGACGAAATAAGGAAATTGGCCTATGAAGACATTGATGCCGCATGTGCCAGATCCTTGGCGGGAACCATTGAGTTTATAACATCAAAGGGCAAGTATCTGGATGAGGATACGGTAAGTGCACTCGAGAGCCTCAGTAACAAAAAGGAGATACAAGTATGAATGAAATCAAGGAAAAAGCTCTGTCTATTGCAAAAACTCTGAACAACAAAAAGGCAATGGATGTTGTTATTATTGATGTTTCGCCTAAAGCGAGCTTCACTGACTACTTTATTCTATGTTCAGGCGGAAGCGACAGACAGGTCGCTGCTTTGGTTGAAAATATAGAGGACATGATGGAACCTAAAGGAATTTTTCCCAACAATGTGGAGGGGAGAAGGACTTCCGGCTGGATACTCATGGACTATGGCGATATAGTGGTAAATGTAATGACTCAGGAAATGAGAGAAAGATACAATCTCGAAAAGGTCTGGGGAGATTGTGAAACAATATCAGTTGAATAAATCCGGAGGAGTGAAATAAAATGCAAGACAAATATAACTTTACTGAAATAGAAAGAAGATGGCAGCAGACATGGAAGGAAACCAATGCCTTCAAAGTTTTTGAGAACCCCGATAAGAAAAAGTACTATGTGCTTGAAATGTTTCCTTATCCCTCCGGAAAACTGCACATGGGACATGTAAGAAACTATTCGATCGGTGATGTTGTTGCCAGATTCAAGAAGATGAACGGCTTCAATGTTCTTCATCCGATGGGTTACGATGCCTTTGGACTTCCTGCCGAAAATGCAGCGATAAAGAACAATGTGGAACCGGCCAAGTGGACATGGGGAAATATTGATGAGATGAACAGACAGCTCAGAGAACTGGGTTTTTCCTATGACTGGGACAGAGAAATTGCAACGGCTCATCCATCCTATTACAAGTGGATGCAGTGGATTTTTATTCAGTTCTACAAAAAAGGACTTGCATACAAGAAGGAGAGTTCCGTTAACTGGTGTCCGAGCTGCCAGACGGTGCTTGCTAACGAACAGGTTCTGGAAGGCTGCTGTGAGAGATGTGAATGCTCCGTGGGTAAAAAGAATCTTTCACAGTGGTATTTCAAGATAACCGATTATGCGGACAGACTGCTGAATAACTTGGATAAGCTTGATGGGTGGCCTAACAAGGTTAAAATCATGCAGAGAAACTGGATTGGCAAGTCCTATGGTGCTGAAGCCGTATTCCCTATTAAAGACAGCAATGACTCTCTCACTGTCTTTACAACCCGTATGGACACTATTTACGGGACCACATTTATGGTACTTTCGCCTGAATATCCTACGGTTTCCGATATGGTCAGAGGTACGGAGTACGAAAGGGATGTTCTGGAATATATCGAAAGATGTTCTCACATGAACGAAATCGAACGAACCTCAACAGCCAATGAGAAAACCGGTGTATTTATCGGTAAGTATGCATTAAATCCGTTTACCGGCAAGGAAATGCCTATCTACATTGCAGACTATGTTCTCATGGGATATGGTACGGGTGCCGTAATGGGCGTTCCTGCTCATGATCAGCGTGACTTCGAATTTGCAACCAAATTCGATCTTGAAATCGTACCTGTAATCGATCCGCAGGATCCTGAGGTTGATATTAACAACCTGAGGGAAGCATGTGCGGCAGAGGGCATTGTTGTAAACTCCGGAGAATTTAACGGAATGAACAACTTGGATGCCATAGAAAAAATCACTGAAGTTGCCGAAAAAAGAGGAATAGGACGCAAAACCACAAACTACAGACTCCGGGACTGGCTCATTTCCAGGCAGAGATATTGGGGAGCACCTATTCCGATGATCTATTGTGATGAATGCGGATGGGTTCCGGAAAAAGAAGAAAATCTGCCTGTAAAACTTCCGACTGACGTTGAGTTCACAGGCAAAGGCGAATCTCCGATAGTAACCTCACAGACATTTGTTGATACAGTGTGTCCTGTTTGCGGCAAAACGGCCAAGAGAGAGGTGGATACCATGGATACCTTCCTGGATTCCTCATGGTATTTCCTGAGATATTGTGATGCCAGAAATGAAGACGAGATCTTTGCGAAAGAAAAGGTCGATTACTGGATGAATGTAGATCAGTACATCGGCGGTGTTGAACATGCCATTATGCATCTCTTATATGCCAGGTTCTTCCAGATGGCTCTCTATGATCTGGGACTGGTTAAGGACGAAGAACCTTTTGAAAACCTCCTTACTCAGGGCATGGTGATCAAGGATGGTGCCAAAATGAGCAAATCCCTCGGAAATGTTGTTTCACCTGCGGAAATCATTGAAAAATACGGTGCCGATACCGCCAGGCTGTTTATTCTCTTCGCATCTCCTCCCGACAGAGAGCTGGACTGGTCCGACAAGGGTGTTGAGGGAAGCTTCAGATTCCTTAACAGAATCTGGAGACTGGCATATGAATTTACTGAAAAACATAACACTGAAGCAGCTGAATACGAAATAAACAATGATACTGACAAGAAACTTGCCTATACTCTCAACCACACGATTAAGAAGGTAACCGAAGATGTAGGTGACAGATTCAACTTCAATACGGCAATAAGCGCGGTAATGGAGCTGGTAAATGAAATGTACAAGTACAAGGAAGGCGATGTGAATGAGGCTCTATATGCAGCAGCCATGAGAACCGTTCTTATACTCATGGCACCTTTCGTTCCGCACATTACGGAAGAAATATGGGTTGAGCTGGGTTATGAAGGGTCAGTTCACGATCAGCCTTGGCCTGAATATAATGCATCTGCACTCATTAAGGATGAAATCGAAATTGTTGTGCAGATTAACGGCAAAAATAAGGAAAAAATCAATATTCCGGGTGAAGCTACAAGAGAAGAAATGCTTGAAATCGCCCGAAATGATGAAACGATTAAGGGGTTAACAGCCGGCTTGAATGTTGTTAAAGTTATAGCCGTGCCGGGCAGACTTATCAACATAGTCGTAAAAGGCTGAGAATCCCGGAAAGGATAATAATGGGAGAAAAACCAAAATATTTTAAAAAACCTGCCAGGAAACCTAAGCAGCAGAGCAAAAAAGTTCCTGCTTCCGTTAAGGTAATTCCTCTGGGAGGTCTCGGTGAAATCGGAAAGAATATGACGGTCATCGAGTACGAGAATGAAATTCTGCTCGTTGATTGCGGACTTTCTTTCCCGGATGACGAAATGTTCGGAATAGACAAGGTTATTCCCGATTTCGACTATTTAATCAAAAGCGACAAGAAAATAAAGGGTCTTATAATAACACACGGGCACGAAGATCACATAGGAGCTATACCATATCTTCTTAAAAACATAAATGTGCCAATCTATGGATTACAGTTTCCGCTGGGACTCATAGAGAACAAACTGCAGGAGCACGGTATCAGAGCTCAGATGCGCGTGATTCAGCCGGGCAAAGAATTCAGAGTGGGGAACAACTTCCGCATTGAGCCTATACGAATTACCCATTCTATTCCTGATGCCGTATGCTACAGCATCAAAACACCTGTGGGCAGATTATTCCATACAGGTGACTTCAAAATCGATTATACTCCTGTTGACGGTAATCCTATAGATTTCGCCAGACTGGCACAGATAGGTTCCGAGGGTGTTCTGCTGATGATGACCGACAGCACAAACGTACTCAGACCGGGCTATACTCAGTCTGAGAAGGTTGTCGGAGATACTCTGGAAACCATATTTATGAGATCCAGGAAGAGAATAATAATTGCAACTTTCTCTTCCAATGTGCACCGGATACAGAAAATAATTGACATAGCTCTTCTCTGTAGGAGAAAGGTGGCAATATCGGGGAGAAGCATGATTAATGTTGTTGAGCTGGCCCGAAAGATGGGATACATAAAAATTCCTGACAGCATGCTTGTGGATCTCAACAGATCGAGCAATATTCCTGATAAAGAACTGGTTATAATTACAACGGGAAGTCAGGGCGAGCCCATGTCGGCACTGGCCAGAATGGCATCATCAGATCACAAGTCAATCAATATCAGAAACAATGATATGGTTATACTTTCTTCATCTCCCGTACCGGGCAACGAGCTTACCGTATCCAATGTAGTAAACAAACTTGTCGAGAAGGGTGCAGAGGTAATATATTCTGACATTGCAGAAACCCATGTATCAGGTCATGCAGGCAAAGAAGAACTGAAGCTGATGCATTCACTTATCAGACCGAAATACTTTATGCCTGTTCACGGGGAAGCCATACATTTACAGGGTCACAGACAACTGGCAATAGATCTGGGTATGCTGCCGGAAAACATCTTTGTTATGAGCAACGGTGACTGTCTGGAATTAACGTCAAAGAAAGCCGTTATGAAAGAGGATTTCGCCCACTCTGACGGAATACTCGTCGACGGTCTCGGTGTCGGAGATGTAGGAAATATTGTGTTACGAGACAGAAAACTTCTTTCCGTATCAGGCCTGATAATTGTAGTTGCGGCAATAGACAGAGATGCACATATGATAGTCTCGGGTCCTGATATCATATCAAGAGGTTTTGTATATGTGAGAGAAAACGAGGATCTGATTTGTGCGGCCCGTGACAGAGCAGCCGAAATCATCGAAGATTGTCTATCGAATAATATCAACGACTGGAACAGCATCAAGACTGCAGTCAGAGAAGGTCTTAAAAAGCATATATACAGCAAGACCAACAGAAGTCCGGTAATACTGCCGATATTTATGGAGGTTTAATTAAGATGAACGTATACGACCAGGCCCATCAGCTGGCCAGAGCAATTAAGGAATCAGAAGAATGCAAGAGATTCAATAAAGTAAAGAAAAAGGTTGAAGACAACCCTGAACTTGATGCTGCAATCAAGGATTTTATGAAGAGACAGTTTGAGTTTCAGGCTGCACAGATGATGGGTGAAGAGCCCGATCAGGATGCATTTATGCAGCTTCAGCAGCTCAGTGCGGTTCTGATGCAGGATCCTCTTACAAGTGAGTTTTTGCAGAATCAGATGAGATTCAGTGCTATGATGTCCGATGTCTACAAGATTATAGGCGATGTTGCCGATTTCGGCATGGGACCTATGGGTGATTCTACAGATGATAAAGAGTCCTGATGAGCTTCTTAATATTTTGACAGCGGCGGCCATGGGGGACAAATGTTTCGAGCATATTATTGACTACATCAGACCGGGAATGACCGAAAAACAGGTAGCGGCCGAAATAGAGAGAGTTCTTTTCTCTCTTGGTGCGGAGGCTCTGGCATTTGACACTATATGCGTATCAGGAATCAATTCCAATCAGCCTCACGGAGTACCGTCCGACAAGGTTATAGCGGAAGGCGAACTTCTTACTATGGATTTCGGTGCCGTTTACGGCGGCTATTGCGGTGATATGACACGAACCATAGGTATAGGATATCTGGACAAGGAGCAGAAGCAGGTTTATGACGTGGTGCTTAAAGCACAGCTTGCCGGTCTCAACTCGTGCCGTGCAGGTGTAGCATGCCGGGATGTCGATAAGGCATCGCGAGATATTATTGAGGCTGCCGGTTTCGGTGAATACTTCATACACTCCACCGGACACGGGGTCGGAACTGAAGTCCATGAGGCTCCGCGCCTGTCCGTAGATAGCGATGATATTCTGGCTGTAAACATGGCCGTTACCGTGGAGCCCGGAATATATATTCCGGACAAGTACGGGGTGCGTATTGAGGACTTGGCAATCATTACAGAATTTGGTATAATTAACGCGGTTAATTCGGAGAAAAATCTTATTATCATATAAAAACGGGAAAGGTGATAAACTATGATTTATGCAGGCGATTTTAGAAAGGGTATCACATTCGAAATTGACGGACAGCCACACGTTGTTCTGGATTTCCAGCATGTTAAACCGGGTAAGGGTGCAGCTTTCGTAAGAACCAAGTACAAAAACATCCTTACAGGTGCTATCAGAGAAGAATCCTTTAACCCTGATGCCAAGTACCCTAAAGCTCATATTGAAACAAAGACTATGCAGTATCTTTATAACGACGGCGAACTTTACTATTTCATGGATCCTGAAACCTATGATCAGGTGCCTGTGGCATTTGATCTGGTTGAAGATGCAATGAGATATCTGAGAGAGAATGACGAAGCAACAATCAAGTTTTATAAGGGTAATGCGTTCATTGTTGAAGCCCCTAACTTCGTTGACCTAGTTGTAATAGAAACCGAACCGGGAGTCAAAGGCGATACGGCAACAAATGTAACCAAATCTGCCACTGTTGAAACGGGTGCTGTTGTTCAGGTCCCGATTTTCATCGAAGAGGGAGAAAAAATACAGATAGATACCAGATCGGGAGAATATCTCAGTAGATCCAAATAAGCTTAGATTATGTAGAGAGGGACGCTGTTTTGTCGTCCCTCTTTTGAAACGGAGGAAAAGAATTATGTCAAAGAACGGTAAAATAAGTCTTAAAATTCTTATTATAATTGCAGCCGTTGTTGTAACAGTTTTTACAGGCGGACTGTTTATATATCTGAATGGACTCGGTGCTGTTGACGCAAGCGATACTGAAGAGATAACTGTAGAGGTACCCAATGGCAGCGGAGCCATGGCTATAGTGTATCTCCTTGATGATAAAGGACTTGTGAAGAATATGACATGTGCCAAGATAAACGCTAAAATCGGCGGCTATAATTCACTTAAGGCAAATACATACATCTTCAGCAAGTCTATGACTCTTACCGAAATGATGAGGGCTGTCAATACGGGTGACTTCAATTATTTGTCTAAAGAATCCTTTGAAATGAAGGAAGGATACAGACTTACCCAGAATGCAAAACTACTTTCAAAAGCGATTCCTTTTTCTGCTGAGGAGATTATGGCCAAGTGGGATGACAAGACCTACGTCAAGAAGCTTATAGATAAATACTGGTTCCTCACAGATGATGTTCTGGATGAAGATGTTATGCATCCGCTGGAGGGATATCTGTTTCCCGATACCTATTTCATAACCGACAATGAACCTACCATTGAAGGTGTTACTGAAATGATGCTGGACAGAATGGAAACCGTTCTTTCAGAACGACGCGATGCAATAGAAGCGTCCGGATTCTCCGTAAATGAATTTCTTTCCCTGGCATCAATTGTATGCAAAGAAGGTGGGAGCAATCCTAAAGAAGCCAGTCACATTGCCGGTGTATTTATTGCACGGCTGGATGCGGACATGGGTCTGGGCAGCGATGTAACTGTATGCTATATATTCGATGAAGACAGAGTTGATCTGAAGAGATCACAGCTTAGTTCCGACTCACCATATAACACGAGAAAATTCCCGGGAATCACACCGGGACCTATATGTGCCACTCCTGTAGTAGATATGGATGCTGTACTTAACTATGAAAAGACAGACGATCTCTTCTTCTATGCCGGACCGGACGGAACGGTATACTACGCAAAGACCGTTGAAGAGCACAATGCCAATGTAGCTGCAAATCCATGGAGTGACGAAGATCTCCGATAATGAATATCACAAACAACATAATAAGAGCGTATCTGGATACGCTGTATGTCAATAAAAACCAAAAATTGAATGAACTCAGGGAATTTGCCGAAAAAGAAAAAGTTCCTGTCATCCTTAAGGATACTGAAGAGTTGCTCTTGCAGCTTTTCAGGATTAAAAAGCCTGCAAAGGTTCTTGAAATAGGAACTGCCGTGGGCTATTCGGCGTGTTGTTTTGCAAATGCATGTGATTGTCAGGTTGTTACAATTGAGGCTGATGATGAAATGGCGGAACTGGCAGAATTAAACATCCGAAACCTGGGGTTTGAAAACAGAATAAGGGTTTTGCGCGGTGATGCCAGAGAAGTTATGACCGGCCTGAATGAAAAAGAATTTGACGTTGTGTTTATAGATGCAGCAAAAAGCCATTACCTCAGTTTCTGGAATCTGGCTCTGCCTCTCTGCCGTCCGGATGCAGTAATTATCTGTGACAATGTGCTCATGAAAGGCATGACGGCAAGCGATGAATACGACATTAAGGGCAAGTACAATACCAGCATCAGAAAAATGCGTGAATTTCTTGTTTATATCAACGAACAGGCCGAAACCAGTGTCCTGCCTGTAGGTGACGGCATTTCAATAAGCCTGATCGAATAGTACTTTTTATGAAAAAACTTGAACTGCTGGCTCCGGCCGGCGACTTGGAAAAACTTAAAATAGCTGTAGAATATGGTGCAGATGCTGTTTATTTCGGGGGAGAGATGTTCAGCCTGAGGGCAAGTGCGGGCAACCTAACGGTTGAGGTAATAAAAGAAGGTGTGGAGTATGCTCACCGACACGGAGTCAAGTGTCATATGACCCTCAATATCATCGCTCATAATGACGATATTGAGCCTTTGAGAGAGTATCTTCAACGGATCAGTGATATCCCCATAGATGCCTTTATCGTGTCGGATCCTGCCGTAATAATACTTGTCAGAGAGATTATTCCTGAAGCTGAACTGCATCTTTCAACGCAGGCCAATATGACTAACTATGTCACGGCACTTTTCTGGATTGAGCAGGGAATAAAGCGCCTGGTTCTGGCAAGAGAACTTAATCTGGAGGAGATAAGACAGATAAGGCAAAAACTTCCCGGCGAAATTGAGCTTGAAGCTTTCGGACACGGGGCCATGTGCATCAGCTACTCCGGCAGATGTCTGCTAAGCAATTTCATGGTGGGCAGAGATGCAAACAGAGGAGCCTGCGCACATCCCTGCAGGTATAAATATCGCCTGGAGGAAGAAAAGAGACCGGGAGAGTACTGGCCCGTTGATGAAGATGACAGAGGAACATACATATTTAACAGTAAGGATCTCTGCATGCTTGAGAATCTGAAGGAAATGGCTGATGCCGGAATAATGTCAGTGAAAATAGAAGGCAGAATGAAGAGCATCTTTTACATTGCACATGTTATAAGTGCCTACAGAAGGGCTATAGATGCTCTCGCAAATGATGAACCTTTCAATCCGGAATGGTACACGGAAATGTGCAAAGCAAGTCACAGAGAATTCACCGAAGGCTTCTATTTCGGAAAACCTACAGATAAAGATCATAACTATCTGACCAGTGCGTATACCAGAGATTACATCTTTGTCGGTCTTGTCAGGGAATATGATTCTCGTACGGGTATGGCTGTAATAGAGCAGAGGAACAAGATGACCGTCGGAGATAAAGTAGAAATCTTCGGACCTCCGGGTGAATATAATGCCTCAGACAGCCTGTTTTTCACACAGAAAATTGAAATAATGCTTGATGAAGAGGGAAACCCTGTTAAGGAAGCCCCTCATCCGCAGCAGGTTGTGAAGATAAAGATGGATCAGCCGGTGGCTGAGAATTTCATGTTGCGAAAGGAGAAGTGAAACCATGTCATCCGACCCCGAATCTTACACGGGAGCAATAATAGTACTTGTAATTCTTATAGCGATTAATGCCTTTTTTGCAGCAGCTGAAATGGCAATAGTTTCCGCAAACAAAAATAGAATACGCACACTGGCGCAGGAGGGGCACAAAAAAGCTATAGCTCTTTCCCGGCTCATGGAAGAGCCCAATAAATTTCTCAGTGCAATTCAGGTTGCCATTACACTTGCGGGATTTCTTACCAGTGCTCTTGCGGCAATGGACTTTTCCGAAGATGTCGGAAGATGGCTTACAGGCCTTGGAGTTCCCCAGGGACAGACTGTTGCAACTGTGCTTCTTACCGTTTTGATGTCAATGATTGTTCTCATTTTCGGTGAACTCTTCCCTAAAAGACTTGCAATGCTTCATGCCGAAGGAATGGCAATGGCCGTATGCGGCCCAATAAGTTTTATTTCAGCTATGTTCAAACCCGTGGTTGCCTTTCTCTCGCTATCTGTAAACATATTGCTCAAACTGTGCAGACAGCGAACTGATGTTACCAACGTGGAATTCTCTGAAGATGATGTAGTCTGGATGATTGAGGCGGGCAAGGAGCAGGGGGAACTCAAGGAAGAGGGAACGAATATGATCAAATCCATATTCGCCTTTGATGACATTCTTGCCTATGAGATTATGACACCCAGAACCGACGTTTTCTCAATAGACATAAATGATCCTCCCGAGGAATATATAGACGAGCTTATGGAGCTCAGGTACTCCAGAATCCCTGTTTACGATGATGACAGTGACAATATAATCGGAATACTTAATATTAAGGATTATCTGATTAAGGCTAGGGCAGACGGATTCGATCATGTTGATATCAAACCGATATTGCGCGAACCATATTTTGTGCCGGAAACAAAGAATATAGACTCGCTTTTCGTTGAACTGCAAAAAACCAAACAGCATATAGCCATTCTTATTGATGAGTACGGCGGTTTCTGCGGCATTGTAACAATGGAGGATATAATCGAGGAAGTAATGGGTGATATCGTCGACGAGTATGACGAGGTGGAACAGGAAATTACCAAGATCGGACACAAGATGTATATCGTTGAAGGAAGCACGGATCTGGACGATCTGGATGAGGCACTCGGAATCAATCTGAAATCAGACGATTCAGAAACCATCGGCGGGTTTATAATTGACATGTTAGGTGAAATCCCCGACGATGATGATATCGGAAAAGAATTATTATATGAAAACTACGTTTTAAGCATTAAATCCGTTAAAGATAAACGCATAGAGCAGGTTGGACTTAAAATTCTGCCGCCTGTTGAAAAAGAGGGAGAATGAAAGATAAAACAAACACTCGTGAATCGGATTATATAACGGTTTCCGATGAAATAGTCGCCATATGTGCCGTAAATGCAACTCTGAAAACCCATGGCGTACTTCGTATGGCCGGAGGTTTTTCCAATGCACTGAGCAAGAATCTGCTTGGAAAGGATCTTCTCTCAAAAGGAGTTAAGGTTAACCAGGATGACGACGGCATAGAAATGGATGTTCATGTTATAGTGGAATACGGACATAAGATTCCGGCTGTTGCCTGGGACATTCAGGAAAATGTCAAGAAAGAAATCGGAGCTATGATCGGAAAGCAGGTAAAAACAGTAAACATACATATACAGGGAGTAGAAACAGATGACTCGAAATGAAGCCCGGGAAATAATTATGCAGATTCTGTATGAGCTTGATACTTCAAAGCAAATATTTTCCGATAGTGCTGTTGATATTGCCGGTTCTCTTGCTGCCGACAGACTGGCAGGCAATCACATAGACAGAGGAACCATGCTTCTTAAGGAGATTATAGTCAACCTTGAAGATATCGACGAACTTATTAACCGATGCGGTACCGGCTGGAAAACTTCCAGAATGCCTAAGGTTGATCTGGCCATAATGCGGCTTGCCGTCGGTGAAATCATGT
The DNA here is from genome assembly GCA_040768865.1 of Candidatus Allocopromorpha sp. Lineage (GTDB taxonomy): Bacteria > Bacillota > Clostridia > Peptostreptococcales > Anaerovoracaceae > Lentihominibacter. The sequence goes on along the minus strand of JAXGMD010000001.1, from coordinate 1,579,667 downwards.
TTCAGGAGGATGTCCCTGAAGCCGTTGCCATTAATGAGGCCATTAATCTGGCCGGGAAATACAGTACCGACAAATCGGCAAAATTCGTACATGGACTGTTAGGTGCTGTAACCAAGGTTATTTGAAGGGTAATATGGGCGACGAGAAATACATACTGGGCATCGATACCAGCAACTACAAAACCTCCGTTGCCGTCTTAAACGGCAGGAGCATTATAAGTGATCTGCGCAGACTGCTTGATGTCAAAGCAGGTGAAAAAGGGCTCCGTCAATCCGATGCGGTTTTTCAGCATATGAAAAACCTTCCGGAGCTTTTCGAGGAACTGATGTCGAACTTTTATGGCAAAATATCCGCCATTTCCTATGCCTCCAAACCTCGTCCTGTAAGCGGATCATACATGCCTTGCTTCCTTTCCGGCGAAAATTTTGCCAGATCTATCGGCATCTTTCTTCAAGTGCCGGTAATAGGCTTTTCCCATCAGGAAGGACATATCGAGGCTATAAGAGCTTTCAGCGAAATGAAATACCTGGAAAAATATCTGGCATGTCATTTCTCCGGCGGCACCTGTGAAATACTTAAAATCGTGCCGGCGTCAACCGACAGGCGCAGAACGGTAACCGAAGGGTATTCAACATTCAGCGGAGAAAACACCTTTTATGATATTGAGCTTGTCGGTGGCACTAAAGACATATCCTTCGGACAGGTTTTGGACAGAGCGGGTGTTATGATGGGGTTTCCTTTTCCATGTGGCAATAAAATGGATGAAATTGCCTGCAGCACCGGAAAGACATCCGGTATGCTGACACCTATAAAGGTTTTTGATGGAAAAGTAAATCTGTCGGGAATAGATACGCAGATTAAAAATAAACTCACTTCTCTTACCAGAGGCATTTCTCCCGCTGCGCTGGAAACACAGCTGAGGGATGAATTCATTCGTGAAATAATGACAAGGATATCAGATGCCGTGTCGGAGCTTCTGATACAGACATCGCAGGCAACGGGGCTTAAAGATGTAATAATGTCCGGAGGAGTTTCAGCAAGCAGATTCATACGCCGTGAAATCAGTGAGAAGCTTGAAGAAAAAGGTATTATCGTCTATTTTGACGATATGGATCTCTCTTCAGACAATGCAGTGGGCATAGCACTTCTCGGAGGGGAGTACATATGGGATTGAAACCGATTACGGTTGCGCAGCTGAACAATTACATAGGAAGAGTACTTAATACCGATCCGCTTTTAGGATCCGTATCGGTTATAGGAGAGGTATCCAATCTTAAGTTTCACGGCTCGGGCCACGTGTACTTCACACTAAAAGACTCATCCAGCAAAGTCAACTGCTTCCTGTCTTCAGGCATCCTGCCGAGAATATCCTGTCCACTGGAGGAAGGTATTGAGATTATTGCCACAGGTAATATATCCGTATATGAAAGAGGGGGCTACTATTCCCTTAGCATCAGAGATATTGAATCCAATGGAACGGGACAGCTGGCTGTCCTGTTCGAACAGCTGAAAAAGAAACTTGAAAAGGAAGGTCTCTTTGCCGAAAATGCCAAGAAATCGCTTCCCTTTTTCCCGGAAAAGATTGCTGTTGTAACCTCTGAAACGGGTGCTGCCGTTAAGGATATAGTCAAAACTGTCAAGAATAAAAATGATTTCGTTGACATTCTGATTTATCCGGTTCTTGTGCAGGGTCCGGGGGCACCTGATGATATCGCCGATGCAATTGACAATCTCAATAAAAACTATAATGACGTAGATGTTATAATTACCGGCAGGGGAGGCGGTTCTATAGAGGAACTGTGGGCCTTTAACGAAGAACGCGTTGCACGAAGCATTTTTTCCTCATATATCCCGGTAATCTCAGCCGTAGGTCATGAAACGGATTTCACTATTGCGGATTTCGTTGCTGATATTAGAGCTGCTACTCCGACGGCTGCTGCAGAGATGGCTGTGCCCGACACCTTTGAACTCAGGGAATATATCAGAAATCTGGGGGAAGGACTTGCGTCCGACCTTGCAAAAATTCTTGATATTAAGAGGAGCAGACTTGAAGCCCTTAACCCTGAAGCTTTTGAATTAAGTATAAGTAACAGAATCGAATATGAACAGATGAATGTCGACAGGCTTATAGAGGGTATGAAAGAAACTCTTCTGAGCAAGCTGCAAGCAGCCAGAGAAAAGACCGAGTTTTTAAAAACAGTGGTTGAAACCGCAAATCCCAAGGCTGTTCTCAGCAGAGGATATTCCGTTGTCACGGATGATAAGGGGGAAATAGTACTGAATGCCGGACTGCTTGCACCGGAACAGAATATAAATATAGAATATGCAGTCGGCAGAGCCGAAGCAACTGTCACACGTATCAGTAAGGAGAAAAATGATGACTGAAAAGATTATTGATAAAGAAAAAACATTTGAAGAGTGTCTCAAAGGTCTTGAAACGGCTTCCGAGAAGCTGAAATCACAGGAAACAAGTTTGGAAGACTCCATTAAAAACTATGAAGAAGGAATAAATTTTTACAAGGAATGTATTGAAATACTTGAAAATGCTGCTCAAAAGATAGAGACGCTGACAAGATAGGAGGTTTTGAATGAAGGATTATACTTTTTGTGATTACAAAGAAATGATTGAAGAGAATCTTACGGTTTTCATTCCTGAAATCGACCACAAGAGTATTGTTCTGTATGATGCCATGAAATACAGCCTTACATCAGGCGGAAAGAGAATAAGACCGGTGCTGCTCCTTGCTGCATGCGATTTCTGTCGGGGCAATGTAGAAGAGGCTCTTCCTTATGCCTGTGCGCTTGAATATATTCATACATATTCACTGATACATGACGATTTACCTTGTATGGACGATGACGATCTGAGGCGAGGTTTGCCTACAAACCATAAAGTTTACGGTGAAGCTGTTGCCACACTCGCAGGAGACGGATTGCTTTCTTCCGCTTTTGAAGTTATGAACAGAGACATGCTTCTTTATTTTGATAATCCTCAGGCTCTCAATAAGAGAGTCAGAGCAAGCTATGAAATTGCCAAGGGTGCCGGTTGCAGAGGTATGGTTGCAGGCCAGATTGCCGATATTGAAGCAGAAAACAAAAATGTTTCAGGTGAGCTTCTGGACTACATTCATATAACGAAAACGGCCAACCTAATTATTGCCGCCGTAAGGGCAGGTGCACAGCTTGGCGATTGCGAGCCAGAAGTTCTTAACAATCTCACCACCTATGCGGAGAATCTGGGTCTTGCCTTCCAGATATGTGACGATCTTCTTGATGTTATCGGAGATGAAGAGGAAATGGGAAAGAAGGCAGGTGTAGATGCCGTTAATGACAAGGCTACTTATCCAAACCTTTATGGTCTCGATAAGTCTAAAGAAAAGCTGGAAGAACTTACACAGTCAGCAGTGGATGCTCTTGCCGAGTATTACGATAATGCCGAACTTTTTGTTAATCTTGCCAGAGAGCTGGTGCACAGGGGGAAGTAGTATGAGCAGTTATTTATCACAAAAAAATTTTCCTGATGATCTGAAGGACATGAGTTACAGCGAAATGGAGCTTCTCTCTTATGAGCTGCGTGATTTTCTTGTTGATACCGTTGCCAGAACAGGTGGTCATCTGGCACCGAATCTGGGAGTTGTCGAGCTGACCATGGCTCTTCACAAGTGTTTTAATACACCGGAGGATAAGATTATCTGGGACGTGGGTCATCAGGCATATATACATAAAATTCTGACCGGCAGAATGAAAGACTTTGCTACACTGCGCAAACTTGACGGTTTGAGCGGGTTCCCGAAGGTCGCTGAAAGCGAGTACGATCTTTTTGACACCGGTCACAGCAGCACATCGATTTCTCTCGGTTTGGGAATGGCTTTAGCCAGAGATTTGAAAGATGAAGATTATCATGTGGTTTCAGTAATAGGTGATGGCGCAATGACAGGCGGTACTGCTTTTGAGGCACTCAACAATGCCGGAAACATGAATACCAATTTCATCGTCATACTTAACGATAACGGCATGTCCATTTCACCTAATACCGGCGGAATTTCCGCCTCACTGGGCCGAATCACCAGTACCGACAAGTATGTACACATGAAAACTCAGGTGAAAAAGGGGTTTGCCAAGGTTCCGGTTATCGGCGAAAGCATTATAAGCGGCATACATCATGCCAAGGAGAACATCAAATACGCGGTAATTGACGGCATTCTCTTTGAAGAGCTGGGATTCAAATATATAGGTCCCGTTGACGGTCACAACATAAAGGATCTTTGCGAGACTCTCGATCTTGCCAAAGACTTCTCCGGACCGGTTCTGATTCACGCCGTTACAAAGAAAGGGAAAGGTTACTCCAAGGCCGAAGCCAATCCAGATATGTTTCACGGTATATGCCGGTTTGATGTCGATACGGGGAAACCTGTTACGGCCTCATCGGCAAAAACTTTCTCATCGGTTTTCGGAAGCAAGATGTTTGATATTGCAGGCTCCAATAAAAATATAGTAGCCGTCAGTGCCGCAATGGTAGACGGTGTCGGCCTTGATAAATTTGCCGCCGAATATCCTGAAAGAATGTTCGATGTAGGTATTGCAGAAGGGCATGCCGTAACATTCTCTGCCGGTCTGGCTAAAGCGGGGCTAAAGCCTTTCGTAGCCATTTATTCAACTTTCCTGCAAAGAGCATACGATCAGATTGTTGAAGATATATGTTTGCAGAATCTGCCTGTTGTGCTGTGCATTGACAGGGCCGGGATAGTCGGTTCGGATGGAGAAACCCACCACGGGGTTTTTGATATGGCATTTCTGAAGAATCTCCCTAATATAACTGTTATGGCTCCCGTGGACGGTCCCCAGCTTGAACAAATGCTTGAGCTGGCTGCGTCAATGACAACTCCATGTGCTGTCAGATATCCGCGCGGGGAAGCCGATGCAATCATCGGCGGTTCTTCTATCAAGGTGGGAAAAGCACATCAAATAAAAAGGGGCAGCAAAGTTCAAATTTGTGCCTTCGGTACCATGGTATCCAAGGCTCTGGCTGCTGCAGATCTTCTGAAGAAAGAAGGAATAAGTACCGGCGTGGCCGACATGCGCTTTATCAAACCCATTGACGAAGATTTCATAATTAAATCTGCGGCACGATATGAGCTTATCGTCACTGTTGAGGACGGAATTCTCTCAGGCGGTGCAGGTGAATCCATTAGTGCTGTTCTTTCGGAATCGAATACACCGGTTATCAATCTGGGTTGGCCGGACAAGTTTATAGAACATGGAACTCAGGAGGAACTTTACGCTCGTTACGGTCTTGATGCCGATTCTATCGCCGATGCAATTATAAAAGCAATCAAATAAATTGAGGAACACATGAAGAAACGACTGGATATACTTACGGTGGAAAAGGGCATTTTTCCCTCTCGCGAAAAAGCAAAGGCCTCAATAATGGCCGGAATAGTAAATGTTGACGGTGAGATAGTGGATAAGCCCGGTACCCCCGTTGATTCAGCGTCAGAAATCACTCTTAGAGAGGATTTCTGCCCCTATGTGAGCAGAGGCGGTCTGAAGCTGGAAAAGGCCCTTAAAACATTCAATTTTGACCTTACAGGGGTAAAGGCCGTTGACATCGGAGCATCAACCGGAGGTTTCACCGACTGCATGCTGCAGAAAGGAGCGGCCGGTGTTTACTGCATTGATGTGGGATATGGTCAGCTGGACTGGAAACTCAGAGAAGATCGTCGTGTTGTAAACATGGAGAGATGCAATGTCCGTTATCTGGATGTTGATAGAATAGGGCACGACATTGACTTCATAAGTATTGATGTTTCTTTTATTTCCCTTAAGCTGGTTCTGCCGGTTGCCGCAGAGCTTTTGCATAATGAAGGTTCTGTGGTTTGTCTTGTTAAGCCCCAGTTTGAAGCCGGAAGAGAACAGGTTGGAAAAAAGGGTATAGTCAGAGACCCTGCGGTTCACAGAGAAGTTATAATCAAGGTTATAGGATATGGAGAGGAGTGCGGACTTTACAGTCACGGTCTTACTTACTCACCGCTTACGGGAACCAAAGGAAATATTGAATATCTTCTTTTCATGAAGAAGAAAAAGTGCGATAATGTAATTGATGTGGCTGAAGTTGTGGCCGCATCACACAGGAATCTTGAATAAAAACAAGGAGGTAAATGAAATGAGAGTATCTGAAAGAGTAGCAGCAATGCAATTTTCGCCTATCAGAAGATTTAACACATATGCCTTTGAAGCTGAGGCGGCCGGAAAGACCGTCTACAGACTGAATATAGGTCAGCCTGATGTAGAAACTCCGACATGCTTTAAGGATGCCATTCATAACTTTGATAAAAAGGTTATTGCGTATGCGGAATCCGGCGGTATAACAGAACTTCTGGATGCTATGATTGATTACAACAATATGTATGATATGCATTTCAACAGAGAAGATATTCTCATCACCAACGGAGGTTCTGAAGCCCTTACTATGATCTTTACAGCACTTCTTAATCATGGTGAGGAAGCTGTTATTGCCGAACCGTTTTACACCAACTACACCACTTTTTGTAATTCCGCAGGCGGCAGGCTGGTTCCTGTCACTTCCAGAGCGGAAGACGGGTATGCATGGGCAAAAAGAGATCTTATAGAGGCGGCAATAACACCCAATACAAGGGCTATCTGCAGCATCAGTCCGGGAAATCCTACGGGAAGAGTCCTGACTCTGGAAGAAATGAAGCTTATCGGTGAAATTGCCGAAGAGCATGATCTGTGGATTATCTCCGATGAAGTTTACAGAGAATTTGTATATGACGGCAGAGAAGCAACTTCTTTCGGAATGCTTGATGATATCTCGGACAGAGTTATTATAGTTGACTCCGTTTCAAAGAGATTTTCGGCATGCGGAGCAAGAGTGGGTGCTGTTATATCGAAGAACAGGGAGTTAATGGATGGAATTCTGAAGCTGGCTCAGGGAAGACTTTGCTGTCCGACGCTTGAGCAGATTGGTGCAGCGGCACTGTACAGGATGGATAAATCCTACTATGAAGATGCAAAGGCCGAATACTGTGCCAGAAGAGATGCCGCTTACGAGGAAATCTCCAAAATTCCCGGTATTGTATGTCAGAAGCCGGGCGGAGCATTCTATCTGACATGCAAGCTGCCTGTTGACAGTGTTGAGGATTTCCTCATGTTCCTGTTAAAAGAATTCGATGATGATGGCGAAACGGTTATGTTTGCACCTGCTGAAGGATTTTATGCCACCCCGGGACTTGGCAAAGACGAGATACGTATAGCATATGTTCTGGCACCGGAAAAGATGAGAAGAGGAGCCGAACTTATCAAGCTGGGTATCGAAGCCTACAATAACAGATAATAAATTGCTCCGTGAGAAAGAAAAAGGGGAAAAATGGCTAAGTTATCGCCTATGATGCAGCAATATCTGGATATTAAGAAGAAACATAAGGATTGTATCCTGTTTTTTCGTCTGGGCGATTTCTATGAGATGTTTTTTGACGATGCCAAAACTGCATCCCGTGAGCTTGAGCTCACATTAACAGGTAAACAATGCGGTCTTGAGGAAAGGGCTCCCATGTGCGGAGTCCCTTTCCATGCCGCCGAAAACTATATAGCCCGCCTGATTGACAGAGGATATAAAGTTGCTATCTGTGAACAGACAGAGGATCCCGCTTCAGCTAAAGGACTTGTGGCAAGAGATGTGGTCCAGATAGTTACTCCCGGAACGGTTCTTTCCGGAAGTATGCTCAAAGAAAACGAAAATAATTATATAGCTTCAGTATTCAGTGCTGCGGGGGATGACCCTTCCATCGGATTGGCATACTGCGATATTTCCACAGGGGAGATGTGCCTGACCTCAATTACGGGTCCGGACAGACGAACAGGCTTCGTAAATGAACTCATAAGAATAGGGGCCCGGGAGGTAATCTGCGACAACGCTACAGCTGAGGCTGTCGATATCGAAGATATTATGCCTCTTACCGAGGCATATTTTAATATAATAGAGGATATTTATTACAGACCTTCGGCTGTGAGAGACGCTATTACCGGACAGTTCGATGTAACAGCTCTTCACGGCATAGGAATAGATGAAGACAGTGCCGCGGAATTCTCACTGGGGGCATTGCTTCTCTATATATCTGAAACTCAAAGAAGCGAGATGTCACATATCCGTAAGATTAATATATATTCCATGGGACAACAGATGTCCCTGGATAAGGCAACTATAAAGAATCTGGAGCTGACTGAGACCATTTTTGAAAAGAAGCTCCAAGGTTCTCTTCTGGGCATTCTGGACAGAACCCATACAGCTATGGGTTCCAGAAAAATGAAACAATGGTTGAAGGCTCCGCTCATAGATATGTCAGAAATCGGGCAAAGACTTGATGCTGTTGAATTCCTTCTGGATGATGTCCTTGCTCGCAACAATATAAAGGAGCATCTGAAGAGAATCTATGATTTCGAGAGACTGGCCGGAAGAGTTGCAACCGGAAAAATAAACGGGCGCGATATGATCGCTCTACGCAATTCCTGTTTTGTTCTGCCCGAAATCAAAGCCGAACTTGCCGGTTATGAAGGGCTTCTGGAGGAGCTCAACTCTTCCATCTGCGATCTGTCTGAAATCTACCGCATCATAGATCGCGGCATAGAAGAAGAACCTCCGTTCACAGTCAAAGAAGGCGGCATTATTAAACCGGGATTCTCCGATGAGCTGGACAATCTCAAAGCATCCATAAGCGATGCTCAGGAATGGATTGCCTCTCTGGAAGCCGTTGAAAGAGAGCGTACCGGCATCAAGAATCTGAAGGTAGGATTCAACAAGGTGTTCGGTTACTATCTGGAAGTAACCAAATCCTATTATGATCTGATCCCGGAGGACTATATACGCAAGCAGACCCTTGTTAACAGCGAGAGATTTATAACGCCTCAGCTGAAGGAGACAGAACGGCTTGTTCTCAATGCAGAAGCTGAAATCAACAAAATGGAATACCGTCTGTTCATGGAAATAAGGTCCGAGCTTCAGAATTATATTCCTGAAATACAGCAGACTTCAGCAGCTGTGGCTACTCTCGATGTCCTGACTTCCTTTGCACAGGTCGCCGAAAGAAACGGCTACGTTAAACCCATTGTTGATGAAAGCGATGCCATCACAATTGAAGAGGGCAGGCATCCTGTTATAGAACAGACTATCAGGGACGGTATCTTTGTTCATAACAATACATATATCGACAGGACAGGTCAAAGCCTTCTCATTATAACCGGACCGAACATGTCAGGGAAATCTACATATATGCGTCAGACGGCTCTCATAGTGCTCATGGCACAGGTGGGCTGTTTTGTGCCGGCATCAAGAGCCCGTATCGGCATTTGCGATATGATATTTACACGAATAGGAGCATCGGATAATCTGGCACAGGGTCAGAGCACATTCTTCGTTGAAATGAGCGAACTGGCTTATATTCTCAACACGGCGACACCGCGAAGTCTTGTAATACTTGATGAGATCGGCCGCGGAACCAGCACCTATGACGGTCTTTCCATAGCATGGGCTACGGCTGAATATCTCAGCAAGCCGCACAGGCGTATCAGAACTCTTTTCGCCACACATTACCATGAGATGACCGTTCTGGAAGAAACTGTTGACGGTGTCAAAAATCTTAATGTGGATGTCGCCGAAGAAAACGGCGAAGTGATCTTTTTACACAAGATTGTAGAAGGAAGTGCCAGCCGCAGCTATGGTATCCATGTAGCCAAAATTGCCGGGGTGCCGAGGGAACTTCTTGAAAGAGCTCAGGAACAGCTGGAAATGTTAAATACTGATACCGGTACCTCCGTTATTGATAATTTTGAACCGGAACAGACCGAGATTCAGCTTTCTCTTATGAACATTATGCCAAATCCCGTTATTGACATGATACGAAGTCTTGATCTGATGGACACTACACCGTCGGAGGCTTTGCGAATCCTCGAGGAACTTAAGAAGCACGTGTAAAAATATGATAAAAGTACTTGATAAGCACATTGCCGACAAGATTGCGGCGGGGGAGGTCGTTGACAGACCTGTCTCAATAGTAAAAGAATTGCTGGAAAATTCCCTTGATGCGGGTGCTGATGCTATAACCGTTGAAATAAAGGACGGCGGCAAGTCCTATATAAGAGTTACCGATAACGGTTCCGGAATAGATGAGAATGATGTGGAGATTGCTTTCAAAAGACATGCCACAAGCAAAATCTCTGATGTTTCCCACTTGGATGCCATAGGAACACTCGGTTTCAGAGGAGAGGCTCTGGCCAGCATATGCGCCGTTTCCAGAGTTGAACTTATAACCAGAACTGCCGATTCCAAAACCGGACGCAAAGTCATAGCAGAAGGCAGCGAAATCATATACAATTCCCCTGTCGGTTGTCCTGTTGGGACAACAATTACCGTAAAGGATCTATTCTTCAATGTTCCAGCACGTCATAAATTTATGGCCGGAGAAGGGGCAGAAGCAAGGAGAATAATCGATATGGTGTCAAGAATAGCATTATCCTATCCGGATGTGAGAATAAATCTCATAAACGGAACAAAAACTGTCTTTACAACATCGGGAAAAGGAAACATACTCGCCAATATTATGAGTATTTACGGCGGAGATATAAGTGAAGATCTGATAGCGGTTAACAGCAGCTCCGGCGGATATACACTCAAGGGATTCGTTTCGGGACCGGCAACTTCTTTATCTTCCAGGAGCAGACAGGTATTCTGTGTGAACGGCAGAGTTATCTCCGGCAATGTATTGGAGAGGGGACTGGAAAAGGCCTATAAAGAGCGACTGTTTCACGGCAGGTTTCCTATCGCCTTCCTTTTTCTTGCCGTGCCTCCACATATGCTTGATGTGAACATACATCCGACCAAGAGGGAAGTACGCTTTGACGATAGCTTCGAGGTAGAGGATTTCATCACAAAAGCTGTAAGTGAGGCTTTGAAGAGCCGCGAAGCTGTCCCCCGGGTAAAAACCGAATATAATAAGCCGGATAAGGAACAGAGCCAATCCGAACAAGTTGACATAAAACATATATTGGAAACCTTAAGGGAGAGCCAAGAAAATATTGCAGCAGAAACATTCTCTGCTGTAAAAGAGAAGGAACAGGTTATCAGTCCCGATCCTTTTGTCTTTGATGATCTGAACATTATAGGATCACTCTTCAACACCTATATTATTGCCGGCGACGAAAACAATCTATACATGTTCGATCAGCATGCCGCCCACGAGAGAATCTTCTACGAACGTCTTAAACGTCAGTACGAGTCCGGTGAAAGATCATCACAGCAGCTCCTTATTCCTTTGAACTTTAATGTTTCAGCCGATGTATCTTCAACTGAGGATAACTGGATTGAAGAGGTCAGAACTATGGGATATGACATAGAATTCTTTGGAAACAATACATATATTGTTTGCGAAATACCTGCTTTTATGGAAATGTCCCAGGCGGAAGCCTTTTTACAGGATCTGTTCAATGAATTTTCTTCGCGTCCGGATCTGACCAATGTCGGGGAAATGGACAGAATCATCATCAGATCATGCAAATCCGCTGTAAAAGGCGGAGATATCCTGTCCATGGAAGAAGCTGAAGCTCTGTTCAGCCGGCTTAAGGCATGCGACAATCCTTTCTCATGTCCCCATGGGAGACCGACATTTATAAGAATGGCACGCCACGAGATAGAAAGGATGTTCAAACGTGTCTGAAATTATTGTAGTAGCAGGTCCTACGGCTGTAGGGAAAACCGCATATGCCATAGAAATTGCCAAAGCATTTAACGGTGAAATTGTGTCCTGTGATTCCATGCAGCTCTATAAATACATGGATATAGGCAGTGCCAAACCTAACCCCGAAGAGCTTTCACAGGTTGTACATCACATGGTCGATATCATTGACCCTAGGGAAGACTTTTCTGTTGCCGCCTATGAGAAGCTGGCAAGGGAAGCGATTCGCAAAATCTTTTCAAGGGGCAAGACCCCTGTAATTTCAGGAGGCACAGGTCTTTATCTCAATTCTCTTCTTTACGACATGGATTTCACGGACGGTAATATAAGCAGTGATTACAGACAGGAGCTCGAAAGGCTTCGGGAAATTAAAGGGAATCATCATCTTCACGACCTTTTAAGCAAAAAAGATTCGGTAGCCGCTGCCGGAATACATCCCAATAATACCAAGAAGATTATTCGTGCTCTAGAAAGAATTCATGAGGGGGAAGTCTCACTCAGACCCTTTGCTGCAGTTCAGTCGGAAACAGTAGAGTACCGATCTGTTTTAATCGGTCTGACACGAAACAGGGAGGAGCTCTATACAAGGATTAACGAAAGGGTGGATGTATTGATTTCAGAGGGTCTCATTGACGAGGTCAAAGGTCTTATGGAAATGGGTCTTGATGCTTCTGACATTTCGATGAAAGGAATCGGTTACAAGGAAATAATAGAGTATCTGGCAGGAGAAACAGATATTAATACAGCTATAGACAATATAAAAAAGAATACTCGTCATTATGCAAAAAGACAGTTAACCTGGTTTCGCAGATATGATAAAATAAAGTGGTACAATTTATCGGAATACTTGAATGATAAAGAAGCAGTAAAGGACATCTGTCAATGGCTGAACAAAAATCTGTAAGGTTACACAACAGGAGCGATAAGCCCGATAATATAGTAATGAAAGAGCATGAAATCATTATGAAATGCGAGGCAATCCAGAAGCAGCTTCCCAATTTCATGAGGAGTTTTTTTGCATATCTGAAAGGCAATGTTCTTCCAAGAACCAGGCTCTCATATCTAAGCGATATCAGGTTCTTTTGCCAGTATCTTATCGACGAGACAGATCTTACCGAAGCCGTTACTGCCAAGGATATTACTCTTTCGGAATTTAACGGAATCAGAGCAGTTGATGTAAACATATTCATTGATTACTGCAGGGGATATACCGTTGAGAAAGACAATGAAATTGTTCTTTATGAAAACGGAAGTAAGACGCTGGCAAGAAAAAAATCATCAATTTCAGTTCTTTTTAAACAACTGTACAGAGATGAGTTGGTTGATAAAAACATAACTGACGGCTTTGACCCCGTTCGCGTGCCCAAGGCCGGCGAAAGAGAAATAAAGGCTTTGCAGGATGATGAAGTTATGATTATGCTGGATGCCGTTTCTACGGGAGTACATCTGACTCCGAAAGAAAGACAGTTCTGGGAAAAAACCAAGCTGCGCGACAAAGCGATTCTGATTCTGTTTCTGACATACGGTCTCAGGCTGTTTGAACTTCACCAGTTGAATGTCTCTTCCTTTAATTTCAACAGGGGGGAATTCAAGATATACAGAAAGAGAGATAAAGAGGCTATAATGCCTCTCAACGAATCAGCTCGCCGAGTCGTGACCGACTACATAGAAAATGAGAGGTCAAGGGAAGACAGTATAGTCGATGAGCACAAGGATGCACTTTTCCTGTCGCTTCAGGGAAGGCGAATGACAGAAAGACAAATCAGAGAACTGGTTAAGAAATACACATCCATAGGTCTGGCAACATCACGAAAGGCCGGATACAGTCCGCATAAACTTAGGGCTACCGCTGCAACCAGCCTTATAGGCAGGGGAAACTCGATTTTCGATGTACAGGCTTTGCTGGATCATGAACAGGTTACAACAACACAGCTTTATGCAGGTCACAAGATGAATGTAAAACGTGATCTGGTGAGGGACATGGAATGGGAGCTGGAACGAAAAGGGGAAAAGGAATAGAATAATGCAGAATATCACTTACAAAATGTTGAGAGACGAATTCGGAATATCGGAGGATATTCTCGATCTGGTGAACAGAAGCGAAAAGGAGGTTTCGGAATATTTCACAAGGCTGGACGACATCATGGCCTTTAATCAGTACAAGGTTCTGAATGCTTTTCAGAATAACGGAATATGCGACAGGCATTTCTCATGGAATACGGGATACGGTTACGGAGATGCGGGAAGGGATGCAACTGAAAGGGTTTACTCTGATATTTTTCGTGCCGAGGCAGCTCTGGTTCGTCCTATCATAGTAAACGGCACACACGCTCTCACTCTGGCTCTCATGGGTGTTCTAAGACCCGGAGACGAACTCATTTACTGTACAGGTGCTCCTTATGATACGTTAGAGGAAGTTATCGGAATCAGAGGGGAGGGCATGGGTTCTCTGGCGGAATACGGTGTTACCTACAAACAGGTTGAACTCACTTCGGAAGGGTCAATTGACTTTGATGCTCTTGCAAAAGCTATTTCGCCCGCAACCCGCATGATTTCACTTCAAAGAGCTACAGGATACGGCTGGAGAAAAGCCATCACAATAGAAGAGATAGAAGAATGGGTTAAATTCGTCAAAAGAATTAACTCTGAAATCATTTGTATGACCGACAACTGCTATGGTGAGTTTCTTCATACCAAGGAACCTACTGAAGTAGGAGTAGATATCATGGCGGGTTCTCTTATCAAGAACCCCGGAGGCGGACTGGCTCTCACGGGCGGTTATGTTGCCGGCAGAGCCGACTTGGTGGAAAAGGTGTCATACAGAATGACCTCGCCCGGCATAGGCGGCGAATGCGGTCTTACCTTCGGGCAGACCAGAACCATGCTTCAGGGTCTTTTCCTGGCACCGCAGACTGTTAACGCTGCGGTTAAAGGTGCCGTCCTCTGTGCAAAAGTTTTTGCCAACCTAGGATTTGAGGTCTGTCCTCTGCCCGAAGATACCAGAAGCGATATAATACAGGCGGTAAAACTTGGAACACCGGAAGGTGTAATAGCTTTTTGCAAGGGAATACAGGCTGCAGCTCCGATAGATTCTCATGTTTCTCCGGAGCCGTGGGAAATGCCGGGTTATGAAGATCCTGTTATAATGGCAGCCGGTGCATTCATCCAAGGCTCATCCATAGAGCTTTCTGCAGACGCACCCATCAGACCACCTTACATTGTTTATTTCCAAGGAGGTCTTACTTATGAGCATTCCAAATTCGGAGTTATTAAGGCTCTTCAGGAAATGAAAAACCGCGGGGTAAACATTTTTGTAAAATGATGGACAAGGATACAGAAAAAAAAATAAATAAACAATCAAAACGTAAGGCAATAAAATCCAGAGCCAGTCAAATCACCAGAATCAGGAGGATTATAGCTGTCATTAAACTGTTTCTTCTTATGATTCTTCTTATTGGTATTCCGGCTTATATTTTCTTCTGCCAGCGGGAGTTGATTGAAAGGTTCTCTTCAATTGAAGATGTAAAGGCACTTCTTGAGGCATACAAATTAAAGAGTATCCCTCTATATATTTTGTTCCAGATTTTGCAGATTGTCATATGTGTCATCCCGGGTCAGGGACTGCAGTTTGCTGCCGGCTACATGTACGGCTTCTGGTTGGGATATCTTCTCTCACTGGCAGGAGCAACTCTTGGAACCGTTTTGACATATTATTTAGCACGCATACTCAGCCGTGATGCGATGAGGATCCTGTTCGACAAGGACAAACTTGACGATATGCTCAACAAGTTAAACAGTAAACGCGGAATGATGGTTGTTTTTCTCATCTATCTGATACCCGGTGTCCCTAAGGATCTTTGTACATATGCGGCAGGTCTTTCCAATATGAAGCTGAAGCCGTTTCTGATTCTCTCTCTGATAGGAAGAACACCCGGTATGATGGGAAGCCTTCTTATCGGGCATCAGATTCTGACCGGCGGATATATCTCAGCCGGTGTAATCGGTGCTGTTGCCGTAGCTTTATTTGTTCTTGGGATTATATTCAGGCATCCTCTGTTCAAGCTGGCTGACAGAATATATGACAAGTTGAGCAAAATGATTTAATGTTTAATGGCGGAAACAAATATGAAAATAAAAAATATCTATCAGACAATTGTGGAAAATCAGGGTGATGAGATCCTTGTCAGCGACAACGAAGGAAGGGTCATCTTTGTTAATCCCGCATCTATAGAAATAAATGATTTCGATGCCAGGAATATTATCGGCAAAAACGTTCGTGAGCTGGTGAGAGAAGGGTATTTCACCGAAAGCAGCACCCTCAGGGTTCTTAAGGAGAAAAAAACCGTAAGTGTTCTCCAGATTCTTCGAAACGGCAAACAGATCATTGCTACCAGTACACCTGTGTTCGATGATAACGGCGATATTGAGCTTGTTCTTACATTTTCCAAGGATGTCGAAGCAATTCAGGGACTTCTTGACACTCTGGAGCATCAGGAGCATGAAATTGCCAATCTTAAGCATGAGTTATCAAAGGCCAGCGACTTTAAGGATTTCGACCCTGTGAGCGTAAACGTTCTGGGCACTCTTGAAAAGCTCGCTCTTGTTGATATTCCCGTTATGATTCAGGGAGAACCCGGCACAGGCAAGCAAGCGGCTGTCAGACATATTCATTTCAGCGGCAAGAGAAAATCCGGTACCTTTACAACCATAAACTGCCGCGGTGTAGACGATATTCAGCTGGAACGGGAAATATTCGGCGGCGGAGAAGAGAAGGGGGCTTTGGATTTTGCTGAAACCGGCACTCTTGTTTTGAAGAATATTGATTACATGCCTTATAGCATTCAGAACAAGCTTCTCAATTTCATTGAGACAGGAGAGTTCCTGCGCATCGGAAGCTGTGAACCTGAAAGATCCGGAGCACGCATAGTGGCTACAGCCGGTATGGATATTCACCTTAAATGCGAAAACGGTGAGTTTAATAAAGCCCTGTACTACAGCTTAAACACAGTTCCCGTAAGAATGCTGGCACTCAGGGAGCGTCATGAGGACATTGCGAATATTTCCAGAATATATATTGAGAAATGCAATATTAAATATAACAGTAAAAAGATTCTGAGCAATAATGCTCTCGGAGTCTTGGAATCTCACACGTGGCCGGGAAATCTGTCGGAATTAAGCCAGACTATTGAAAATGCATACATTATGAGCAGCAGACCTGTTATAAATCGTGACATAATATACGGTATAATATACGGCAGTGACTCGGAAAAAAATACCAGTCAGGTAATCTGCAAGGATATAATTCCTCTTAAGGAAGCACGTCGCCAGCTTGAAGAACAGCTTGTTAAGAATGCCATGGAAGTATACAAAACCACATACAAAGCTGCCGAGGTGCTCGATGTTAACCAATCCACAGTGGTGAGACTTCTTCAAAAATATAAATAAAATTAAAGAACAAAAGAACAAAAGTTCGCAAAATCTGTTGACACTGCACATTTGTTCGTGTATACTGTTCTTAACTTAAGAACGGATGTTCAAAGGGCGGAAGGAGAGATGCCTTATGAAGAATATACACACTAACAAAAAGTACAGAGTCAAATCCAAGTTCAGATTCATAACGTTTATTGTAATTATGCTCGGTCTGACAATCGGCACGTTTGGTATAGTATCCGGTTTGAATACATCAACTGCTTTAACTGTGCCTGAGTATACCACAGTACAGATTGAGGCCGGAGATACTCTCTGGGATATTGCCAAGGAGCATATGGATAATGGTACAGATCCTCGAAGGGCCGTTTATGAGATATGTCATGTCAATGATATAGATGCAGGGGATATTAAGCCCGGTATGATATTGTCTATACCTGTAAATCTATAAAAATAAAATTAATCTCATTCATTCCAATAAAAGTCCGAAGCTCCTTGAAATGCAGGGAGTTTCGGACTTTTTTGACATTTTGGGTGTAATTGTGAGGTTATTGTGATATCTATTCCCAAAATTATGATTATCGGAATAGTTATCTATATCCTTTTGCCTCGCTTTGATAGTCCAACTTGAGACCGGAACGTCTTTGACGGTGTTATTTATAAAGTATATAATAAAGATGGTACTCTATTATCGATTTAGGAGTTGATATAAAATGATAATCTTAGGCTACACCATAATAGGCTTAATAACATTAGCTTGGGCAGCATCATTCTGGAAACAAGGTTCTACACTATTTAGTAAAATAAATGGAGTAATCTTTGTAATAACATCCGCATTAACAATACTGTTTCTGCTTCCTAAAAGCATCTATTACATTTTTACTCCTATAATACTCGCTCTCCTAATATACTTAATAAAATGTTTAATTAAAAAAGAAAGACTCTGGTAAACCCTATGGTGAAAGAAATGAAAAAAAACAATTTAACTAAACCCGGCATGTCCTGCATCGACTGCTGTTCCGTAAACTGCGACCGTGATGACACCCTCTTCCCTGACTTCTGTCTTACTGTTAACATGGATGAAGATGCATTAAAAAACGCTATGCAGGAATATGACAATCCTGAAACTGCTGAATTAGCAAGAATTTCTGCCTCTGTTGAAAATGACGGATACATGAAATGGTGCCGTCTTGAAGAAATTATGGTTTTTGCAAGCCGCATGGGATATACGAAACTGGGAATAGCCACATGCGTCGGGCTAATGCGTGAAAGCCGCCGCTTGGCGGAAATCCTGCGAGGCAACGGCTTCGAAGTGTTCGGTGTCGCGTGCAAATGCGGCATGCAAAAAAAGGAAATCATCGGTTGTGACTCCTCGGGCAGTGAACTTGGGGACAATATGTGCAATCCTATTCTTCAGGCAGAGCTTCTCAACAGAGAAAATACCGATTTCAATATTGTAATGGGCCTTTGCGTTGGACATGACAGCCTCTTCTATAAACATTCTCAGGCACCTGTAACAACTCTGGTTGCCAAAGACCGCGTACTTGGTCACAATCCGGCTGCAGCTCTGTATCTGTCCGATTCGTATTATAAAAGAGTAAAGAGCATACTTTAGCGGCTCGAATCCAGATAACTCTGAAGAATAATGACGGCTGCCTGCTTATCTATAACCTCTTTGCGCCTGCTGCGGCTCAGATCGGCTTCTATCAGCACTCTCTCAGCCATTACCGTTGTGAGCCTTTCATCGTAATAATCAACCTTAATATGTCCCATGCCCGCACTGCGGAGCTTGTTTTCGAGTCGGGTTCTGAATTCACGCACTTTTTCTGTCTGAGGGCTGTCGCTGCCGTCTAGCTTCATGGGCAGTCCTATTACCACGGTGTCGCAGTCATATTCATTGATATATTCAAGGATGCGGCTCGTATCTTTCTTGATGCCTATTCTTTCTATGGTGGTAATCCCCTGTGCCGTTATATTCAGTGCATCGCTTATCGCTACACCTATAGTTTTGTCCCCTACATCCAGTCCTATTTTTCTCACTGATATTTGCTCCTTGTAAATTTATTTTAACCTTAAAAAAGGCGGGCTTAAAACAGCCCGCCGACATTATACAGTTTTATTTGCTCAAGTATGCTTTAATGAGCTCTTCCACAAGGTCGTCTCTTTCGATTCTGCCCATAACATTTCTGGCATTGTTATGGCTTGTGATATAGGAAGGGTCGCCCGACAGGATATATCCAACCATTTGGTCTATGGCATTGTATCCCCTCTCATCGAGGGCATCATAAACGATATTCAGTATCTCTTCAACGGTATTCTGCTCAGCTCTGTCGAAATTGTCATACATCTTTGTCTGCTTGTCCATTATATACCTCCCTTTTAATCTTTGTAATAGTATAACACCTATCCACGATTAAATACAAGTCCATTTAGCTTAATAGTTCTTTAGCTTTTGCGAAAGCTTCGCTAATTTTTGACGGATCCTTGGCTCCGGCCTGAGCCATATCGGCCTTGCCTCCCCCACCGCCGCCTGCTGCAGCAGCTATCTCTTTGATCATCTTGCCTGCATGAAGCCCCTTCTCCACCAGATCATCCGTGAGGGAAACGAGAAAAGTAACCTTGCCGCCGGCTACAGCGGCAAATACCATGGCTACACCCTTCTCAGCCGCCTTAATCTGATCTGAAAGACCTCTGAGATCGTTGATTCCATAGTCGTCAAACTGCCTGATAACGAGCTTAACACCGTTGATTTCAACGGCCTCGTCAACCAGAGAACCCGCTCCCTTTGACATTTCCGCATTTTTAATTTCATCCAGTGCCTTCTTTAGAGCCCTGTTCTCATCCATAAGTGCGGAAGCTTTCTCTAACAGAACATCTCTCTTGGCTTTCAGAGCCTCTGCTGTATCCCTAATAAGAGTCTCGTCTGAAATATATCTCTTTAGAATCTCCTGTCCCGTAATGGCTTCAATTCTTCTAACACCTGAAGCAATGCCTACCTCGCTGATGATTTTGAATGCGCCGATTTCCCCGGTGTTGGTTATATGGGTACCGCCGCACAGCTCCTTGCTGAAATCACCCATGGAAACCACACGAACCTCTTCACCGTATTTTTCGCCGAAGAGTGCCACAGCTCCGTCCGCCATTGCATCCCCTGCGGTCATAACCCGGGTCTCTACCGGCAGGAAAAGCGTTATTTTATCATTTACTATCTCCTCAACCTTTTGGATTTCTTCACCGATCATGGACTGGAAGTGGGAAAAGTCAAATCTCAACGATTCCGCATTAACCGATGAACCCGCCTGCTTGACATGCTCCCCCAGAACTTCCTGAAGTGCCTTGTGCAGCAGATGTGTAGCGGAATGATTTACAGCTATCATATTTCTTCTTGACGTGGCAATAACCGCATCAACCACATCTCCCTGCATGAAGTCGCCATTCTCAATTTCAGTCTTGTGAACAAAGACATTTCCGACTTTCTTTACATCAAATACTCTGGCACAGCTGCCGTCAGAATTGTAAAGATATCCCGTATCGAATATCTGTCCCCCGCTCTCCGCATAAAAAGGAGTCCTGTCAAGCACAATGCTGCAATTATTTCTATCGCCTCCTATATTTATGATTTCACCTCTGTCGGCATAATTTTCATAACCGGTAAATTCAGTGGCTCCTTCTGCTCCCAAGTCTGTATCCTCTTCGTCCCAGCCGGCACCCTCCATGTCCTGTCCTACTCTGGATCTTTGTTTCTGGTCATCCATAGCTTTTGCAAAACCTTCATCATCAACTTCGTAACCCTCTTCACCGATAATTTCTTTGGTGAGGTCTATGGGGAATCCATAAGTATCATGAAGTTTGAAGGCTTTTTCGCCGGAGAGGGTTTTGATTCTCTCTTTCTTCATTTCATCGATGTAGCCTTTTATAATTTTAAGTCCCTGATCGATTGTAGCAGCGAATTTCTCTTCTTCAGCCCTAACAACCTTTTTAATCATTGTCCTTCGCTTTTCTAATTCCGGATATGCATGTGCTGAAACGTCAATAACCTTGTCACAAAGTTCCGAAAGGAATGGTCCATCAATCCCCAGCTTGCGGCCGTGAATCGCCGCTCTTCTCAAAAGTCTTCTGAGGACATATTCCCTCCCCTCGTTGCCCGGCAGAATGTCGTCACCAATCATAAACGTTATGGATCTCAAATGGTCGGTAATGATTCTCATGGAAACATCTGCGGGGGTATTTGCTTTAGTGTATTCAACACCGGCGATTCCGGCAATTTCATTGAGCACATACTGAATGGTATCAACCTCAAATATGGACTTGGTATCCTGCATTATGCAGGCCAGTCTCTCCAGTCCGAGTCCCGTATCGATATTTTTGTATTGCAGGTCCGTATAGGTTCCGTCCTCTTCCCTGTTAAACTGGGTGAATACCAGATTCCAGAACTCAACATATCTGTCGCATTCGCATCCCGGCTTACAGTCAAGGCTGTCACATCCGTGCTCCTCGCCTCTGTCAAAATACAGCTCCGAACAAGGTCCGCAAGGACCGGTGCCGATTTCCCAGAAATTATCCTCCTTGCCCAGTCTAACAATCTTCTCCTCCGGTATTCCAATCATGCCATGCCAGAGATTATAAGCATCGTTATCTTCTTCGTATACAGTAGCCCAAAGCTTGTCCTCAGGCATTTTCATAACTTGGGTGACAAACTCCCAGGCCCAGAAAATAGCATCCTTCTTGAAGTAATCTCCAAAGGAGAAATTGCCCAGCATCTCAAAAAAGGTTCCGTGTCTGTCAGTGTAACCCACATTGTCGATATCACCCGTTCTGATACATTTCTGGCATGTTGTCATCTTTGTAGAAGGCGGCGTTTTCAGCCCTGCGAAATATGGCTTCAAAGGTGCCATGCCTGAATTTATAATCAATAAGCTCTTATCACCCTCGGGAATCAGCGAGAAACTCTCTCTTCTGTAATGATCCTTTGATTGAAAAAAGCTCAAAAACTCCTCTCTTATCGTGTTCAGTCCCATTTTTTCCATGTTCATGTACCCTTTCTTTCTATGTGGAAAATCCAAATAATTATATAACAAAAGCCTTGAGGTTTCAATACCTCAAGGCTTTGCGTTTCCATTGGGACTTGCCAGGATTATTTCCCGGTTAGGATGTTCTCTACAGTATTCATGCCCTCTATTTCATCTGCACAATAGGCCTTAACGGTTGACAATACGTCCTCCAGTACTTTTGTATATATTTCAGAAGCCCCTTCATAATCTACATCCTTTCCATCCATATCTGCCATATACAAATCATATGAGGTATCACCTACATAGACAACCGGAATCTGCATATCTTTCCCCCAGAAAAGGTCATCCGGATTCACTTTTTCCTGATCGTACTGTATAACTGTATCATATCCAACCTTTTTGCCAAAATAGTAGTATGTCCAATCATGATATGCATTCAGGCTAAATACATAGTCAAGTGCTCCGTCTCCTTCTTCTCCCCATAAGACTTTTTCGTCCAGAGCCTTTATGGTTTTCTGAAGAATATCTGCGTTTGTGTTTACATTAGGATGTCCTATATAAACATCGCAATCATCTGTTTTTAGGAATCTTTTCTGAACTTCCTTGAAGGCTTTTGATGAAACATGATTCAGTTCTTTCCCTTCAATACGCAGATCCTTTATTGCGTCGGTATCTTCCTCCAGTACGGCTTTTTCATAAGCATCGTTTATTCTTTTGATTTCTTCGTTGTGCTGTTCGGCAGCACTTCTTAGCTTTTCCAGTTCCTCCTTGTAGGCTTTTATATCAACACCCGCCTGTTTTGCCGTTTCTTCCCCGAGGTTTTCCAGCAAGGTATCGCATGTAGAAGTGAAGTCGAGCTCCAGTGCCGGTGTCTTATCCATTTAATTATAACTGCTATAAATTCTAATACAAGTGCACTATATAATCTGCCACTCCGGCTCCTTGCGCTTACCCCCTGCGGTCTCAAGCACCTTCTTTACCAGAGCTGCATTCTTGAGCGTGATTTTTCTCGCCTTTACGGCACATACTCTTACACAGGCGAAACATCTGATGCATTTCTTTTCATCTATTTCGTAAGTCGTCCGGTCTATGGCTCCCGGCGGACACTTATAGACGCACATTCCGCAGCTGACACACAGGTTTTTATCTACTGCCGGAACTTTCGTAAATCTTGCAGCTGAGCCTTCGGGAAGAACCTTGGACATAAGCGGAAGGGTCTCTTTCGGAAGAGATACTTCTCTTATTCCGGAAGATACCGCATCATATATCTTTCCGCCAAATTCACGAGCCATGGCCAGATCCTTCTCATCGGGACGCCCCGCAGCTAATTTCAGACCTTCATGAGTGAAGGAATGCTCCCCGATAAATGCTCCGCTTGCAACGGTTATAAATCCCCTTTCCTTAAACATTCCCTTCATCTGGGTCTGCACAATCCCGGTGCTTACATTTCCGTAAACGGCAACATTGACGCAGGGTTTGGCTGTTTCGGACATGAAGCCTTCAGCAATCTCACGGTACAGTGGCGGCAGCTTGTCCTCGTGGACCGGCACACCGAAAAATACAATATCGACCTCTGAAACAGCCTCATTCACTGTCTGTATGAGGGTTTCTGCCGTCTGACCGAATTTCTTTACTGTAATATCGACTTCCTCCACCGTGACGGATGCTTTTGAACTATAGCCCTCGGCTATTGCCTTAAGTATCTTTTTTGTGGTCCCTGTAGGTGAAAAGTAAACAAGTAAAATGTTATCCATATTTCCGTTCTATCTCCTTTTCTTTTTTTCGCAAAGCCTCTTCCAAACCCCTGACTGCCGCAAACGGGGCGAACTGTTTGGCTCTGTCTCTGATCGGCATTTTTGCCCCCGGTTTCTTCTTGCGATTTGCCATGACTACCTCCTCTACTCTCCGCTCTTATGTCCGCCTATCTGCCGGTTTCTCTCCCTTGTCGTTGCGGTCTCTTCCAGATCCATAGCTTTGATCATAGCATTCTTCCCGTATTTCCCTTTGATTTTTAATATTGCTTCCTGCATACGCCTTTCCGAATACGCCGCCGGTACAGCTGTCGCATCAAAAAAGCTCATCTGTCTCGTACCCGTGTCCTCGGTAAGATTATTGCAGGTTATATTCATGCGCTTTATCATAAATTCCGGGTTTACCGATCTGTCATAAAGAGATACAACTTCCGGTATCATAACCGCAGCTGAATTGGTGGATTCTTCAAATAGTACCGTTCCTTTGGCATGGCGGCCTCTGTTGGGTTTGGCATAGCCTACGGAAATGGTTACGGATTCAGCCAGAAGATTTTTGCTCACGAGATCCAGACAGATCAGATCCATCATCTCCTTGACGATGATACGGCCTTCATCACGAGTGTAATCGCGCATTAGTACCTGCCCGCTTGCCAGACATCTGCTCTGCGGTTTATAGAGCTTGATATCCTCCATGGTTACCGGCTCCCTGCCCCAGGCATGATCAATAAGCAGTTCCGCATCTATTCCGAAAATCCCGTAGAGAAATTCTTCATCGGTATGGGCAATGTCCCTCATAGTGCTTATACCAACCTTGGCCAGCCTTTCCGAAATACCTCTGCCTATTCGCCAGAAATCCGTAAGCGGTCTGTGATTCCACAGCATTTCCCTGTACACCTTCTCATCCAGATATCCGATGAAATCTTTGGCACGCTTGGCTGTTATATCCAGTGCAATCTTACTCAGATACATGTTGGTGCCTATTCCGCATGCCGCTCTTACACCGACGGCTTTCCTCACATCGTCCATTATTTTTAACGCCAGCGTTTTAACATCACAACCATGAACACGCAGGTAATCCGTAACATCCATAAAGGCTTCGTCGATAGAATAAACATGGATATCATCCTTGGATAAGTACCGCAGATACACACCGTAAATCTCCGCCGAATAGTCTATGTATTTCTGCATGCGCGGCGATGCCATAATATAATCTATATTTTTAGGTATCTCAAAAACCCGGCATCTGTTCCTGACACCCAGTGCCTTCATTGACGGTGAAACAGCCAGACATATGGTCTTATCCGAGCGTTCCGGATCGGCTACAACCAGATTGGTCGTCATGGGATCCAGTCCCCTCTCCACACATTCCACCGAAGCATAAAAGGATTTAAGATCAATGCAAAGATATGCCCGCTCTTTCATACCTGAATTATACGAACATATGTTCGTATTGTCAAGTATGTAACACCGTATTACTGATTTCTGTAAAATACGAAAATTTAAGCCGTTTTTACAGAAAAAACTTCTATTAACAACGATTCGGCTACACAAAAAACTAACTATCTTGCCGTTGTTTAATAAATTCATTGTATTACTTTGCGATTTTCGTCAATTCTCTCTTAAAAATCCTTTTATCCATCTTTTCTCTCAATGGCTTTTAGTTATGCCCGTATAATGGTGTAAATTCAATTTAATATTTTTAATATAAAAGAGCCATGCTCATCCTGTATAATAAATTCACCACAAACCATATACAGGAGGTAACGAACATGGCTCAGGTAAATATTACATTATCACACGAAGAAGTTCTACAGGTTTTATCAGGAAATCGCGACGAAGCATTTAAACTGCTTGTTGAAAGAATCCTCAATGAGATCATGCTAATTGAATCAACAGAACAGCTTAAGGCTTCCATGCACGAAAGGACAGCTGATCGTCAGGATTATCGAAACGGTATGAGAGAAAGAACTCTTAATACAAGAATCGGAAGCCTGACATTAGAAGTCCCAAGACATCGCAATGAACCTTTTCACACTATGATCTTTGATAACTATCAGAGAAGCGAAGCTTCATTAATTGCCACAATGGTTCAGATGGTTATCAGCGGTGTTTCAACACGTAAGGTTTCTAAAGTTGTTGAAACTCTATGCGGTACATCGTATTCGAAAAGCACTGTATCGGAGCTTTGTAAAAAACTTGATTCCGAAGTCCAAGCTTTTAAGAATAGACCGCTTAATATGTATGATGCACCTTTTTTAATGGTCGATGCAACATATTTCAAAGTTAGAGAAAACCATCGGGTTGTATCTAAAGCTTTCCTGGTTGCCTTGGCAATATCATCGGATGGAGGCCGCGAAATCGTTGGTATAGATGTATTTGATACCGAAGACAACTACTCATGGCAAACATTCTTCAAGTCTCTTAAGGCCAGAGGACTTGAAAATGTAAATATGGTCATTTCGGATGCACATCAGTCCATACTGCGTGCTATAACCAAAACTTATCCGGAAGCTGCATGGCAACGATGCCAAGTACATTTTATGCGTAACATACTCGATGAAACACCTTCACGCTTCAAAGAAGGATTAAAAACCGAACTTCGAGCTATGTTCAATGCAGACTCCATTGAGAAGGCACGAACTGTTTGCGATGGAATAATCCGCGATTACGAGCCTGTTGCAGATAGTGCTGTCGCAGTCCTATCAAAAGGTTTTGAAGACGCTATGACAGTTATGCAACTTCCCAAATGGCTCAGACCCAAGCTTCGTACATCAAACTGGATTGAGAGGCTGAATCGCGAATTTAAACGCCGGTCTGATGTTATACAGATATTTCCTAATCAGGAATCTGTATTGAGACTGATGGGCGCAGTAGCCATCGAATACAATGATCAACTATCAGTAAAATCACGTGTATTTGCTGAAAAAACATTCAACAAATTCAGGCTGGAGATTCTTCCTAAACTAAAGGATATCGCATCAAATCAACAATCATTGCTGGACGCAGCATAATCATTTTATACAGGATGAGCAATTTACACACAAATATGGACTTGACCTGGCTTTTCTGTAAAAAAGCAAAAAATCACATAGTTTTTACAGAAAACAGCAAAATCTCCTAACAAAAAACAGGAAACCCGACTGTCAGATTCCCTGTTTTTGATTTATTTTCGCTTGCGCTTAGGCATGGTATGCGTTGACTCTCCGACAGCGGCCTCCAAAGCCTCTGTAATGCCTTCGTTGTAAGTAGGATGAGCGCGCACACCTGCCAGCATGTCATGAACTGTCATACCGTTTGCGATTGCTGTGGTGAATTCACCTATCATATCCGTTGCGCGGGCACACATCATCTGAGCACCCAGCACCACATCATCATCCTCGCCGACAACAACCTTTATGAAGCCTCTTTCTTCATGACTTATGAGGGACCTGCCGTTGGCACTCATGATGAACTTGCCCACCTTGACAGGAATATCCCGCTCTTTGGCATCAGCCTCCGTGAGTCCTGCCTGAGCGATTTCCGGATCCGTATATACGCATGAAGGAATCGGCTCCAAATTGATTGAAGGCACTTCCCCTGTCATCTTTTCTATGCAGCAGATTCCGTGTGCACTGGCGGTATGAGCCAGCTGCATTCCCGGAACGATATCCCCTATGGCATAGACGCCCGGCATACTCGTTTCAAAACCTTTTGCCGCGTCCGTGTCTATAAAGCGACCGGTCATGGCAATTTCGACACCTTCGCCAAAGACTCCATTCAAGTTCGGCTTTCTGCCTTTCGCACACAGAACATACTGGCCGCATGCGGTCTGCTCCTTACCCTTTTCTTCAAAGAATACATTGTAGCCGTTGCCGCAGTCACAGCCCTCTTCAATCTTCTGCACGGAACAGCCCGTATATACCTCAACCCCCGATTTCTTGATAATCATTTTGAGGTTTTGCGAAATTTCCTTATCCATTTTAAAAAGAACCTTGGGTGAGGACACAATCAGGGTAACCTTTGCACCCAGATTAGCGAATATGGTGGCGAACTCCACTCCTATAACGCCGCCGCCGATAACCACCAGGCTTTCCGGCATTTCCTCCAGTGCAAAAACTCCGTCGCTGGTCAGAACGCCCGGAAGGTCTATTCCCGGAACCGGGATAAGTTCGGGAACGGAGCCTGTTGCCAACAGCACCTTATCTGCAGCATACTCAGTACAGCAGCCGGCAGCATCATAAACGCTGACCGGTCTGCCGCCTTCCGCTGCCTCTCCTGCTTCCAGAACGCCGCGCCCGTATATTCTCGTTACGCCGTTGGCATCCAGCAGATCTTCAATGCCCGTAACCAGCTCATCTACGGTACTGCACCTGTATTCGATGATTTTACCGTAATCGAATTTAGCACCGTCAACGCTAATGCCTACCAGCGGTGATTCGTGAAGAATCTCCTTGTAAAGCGAAGATGCGTGTATCATGGCCTTAGTCGGAATACATCCTCTGTTCAGGCAGGTTCCGCCCACGCGTATGCTTTCAACAATTGCTGTATTAAGACCAGCCTTGGCCGCTTTTATGGCAGCCACATATCCGCCGGGACCCGCACCTATTACTATCAGATCAAATTTATCCATTTCAGTCACCATTAAACCCATGTATTTCGTTAAAATTCATACCTCAATACCGGATTACGAGCAGCACCCACTTCATCAAGCCTTGTAACAGGTGTGTTAACCGGCGCTTCATGCAGCGCTTCCGGATTGGTGTACGCCAGCTCATTCAGCTTAAGGAATACTTCTATGGCCTGATCCAGAGTTTCCCTGGATTCGGTTTCCGTCGGCTCCGCCATGAGTGCTTCATGAACCGTAAGCGGGAAGTACATTGTAGGCGGATGTATGTTGTTATCCAGGAGTCCCTTGGCAATATCCATAGCCGTAACGCCCGTTTCCTTCGCCTGTCTGGACAGATCCATAACGAATTCGTGCATGCACACCTCAGGGTTGAAGGCCATATCGTAGGCTCCGGACAGTTTCTTCATCATGTAGTTGGCATTGAGCACCGCATTCTTGCTGGCCTCAGGTATACCCTGCCTGCCCAGCATTTTAATGTATGTAAGTGCCTTTATGTAAACTGTGAAGTTGCCGTAGAAGTTCTTCATTTCGCCCAGGCTCTCGGAAGCTTTTGCAAAACCTAAAGACCCGTCTTTCTCTTCAACCATAAGACCCGGCATAAATTTAGCCAGATGTTCCTTGCATCCTACTGGCCCGGCTCCCGGACCGCCGCCTCCGTGAGGTGTTGAGAAGGTTTTGTGTATGTTCAGATGAACGATGTCAAATCCCATATCTCCCGGACGGGCCCATCCCATTACGGCATTCAGATTGGCACCGTCATAGTAGCACTGTCCGCCGCATTCATGGATGATGTCCGTAATTTCTTTTATGTTAGTATCAAAGAGACCTGCCGTGTTAGGGTTGGTCAGCATGAGACCGGCGATTTCGTTGTTTCCTTCGCATATTTCACGCAGTTTGGCAACGTCAACCAGACCGTTCTCGTCGGAATCCACATTGATTACCGTCATGTCGGCCATTACTGCGGATGCCGGGTTTGTGCCGTGAGCCGAATCGGGAACGACAATCTTCGTCCTCTGAGGCTCACCGTTAGCCAGATGATACGCCTTCATGAGGAGCAGACCCGTCAGTTCGCCGTGTGCTCCCGCAGCCGGCTGAAGGGTGAATTTGCTCATTCCGGTAATCTCGGACAGTGCTTCCTCCGTTTCTTTCATAACCTGCAGGCAGCCCTGAACTGTTGCCGGAGGCTGCAGCGGATGAATTTCAGTGAAACCCGGCAATGAAGCCATATCTTCATTAACCCTCGGATTATATTTCATCGTGCATGAACCCAACGGATAAAATCCGTCATTGACACCGTGAGCCTTTTTGGCCAGTTCGGTATAATGTCTCGACAGATCTACCTCAGCCATTTCAGGCAGATGCAGAGCGGCTGTTCTCGCGTCCTTTTCCGGTACATTCAGAATCTCAACATCACATTCAGGAAGTGCGCTTATTCCTCTGCCCGGTCTTGATTTTTCAAAAACCAACATTCTCTACACCCCCTTTGCTATTTCAATAACCTGATCTATATCGGCTTTTGAATTCATTTCGGTGCAGCACCACAGAATTCTGTTATCATCCAGCGGCAGTCCTCCCAGAATGTCCGTAGCGTCCAGAGTCTCCAGAACGACCTGTGAGCTCTTTTCAGACCTTGTAACGAACTCATGGAAGAAGTTATCGCTTTCCACCTCAAAACCGATTTCAGCGAACTTCTGAGCCATATAGTGGGCTTTCGAGTAGCAAAGGGTTGCCACATTCTTAAGGCCTTCGTTGCCCATTGATGCCAGATATACTCCCACGGCCAGTGCACATAGTGCCTGATTGGAGCATATGTTACTTGAGGCCTTTTCACGTCGGATGTGCTGCTCTCTGGCCTGCAGAGTAAGAACATATCCGGTCTTGCCGTTCCGATCCTCTGTCTGACCTACGATTCTGCCCGGAAGCTTTCTCTTCATTGAATCGATGCTTGCCATGAATCCCAGATAAGGACCTCCGAAGGCCATGCTGAGACCCAACGGCTGCCCTTCACCTACGGCAAAATCCGCGCCGTACTCTCCGGGAGTTTTAAGCATGCCCAGAGTCATAGGGTTAACACCCATTATGAACTTGCTTCCCTTGACGCTGTGTGCGATTTCACCGATTTCAGCAGCTTCTTCCAGATTGCCGTAGTAGTTGGGATGCTGGATGTATACGCAGGCAACTTCAGCGGACATTTTGGACTTCAGATCTTCAATGTCCGTCCTGCCGTCCTTTTCATTTACGACAACGAGCTCCATTCCGTTTCCGAAACAGTAGGTTTCGATAACCTTCATTACTGAAGGCTGTATAGCTGCCGACACAAGAGCTTTATAGTTCTTTCTCTCTCTCGATGAAGCGATGGCCTCGCCTGCAGCCGTGCCGCCGTCATAAACCGATGCGTTGGAGACATCCATACCTGTCAGGTCGCATATCATCGTCTGATATTCGAAGATTGACTGCAGTACACCCTGGCTTATTTCCGCCTGATAAGGGGTATACGCCGTCTGCAGCGTCTCCTTGGATAATACACTGTTTACTATTGACGGAATATAGTGTCTGTAAGCGCCGGCCCCTCTGAACACAGAACCGTATACCCTGTTTTTTGCCGCAATCTTTCTCATGACCCCGGCAACTTCCATCTCGGACATTCCGTCAGGAAGATTAAGATCTCCCTCAAATTTTACCTCCGCAGGAATATGCTCAAAAAGGTCGTCCGGCTTTTCAAAGCCTATTTCCCTGAGCATTTCATTCTGCTGAGCCTTTGTATTAGGAACAAAAGTGCCCATAATTTCCTCCAATGTCACTTTTTGAACTATTACGCTTATTCTGATTCGCAAAACGCTTCGTACTCTGCCGGAGTCATCAGTTCGCTGCTCTGCTCGCTAACGCCTTCAACCTTGATAAACCATGCTGCATTTGCATCTTCGTTTATCAGCTCCGGAGCATCCAAAATTTCTTCATTGATTTCCGCTACGGTACCGGTCACCGGTGAATAGACATCAGATACAGCCTTTACGGATTCAACATCGGCAAAAACTTCGCCTGCTTCAACTTCGTCTCCTTCTTCAGGCAGATTTACAAATACCAGATCTCCCAGCTCGGACTGTGCATAGTCCGAAAGACCGATAATTGCAGTGTCGTCTTCGATAACAACCCATTCGTGTGATTTTGTATACAGCGCGTCTTTCTTAAGTTCCATTTTCATTTCTCCTCTCTTCTGTAAAAAGGCATTTCCATAACTTCTGCTTCAACCGGTCTGCCCGGTCTTACTTCTACCGACATCTTTGTGCCTATTTCCTTGTATTCTCTCGGCACTCTTGCCATGGCGACAGGATATTCCACATACGGACATTTGGTTCCGGATGTTGTGTAACCTATCTTTTCATCGCCTATATATATATCCTGATTTTCACGGGCAATGCCTCTGCCCGTGATTTTAAGCCCAACTCTGACAACTGCAGGTATACCTGCTTCTTCCATAGCCTTCTTGCCGATGAAATCTTCCTTTTTCATTTTGACGGCAAACATCAGTCCCGCTTCCCTCGGCGAAATCTCTTCATTCATTTCATGTCCGTAAAGAGGCATCCCCGCTTCCAGCCTCAGAGTGTCTCTGGCGCCAAGACCGCAAGGAATGAGTCCTTCATCCTTGCCTGCATCCAGAAGGGCATTCCACATTTCTTCGGCCTTTCCCGCGGGGTAATAGATTTCCACCCCGTCCTCACCGGTGTAGCCTGTTGTGGAACATATGCAAGGGATTTCTGCAATCTCCGCTCCCATCTTTGCATGATAATACTTATCCGGAATACTTCCTTCTTTGGCTATCTTTGCTACGATTTCTTTGGCTTTCGGTCCCTGAACAGCTACCTGTGCATACTGTGAAGATACATCAATAAACTCCACATCACCGAACTTGTGACCGCACATCCACTTGTAGTCCTTGTCCTTGTTGGCTGCATTAACAACCAGGAAATACTTGTTTTCGTTCATTCTGTAGACAATAAGGTCATCTACAGTGCCCCCCTGCTCATTGCACATAGGAGAATACCTGGCCTGCCCGTCCTCCATACCCGTAAAGTCATTGGTCAGCAGCATGTTCAGATTGGCAAGAGCATCGGGACCTTCGCAGATAATTTCTCCCATGTGGGAGACATCAAACATTCCGGCCTTCTCTCTTACCGCCATATGTTCTTTGGTGACTCCGCTGTCCTTGTACTGTACCGGCAGAATGTATCCTCCGAAAGGAACCATCTTGCCCCCGGCCTTGATATGAGCATCGTAAAGTGGTGTTTTCAGTTCCATACAAAACCTCCCGAATATATTTTTGCTGCAATAATTACTTGATTTTTCTTGCCTCGATGTAATATCTCTTGTCTTCAGCGTGCCCCATGGAGAATGTTTTTCTCGGAAGGGCTCCATCATTGATTACCGACTTGAACAGATCTCCCTTATCCATTGCAGGGAGCAGGAATGCCATGCTGCCGGGTTTTTTGCCCAGTTGGAAGGTTATTTCATCACCGTGCACATAGTCGATTCCGAATCCCTTTTCGCCTATATACTTATCAAGGAAAGACTGCAGAGTACCGACCTCAAGCTGAGCCTTCGGATCAGGGACAGTGATGAAGCCGTCAGCTCCCTCATAAGCATACTGAATAACATGCCCATCACCCTTACCCTCATAAGTGCCCGGATACTCGGCCTTAAAAGCCTCCAGCAGCTCCTGAGCATCAACGTCGAAGAGAACTCTGTGAATGGGCTCAAACTCCAGTGCATCATCATAAAGGTTAACCACTTCCACCAGAGCATATCTGGACGGAAGAGTGTTTTCACTTCCCGGACCGAATTTTTTCTTTTCTTCTTCATACAAAGCCTTTGCAGAAGCCAGAGAGTGATTTCCGTCACCTACGGCGAACAGCAACGGCTGTTCGTCAGCCAGCTTTTCGAGAGCTTTGCATGCATTTGCCTTTAGTTCTTCGGGAACCAGCCATGCCTTTGCATGCCCGCCGCCTTCCATAAGCTCAAAATCATATAGAACTTCTTCGCATCCCTTGAGCGGCTCGATTACAGTATTATCCACATCATCAATCAGGAACATTACATGGGGCAGTTCAATGGCCGCATCACGGCGGACCGCCTGTCTTGGCGGTATTCTTTCAAGAACGGTTCCTTCAGTTGCTCTTACCAGAGAAGTGCTTCTCGCTGAATAGTCATACTCCTCCAAGTCAATCTTGCCGATAAGCCCCTTTCTTACTCTGCCGTCGCTCTGAACTCTTTCCAGATAGATCATAGCATCGGGATATTCTTTGAACACACCCGTTTCCAGATATTCTCTCATAGTTGAATTTATTTTGGCAATGTGTTCTTCGGTTCGTCCGTCAGAAAGCTGAGCCTCCGGAAGAATTACTCTTAGCGTTGAGGGCTTATTTCCGACTGCTGCTTCAACTCTTTCCCAGTACTCCGGCTGCGATGTAAACTGATCGCAGGCAACTACAGCCCAGGTTTCATAATCAACGTCAGCCGGCAGAAGGATGTTCGCTGCTGAAAAACCGGTTGTGCTCATAATAGTCGTCTCCTTTTTTGAATATTATTGATTATATATATGCAATCATACACTGCAAAGAATGATAACACAAATACCGCTGTTTTACCACATAATTATGGCTCTGACCGGACAAACGGGGGCACAATACCCGCAGGTAAGGCAAATGCTGTAGTCTATATCCGCCAACCCGTTTCTGTTGACAAATATAGCCTTGTTGGGACACCTTTCCAGACAGGACATGCAGCCCTCACAGTCACCTTGGTCGATATGGATTTTCTTAAATTTAACATCAGGCTGGAAATCATCCGGCAGTCTGCTTTGGGCATAATCCACAAGATTATCGATTTCCTTCTTATTGCCTATCCCAATCATCAGGGAATGACACCCCAGATCTCTGACATAATTGAGCGCTTTCATATAGTTTCCGGTCAGATTTCCTCCACCGAAAACCTTCATCGCAAACACACCTTTACCTGCAGCAATGCACTTACCGATTGCGGCTGCCATTTCCTCAGCTGTGCCGGTTCCGGAACCCTTGCGAATGCCCAGCCCGGAGTAATTTATCAGTGGAAAAACAACATCACATTCCGGCACTTCAGCCATGCGTTCAACCACATCCACGTGATGGGTGGACACTCCGATGGCCTTAATAACGCCCTTTGATTTGTAGTCCATAAGGCACTGCCAGGCACCGGATCTGTAATCCCAGTCGGGATTCTGTCTCACCTCGTGCATCTTGAATATATCTATTTTATCCATATTCAAAGCCTCCAAGCACTCATTAATGGCTTTCTCCATGTCGTCATAGGAAGCGTCCAGACACTTACTGGCAATTATAGGCCGCTTATTGCATCCCGCACTCATATCAATGTCCCTAAATGCTTCCCTGATATAGGGATAGGTTTCGTAATACTGTGCCGTATCAAAAAAATTAATTCCTTTATCCCAGGCATATCTGACAATCTCCGCCCCTTCGTCGAGAGGCAGATTTAACTGAGTATTTCCTATAGTCAAAACTCCCATGCCGATGGGAGTAACATATAAATCCGTTCTTCCGAGCTTGATTTTTTTCATGTAATAATTCCTCCGCCGATTACGGCATCACCCACATAAAAAACAATGGACTGTCCCGGTGTCGGCGCCCGCTGGGACTCTTCGAATTCAGTTACAACGGTTCCGTCATCATGGATTTTTACCGATGCGGGTGCCGGACGGGCCGCGTAACGGATTTTAGCCATTATTTGTTTACATAATATGTTTCTGGTTAATTCTTTATCGATAAATACATTGTCCTCGGAAACAACTGTCTTTCGAAACAGATCATCATCGTCCCCCAAGGTCACCGTATTCTTTTCCGAATCTATGGCGATAACAAATGCCGGTTTGCCCAGTGCAATGCCCAGACCCTTTCGCTGGCCTATGGTGTAATTGATTATACCCTTATGTCTTCCGAGCTTTTTGCCCGAAGAATCTATGAAATTGCCTTCAGGAACAATTGCCCGCTTCCTGATTAACTCAACATAATCCTCCTCTTCGGCTATAAAGCATATCTCCTGGCTGTCGGAGTCATCTGCATTTTCCAGACCGGCCTTTCGTGCCAGATTCCGCACATCCTCCTTGTCCGGGATTTCGCCCAAAGGCAGAATCAGCCTGGACAGAACATCCTGCCCCAGCCGATACAGCATGTAGGACTGATCTTTAGCCTCATTGGCACCTTTCAATACACAGTAAGGTCTGCCCTCCACATCATCAAAACCGGTAAACCTCCCAATCCGTGCATAATGTCCTGTTGCAACGTATTTGGCTCCGATCTCATCAGCCGTTTCAAGCAAAACCTTGAATTTAATCTGAGGGTTACAGATTATACAGGGGTTAGGGGTCCTTCCTGAAATATAACCGTTACAGAAATCCTCAATAACAACATCATCAAAAAGGGAAGAAACATCGCGGTAAATTAAATCTACCCCCAGATGCCGGGCAGCCTTTTCAGCCCTGTACCTTGCCTCTGATATTTTTGCCGATTCATTCTTCCTGAGAACATTAAAATAGAGTCCGATTACCTCGAACCCTTTTTCCTTCAATAACAAAGCAGCGGCAGTGCTGTCCACTCCGCCGCTAAGTCCTAAAATAACCTTATTATTCTTCTCCGCACGCATCACAGTCATCATGATGTTCGCTGTCGGGGTCAAATCCTTCCAGTCCGGCGTATTCCTTTCCGTTCCGCTGGGCATAATCATATATCGCGTTCTTAATGGCGTGCTCCGCCAGAACGGAGCAGTGAATTTTCACTGCCGGAAGACCGCCCAGTTCTTCAATAATTTTTTCATTGCTGACTTCCAGAGCCTCTTCAACGGTCATTCCTTTAATCATGTCAGTAGCCATGCTCGAAGAAGCGATTGCACTGCCGCATCCGAAGGTTTTGAACTTGGCATCGGTAATAACCTCAGCCTCATCGATTGAGAGGGTAACCTGCATCATATCTCCGCAGACAGGACTGCCGTAAACACCCTTCCCATCCGGATTTTCTATTTCACCCACATTGCGGGGGTTCATGAAATGTTCCATTACAGTATCATTATACAAAGCCATGTTTTACCATCCTTCCATACCGTTCACCGGTGATAATTCTCTTAATCTGCCTATAACATTTACCAGCACATCAACTGTGTATTCTATATCTTCTTCCGTAGTTAAATCTCCTGTTGTGAATCTGATTGCACCGTTGGCACGGGTAACCGGCACGCCGATTGAATCAAGTACATGAGATGAACCCAATGAGCCTGACGAACAGGCAGAGCCGGTGCTTACGCAGATTCCATATCTGTCAAGAAGAAGCAGAATCGCCTCACCTTCAATGTAAGCAAAAGAAACATTCAGATTCCCCGGATGTCTTCCGGAGAAATCACCCGGGCCATTAAGATCAACATCCGGAATTCTTTCCTGAATCTTCTCCCAGAGGAGGTTTCTCAGTCTGCTGCAGTGCTCTCCGTGGGCAGCCATGTTCTCTCCTGCCAGTTCGGCAGCAGCTCCGAAGCCGACGATACCGGACGTATTCTCGGTGCCGGCTCGTTTTTTTCTTTCCTGAGCACCCCCATGTATGAAGTTCGGAATAATTATGCCCTTTCTCTTGTAAAGTGCTCCCACACCTTTCGGTCCATAGATTTTGTGCGCGGAGAATGAAGCAAAATCCACATCCAGATCCTTAACATCAATGTGGAAGTTACCAAGAGCCTGCACTGCATCCGTGTGGAACAGAACTCCATGAGCCTTTGCAACAGCCGCCAGCTCCTTTATGGGCTGAAGAGTGCCGATTTCGTTGTTAACCATCATAACGGATGCCAGAATGGTGTTATCCTTTATTGCCGCCTCAAAATCGGCAGGATTAACAAACCCCTCACTGTCTACATCAAGATATGTAACCTCGATACCGTGTTTCTCCATGTACTGACATGTGTGCAGAACGGCATGATGCTCGATTTTTGTCGTTATAATGTGATTGCCCTTGTGGCTGAATGCGTCACAAACACCTTCAAGCACCCAGTTATCCGCTTCCGTACCGCAGGATGTGAAGTATACTTCCTTGGGGTCTGCCTTAATCAGGTCAGCAACCTGCTCTCTGGCTTTTTCAATGCCTGCCCTGGCCTCCAGTCCCGGACCGTATAACGTGGATGGGTTGCCGTATACTTCTGTAAGATATGGAATCATTTTTTTTGCAACATCCTCCCTTACGGGAGTTGTGGCTGAATAGTCCAGATAGACGTTTCTCATATATTTGCTTCTCCTTAAAGTTAATTTTTACTATTTAGGTCTACATTCATTGTACACCCCGAAAAAACC
This sequence comes from Candidatus Allocopromorpha sp., assembly GCA_040768865.1. GTDB lineage: Bacteria > Bacillota > Clostridia > Peptostreptococcales > Anaerovoracaceae > Lentihominibacter. Next base: position 1,541,754 of record JAXGMD010000001.1, on the reverse strand, counting down.
CTTTGCAAGATTTTTCTACTGTTTTTTTGACTGCCTCAATTCACATTCCTCTTTCAGCTCTTCTTCAGTCATGTCCTCAACAAATCTGACGTTGCTAAGAGTGCACTGCACCTGACCTCTGATCGCAGCCAGATACTCCTTATAAAGGGCTTTCTGCTCCAGCTGTTCCTCTGCCGTAAGCCCCTCTTCCCTCTTCTTTGCTGCCAGTTCATTAATCCTGCATATCATTGCCTTGGTAATCTCCGCCATAAAATCATCAATCCTCCGGTTCTTTTTCAGGTTCATATTCAAAAACAGGCATAGGCTGAAGCTTGAACAGATTCGCCTTGTGTCTCCTGTCTATATTTTCTCTGATTTCCGCATCTTCACAGATTCCTTCCCGGATATATCTGTCCAGTTCCTCATAAGTGAAACCCAGATTATCCTCATCGGTTTTACCCTGAAGTCCGTCGATGGGAATCTTGTCAACAAACATTGACGGCAGATTCAAAGCTCTTCCTACAGCCTTTACCTCCTGAACCGTCAGGTTTCTCAGCGGACTGAAATCCCCTGCATCATCACCGAAAATAGTATTATATCCCACGTAGTCTTCCGAAAGGTTGCAGGTGTTGGCAACGCGGCCGTTCACTGTCTGAGACACAGCATAGAGAGTTGCCATTCTCAGACGGGACGGCAGGTTGGTTATTGTCTGAGACGAAATCTCCTCAAACTGCTTCTCCAGCTCAGCTATAACTCCATCGTACGCCCCTTTAATATTAATCACTGTGCTGCTAATTCCCAAGTATTCTACAAGAGCTTTTGATATGTCAAGATCAAACTGCTCTCCATTGGGCATCATAACAGCAAGTACATTATCCCTGCCCAGTGCCTCGACGCAGAGAGCCGTAACAATGGAGCTGTCCTTGCCTCCGCTGACACCAACCACAGCCTTGCAGCCTTTGCCGTTGATTTCAAACCAGTCAGCTATCCATTGGACTATCCGGTTTTTCACTTTTTCCGCATTAAACATATATCTTTCCCCTTATCATAATTCGCGTAACAATGCCTTCAATATGTGTCCCGCATTTACGACAAATGCCTCATAAGGTTGTTCCATCTCCTTTTCCGGTGTCCAGTACCTTTTCAGGTATCTTTCAAGCATCTGAGATTCGGTCAGACCATCAGCCTTCATTGTACGGACGAATTCCAGTTTCCTTTCCACCTCATCATCAAACATGTCAAAGTATCTGTCAAGTAATACCGGTGGAAGCATTCCGAAATGAGGCAGGTATATATGAGCCGGTGACAGTTCACGGCACCTTTGGGAGGATTCCAGAGAATCGGAAAAACACTTAAGACACGGTGTATGTACATATTCGGGGCCTTCCAGAATACCGGTACTTTCACTGGCGAAAAGTACTCTTTCCGGTTCGAGGAAATAACTCAAAGAACAGTCTGTATGACCAAAGGTCTCGTATGCGGTTATCGTCTGTCCGTCTCCAAGTTCTATGAAGTCCCCGTCGGCGAGCACTCTGTCAATGTTCAGGCCGTCAACTCTTATTTCAGTCTCACTTCCCGGCATGTACAGATCCCGCGCCTCTTCCCCCAACTGAACCATCAGCTCTCTGGCACTTTCCCTGATAATAATGCTTGCACACTTGGCACTGCCGCATACCACAACTTCAGGGAATCTTTCTCTGATATAAGGCAATGCTCCTATATGATCATAATGGGAGTGGGACAGAAGCACATAATCCAGCCGATTCGTAAGATGTGCCACGTTTGCCGCCATTTGCTCCCCGCAGTAAGCCATTCCGCAATCGATCAGAACCTTTTTCTCACTTCCGGATATGAGCAGTGCCTCACCGCCCTGACCGGCAGTAACTCTGTCAATATTACCCGGAAACCGAAACCTGTCGTAATTCTCACCAAAAGCCTCCTGCAGAGTTCCTTCTTCAAAAAATGTATTTTCAAGTCTATCGTATTTCATTAGTCATCTCTCTTCGTTCCTCTGTTATACAACCTGAATCCGGCATCTTGAATTCTCCAATTGTAAAATATATAAGTCCTATCCATATAGATATAAAAGCAATAAGCTGAACGACATCAAAAGGCTCCTTCATGAAGAATATTCCTATGAGAAGCGTAATCGAAGGTCCTATATATTCCATGAGCCCTGTAACTACCAGGGGAACCTTCTTGGCACCGTTGGCAAACAGGGAAAGAGGTGTGGCTGTCAGAATACCGGACAGAAGCATGAGTGCATACTTGTTCGGTTCTCCCACAGCCAGAGCGCCCTGCCCCGTATACTCCAGATATATTACCACACCGAGAGCCGGCCACATGAGGAAAAATGTCTCAAGGAATACTGACATGATAGCCGGAAGGTTGAAATTCTTCTTAAGTGCAGCATAGACAGCAAAGGAAAATGCCAGCCCCAGGGCGATGGTAGGCAGCTCACCGAAGTGAAATAGAATAATTACTATTCCCACCAATGCCATTAGCATTGCACCCATCTTATATCTGGTAAGCCTCTCTCTGAACAGCACCAGACCAAACAGACAAACCACCAGCGGCTCAATATAATAACCCACACATGTCTGGATAACATAATCTGCATTGACTGCCCATATATATATGCTCCAGTTGCATGTAATCAGAAGTCCCGTTACAGGGAAAAGCAGGAGATTTTTTTTAATCATCAGATGCTTTTTTATTTCCGGCCATCCGTAAATCTTTAAGGATGCTGCGCCGGCAACCAGCCCCACGAGAAAAATCCTGTAAAATATAATAACCCAGGAATCAATAGGTCTAAGAGCCTGCCAGTAAACAGGCAGCACACCCCATAGAGTATTGCAGCCAAGCAACGTAATTATTCCGTTTTTGTAATCCTTACTGTGCTTCATGGTCTTCAACAGCAATCAGATCTGCAAATGACATGGTATAGCTGTCAATTTCGTAATTAAAGGCATTTTCAAAATTGTATCTGTATTTCTCCCCGCCCAGCTTCTCCATACGGGCGGCGGTTATGGCATCTCTCAGGCATACATAATCAGAGGTTCCGAAATCCTCAGAAATAAGTTCGACTTCACTTTCTTCAGAGTACCAGTTTCTGAATCTGTAAAATTCATATGTGAATCTTCTTATATCACCGTCATCTACGGCATTCGTGACGAGCCCTGTAAGACATAGCCTGATCTGTTCCAGCAGAGAATAAATCTCTACCGAGTCATCGGGCAGCCCGTTTATTATGTCTTCAAAATAATCATCTATAAGTCCGGATAACGTGGCTGAATCCGCCTCTGCAAAAAGACGTCCCATAGCTTCCTGTTCAATGTATTCATCACACTCAACCAAATCTGCCATAGCTTCGAAATACCGAAACTCCGATCCGTCTTCTATTTCCAAGTAAATAAGCAGATCATCGTAATTCATATGCTTCCTCCCTATTTAAGAATATCCTTCTCCAAGTCAAAATTCAAGAACTTAACCTTCGCATCATCAGTCTCATCCTTAAAAATGTGATCTATCATATTGAGAAAGTTCTCTGAAAGGTCACTGGCATAGAATACATTTCTGAAATCCGAATTCACAGCAAGCATACTTTTTTCTGTAAGAATATTCTCTATCCTGTCAACAACAATGCTTGACGGATTTATTATTTCCAAATCGGGATAGATTCTTTCAATGTTTTCTTTTATTAATGGATAATGAGTACACCCCAGAATAATCTTATTCAAGCCGTTATCTTTCACAAAATCATCCATGTAATACCTTATAGTCAGGTTCATAATCTCATTGTCGATTATTCCCTCCTCTATGAGAGGAACAAACGCCGGGCATGCAGTTTCATAAATGGAAATCCTGTCATTGTGCAAATGAACCGTATCTCTGTACGCATGGCTGGATATGGTAACCTTGGTCCCTATAATACCCACGTTGTCTGACGGAGTACACTTTTCGGCAACAGCTTCCGCTGTTGGCTCTATTATCCCTACTATTGGAATCTTGGGAAATTTTTTCTGCAAATCATCCAGACAGATGGAGCTGACAGTATTGCATGCAATCACAATCATCTTTACATTGCATTTGGCAAGAAAATCGCAAATCTCCAGACTGAAGTTCTTTATTGTGTTAGGCGCCTTGGAGCCATAAGGGGTTCTGGCTGTATCACCGAAATATATTATTTTCTCATCGGAAAGTCTCTTCATCAGGTGGGGTATGCATGTCAGCCCTCCCAAGCCCGAATCGAAGAATCCGATAGGTCTGTTATCCATATTCAAATTACCTCTCCGTATTGAACAATCAACTTCATTATTATACAATACGAAGTAATCAAAGTAAATTGATATGGAGGCAAAATATGAGTTCAGGAGAACCAAAAACAAGAGACCGCATTGACAGCAGATACAAATGGAATATCGAAGCAATGATATCAGATGAAAGCACTATCGACGATGATTTGCAAAATATCAGGGATGCGGCAAAGGACTATTCCGCCAGGTTTGAGGGACACCTTACGGACAGTGCCGAAACACTGGCTGAAGCCTTTGCAGCTAAGGACGATATATGGCGTCGCCTTGAAAAGATATATGTGTACGCTCGCATGAAGAGAGACGAAAATAATGCCGAGAGCCGCTATCAGGGCATGACCGACAAGTGCATGTCAGTAGTTGCTGCCGTTTCCACATCTACGGCATTCTTTACACCGGAACTGATTTCCGCCGATGAAGATGTTCTGCTTAATTTTATAAAAGATAACGAAGACCTGAAGGTTTATGAATTCGTTATACGCGATGCACTCAGACAGAAAAGGCATGTTCTGCCCGCTGATCAGGAAGCAATAATGGCTCAGATGGGGGAACTCAACAGGGCCACAAACGACATATTCACCATGCTTAACAATGCGGATATGAAGTTCGGTAAGATTATCGATGAAGACGGTGAAGAAACGGAGCTGACCCACGGCAACTACATCAGGTTCATGCAAAGCCACAATCGCGATGTGCGTGAGGCCGCCTACAATGCCATGTACGATGCCTATAAGAAGCTCATCAATACGGTCTCTACAACATATAATTACAACACCAAGACAGATGTAATTAATGCCCGGATACGCAAATTTGAATCGGCTCGGCACGCAGCACTTTCCGGCGACAATATTCCCGCCTCGGTTTATGATAATCTTGTAGCGGAAGTTAATGCTAACCTCCCTGCACTTCACAAGTATTTCCGGCTGCGTAAAAAACTTCTGGGAGTGGACAAATTATATATGTATGATGCCTATATTCCTCTGATCAAGCTTCCTAAAAAGGAATATGAGTTTGAAGAGGGACTTGATATGATTCGTGAAGCCCTGCAGCCGCTCGGTTCCGACTATCTGGCAAAAATGAATGAGGGTATCGATCAGGGCTGGATGGATGTCTATGAAAATGTGGGCAAAACCTCCGGCGCATACAGTTTCGGATGCTACGACAGCTACCCTTACATCCTGCTGAACTATACGAATACCCTGAATGATGTCTTTACGGTGGTCCATGAGATGGGACACTCCATGCATTCCGGATATACTCGCGAAACTCAGCCTTATGTTTACGGAGGTCACTCTATTTTTACCGCCGAGGTTGCTTCAACCGTAAATGAAACTTTGCTTATGAAACATCTTCTCAAAAAAGAAAAGGATGTTGAAATGCGCAAATATCTGTTGAATATGCACCTGGAGGGGTTCAGAACCACCCTGTTCCGCCAGACCATGTTTGCCGAATTTGAAGATATTACCCACAAGGCAATTGAAGCGGGACAGGTTCTCACGGGCGAATGGATGTGTGAACAGTATCAGGCTCTCAATGACAAATATTATGGTCCGTCAGTTGAAAAAGATGATACAATAAAATATGAATGGGCACGCATCCCGCATTTTTACAATGCTTTTTACGTGTACAAATATGCTACCGGCTATTCGGCAGCCACTGCAATCAGCAGCAAGATCCTTTCAGAGGGCAAGCCGGCTGCAGATGCCTATATTGAATTCCTCAGAACCGGAGAAAGTGATTATCCTATTGAGCTGCTTAAGATTGCAGGTGTCGACATGTCCGGTCCGGAATCTATAAGAGCTGCAATGGAGACATTTAACTCCCTGCTGGATGAGTTTGAAAACCTTACAAACGAAAAGTAGGAGCGAAATATGAAAGAAAGAATCATCTCAATTTTTACCAACGAGACAGAGAAAAGCCTTTCAGTCAAGGCCACTCTGACCGAAAAACTGTGTGCACGAGGCTTTATTCTAAAAGATGATTACATCCCCGGAACTGAACTCATAGTATGTGTCGGCGGAGACGGAGCTTTTCTGGAAACACTTCACAAATGCAATTTCCCCGTCTGCCCTATAGTAGGTATAAATACGGGCCATCTGGGGTTCTTTCAGGAGATTTTGCCCGAAGGCATTGATCGTTTTGTCGAAGATTATGTTACGGGAAACTATTCCATACAGGAACTGAATACGGTTAAATGCAGTGTTTCTACCGGGTGCGGAAAGACCGTAACCTATGATGCTCTCAATGAAATAACCATCAAGGGCCGTCAGTCCCGTTCAGTTCATCTGCACATATCCATTTCAGGAAAGCCGATACATAAATTTAGCGGAGACGGCATACTCGTGGCCACTTCTGCAGGAAGTACAGCCTACAATTACTCTCTCGGCGGCTCAATAGTTGACCCTCGTCTGAAACTTCTTCAGGTTACACCTATGGCGCCCATGAATACCACCGCTTACCGTTCATTCACGTCCAGTATTCTCCTGCCTGCCGATCTGTCCATCGGTGTAGTTCCGGAGAATACCGACAACACAATTTATATCAATTACGACAGCATTGAAGCCATATATACGGATATAAAAGAAATCAACCTCACCCTTTCGGATAAGGTTGTTAATCTGGTCAGATTCAAGGACTACGACTTCTGGAACAAAGTCAAAGACAAGTTTCTCTAAGCAAATTCCGCATATCATCAGGTATGGGAGCCTCTGTATCAAGGGGCTCCTTTGTTATTGGATGAATAAAACTCAGCTTCGACGCATGAAGTGCCTGACGGGTTATAAGATTATCGTTTTCGCCGCCGTACAGCTTGTCTCCCAGCACAGGATGCCCAATATGAGACATATGCACTCTTATCTGATGCGTCCTGCCGGTTTCAAGCGAAAGCTCTATAAGAGTATGGTTTTTGAACCTTTGCAGCACGGCATAGCGGGTTAACGAAGGAGCCCCGTCCTTCACAACACCGCGGCGTACATCCGCAGCGTCAGGGCGGCCTATAGGCAGGTCTATGGTCCCCTGCTCTTCATCAATAACGCCGCATACAATTGCTGTATATCTTTTCTGTATGCTGTTGGCACGCATCTGAGAGGTAATATGGTTCTGCACGTAAGCGTTCTTGGCAACGAGCAAAAGCCCGGATGTATCCATATCGAGTCTGTTTACGAATCTCACCTTCCAGGATTCACCCTTCTGCTCCATATAGTGCATCAGAGCGTTGGCAACGGTTCCATCCGGATATCCCTTGGTGGGATGCACTACCAAACCGGGCTGTTTGTTGAGGACAAGGATGGCATCGTCTTCAAAAACCGGAGAAACGGGAATGTCCTGTGGCTCGAAATAACTCTGTTCATCGGGAAGTGTCACACTGATAACATCTCCCTCTACAACCTTGTGCCACCCTTCCGTATCGGCTCCATTAAGCAAAAGAAGTCTTTCCCGCTTAATTCTATTTCTCAAACGCGAAGAGAAGTCAAAGTATATCTTCATGATTTCTCTGACTTCTCTGCCTTCATCTTCCTTTATTGCCGTATATTTGAATGTGGTCATTTCTTATTGTCCTAAAAGTTCTGCAATGCTTTTGCTCTTAAGTTCTTTTTCCAGTCCGTTCTGTATGCGAAACAGCTCATAATGAATCGTACATGGTACTTCATCCGTATTTCTTTCACAGTCATCGTCCATGCAATGAATGATTGATATTTCCTTTTCAGTAGTGCTTATAATGTCATAAAGAGTAACTTCATCAAGTTTCATTTTCATGAAGTATCCGCCTTTATTTCCCCTTTCAGAACCGACCATGCCATTCTGCTCCATATCTCTGATTATCTTATAGGCAAATGCTTTGGGAATATTTTCAATTTCACATATCTGGCGAACATTGTGCGTCCTGCCGTCGGCAAGCACACGACAGATTCGGAAAGCATAATCACTTCTTCTTGTTATAAGCATAAACTGTATCCTCCTGTTTTCTCGTTTATTATAACATAAGTGGCCTAAATCGGTACAATTTATTTTTAATACCTGGAAGCCTTCGCTATGTTGTACTTGCCTTCGTCCATCATTCCGAAGGTTTCCATAAAATATGTTCGTACTTTCAGGTTGTATTTCCGTGCTGCGGCATCAGTCGCATCGGCAACAATATCTGCCATTGTCTGAGAGTCGGCAGCACAGCGGGCATTTATTATGAGTGACAGTGCACTGTATTCTTTCTCCAGCTTACGGTCATATTCCACATCATAATCGATTCCGAGCATGCTGGCCTTAAAGAAATCGGTAAGTTCTTCCACACTGTCCGCAGCGAACATCTTCAGATGAGGAACATTGGATTTTTTTGCTTTCAGACCTTCCCTGATACCTTCGAATATGTGACCGATCACTTCATTGAAATCTATGTTTTTTTCTTCTCTCTGCTCCATATAAACTCTGGTATTGAACCAGCTGAGCAGCATTTCCGCATCAATAAATTTCTGAGATTCGTAACCTATTTCCCTGTGAACGGCTTCTGCCCTGTTTGTAAGTATATAGTCCGCCACCTGAGCAACTCCGGTTCCTTTTCGTGCCGACATGGCCATAACTTTCTTTTGTGGATATATTCCGCGTATGAAATTCAGACGTTCTTCTTTCTCCTCTTCGGTTATAGTGTCGATTTTATTTAATATAATCAGATCCGCCTCCGTCATCTGTGCATCCAAAAGGAATTTCATTTCCTCAGGCAAGTTAAGGTCTGCATTCTCAGGCATTACCATTCTGATTCTTTCCGGATCCACAATGCAGATAAAAGGCATCAGATCAAATTCTCCCGGTTCATTGGCCTCCAGTTCCAGATAAACATGATCCAGGGCTCCTATTCCGCATCCCGGAATGTCTGAAAAGATTACATCAACTCCCCAGGAAACCAGCTTTCTCATCTTATCAACAAGATTTTCATGCTGGTAACAAATACACCCTCCGGAGATAGGGATCGTCTCAATTCCGGCGGCTGCACAGAACTCGGCATCAACTATATTGCCCGCTCCAAGATCGTTGGCGATAATTGCCGCCCTGTTAGTACCTCTTCTGTTGATCTCTCTTGCCAAGGCTACCATGGATGTGGTCTTCCCTGCACCGAGAAAGCCGCTGAATACTGCATATTTTGTCATATCATATCATTTCCCTTCTATTCTTCTGTTTATAACTTTCGAATCTTTACATTCATCATTATAGCAAAACAGACGGGCTGTGCCCATCTGTTTTGCTATGGTGCGGATACCTCCGCTCACGATGCTCGCTCCGCTGTCCTGTTTGTCGACAAATCAGCTTCGCCTTAGCTCGCTTCTTTGGACAAACAAGCAATAGGATTCTCACCGGTTCGAATCTTCATTTTCTCATTATAGCAAAACAGACGGGCTGTGCCCATCTGTTTTGCTATGGTGCGGATACCTCCGCTCACGATGCTCGCTCCGCTGTCCTGTTTGTCGACAAATCAGCTTCGCCTTAGCTCGCTTCTTTGGACAAACAAGCAATAGGATTCTCACCGGTTCGAATCTTCATTTTCTCATTATAGCAAAACAGACGGGCTGTGCCCATCTGTTTTGCTATGGTGCGGATACCTCCGCTCACGATGCTCGCTCCGCTGTCCTGTTTGTCGACAAATCAGCTTCGCCTTAGCTCGCTTCTTTGGACAAACAAGCAATAGGATTCTCACCGGTTCGAATCTTCATTTTCTCATTATAGCAAAACAGACGGGCTGTGCCCATCTGTTTTGCTATGGTGCGGATACCTCCGCTCACGATGCTCGCTCCGCTGTCCTGTTTGTCGACAAATCAGCTTCGCCTTAGCTCGCTTCTTTGGACAAACAAGCAATAGGATTCTCACCGGTTCGAATCTTCATTTTCTCATTATAGCAAAACAGACGGGCTGTGCCCATCTGTTTTGCTATGGTGCGGATACCTCCGCTCACGATGCTCGCTCCGCTGTCCTGTTTGTCGACAAATCAGCTTCGCCTTAGCTCGCTTCTTTGGACAAACAAGCAATAGGATTCTCACCGGTTCGAATCTTCATTTTCTCATTATAGCAAAACAGACGGGCTGTGCCCATCTGTTTTGCTATGGTGCGGATACCTCCGCTCACGATGCTCGCTCCGCTGTCCTGTTTGTCGACAAATCAGCTTCGCCTTAGCTCGCTTCTTTGGACAAACAAGCAATAGGATTCTCACCGGTTCGAATCTTCATTTTCTCATTATAGCAAAACAGACGGGCTGTGCCCATCTGTTTTGCTATGGTGCGGATACCTCCGCTCACGATGCTCGCTCCGCTGTCCTGTTTGTCGACAAATCAGCTTCGCCTTAGCTCGCTTCTTTGGACAAACAAGCAATAGGATTCTCACCGGTTCGAATCTTCATTTTCTCATTATAGCAAAACAGACGGGCTGTGCCCATCTGTTTTGCTATGGTGCGGATACCTCCGCTCACGATGCTCGCTCCGCTGTCCTGTTTGTCGACAAATCAGCTTCGCCTTAGCTCGCTTCTTTGGACAAACAAGCAATAGGATTCTCACCGGTTCGAATCTTCATTTTCTCATTATAGCAAAACAGACGGGCTGTGCCCATCTGTTTTGCTATGGTGCGGATAAGAGGATTCGAACCTCCACGTCGTTAACCAACACACGGACCTGAACCGTGCGCGTCTGCCAGTTCCGCCATATCCGCACGAACTTGCAACCGTTTGTTTTAGCAGCTTGCGACTTTTTCATTATAACCAAGCGGTCATTTTTTTTCAAGGACTATTTTTGCATTTGCAAATGGTTTCTGATTTTAGGAAAATTTTGGGCAGGACATAAGCCGGGTTCTGTATCAGGCAATCATCTATCTCGACTTACCGTTACCGGCAAGCTCCAGCGACCTACCTCCCGGGCGATGGCGGGCAGCCATCCGGCAAAATGCCGATTGCCCTGCTTGGTCTTGCTCCGGATGGGGTTTGCACGAGAGATATGTTACCATACCTCCCCGTGAGCTCTTACCTCACGATTTCAACCTTGCCACGGCATTACCCGTTTCGGCGGTGTGTTTCTGTTGCACTTTCCCTACAGTTACCTGCGCCGGACGTTATCCGGCATCCCTGCCCTGCGGAGCCCGGACTTTCCTCATGCATCCCGAAGATGCACGCGACTGCCAGTCCTACCCAAAATCCTACAGTTACTTTTATTTATATTAATCAACAAACGAATGGATCCGTATTTACACGGGACTCTAATATTTCTACACCATCACACAGTATTTCCGCAAGTCTTTTTTTCATTGCCCCGGCAAAAAATTTTTCAGTACCGTAATGTCCCGCATCTACTATGCATATGCCTATAGATTTTGCATCCAGCGCATGATGATGTTTAACATCACCGGTAACAAGAACATCGCATCCTGCAGCTGCTGCAGCGGCAACAAAATCGGTACCGGATCCGGAACATACAGCAACCTTGGAAATGCCCCGATCCAAATCGCCGGCACCTCTGATTGACCGGGAGTCGACATCCAGGCATCTCGCCACATATGCCGTAAAAAATTCCAGCTTCATCTTGCCCACTGTGGGGATAAAGCCGGTTCTGCACATATCCATACCGTCGGTTTCGCCAAGCGGAGCGATCTCTGAAAGTCCCAGTAAATTGGCAAGAATATCGTTGCTTCCCCCTTCAATCCTGTCAAACGGTGTATGTGACGCATATACGGAAATACCTGCTCTGATGAGCTTTATAAGAGTGCGGCCATAGGATGTAGCACCGTCTATGTTTCTGATATCACCGAAAAACAGCGGGTGATGACACACGATCATCTCAACACCGGATACCATAGCTTCATCCGCCACCTCTTCGGTAACCTCCAGACAGACAAGAATTTTGTTCACCTCTCTGTCGTCGATATGAATCTGAACACCGCTGTTATCCCACTCCTCCTGGGTAGCCTCGGGAACCGATTCATTTATAGCTTTCGCTATACTTCTTACAGTCAATTTATCCATTTGCAATCTCCTTGAAATACTTAATTCGCTTTTGTATTAGTTGAATCTCAGCAGGATCCGGCTCCTTTCCTCTGCTCATGCCTTCGAGAATTTTTTCCTCAATGGCAGCCTTTATACCGGCAAATTCCACAGCAAGATCTCTGTAGTCCTTAAGCAAAACCTCGGGAAGCTCCGACTCCCCGGGTCTGTCAGACAAAACACCCTTACCGGGTTGAGCAGTGATAATCTCACATATAAACTTGCCTTCCCGTACCAGCTGTTCTCTAACTATGCTAAATCCATTTGAGGCGAGCCACTTTCTCAGCTGTCCGGAATGATTTCTCGGCTGAAGAATTAACCGCCTGAAACTCAAGGTTTTGCTGATATCATTCCCGAGAATCTCCGTCATCAGCAGTCCGCCCATGCCGGCAATTACCACATTATCCACTTCATAAGCCCGAATAACCGTAAGCCCGTCTCCTGAACGAAAGTCACATCTTTCATCAATATCTATTTCGGGCACATTTTTACTGAGAATTTCAGCCCCGTCAACGGCCTTACCGAGAGATGGTTCGCTTATATCCGTCATAATCACACGAGGTGAAATACCCTGCTCAAGAAGATACAGTGGAAGAAAACCATGGTCGGTTCCTATGTCTGCCATGGTTTCTCCGTGTTTAATGTTATCTGCAATCATCTGCAGTCTGTCACTAAGCTTATCCATTACTCCAGATAGTCCTTGAGAATTCTGCTTCTGGTCGGATGCCGCAGCTTGCGGAGAGCCTTAGCTTCAATCTGCCTGATTCTCTCACGGGTTACATCGAACTCCTTGCCAACTTCCTCAAGAGTTCTTGCTCTTCCGTCCTCCAGACCGAAACGCAGCTTCAGAACCTTCTGTTCTCTTTCCGTAAGGGTTCCCAACACGGTAACCAGCTGTTCCTTCAACATACTGAAAGCCGCCGCGTCGGCAGGTGCCGGAGCATCTATATCGGGAATGAAGTCGCCCAGATGACTGTCTTCCTCTTCACCGATAGGTGTTTCCAGTGAAACCGGCTCCTGTGCAATCTTGAGTATTTCACGCACCTTCTCCACAGTTATTCCCATTTCAACGGCTATTTCATCAGGAGAAGGTTCACGGCCGTTTTCCTGAAGCAGCTGTCTGGAAACACGTATAAGTTTATTGATTGTTTCAACCATGTGAACCGGTATTCTGATTGTTCTGGCCTGATCCGCAATGGATCTGGTTATGGCCTGTCTGATCCACCATGTGGCATAGGTGGAGAATTTGTACCCCTTAGTCCAGTCGAACTTGTCCACAGCTTTTATAAGACCCAGATTACCTTCCTGAATAAGATCAAGAAACAGCATTCCTCTGCCTACATACTTCTTAGCGATGGAAACAACCAGCCTCAGGTTGGCTTCACAAAGCTTCTGTTTGGCCCATTCCTCTCCTGCTTCCATCCTCTTGGCCAAGTCAACCTCCTGATCCGCCGTAAGCAAAGGGACCTTGCCTATTTCCTTAAGATACATTCTAACCGGATCGTCTACGGCAATACTCTTTGACAGAGTTGCCTCCAGATCTATCTCCTTAGCCTCCGGATTCTCGGCAATGGCCGCTTCCACCTCCGGATCATCCACTTCTTCTTCATCTATATCCATAAGCTCCGAATCATCGGGTTCCGATTCCATAATCAACTCCACACCCTTGTCCATAAGTGCGGAATATATCTCATCCATCTGATCCTTGTCCAGCTCTGAATCACCTATGTGATTGGAGATTTCCGTATAAGTCAGGCTCTTTCGCTTCTTGAATCCGGCCTTTTCATCCAGCTCGTTTACGAGCAAATCCTTTTTCTCAGCAAAACTTAATTCTTCTTCGGCCGATTCGTTTTCCTGTACAGGTTCATCCTTTATGTCCGTTATTCTCTTTCTGAATTCTTCAAGTTCCTTGTCGTTAATTCTCTTTGTCATTAATTATACTCCCCTTATCTTCATTTACCTTTCTTGAGTATCTTCTGAATTTCAATATGTCTTTCCATAAGTTGTCTGACCTTTTGTTGATCCGTTTCATTATCTGCAAGTGAAAGTTTAAGCATGATATCCCGATCCTCTTCTTTTAATTTAATCAGGCGTATGTGCCTTATGCACTCATCAAACATAGCCTGTTCTTTTTCCCCGGGTATAATCTTCTCATTTATTTCATCAAGCAGTTCCGAATCGGACTGATCCAGAAGATCTTTTATATCATTAATATCAAGCGGTCTGTCACCTCTGTCCGCGGAAATGAGTGCTCTGTAAATAGCTGTACCCGAACCACCGTTAAACACATCATTTTTTATATCCTCGGGAAGAACCGTAAACCTGTGATCAATCAGCATCAGTTTTAGCAGATTCTTCTCTGCCAGAGACATCTTATTCTGCGATATATTATCCGGATTATCATAGTCTTTATAACTGTCAACCGCGGGTGCTCCTTCACTTCCCGGTGCCTTCTTGCCTTCTCCGTATTCCATTCTTAAGGCACCCTCGGATATTTGGGTTTCCGAAGCAATCTTCTTTATATATATGTCAGCTTCTACCGGTTTCATTTTCCTTAGAACGGCTAAAACACCTTGCATGAACTCTATTTTTTGTTGTTCATCATCGATATTGTAACGCTCCTTCACTCTTTCGATTTTGAAATCTCCGTAAGGCAGTGCAGTGTCAACCAAGTCAAGAAAAGCCTGCCTGCCTTGGCTCTTTACGAAATCATCCGGGTCTTTTCCGTCAGTCACCTTCAGAACCGATGCACGGCACCCTTCCTCATACAATATATCCAGCCCGCGATCCGCTGCATCCTGTCCCGCCTCATCTGCATCATAGGACAAAGTCACATTGGATGTGTATCTTTTAATCAGCCTGGCCTGTTCACGAGTCAGGGCTGTTCCCAGAGATGCGGATACATTTCTGATTCCCGCCTGATAAAGCGAGATTACATCCATATATCCTTCTACTATAATTATCCTGTCTTCCCTGCTTACAGACTCTCTGGTGATGTGCAGCCCGTAAAGATTGTTTTTCTTTTTAAAAATCATTGTTTCCGGCGAATTGAGATACTTGGGCTCTCCCTCGCCGACTATTCTGCCGCCGAAGCCGATAATCTTTCCTCCTGTGTTGATGATGGGAAAGATTACTCTGTTTCTTAATTTATCATAATATCTGTCGCCCTTATTTGATGCCAGACCCAGCTCTGCAAGTTTGTATTTACTGTAACCTCGGCCGGTAAGATAATCAATCAGGCTTGTCCATTCACCGTCAGCCCAGCCGATGCCAAACAGCTTAAGGGTTTCATCGGTAAAACCTCTGCCGCGCATGTATCTGTATCCCGCATTGGGACTCTCACGCAATGCCTTATAAAAGAATACAGCCGCTTCTCTGTTTATCTCATAGAGCTCATCCTTTTCCTCGGAGTTTCCAAAGCTGAACTGAACATCTATGCCGTATTCTCTCGCAAGCATTTCTGCCGCACCTTTGAAATCCAGATTGTAGTATTTCTCTACGAAGCTTATTACATCGCCGGTTGCTCCGCATCCGAAACAGGTAAAAATCTGTTTCGGCTCAGAAACGACAAAAGAAGGTGTCTTCTCATTGTGAAAAGGGCAAAGCCCTTTGAAATTGCTCCCCGCCTTTTTAAGGGGAACCACTCTGCCAATGACATCAACAATGTTACACCTGCTTTTTATCTCGTCAACAATATTAACCTGGTTTTTAACCTGATTCCTGCTGTTCCCCTGCACATTGACCCCTTAATGATCGTATCTGTTAAGAAAAAACCTCTGTCATTATACATTTACGACATAGGGGCGTGATTTCCTTTTTTATTTTTTTTCTGAAAACCTGAAAACCTGAAGCCTGAAAAAAGTTTCAGGAGACTTGAATTTACCGGTTCAAATCTCCTGACTTTTACATATTAACGAGTACGTGCGGTTTTGGTTTTTGACCACTTTGAATGGAACACATTGCCGTTGACTTTTTTATAGGAACGAACGCTAACATAATACGTCTTGCCGCGTGACAGACCTTTCAGCTTCACGGAACCCTTACGACTGCCTTTTACGGTCTTCCATGTTGTATGTTTGGCAAAGTGCTTGTCCTGTGAGATGCGAACCTGATAGCCGGTTACTTTACCCGGACGGGTTTTCCATTTAACCTTAACGTAGTGCTTGCGACCCTTAACAGACTTCAGATAAGTGTTTTTTACTGAATCGCCGACGATTACCTTGCACTTGGCAATTATTACACCATCGTAATCCATGCATATGACATAAGTCATACCGCGCTTCTTTCCGGTTACAAGACCTACATCGTTTACCGTAGCAATACCCTCGTCAAGGGATATCCACTCTATACCATCGGAATCCACCGCATTGAATGTAATCTTTTTGTAATTGCCTTTGGCAATGGCCAGCTTATTTTTATTCGCAGAGATGTCACCTTCATAGGAGCTGTCTTCATCCAGCACATGCAACTTGAAAGAGGTTTTAACTCCGTTCTTCAACTTGCCGGTGATGGTTGTTGTACCCTCCTTTTTAAGAGTAATAATTCCTCCGCTGTTCACAGTAGCGACAGATTTTCTGGAACTTGTCCACGTGACAGTTTTCTTAACCGGGCTGTATGGTCTGATGCAATAATCGATATGCAATTTCTCATCACCAATAGAAACATACTCATGCTTTGCGCGCACAAACAGATTTTCAGCAGGAGGGTTTTTCTTATTGGACACAAACTTGGCCTTAAGTGTCATGTTCTCTTCTACAGTCTCATACTTGCCTATTCTGACACCATAATAATACCAGCCTGCGAACACATAACCCTTCTTAGCTTTCGGAGTCGGTAATTTACCGATGGGATCCCCTGAAAGGATTGTAAGGGTTTTCCAAGTTTTGCCGTTAACATTGAGTTTGATTTTTTTCGGTTTCGGAGCCATACGAGTAACATTCTTATTTACCCAATTAGAACGACTCTTGATCCAGCCCCGCAGCTGCTCGATTTCGTCATGGTAGGAACGATTTGCTTTATTAGCATTTGCTGCCTCTTCCTCGCCAAAGAGCTCGTCGAAAGAGAAAAAGCCCCAAGCTTCATGGTCATACCTCTGGGATATGGACAAAGCCTGCTCCTGCTCATCCAGCCAGCCTCCTTTTCTGGTGATTTCCTGAAGCATAGGCTTTAGATCCTGCCATCGGTCCTCTACCTTTTTGGCGAACACAGGGTCCCGCAGCATTTGATTAAACCATGTACCTTCGTAAGTGTCGAAGCCCTCAACCTCTTTTTCATCATATTCCAAATTACCCCAGGCGACAAAATCAAAGTCCCATAACGGTCCCCAGTAAAGTTTATCGCTTCCTGGGTTGTCTTTATTGTACCTTGGCTTGTAAAGGTAGGTGCTGTCGGAAATATATGCATCGCCGTTTTTGCTGAATTCCTGAATCCAGAAATAATCAACTGCAGCATCTAAATCCATATATTCCGCATAACTCTTTCCGTGCTTATCCTTGAAGCCTTTGCCATAGATTGCATTTTCTGTTTGCTGCATGTAGTTTTTAATATAGTTGTACTGTGCCGGATTCACTTTCTCCTCAAAGGAAGGGGATTCTATCAGGAAGCTGTGGTCTCGTTTTGTTGTGAATTCATGCTCTTTATCTTCTTTGTTGTCTATTTTTTCTTCCTCATCCATACCCTTGGCACCCATAGACAGCAGATACCCGCCGGTAATCTCCGGTTCGGTGGTTACATCCGGATTATCGTCCAGATCGTCAATATTTATTCTGTTTTCACCTATCCTTACTTGTTCGGAAAGATAGTAGCTTCCATAGTATTCCCCATTGAGAACTACATCAACGGGAACCAGCTGAGGAGTATATGGCATGCCCATCTGTTCTCCCAGCCGGTAGGTCATTTTGTTTCTCAGCAGGGAGTTATCAAAGGCGTTTGCCAGTAGAACCCAATGCTTGTTTTTGCCCATTCCCAGCAAATCCACTTTTTTGTCCAGTTTTACCTTATAAGGTTTCTTGCCTATCAGTCCGAGAATGGCAAAAATCCATGTGGAATTGCCACGACCGCGGATGTAATCCAGGTCGTAAGACTTATCAAAATTCTTATCATAAATCTTAGGTTCATCTCCATATTCGCATGTATATCCCTTAGGAATTTGAAGCCTCATCTCCCCATAGCATTCGGTCTGATGCTCCAAGTCTCCGTTCATTGCCGCTATGGAGCCTTTGCTTTCATCTAAATCAAAGTAAAGAACCGGTAATGAGCTTTCGACAAATTCAATAGATCTGAGTAGGCAGTCCATTTTTTTTAGTTTTTTTACCGGTAACCGTTATTGAGAAAGAAACAGTATGCTCTCCGGTAATATTTTTATAGAGAACATCAACGGTTTTCTCACCATCTATGGTCCAGCCGTATTTACCCATTTGATTTCTCAGTTTAATTGTGGCAACCGGTTCCGTTTCATCATCCAGATAGACATTAACCTTAGCTTCCAAACCTCTGTCCGCTAAACCGTCAACGCTAATTCGGCCTACGGGATTTCCGCTGAAGTCAAGTTTATCTTTTAGCTGAAAGCGGTAGGTGTTGTATTGCTCTCCTGTACATTTGAATTTGAGTCCGTAATTCTTCTTCTCCGCAGTGATGGTGCCGTCAGCTATGTCCTCCGGCAGCACAATTTCCCCGTTATCGTAGAGGAAAAGTCCCCCGCTTTCATAAAGGGAAATCATATCCTGAATCATGTAGGACGCCGGGTAGCCTATAACCTCACCGTCGCTTAAGGCAGCAGGGTCAACTTCGCCCTCAATGGCGGCATCCTCATCTTCAGCGGCGCCCTCATTGTTTGATTCACGACCAACAGTGGAGGCGTCACTTTCTTCTTCTGCAGCACCGCCGCCGTCTACCGGATCCTGTTCGCCGGTGCCCTGTTCGTTATTATCCTCAGTTATTTGCACTCCGGCTTCGCTTGTCGGTACATTATCCGTTGCAGGACTGGAACTGTAACTGTCCGGTATTGCCATTACCGGTGTCGTGAGCATCATTATTACTGCAATGACCAGCGCGGTCAAGCGTGCTCTTCGGGTTACGCTTCTCATATAGAAACTCCTCTCTGATTTTGTTTATTAGACTTATATGTTATATGCCAAAGCCTCTCACTAACATATACCCCTGTAGGCACTCCTAAGGGGACACATATTTTAAATTTAATTATTCTGATTTTTTCCGGAGTAACTAAAAAAGTATTTTATGCGGAAATTGAGCATTTACTCTCCCCCCGTCAGCTTGCTATAAATTTTTATGGCGTAACGGTCCGTCATGCCCGCTATGTGATCCTTTACCAGCTCTTCCGGGTCGTAATCTTCACCGATGGCATATATATCAAAAATCTGTTCGGGGTCGTTCATATAGTAATTGAACAGAAAGTTTATAATATTTTCCACGCTATTGGTGTCTTTCTTCATTTTTATAGTCTCATTGTGATATACATTCTCAAACATAAATTCTCTCAGTTCATTCATGGCATCTCTTTTCTCATCACTGAGCTTTATATCACTGCCGTCCTCACTGTTGGCTATCATATCCTTCACCATGGTATCAATTCGCTTCTTGTGTGAATCTCCCAGAACATCAATGCTTTCTCGCGGCAGATCCTTGATGGTAATTATCCCGCTTCCGATAGCATCATCGATATCGTGGTTGATATAGGCTATTCTGTCGCTGATTTTTACCACCTGACCCTCCGGAGTGAATGGTATGCCCGAGCCCGTATGATTGAGTATTCCGTCTCTGACCTCCATAGTAAGATTGATTCCGTGCTTGGTTCCGTATGAAGTTTCCAAAACATCAACTACGCGAAGGCTTTGCTCATTGTGACGGAAGCCTTTGCTGTACAGACGGTTTAGAATAACCTCACCTCTGTGACCGAATGGAGTGTGTCCCAGGTCATGTCCCATAGCAATCGCTTCCACCAGATCCTCATTGAGTCCCAAAGCCCTTGCTATGGTTCTGGAAATCTGTGAAACCTCAATTGTGTGCGTCAGACGCGTTCTGTAATGATCTCCTTCAAGAGTAAGAAACACCTGTGTCTTGTGCTTCAGCCTTCTGAAGGATTTTGAATGAATTATCCTGTCCCTGTCTCTCTGGAAATCTGTACGCACATCGCACTTTTCCTCTGCACGAAGCCTCCCTCTGCTCTCTGCCGCTTTTGTGGCATTGGGAGACAAAAACTCGTATTCTCTTTTTTCAATTTTTTCTCTTATGTTCATTACTATATTCCCGTATGCCCGAATCCGCCCCGGCCCCGCTCGGTTTCACCCAGTTTCTCCACCTGAATGATTTCCGCCTTTTCATAAGAAGATACTACCATCTGGGCTATCCTGTCCCCGTTATTCACTGTGAAATTCTTATCTCCCCAGTTAATCAGAGAAACTCCGACTTCTCCGCGATAATCGCTGTCTATGGTTCCGATTCCGTTTGTCAGACCGATTCCTTTCTTTACTGCCAGCCCGCTTCGGGCTCTTATCTGAACTTCATAACCCGATTCTATCTCCATAAAGAGACCGGTTGGAATTAACGCCCTCCTGCCGGGCTTGATAACCACAGGTTCGCTCAGATAAGCTCTGATATCCATTCCCGCAGAGCCCTCTGTTTCATATTCGGGCATTATGCCGCTGAGACTTTTGATTTTTATTTTCATTTGAAATTAACCTCTGACCAGTTTCTCCAATTCAAGATCTTTACCTGTAACAGCCGCACCGCAGTAGTTGTCGAAATCGCTTATTATACGGCCACTTTGTGTTATATCTTCTCTTGTAACGGCATCAAATCCGGCAAGGACTTCTTCAGGAGTGTATATGCGATTCAAAAGAAGCAGATTCTTTCCCAAAGAAAACATTCTGCTGTTTATATTCTCAAGTCCGAATATATATGAGCTCTTCACCTGTTCCTTAGCCATTGACAATTCGTCTTCGGACACTCCGTCATTAGAAAGGGAATTCAGTTCATATCGAACAGCTTCTATTGCCTCCTCCGCTTTCTCATGGGCGACACCTGCATAAATGTTAAAGAAGCCGCTACCTGAATTAAAGACATTCATAGAGGAGACAGAGTATGCCAGACCCTTTTCTTCCCTTATGTTCTGAAACAGCCTGGAGCTCATGCTTCCGCCGAAGATGTTGTTCATAAGAACGAACGAAAAATATTTATCGTCAACCATTGACACTCCCGGTGTTGCCAGGCATATATGGGTCTGTTCAATATCCTTAACCTTCACATCGAACGTACTCCTGTAAGAACCTGCCGTAAATTCAGGTTTGTCAGAGGTACTGTTCAATGATTCAAGTCCTTTCTCAAAGATAGAACAGAGCTTTTCTTCATCAAAATCACCTGTCACGGCAACCACTATCCCGTCTCTGGCATATCTTTTCCTGAAATATTCCATCATTTTGCTGCGGTCTATATTCCCCAGACTTTCCGGGCTTCCCAGAATGTTCATTCTCAGCGGGTTGGAACTGTTTACAAGTTCTGAAATTGTGTCATATATTTCGTCATCGGGACAATCTTTAACCATCTTTATTTCTTCAAGGATTACATTTCGCTCCTTGTCCATCTCATCAGTGTCAAAGACGGATTCCGTAACCATCTCAAGTAGGATTTCCGCTCCCTTGTATATGTTTGAGGACAGCGTTTTTATATAATAGCAAGTCGCTTCCTTTCCGGTAAAAGCATTTGATGATCCGCCTATCCTGTCAACAGCCTCCGCTATCTCTTTAGCACTCCTTTCGGTCGTGCCTTTAAACATCATATGCTCTATATAGTGAGACATACCTGAAATGTCATCGGTTTCATAGGCCGCTCCTGACCTTACCCATATACCCAGGGCAGCCGATTGAACATAATCGGTCTTTTCCATTATTATTGTTGCACCATTGTTTAGTTTTCTTGTTTTTATCATTTTAGCTTCCTTTAACTGAGAGAAGAAAAGAGCGTCACACTATGCGACAGCCCTTTTTATTCTGAATATCGAATTACTACCTGTTCTTCTTCGCCAGTTCTACCAACATCTTGGATTTAGTCAATATGTAGTCATATCCACCCTTTTTGTGCGGAATCATGCAGTTGCTGCAATCTTTGACTCCGTCTTCCGTGTATACGAAGTTTCCGCCGCATTCCGACCCCAGTGCATAGAGAGGACAGTAACAGAAGAGGCAGTTAAATTCCTCCTCATTCTTCACCTCATGGCAAGGGAAGTATTCGCAGTCTCTGTGGCAGAAAAATTTAAAATTGTCGGTTTCCGGTGTCTTGAAATCACTCATCTTTTTGTTTTTCTTCTGTCTTATCATCCCCGGATTCTTCCGGATCAATGCTGTCTTCAGTCAAGGTTATCGCCTCTTCCAGCTGAACAGCTTCCTCCGCTGTAACAGATACAGGTGTTGTGTCCTTTATCAGATGTCCTGCGAGAATTTCGTAAAATCCCGCAAATGTGGAATACATATATGCCGTTACCGGAGCAACGAACAGTCCGCCAATCAATGCAAATATTCCTGTTACAAAATCATTTGTACTGATTATTGTTCCTATGCTTTGAACGATTCCTGAAGGCAACACGGCAAGTAACAGCCAGCCGATAAATGAAAGTGAAAGTATAAAGTATTTGCCTTTATTGCCTTTCATCATGGCTTTGCTTTCATTCATGCACTCTCTTATTCCTTTGTTCGGGTCATCCGCCAGTACGAAAAATGCCTGGCTGTATCTGATGGCGGCGATAATTCCCGGAATTAAAAAGAGACATGCCCATAGGAATATGAACAGTGACTGGAAGAGCATTAACCCCAGTGCTTTGCCGAATCTCTCGAATCCCAGAAAGATGTCCGTTTCTTTTGTTTCATAGTTTCTGAATGACGCAAGGAAAAATAAAGTTATTCCCAGTTCCAAAGCACCCGCTACAAGGATTACATATATTGAACTGAGAATGGAGTATTCCGGCAGACTGTTATATAGCTGAATATAAATTTCAGCATCCATCCCGTAGGTATTCCCACCCGGAATAAACATGTTTCCCATATTAACACCAAACAGACTGTCGAAAATCAAAGGCGGAAGCTGCATACAAACAATATATATACATACAGCAATAATGCTAACCTTCCACTTGCTTTTAAGAGCGTTTCTACCGAGAGCTCTCAGATTTTTGCTCGATTCGGTTATGATAATATTCTGTGTTATCATTTCATCCTGCATTTAAATACCTCTTTTCTTAAAACCCAATAAACTACCAGTAGTATTCTAACATACTACAGACTGTGAAACAAAGGCTTTCTCCCCTTGAATGTACAGTAGCTCCTGAACCCCAGAGAACGAGCCAGATCTCCGGCTTCATCAAAATGCGATCTGAGGTTATACGGTGCGTGAGCATCGGACCCGAAAGTAATCATATTCCCGCCCAGCTCCCTGTATCTTCTGAGTATTGATTCACGCGGCAGACTGCATTCCATCTTGTATGCATAGCTGGATGTATTGATTTCCAGTGCTTTTCCATCTACAATCATCAGCTTCAGAATTTCATCAATAATATCTTTATAAGGCTCGTAATCCCTGAGACCGCCGGAATACCTGTCCATAATGCTGAAATGACCCAGGATATCATAGTTTTTGTAAGCCCTGAGGCACTCATACATGTATATATAGAAATCCTCAAGGAATTTAACCATATCTCTGTCGGAAAAATCCCAGACGCTTATGGCAATATCCTCTTCTTTTTTTCTGTCCCTGTATGCATGAAAAGAGCCGATGACAACATCAAAATCCGTCATTGCGACGGCGGCATTACATTTGTCGTATGAGCCATCCCTTATACCTAATTCGATGCCTTTGGCTATTTCAATTCTGCCTTCATATCTTTCACTTGCCGCATCAAGTGCCGGTATATACTTATCCAGATCCAGGTCGAAAGGCAGGGAGCGATCGGGATAATCCGGGTCGTAATGATCGGTAATGGCAAGACATTCAATTCCCTGATCTATTGCCGCCTGAATCATCACATACATTGGAAACTCGCAATCGTCCGAAAATCCCGTATGAGTATGAAAGTCACTTTTAATCATACCATTTTCTCCTGTTTAATCTTTTTGTCTATAATACGTCGGGAAGCCAACTCCCCGGAAATATCATCAAGGGTGATTCCCGCTTCGGTCATAAGAACCATTACGTGATAAGCCAGATCCGCAATTTCGTAAACAGTTTCTTTCCTGTCGTTAGCCTTTGCTGCAATAACAACCTCGGTGGATTCCTCTCCTATTTTTTTCAAAATCTTATCCAAACCTTTCTCAAATAGATAAGATGTATATGATCCTTCTTTAAGAGCCTCTTTACGCTCGGCCATCATTGCCATCAGAGCCTCATAGGAAAACTCACTTTCATCGTCAGCAGCTTTCGTGCCTTCCAGAACCGGGTATTCGAAACAGGACTCTGTCCCCAAGTGACAGGCCGGACCGTCGGCTTTTACCTTTATCAGCAAAGCATCCCTGTCGCAGTCGGCGGTAATCGACTCAATATGCTGATAGTTTCCGCTGCTCTCCCCCTTAAGCCACAGCTCCTGCCGCGATCTGCTCCAAAAACATGTAAGCCTTCTTTCAATGGAAATTTCCAGACTCTCCTTGTTCATATATGCCAGAGTAAGTACCTTACCCGTATTCACATCAGACACAATTGCAGGAATAAGGCCGTCCTTATCAAATATCAATTCTCCGATTTTTACAGTCATAATTCCTCCTTTGCCATGGCTTCCTTCAGCTCAATTATTTTCACCTCGCCGAAGTGAAATACTGAAGCAGCCAGCCCTGCATCAATATTCGGAACTTTTTTAAACAGTTCTATAAAATGTTCAATGCTTCCTGCTCCGCCCGAAGCTATTACAGGCACGTTAACGGCATCGCAGACCGTCTTCAGAAGCTTTATATCAAATCCATTTTTCATACCGTCCTGATCTATGGAATTGACCACCACTTCGCCTGCGCCCATATCAACGCAGCGTTTAATCCACTCTATAGCGTCCATTTCAGTACTGTCTCTCCCCCCTCTGGAAAAGACTTTGTATTTTCCGTCAACCAGCTTCACATCGACAGAGAGAACAACACACTGATTCCCATATAGTTTAGCGGCTTCGCTTATAATTGCCGGGTTATTTATGGCACCGGAATTGACACTCACCTTATCCGCACCGCACTTCAGCACTCTTTCAAAGTCGGCGATTGTACTTATTCCTCCTCCCACGGTAAGAGGGACAGAAACTTTCTCTGCCGTATCCCGCAGAACATCCGTAAAAAGTTTTCTGCCTTCTGCAGAAGCGGTAATATCATAAAAAACCAGCTCATCAGCCCCATTTTTGCTGTAGTATTCAGCCAGTTTCACCGGCGATTCGACATCGCTCAAACCCTCGAACTTCACACCTTTTACAACTCTGCCGTCCTTCACATCCAAACATGGAATTATTCTTTTTGTTATCATTTCGTATATTCCTCTCTATCTGCGTTATATATCGCTTCCCGGAGATCAATTGCTCCGGTGTAATATGCCTTTCCGATTATTGCTCCATGTATTCTCATTTCCGCAAGCCGTCTTACATCCTCCAGCGATGAAACGCCCCCCGATGCTATAATGTTAACATTGAAGCCTGATTCAGACATTTCGTTGCTGAGAGTTTCATATAGACTCCTGTTGGTACCCTGCATTGCTCCGTCTTTGGAGATATCCGTACATATTATGGTTCCGACACCCTTCTTTGCCATGGTCCGACAGAAACTCATAGCCTCCAGAGAGGATTTTTCCGTCCACCCTTTAACGGCTACAAAACCGTCCTTTATGTCCACACCAACGGCTATTCTGTTTCCGTATTTTTCTATGGCTTCATCAGCAAAATCAGGATCGGTTACCGCCGCTGTACCCAGAATAACCCGGTCTATGCCGGCAGATATGTACTTCTCTATTACATCTGTACTCCTGATACCGCCGCCTACTTCACAGAACAGATCCGACTCTTCCTTTATTCTGACTATGGTTTCAAAATTCGGGGTTGTTCCTTCCCTGGCTCCCTCCAGATCCACTATATGAATATATTCTGCACCCTTGTCGGCAAAATCTCTCCCTATCTCCCACGGACTGTCGCTGTATACGGTCATCCGATTGTAATCACCCTTAAACAGCCTGACTGCCCTGCCCTCATATACATCTATTGCAGGATATATCTTCATGTCTTATACCTTTTCTTTCTCCATTATAATAATCCCTTGGTCGAAGGTATCTCATCATTAAATCTCTCTTCAACAGCGACGGCATCCCTGATGCTCCGTGCCACAGACTTGAACGCTCCCTCAATTATGTGGTGGGAGTTGCTGCCCGCCAGCTGTCTGATGTGCAGTGTACACCCGGCATTTCCGGTAAATCCCATCCAGAATTCCTTTACAAGTTCCGTATCAAAAGTACCAACCTTTTCCGTCGGAATATCAAGCTTAAATTCCAGATATGCTCTTCCCGAAAAATCCACAGCTGACAGAATAAGAGCCTCATCCATAGGTATCACCCTGTCCCCGAATCTGGATATCCCCCTTTTTTCGCTCAAAGCCTCCGCAAAGGCTTTGCCCAATGTGATGCCCACATCCTCAGCAGTGTGGTGGTCATCAATAAAGGTATCGCCTGTACATTCTATATTGATATCGAATCTGCCGTGTCTGGCAAAGGTATTAAGCATGTGATCCAGAAATCCGATTCCCGTGTTTACATCTGCCTGTCCGACCCCGTCAATATTAAGTCGGAGCCTGATATCCGTTTCTGTGGTTTTTCTTGCAATTTCAGCAATTCTCATTTGTCTCCTCCTTCAAAATCTCCTCTATAGTTTCAATCAGAACATCCATATCTTCGGCACTGCCGATGGTAATCCTGTTGTATTTGCAAATCCTCTCCTTTGGGAAATGTCTAACAAGGATGCCTCTTTCTTTCAGCTTCTCGTACAGCTCCCCGCCGTCCATGCCGCCGCAGGCTGCAAAAACGAAGTTGGCTTCAGAATCCGTCATGCTGAAACCCAGCTCCTTAAGCCTGTCGGTTGTGCTCTCGCGAGTTGTCACAATGGTTTCACAGGCATTTTTTATATATTCATAATCCTCCAATGTACCTATCCCGGCAGCCATTGCCAACGTGTTGACATTGTACGGGTTCAGAGAATATCTTATGGTGTTCATATCGGCAATCAGCTCATCACAGGCTATGGCGAAGCCAAGTCTGATTCCCGCCAGCGAGCAGGATTTGGAGAAGGTTCTGACCACAATCAGATTGTCATAATCATGAACCAACGGTATACAGCTTTTCCCGCTGAAATCCGCATAAGCTTCATCTATAACCACTACATTGTTTCGGTTTGCCCTGAGTATTTCTTCAATTTCTCCTCTTGTCAGCATTATTCCTGTATGAGCATTGGGATTGGCAATGAAGGCGGTTCCGCCTGCAGGCATATAGTCATTAATTCTGATTCTCAGATTATCGTCGAGAGGAATCTCCCTGTATGGTATACCGTTTACATCGGCAAATACGGGATAAAACCCGTAGGTTATATCCGGAAAAACCGCCGGATTTTTTTCGTCGCAGAATGTCATGAAAATGATATTCAAAACATCATCAGAGCCATTGCCCGCCATGACCATATTGCTGTTTACATCATATTTCTCCGCCAGCTTTTCTCTTAAAAACCGACATTCCGGATCGGAATACAGATTGAGTCCTTCCAGAGCCTCCTGCATTCTTTCCCGTGCCTTCAGTGATGGCGGGAACGGCGATTCATTGGTGTTAAGCTTGATGTATTTTTTCTCTCCGGGCTGTTCTCCCGGCGTATATGCAATCAGGTCTCTGTGCCTTTCGCTGAAATATCTGCTCATAATTGTGATTCTATCTCCCTCACTATTTTTTCAATTCTGTCGCCCTTAAATTTAAACACCGCCTTGTTGGCAATCAGGCGGGCACTTATATCCCTAAAAAAGTCAATTACAACCAGTTTATTGGCTTTAAGTGTATTGCCTGTTTCCACCAGATCGACAATAACATCGGAAAGACCCAAAAGAGGTGCTATCTCTATGGAGCCGTTAAGACGTATTATATCAATATCCCTTCCCTGTGAAGCGAAATAGTCCGCTGTAACATTTGCGAACTTGGTTGCAACTCTGAGGGTTCTGCCGGTATCATCGTGAAAATCTTCCGGTGCGGCCACCGCCATTCTGCATTTTCCTACACCCAGATCCAGAAGCTCATATACATCGCTGTTCTGCTCGAGCAGAATATCCTTTCCCACGCAGCCTATGTCGGCCGATCCTCTTTCCACATATACTGCCACATCTGAGGGTTTGACCCAGAAATATCTTAATCCTTGTTCTTTATTCTCAAACACAAGCTTCCTGCTGTTTGAGAGAAGCTTCGGACATTCATAGCCTGCCGCCTCAAACATGCTGTATACCTTTTCCCCCAACCTCCCTTTTGGGAGTGCCACATTAATCATCTGACCCAATTGTTTTCACCTCACCGTTTTGCAGCTTAATAAGCTGCCTGTATTTGATTTTATCAGGAATATTCCTCTGTGCCAACACCCTGCCTCCGTCCTTTGTCAGCTCTTCCACTGCATCTTTCACATCAATAATATCTGCATCTTTTTCGTAGATCAGCAGCGTATCCACATCGTAGATATCATCAGATGCTTTAATCCTCTCAAGAACGTTAGTATTTATCGCAAAACCTATGGCTCTGGATTTCAGTCCCATCTTTGACATGACCTTGTCATATTGCCCGCCGGATAATATCTTGTCCGGAACGCCCTGCACAAATCCGATAAACACTATATCATTATAGTAGCCGATATCATTGGTCACCGAGAAATCAATTCTGAGTATTTCCTTGAGCTTGTTTCCGTCAAAGGCTCCTGCTATCCTCTTTAACTGCTCTATGGATTCCTTTGCTTCTTCTCCTGCCAGCAATTTTTCCAGTCCGGGAATCACATCTTCCGGTCTGCCATAAATGTAAACGAGCCTGCAAAGTATTTCCGCTTTTTTTTCAGGGATATTGTTTTCTTCACAGATTCTTCTGATTCCATGTGCATTCTTTTCGCTTATGCAAATAAGTATTTTCTCCCGAGTATTATAATCCACATCGCAGCTGTTCAGAATGTCGTTTATGATTCCCAGGTGCGATATGTCCAGCACACAATTATCTGATATATCCATAAGTGATTCAGCTGCAAGCATAATCACTTCGTAAATATTATACTCATCCACATCACCTACGCACTCCAAGCCAACTTGCATCAACTCCTGAAATGAGCCCGTGCGTTTTGATACGCGGTAAACATTCTCATTATAAAAGACCTTCCGAACCTCACCCGGGGTATCCTTGCTGTTCTTCACAATGCTTAGAGTAACATCGGGTTTTAATGCCATCAGCTTACCGTTTGTATCGGTAAAGGTAATAACATTGAGTGAATCGAGAAAGTCTTTGTTTCTTACATACAATTCATATTCTTCAAATTTGCTCATTCTGAACTGCAGATAGCCGTATCGGCTGTACAGCGCCTTTAGTCGGGTGTCATCAAAGACCATAATCGTTTTCCTCCGTATTTAATTATCGTTCCTATTATATGATTATTTATATGATGATGCATTTCCTACCTCAAATTAATATCCCCTTGATAGTTTAAGAGTTTATCAGTTTAACTCGATAAAGTCAATGACTTATTGTAAAAAAAAGAGTCGAAGCGACGAATTATTACGCAGCTTCGACTCTGACAGCCATTGCTTTTTTAGAACATCTCCATAAAGATTTCGGCAATTTCTTCTTCTGACAGTTCAACATAGTTGTTGCCCAGCAGTCTCTGCTGGTTCTCAACTGTTGATTTGGCGAATACTGCCGCTTGGTCTTCTGTCATGCCATACTCTCTCAATGGTTTTTTTCGCAGAATCTGTCCAAGGAATTCGTCCAGTTTATCGTATACTTCAACAGTGTTACAGTTCAGAATGTCAGCAAAGATCTTGTTCATTACCGCAATCTTGCCGTCAGGCTTCTTCTTGTTGTAAACCTTGAATACTTCCGTAAAGCCCTGGAAATTTGATTCACCGTGAGCAACGTGGAACGCTGCACCATGAGCATATGCCAGAGCATGTACGGCAGCACATCCTGCATTACCGAATGCGATTCCGGCATAGTTGGAAGCGATGAGGAAGTCCTTAAGGAGATCCGCTCTGTTCTCCTTGGTATTTCCGCCTCTTTCCACAATCTTCTTGTATCCGTTCATAATCATTTCAATTGCCTTCAGCGAGAACAGCTCGGTGAACGGTGAAGCCTTAGGTGAAAGGAAGGATTCCGAAGCGTGAACCAGAGCATCGATTGATGATGTGGCAAATACGTAGTCAGGCAATCCCTGGAGTGACTCGGGAATAAGAACTGCAACGTCAGCAAATGTTTGCTCGTCGGCGATGCCCTTCTTCAAGTTGAGTGAAGGGAGTGAGGCAACAGCAACGTTGGTTACTTCCGAACCTGTTCCGCAAGTTGTAGGGACAACAATAAGTTCCTTAATTCTCTTAGGAGCAACTTTGCCGGTAAAAAGGTCGGCAACCTTGTCAGGGATCTCACATGCCAGAACCTTACAGATATCAACAATCGTGCCGCCGCCAAAAGCAACGATTCTGTTGAATTCATATTTGTCCATGTCAACCTTCATAGCGTCCATCATTTCATCTGACGGTTCGCCGGCACCGTACTTTTCCTGGAATATAACAGGAATGTCAATTCCCAGACCTTCAACATACGGTTTGTACATCCATTCGTTTGTTACGAGGATGTCCCCTTTGCCAAGGTTGAATTCTTCATTAAATTCTTTAAAAGTATCAAAATAATGAATTGCCGGTTTTAATTTTAATGCCTGCATTTGTTTTTCCTCCTTTTAAAAATAATCTTAAAAATCATCGTTGAATCTTTCCTTAAATTTAACTTTCAATGTATCTCTGAAGTCAGGGTGAGCGATATTGATCAGTCTTCTTGCTCTTTCCTTTATAGGAACGCCCTTCATTTTAGCGATGCCGTATTCGGTTACGATATAGTCTGCATCACATCTTGAAGTTGTTACAGCTGCACCGTGATCGATGTACGGAACCACCTTTGATATCATTGTTCCGTCCTTCATCACCGTTACGGATGGCATAGCGATTATAGCCTTGGCCTTTCCGTCGTGCGCCATAGCCGCACCTCTAACAAAATCAACCTGTCCGCCAACACCGGAAATCTGCTTGGTTCCGATACACTCCGAAACAATCTGCCCCATGAAATCAACCTGAACACATGCGTTAATGGAAACCAGATTCGCCGATTTGGCAATAACTTCCGGATGGTTAACGTAGTCAACAGGACGCATTTCGACCATAGGATTCATATTACAGAAATCATAAAGCTTTTTCGTTCCCATCAGGAATGTAACCATCATCTTCCCTTTATCGATTGACTTCTTGCAGCCGTTTATTGCACCCTTTTCATAAAGATCAACAACACCGTCGGAAATCATTTCTGAATGTATGCCCAGATCTTTCTTATCTCCCAGCTGCGAGAGAACCGCATCAGGAATAGCACCGATGCCCAGCTGCAGGGTGGAACCATCTTCAATCAGAGAAGCACAGTGTTTGCCGATGGCCTCTTCAACAGGCCCGATTACCGGCGGTTTAATCTCGAACAGAGGATGTGAATTCTCAACAAATGCATCTATTTCGCTGACGTGTATGAATACATCTCCGAATACTGTCGGAACCTGATCGTTTACTTCCGCGATTACTGTTCTGCACGACTTGGAAGCCTGCATGGTGTAGTCGGAAGAGACACCGACACAGCAGAATCCGTGTGCGTCAGGTTTACCCACTGATACAAAAAGAACATCCTGGTGGAAGATATCTCTTCTTATGAAGTCGGGAACCTGATGGAAGAATACAGGTACAAACTCGCCATGCCCCTGCTCAAGTGACTTTCTTGTTGAAGGAGAAGTAAACCACCCTTCAAATGTGAATACGTCGTGGTTTTCAGGCAATGAGTATTCACCTTTACCCAGAGTTACCATGTGAGATATGGTTATGTCCTTGTACAGGTGCTTGTTGGCAACCAGTGCATCGACCAGAATCAGAGGTTCTGCTACCGCATGTGCGAATATGATTCTGTCACCTGACTGAATGAGTTCCATTGCCTTGTCAGCAGACATTTTTCTGCTTTCATAGATTTGTTTCCAGTCCATCGTTAAATAAAACCTCCCTGTTATTCAGCCTGCAGTTCGGCAAGCTCTTTAATGATTTTTTGTTTGTGCTCTTCAGAGCACATTTTTAATACCTTGTTCCTGACATCGTACTGTTTATATGATGCACAGCATGCAGTACACCCGCCGATTACCAGAAGATTATCGTATTGTTTGCCCTCTTCCGCATATTCGAAATCTATTGTAGGCAGTTCATCTTTTATATCGCGGTAGGCCTGACCCCTGTCATATCGGGGATTGCACCCACCGCAAAATTTCACTCCGCATTTCATACTTAATAAGTACTCCGTCTGTTAATTAATAAACTGTCTTTCTAAAATTTGAGGCTGCTTTGAGTGTCAAAGCAGCCTCAAGTCGAAAAGATACATTATCGGTTTATCGATGTTTTTCGATTATTTGATTCCTGCAATGTGCTTGGCAAGAGCCTTCTTGCCTTCAATGTTGCCCTGTCTCTGAATCATGATTCTCTGAGCCTGAGGTGAACCGGCACCGTGCATCGATTCAGTTCTGTAGCCTACTGCCGCCGTTCCCAGGCACATGTTTTCAAGGAATCTGAGAACTCTCATTCTTTCTTCTGTTGTGCATGAAGGTGCAGCCGCAAAGAACTTGTTGCAGACTTCTCCTATCGTTTCACCGTTTCTTCCAACAGGAAGGTCTGACTTGAAGTCCTTTTCTGACGGCATTGTTACCATCAGTCCGCCTGCTATGTCTTCTGCCAGTCTGACGATTTCGTAAGGGAACCTTGTAACGTTCTGCTTACATACGTTTGCCAAAAGAAGGTCAATCTGATAGTTTCCCGCCTCTGTAGGATAGCCTTCCGCTGAGCATGCAATTCCGCAGCAATACAGGGTTTCGTTCAGGTGAGTCATTTCTATGAGCTTGTCCTTAATGTGTGATGCCTTCTGTGCACCGTTGTATTCAGCCGCCAGCGCAGCAGCACCGATCAGAACGTCACCTACGCCAACCTTACAGCCGCCGTATGACTGTCTGTGGTATCCTGCAAATCTTTCTACGACCATTCCCGCGAATTCATATTCGCCGGCCAGGAAGATATATTCGTTCGGAATAAACACATCGTCAAATACTACGAGCGCTTCCTGTCCGCCGTACTTAGCATTACCCAGGTCAATTTCTACTCCCTCTTCCAGCTTTCTTGTGTCACACGACTGTCTGCCGTATATCATGTACATGCCCTCAGCATCTGACGGGCAGGCAAATGATACCGCAAAATCAGCATCGTCCTCTCTCATGGCCTGTGTAGGCATTATGATGTGCCATTGTGAGTTGATGGAACCTGTCTGATGACACTTGGCTCCGCTGACAACAATGCCGTCTTCTCTTCTTTCCTTGATATGAACAAAGAGATCCTTATCTCTCTGAGCACTTGGTGCCAGTCCTCTGTCTCCCTTAGGGTCGGTCATGGCTCCGTCCACTGTCAGGTCTTCGTTCTGAACCTTAATCAGGAAGTTCTTGAAATTTTCGTGATAATTCGTTCCGTACTTCTTATCTACCTCATAAGTTGTCGAGTACACAGCATTGAAAGCATCCATACCTACGCATCTCTGGAAGCAGGAAGCTGTCTTCTGACCGCAAAGTCTCTGCATCTTAACCTTGTTTCTAAGGTCCTCTGTGCTCTGGTGCAGATGTCCGAACCTGTTTACTATTTCGCCTGTCAGGTTTGACTTGGCAGTCATCAGGTCTTTGTACTCAGGATCATGAGCCAGATCGTAAGTTACGGCAACACAATTGATTGAAGGTCTGATAATCGGATGGTCTACCCAATTTTCAACCTTTTCGCCAAACATGTAAACCCTTGTTTTCATCTTTCTCAAACTTTCGATATACTGTTCGCCTGTCATTAACATAATTTAATCACTCCTTTTTATTTCTTTGTATGTCCGCAACGTGATTGTTGGCGGATAGTATGAACAATTATTTTATCAAAAAGCTTTTATTATCAAAGCATTTTAATCTATATTGTGTTTTCCGCTCAGAATGTTCCTGGCCATATCAAGCAGATCTTCACTTACAGAGGTGTCCAGCATAACATCCTTCACTTCAGGACACGCACCGGTAACGAAGTCTTTAACCACCGTTTCAATGGTCTCCTGTGCCGATGGGCACTGAGCACATGCACCCGTCAGTCTTATATATGCTATTCCATCCTCATATCTGGAGAGTGTGGAGCCACCGAAATGCTCGGCCAGAACGGGATCAACCAACTCCTTTAACACTTTTCTGATTTTATCTTCCAAAGCTTCATTTCTCCTCTTTAAAATTCTTTCCTTTGTGAGTATATTATATATAATTACTTATTCTTTTTCAAGATTATAAGGCAGCATATGCGGGTAAATTATGCAAAAACGCATTAAACATTTCCTGCTGCCGCAGCCGCTGAAAGGATGTATAGCAAAATGAAAGTTCTTATAATCACATCATTTATAGACTCACCTCTTCCCCTTAATGATATAGCCGGAAGCTGTGATTACATAATATGTACCGACGGCGGAATGAGCATTGCAAAGAAATATGGCATTACACCCAACCTGCTGCTTGGGGATTTTGATTCTTTCAAGGGTGAGCTTCCGACCGATACGGAGGTTTTGCATTTCTCTCCGGAAAAGGATCATACAGACTTGGAGCTTGCAGTCATGGAAGCGTTGTCCCGCGGTGCATATGAGATTGAAATAGCAGGCGGAATCGGCGGGCGGCTGGATCATACCGTTGCAAATATACAGATACTGATGAATTACAGCAGGCGTTGCCCTATTACCATGAGAGACGGCCGGAACCACTGCACTGTACTTCACGGACCTTGCGATACCTTTGAAATAGAACCCGAGGACAATTCATATCTGTCGATTTTCTCTCTTACGGACTGCTGCACAGGTGTATGTATTTCCGGTGTCAGGTACCCTCTGTCTGATCACACCGTCACAAGCATTTATCCTTTGGGTGTTAGTAATGAGTTCAGAGACGATAAAGCCACTCTCTCTCTTGAGGACGGCTCCATGCTGATTGTTATCTCCAAAAAGGATTGAATCATTGCTGCACAAGTTTCTCTCTGAAGGATTCGAACATCCTTTTGACCCTCGGGATTGCCAACAGGATTACTGTTACGACAGCTTCAACACCCAGATAAGCGATATTGTACCATATGGACCAGGTCACCGCATTGAAACCCTCCGGTGCATATGCTCCGAAGAAGATAATCCCCGACAGCACGGAACACAGATATCTGCAGAATACCCCAAAGAGATATCCTTTCAAAAGTCCGTTCTTTTTTGTCGCAAATACACCGCCAAATGCCAGTGCTCCAAAGGCAAGAGGATAATCCAGCAGCAGCTGAACGGGATGAATAATATATGGATTGAATATGAGGGTAATCAGACCTACACACATGCCCGCCATAAGCCCTCTTCTCACACCGTAGAAATAGGCACACAGAACAATCGGTACCATTGAGAAAGCCGTGATACTTCCGCCCTGCGGCATTCTGAACAGAATAAGCTGATTAAGTATTATGGCAAGTGCCACCAGCAGTGCCGACAGTGCCAATGCCCTTGTATCCGGCTTTTTGTTCTTCCCGCTGACAAGAATCATAAGGAAAAGAATAATAATCACCCCAACGGTGACAAGCTGTCCCGGCAGAGATTCAAAGAAATCCTGTAAATTCATAATAAAAAACCTCCTTCTTCACAGGAGGGGAACACTTTTAAAACTTTTAAAAGTCAGCATTGCTTCCCTTCGCAGGCATTATCCTGATCAGGTTGCGGGTAACGCCGCATAACGCGGCGACTCTCAGCATCAGCTCCCCCAGCTATTAAATAATTATTATGTGTTATGCCCAGTTTAATGAGCGTTCAACGGCTTTATGCCAGTCGTTGATCAATTTATCACGGGTTTCCCCGCTCATCTTCGGCTCAAAAATTCTGTCGATTTGCCAGTTTGATATTATATCGTCCATGGATTGCCAGTATCCGGTGGCAAGACCTGCCAAATATGCGGCTCCAAGTGATGTGGTTTCTATGCATACCGGTCTTAATACCGGCTGTCCCAGTATGTCAGCCTGAAATTCCAGAAGAAAGTTGTTTGCCGACGCACCTCCGTCCACCTTGAAGGCGCTGATTTTCCCGTCAAAATCATCGGACATTGCTTTAAGCAGATCGTATGTCTGATATGCCATGGATTCCAGAGCCGCTCTAACTATATGATTTTTGTTAACTCCGCGTGTGATACCGGTAATAACACCTCGGGCATAAGGATCCCAGTAAGGTGCACCAAGCCCCGTAAATGCAGGCACAATGTATGCTCCGGCCGTATCGTCCACCATACGTGCCATGTTCTCGGTCTCTGCCGCATTGCTAATAAGCCCCATTTCATCCCGCAGCCACTGAACGGTGGCTCCGGAAACAAAAACCGACCCTTCAAGAGCGTAGTATACCTTGTTATCTATGCCCCATGCAATTGTACTGAGCAGTCCGTTGCCGGATTTTATGATCTTTTCTCCCGTATTGACCAGCATGAACCCGCCTGTTCCGAAAGTATTTTTTGTCTCTCCCTCACGGAAACAGGTCTGTCCGAAAAGCGCCGCCTGCTGGTCTCCCGCCGCTCCGCCTATTATAATCGGACTGCCGAATATATGACTTTCGGTCTCTCCGTAAATGCAGCTGGAGGGTTTTGCTTCCGGCAGCATGCATTCCGGGATTTCCAACCTATCGAGTATTTCAGCATCCCACCGAAGCTTGCGTATGTTAAAAAGCATGGTTCTGGAAGCATTGGAATAATCCGTTACATGCACTCTGCCTCCTGTAAGATTCCATATAAGCCATGTTTCTATGGTTCCGAAAAGCAGCTCACCCTTCTGCGCCTTCTCACGGGCACCTGCCACATTCTCCAGTATCCATCTGAGCTTTGTACCGCTAAAATAAGGGTCAATAAGCAAACCGGTTCTGTCCCTGTATGTCTCTGTCAGCCCTTCGTTCTTCAGCTCATCACAAAACTCCGATGTCCTGCGACAATGCCAGACTATGGCATTGTAAACAGGTTTCCCGGTATTTTTGTTCCAGACAACAGTGGTCTCTCTCTGATTGGTAATCCCTATGGAGTCCACATCTGCCGCAGAAGCATATATCTTTCTGAGAGCTTCTTTAGCAACTTCAATCTGGGTAGAAAGAATTTCAATGGGATCATGCTCAACCCAGCCCGCCTTAGGGTAAATCTGCCTGAACTCCCTCTGCGAAACGCTGATCTGATGACCCAGTCTGTCGTATATTATGCATCTGGAGCTGGTCGTGCCCTGATCCAGTGCCATTATGTATTTACCGCTCATTGCACTGTCCTTCAAACAAATTCAGCCATTATAATGTTTGCAATATCTCTTCCCTCTTCCGTGAGGAGGAGATTCATTCCTCTTATTTCCAAATACCCTTTCAATCTCTCAATTACAGCAGGGTCATATATGTCGAAAAAGTCAACTTCGAATTTCTTTTCGAAGTCATTTATGTCAAAACCTCCGGTTTTTCTCAGTCCCGTAAAGACAAAAACGCCCATTTCTTCTCTGAGTGTATAGTTATCCGAATTTTCCCTGTCTTCAGGGAGGTCTCCTCTCTTAATTGCATTCAGATAATCAGTCATCTTGGTGAAGTTGCTGTACCGTCTGCCGCCGATGAAGGAACTTGCCCCCGGACCTACGCCCAGATACTCTTCGTAACTCCAGTACTTGAGGTTATGTCTGCTTTCGTAGCCCGGCAGCGCTGCGTTGGATATTTCGTAGTGATTGAAACCTGCATTCTTAAGCATATGCAAAGCCTCTCTGTACAT
Source organism: Candidatus Allocopromorpha sp. (assembly GCA_040768865.1). Lineage (GTDB taxonomy): Bacteria > Bacillota > Clostridia > Peptostreptococcales > Anaerovoracaceae > Lentihominibacter. The sequence continues at coordinate 1,503,335 of JAXGMD010000001.1, read as the reverse complement.
TTCTCTGTCCAGCTCTTCTGAGGTCGGTGTGAGTGTCCCTTCTTCCACAAGTTTATTAAATATTGTGCCTTCTTCAATCTGCAGACTGTATAGAGAGATATGCTGGGGTTCAAGAAATATGCATTGTCGTACAGTATCCTTCCACTGTTTAAGTGTCTGCCCTGGAATAGCGAACATTAAATCCACATTGATATTATCGAATCCGGCCTTCTTCGTCATCCTTATTGCGTTGAATGCATCATTCTTGTCGTGTACCCTGCCCAAGAGTCTGAGAAGTACATTGTCAAAGGTCTGTATTCCTATGCTGATTCTGTTTATCCCTCCGGAAATATAGGCATTCAGCTTTTCCTCTGTAAGTGTTGCGGGATTGGTCTCGATAGTAACCTCAACATCGTCGTCAACGTTTAACTCGGTAAATACAGCAGTCAAAATCTTCTCGATTGCTGCAGGCGGCAACAGAGAAGGTGTTCCTCCCCCTATAAAGACTGAATCAACAACCCTGTAAGACCATTCTGTTGCTCGTGCCGCAATGTCCATGGAAATTGCATCCGCATATTCCATTAGGACTTTCTCATCTGAGCACGGAAACGACAGGAAATCACAGTATCTGCACTTCTGAATGCAAAATGGGATGTGAAGATACAATCCTATTCTATTTGTTATCGTCATACTTGAGCACCGCAGTGAATGCCTCCTGAGGTACCTCCACTGTACCGAACTGGCGCATTCGCTTTTTTCCTTCCTTCTGTTTCTCCAGCAGCTTTTTCTTACGGGAAATATCGCCGCCGTAACACTTGGCTATAACGTCCTTTCTGTATGCTCTGACTGTTTCTCGCGCTATAATTTTCTGACCTATGGATGCCTGAATAGGTACTTCAAACTGATGCATCGGAATGATTTCCTTGAGTTTCTCGCACACGAAACGTCCGCGTGCATATGCCTTTGATTCGTGTACTATCATACTGAAAGCATCAACCATATCCTTGTTAAGAAGTATATCAAGCTTGACAACTTTTGAAGGCTCATATCTGGTAAATTCATAATCCAGAGAGCCGTAACCTCTCGTCTTTGATTTAAGGGCATCAAAAAAGTCGTATATTACTTCATTGAGTGGCATATCATAGTGCAGATTGACCCTTGTCTTTGTTATATATTCCATATGGAGCAATCTGCCTCTCCTTTCCTGGCAGATTTCCATTATGCTCCCCACATATTCCTTAGGAACCATGATATCCGCCTTTACCATAGGCTCCTCTATGTGGTCTATTTCCGTAAAATCCGGCAAGTTGGAAGGATTCTGAACCATCTTTACCGTTCCGTCATTCATAAAAACCTTATAGATTACGCTTGGGGATGTGGTTATAACACCAAGATCAAATTCTCTTTCCAGCCGCTCTACGATAATCTCCATATGCAGCAAGCCCAGAAATCCGCATCTGAAACCGAAGCCCAATGCCGTTGACGTTTCCGGCTCAAAAATAAATGCAGCGTCATTTACCTGAAGTTTTTCCAGTGCATCCTTAACATTTTCATACTTTTCGCCTTCAGCCGGATATATTCCGCAGTAAACCATGGACTGTGCCTTCTTATATCCCGGCAGCGGTTCTGCAGCAGGACTGTCTGCCAGAGTTATGGTATCACCCACTCTGGCATCTGCAACCTTTTTGATGCCGGCACAGATATATCCGACCTCTCCCGCTCTTAAGGAACTGCAGGACACGGGATTCGGCGAATAAGTTCCTACTTCCGTTACTTCGTATTTCTTTCCGCTGTTCATGAGACGAATCATGTCGCCTTCCTTCACGGATCCGTCAAATACCCTTGTGTATATCACAACACCCTTGTAGTTATCATAATAGGAGTCAAAGATTAAAGCCTTAAGTCTGGCATTTTCATCTCCGGAAGGAGCCGGAATCCTTAAGATAATCTGCTCCAAGAGCTCGTCAATTCCTATTCCTTCCTTAGCGGACACTTCAGGTGCGTCTCCGGCTTCAATTCCTATAACCTCTTCTATTTCCTCTCGGATTTCATCCGGCCTGGCAGATGGCAAATCTATTTTGTTGAGAACCGGCATTATCTCCAGATCCTCGTTCATTGCCAGATATACATTGGCTAATGTCTGAGCTTCAACGCCCTGAGTTGCATCCACAATCAGAATTGCGCCTTCGCATGCTGCCAGCGATCTTGATACCTCATAGGTGAAGTCCACATGCCCCGGAGTATCTATAAGATTAAGTATATACTCATTTCCGTCCATGCTCTTAAAGGATAATCTTGTGGTCTGAAGCTTTATTGTTATTCCCCTCTCCCTTTCCAGATCCATATTATCCAGAAATTGAGCCTTCATGTCACGCTGGCTCACAAGTCCCGTCTTTTCAATTATCCTGTCTGCCAAAGTGGACTTGCCGTGGTCAATATGTGCTATGATACTGAAATTCCTTATGTATTTTTTGTAGTCTTTCATCAAGGTCTGTCCTCTACAGTTTTTCTATTGAATTCTTTATGCATTCGAAGGTTTCATCGCTTATGTAATGTTCCACCTTGCAGGCATCCTCACGGGCTGTTTCCGGACTGACTCCCATCCGTATAAACATTTCCGTAAGGATTTCATGTCTTTCATAGATCATATTTGCAATCTCAAGTCCGCTTTCCGTAAGAGTAATATAGCCCTCGTCATCTCTGCTTATATAGCCATTTGTTTCGAGCTGTTTCATAGCTACACTTACGCTGGGCTTACTGAAAGCCAGATGATTTACTATATCAATGGCTCTCACGTTGTTTTTTTCCTTGCTTATCATGAGAATAGCCTCAAGATAATTTTCCGCCGATTCCAGTAGTTTCATTTTGTTCTGCCTGCTTTCATGAGATTTTTAATTGAGGATTTGCCTTACCTTATTGCAATATCAAGTGCCAGCTCCATCATTTCAGTGAACTTTTCCTGGCGCTGTTCTGTTGTCGCTTTTTCTCCTGTTACAAAATGATCGCTTATTGTCATCATGGCCAGGGCATTTACTCCATGATATGCAGCATTCATGTACAATGCGGCAGCCTCCATTTCAACCGCCATAACGCCCATGGTTCTCCACCTCTTCCACCAATCTTCACTTATTTCGTAAAAAACATCGCATGATACTATATTACCTGCCCTGAATTCGTGTCCGGTTTCCTTTGATGCATCTCTCAGTTTTGACAACAGTTCATAGCTGGCACAGGGAGCATAATTCCCGGGCACATCAAAGGCGTGAATATAGTTGGAGTCTGTCGATGCTGCAATTCCGACTACAATATCCCCGATTTTTATATCCTCGTGAAAAGATCCCGCGGTACCGACTCTTATAAGGTTCTTCACACCGTATTCGGTTATAAGTTCCCAAGAATAAATACCCATGGAAGGCATGCCCATTCCCGTTCCCTGTACTGAAACGGGTACCCCTCTGTAGGTTCCTGTAAACCCGTACATGTTTCTTATTTCGTTATAGCATCTGGCATTCTCCAGATAGTTTTCAGCTATGAATCTGGCTCTCAGAGGATCTCCCGGCAGGAGAATGCTCTCCGCGATATCGCCTTTGTCTGCGGAATTGATATGGGTACTCATTTGTCACCTCTTTTTTTACACAATCTATACATCGTTAGTATACCATAACTATTTTACCATAAAAAGCAAAAAGTCAATGAAAAACCACCCCGCTGAGACTGTCGGAGTGGTTAATGGAATCTCTGATGTTTTCACATCGCACATTTAACTTATGTGCCGGTGGGGACGGGTGAGATTAGGCGATTTCCTGGTTGAATCTCTTGTTTAATCTTGAGACTTTTCTGGAAGCGGTGTTCTTATGGATAGTTCCCTTAGCTGCAGCCTGCATAAGCTTCTTTTCAGCCATAACGAGATCTTCCTTCGCTTTTTCCATGTCTCCTGCTTCAAGTGCTGCTTCAAATGACTTCAGAACAGCTTTCAGATGATTTTTGATTCTTCTGTTTCTTGCAGTTTTCTTGTTGATTACACGGATTCTTTTCTTTGCGGATTTAATATTAGCCATTAATTTACCCCACTTTCTTAATTTTCAGCTTGCCATACAAAATTATACGGCATAAATTCGCAAAATTTATTATATATGTTTGATATTGAAATATCAACAGTTTTTCATCGTTTTTAAATAGTGATATGGTCTTTTAGCTTTTCAAAGGTTTTATCTCCAATTCCGGAAATATTCATAAGATCCTCCGGGGAACGGAATCTGCCGTTTGCCGTTCTGTAGTCAATAATCTTCTGTGCGGTGGCAGGACCGACCCCGTTCAAAGTCTGTAACTGTTCAGAATCAGCTGTATTTATGTTAACCTTTCCGCCGCCGATCCCGTTTAACTGCTGTGCTTCTCCGACAGCATATCCGTCCTCGTCAATAATCAGAGTCGGAATATATACCTTGTCTCCATCGTTCAGGAACTCCGCCCTGTTGATGCCGGACATATCAGCATCTTTCTTAAGACCTCCTGCCGCTTTGATTGCATCCTCAACTCTGCTTCCTTTAGGTAATTCCGCCAGCATAGGTATCTCTACGGCACCGCCTATATCAACATATATCATGGCTCCGTTTTCTACAGCAACGGTATTTCCTTCAGTCTCGGTTTCTGTTTCGGAGTTCATTCCGTTTATAATATCGGGTTCTTTCTGTCCTCCTAATACAAAAGCGGCAAGCACTATTAAAACAAGACCTGCAACCAATGCAATCCTTTTAAGCTGATCCCCATAATCAATAAGAATCCGGGCAACGGTTTCGTTGCTTCTTATCATTTCCAACAATCTCTTCATACCAATACCCCTTATAGCCCCTGTGACTATATTTTACCTTTATTGGTATTTTATGTCAATTGCTTTTCCACATCTTTTGAAAATAATATTTTCTTCCGCAGGACATCAATTTCGGCACGATCCGCATCCAGACGGAAGTGCTCTGCAATAGTGTTTATTACAAGCTCAGCACTCAGATTGGAGTCACTGCCCGAATCCAGCAAAGCGTTTATAATAATCCGCTCCGATTCGTCTCCTGTAATCTGCGTAAATGTAAGCTTCCTGATTTTCGGTCTGATATTTATCTGTACCGGTTCGGTTTTTTTCTTACTCTTTTTCCATGCTAATATCTCAGCTCTGTCCATATATGAATGCCACATGGCCTCGACGCTCATCTCTTTGCCCGATTCTTCACGTGGAAATCCATTAACGGGGATATCTATCAGGTATTCAGCCGCAATGGTTTCAGCAGCCAATGTCCTCTTGAGCCAGTCAGCTGCGATAATTCTTTTGAGATCCATACCGACCGGCATAGTTTCTTTTAATGACTTCACTATGTCCTCACCTGTTGCCTTCTCTCCGGATGTTTCGAATTCCATATACTCCTTCATCCCCAGGTAACCAAGAGAAAGCGGCTGAGCCAACCCCATCTTCGGATGCGGATTGAAACCCTGTGAATATGCCAGTCTGATTCCCGCTCTATTGAAGGCACGTTTAAAAACTTTCATTATATCCAGGTGCGATGTATAACATATCGTACCCGTCTTGCTGAATTCTATAATATATTTCATGTCTTAAAACACTCTGTAAACCTGTTTACTCCACAGTTAACACAACCCTGCCTGCAGTCCGGGGTAGTCTCGGCCAGACCGGCTTTTACAGCCTCTGATTTGAGGAATTCTCCCATGACCAGCGAATTCACAATATCCCAAGGTAAAATCTCATGGAAAGAACGCTTTCTGTAATTGTAGAAGTGCTCCAGTTCCTTGCCGGACCCCATTCCCACAGCTGCAGCAATCTCATCAAAGGCTGCTGACCATCCCGATGCATTGAAGTGTTCGCTCCATGAATCAAAACGGCACCCCCGCCGCCATGCCGCCTCAATGACAGCACCTACCCGTCTGTCCCCGCGAGCCAATACAGCTTCCATATTACTTGTCAGCGTCTCATGATAGTTAAACGTAACACCTTTAATGTGCAATTTCCCCGACAGATAGTTGTGTTTCTTTACAAACTCCTCAGGTGTATTCTGTACTGCCCACTGGAATGGAGTATGCGGCTTAGGCACGAAATTGGATACACTGACAGTTATTCTGAAACGTCCCCCTTTGCGCCCTCGTAATTTAAAGTTCATATCCATTATATTTCGGACAATTTCAGCTATCCCATCCAGATCTTCGTAAGTCTCCGTCGGTAAACCTATCATGAAATACAATTTGATATGCTCCCATCCAAGCTGAATTGCCTTCTCCACCGCTCCGTAGATATCCTCTTCCTTTATGTTCTTGTTTATTACATCCCTGAGTCTTTGAGTCCCGGCCTCCGGAGCAAATGTGAGTCCGGTTTTGCGATAGCACTGTATTTCTTCCAGAACATTAAATGAAAATGAATCCAGACGCAGTGATGGCAGCGAAAGTGCCACATTGCGATTTTTGCACAGAATCATCAGCGACCTGACCATATCCTCAAAGCGGGAATAATCACTTGTGGAGAGAGACAGCAGCGACAGCTCCTCATGACCCGTATTGTCAAGCTGCTCCATCGCCAGCTTCTTTATTGTCTCAGGACTTCGCTCACGAACCGGTCTGTAAATAATTCCCGCCTGACAGAATCTGCAGCCTCGTGTGCATCCGCGGAAGGTCTCAACGACAGATCTGTCATGTACCGTATCGATAAAAGGTACAATGTTGTTTACCGGAAATGCAGCCGAATCTATATCCCGCACAATAGCCCTGACAACTCTGTCGGGAGCCTCATCTGTGAGTTTATAATATCCTTTTATTGTTCTGTCGTCATTATATGAAACCTCATAAAACTCCGGTACATATACTCCTTCAAATTTCGCTATCCGCTCAAGAAACTTCGACCTGACTTCTGTGGCACTGTCCGCAAATTCTGTCTTTATATCCGCAAAAGCTTCGCACACTTTTTCCAGCAGTTCTTCGCCGTCACCAATAAGAAAAACATCAATAAAATCGGATAAAGGTTCCGGATTGAATGCACATGGACCGCCGGCAATCACAACAGGAAGAAAACTTAATTCATTGTTCTCAAGCAGTGCTGTGCGATCCTCTTTTCTGACAGGTATGCCGGCCAGATTAAGCATGTTAAGGACATTGGTATAAGACATTTCATACTGCAAAGTAAACCCCAGAATATCCAACTCCTTTACAGGTGTGAATGTTTCCAGGGTGAAAAGTTCAATTCCGTCTTCCCGCATCATCTCTTCCATGTCGGGTGCAGGTGCAAAAACACGTTCACAGTATATTCTGTCATTGCGATTCAGAATATCATAAAGAATCTGCAACCCCATGTATGACATACCTATCTCGTAGGTGTCCGGAAATGCAAATCCCATTCTGACATCCGCTTTTTCGGGATTCTTCCTGACCATATTCACCTCCCCGCCGGTATAGCGGGCAGGTTTCTCCACTCTTTTAAGAATTTTTTCAATAGCTTTATCTATCTTCGGCATATCTTTTCTCTATGTTTTCATAATCGAGTTCCTGCATAAGATAGTCAATTGTTATACCTATGCAGTTTTCGATTTTGTCCAGCAACCTGCGGGTAACGGCTTTCTTCTCAAGAATTATCTTTTTGGCATCTTTCCAGCCGTTCTTTTCTCCCTTGCGAATGACATAATCCATACGTTCATCCAATCCCACGTATCGATCCTCAAGTGAAAGCCTGTCACCGAGACACACCATGTCCGTTTCCGTAAGTTCCGAAACATCCTTAGGGAACTCATGAAACATATGGGTGCAGATAATTTCGGCCTCCATACAATATCCATTATCCCTGCACCAGTCAGCCGCCACATTTCCGTGATCATACTCAACACGAGCCATGTCATGCAAAAGACCCGCGGAAAGTATCAGTTCCAGATTCAACTGCTCCTTTCTGCAGCGGTTCAATGCCTCACCAAGTCTGTATGCAACGGCAGCAACCGATTTGCAGTGATCTACCACATGCTGCGGTGTTCCGTATTCAGTTAGTATCTCATAGCATTTCGCTCTGTTAGGGTGTTCACTCGTCATAATATTCATATTCGGTATCAAAAAGTTTGATTGTATCTCCGTTTTCTATACCCAGTTCTTTTAACATTTCATACGCTCCGCTGTTCTCAACATATCTGAACAGATATCTTTTCGAGCCATAGTCATTGAAATTGGTGGAATTAAATATCTTTTCCAGTTGCTGTCCGTAAATAATATAGTTTTCCCCGTCAAACTCAACAAACACCTTTTTATAGTCCGGATCGTTTTCATCCAGTTCGAAATCAAAGTATTCATATTCGTCATCTTTTTCCGGCGGATTATGCCGAATTTCTTCAAGCATTTTGGCAGCTTCTTCAAGAACCGCTGTTACACCTTGTCCGGCAGGTGCTGACATGGGAAATACCTTGTATCCCTTATTTTCTGCATATGCCCTGAATTCCTGATACTCGTCACAGATTTCCAGATCTTCGGGATCTACACCGCATCCGAGGACATCGATTTTGTTCGCCACCACAATTTGCGGCTTCTGAAGCAGTCTGTCACTGTACTTTTTAAGTTCTTCGTTGATCTTATCAAAGTCCTCTTTGGGATCTCGCCCCTCCATGCCGGAAACATCAACTACATGAATCAAAACCTTGGTACGCTCAATATGTTTGAGGAAGTAATGTCCCAATCCGGCTCCCTCATGAGCTCCCTCTATTATACCTGCAATATCAGCCATGACGAAGCTCTTGTCATAAATATTCACCGCTCCCAGATTCGGATTAATGGTTGTAAAATGGTAGTTGTCGATCTTTGGTCTGGCACTTGTACTGACCGAAAGAAGGGTCGACTTTCCCACATTGGGAAATCCCACAATACCCACATCAGCTATAAGCTTCATCTCGAGGATAATGCTTCGTTCCTTCGAAAACCCTCCAGCCTCCGCAAAGTTAGGTGCCTGTCTCGTCGGTGTCGCAAATTTAGCGTTTCCTTTACCGCCTCTTCCTCCTTTTGCCGCAACAAAATATTGTCCATGATCGATGAGGTCTCCCATAATCTTTCCGGACTCTTCGTCTATAACCATTGTGCCGACAGGAACTTTTATTATCAGATCCTCACCGCCCTTGCCAAAACGCTTTTTCTTCATCCCGTTCTGACCGTCTTCGGCTTCATATTTTCTTTTATATTTAAAATCCATCAGCGTTCTCAGGTTTTCGTCGGCAATGAATATCACATCTCCGCCTTTACCGCCGTCACCGCCGTCCGGTCCGCCTTCCGGCACGTATGGTTCTCTTCGGAAAGTAACGGCACCATTGCCGCCCTTCCCTGATCTTATTGTAATTTTTGCTCTGTCAACAAACATTTTATCTGTCTTTCACTTTATATGGCACCGGGGTGCCTTTGCACAAAAATATAGCCCCTAAGTGAATTAGGGGCTCGAAAAAACTTTATGCATCCTTCGGATAAACGCTCACTTGCTTTCTTTTCTTGTCGTATCTTTCGAACTTTACAGCTCCATCAACCTTCGCAAATAATGTATCGTCTCCGCCTTTGCCGACATTGTTGCCGGGATGGAACTTTGTTCCTCTCTGTCTGACCAGAATGCTGCCGGCACTTACAAACTGTCCGTCGCCTCTTTTAACGCCTAAACGTTTGGATTCGGAATCGCGACCGTTCTTCGAACTACCTACACCTTTCTTGCTTGCCATGGAAATACCTCCTTATATCTGCAATCTAAAACCATAATTACTCTGTAAAGACTATTTAGCAGCTTCGATTGTTTCGATGATAACTGCCTTTGTAGCCTTTTCGTTGATTTCGATGCCGTTGTTCTTGGCATATTCAACGAGTTCAGCCTTGAGCATCTTGCTCAGCGGCTTATCTGCAGGAACATCAGCCTTAGCTTTTTCCTTAACTTCAACCTGTACAGGGGCTTCCTTTTCAGGGGCTTCCTTTTTAGAAGTCTTTGTATCTCCGATTGCTGTAATTTCAACCAGTGTATATGGCTGTCTGTGACCTTGTTTTCTTCTGTAGTCCTTCTTTGCCTTATACTTGAAGATAACAACTTTAGGGCTCTTGCCTGATTCAACAACTGTTCCTTTCACAGTCAGACCGTCCACATAGGGTGCTCCGACCCTGAGGTCAGCGCCCTCACCTGCTGCCAGAACCTTGTCAAAAACAACTGTGCTGCCTTCTGCCGCATCAAGTTTCTCAATCTTAATCTGATCGCCCTTCTCTACTCTGTACTGCTTTCCGCCTGTTTTAATAATCGCGTACATTAATTAATTCCTCCTCTAACCAGTCTCGCCTACCGGGGCAGCATTCTATATGAATACGTTTCAACAGCCCTGTTCGAGCGGCTCATACCTATTAATGTTACAATAAAAAATACCCCTTGTAAAGGGTATTTTTCAGTATTTTCAATACTTTTCTATCCTTTTCTCCTCTTTATTCCATGATTACACCATCTTCATCAATAACAATACCGTCCGGTATTTCGTCATTAATTTCTTCATTGATTTCTTCGGCTTCACCCCTTGCCGCCGCACGCTCATCCTGAAGCTTATCCAACAGCATTTTCTCGACCTTTTCAAGGATATCAGGGTTGGATTCCAGAAATTCTTTAACATTTTCACGTCCCTGACCTATTCTATCGCCCTCAAAACTGTACCAGGATCCCGCCTTCTCTATAAATTTGGCCTCAACTGCACAGTCCAGAACATCACCGGACTTGGATATTCCCTTGCCGTACATTATGTCAAATTCCGCCTGCTTAAATGGAGGTGCAACCTTGTTCTTGACAATTTTGGCTCTGGTTCTGTTCCCCAGAACCTGATCTCCGCTCTTGATACTTTCGATTCTTCTGACATCTATACGCATTGAAGAGAAAAATTTAAGTGCACGGCCACCTGTGGTTGTCTCAGGGTTACCGAACATTACTCCTATCTTCTCTCTAAGCTGATTGATAAATATTATTGTAGTATTCGTTTTGCTTATAACCGCCGCCAGCTTACGCAGCGCCTGGGACATAAGCCGAGCCTGCATTCCAACTGTTGCATCCCCCATAGCGCCATCTATTTCGTACTTCGGTACCAATGCGGCAACCGAGTCAACGACAATAATATCTATTGCACCGCTTCTTACCAGCATCTCGGCAATCTCAAGGGCCTGTTCACCGTAGTCCGGCTGGGACACAAGCAGTTCATCCACATCCACACCCAAATTCCTGGCATACTCCGGATCCAGTGCGTGTTCAGCATCTATAAACGCCGCCTTACCGCCTCTCTTCTGGGCCTCCGCAATAACATGAAGTGTAAGAGTTGTCTTGCCGGAAGCTTCAGGCCCGTAGATTTCAACAATTCTGCCGCGAGGTACTCCGCCTATTCCGGTCGCCAGATCCAGACTCATGGATCCCGTCGATATAGCTTCTATATTAAGCATGGCTCCGTTATCGCCGAGCTTCATAACCGCACCCTTGCCAAACTGCTTTTGAATCTGTGCCATCGCAGCATCCAGAGCCTTTTCTCTGTCAGTATCACCTGCCAATTGCGGCGACCTGATAATATCATTCTTTGCTGCCATAATTACCTCCATCTCTCCTTCGGGCTTCTGAAACATCCCAAACAGATATGTGAACATCTGTTCTCGACACCATATTAACCCTATTTCCCCTGTCTGTCAATAACTATTTGAACATTTGTTCGTAAAGTTGCAGCACTCGGGCTCGCTTCTTTTATTATACATTATTTCCAATATATGTCAATATGGCAAACTCTATATTTCTCTGTTAATAATATCAAGCATGCTCATAGTCGCATACTTGCGGTTTCTTCTTCTCTCCTTAAGAGCCCTGTCAATCTTACGGCAGAATTTCCTGTCACCGTATACGAAACCGATATAAGTCAGACCTACCTGCTTTTCCTCGGTTCCTCCGTCGGGTCCGGCAATGCCTGTAACGGATATGCCTATGTCGGATCCGCTTACCCTGCGTACACCCTCGGCCATTTCCAGTGCGGTTTCCTCGCTTACAGCTCCATATCTGTCCAGTGTTTCGGATGAAACTCCAAGTTCTTCAATCTTCGCCTGATTGCTGTAGGTAACGAGGCCGCGGTCAAAACATGCCGATACGCCGGGCACGTCAGTCAGGGTTGATGCAAACATTCCGCCCGTACAGGATTCCGCACTTGAAAGCGTCAGTCCCTTTTCAATGAGCTTGCGAACAACCACATTCACCAGCTCCTCATTGTCATAGCTGTATATATATTCGCCTACAAGTTTATCAACCTCTGCGACCATACCGTCAACAGCAGCCACCGCTTCCTCACGGGAAGGTCTCTTGGATGCTATACGCACGGAGCTTTCACTTTCTTTGGCATAGGTGGCTATTGTCGGATCTGTCTGCCCGTCAATAATCGGTAACAATGCCGTCTCCAGCGCGGATTCTCCAATGCCGAAAGTACGCAGTTCCCTGTAAAAAATAGAACCGTCCGACATGCTCAAAAGCCACGGCCTCAAATGGTTTTCAAACATTGCCGTCATCTCACGGGGAGGTCCCGGCATGCAGGCAATGTACTTCCCCGGCTCAGTGGCAGACTCCAGTGCAAAACCCGGTGCCGTGCCCACAGGGTTTTTAATGACAATCGCTCTTGTCGGCATGTACGCCTGTTTATAATTGTTACTTGTGAACCCGCCCTTATATCTGAGCATACGTTCCTCAAGGGCTTTTACCAGTTCGGGACGCTTTTCCAAGGTATCACCAAAGACCTGACATGCTATTTCTTTTGTCATATCGTCCTGTGTCGGCCCCAGTCCTCCGGTTGTAATCACCAGATCGCAATCCTTAAGAGATAAACGAATTATGTCAGCCAGTCTTTCCGGATTGTCCCCCACCGTATGATGATACATAACATCAATTCCCATCTCATTGAGTCTCTGAGAGAGAAAAACCGTGTTTGTGTTTGTAATCTGTCCGAACAGGATCTCTGTCCCGACGCTCAGAAGTGAAGCTTTCATCAAATTTCTCCCTTATCCTTCATTTTGCTCCCTTGTCCTTCATTGAGAACACCTGCCTGTTCTTTATTATATATTCCGCACCGGACCATATGGTCATAACCAGTGCCGCCCAGAGCATAACCTGATCCGCCGGTAATGGGAAAGACAGCAGACTGAAAGGCCAGTTTTCCAGCATAATAAGAGGAATGGCCACCATCTGACAGACGGTTTTGATTTTGCCCGACCATCCGGCGGCAATAACGATACCCTCTGCAGCGGCAACCTGTCTCATTCCTGTTACAATAAACTCTCTGCCGAGAATCACAATTACCATCCAGCCCGGAATATCGCCCAGCTCAACCAGACAGATAAATGCGGACATGGTCAGCAGCTTGTCTGCCAGCGGATCCATCAGCTTGCCGAAATTTGTAACCAGGTTATACTTTCTCGCAATACTGCCGTCCAGATAATCAGTAAGGGCCGCAGTTATAAATATAATACATGCGGCCACTCTGTAACCCAGAAGCAGTACAGCTATAAACACAGGAATAGCTAGGATTCTGGCTATAGTCAGCTGATTGGGCAAGTTCCTGTTTTTTATTGTTTTAGCCATTTAAACTCTCCTTCCGACCAGATCGTAATCAAAAGCATCTTCTATTGCCACTTCGGCAAAATCTCCCGGCTTGAGCTCCCCCCTGCCGGTATCGTCGCTAAAGATCACATTGCCGTCTATTTCAGGCGCATCGTACTCGCTTCTTCCCGTATAGACACCTTCTTCATCCATGTCTTCAACAAGTACGGTAACCACTTTACCGATCTTTGCCTCATTCACCTGACGGGACACCTCCACCTGCCTGCGCATAATGGATTCGGCACGGGCGGTTCTTTCTTCCTCTTCAACCTGCCCCGACATGTCGTAAGCCGGCGTACCCTCTTCTCTGGAGTACGGGAATACACCCAGTCTCTCCAGTTTGTACTCTTCGGTAAAGTCAGCCAGTTCCGCAAATTCTTCTTCTGTCTCCCCGGGAAAGCCGGTGATGAATGTTGTTCTTATGTGAATGTCCGGCATGGCTTCCCTCAAACGGCAGATAGTTTCTCTTATGCTCTTTGCCGTTGATCTGCGGCCCATTCCGCTGAGCACATTATCTGAAACATGCTGCAGCGGTATGTCAATGTATTTACAGATTTTTTCCTCCGAGTTCATGGTTTCTATGAGCTCATCGGTGATCTTGTCTTCGTAGCAGTACATCAGTCTGATCCATTTCAAACCGTCGATTTCACACAGTCTGCGCAAAAGCTCCGGAAGCCTCAACCGACCGTACAGGTCATAGCCGTACTCTGTAACATCCTGTGCAATTAGAATTATTTCCCTCGTGCCGGAAGCAGCCATTCGCTCCGCCTCAGCAATTATATTCTCCATGGGCCGGCTTCTGTATCCGCCTCTGATCCGGGGAATAACACAGTAAGTACAGCAGTTGCTGCAGCCCTCCGCAATACGCAGCGTTGCTGAATACGGGTTGTCACTGAGCCACCTGGCACTGAATTCTTCAAACTTTTCAGGTGCGGCTGAATTATAGATGCGCCTGCTGTTGTGAGATGCGACGATTTCAGGCAGTCTCTCGTAATCATTCACGCCCATAAAGATGTCAACCTCAGGTATTTCCAAAAACATCTCCTCAGCGTATCTTTCGGAAAGGCACCCGCTCACAACCAAAAGAGGGTACCTTTTTACAGTATTGTTTCCTTGCGCTTTATCCCGGATAAAGCGAATCATGTCAAAAACGCAATCAATGGATTCAACTTTCGCGTCGTTTATAAATCCGCAGGTGTTTACCAGAATTACATCTGCTTCTTCAACAGACTGCGTAACGGTCAGCCCTGCTCTTTCCCATATACCCGCTATTCCTTCTGAATCGTTGAAATTTTTGGGACAGCCGAGAGTCTCAATAAAAAGTTTATTCATCGGTCGCTTCTTTCATGACTTCCAGATCTTCTTCGGAAATCAGAACCTGACGTGGTCTGCTGCCGTCCTGAGGGCCTACAATCTGCCTGTCTTCCATCATATCAATGATTCTGGCTGCCCTGTTGTAGCCTATTCTGAACCTGCGCTGAAGCATGGAAACAGAAGCCTGACCGGCACCCACCACAAGTTCGATTGCATCCGGCAGAAGTTCATCTTCAAAATCTCTGTCCCCCTTTTCCGCATCAGGTGTATTGACCTTGGCTATGCTGTCCATAACATCACTGGCCGCAGCCTCGTCCGCTTCCCCCTGCTGTTTGACAAAGGCTATCAGATTTCTTACCTCCTCATCTGAAATGAAGGTGCCCTGAACTCTGACAGGTTTACCGCTTCCCAGAGGGCTGAAGAGCATATCCCCGCGTCCGACAAGCTTCTCTGCTCCCACCATGTCCAGAATGGTTCTGGAATCAACCTGTGAGGAAACGGCAAATGCTATTCTCGAAGGAATATTTGCCTTAATAAGACCGGTTATTACATCGACTGACGGTCTCTGAGTTGCAACTATCAGATGCATACCTGCAGCTCTTGCCTTTTGAGCCAGACGGCATATGGATTCCTCAACCTGGGACGGAGCCGCCATCATCAGATCCGCCAGTTCATCAATTAATATGACAACCTGAGGCATATATCGCATTACCTCATCGTCTAAGACCTTGTTCTTATGCCTCTTTACATATGTATTGTAAGCGGAAAGCTCTCTTACTCCTGCCGCCGCAAATCTCTTGTATCTTTTGTCCATTTCCTCCACTGCCCAATTGAGAGCTGCAGCAGCCTTTGCAGGCTCCGTTACAACAGGTATCAGCAGATGTGGAACACCATTGTACCGGGAAAGCTCAACAACCTTAGGGTCGATGAGGACCATCTTAACTTCATCGGGTCTGGCCTTGTACAGTATGCTTGTGATTATACTGTTTATACATACCGATTTACCTGAGCCTGTGGATCCTGCGATGAGTATGTGAGGCATGGCTTTTAAATCCGCAACGATGGCTTTGCCTGCAATGTCTTTGCCGATGGCCACAGTAACCTTCGATCCGGCATGCTTAAAAGCAGGCGAATCTATGATTTCACGGATCGTAACCATGTTTATCTTCTCATTTTCAATTTCTATTCCCACTGCCGGCTTGCCCGGAATCGGAGCTTCGATTCTGATGCTCTTGGCCTCCATGTTCAGGGCTATATCGTCAGCGAGGTTTTTGATCCCTTTCACCTTTACCCCGCTGTTGGGCTGAACCTCGTATCTGGTTACGGCAGGGCCCTGTGTCACATTATTAACTATCGCATCTATGTTGAAACTTCTCAAGGTTTCTTCCAGCTTCAAAGCCTTTTGCCTCAGCCTGTGCTCGCTCTCGTTCATTGTGCCGCCCCTGGCAAATTGAAGAATGTCCAAAGGAGGGAATGTGTAGTCATCCGTTGTACCGAATGCTTCAGCTGATATGCTGATTTCTTCGTCAGCCTTTCGTCTTGATTTTCTCTTGGCTCTTTCGGGTTCGGCATCCTCGGTATCCATCCCTGCTTTTGCCCCGGTTGTCATATCCGTTATGGATTCAGGCGGCGCCTCTCCATCAGCGGACACATGAGAGTCATCGCTCATGTAGTCCATAATTTTTCTCTGTCCTGCAGTCATATCCACTGTAACCGGCCGTCTGTTTGCAGCAAAGCGCTCCATTTCCAGATCCATATGCTGTTTTTGTGCTTCTGCCTCGCGAGCCTTCTCTAAAGCTCTCTCTTCACGCTCCATCTGACGCCTCTGTTTCATTCTTTTAATGTTCTCGAAAAATCTGGAAACAGGCGTGTTTACAAGCAGCAGAACCAAGATAAAAAGTACAACAAAAGAAAAAATGTAAAGCCCGGGCACTCCTATCCAGCTTGTCAGCGGTACACCCACTCCCATTCCGAACACTCCGCCCCCATTCAGCGTCAGGCCGTCGGCATAGTACCGTGAAAGTCCCACAAATTCCCTGCCGGCAAATTCCGCCGTGAATCTGCCCGCATTTATCAGCACCATCATAAAATATATAATAACAAGATAGACAATTGATTTGATGCCTATATGTATGGTCTTGTGAAGGAACAGAAGAATTCCGTACAGTATAAAATAATATGGCAGCAAAAAAGCACTGAAACCGAAGCAGCCCTTCATAACCCCTGCAATGGCTTCCCCTACCGTTCCCGCCGCCTGAGTCTGAAGGGCAATTATGAGGAATACACCGACAGCAATGATGATAATGCCTGTTATCTCATCGCGTATTTTTGCCTTGGCCTCTATTCTGGCTTCTGCCTCCTGTACATTCCTGCTGGCAGTTTTGCCTCTTGTATTGTTTTTATTTTTGCTTCCGGGCGGTCTTCCCGGTCCTCTCTTTTTCTCTGCCATTTTTCCCTCTTAACATTACATAATCACAAGTACATAAAAGAAAATAGCTGCGGCAACAATCCATACATATATGGAGAAGCCGAAGAGTCTCTTGCCTGTTACAACTCTGATCATCCATTTGATAGCGACAATTCCCGAAATTGCCGAAACTAAAACTCCCAGAACAATCGGCATCAGAAATGCCCCATCAACACCCTCGGCAAAAGCATCCGGAGCTTCAACAATTACGGATCCGAGAATTGAGGGTATAGAGATAAGAAAAGCGAATTTTACTGCAAATTCTCTTTTCAGTCCTGCAACCAGACCTCCGAAAATAGTGGAACCTGACCTGGATATTCCCGGATATATGGCTACACCCTGCATACAGCCGATTAAAATAGCGTGCAGCCACTTCATCTCCATAACATCCTTTTCACTTTTGCCTGTTTTCTCAGCAATAAGCAGAATAAAACCGGTAAATACCAATCCTAATGCTACCACAATAATGGAAGCATAGAGTCTTTCGAAGAAGTCATTGAAAATTAATCCGATTACGGCCGTAGGAACAGTCGCAACGATAATCATAAATCCCAGCCTTCTTGTCGGGTTCAGGTTAACTCTCAACCCTTTGCCCGTGAATATATCCTTTATTACCGCCCCCAGTTCTTTGACCAGCAGTACGATATCCTTCCAATAACATATAAAAACTGAAAACAGAGTCCCCACATGAAGCATAACGGCAAAAAACAGAACCTCATCAGGATTCACTCCGAAGAAGTACTGTCCTATAGCCAGATGGCCCGAACTGCTGATTGGAAGAAATTCCGACAGCCCTTGAACCAGGCCCAGTATAAACGCTTGAATCAATGTCATTAAATGCTGCCTCCCGATTGTCTCCGAGTACATTTGCACCCTCTTATACAGAATATATTATAGCACAACTGACATAAAAAAGGCACACCATTTCGTATATGGTGCACCCTTGTGTTTACCTGTTCAGCACTCCGGAAAATCGGAACTTATTTGATTATGTCATCAATGCCCGGCAGCGGAGCGGTTTCCGGTCTTTCCGAAGTATCTATCTGTGCTCTGTATGCCATGTCTTTCAGCTCGTCTCTGTTTGCTGCAAGTGCCGAATTTATATCATCAAATGCCTTCTCAATGCTTGTAAACATTTCACCGAAGTAAATCGAGCTGAGATGTTCCATCTTCCCCTGGAAATTGTATAGTATTCCGTCAAGGTACGGGAGTTTGACAGTTAAATAGCAAAAAAAACGCCAAGAGCCTTGACACGGCTATATTTTTTTGTCAAATTTTCGAAAATATTTGTAGTATTGTTTAGTATTGTATGGTATAATATAAGCAAATATATTAGTATTTAACTCACTTGGATGATGGAGGTTATCAACATGAGACTTAATATCGTAAAATCCTCAAATGCTGAGCAGCTATATATAATAAAATCATTCCGAAATGACAAAGGCAAAAGCACATCTAAAATTTTCAAGAAGCTGGGCTCAATGGCCAGTTTGCTTCCGGAGCATGACAATAACAGAGACAAGGTAATTGCTTGGGCAAAAGAACAAGCACGGATCTACACGGAAGCTGAGAAAAACAACGAATTAAAGATTCCAATCGAACTTTCCGAAGGAAAGCAGCTAACCTTCGGAGAAAAGTCAACCTTCGGAGGCGGCTACCTCTTTCTGCAGAAAATATTTCACGAACTTGGTCTGAAAAAGATCTGCGATGAGATCAGTTCCAGATATGATTTCCAATATGATCTGTCATCCATTCTTTCCGGACTGATCTATGCGCGGGTTCTTTCCCCTTCTTCAAAACTATCCTCTTACGAGTATATGGAAGAACTTCTGGAATTACCTGATTTTGAACTGCATGATATTTATCGTGCTCTGGATGTCCTGGACAAAGAATCCGACTTCATACAGGCGCGTATCTATGAGGCTGCTAAAGCTGAACGCAACGATGCCGTTCTTTACTACGACTGCACAAATTTTTTCTTTGAGATAGAAGAAGAAAAGGGGATCCGCAAATACGGAAAGAGTAAAGAGCACAGACCCAATCCCATTGTCCAGTTTGGTCTTTTTCTTGATGGTAACGGCTTTCCCCTTGCGTTCACAGTATTCCCCGGAAACGAAAACGAACAGCCTACGCTTATTCCTATGGAGAAAAAGATTATTAATGACTTTTCTCTCGCAAAATTCATTATCTGTACAGATGCAGGGCTTGCATCTGCAGTAAACCGGCGCTTCAATGATGTGGCAGATCGTTCTTTCATAGTTACACAGTCTGTTAAGAAGATGAAAGGGCATTTGCAGGAATGGGCTTTGAATCCTGAAGGATGGTCACTTGGCAGCGATGGCAGAAAGTATGACATCTCTCAGATTGACGAAGAGTTGCATAAAAACAGTGTATTCCACAAAGAGCGCTGGCTGAATGAGGACGACTTTGAACAGAGGCTGATTGTTTCATACAGCCCAAGGTACAAACATTACCAACAGCAAATCAGAGAGCGTCAGATTGATAGAGCAATCAATATTATCGAAAGCGGTTCCGGCTCTAAAACTCGCAACCCGAACTCACCGACAAGATTCATAGAAGAGACACAAATAACCATGGACGGCGTTGTTGCAGACAAAACAGTAACTTCTTTGAACGAGGAGAAAATTATTGAAGAAGCGAAATATGACGGATTCACAGCAGTCTGCACCACCCTTGAAGATTCTGTTTCTGACATACTTAAGGTTAACCATCGCAGATGGGAGATTGAAGAATCCTTCCGCATCATGAAGTCCGAATTCAAAGCGAGACCTGTATACCTGCAAAGAGACGAGCGCATTCGAGCACACTTTCTGACATGCTTCTTATCTCTTCTTGTATATCGCCTTCTTGAGCACAAATTAAATGAGCAATATACGGTTACAGAACTCATAAGCACACTTCGCAAAATGGATTTTCTGAGAATGGATGGAATCGGATACCTTCCGGAGTACACCCGCACTGAAATTACAGATGCCCTGCACGACATTTTTGGATTTCGTACTGATACCGAAATTGTAACTGAAAAAAATATGAAAAAAATTATCAAATCAACGAAAAAGTAGAAAAAATACTACAAATACAATCACACTGAAAAACCGGCAACGCCTGTTATTGTAACCGTTTGCCGGTTTTTGAGTTCGATCAACTGTCAAAGATGGGATTATAGCACAACTGACATAAAAAAGGCACACCATTTCGTATATGGTGCACCCTTGTGTTTACCTGTTCAGCACTCCGGAAAATCGGAACTTATTTGATTATGTCATCAATGCCCGGCAGCGGAGCGGTTTCCGGTCTTTCCGAAGTATCTATCTGTGCTCTGTATGCCATGTCTTTCAGCTCGTCTCTGTTTGCTGCAAGTGCCGAATTTATATCATCAAATGCCTTCTCAATGCTTGTAAACATTTCACCGAAGTAAATCGAGCTGAGATGTTCCATCTTCCCCTGGAAATTGTATAGTATTCCGTCAAGGTACGGGAGTTTGACAGTTAAATAGCAAAAAAAACGCCAAGAGCCTTGACACGGCTATATTTTTTTGTCAAATTTTCGAAAATATTTGTAGTATTGTTTAGTATTGTATGGTATAATATAAGCAAATATATTAGTATTTAACTCACTTGGATGATGGAGGTTATCAACATGAGACTTAATATCGTAAAATCCTCAAATGCTGAGCAGCTATATATAATAAAATCATTCCGAAATGACAAAGGCAAAAGCACATCTAAAATTTTCAAGAAGCTGGGCTCAATGGCCAGTTTGCTTCCGGAGCATGACAATAACAGAGACAAGGTAATTGCTTGGGCAAAAGAACAAGCACGGATCTACACGGAAGCTGAGAAAAACAACGAATTAAAGATTCCAATCGAACTTTCCGAAGGAAAGCAGCTAACCTTCGGAGAAAAGTCAACCTTCGGAGGCGGCTACCTCTTTCTGCAGAAAATATTTCACGAACTTGGTCTGAAAAAGATCTGCGATGAGATCAGTTCCAGATATGATTTCCAATATGATCTGTCATCCATTCTTTCCGGACTGATCTATGCGCGGGTTCTTTCCCCTTCTTCAAAACTATCCTCTTACGAGTATATGGAAGAACTTCTGGAATTACCTGATTTTGAACTGCATGATATTTATCGTGCTCTGGATGTCCTGGACAAAGAATCCGACTTCATACAGGCGCGTATCTATGAGGCTGCTAAAGCTGAACGCAACGATGCCGTTCTTTACTACGACTGCACAAATTTTTTCTTTGAGATAGAAGAAGAAAAGGGGATCCGCAAATACGGAAAGAGTAAATGGATATTCCGTTGCGCTGAAAGCGCCAATCCGGACAACTGGAAATCACCTGTCCGTAATCGGGAAATCACTCTCACATGATTTCAAATGCGGCGAAGCCGCCGTTCCCGGGATGAAATTCATCCTCCGGAACAGCATGGTCTCGCCATCAGGTTAGGTTACTCACTCATTGCCGGATCTAACCCATATACCTCTCGCATCGAGCGATAGTTGGTGGAATCCACCGGTACGATATTGATTTTGTAGGCATCATGTTTGATGCGGTCAAGGATTGCTTCAGCCAGAGGGCTTTCATCTCCGCCAAGCTGATCATACCAGCCATCAGGATCATACTGTGAGCAAAAAATAGTTGATGACTTCCGTCTTCTTCTGTGAAGAAGTTCCAAGATATCATGCTGCTCGGCCTCTGTCGGTTTGAGCAGAAGCCACTCATCCAGTATCAGTACAATCGGATTGGCGTATTTGGTTAAAACTTTCTTGTATGTGCCATCGGTTCGGGCAAGTTCAAGCTCGAGGAGCATATCCGGAAGACGAACATACTTTGTCCTGTAACGCTGCTTGCAGGCTTCCATGCCAAAGGCACATGCCAGATATGTTTTTCCGCTTCCTGTTGCTCCGGTAATAAACAGATTCCGATGTTCTGTAATGTACTCACAGGTGGAAAGCCTTTCAATTAGATTACGGTTAAGTTTTCTCCCGGATGTATAGTTGATATCGGCAATGAAAGCTTCAGGCTGATCAAAGCCGGCATTACGGATTAATCGTTTAAGACTGTTGGCCTTGCGTTTGCTGTATTCGATATCGACCAGCATGCCGAAACGGTCTTCAAAGTTAATATCTTTCATCTTGGGATCGTTCATCTGTGTAATGAATGCATCTGACATAGATGTCAGCCTCATTTCAATTAATTTATCAATAGTGCTTTGGTTTGTCATAATCAGTTACCTCCTGTAGTAGTCCCCGCCGCGAGTAATTGCGTGAGGATTATGCGGTTTTGCAGATTTCGTATTGGATTCATCCTTTTCGGATTTATCTTGGCCAGCTGCAAGAATGTTTTTTATGCTCTTGTAGCTTGGAGTTGCAGTGTATGTCAGTGCCTTGTTACAGGCGGATTCTAATCGCACAGGCGAATATTTGTCCGCTAACTTAAGCACACCCATACAACTGCGATACGATTGCTGCTCGACTCGCTGGGAGGCAAGTATTGCATTAATCACTTCAAAGGTATTGTTACCGATTCGTTTTGCCCACTTGCGGAAGCGGTCGCCATTCCACTCCAGATATTGCTGGTGTTCTTCCGGCATATGCTCCGTAACGGTGCTGTATTGCCCCTTACGACCATACAGTCGTCGGTGAGAAGCGATTCGGTTATGGTTAAAGAATATTTCGACTACCTGATCAGTTATCCTCACATTGACCTTACGCTTGATAAATTCATACGGAACGGAGTATAGCATTCCGTCGACAGATATGTGATAATTGAACTGAACAGTGGCTGTCTTCCATTCAGCCAGTTCATAACGGGTAGCCGGTAGTTTGGCCAGCAATGGCAGTTCTTCAGCCACGAAGATTTCGTACCTGCTGCCCTCTTTCTTTTGGAAGGGGCGATGGGCGAAAGCTTCGAGTTTTTCTCGTATAGCTCGGTTCAATTCGGGCAGAGAGAAAAACTGTTCATTGCGAAGTGCTGCAGTAATCCATGTGGAAATGACTCCAACGGAACCTTCTGCATTCGGTTTATCTTTAGGAGCTCGTACTCGGGCGGGCAGAATAGCCGTATTGTAGTGTTCTGCCATTTCATGATAAACTGGAACTGTCAAGAAAAGTGCAGTCTCCAAACGCACTGATTTGTTAGGCGGCCAATAACGGTTTTTCCTGAAGTCTTCGGTATGCCGCCGGTGGAAGGCCTCCCGGATTACTGGTGTGGACTCTTTTCCGATTGTAATAGGTAAATACATAATGGAAGATCCATCGCTTTACTTCCTCCATCTTCATCCGGTAGGTGGGAAGACGGTACAATAACTCTTTCTTAAGTGTTGCGAAGAAACTCTCCATCCGAGCGTTATCGTAACAATGATTAACACCGGAGAGGCTCTGCGATAGGCCGTAACTTGCAAGAATTTCCTTAAAGGCATCGCTGGTATACTGGCTGCCACGGTCACTATGCAGGATTGCACCACATGGTATATCCTTCTTGGCAAGAGCGCGAACCGTATCAATACATAGCTCTTTCTTCATGTTGGAGCGCATCTGCAGAGAAACGATTTCTCCGTTGAAGCAATCCAGTATGGGTGACATGTAGAGCTTTCCGTCATAACATTGAATTTGAGAAATATCGGTCAACAGCAGAGATAGTGGACTTGATGAAGTGAAATCCTGTTTTATTAGATTTTCCTTTTCCTGTACCTCTGTCGTGGATTTTGTTAAACCATGCGGTTTTCGGTTTGGCTTGTGGAGCCAGCCGTTTTCTCGCATAACGCGGGTCAGCCGTCTGGTGCCGACCTTGATTCCTCGCTGCTCCAGTGCAAGCTTCATGCGAGGAACACCATAGTTATCGTTATATATATCCTCGTCAAGGATGCTTTTGATGGCCGCCGAAAGAGCCTCATCCTTACCGGGTTTTCCAAGGTTCTTAACGAATCGGTAATATCCGGATTCGCTAACCTCAAGGGTTTCGCAGAGAATCTTGACCGGCCAGGTTTCTCTCCGGGAATGGATGAACCTATAGCGCTCATGTGCTCTCACTTCTTTCGGCTCTCTGCGAAAAAACCTAGAGCATCCTTGAGGATATCATTGGCTCGTTTGAGCTCGCGGTTCTCTTTTTCAAGATCGAGAATGCGCTGTTCCTTGGCATTTGTCGGCTTATGCCGATTCCCGCTGCCAATATAGGCGTTTTCTCCATAGCGAGCTTTGGAACGTCGCCATCCGGCAAGGGTATTGTATGATATGCCGAGCTGTTCGGAAGCTTTCTTTATGCCAATCTCATTTGAGAGGCATACGGCTTCTTCCTTAAAGGCTTTATCGTAGTGCATAATGTCACCGTCCTTTCAATGCTATTGTAGCATCTAGTTGGTGCGTTTGACGACTCTACTTTAATGATACAGCTCCAAACAGCATTAAGTTCTTGAGTGTACCAGTCATTATTGTGAATGACAGCCGTTTTTAGGTTGTCCGGCACAATGATGCGAGTAACACCGCCGAAGTATTCATACATGTGTACATGGGCTGTAATCCATGCACGCTGTTTCTCATTGATAAAGGCTTCCACATAAGGATACATGCTGTAGCTCATAACGCCTACAAACAGCCACGCTTTGATAATCTCACCGGTATCAGGATCAATTATATGCGCGGGGTCTCCGGCCCAGTCAACCTCGATTTGTTCACCGGGCTTTCTGGGGATATGCATCGTCGCATGTCGTTTCTGTTCATCCTGCTGGATATGATAGCAGAATTGCGAATACATGAGAGGTTCTTCGCCGGATTGGCGACATTCCTCCAGGTATTCTGTCCAGAGGAGTTTCTTGTTAACGCCATTGCGAAGAAGCTCTTTCCGGATGTAATCAAAGTCCGGCATCTTTTTAAGTGTCTGCTTTGATTCTTTAGGAAACATTAACTTTCCAAGCTCTGCGTTGGTCAAGGATTCGTCTAACGGCCAAGAAAGGTTCATCTCTCGAGCACGACGTTGTACCTTAACTACGGTTTTCTGTGCAACATTAATGCTCTGCATTATGTTGCGTTGTGATAGACCCAAGGCTGTAAACCTCAAGATCTCGCGATAATTGGTCATTTGTTGACCTCCTTAGAATAGATTTACGCCTATGCGCATATTCCCATTCTAAAGAAATATGTAGGTGATTTCCATCTCCGGAATGCTGATTTCCAATTAACCGGAATGGTGATTTCCTAAAGCCGGACAGATGATGGATTTCACCCCGGAATACTCAGTAAAGAGCACAGACCCAATCCCATTGTCCAGTTTGGTCTTTTTCTTGATGGTAACGGCTTTCCCCTTGCGTTCACAGTATTCCCCGGAAACGAAAACGAACAGCCTACGCTTATTCCTATGGAGAAAAAGATTATTAATGACTTTTCTCTCGCAAAATTCATTATCTGTACAGATGCAGGGCTTGCATCTGCAGTAAACCGGCGCTTCAATGATGTGGCAGATCGTTCTTTCATAGTTACACAGTCTGTTAAGAAGATGAAAGGGCATTTGCAGGAATGGGCTTTGAATCCTGAAGGATGGTCACTTGGCAGCGATGGCAGAAAGTATGACATCTCTCAGATTGACGAAGAGTTGCATAAAAACAGTGTATTCCACAAAGAGCGCTGGCTGAATGAGGACGACTTTGAACAGAGGCTGATTGTTTCATACAGCCCAAGGTACAAACATTACCAACAGCAAATCAGAGAGCGTCAGATTGATAGAGCAATCAATATTATCGAAAGCGGTTCCGGCTCTAAAACTCGCAACCCGAACTCACCGACAAGATTCATAGAAGAGACACAAATAACCATGGACGGCGTTGTTGCAGACAAAACAGTAACTTCTTTGAACGAGGAGAAAATTATTGAAGAAGCGAAATATGACGGATTCACAGCAGTCTGCACCACCCTTGAAGATTCTGTTTCTGACATACTTAAGGTTAACCATCGCAGATGGGAGATTGAAGAATCCTTCCGCATCATGAAGTCCGAATTCAAAGCGAGACCTGTATACCTGCAAAGAGACGAGCGCATTCGAGCACACTTTCTGACATGCTTCTTATCTCTTCTTGTATATCGCCTTCTTGAGCACAAATTAAATGAGCAATATACGGTTACAGAACTCATAAGCACACTTCGCAAAATGGATTTTCTGAGAATGGATGGAATCGGATACCTTCCGGAGTACACCCGCACTGAAATTACAGATGCCCTGCACGACATTTTTGGATTTCGTACTGATACCGAAATTGTAACTGAAAAAAATATGAAAAAAATTATCAAATCAACGAAAAAGTAGAAAAAATACTACAAATACAATCACACTGAAAAACCGGCAACGCCTGTTATTGTAACCGTTTGCCGGTTTTTGAGTTCGATCAACTGTCAAAGATGGGATTATAGCACAACTGACATAAAAAAGGCACACCATTTCGTATATGGTGCACCCTTGTGTTTACCTGTTCAGCACTCCGGAAAATCGGAACTTATTTGATTATGTCATCAATGCCCGGCAGCGGAGCGGTTTCCGGTCTTTCCGAAGTATCTATCTGTGCTCTGTATGCCATGTCTTTCAGCTCGTCTCTGTTTGCTGCAAGTGCCGAATTTATATCATCAAATGCCTTCTCAATGCTTGTAAACATTTCACCGAAGTAAATCGAGCTGAGATGTTCCATCTTCCCCTGGAAATTGTATAGTATTCCGTCAAGGTACGGGAGTTTGACAGTTAAATAGCAAAAAAAACGCCAAGAGCCTTGACACGGCTATATTTTTTTGTCAAATTTTCGAAAATATTTGTAGTATTGTTTAGTATTGTATGGTATAATATAAGCAAATATATTAGTATTTAACTCACTTGGATGATGGAGGTTATCAACATGAGACTTAATATCGTAAAATCCTCAAATGCTGAGCAGCTATATATAATAAAATCATTCCGAAATGACAAAGGCAAAAGCACATCTAAAATTTTCAAGAAGCTGGGCTCAATGGCCAGTTTGCTTCCGGAGCATGACAATAACAGAGACAAGGTAATTGCTTGGGCAAAAGAACAAGCACGGATCTACACGGAAGCTGAGAAAAACAACGAATTAAAGATTCCAATCGAACTTTCCGAAGGAAAGCAGCTAACCTTCGGAGAAAAGTCAACCTTCGGAGGCGGCTACCTCTTTCTGCAGAAAATATTTCACGAACTTGGTCTGAAAAAGATCTGCGATGAGATCAGTTCCAGATATGATTTCCAATATGATCTGTCATCCATTCTTTCCGGACTGATCTATGCGCGGGTTCTTTCCCCTTCTTCAAAACTATCCTCTTACGAGTATATGGAAGAACTTCTGGAATTACCTGATTTTGAACTGCATGATATTTATCGTGCTCTGGATGTCCTGGACAAAGAATCCGACTTCATACAGGCGCGTATCTATGAGGCTGCTAAAGCTGAACGCAACGATGCCGTTCTTTACTACGACTGCACAAATTTTTTCTTTGAGATAGAAGAAGAAAAGGGGATCCGCAAATACGGAAAGAGTAAAGAGCACAGACCCAATCCCATTGTCCAGTTTGGTCTTTTTCTTGATGGTAACGGCTTTCCCCTTGCGTTCACAGTATTCCCCGGAAACGAAAACGAACAGCCTACGCTTATTCCTATGGAGAAAAAGATTATTAATGACTTTTCTCTCGCAAAATTCATTATCTGTACAGATGCAGGGCTTGCATCTGCAGTAAACCGGCGCTTCAATGATGTGGCAGATCGTTCTTTCATAGTTACACAGTCTGTTAAGAAGATGAAAGGGCATTTGCAG
Organism: Candidatus Allocopromorpha sp.; assembly: GCA_040768865.1. GTDB lineage: Bacteria > Bacillota > Clostridia > Peptostreptococcales > Anaerovoracaceae > Lentihominibacter. The sequence continues at coordinate 1,475,119 of JAXGMD010000001.1, read as the reverse complement.
GAATGGGCTTTGAATCCTGAAGGATGGTCACTTGGCAGCGATGGCAGAAAGTATGACATCTCTCAGATTGACGAAGAGTTGCATAAAAACAGTGTATTCCACAAAGAGCGCTGGCTGAATGAGGACGACTTTGAACAGAGGCTGATTGTTTCATACAGCCCAAGGTACAAACATTACCAACAGCAAATCAGAGAGCGTCAGATTGATAGAGCAATCAATATTATCGAAAGCGGTTCCGGCTCTAAAACTCGCAACCCGAACTCACCGACAAGATTCATAGAAGAGACACAAATAACCATGGACGGCGTTGTTGCAGACAAAACAGTAACTTCTTTGAACGAGGAGAAAATTATTGAAGAAGCGAAATATGACGGATTCACAGCAGTCTGCACCACCCTTGAAGATTCTGTTTCTGACATACTTAAGGTTAACCATCGCAGATGGGAGATTGAAGAATCCTTCCGCATCATGAAGTCCGAATTCAAAGCGAGACCTGTATACCTGCAAAGAGACGAGCGCATTCGAGCACACTTTCTGACATGCTTCTTATCTCTTCTTGTATATCGCCTTCTTGAGCACAAATTAAATGAGCAATATACGGTTACAGAACTCATAAGCACACTTCGCAAAATGGATTTTCTGAGAATGGATGGAATCGGATACCTTCCGGAGTACACCCGCACTGAAATTACAGATGCCCTGCACGACATTTTTGGATTTCGTACTGATACCGAAATTGTAACTGAAAAAAATATGAAAAAAATTATCAAATCAACGAAAAAGTAGAAAAAATACTACAAATACAATCACACTGAAAAACCGGCAACGCCTGTTATTGTAACCGTTTGCCGGTTTTTGAGTTCGATCAACTGTCAAAGATGGGATTATAGCACAACTGACATAAAAAAGGCACACCATTTCGTATATGGTGCACCCTTGTGTTTACCTGTTCGGCACTCCGGAAAATCGGAACTTATTTGATTATGTCATCAATGCCCGGCAGCGGAGCGGTTTCCGGTCTTTCCGAAGTATCTATCTGTGCTCTGTATGCCATGTCTTTCAGCTCGTCTCTGTTTGCTGCAAGTGCCGAATTTATATCATCAAATGCCTTCTCAATGCTTGTAAACATTTCACCGAAGTAAATCGAGCTGAGATGTTCCATCTTCCCCTGGAAATTGTATAGTATTCCGTCAAGGTACTCGTAAGTTCCAATCTTAAGCTGCTTGGCGGTGTTTTCGGTTACGTTCATAAGTTCGTCGGCTCTCATCTTTGATTTAACCGTAATATCGTTATTCTCAACGAGAGCATCAGCCTGCTTCTGTGCGTCTTCAATAACAGCCTCATACTGAGTCTTCGCTTCCGCAATTATTCTTTCTCTCTCGTTCTTTATCCACTGTGCCTGCTGTATCTCATCGGGAAGCTCCGCTCTGATCTCGCGTACTATCTCAAGCAGTTCCTCCGAGTCAACCATAATCTTTCCCGTAAGAGGGAAACCCGCCGCAGTATCAACGATTTCTTCAATTTCTTCCAAAAGCTCTAATACTCTCATCACATCCTCCTTAATACTTCGTCCGGAACAAGTCCCTCTATTGAACCGCCCAGTGAATGCACTTCCTTAATCATACTTGAACTTATAAACGAATATTTCGGATCTGTCATAAAGAATACAGTCTCAACCGCATCATTATACAGTCTGGCATTCATCTGTGCCATCTGAATTTCGTTTTCAAAATCTGTGGCGGCACGCAATCCTCTGACAACAACATTAAACCCATTGTTGTTAACATAATCTGCGAGGAGACCGGAAAAGCAGCCAACCTTGACATTGCCCAGATTCTTCAGGGAGTCGGCTATCATTTCCTTTCTTTCTTCCAGTGTGAATCTGGAATTTTTCAGGGGATTCGCTATTACACCTACAACAAGCTCGTCATAGAGCTTGGCGGCTCTAACTATAATATTCAGATGACCGTTTGTCATCGGGTCAAATGAGCCCGCGTAAAGAGCCTTTGTAAACATACTGAACCTCCAATAAATTCAAACTAATATTACCACGCTTTTTTGTCATAATCAACTATAGACTGTTATAAACAGACAATATTACCACCCCGTACCGCCTGTATTTTTCTCTGGTGAACCCATGCAATTCATCAGGCAGTTTTTCCTCTTTTCTGTGTTCGGCCACTATGACACCGTCTTTAGCCAGCAAGCCGCCTGCACCGATCATTTCGAATGCTTCGTCAAGCATTTCCGTATTGTATGGCGGATCCAGAATGATGATATCAAAGGGTTCCTCAGTTCCCTCAGTCACCCTGGCGGTCAATGCCCCAAGAATCCTTCGGTAATCTCCCTGCAAAACCCTGTTTTCCTCTTCGATTTTACAGTGAGCGATATTATCCTTTATGAGAGATATGCTCTCTCCGGATGAGTCGGCAAAAGTGCAATAATCGGCACCTCTGGAAAGAGCCTCAATTCCCAAACTGCCTGTTCCTGAAAAAAGATCAAGAACTCTGCTTCCGTATATGTGATTTGACAGTATGCTGAACATGGCCTCTTTCACCTTGTCCCCCGTAGGACGTATATCATAGTTTGACGGTGTATTCAGCTTTCTTCCCTTGTATTTTCCCGCTATTACTCTCATATATCCCCCTTATAAATTCAGTATAAAATCTTTTCCGAAAAGCTTTTGCACTCTTCTGCGCAGTGCCTGATTGACTTCCTTTTCGAGACCCGGGTCATCATTTGTAATAGCCCTGGCCTCATCTCTTGCATGGTTAAGAACTTTCAGATGCCTGGCCAGATCGGCAATTCTCATGTCGGGTATGCCGTGCTGCCTGGTTCCGAAAATCTCTCCCGGCCCTCTCAGTTTCAGATCCTCCTCCGCTATAAAAAATCCATCGCAGGAATCTTCCATTACTGTGCACCGCCTTACTGCGGTTTCCGATTCATTGTCAACTATAAGCAGACAGTAGGATTGATGCTTTCCTCTCCCTACCCTTCCCCTTAACTGATGCAGCTGAGCCAGTCCGAACCTTTCCGCATTCTCCACCACCATAACCGCTGCATTGGGAACATTGATTCCCACCTCGATGACTACAGTGGCTACAAGCACCTGTATCTTTCCGCTGCTGAAATCCTCCATTATTGAATCTTTTTCTGTTTGCTTCATTCCTCCGTGAATGAGCACTACCCTGTATTCCTCAAACAGCTTTTCAAGCTCGTTGGCAACCTGCTCCGCTGACTTGAGATTCATGACTTCCGATTCCTCTATAAGCGGTGTCACCACATAAGCCTGACGACCCGCGGCAAGTTGCTCCCTTACAAATTCGTAGCATTTGCGTCTTTGCGGTTCAATATCCGCTTCTCCTTCAGGCTTCCTGACACATCTGGTTTTTATTGTTCTCCTGCCCGGCGGCAGCTCATCTATTAGAGACACATCCAGATCACCGTACAGAACTACGGCCAGCGTACGAGGTATAGGGGTGGCGGTCATAACCAGTATGTTGGGATTGCTTCCCTTTTCTTTTAATCTTACTCTCTGCCCCACCCCGAATCGATGCTGTTCATCTGTTATGAACAGTCCGGGGTTTTTGAACTTTACGTCAGACTGTATCACCGCATGGGTTCCGATTATTATATCAATGCTCCCGTCAGCCATTCCTTCAAGAGTTTCCCTTCGTTCTGACGCTTTCATGGAACCGGTCAGAAGTCCGACTCTGATTTCATGCATTGCAAAGCTTTTGCTTATCCCTTCAAAGTGCTGTCGGGCCAAAATCTCTGTAGGAGCCATCATTGCCGCCTGGTACCCGCTTTTTACCGCCTTGTACATGGCTATCTCCGCCACAGCGGTTTTTCCTGACCCCACATCACCCTGTACCAGTCTGTTCATAACCTTCTGAGATTCCAAATCGGCAGAAATTTCTCTTACACAGCGCTTCTGTGCCGCAGTCAGTTCATATGGCAGGGAGTCGATGTATTCCCTCTCATCCGCTGTAAAGGCTGTTCCGCGAGTGACCGATGATGTTTTTCTCGCAGCCATGAGACCTGTCTGCAAAACCATAAGCTCATCAAAGATCAGCCTGTACCTGGCTTCGCGAAGACTCTGTTTATTCTCAGGGAAATGGATCTTGTCAAGGGCATATTCCAGACTGCAGAGGTTGTTCTTACTGATAAGTTCCGGGCTGAGAAAATCTTCTGTCACCGGGTACAGACCTCTTACCTTGCTCTGAATATTGCACATCTCCCTCTGTGATATTCCTGCAGTCAGCGAATACACGGGAATTATTCCCTTCCCGGCTTCAGATGCCCTGTTCATATCCGGATGTACAACCTGCAGCTTTTCCCTGTTCACCGACGGCTTGCCGAAAAAAACATATTCGCTTCCTCTTTTGATTGTCTTTGCCAGATATCCCGCATTAAAAAAAACAACCTCCACCGAGCCTGTATCGTCAGAAACCAGCAGTCGTACCACCTGTTTCCTTAATCCTCTGAAGCCTCCACCTGTTATGACAAGGTCAATCTTTCCTGTGAACACTGCCGTTTTATCCGGAACGAGATCCCCTATTTTTACTACATTGCGTCTGTCTTCATAATCCCGCGGGAAATTGTATATCAGGTCTTCAAGGGTGAATATATTAAGTTTAGCCAGTGCTTCGGCTTTTTTTGGCCCTATGCCCGGCAGCACGGTAACATTATCTGCTAATCTCAATTCTTCTCCTTGATATATCCTTGGACTCAACTCCGGTAATTCTCACTCTTACCTTTGCCGGTTTTTCTCCCATTAACATCTCCACATTCTCGTATATGTAGTCGATAATGCTTTTGGATGTCTTTTTGATGCTTGTGCCGAATTTGATTACCACATATACTGTAATCTCCATTCCCGTTGACTTATCGAGAATCTCTATGCTACCCGGATCCGCATCGTATATATTGATATTCATGAGCGATGCGATTCCGGGCACCACATTGCTGTATTTACCGCCGTAGTGGAACACATTAACCTTACCGTCGCATTCGTTGACGGCATCAATCACGATTCTTCTTATGACATTTCTTGAGAAATGTATGTCTCCGAGTTTTGTTTTTAGTTCAAGCATGGGTATATTGTACCATACGTACCCACAAAAAAACACCTGCACAATTGCAGGTGTTCCGGTTGCAGCAATACGAAGTGCTCCTATCAGATAGCTCTGATAGCACGGCTTACTTTGCCGGATTTCAGGCACTTAGTACATACTTTTGCTCTTCTTACTGTTCCTTTGTCATCAATCCTTACAGACTGAATGTTGGCATTCCACTTTCTTTTAGTGTGTCTGTTTGAGTGAGATACGTTGTTTCCGGAAACCTGTCCTTTTCCGCAAATTTCACACTTGTTTGCCATTGTTGCACCTCCTTGAAGAATGTTATTTCAACGCTTATTACATAAGCGCTATGCTCATTTGTTGCGAATATGTATGAACTCGAACATCAAAGATTATAGCATAGTAAAAAATCCTGTGCAAGCAGTTTTTATTGTAATGCCGTCTGTAATTTATCAAGCAGCGCCCAAAATTCTATTTTGCTGTTTTCTTCTGTTACCGCAGCGATTCTTTCGATTGCTTCTTCAGCTTTCTGAAAGGTCGTTTCCGACAAATACGGAATATAATTTTCCAGTCGGCCTCCCTGCCTGTACGCTGTGCCTTCCACACCCAGAAGCTTTTTTGCCAAAGTGATATCATAGACGCCGAAGGCTCGATAAATCCCCATACAGTCGGCAATGATTTCATCCATCTCTGCCTTGTGAATTTGTATTTTTCTCCAATTATTGACACCGCCAATATGGATTGCACCCATAGAAGCCGGTATAACTTCCTCCTCACATTTGTATCCCAAAATCTGAACAAATTTTTCAAAATCCTGCCTGTCCGCCAGATACAAAACCTCCGCATCCCCCACAGGCGTCGGGATAAGGTAAATGCAGTCCTCTTCTGTTCCGTTAAACGGGTTAATATGTTCACGGGGCAGCTTCCCCCTCAGCACGATATCTTTATACCGTTTCGATTCGCTCATACCTTCACCCACAGGCAACGTAAGCTGCGGATATCGGTAAAGGTATGTTTCTATTGCCGATTTTCCTGTCTGTTCAATTTTCATAATTCCGGTCCTCTTTTTTAGAAATTCTTCCGGATTCTCAGAATGTTCTTCCCCTCTTCATATTCATAGGTTATTTCATCCATGCTGTTCTTTACAACGAAAATGCCCAGTCCTCCAACATTCCGGTCTTCCACAGGCAATGTCACATCGGGATCTTCCTTTTCCAGCGGATTATACGGAATCCCCCCATCGATGAAGGTCAATGCAACACCGTTGGGATCATCTGTCTGCTGAATCCGTACAGTAACCATTCCTGTTCCTTTCTGATACGCATACTTTGCAATATTGCTGAACATCTCGTCAATGGCAATGTTGATCTGGGTCTGTACTTTCAAAGGGACGCCCATCTGCTCCATTTCTTTTTCTGCAAAATTCGTCACCGTCTGAACATTTTCGATAGTCGCCTCCAGTGTCAGTTCCTTCACAGCCTTCTCTTTATCTTTCGATGCGCCTAAATATTCCAGGCACATCATAGTAATATCGTCAAACTGCGGCACATCCCCAACAAACCGGTCGATGTCATTCTTAACTGCCGCAAGCGTCTCTTCCATCGTTCCATCTACAACCGTATTCAACACACTAACCATGCGTGTGTCACCATACAGTTCTTCCTTCGCATCCGTCGCTTCTGTCACACCGTCTGTATACAGGAAAACCTTGTCACCTGCATGAAGCTGAATCTCGTACTCATACTGGCGGATGTTCTCCATCCCGCCGAGGACGAATCCATGTTTATCTTTCAGCAGTTCATAATTGCCGCCTTTTCTGTAAATAGCAGGATATTCATGTCCCGCATTGGCGCAGACCATCTTTCCTGTGGAAAAATCAAGTATTCCTATCCACACAGTCACAAACATTTCAGCCTGATTATTTTCACAGAGTTTGTTATTGACCGTTTCAAGGATTTCTTTAGCAGACATCCCGCTTTGGGCATAATTTTTTAAAAGAGTTTTTGAAATCACCATAAACAGAGCTGCCGGTATGCCCTTGCCCGATACATCTGCCATAACCATGACCAGACGATTCTCATCCACAATAAAGAAATCATAGAAATCACCGCCCACTTCTTTAGCCGGAGTCATAGAAGCGTAAATATTAAAATCTTCCCGTTCCGGAAATGCGGGGAAGATACTGGGCAGCATATCGGCCTGTATTTTTGTTGCGACATTCAGCTCCGCACCAATACGCTCCCGTTCCGCCGTCACCTGCGTCAATTCCTCAATGTAACTTCTGATGTCAATTTCCATCTGCAGGATGCTGTCCGCCATCAGTTCTATCTCATCACCTGTGGAGATTTCAGGCAATTTCACCGAAATTTCCGTTTCCTTATTAACGAAAGAATCCGCTTCCTCCATGATCACATTAATCGGCGCAATAATTTTTTTCCTGATATAAGCGAGGAACACCAGAATGACCATAGCCGTCAGCAAAGCACCCAATGCCGCCACATAGATGATGTATTCCATGCGGGCCTCCTGCAGCGTTTCCATGGCAAGTTCTACTCCGAGAATAGCCACTACTTCCCCATCGCTGTTCTTGATGGCGGCAATAGCAGATGTATTGTAACCGAAATCACTGTGGGAATAGAAGTAGTTGTCGCTGCGGTTTCCCGTTTTGTAAATGTACTCCGAATCATTCAAAAATTTCTCATTCATCTTGCCCGTATCGCCGGGAACAAATGCAGGAAATTCATCATCGGGATTTTCCGCATCAAACAGATATGTCAAAGTGCTGATTACATTCCCCTCACCATCAGTCTGATCGGCAATGTATATATAATTGGCATCCATCTTTTCCCGCATCACATCCAATGCTGCAAGAATATCCTGATACTCTTTCTCCGACTGTATCCGAGCACTAACTTCCTGCAGTTCAGCCTCATCAGCCTCATGGATTCGATCTACATATTCTTCAATCAAATCCCCATCGATCTCTTCCATAGCGGTATATGCAATCCGGTACGCGTTGTCATTATACATTTTTTCGATGACTTCCGTATATTTGGCATATCCGATAATACAACTGGAAGCGATTACAAAAATGCCCAGAATTAAAAATCCAACAATAAACTTAAACGAAAGTTTTCTGTGTCGTTTTATGTCTTGACTCATCGACTTATTACCTCCTTCTTATATATACCGCGCCGTCACAGCTGCAAGGTGTAGTATTGCAAACAGGACATCTTAAGGTTTTGCTGGATGCCCAGGGCTGCTTGATAATCTGCAGAAGCCTATAAGAGCACTTTTCAAGATGCCGATGTGCAGGAATATTTCCACCTTTCACCCACGCAGGAATAAGAACGGCATCAACACCTTCTGTTTCAAACAGCATTTTAGTGCAGCATTCCAGCATCCATTCGGAAATGCCGCACCGTCTGAACTCCCTCTGAATTGCAATAGACTGTCCTATACCAATCCGCATATCCGGTAAAATTTCCGGGGTCTGCAGCTCTCCAAAGAGCTCCGTTGCATCAAACCGATCCGCATAGCAGTAAAAAATCCCTATGATATCTTTACCTTGCCGGATTATATAAAAATAGTGATTCTCACACTCACATATTTCCTTGAGACGATCTGCTGTATATAGCCCTTCTCCAAGCAAGCCATCGCAGATATCCAAAGCTTTACGGGACTTTTCCGCAAAATTCGGATGTATATTTTGCAAACGCTCTGCTTCATACTCCTTAAATCGCATCCATTCCTCCTAAATCAATATCTGCAGCATGTTCATACCGAAAATCCGCTGATATGTCACACTTTCCGCCAGATCGTAAATCATGCGGACACCCATATATTCATCCTCCTCCAGCGTTTTCTTATTGCTGAAAGGGTTATATTCCAAACCGCTGTAGCGTATGCGAATTCCATTGGTGCCCTGAATGGTAAAAAGCCGCAAGTCAAATGCAATCTCCTTCCCGTCGTTTTCTTTTAAAATCATGGTCATCAATTCTTCCATTGAAAGACTCAATCGCATAGCCTGCTTCATAGACATGCCGTTTTCCTCAGAAAATCCGGAAATTTTTTCACAGGCATGGCAGACAGCTTCTACGGAGGCTTCCACAGAAAAATCCAGAACTTTACGTTCCCGCTCAAGGCGATCATCCATCAGCAGAAATCTGCTCAAATCCTGTCTGCCTTTCCGATATATTTGAAGGAACAGCAGCCAGCACAGAAGCGCCGTCAGTTCTCCCAGCAAAGTAAAACTCCATGGCTCAAGTTCAAATGCGTAGAGCAGCACAAACGCTGTCACCGGAAAAAGAAACACCCTGAAAAAGACGATGATATTAGCCCATCCGGTATGCTCCGATACGTTATAATATCCTGAAAATATCCCGCTGAGCAATGCCGGAAAAATACTGAGAGACAACCAGAACATAGGCAAATACAGAGAAACCTCAAGACCATAAAGCATCGCGATCAGTCCGGCGGCTGCCGTAACAATAATACCGAAAAAAACTGTATATAATCTGCCGTATTTCCATTGCAGCTTCATCAAAATACGTGCACTGCTGTTATCTTTCTCTCCGTAATAAATTCCCAGCATAGGTGAAGCAGCCTGCGGAACCCCTTGTATCAGACAAAGAGAAAATTCGCTGATGCAGTTAATAGGTGCAAACATGGCAATATACAGATGATTACCATACAGCACCAAGATGTAGTTTATGGCAAAAATCCGCAAGGTCTGCATCAGATTATTCAGGGCTGCCGGACTTCCGTTTTTCCCAATTAAAAGCCATTCATTTTTCTTAAGCCTAAAACGGATAGAAAATCGAAACCCGCTTTTGCCGTCACACAAAAAAGCAAAACCAAGTGCCGTTGCCAATGTTGCCGCTATAACGCTGGCTAATGCCGCACCAAATAAACCCATATCAAAAATAAATATAAATACATAATCTAAAATGATGTTGGTGCCGGCCATAACCGACATTATCACCGATACCTCACGATTTCTCCCATCCACGCGAAGATACCAGAAGGGTACATACAAAAGTATCTTCGGTGCCGCCCCCAGAAGTGTAACACCTGAATAAATCCGAACCATTTCCCACAGAACATCTTTTCTGCACAGAACAGATGTAATACCATCTAAACATAGTATACCTGTTGCCGTAATTACAACGGAGGATATCAGGCAAAGACCGATGGAAAGATGATAAAACCGCTGTACAAGCTGTAAATCATTTCGCCCCATTGCATTCGCTGTGGCAATGCCGCATCCGGACACAATAAAAGAACCCACCACGCAGAGGGTCAGGTAAACAGGCAGACAAAGATTCAATGCCGCCAATCCGTCAACTCCCAGCTTCTGTCCGACAATAATTCCGTCCACCAAAATATTGATGTTCCCGCTTAAAATCGAGACCATGACGGGAAACAACGCCTTTAAATAGGCTGTTTTTAAAAAATCATCGCTTTGTTTTAACGCTGTGCTCTCGCCTGCCATCACTCAATCACAAGAATGTCGATAAACCCCGTCACTTCAAGGATTTCCACGATGGTGTCGTTGACATTGCGTATCACCATCCCGCTTCTTTTAGCCATAATCTTCTGCATGGAAAGAAGTACACGAAGCCCCGCAGAAGAAATATATGCAAGCTCTGCGAAATCCAATATAAGCGTATCAATTCCATCCAAAGAGTTATTAAGTTCTTCTTCAAGCTGCGGTGCTGTCGTCGTGTCAAGTCTGCCTTCCACAGAAACCGCCAACTCTGATCCATTGATATTTTTGTCTATCTGCATATTGTTTTTCTATCCTCCTGTTACTATTATTGAGCTGCAGTACATAAATATGTAAGCGTCAAACCATGACACATCGCTATCCGGTATAAAATATGAGAAAATGCTTCCAAAATGACAGGAGGTCTTCTCGATATGAATGAAAAAGAACAGTTGTGGTACGCCAGATTCCTAGAATATGCGGATAGCGGAATGTCACAACGACGCTGGTGCATTGAAAATCAGATTTCAGCGTCCACGTTCAGATACTGGTGCAACAAATTCACAAGCCGGCAAGTGGCTAACGGTGCAATAGATCCTATTGCTACAACTACATCCGGTTCCGATAATTGGTTTCAGGTCAGTTGCCAGAACGAAGTAATGGCGGCTCCTGCTCTTCCTGCTGAAGATGTGAACACGATTCGCCTTCAGTTTCGAGAACTGAAGATGGAGTTTCCGGCAGGAACTGATAGCCGGGCGATACTTCAAATCGCTAAGGGGCTGATGAAAGTATGAACCTTGGCTATGAACCTGAAGATATCAAGATATATCTGTTTGGCGGCAGCGTTGATATGCGCAAGCAAATGAATGGATTACTCATGCTGGTGGAAGGAATCCACCGAATGAATCCATATGAGAAAGCACTGTTCGTGTTTACCAATAAAAAGAAGGATAAAATCAAAGCATTGCGCTGGGATGAGAATGGTTTTGTTGTTTACTACAAACGACTTGAGCGAGGGGGATTCCGATTTCCTGAAATATCCGAAGCAGAAGGTGGCAAGATTAATGTCAGCCCTCACGATTTAAGACGACTTCTTTATGGACTGGAGATGGAATGTGTGCTTAAAAAGCGTAGATTCATATCAATGTAATTGGCCAAAAATAATCATAAATAAATGCTATTAAACGTTGAAATTTCAACGTTTAAGCCTTGAAAAACACATACATTTATGATATCATTTATGCATGGAAAACAAGGCGATTACTAGAGACCTTTCGTCCATGACAAGGGCGGAACTGGAACAGAATATTGTGGATTTGACAACGGAAATTGAGTCCCAGAAGCAGAAGATCAAGTGGCTGGAAGAACAGTTCAGGCTGTCCCGTCAGCAGCGCTTTGGATCCTCCAGTGAGCAAGGTATAATTGATAATGACCAGATATCCCTTTTTAATGAGGCTGAATGGACAGTAGACGGAGCCGGTGAAGATTTTCCCGAACCGGATCTGGCCAAGGTGGCACCACCTAAAAAGAAGAAGACCAAAGGCGGTAAAGAACGCATGGTAAGCGGACTGCCAAAAGAAATTATCAACTTCAGACTTACCGAAGAGCAAATGGACTGCCCTAACTGTGGTGAAAAATTGACAGAAGTCAAGAAAACCATCCGCAAGGAACTGGTCGTGATTCCGGCACAGGTCAAGGTAAACGAATATCATGATGCCGTATATACCTGCAGAAACTGTCAGAAAAACGGCATAGAGAACCCAATGCATACGGGCGGTTCTCCGAAACCGCTTTTAAGGAATGCTCTTGCATCGCCATCGTTTGTTGCAGACATCATCAAGCGTAAATTCGTAGATGGCGTTCCGATATACAGACAGGAGCAGGAGTACAAAAGAAATGGCATCCGGTTAAGTCGGCAGACAATGTCAAGTTGGGTAGTCCGGTGCAGCGAATATTACCTGGAAGGTGTCTATGACATCCTGAAAGAGAACCTTCTGAAGAGGGATATCATCCAAGCGGATGAAACCAAGGTACAGGTACTGCACGAACCGGGGAAACCGGCCACATCAGACAGCTACATGTGGCTGTATAGAAGCAGTATATGGGATCCCGGAAGTCAGATAGTACTCTATGAGTATCAGGATAACCGGAGAATGGAAAATCCGGCGAATTTCCTGAGAGATTTCTCAGGATATCTGCAAACAGATGGATATTCCGGCTACAACTCGGTTACGAATCGTGAATCAGATCCTGCAACTTCAGTCGGTTGCTGGGCACATGCCCGGCGGTACTTTTGTGATGCAATTAAGGTCTTGCCTAAAGCAGAGCAGGAAAATTCGAACACTAATAGCCATATTGCCATTGCATATGCAGATAAGATATTCGCTATTGAGCGTGACAAGCTGGGGGATAAGTCTCCGGAGGAACGGACGCAAATCAGAATGGAAAAAACAGCACCGATACTGGATGCTTATTTCAAATGGATACACTCGTTTAATCCTGATAATATCTTAAAAGGAAAGTTCAGAGATGGAATCGTGTTCAGCCGCAACCAGGAAAAGTCTCTCAGAGCATTCATGCTTGATGGGAGACTCCAGTGCAGCAACAACACTGCCGAGAGAAGCATCAAACCATTTGTTATATCCAGGAAGAACTTCCTGTTTTGCAATACACCATCCGGAGCAAGAGCGACAGCAATCGCTTTCAGTCTGGTTGAAACAGCTAAAGCAAATGATCTGAATCCGTTCAAATATCTAGAGTACATTTTCGAGAAATTATCGCAGGATGCGGATTATGATCTTGAGCAGCTCATGCCATGGGCTGAAGATGTTAAATGCATCTGCAGCGTGGCAATAAATCAGTCGTATTAACGCATGCTATAGTGTGCAATAGTGCACAATAGTACACCATCGTGCACTATAGTATACAAACCACGATGCTAAATTCAATGTGTCATGGTTTGACGCTTACTAACTACATATGAAAAAGAGCAATTATCGGTAATGCTCCAAGCTTCTGACAGGATTAGAGAAGCATACCTTAGAAAAGTGGAATTTGAAAAAGTCATGCATAGCAAGAGCAGCCGTGAAGCAAAACGAAGGCTTTCAAAATGGATCGTGCTTACACAAAACAGTGGTATCAAAGAATATCAGCCTTGCTGTAGCACTTTCATTAAATGGGCAAATGAAATCACAGAATCTTTAGATCACAACATAACCAATGGATATACCGAAGGTGTAAACAACAAAATCAAGGTCCTCAAACGCGTATCGTTCGGAGTAAAGAATTTCTCTCGATTTCGTAATAGGATATTGCACATGATGGCATCTCAATAGATAAAAACGAGAGAGCATTTTGAATACTCTCTCGAAAAATATATTATATGATTTTATTCTTGGATATTGGGCTCCACCCCAACATTTGACATAGAGCCCAAATTTATTTCTAAATATAAAAAAGCAAAGATTCCGAATGTTAATCAGAATCTTTGCTTTTATTTAAAATATCAAAACGAATTATTCGCCCATGAATAACTTGATATCATCTTCAACTTGTCCGATACCTGCAATGCCAAATTTTTCAACAAGGACATTTGCAACGTTCGGAGATAAAAATCCTGGTAAGGTAGGTCCAAGATGGATATTCTTCACACCTAAATAAAGTAACGCAAGTAGTACAATTACCGCCTTTTGCTCATACCAAGCAATGTTATATGCAATCGGTAGATCGTTAACATCGTCAAGTCCAAATATTTCCTTCAGCTTCAATGCGATTACTACAAGCGAGTAGGAATCATTACACTGACCAGCATCAAGAACTCTTGGAATACCTCCGATATCTCCCAATCCAAGTTTATTGTAACGGTACTTGGCACATCCCGCTGTGAGAATAACTGTGTCATTAGGCAGTTTTTTTGCAAACTCGGTGTAATACTCACGAGATTTCATTCTGCCATCACAGCCTGCCATAACAAAGAACTTCTTAATAGCACCTGATTTTACGGCATCCACTACTTTATCTGCAAGAGCAAAAACTTGATTGTGAGCAAAACCGCCAACAATACTGCCTGTTTCAATTTCTACCGGAGGCTTACACTGCTTTGCCATCGTAATGATTTCAGAAAAATCTTTCTTGCCATTTTCATCGGCTGTGATGTGCATACATCCCGGGTAACCCGATGCACCGGAAGTAAAGATTCTTTGTCTGATTTCCTCACTTCTTGGAGGCACAATACAGTTTGTAGTAAATAAAATCGGTCCATTAAAGGTTCCAAATTCCGTAACTTGCTGCCACCATGAACCACCGTAATTTCCCGCAAAATTATCATACTTCTTGAAAAATGGATAATAATGTGCCGGAAGCATTTCGCTATGGGTATAAACATCAATACCAGTACCCTTGGTTTGTTCCAGTAGTTGCTCTAAATCAGTGAGATCATGGCCTGAAATCAGTATTCCAGGATTGTTTCTTACACCAATATTAACGCTGGTAATTTCAGGATTTCCATATTTGGAGGTATTGGCTTCATCTAACAGCGCCATCGCTTTCACGCCAAACTCGCCTGTCTTTAATGTTAATGCCACAAGATTGTCTGCTGACAATGAATTATCAAGGGTTGACGCAAGTGCCTCATATATAAATGCACTGATAGCAAGATCTTCTTTGCTGATATTAAGAGCGTGATGTGTATATGCTGCCATACCTTTCAAGCCATAGATAATCATCTCTCTAAGAGAACGAACATCTTCATTTTCAGTTGAAAGTACACCTACTTTAGATGCTTTGTCTAACATCGATGCTCTATCGCTTACTTCAAACTCCGCTGCATCACCAAGGTTAACACCAGAAATCTGTTTTTTTAGCTCGTTTCTAAATCCAATCATTTTATGGATTTGATTTTCGATTGCACCGTCATCAAAATTAGCATTTGTAATAGTGATAAAAAGGCTTTTTAAAACTTCATGATTTACTTCACTTATGGATTTAACATCCACTTTTCCTTTTACCACGATTTCAGAAATCCCTTTTGTAACATAAATCAGCAAGTCTTGCAATTTTGCAACTTCCTCATTTTTGCCACACACACCTCTTACCTCACAACCGGTACCTTTTGCGGTTTCTTGGCATTGGTAACAAAACATACTCATAATCGTTCCCTCCTTCGTATTATTCCTTTACTGGTTCAAACTCATCTTTACCCACAAAGCAAATTGGGCAAACCCAATTATCAGGGATATCTTCAAACGCAGTGCCAGGGGCTATTCCACTATCTGGATCACCTATTTGTGGGTCATAGATATATCCACATGGGATACATACATATTTTATCATTATTTGCTCCTCCTTTCAATGATTATAAATTTTGTTTCACTATTTCAAAGGTGCCGGTGCTTTTACAACAATTAACTCAAGCACACTTTTGGATAAATTTTTTACATTCATCTTTGTATTTACAGGAATCTTCAAAAGAGTTCCTTTATCATATTGGTGAACTTCTTGATCATTTAGCCCGATAGATAAAGTCCCTCTTACCACTGTCATATAAACGTTGGAATTAGAGAAATGTTCTGGGAGGCCTTCCTCCTTATTAAAGACCATATGAAGATAATGAATATTTTCATCCTGAATTACTCTTTCAATCGCTTTTTCATCTCCGGTTGACATCTCATGAATTTGCTCAATCATTGTATATATCTCCTCTTTTATTATAATAGGTTTTGAATTGTGGGGGTTATTATTCAATAATTCCTTATTGTTAAAATAGCTAATGATTAAATTAATGTCTGCTCAATAAGCGAGCTTAAGCAGTGATAACGGTTAGTTGCCGTTTTCGGTAGCAAGTATACCTGTATGCTTGCCCCAAGAACCTTGAAAAATCGATTTCAAAAATTCGCATAAACAATTGGCAGTGAGTCTATCGACATTCATGGCGATAATCGACAGGTAAATTGAACTCCTGGTTGTGGTATCAAGCTTCGTTCGAATTAGACCCAATCCATAACAACGCTTGGCCAGACTGAACTTTCGCTCGATTTCAATGCGGTCTACCGCATCATTGTAAACAATCTTGCGATCTTCCGTTGGATCCTTTCTAGGCCTGCCAAGTGCAGGACCGGATAGCCGAACGCCATGTTCCTTACAGTACCTGAGATTTTTTCGATTTCGATAAATCTTGTCGACCAGTACCCTTTCCGGGTAATCACCTGTACGATTGCGGTAATTCTCGATTGCACCTATTAAAACATCGCTCTCGTTATATGCATCAAAGGACTGCTTTTCGATTCTGGCCATACCGTTGTCATCAATGCTCATATCAAGCTTTGTGCCGAATTCAGTTGGAGACTTAGCTTTCCCTCTGACAATAGGCCTGATGTACGGCTGGCTTATGCTGACAATTCGATCCGGAACCGAATGCACCTTGTTATCGTACATGTATTTCTGTTGTTCATAGACTCTGCGGATTACATCCAGTCTGTCAGCATGTGCAGGAGATAGTTCCTTGCCTTCATCAAGAAACTTATCAAGATAGCCAAGGTCACGCCGAACATATTGGAGTTGCTTTTTGATTGCATTACGAATTAGCTTGCCGCTGCGTTTCCTGCGCTTTGCCAGCGACAGATAGTCTTTCCTGGCATTTTGCCTGTAAGTGCGGGGCTTCGGCTCATTGTATTCGTAACACATAGTGTCAATCATCGTCTCCAGATTCTCTCTGGCTTCGTTCAATAGGTTGATGTCTTGAGGAAAGGCAATGTTTTGTGGGACACAGGTGGCATCAAGCATCAGCGTGCCTTTGTTGCCCTTTACTTCTTCTGCAATTTCATCAGATGCAGCTTCGTCAGATTCGGAATCGTCTCCATTCGGTGGGTCGTCATCATGATGATTGAAATCAATAATCATCTCGTTGATTTCACCTAGTATCTCATCGGTCAATCTTTTTCTGAACTCAACCAGAAGCGATGGTACAAATGGCGGCTCCTGCTGATAGCCGGGAAGACCGATGAAGTACTGATAATATGGATTCTCCGTAATCTGTTCCACTAATTCTACATCGGAGTAACCGTATTGCTTCTGAATGATAAGTGACCCTAATGCTGTTTGCAACGGTTTGGCAGGCATTCCGGTTTTGCTGGGGAAAAGTTTTGCATAACGATCCTCAATGGTACGCCATGGGATGGTAGCGGCTTTTCTTATCCAACGATTTTCAGGGTTCATTTTTAGCCCAATCGGCTGATTAAAATCAGCAAAATGAATTTGACTAAATCTATCTTTGATGTACATGTGGCGCTCCTTTAAGTGCAAGGTTTTTTAAGCAATTTGAATGTTTTTCTTGCACCTATAGTATACCACGGAATGCCTATAAATGCGATGATTTCAATGGTTTAGACTGAATATTATATGCTGTGAGCAGACACTAAATTATACCGCATATACTAAGAAATGTACATTGCTTTTACAACATTTCTTAATTATTCATTAAAATGAATGGCTCTAACAGGACAAGCTAATATTGTTTGGTTAAGCCTTTCTTTGTCTATTTCAGAGTCATAAGCTTTTATATATGCTTTTTTACCTTGCATACCAAAAACCTCAGGATATTTTTTAGTACACAATGTACAGCCCATGCAAGATCCTCTGTTTAATGTAAGTCCACTTGCTTTTTCTTCTTTTTGTACTATGTCTTCGTCCTTAACAATCTTTGAAGCAATCCACGAAAATACTACTATAGCAATTACTGTTAACACCCAACGGATTGCCATAAACTTTATTCCCAAAAATTTTGCTTCATTTAGCAGCATTGGAACCTTTATTACTGCCCACGAACTTAAAATTATAACTAAGTTTCGTACAGAAGCTCCCTTTTTGTGGAGCATGACACACATAGGAAATGCTGCATATATCGGTCCCGCAGAAATGCTGCCTAAAACGAACGACAATATGATACCTTTAACTTTGGATTCTTTTCCTAAGTATTTCGTGATTTTTTCTTTTGCAATCCATGTATCCAAAAGCGCCGTAAGAACAAATATCACGGGCATTATCATAAGCATTTCTTTAATGTAATAGGCACTGTTTTTAATTGATGTGACACCCATATCTGGTTTAATTACAAACAGTAGGATATAGGAAGTTACTATAATGGTCTCATAAATTAAGACACTTTTTCGGACAGTTTTTAATGAATCTGATATACTAAAATCAGTATGAAAGAAAGAATTCATTGCCATGTCCAGACAAAGAAGAAATTTTAGTGCCAAATTTAAATCAGACCTTGTTATTGAGTTGCTTAAGGGCGAGAAAGATCTCAATACCCTTGCAACCGAAAATAACATCCAACCTAATCTGCTCCGCAACTGGAAGAAAGAATTCCTAAATAATGCGTCTGCTGTGTTTGACGATAAGCGAGAGGAAAACCTCAAAGATAAGCTTGCCGAAGAACGCAAAGAAAAAGCGGAGTATGCCAAAAAGGTTGGTCAGTTAACTATGCAAGTTGACTGGCTCAAAAAAAAATCTGAAGAAGTTTGTGGACCTGACTACGAGAGTAAGTTTAGTCCAAAACCTTTTGACGACTAAAGAATTACCAGCTTCTGTTGGGGCTAAACTACTCGATATTAATCGCACCAGCATCTATTACAAAAGCAATCCGATATCCGAGGAAGGACTTGCGTGCAAAGAGATTATTGATCATATTCATACGGATAATCCGACCTGGGGTGCCAGGCAAATGTCTGCACAGCTCAAAAAGCGAGGCTATCATGTTGGACGCCGCAAAGCACGCCGATATATGAATGAGATGGACATTTATCCAATCTTTCCTAAGATGAATCTCTCTAAGCGGATGCAACAGGCTAAGGTGTGTCCTTATCTTCTTCGCAATGCTGTCATAGATGCTCCAAATCAGGCTTGGTCTATTGACATTACATATATTCCAATCAGACACGGTTTTCTGTATCTAACTGCCGTAATCGACTGGTACAGCCGTTGTATCGTTGGCTGGGATGTCGATGATACACTTGACACCAGAATGGTTGTCAACGCTCTTAAAAAGGCATTCAAGGTAGCTAAACCACAGATTCTGAATTCAGATCAAGGTTGTCAATTTACAAGCCAGCAATACATTGACTTTGTAAAACAAAATGGAATTCGTCAGAGCATGGATGGTAAGAGCCGCTGGGCTGATAACATCATGATTGAACGTTGGTTCCGCAGCTTTAAGTATGAAGAGGCTTATCTGACACAGTATAATAATATCAAGGAAGCCAGAACTGCCATTGGACAATATATCCACACTTACAACTTTGAACGATGCCATTCTGCACTAGATTACCAGACACCGGCAGAATGCTACTATCCGGCAAT
The DNA here is from genome assembly GCA_040768865.1 of Candidatus Allocopromorpha sp. GTDB lineage: Bacteria > Bacillota > Clostridia > Peptostreptococcales > Anaerovoracaceae > Lentihominibacter. The sequence goes on along the minus strand of JAXGMD010000001.1, from coordinate 1,455,193 downwards.
GTTTTTGCCATATGTAGCTTAATGTATATATGGATCTGGGGAGTGTTCCACTATCCTCCCCATGCTCCTTGTCACTTATCAACAATATCAGTTCATTATAAAAATCTTAGATTTTTGTCTTGACAACTGAGCCACTATAACCCTACGTTATTTCCATCGTGGATATGTTTGGTTCTGATTTACCCAATAAAAAAATCCGAGAGCCAGAGTTTCTACTCTGACCCTCGGAAATCCCTTTATTTCAAGGCTTTTTAACCTTTTACCTATCTTTTCTTGTTATCAATACAACACTCTCAACGTGTTCCGGTGAAGATAATTTGTCCAGTGATTTTTTTCTGAAAATATCTGTCATACTTCTATAACCTTTCTCTTATATGAACAGCTTATTGCCCCAATACATAAACCGTGCAATATGTTATTATATAATGTAAATTGTACCCCTACCCATACATTTTTGTCAATAACATCACACTTAATCATGTGTGATTTTAATGATTTTAGTGTCGATTTTAATGTCAATCATCAAGAAGTGTAACCTTTCCGGTTTCCCTGGTTCTGTTCATGTCGATAACACGCTGATTGGAACTTCCCCTGAAACGAAGCTTAAGATCCCGCTGCTTCTGAATAAAAGGGCCGTCAATCAGTATGTCGCAGAGCTGTATGAGCTGAGCTGTTGCCTTTCGCTCCTCAATGGACAGATTGTCCCTCTTCCCTTGGGCTCTTTCCAACAGCTGATTCAATGTGTATCCGCTGAATATGGTTACGGTTTTTCCTCTTTCCTTAACGGCTTTTGCCAGTACAGCAAAAGGAACGGGCTGACACATCGGTTCGCCGCCCGAAAATGTAATGCCCGACAAGATAGGATCTTTATCAAATTCTTCCAGAATACTGTCTGTACTTATTTCGCTGCCGGCTGAAAAATCATGGGTTTCGGGATTGTGACATCCCGGGCACTTATGAGGACAGCCCTGACAAAAGACTGACAGTCTAATGCCCGGGCCGTCCACAATTGACTCTTTTACTATACCGGCGATTCTTATTTTTTCGCCTGCCATGCTATCCTCCTACTGAAGCTGCTCCTGTGCCGCTTCCTCACCAAGGATGTGTTTAACTCGATCTTTCTCTTCACTTGACTTGGCGTCATTCCATTGATCCATTGTTCCCACCAGATACCCTGTAATTCTTCTGATCCTTTCGAAGCCGGGATCTCCTTCATCCTCACATCTGCCGCATCCCGGACATTCGTTATTGATTATACCCGTATAACCGCATACGGGATCCCTGTCAACCGGATGGTTAATGGATCCATAACCTATGCCGCTTTCTTTCATAGCTCTTACAACCTGTTCAAAAGCATCAAGATTATTGGAAAGGTCACCGTCCAGCTCTATATAACTGATATGTCCTGCATTTGCCAGTGCATGATAAGGTGCTTCCAGTTTAATCTTGTCAAAGGCATTGATATTGAAATATACAGGAATGTGGAAGGAGTTGGTATAATATTCTCTATCCGTAATTCCCTCAATTACACCGTACTTCGCCCTGTCAATTCTGACAAATCTGCCTGAAAGACCTTCCGCCGGTGTTGCCAGCAGCGTATAGTTGAAGCCTGTTTCTTTAGCCAGATCATCCAGTTTTTTTCTCATAAAACCGATAATCTCCAACCCCAGGGACTGAGCTTCGGAACTTTCCCCGTGGTGTACACCTATAAGCGCCTTCAGGCATTCAGCCAGACCGATGAAGCCCACAGATAGAGTTCCGTGCTTAAGAACTTCACCGATTTCATCCTCTGCCTTAAGCTCATCTGAATCCATCCATACACCTTGTCCCATAAGAAACGGGAAGTTCTTTACTCTCTTCTTTGCCTGGATTTTATATCTTTCCATAAGCTGGTTTGTAACCAGATCAATTTTTCTGTCCAGTTCCTCAAAGAACCAGTCTATATCGCCGTGAGCCTTTATTCCGATTCTTGGCAGATTGACAGATGTGAAGCTCAGATTTCCTCTGCCTCCAACCACCTGTCTTGAAGGGTCATGTACATTTCCTATAACTCTGGTTCTGCAGCCCATGTATGCGACCTCGGTGTTAGGGTCTCCTTCTCTGTAGAGGGCCAGATTAAACGGTGCATCGACAAATGAAAAGTTAGGGAACAGTCTTTTGGCCGACACTCTCATGGCCAACTTGAAGAGATCGTAGTTAGGATCTCCCGGATTGTAGTTTATGCTTTCTTTTACCTTGAATATGCTCACAGGGAAGATGGCTGTTTCTCCGTTGCCAAGCCCGGCTTCAATGGAAAGCATTATATTCTTTATTACGAGTCTGCCCTCAGGCGAAGTATCGGTACCGAAGTTAATCGAGGAGAACGGAACCTGTGCCCCCGCTCTTGAATGCATGGTGTTAAGGTTATGAACAAACGCTTCCATTGCCTGATATGTGGCTCTGTCTATTTCCTCATTGGCATACTTGATAGCCTTTGCCTGAAGGGTTGGAATGTATTTTTCTTCAATGAGAAGCTTTAACTTAGCGAACTCCAGCTCCCTGTATCCGTTGTTATCGGCAATGGTCGGATAAACATCCGATTCCTCCATAATCTGTCTGCCGATATCCTTAATCTTCTCAACTCCGTCCTCAATGTCAAATAGCAGGTTGAGCATCTTTCCCAAGTTTGTCCAGTACAGCTTCCTGTAGGTTTTTCTCACACCGTGAGCCATTCCGTAATCAAAATCAGCGATACTTTGACCGCCATGCTGGTCGTTCTGGTTTGACTGAATAGCTATACATGCCAAAGCCGCATAGCTCTGAATATCGTTAGGCTCCCTCAGATGACCGTGCCCTGTGGAAAATCCTCCTTTAAAAAGCTTTTCTATATCAATCTGACAACATGTGGTTGTCAGTGTGAGGAAGTCCATATCGTGAATATGAATGTCTCCTTCTCTGTGTGCCTTAGCGTGTTCCGGCTTAAGAACAAACATCTCATAGAACTGCTTGGCTCCTTCGGAACCATACTTGAGCATTGTGCCCATTGCCGTATTTCCGTCGATATTGGCATTCTCACGTTTGATATCGTTGTCCTTGGCGTCCTTAAAAGTCAGATCCTCATACGTCTTCATGAGGCGTGTATTCATTTCTCTGACTCTGGTTCTCTCTGCCCTGTACAATATAAACTCTTTTGCTGTTCTGGCATGACCGTTTTCGATAAGCACCCTTTCAACCGCATCCTGAATCTGTTCAACTGTAGGGGTATCATTATGACAAATTTCAACAAGATACAACTCCACCTGTCCGGCCAAGTAATTTGCCGTATCTCTATCATGCCCTCCCAGAACCTGCGCTGCTTTGTATATGGCATCGGAAATCTTGGAGATGTCGAAATCAACAGTTCTGCCATCTCTTTTTATAATATTTCTTATTCCGTTCATACGGTCACCCCCCAAAATATTTTCAGGATAATCAATCCGATTTGCTTAATACCTACATATAGTGGAATTTTTGGTGTCTTTGACAATTATACACTAAATATCCCCTTCGTCAACATTAAAACCTGCAAAAAAACATAATACTATTCTGCAACACTATTTCAAGGTTTACAATAGCAACTTTTAATTTGTTGTTTCCATGCTCGATTCTCCATAGTATAATTGTCCTTACAAAACAAGGAGATCTATTTTACATGAAACCAATTTTACCTTTTTTTATTTCTTTGGTATTTATAATATCCCTTTCGCTGTCCGGCTGTGGTTCCGACGTAGACAGGGAAGCTGAGCTTTCAGAATACTTTAAAGCTACACAGGGGAATCTTATGGGCACTTTCACCAAAGATACCTGTAATTTTTCTATGATTAAGGATTATCTGAAGTCCTGGGCAGAGAGCAGCGGCATTGAAGTGGAACATGCCGATGAACATTACGTAGTTCTTCGTAACGACCCTGAAGGAAAGTCGGACAAATCGGACACTACCGTTCTCCAGTGCTCTGTTAACACCAATGATTGCAGAGGATCTCTTGATGTTCTGGCAACCGGTCTTACAGCTCTTCTGGGTCCTTACGATCACGGCAAAATCAGACTGATAGTGACCGAATTTACCGATGGCAGAAGAATAGGTGCTGAGTTTGTGCATGAAAAGTATTTGAAATGTGACAATATGATAGCACTTCAGAAATCGGAAACCAATACAATTTATACTTCCGGTCCAAACGAAAAGAAATGTACACTGAGTACGGGTGCTGCACCGGAATCTCCGGATTACGACAACACCTATGTCATCTCCATGTCAATGACAGAATATGCAGATCCTTTTAACTTTGAAACTAAAAGCAATTACCCGAACCCTGCGGAAACAATCGGCGGACTTCTTGCGGGGCAGAAAAGTGCCGGCAATCTTTTTAACATAGCTTCATTTACTACGGAAGCTCATGAAGGTTATCTGCCGTACCGTGCTACCGCCGTGCTTGTCATCGACGATAATCATGTTGAAAGTTTCATAAAAAAATTTGACAAATCTTTTTCCGCTATGGAAGATAAATTTGATAATCTGGAAGACACTTTCATTTACACAATGGAGGAAACTGAGTATCCGGAAACTGTATTGCCTGATAATGCAACAAATAACCTCATCAGTCTCATGTACACTTTAAATACGGGTAAATGCTATCAGGATGAGGAGACGGGAATCATATATTCCTCATCATATATCAGTTCGGTAAGTACTTCAGACGATATGCTTAATGTGGGAGTGACACTGCGTGCACGCGGTGAGGACAATATGGACACCCTTTCCAAGGAGTATAAGCTTACCTCCGGGCTCTGCAGCACGAATTTTGCTTCCGGTAATACGGGGATGGTATGGTCTTCTGATCCCGAAAGCAAACTTGCCGCCTATTTTACCGAACTGATTCCCATAGATGAGGATGAAAGCGAAATAGCTCTTAAATCCTTTGATAATGATCTGTTTGCCAAGAAGATTCCAAATCTGAATATAATCACTTACGCCTTTAATGAAAAAGACTGCCAGCAGACAGTGATTAACATTGTCCGCTTCATTGATACAACAGTAAGCGTCAAACCATGACACATCGCTATCCGGTATAAAATATGAGAAAATGCTTCCAAAATGACAGGAGGTCTTCTCGATATGAATGAAAAAGAACAGTTGTGGTACGCCAGATTCCTAGAATATGCGGATAGCGGAATGTCACAACGACGCTGGTGCATTGAAAATCAGATTTCAGCGTCCACGTTCAGATACTGGTGCAACAAATTCACAAGCCGGCAAGTGGCTAACGGTGCAATAGATCCTATTGCTACAACTACATCCGGTTCCGATAATTGGTTTCAGGTCAGTTGCCAGAACGAAGTAATGGCGGCTCCTGCTCTTCCTGCTGAAGATGTGAACACGATTCGCCTTCAGTTTCGAGAACTGAAGATGGAGTTTCCGGCAGGAACTGATAGCCGGGCGATACTTCAAATCGCTAAGGGGCTGATGAAAGTATGAACCTTGGCTATGAACCTGAAGATATCAAGATATATCTGTTTGGCGGCAGCGTTGATATGCGCAAGCAAATGAATGGATTACTCATGCTGGTGGAAGGAATCCACCGAATGAATCCATATGAGAAAGCACTGTTCGTGTTTACCAATAAAAAGAAGGATAAAATCAAAGCATTGCGCTGGGATGAGAATGGTTTTGTTGTTTACTACAAACGACTTGAGCGAGGGGGATTCCGATTTCCTGAAATATCCGAAGCAGAAGGTGGCAAGATTAATGTCAGCCCTCACGATTTAAGACGACTTCTTTATGGACTGGAGATGGAATGTGTGCTTAAAAAGCGTAGATTCATATCAATGTAATTGGCCAAAAATAATCATAAATAAATGCTATTAAACGTTGAAATTTCAACGTTTAAGCCTTGAAAAACACATACATTTATGATATCATTTATGCATGGAAAACAAGGCGATTACTAGAGACCTTTCGTCCATGACAAGGGCGGAACTGGAACAGAATATTGTGGATTTGACAACGGAAATTGAGTCCCAGAAGCAGAAGATCAAGTGGCTGGAAGAACAGTTCAGGCTGTCCCGTCAGCAGCGCTTTGGATCCTCCAGTGAGCAAGGTATAATTGATAATGACCAGATATCCCTTTTTAATGAGGCTGAATGGACAGTAGACGGAGCCGGTGAAGATTTTCCCGAACCGGATCTGGCCAAGGTGGCACCACCTAAAAAGAAGAAGACCAAAGGCGGTAAAGAACGCATGGTAAGCGGACTGCCAAAAGAAATTATCAACTTCAGACTTACCGAAGAGCAAATGGACTGCCCTAACTGTGGTGAAAAATTGACAGAAGTCAAGAAAACCATCCGCAAGGAACTGGTCGTGATTCCGGCACAGGTCAAGGTAAACGAATATCATGATGCCGTATATACCTGCAGAAACTGTCAGAAAAACGGCATAGAGAACCCAATGCATACGGGCGGTTCTCCGAAACCGCTTTTAAGGAATGCTCTTGCATCGCCATCGTTTGTTGCAGACATCATCAAGCGTAAATTCGTAGATGGCGTTCCGATATACAGACAGGAGCAGGAGTACAAAAGAAATGGCATCCGGTTAAGTCGGCAGACAATGTCAAGTTGGGTAGTCCGGTGCAGCGAATATTACCTGGAAGGTGTCTATGACATCCTGAAAGAGAACCTTCTGAAGAGGGATATCATCCAAGCGGATGAAACCAAGGTACAGGTACTGCACGAACCGGGGAAACCGGCCACATCAGACAGCTACATGTGGCTGTATAGAAGCAGTATATGGGATCCCGGAAGTCAGATAGTACTCTATGAGTATCAGGATAACCGGAGAATGGAAAATCCGGCGAATTTCCTGAGAGATTTCTCAGGATATCTGCAAACAGATGGATATTCCGGCTACAACTCGGTTACGAATCGTGAATCAGATCCTGCAACTTCAGTCGGTTGCTGGGCACATGCCCGGCGGTACTTTTGTGATGCAATTAAGGTCTTGCCTAAAGCAGAGCAGGAAAATTCGAACACTAATAGCCATATTGCCATTGCATATGCAGATAAGATATTCGCTATTGAGCGTGACAAGCTGGGGGATAAGTCTCCGGAGGAACGGACGCAAATCAGAATGGAAAAAACAGCACCGATACTGGATGCTTATTTCAAATGGATACACTCGTTTAATCCTGATAATATCTTAAAAGGAAAGTTCAGAGATGGAATCGTGTTCAGCCGCAACCAGGAAAAGTCTCTCAGAGCATTCATGCTTGATGGGAGACTCCAGTGCAGCAACAACACTGCCGAGAGAAGCATCAAACCATTTGTTATATCCAGGAAGAACTTCCTGTTTTGCAATACACCATCCGGAGCAAGAGCGACAGCAATCGCTTTCAGTCTGGTTGAAACAGCTAAAGCAAATGATCTGAATCCGTTCAAATATCTAGAGTACATTTTCGAGAAATTATCGCAGGATGCGGATTATGATCTTGAGCAGCTCATGCCATGGGCTGAAGATGTTAAATGCATCTGCAGCGTGGCAATAAATCAGTCGTATTAACGCATGCTATAGTGTGCAATAGTGCACAATAGTACACCATCGTGCACTATAGTATACAAACCACGATGCTAAATTCAATGTGTCATGGTTTGACGCTTACATACAACAAGACCACAAGAAAGGCAATAAGAAAATGCCGGCTCGGTGCCGGCATTTATTATCTTTGATCAATCTTCGATTCGTTCTATATCGGCTCCTAAGCCTCTTAACTTCTCAACGAAATTCTCATAGCCTCTGTCGATATGATATATCTGCGATACCTCGGTAACACCATCAGCAACCAGTCCTGTGAGAACCACTGCTGCACCCGCTCTGAGGTCCGTAGCAACAACAGGTGCCGCCAAGAGCTTTCTGTCTCCCGGAATAATGGCACATTTGCCTTCAATTCTTATCGCTGCCCCCATACGGTTAAATTCTCCAACATGCATAAATCTGTTTTCAAATACGGTTTCTATTACAACACTGGGTCCTTTCGCTACGGTAAGCAAGGCCATAAACGGTGACTGCATATCCGTAGGGAATCCCGGATAAGGAAGCGTCTTTATGTCTGTGGAAACTATGGGGTTCCGGCTTCCGTCGACGATTACGCCGTCCTCCCCCATCTCTACAACCACACCGCACTCTCTAAGCTTGGATGTAACCGCCTTGAGATGGTCCGGTAACATATTCTTTATTAGAATACGTCCCCCGGTAATAGCAGCACTTACCATAAATGTGCCGGCTTCAATTCTGTCGGGAATTACGCCGTGAGATACACCATCCAGTTTTTCAACACCCTCAATTTTGATTGTGTCCGTTCCGGCTCCTTTGATTCTGGCTCCCATTTTATTAAGAAAATTTGCCAGATCCACTATTTCGGGCTCCTGAGCGGCATTCTCGATGAAAGTGGTTCCCTCAGCCAGACTTGAGGCCATCATAATAACCTCTGTAGCTCCTACACTTGGGAAATCCAAATATATTGTGCTCCCCTTGAGCTTGCCGGCTCTGGCATCAACTATACCCTTGGCGAGCCGGGCTTCGTCAATAGTGGTGCCCAAAGCCCTCAGTCCCTTAAGATGCAATTCGACAGGTCTCTCTCCTATGGCACATCCGCCAGGCAGATGGATTACGGCACGCCCCGTTCTCAAAAGCAATGCGCCAAGAACAAGAATTGATGCTCTCATCATCTTTACAAGATCATATGGTGCTTCAGATTTGATCTCGCCGTTAGCAACAACCTCAACAACATTATCTTCCGGACTCTTTTCTAAAGTTGCTCCCAAACTCTCAAGCAGGTTACACATAACCTCAACATCTCTCAGTGCCGGTACATCCTTTATCACACATTTCTCATCTGTGAGCAGAGTTGCTGCCAAGATGGGAAGCACCGCATTCTTTGAACCTGAAACCGTAACTTCGCCTGACAGCGGACCGCTTTTTCTTACTAATAACTTTGCCACTTGATGCCTCCAATAACATAATCTGTTTATCGGTTCTTAACCTAAAAAAGGGCAATGAATTGCACCTTTTTTGTTTATTCCTATAGCTCCTGAAGTTCCTTGATGCATTTGCCGCACACGTTTTTACCGTATATCTGCTTAACGTCATCCGAGCTTCCGCAGAAAATGCATGCCGGCTGATACTTCTTGAGCATAATCGACTCGCCGTCAACATATATTTCCAGAGGGTCTCTTATTTCAATGTTTAATGTTCTTCTCAGTTCTATTGGCAACACAATTCTGCCAAGTTCATCAACTTTTCTAACGATTCCTGTAGCTTTCATCTTAACATTGCTCCTTTCAATCATCGCAGCATTACTGCATCATTCCTTCTTGCCTTTGTCCTTCTTGGCAACAAGCCCCCTCAGCGACGCAAGCGATTTAGCTATGCTTGCAACTGCTGCAACAGTTGTCTGGCTTCCTTTCAGTGAGGATGATACGCTGGCAACGGACTCGGAAATATTTCCTATTATCCCATCCACGTCCTTGCTCCTGTCAGCCACAATCTTGGTTGTGACCTGGACATCCTCAAGGATTTTGTTTGTGCGGTCGAGAGTAACCAAAAGCTTTTTTATCATCACCGCCGCATATATGATAAGAATTATCAGGGCTATAAACAACAGTATTAAAAATAATGTTTTAAGATCGATTGTTACACTCATCTCCTCCACCTCCAGTGTCGTGCCATCATTATTGCACAATTTGGAAATATTTTCAACAAGTTTGTTATAAAAAACGTTGTTAATTGCTATGTTTTGGCAGTGTTTTTCTCATATATTTCAAGTATTTCCGCACTGTAGTCACCGTCTTCATCATATATTGATAACTCTTTCATAAATTCCAGTTCTTTCCCGCCGCCCAATACTCCGTGCACCAGTACTATATTGGGAATTTCACCTCTTTTGGAATTTACAAATCTGATGTCTTTAGGTTCAATTGAATTGCCTCTGAATGCGGTAAGTAAATCAACGAGCCTGGATGGTCTGTGAACCATGCACAGATGACCTCTGTCTCTTAAAATCCACGCGGCAACTTCGACGAAGTCATTCAAAGTGGATGTTGTTTCATGCCTGGATATATATTTCCCCGAGTTGCTGTTTATCAATCCTGTCCCTTTGGGAAAGTATGGCGGATTGGAGACTACAAGGTCAGCACTTTTCCCCAGATCCGGGCAAGTCTCCCGCAGATTGGAAACATCTTCTCTTATGAAACGAATTCTTTCCTCCAGACCATTCTCGTAACAGCCCATATCTGCCAGCCTGATGGCCTTCTCCTGAATATCAATTCCTGTAATTCTGCATTTATGATTTTTATGGCTGAGAATAAACGGGACTATGCCGTTTCCCGTTCCCAGATCCACAACCTCCTCTGCTTCGGAACACATCATGTCAGCGAAATCCGCCAGTATCACTGCGTCGACACCGAACTTGAATCCTTCCCCATCCTGATAGAGTTTTAAGTTTCCGAAACCTATATTATCCATCTCACTGCTCTCATCAATCCTTCATCAGCTTTCTGATTTCATCTATAGTATCCTTATCCATATCAGCGAAATCATCCTGCTTCTTATTGTTTATGCTGTTCTTCCTCCCCAGCCTTCTGATCTCATTTTTATCAAATGTATATATCTCAGTACTCAGTTTTTCTTCACTGTCTTTTCCGTCACCTGCCTCCTCAACAATAAGTCTGGCCTTGATGATTGTTTCCAGAATATTTACATCGGTTACAACCGCCATACCATCGGGAGTTTTAATTTTTTCCCCAACGTTAGGCATCCCTTTTTTTAATTCAATGTATATATCATTTTCATATTTCAGGCAACACATAAGCCTGCCGCAAATTCCGGATATTTTAGTTGGATTGAGAGAAAGATTTTGTACTTTTGCCATCTTTATGGAAACCGGCTCAAAATCGGAAAGCCAAGTGTTGCAGCAAAGCCCTCTTCCACAGTTTCCTACGCCGCCAATCATCTTTGCTTCATCTCTGACACCTATCTGTCTCAGTTCTATTCGCATCCTGAAAACCGATGCAAGATCTTTTACCAATTCACGGAAATCCACTCTGCCGTCGGCAGTAAAATAAAAGACAACCTTGCTGTTATCAAATGTGTATTCTACATCAATCAACTTCATTTCTAGGTTGTGAGCATCTATCTTTTCCTGACAAAGCTTTAGTGCCTGTTCCTTTTTTGCCAGATTGTCCTGATGCCTTTTAACATCCTTTTCTGTAGCAAGTCTGATTATGCTTTTAAGCGGTGATACTATTTCCGAATCCCTGACATCGATTTCCTCAAGAGTAACCTTTCCGAATTCCAGTCCTCGGGCGGTCTCAACTATAACATTATCCCCCAAGCAAACAGGGGTATCTCCCGGCGCGAAATAGTACATCTTACCCGCATCTTTAAATTTAACTCCTACAACTTTAGCCATTTTTATCCTCCGTAGCACTCAGCTCTTTCCGCTGAGCAGCAGTTTTTTCATCATATATTCCGGAGAAAGTCCTTGTAAAATCTTTCTCCGGGTCTCTTCTACCGCATATATTCCTTCGTAAATATCCCCCGTCGTGTTTAAATGAATGCCCGACGATTTTTCCATAATTTTATTTCTGTAAACCAATTGCATTTCATCCAGAAGTTTGACTGCCGCATCCTTTTCTTTTGCAGCCTCCTCTATCAAAGGCTTGATTTCATGATAATTTCTGCCTTCAAGGAGCATTTTAACCACCTTGGAAGCACATTCCATCTCCTTACCATACTCTGATAACCCTTTACCGCTGATTCTGTATTTAACGCATCGTGACAATATCGTCTGTGTCAAATTTTCCAGATTCTCCGAAAGAAGAATTATAACCGAATCTCCCGGCGGTTCCTCCAAAGTCTTCAGCAGCCTGTTCTGTGCTCTTTTCGTCATGGTATCAGCATCCGCTATTACAGCCACATTCCGTTTTCCCAGAGGTTTGACCTTAAGCTTTTCCTGCATTTGTGTGATAGAAGCATCTTTAACTGATAACCCTTCCTTTCTGATGTACATGACATCCTCGTGATTGCCATGATCTACTTTTTCACATCCTGAACATTTGCCACAGTTGTCCCCTCTGCCATCCGGGCAGAGAATCCCCTTTATAAAACTTCCGGCAAAACCTTCTTTATCAGTACTTACTGCCCCCTCAAATATATATGCATGGGAAATCCTGCTGTTCGTTACGGCATTTTCCAAGCGAATGACCAATTTAGAATTTTCATCGTAATTATCGAATATCATTAAGGAGTACTCTCACTTTTTCATCTATAATTTCTGCGATTTCATATATTGTGTGCTTTGCATCTATGCCGATGACTCTTTCCGGATATCTCTCCTCAAGTGACAGGTAGCCTTCATATACCCTCATGTGAAAATCTCGAGATGCGGTTTCGATTCTGTCATGCTCCCTGGCGGCTATTCTCCTGCTTCCCTCCTCAGGATCAACCTTAAGAAGAATGGTCATATCCGGAATACAGTCCCCGACAGCAAAGCTGTTTATTATACCGACAGCATCACCCAGATTCCTGCCGTATGCCTGATAAGCTATGCTGGAATCCACAAATCTGTCACAGATAACAATCTTTCCGTCGTTTACCGCCGGCCTGATTACCTGTTCAACTAACTGTGCTCTGGCAGCAGCATAGAGCATGGTCTCCGTCATTGCTGTCATTTCGGCATTGCTTTTATCAAGAATGATTTCTCTGATTTTCTCGCTTATATCAGTCCCTCCCGGCTCTCTGGTAAGATATATTTCAAAACCTTCCTTCTCAAGCTTTTTTCTGAGGATGTCTATTTGTGTTGATTTCCCGGCGCCATCACCGCCTTCAAATGTGATAAACAGTCCTTTTCTCATACTCCGGTACCTTCTCTGTTTGTGTTCTTTCTTCGTTTCTTTCTTTCTTTGCGCTTGCTTCTCTTTTCCGCAGCACTTAAATTGTTATGCCTGTCCGCGGAAGGATAAACTTTGTTACCGTACCTGTCATATTTCGGCTTCCTGGCCTCCGCGGCCGCTTTAGCGGCACGCTCAGATTCCTTAAGAGTTTCATCCGTCAGGTTGTTTATTATGTATATAATAACAATAACCACAGGTATAAGTATTAGCAACACAAAAATGAATTTTATTACAATCATTTACACTCCTCTTTCGCAAAAACAGACACAGTCAGTATATCATAAAAAGGAGCGGTTTACCGCTCCTTTTCATACCTTTTCTCATTAAAACATTTGTCAGATTTTGCTTATTCTGCTGCCCTGTTCATCAGCTCGACAGCTTTTTCAAGGCCTGCCAGTTCTTCTGCATATGTATTTTTCAGATAAGAATACTGCTGCTCTCTAATAACCTTCAGTGCCGCTATTTCCCGGGTTAAATCTGCATCCTTTTCGTCATATTTATCTCTCAGTGATACAACGATCGCATTCGTATCAGCGTGTGGATATCTAATGAGTCCTTCACCCCAGGTTCCCTCCCTGTTGTCAAAGAGCTGTTTTTTCATATAATCGCATGTCTCCTTATCAAAAACCATGTCATACCATGTCCAGTCTATAGCCCAAAGGTATTCATCATAGGCTTCCTGAACATTTCCTTTTTCTAGTGCTTCTATTGAAGCGTCAATCGAATCAAGATTATCTTCATAAAGGTCATGTCTGATAATTGCATCCACATTTATAAAATCCAGTCCCAAAAGTGCATCCTGAAACGCAACATATATTTCTTGAGTCTGCTCGTTAAGCTTTATTGCAGCTTCTTTATCGTCTCCGTCTTCGACAGTTTCCATCTTAGCCTGCAAAGCTTCTGCAGCTTTATACCCTTCAGCTATTACATCAGCAAACTGTTCTTTAGCATCTTCATTCAGTGACTTTTCGAAGGACTTGATTCTTGCCTTGAAATTCATTGGTCTGACATCACGGGCATCCAAGTCTATTACAATCTTTCCGAAAGTTGCAATTACTTCATTAAGTCCCTCCTCATCCAGAGGCATGTATTCCCAGCTGTCATAGTTGGAGTGATATGCCATGTTATAATATGCGGTTCCCTTGCCGTCTCCGGCCACTATTGCAGGAATACCTACCCTTGTCCACTGAAAATCTTCGGTATACGTTGAAAGATTATCATAGGACCATTCATACTTGCCTTCCTTGTTGAATTCGCCGATACTGCCCTTGACAAATTCTTTCAGTTCAATGGAGCTGTTGGTTCCCTTATATTTTTCCCCATCAACAGCATATCCGCCATCGTTATTCACGATACAGAATGCGCCGTCCACCCATTCGGGGTAGTTTGTCATTATTTCTTCATATGCCCCAGTGGACCAGTCATATTCGCTGCCTTCAACCCCCCATTCCTCTGCGCCGTGAACACAGAATCTGATGGTCTTGTCAGGCGTATAACCGCTCTCCATAAGGCCCTTTGCAATTGCCATGGATACCGCCACCCCCTGTGCATCATCATATATTGAATGGAAATATCCATCCATATGCGAAAACACAAAGATTGTTTCAGGGGTTTTGCCCGGTATCTCACCAAATACATTATGGGAAGTCCCACCCTTTGTAACCTGTGAGTCTGCGTTAAAAGTAACTTTTATGGAGTCATCACCGGAATCCTTGATAGCCTTCTTAAGATCTTCCGCATCATTTCTGCTGATTGCCAGAGCGGGTGCATCTGCAGGTCCGCAAACATCCTGTACTCCTATACGATTTCCGTCTTCATCTTCCTCAGCAAACTCCCTCATGGCTATGGCACAAAGAGCACCATTGACCTTAGCCTGATAGGCAGGATAGTTTATCCACCAGTCTTCCTCCTGATTAATCTCAAAGAGAACAAGTTTCCCGGTAACATCCAGACCTTCGTAATCCTCTTCGGTTCCGCGATTTACATATACCAGTTCAACTTCACGGTTATCGGCCTTGATGTCTGTCTGGTAACCGGCCAGATCTATTTTCTTTTTCTCGCCTTTAGCATTTGTAAATGTAATATTTGCACCGTTGAATGTCCAGCTGTCTAATTCCGTCTCGTATAATGTGACATTCTTAAGACCGATCTTCTTCATTACTCCTTCAAGATACTCGGCTGTTTCTAGCTCAGCCGGAGAACCTGCCGAGCGCATACCTGTGGCTTCATCGTCACCGAACCCTGCAATAGTCTCATTAACTTCTTTTGTGAATTCCGGATCAATCGCCGCACTAAATGCATCAAAATCTTCACCATACCATGAAGCTTCTTCTTCCCCATCACTGCCACAGCCCGTCAGCCCAAGCAAACCAAAGGCAAACACCGCAGAAGTCAGTACAGCCAATAATTTCTTTTTCATAATTTTTCTCCTCTCTGACATTAGAGATCCCCTTGAGATATAATTATAACCCCTTGTATGTTTCAAGTCAAAATACTGCCTTGAAAAACTTTAATTTGTTTTCCAAGGCAGTCTTTTTTGATCTGAATCCACTATTAACATTAGACCACAACACTATGTTCTGCCGCCTCTACAACATGCTTTACCAAAACCGATGTGGTGACGGTTCCAATCCCGCCGGGTACCGGCGTAACTGCATCGACAATAGATATGGCATCTGAAAAGTTAACATCTCCACACATTTTGCCATTTTCGTCCATATTGATACCAACATCGAGTACAATCTGACCTTTCGTTAAATATCCTTCATCAATCATTTTGGCGCGTCCCATGGCCGCAATGATCACATCCGATTCTCGGCACTGCTCCCTCAAATCTTTCGTCTTGGAATGGCAGATAGTTACCGTAGCATTTTTTTGCATAAGCATCATTGCCACAGGTTTCCCAACCACCAGGCTTCTTCCCAAAACGGCTACCTTTTTTCCGGTCAAGTCAATGTCATAATAGTCCAGCAATTCCATACAAGCCTGCGCAGTACAAGGTGCAAAGCCTAAATCAGAATTCATAAACACACCTGCCATGGAGCCGGCTGTGATACCATCCACATCTTTTTCCGGCTTTAAAGCGTTGCATACCGTTTCCTCGTCCATATGGTCCGGAAGAGGGCGAAATAGCAAAACCCCATGAATTTCTTCATCCTGATTAACCTCATTAATAGTGCGGATCAATGACTCCTGTGAAGTGTTTTTATCCATCACCAATCTCTTCACCGATACTCCTATGGTCTCGCAGCGCTTTGTTGCCCCTTTTTCATAGGCAATATCATCGGAGCTATCTCCAATGCGAATGATTGCAAGAGTTGGTTTAATCCCTTTGCTTTTCAATTCTTCTACGCGTTTAATCAAATCTGCATTCAGGGCTGCGACTACCTGAGCGCCTTTTAATTCCTTCATATATTCCTCCACCCTATATCTTTATACCAATTTGGAAAACACCTGTGCATAAATTTCGTCTGCCATGGCCATATATTCATCTAACATCTCCCTGACTTGCTTGTTAAGCGCTTCTGCATGGGTCCTATCCTTCATAGATTTAGTGTTGATCAAAACATTTAAGCTGGCGGCCTGTAAAGCAGATTTGCACAGGATTACGCCACATCCGACGTCCGATATTGCCATCCTCGTTCCCTTATCTGCAAAAGACTGATGTAAAGCAATGGCCTTGCAACATGTCTGCATAATTTTAATTGGAGGTAAAACAGCTTTTTTTAGTGCTTCTTCCATGATAGCCTCCTTGTGCGCTCTTTCCTCTTCCGTATTTCGGGGCAATCCATACGCCTTTGATAGTGGTTCAAACGCCTGCGCATCTTCTGCTGTCAAATCAAGGAGCTCCAACTGTAATTCATCTGCCTGTTCTTTCATCTTAAGGATATCGTTCTGTACATTCTCATATTTTTTCTTGCCAACGGTAAGACTACCTACCATGTTGCCAAGAGCCATTCCAATGGCACCTGCAACAGCGGCTGCGCCACCTCCTCCCGGAACAGGCTCTTTTGACGAAAGAACTCTCACGAAATCCCTGCATGAATATAATGTAAAATCTTTAACCATATCCCTGCCCTCCATTAGAACAATCCCGAGATATTGCCTCTGTTATCAACATCGATCTTTTCTGCCGCAGGAACCTTAGGCAAACCAGGCATAGTCATGATATTTCCCGTCAACGCAACAATAAAGCCGGCGCCCGCACTTACCTTCAGGTTTCTGATGGTTACTTTGAAGTCTCTCGGTGCTCCCAGATTGGCTTCATTGTCGGAGAAGCTGAACTGGGTTTTGGCCATGCAAATCGGCATTTTATCCAGGCCAAGAGAAGTGATCTGCGCCATATCCTTCTGGGCATCTGCTGTTAATTCTACGGAAGCACCTCGATACACCTTTGTAACGATGGCATTTAATTTTTCTTCGATAGTCTCTGTTTCATCATACAGATATGAAAACTCCGAAGGTTCTTTACACAGTCGAACAACCTCTTTTGCCAGCTCAACGGCGCCTTCTCCGCCCTTAGCCCAAACCTCCGACAGCTTCACATTGACGCCAAGCTCCCTGCATTTGTCTTCAACCAGTTTCAGTTCTGCTTCGGAATCCGTCGGGAATCTATTGATGGCTACCACAGCCGGAAGCCCAAATACTTTCGTTATATTTTCTACATGCTGCATCAGATTTGGCATACCTTTTTGAAGGGCTTCCAGATTTTCTCTGTCCAATTCTGCTTTCGCAGCGCCACCATGATGCTTTAAAGCACGGACAGTAGCTACGACAACAACGGCATCGGGTTTAAACCCAGCCATTCTGCATTTTATGTCCAGAAATTTCTCAGCACCCATATCTGCGCCAAAACCTGCTTCCGTAATAGCATAATCCCCCAGCTTTAAGGCCATACGCGTTGCAATCAAAGAATTGCAACCATGGGCGATATTGGCAAAAGGCCCTCCATGAATAAAGGCAGGCGTTCCTTCCAGTGTCTGTACTAAATTAGGCTTCAATGCATCCTTCAGCAATGCAGCCAAGGCACCCTGCGCCTTTAAGTCCCCTGCCGTAACCGGCTTTGAATCGCCGGTATAGGCGACGATGATCTGACTCAATCGTTCCTTTAAATCTGCAATATCCTGAGCCAGACAGAGAATTGCCATAATTTCGCTGGCAACAGTGATATCATACCCATCTTCTCGTGGGATTCCATTTACTCTACTGCCAATACCATTGACGATCTTTCGCAGCTGTCTGTCATTCATGTCTACAACGCGTTTCCATGTAATTCTGCGCACGTCGATTCCCAGTGAATTCCCCTGGTAAATATGATTGTCCAGCATCGCAGCCAACAAATTATTTGCTGCTCCTATGGCGTGAAAATCTCCGGTAAAATGTAAATTGATATCTTCCATCGGCACAACCTGTGCATATCCGCCGCCAGCAGCGCCGCCTTTAACACCAAAAACAGGTCCAAGTGATGGTTCACGCAATGCAATTACTGACTTTTTTTCAATTTTTCTCAATCCATCTGCCAAACCAACTGTTGTTGTGGTCTTTCCTTCTCCTGCCGGTGTCGGTGTAATAGCCGTTACCAATACCAGCTTGCCATCCGGCTCAGAAGAATCCTTCAGATAGTTATAGTCAATTTTTGCTTTATATTTTCCATAATATTCTACATACTTTTCATCAATTGCCAGACTCGATGCGATTTGGTCAATGGGTTGCTTCTCTGCAGCCTGTGCGATTTCAATATCAGTTTTCATATTTATTCATCCTTTCTTTCGTATTACAATAACTTAAATGTTCTGCCTCATCAATGCAACTTTTTTGTTTTATTATAGTGGCTTTATCGCAGACTTAACAAGTTTGCTATGCATGTTTCACTCCTTTCCTCTAATTTAATTATAACAACTATGGGCTTAAGTATCCTCAGTTCCTACCTTAAGTCTACATTCAAGAAAAAGTAATGCTACCTATATACTTGTACAAAAAAAGTACTTACTTGCGAAAAGTTGAAAAATAATGAGTTTTCTGATATTAGAATCTCTGTTCATGATAAAATAGGTTCTGAATGGTCAGTAAATCCATCTTGGCGGCCTCATTGCCTCCCTCGTACTTGGACTGTTACAGGCGTCGAAAACTGGTAGATGTCGTGACATACTACTTAAAGTCATCAAGCCGAATTTGGGCAAAAAATCGAATTTATGTTGGCACATTGAATTAATAATCTATGAAGAGCCAGCATCTACAAATTTGGACTGTCTGGAAACTTTAATTTGGTTTCCAAGGCATTCTTTTTTTGTAAAACCACTATTAATATTAAGCCGCAAATTACCAGCAAACTACTAAAAACGTTAAAGTGCTCAAAAAATAAAATAAGCGGCAACGTCCTGCTTTTCCGGGCGGTCACCCACCAAGTATCATCAGCGCTGGGGAGCTTAACTTCTGTGTTCGGTATGGAAACAGGTGTGTCCTCCTCGCTATAGTCGCCGCATATTCAATCATGAGTGTATGCACACTCAAAACTGAATAAAAGAATCTGCAAAAGCAAATAATCCGATTGCTCCTAAAAAACCTTTGGTCAAGTATTCGACCTATTAGTATCGGTCAGCTAAATACATTGCTGCACTTACACCTCCGACCTATCAACGTGATAGTCTCTCACGGGTCTTACCCATAAAGGGAGGAGATCTTTTCTTGTGGGGGGCTTCGTACTTAGATGCTTTCAGCACTTATCCCTTCCAAACGTGGCTACTCAGCGATGCCCTTGGCAGAACAACTGATACACCAGAGGTTTGTCCATCCCGGTCCTCTCGTACTAAGAACAGCTCCACTCAAATCTCCAACGCCCACAGCGGATAGGGACCGAACTGTCTCACGACGTTCTGAACCCAGCTCGCGTACCTCTTTAATGGGCGAACAGCCCAACCCTTGGGACCTACTTCAGCCCCAGGATGAGACGAGCCGACATCGAGGTGCCAAACACCGCCGTCGATGTGGACTCTTGGGCGGTATCAGCCTGTTATCCCCAGGGTAGCTTTTATCCGTTGAGCGATGGCCCTTCCACTCGGAACCACCGGATCACTAAGCCCTACTTTCGTACCTGCTCGACTTGTTGGTCTCGCAGTCAAGCTCCCTTCTGCCTTTACACTCTGCGTGCGATTTCCGTCCGCACTGAGGGAACCTTTGGGCGCCTCCGTTACTCTTTAGGAGGCGACCGCCCCAGTCAAACTGCCCGTCAGACACTGTCCCCACACCGGATCACGGTGCAAGGTTAGAACTTCAACATTACAAGGGTGGTATCCCAACGGTGACTCCTCCAAAACTGGCGTTCTGAGCTCTCAGTCTCCCACCTATCCTGTACATGCAATGCCGAAATTCAATATCAAACTGCAGTAAAGCTCCATGGGGTCTTTCCGTCCTGCTGCGGGTAACCGGCATCTTTACCGGTACTACAATTTCACCGAGTCTATTGTTGAGACAGCGCCCAGATCGTTACGCCTTTCGTGCGGGTCAGAACTTACCTGACAAGGAATTTCGCTACCTTAGGACCGTTATAGTTACGGCCGCCGTTTACTGGGGCTTAAGTTCTTGCCTTCGCCTCCACTAAACACACGCTCCTTAAGTCATGCGCTTAGTGGAGGCTAAGCAGTCCCCTTAACCTTCCAGCACCGGGCAGGCGTCAGCCCCTATACATCAGCTTTCGCTTTAGCAGAGACCTGTGTTTTTGCTAAACAGTCGCCTGGGCCATTTCACTGCGGCCATCTTTCGATGGCACCCCTTCTCCCGAAGTTACGGGGTCATTTTGCCGAGTTCCTTAACAATAGTTCTCTCGCTCACCTTAGGATTCTCTCCTCATCTACCTGTGTCGGTTTGCGGTACGGGCACCTACAGTCTCACTAGCGGCTTTTCTTGGCAGTGTGAAATCAGCAGCTTCCGGTACTAATCTTCCCTCCCTATAACAGCTCAACCTTACAGTATGCGGATTTGCCTGCATACAAGCCTCACTGCTTAGACACGCTCTACCAACGGCGCGCTCTGCTTATCCTTCTGCGTCCCCACTTCGTTCATACAACTTTCGGTGGTACAGGAATCTCAACCTGTTGTCCATCGCCTACGGCTTTCGCCCTCGGCTTAGGTCCCGACTAACCCTGAGCGGACGAGCCTTCCTCAGGAAACCTTGGATTTTCGGTGGGATGGATTCTCACCATCCTCTCGCTACTCATGCCAACATTCTCACTCGTATACAGTCCAGCATACCTTACGACATGCCTTCTGCCCGCATACGACGCTCCTCTACCAATTAATTTACATTAATTCCTAAGCTTCGGTAGTAAGTTTCAGCCCCGTTTATCTTCAGCGCAGAGCCACTCGACTAGTGAGCTGTTACGCACTCTTTGAATGAGTGGCTGCTTCTAAGCCAACATCCTAGCTGTTTATGCAGCTCCACATCTTTTTCCACTTAACTTACATTTGGGGACCTTAGCTGTAGGTCTGGGCTGTTTCCCTTTCGACTATGAAACTTATCTCACATAGTCTGACTCCCTGACTTGATTGCATGGTATTCGGAGTTTGATAGTTTTCGGTAACCGGTGAAGGCCCCTAGAACATTCAGTGCTCTACCCCCATGTATCTGCGTCAAAGGCTAGCCCTAAAGCTATTTCGAGGAGAACCAGCTATATCCGGGTTCGATTGGAATTTCACCGCTATCCACACGTCATCCTAACACTTTTCAACGTATAGAGGTTCGGTCCTCCACGAGATTTTACTCTCGCTTCAACCTGCACATGGATAGGTCACCCGGTTTCGGGTCTACAGCATGCAACTTTAAGCCGGTTAAGACTCGGTTTCCCTGCGGCTCCGTTCCTCCAGGAACTTAACCTCGCTGCATACCATAACTCGTTGGCCCGTTCTACAAAAAGTACACGGTCACTTGCGCTCCCGTCGATTGTAAGCATAAGGTTTCAGGTTCTGTTTCACTCCCCTCCCGGGGTTCTTTTCACCTTTCCCTCACGGTACTGTTCGCTATCGGTCACTGGGTAGTATTTAGGCTTGGAGGGTGGGCCCTCCGGCTTCATACCGGGTTTCACGTGTCCGGTACTACTCTGGTGCCACCGGGATCTTTCGGGATTTCGTCTACGGGAGTTTCACCCTCTGCGCTCTGCTTTTCCAAAACAGTTCGACTATCCTTTCGGAATTCCCTGCGGTGGTCCTCAACCCCGAGGTGCCAGCACCTCGGTTTGGCCTCTTCCCCGTTCGCTCGCCGCTACTTAGAGAATCGATGTTTCTTTCTTTTCCTGGGGCTACTTAGATGTTTCAGTTCACCCCGTTTCCTTCTTTCGCGCTATATATTCACGCGAAGATACATGCGAATTAACGCATGTGGGTTACCCCATTGGGAAATCTGCGGGTTATCGGATATTTGCTCCTGACCGCAGCTTATCGCAGCTTGTCACGTCCTTCTTCGGCTCCCAGTGCCAAGGCATCCGCCTTATGCCCTTTCTTACTTGACCAAAAGTATCTTGCCTGATCTAGCGTAATCAGGTCTTGATGACCTAACCCCAAATCTTGATTTGGCGGTAGGTCACATACGACAAGTGCAGCACTTTAGTGCGTGGCACTTGACCGTTTCATACGACAAGTGCAGCACTTTAGTGCGTGCACTTGACCGCTTCTTCACTATTGCTTTGACCTTCCCCTACTACTGTCGGAGGAGGTCCAACTCTTGTGAAATTTTCTGGTTTTCTCGGTGAAATCGGTATTTACCCTGCGCAACTTTCATTGCTTAGTTTCTTGTTTTTTCTACTCTTAACAGTTTTAATACTCGATTTCGTTTTCGATTTTTTGCTTTTACACAAATTCTTTATTCAGTTTTCAATGTGCATACAATCTTACTGCCGGAGATTTGACCCTCCAAGATTGTAGTGGTGGAGAATAAGGGGCTCGAACCCTTGACCCCCTGCGTGCAAGGCAGGTGCTCTCCCAGCTGAGCTAATTCCCCAAATAAAACAATCATAGTGCAGAAACTCTCGTCTCCTTAGAAAGGAGGTGATCCAGCCGCTCGTTCTCGAACGGCTACCTTGTTACGACTTCACCCCAGTCATTGATTTCGCCTTAGGTAAACTATTTTTTGTCCAACTTCGGGCGCCCCCAACTTCCATGGTGTGACGGGCGGTGTGTACAAGACCCGGGAACGCATTCACCGTGACATTCTGATTCACGATTACTAGCAACTCCTGCTTCATGCAGGCGGGTTTCAGCCTGCAATCCGAACTGGGATCGGTTTTTGAGATTGGCTCCACCTTGCGGTCTTGCGACTCTTTGTACCGACCATTGTAGCACGTGTGTAGCCCAGAACATAAGGGGCATGATGATTTGACGTCATCCCCACCTTCCTCCGAGTTATCCCCGGCAGTCCCGTTAGAGTGCCCAACTTAATGATGGCAACTAACAGCAAGGGTTGCGCTCGTTGCGGGACTTAACCCAACATCTCACGACACGAGCTGACGACAACCATGCACCACCTGTCTCCTCTGTCCGAAGAACTCCCGTCGTTATCCGGGACGTCAGAGGGATGTCAAGCCCTGGTAAGGTTCTTCGCGTTGCTTCGAATTAAACCACATGCTCCGCTGCTTGTGCGGGTCCCCGTCAATTCCTTTGAGTTTTATACTTGCGTACGTACTCCCCAGGCGGAGCACTTAATGCGTTAACTGCGGCACCGAAGTCTTGCGACCCCGACACCTAGTGCTCATCGTTTACGGTGTGGACTACCAGGGTATCTAATCCTGTTTGCTACCCACACTTTCGTACCTCAGTGTCAGTTACTGTCCAGAAAGCCGCCTTCGCCACTGGTGTTCCTCCTAATATCTACGCATTTCACCGCTACACTAGGAATTCCGCTTTCCTCTCCAGCACTCAAGTAGCCCAGTTCATGCGGCGAACAATAGTTAAGCCATTGCCTTAAACCACATGCTTAAGTTACCACCTACGTACTCTTTACGCCCAATAATTCCGGATAACGCTCGCCCCCTACGTATTACCGCGGCTGCTGGCACGTAGTTAGCCGGGACTTGCTCCTAAGGTACCGTCATTATCTTCCCTTAGAACAGAAGTTTACGACCCAAGGGCCTTCATCCTTCACGCGGCGTTGCTGCATCAGGCTTTCGCCCATTGTGCAAGATTCTCCACTGCTGCCTCCCGTAGGAGTTTGGACCGTGTCTCAGTTCCAATGTGGCCGTTCACCCTCTCAGGTCGGCTACTGATCGTCGCCTTGGTAGGCCGTTACCCCACCAACTAACTAATCAGACGCAGGCCCATCCCTTGCCGATAAATCTTTGGCCATATGATGATGTCATATTATGGCTTTATGAGGTTTTAATCCCGGTTTCCCGAGGCTATCCCTCTGCAAAGGGCAGGTTGCCTACGCGTTACTCACCCGTCCGCCGCTTTCCTCCTGCTGAACTCATCCGAAGAGTTGTTCTGCAGGATTCTCGCTCGACTTGCATGTGTTAAACACGCCGCCAGCGTTCATCCTGAGCCAGGATCAAACTCTAAATTAAATTATTTATCAAGACTAATGCCTTAATATCGTTTGATACCAAAACCCGAAGCCCTGCCCAAATCTCTGATTTGGCGCGCAGGCCTCATACAAGATTTCCCCGGCTTCAGCCGGTTGGAAATCACTGCCGACGCTTAGCGTTTCGCTTAATTCATCTCCTGAATTATTGCTGTTTGGTTTTAGAAATTGTCGGAAACTTTGCTCTCTTCCTTTTCAGGTTTTTGCATCGTTTCTTGATTCATTTTTGACCTTCCGGCATTGCAGCCTTTCGGTCTATGACTCAAATTTCTACACTATGAAGTTTTCAATTTTCGCGGCACTGTAGCACCGTCGCTCGTTTATTGCGAGCTTTTTAATTTTACCAAAACTCAGCTTGTTTGTCAACTGTATTTAATCTTTCTCAAGATGTTTTTAGATGTTTTTCATGCTTCAAACACCGGCTGAGCGGCAATTAAATTGTCGCCTTACGCGACAACTTCTAAATGATACTCAATTATATTTACGATGTCAACACCTTTTTTTAAATAACTTTCAGGTAACTTTCAGTTTATTAGGACTCATCGGGTTTATACAGCTTAAATATAATATAAAGGCAAACTCCAACAAGGTTAAACAGCCCGAAAAAAGTATATACTCCCGGGCTACCGAAAGCATCCAGCACTACGCCGCCGATAATCTGGCACAGGATGGTGCTTATGTTTCCGCCGATAATATAATAAGAAGTTATTGCCAGACTTTTACAGCCGGGAGGTGCTATTACCGCAATATATCTGACGAACTCAACAAGAATAATACCGTTAACCATCCCCTGAGTTACAAACATGATTACAAGAGCCCACCAAGGCAACCCCAAGCCGTACGTAAGGAAACGAATTACCGATACCGCCATGGCTGCAAGGATAAGTCTCTCCATGCCAAATTTGCCGGACAGCTTGTCGCACCAGGCCATAAACGGGACCTCGCTGCCAACCATGAGCAGCATGGTTATGCCCACACCTGCAGTCGTTCCGCCGCCGTCAATATAGAGGAAGCTGAAGTATGTGTTGTTGGCGGCATTGGTTCCTCCCATAAAAAACATGCATGTCAACAGCATCACAACTTTCTTTTCCTTAAATAAATCTCTGTATGCTGCACCGGATGCCTCATGCAGATGAGCCCGGACAATATCCGTTCTCCTTCTTATAAACGCAAGTATCACGAATGTAAATGTGAAACAAAATCCGTAAATAAGAAATAAAATCTCCGCTCCTCTAATGTCGGCTAAAATACCGCAGATAAAGATTCCAAGAGCAAATCCCACTGCCCCCCAGGCACGCTTCCCGCCGAATCCCTTAGCCTCATCAAGGACAGTGAGGGAATCAATCAGTGACATTATAGGAGCCTGGAAAAAATACATGCCTCCAAACAGAAAAAGAACCGGTACAAATGATTTTGCACCTGATAGAAAAACTCCCATAATTACGGCGCAAATACACAATAATTCGATAATAGCGACCTTTCTTCTGCTGCCGCTGTATACTTTACCCCAAAAGGTAACGGCAAAGATGGCTGTCAGTGTGCCCATAGCTGTTATGATACCGATTCGAGTTCCGTCAAATCCTATCCCTGAGAGATGCTGAGCGATCATCGGCATCATTGCACCGATAGCCATATAAGAGAATGTGTACAGCAGTGCACTCATTCCGTATGAGATTATACTCTTTTTGTTCATATCTTGATTATGTAAATATTCTATGCTATAATTGACACACGTAGAGTAGGTATTGTGCGTAAAGTGTCATGGGATGGGATGTTGCCCATGAACGAAGGGATTATCCGCGATACAATGTCGCGTCCGCTACTACACAATGGACTTAGCTGTTATACTCCTATTTCCTCAGTGTAGTTATCTACGGAAGTAAACTACATCTATCACAGTGGAAAGGGAGGTTTTTTATGCAAAAAAAATCATCAACACAGCGACTCGTCATGATGGCGTTTCTAATCGCATTATCTGTAGTGCTGACCAGATTCGCCTCAATCAACACACCCATAGTGAGAATAGGCTTCGGATTTCTTCCATGTGCCTTTATGGGCATCAAGTTCGGCCCGATCTGGGCCGGAATCGGATATGCCGCGGCTGACGTTCTGGGCATGGTAATATTCCCCAGCGGCACCTATTTCCCCGGCTTCACGGTTACAGCTTTCCTTACGGGAATCGTTTACGGCATCTTCTATCACAATCGTGAAGTTACCTTTAGAAGCTCCATTCTTCCAAACCTGATAATAAGCGTTTTTCTGAATCTGGTATTAGACACCTTCTGGCTGATGATCCTCATGGGTCAGGGTTTCCTGGCTCTGCTCCCTGCAAGGATTATCAAGTGTGCAGTGATGTTTGTCATTCAGGTTACTCTGATTCCCCTTCTCTGGAAGAATGTAATGCTTCGTTTACCTTTTTCAATCCTTCATCAATAATGGCATGGGTTCTCGAAGCGGAAGCCTTCGCTTCAGCTCCCACACCTGAAAGACCGGTGTCGGATTCCAAGGAATCATACTCATCGGCAGCTAAAATATAGTAGGCGGGTTTGCCGGTCTTTTCAACCCAGACGGGTACGCATGAGACCTTTGTCAGGCTGACCACGCCTTCTTTATTTTTTGTTATTTCCAGGCTGACAATCATACCATCCTCAGTATGACCCGATTTCATCGGCACATATTCCCTTCGCTGATTGGTAAGCTGGTTACCCATGGAATATGCACAGAACATCTTATGCTTCCCATCTTCACTGGTAAGCATGTCAACAGGCTGCACCACATGAGGATGACCGCCGATAACAGCATCAACACCCATATTGCAAAGTACTTGTGACATTTCATGCTGATAGGAGTTTTCCTTTGTCATATATTCATTGCCCCAGTGCGGATAAAAAATAATGAACTCCGCTCCCTCACTTCTCATCTCTTCCAATCTTTTTTTGAACTCTTCATAAAATTTGTCCAGATTTTCCGGATCAAATGAGTTGAGATATCCGGCAACACTGCTGTCCATGGTATTGGCATTTATGGATTTGCCCGCACCCGGTGTTTCATAAGTATAGTTTATTATTCCGAGCTTTATCCCCTTTATTTCTTTGATGAAATAAGGCTTGTCATCATCGGAGTTTCTTGCTCCCGTATGAAGGATTCCTTTATCCTCCAAGAACTGACTGGTTCTCAAAAAACCGCTCTTACCCGTATCATAAATATGATTGTTGGCCAGAAGCATCAGGTCAACACCGCATTCCGTAAGATCCGAAGCGATCTCATCCGGGGAATTAAATGCAGGATATCCTGCATAACCCTTTTCCTTACCCGCTAAAGTCGTCTCCAGATTAACCACCATAAAATCGGCGGATTCATAATAATCTCTTATGAATTTAAAGCAGCTTTTGTAGTCGTATCCATCTCCGGTTTTGTACTCAGAGGAAACGAGAAAAGGATCATGCAGAATGATATCTCCCGCACTGCTCACAACTATGGTGGTTTCCTTTTGAGTACCGACCTTTTTCCCGTCCGGTCCGTCCTCTCCTCCCGGTTTAAAAAGTGCCAGAGAAGCAACTCCGAGAGCAACTACTATTACAAACATCAACAGAACCAGTCGCCTGATTTTTTGATTGTTTCTTCTTCTTATTCTTCTGGCCTCCGGGCTCAAATGCCTTTTTTTCGATCCTCTGCTCATAATTCACCCCTCTGCATACTACTGTTAATCCATAACAGTGTACATTCCGTCTGCATCCTCTTTCCTGCAGGATTCGGTCAATGCTTCAACACGCACTCTCAAAGAACCGTTTCCGAACTGAATATAAACCTCATCGCCTACCTTTACCTCCGTTCCCGGTTTGGCTGTTCTGTCATTTACGGTTATTCTTCCCTGTTCGCATGCGTCTTTGGCGACAGTACGCCTCTTTATTATTCTGCTGTTTTTCAGAAATTTGTCTATTCTCATGGTTATATTATATCAGCCGTACGGCATAAAAAAAAGACGGACAACAAAGTTGTCCGCCTAATTCGTGATTTATTTGTTTACCGCATCCTTAAGAGCTTTTCCTGCCTTGAACACAGGAGCCTTTGATGCTGCTATTTCGATAACTTCACCAGGCTTTCTAGGGTTTCTGCCCTGTCTGGCCTTTCTTTCACGAACTTCGAAAGTACCGAAGCCGATTAACTGTACCTTGTCACCCTTCAGAAGAGCTTCTTCAACACATGATACCATAGCATTAACTGCCAGTTCAGCATCTTTCTTCGTTGAACCTGTCTTTTCTGCAACTGCAGCAACTAATTCAGCCTTGTTCATCTAATAAATCCTCCTTAATATTTAAATATAAATAATCATATCCATCACGCTTGATATTGTCCCATTTTCCCCCCTTTTTGTCAAGACGGAAAACGAGATTTTTTGCCTACCACAGCTTAAGTTTATCGCATATTTTTACAATTTTGCCGCCACCCTTTATTGACTGCAACTCATCCCTGTAAATTGCACGGGTTTTTAAAATCATCAATGCATAAACACACACACCAAGGAGAATGGAAATAAGTGTTGATGTTCCGCTCCCCATAACCGTTGACAGAAGCAGATAACATATTTTCACAGCAACACCCATAACCAGTGATGAAACCAGCGGTTTAACCACCGTAAGACCAACGGGTATTCTGACACCGGTAAATTTTCTGACACAGATAAAATCCAGTGTAGCCGCAACAATAAATGCACACATTGTTCCTATGGCGGCACCGATTATATTTATTGATGCAACGGCCGTAAGAGACCAGGTTATTATAATCTTTACAAGTACGCCGATTGCCAGATTGATTACCGGATAATTCTGTTTGCCTATGCCTTGGAGGACTCCTGTCATAGCTGAAATCAATCCCGAGAATATGAAACCCACCGCCAGTATCTGCATGCATGGTACTGCAGCGAGAGCATCGGCCTTTTGTGCCGGATATAGCAGCAGGAGAGACGGTTCGGCCAGAACGATCAGCCCGACTGCACAAGGTATAGCTATTACCGCTGCCATTCTCAGACTGAGTATGACATTGGTCTTCATTTCTTCATTGTTCCCAAGCTTAACGGCTGCAGCAACCATGGGAACTATGCTGAGAACTATTGCCTGCATAAATACCTGCGGAAATGAGATTAACGGCTGGGCGAATCCCGACAGCTGCCCGTACATGGCCTTGGCCATTGTCTGGTCGTAACCTGCAGCCATGAGCCTTGTAACTACGACAGCACCATCGGTCAGGTTCACTATTGGCATAATTGCGGAGCCTATGCTGACAGGAATGGCTATGGCAACTATTTTTTTGATTATTTTGCCGACCGGCTCCATATGCGTATGCTCATCGCAATCTATTCTCTCTCTGATTGTAATTCGGTTTCGGAAATAGATTATCATCATGATGCCCAGACCGCCTATTCCGCCCGCAGTGGCTCCGAAACACCCTCCTGCGGCACCTCTCTCATAGACATCGTAGTCGGCCGCAAACATGAGACCCTTCATCATAAGCACGGCCATGAGCAGTCCGATTACAACCCTGAACACCTGCTCAACAATCTGCGAGTATGCAGTGGGCTTCATTTCCTGCATTCCCTGAAAAAAACCTCTGTATGCGGACATTATCGGTACCAGCACCAGTGCCAATGCTGTTGCCTTCATGCTTAGAGAGGAACCCGGAACATTTATAAGTTCCGCTATGAAATCAGAGAAAAAAAACAGAATCAGTGCTCCGGTAAGCCCCAGAGCAAACATAAGTGCCCGTGAAATTCTGAATACTCTGTATGCCTCCTTATATTTTCCCACAGCGTTTCTCTCTGCCGTCAGCTTTGAAATGGCCACAGGCACACCCGCCGTCGCAATCACCAGAAGGAAAGCATAGAGCTGATAGGCAGGCGAATAATTCGCCATTCCCTCAGAACCTATCCAGTTTGCCAGAGGTATCCTGAAAGTAGCTCCGAGGAATTTGCATATAAGCCCCGCCGCCGACAGAATCGCCGCACTCTGTACCAGTGATCTTTTCGTCATACTATAACTTTCCCAATATTCTTTCCGTTGCCTTGTCCACTTCATAAATAGTTTTTTCTATATCTATGGTAGTGAACTCTCCCTTTTCATAGAGCACTCTGCCGTCCACAACTGTCATCTCCACCTGGTCACCTGAACAGGAATACACCAGATTATTCGCCATATTGTGAACCGGATACATATTTATGAACGAGACATCGACAACAATCAGATCTGCATCCAGACCCTCTCTTACCCTGCCGCCGTTTCTTCCCTGAGCTTTGGCGCCGCCTTCCGTCGCTGCACGCAAAACCTCTTCAGGTGTCATTGCCGTGGGATTCCCGGTAAAAACCTTGTTTCCTATGGCCAGCACTTTCATTTCCTCAAAAAAATTAAGACTGTTGTTGCTGGCAACACTGTCCGTCCCTACAGCCAGATTCACGCCGTTTCTCAGCACCCTGTCCGCATCGCATATACCACTGGCCAGCTTCATATTACTTATCGGATTTGTTGCAACGGTAACACCTTTCTCCCTGAAAATATCAAGGTCATCCTCCGTCGCATACACACAGTGGGCTGCAATGGCCGGTACTTCAAACAGTCCCGCATCGGCCAGATAGGCTGCGGGTGTCATTCCGTACCTTTCGATGCACTCCGCATGTTCGCTTGCCGTTTCCGACACATGAATATGCATAATGGTGTCATCAAGAGATTTTGCATATTCGGCCAGACTCTTAGCGGTAGCCGGATCGGATGTGTATTCGCCATGAAGGGCCATGTCTATCTTCACTCTGCCGCCGGCACCATTGTGCCAGTCCCTGTATAAGGCCTCCATCTCGGCCCATGAGGCCTGAGTCTCTATAGGTTTTCCGCTTAAATTGGCAATTGACCTGGATATGTTGGCTTTGGTTCCCGCATCGGCTACAGCCCTTGCCATGTAGTCACAGAAATAATACATGTCGCTTGTGGACACTATTCCGTACTTCAGAGATTCGGCCATCGCCAGCATTGTCCCCCAATAGACAGCATTGTCGTCAAGATGAGCCTCAAAAGGAAAAATCCTCGTGCCGAGCCAGTCCTGCAGTGACAGATTTTCTCCATATCCTCTCATCAAAGTCATCGGTGAGTGCGCATGTGTGTTAAAAAAGCCGCTCATAAGCAGCCTGCCGCGCCCATCTATTTCTCGACCGAAATCTCCTTCCGGTCTGTCGTCTCCGACATATACAATCCTGCCTCCGTCGATTGCTACATACTTACCGCCGACAGCTTTATATTCTTCATTCAATACCGTTATGTTGCTGAATAACATAAACGTGATCCTCCTACATCAATGGTGCAATAAGCCTTAAGATCTTTCCGGCAATCTTTCCAACCGGACTGTATTCGTTACTGTCCATAAGGGTAATTCTCTGACACTTCTCAAGAGTATGCATGAAATCCCTTTTAATATCGCGGATAACAGGATTATTCCATACGAAAGCGGCGCATTCAAAATGCAGGAAAAGGCTTCTGAAATCAAGATTTATCGTTCCCACAACGGCCTTCTCGTCATCAGATACAAAGGACTTGGCATGAATGAAACCCGGTGTGTATTCGTAAATTTTCACTCCACCTGAGATGAGTTCTTCATAATGTGTTCTTGCCAGAATGTATACATATTTTTTGTCCGGTATATGTGGCAGAATAATCTTAACATCTATTCCTCGCTGGGCGGCAAAAATGAGTGCATTGGTCAGCTCTTCGTCCAGAATCAGATACGGTGTCATTATATGAACGTAACTGCTGGCACGGTTTAATATATCCAGGTATACCCTTTTCCCGGTTTCCTCCGTATCAAAAGGACTGTCACCGTAAGGGACCACATATCCGCCCATTCTCATGGAAGAATCCACATAATTATCCCCTTTAAAAAGGTATTGTCCACAGTATTCCTCCTCTTTTACACCTATGTTCCACAGCTGCAAAAACATTAGTGCGAAGCTGTTAACGGCTTCACCCTTTATCATTATGGCTGTATCCTTCCAGTGTCCGAATCGCTCTTTCCTGTTGATGTATTCATCCGCCAGATTGGCTCCGCCGGTAAAGGCGGTGTGACCGTCGATAACAACTATTTTTCTGTGATCTCTGTTGTTCTGGTGAGTTGACAGGAATGGTCGAATCGGCGAAAAGACTTTGCACTTGATTCCCATGGCACGCAGCTTTCTGGGATAGTTTTTCGGCAGACGAGTCATGGTATTTGTACCATCGTAGAGAAGCCGCACTTCTACACCTTCCCCGGCCTTTTTTTTGAGAACTTCCAGCACCTGACCCCACATTTCCCCCTTGTCTATTATGAAATACTCAATAAAAATAAATTTTTTTGCCTGCTGAAGCTGTATGATAAGTTCCTCGAACTTGTCTTCCCCGCTGGGGAAATATTTCAGTGCTGCATTATCGTATACCGGATATCCTCCCGCTTCGTATATATACTTAAAAATTCCGTATTCGTTTCCGGAATCTACTATCAGCCGATTAACCGTATTGTTATCCGGAATCAGCAAAGTTTCCTGTTTTGCCATGGTTCTTCTTATGCTGTCGCCTATATATTTGGTACCGGGCTGCAGTTTTGTGTAAATAAAAAACGGTACACCAATAAGAGGTGTGACCGCAATTATAATAATCCACATCAGTTTAAAGCTGGAATTCTGTCTGGCATTGAGAATATATATCAGAATAATAACAGACAGAATACCAACCAGGTTATTTGCAATGATAACTTTTGAACCGAGGATTGCCACCCCGCCGATAAGAACTACAGCCTGCAGAGCCAACAGCACGATGAATATTGTAGTTCGGCCGAACAGCAGCTTCCATAAGCTCCTGAAACTGAATTCCATATTTTATTCCTTAAGCCATGTTATGTACGGCAGATTCCTGTACCTCTGATCGTAGTCCAATCCGTATCCCACTATGAATATGTCTTCTATTTCGAATCCAATATAGTCTGCATCAATCTCCACCCTTCTTCCTTTCGGCTTGTTCAGCAGAGCGCATATTCTGATTGAAGCGGCACCTCTGCGTTCAAAATATCCCATAAGGTAGTTGAGAGTAACACCGGAATCAATTATATCCTCTACGATAATCACATCCTTGCCTTCTATGTCAGTCTCCAGATCCTTGTTAATCTTTACGATGCCGGAGGTCTTTGTTGCTGCCCCGTAGCTGCTCACAGCCATGAAGTCTATAATCATATCCAGCTTGATATTCTTCATTATGTCCGCCATCCACAGAACTGCTCCTCTGAGGATTCCCACAAGTACGATTTCCCTGCCCGCATAGTCCATTGTAATCTGCCTGCCTATTTCAGCAGCCTTGGCATAGATTTCTTCCTGTGTGATCATTACCGTTCCGATGGTTTCTTTATGCATTATTTTTTGCCCTCCGTGCCCCTCTCTTCGCTGCTATCTTCTTCGTCTTCCACTACCACATATTCTACATCATCAACAACCCTTTTACCACGAAATTTTTGTGAGTAGTCTTTTGGCTTTTCCCCGTGCCAATAGCTGTCCAGCTCGCGTCTGAGATACCAGAGAATCACCAGCCATATTACTATATCATCAATGAGGGAAAACGGAAAAACAAGAATGGGCACCAAATCAAAAGGCATAATAATGTAAAATATGCCCGCAATAATAAGTGCCTTCTTGGTCTTAGGCACGGTTTTATCAGCCATAAAAAATCTTATGGCTTTTATTCTGCTCCAGAGGAGCCTGAATCCAAAAACCTGCATCTCTTTCTCCTTTTAACTTCTTCCTTTCAGCAGTTCTTCCATTAGATCAAGCAAATCTTCATATCCGGTTCTTTTCAGTACCGAAACAGGAATAACTGTGTCTTTCGCCGACAGCCCCAGAGTCTGTCTTATAACTTTAATATTCCCGGGTATCTGATTTCCGGAAATCTTGTCAGCCTTTGTTGCAACCACTATTCCGTCCAGTCCGTAATGGCGCAGATAGTCGTACATTTCCACATCCTGCCCGGATGGTGCGTGCCTTATATCGACAAGCTGGATCACCTTCAGCAGGTTGGGTCTGCTGCCCAGGTACCGCTCCATCATCGGACCCCAGCCCTCGGACACGGATTTGCTGACTTTGGCATATCCGTATCCCGGCAGGTCAACTATCCTGAATTCATCGTTTACAAGATAGAAGTTAATCGTCCTTGTTTTGCCCGGACTTCCACTGACACGAGCCAGCTTCTTCCTCCCTGTTATGAGATTCAGAAGGGAGGATTTACCTACGTTGGATCTCCCAGCAAATGCTATTTCCTTCAGATTTTCAGGCGGGTACTGTGCAGGCTTGACCGCAACAGCCTCAAGCTCCGATTTGTTTATTTTCATTTCACAAGCACCTGTTCAAGCGCATCCTTAACGGTGGTCAGAAGAACAAATTCAATCTCGTTTCGTACAGCTTCCGGAATATCCTGAATGTCCGCCTCATTCTCTTTAGGAATGAGAACCTTTCTGATTCCCGCTCTGTGAGCCGCCATCACCTTTTCTCTTATTCCACCCACAGGCAAAACCTTACCTCTAAGTGTTATCTCACCGGTCATGGCAATATCTTTTCTGACAGGAATGCCTGTAAGTGTGGATATGATAGCCGTGCATATGGTCACACCCGCGGAAGGACCGTCTTTAGGTGTTGCGCCTTCAGGAATATGAATGTGCAGGTCATAATCCTTGTAAAAATTCTCTTCGATTCCCAGCTTTTGTGCAACAGATCTGATATAGCTGATCCCCGCCTTGGCTGATTCCTGCATAACCTCTCCCAACATGCCGGTAAGCTCCAGCTTGCCTGTCCCCGGCAGAGCTGTTGTCTCTATGAACAGTGTTTCTCCTCCGACAATGGTCCATGCCAGACCGGTTGTAACCCCAACCTCAGACTTGTTCTTTATTACATCAAATCTGAATTTCCTCTTGCCAAGCAGTTCCTCGACCTTCTTGCCTGTCATGCTTACTTTTTCCACTTCTCCGGCAACCAGTTTTCTTGCAACTTTTCTGCAGAGTTTACCTATTTCTCTTTCCAGATTTCTAACCCC
The DNA here is from genome assembly GCA_040768865.1 of Candidatus Allocopromorpha sp. Classification (GTDB taxonomy): domain Bacteria; phylum Bacillota; class Clostridia; order Peptostreptococcales; family Anaerovoracaceae; genus Lentihominibacter. Next base: position 1,419,595 of record JAXGMD010000001.1, on the reverse strand, counting down.
CGATTCACGGGTGTAGTAATCTATTATTGTTTTCAGACCGGAGTCGGTGAAGGATATGTTCTTCTTGGCCAGACCGTTTTCCTTAATCTGTTTCGGCACCAGATACTGTCTTGCTATATTCATCTTGTCATCTTCCGTATAGCCTGAAACTTCAATTACTTCCATTCTGTCCAGCAAAGGTCTCGGAATGGTTTCTGTCGTATTTGCCGTAGTTATGAACATCACCTTTGACAGGTCGAACGGCACTTCCAGAAAGTGGTCCGTAAAGTCCTTGTTCTGCTCCGGATCAAGCACCTCAAGCAATGCCGATGACGGATCACCTTTGTAGTCGGCACCCAGCTTGTCTACCTCATCAAAAAGAAAGACAGGATTTCTTGTTCCGCAGTCCTTTATGGAGCTAATAATTCTTCCCGGGATTGAACCTATATATGTTCTCCTGTGCCCTCTGATTTCAGCTTCATCACGAACACCTCCCAGTGACATCCTTACAAACTCTCTGTCGATGGACCGTGCAATGCTTCTTGCTATGGATGTTTTGCCTGTTCCCGGAGGTCCCACGAGACAGAGAATCGGTCCCTTTAGACTCTCGGACAACCTGATTACCGCCAGATACTCCAGAACTCTTTCCTTAACTTTGTCCAGACCGTAGTGATCCTCATGGAGAATCTCTTCGGCCTTAGCCAAGTCAATGTTATCCTCACTCAGCGTATTCCAAGGGAGAGCCAGAATGGTCTCAATGTATGTTCTGCTGACGGTGGCCTCTGCGGACATAGGCTGCATCTTTCCGAACCTTCTTATCTCCTTCTCCACCTTTTCTCGTGTTTTTTCTTCCAGTTCAAGTGCGGCAAGCTGCTCGAGGAAACCGTTTACTTCGTTTTCAGTATCCTCAACATCACCAAGTTCCTCCTGAATGGCACGCATCTGCTCCTTCAGATAGTATTCGCGCTGGTTTTTATTAATTGCACTCTTTACCCTGGTCGATATATCCTGTTCAATGTTCAGGATTTCAATTTCTTTCAGAAGAATCTCGTTCAGCTTCTTGAGTCTTTCTTTCTGATCCAGAATCTCCAGAATAGACTGTTTGTCTTCCAGTCTGATTTCCAGATGGGAAGCAATCATATCGGCCAGCCGACCCGGATTGTCAATCGAAACAATTGTCGAAAAAATCTCCGGTGCCAGATTCTGATTTATTTCCACATACTCATTAAAGCTGCCAAGAACGGTTCTCATGAGAGCTTCCGCCTCAGGCTCCTGTACTAACCCTTCCTCGTCAGGAAGCGGTTCAATTCTGCACTTGAAGAAAGGCACCTCAAACAGTATTTCGGAAACCCTTCCTCTGGAAATTCCTTCAACCAAGACTCTTATAGAGTCCCCCGGCAGCTTGAGCATTTGCTTGATTTTGCATATTGTCCCAATGTGATAGAAGTCCTGCGGTGTAGGTAAATCCAGGTTCTCATCCATCTGGGATGCCAGAAAAATATACTGGTTGTTAATCATGGCCTTCTCGAGGGCATTGATTGACTTCTCTCGTCCTATATCAAAGTGCAGCACCATATTGGGGAATACCGACAATCCTCTTAAGGGAATCATCGGCAGATCCACGAATTCAGCACCCATCACTGCTGTATCTCTCTTTTTTTCGTCCATATTTCCTCCATTTATCTATGTGCAAAGGCGGCCTTAAGAAGCCGCCCCTGATATTCTTTTCGGCTTTTCCGCCGGCTCGATGACAAGTTCGGGATCCTTATCCGCTTCTACGGTTTCCCTCGTTATTATGCACTTGGTGACATCCTTTCTTGACGGCAGTTCGTACATAATATTCGTCATTAACTTCTCCATTATGCCTCTGAGGCCTCTTGCACCGGTTTTTCTGGCAATTGCCATCTCGGCGATGGCATCAATGGCTTCTTCTTCAATTTCAAACCGTACTCCGTCCATCTCCAGAAGTCTGTCATATTGCTTAACCAAGGCGTTCTTAGGTTTTGTAAGGATATCCTTCAGTGCATCCTTAGACAGCTCCTCCAGAGTTACCAGTACGGGAAGTCTGCCGACTATTTCCGGAATCAGGCCGTATTTCATCAGATCTTCAGGCTGAACATGCTTGAGGATTTCATCCTTTTCGATTTTGTTGCCGGAAACCTGTGAATTGAAACCTATTACCTTCTCACCTAATCTCTTCTGAATAACCTTGTCCAGACCGTCAAACGCACCGCCGCAGATGAACAGAACATTGGTTGTGTCAAATTGAAGAAATTCCTGATGCGGATGCTTCCTTCCACCCTGTGGCGGAACATCCGCTACGGTTCCTTCGAGAATTTTGAGCAAAGCCTGCTGAACACCTTCGCCGCTCACATCTCTGGTAATTGAAGGGTTCTCGGATTTCCTCGCAATCTTATCAAGCTCGTCAACATAAATTATGCCTCTCTGTGCCTTCTCCATATCGTAATCGGCCGCCTGTATAAGCCTGAGCAGAATATTCTCTACGTCCTCGCCCACATAGCCGGCTTCCGTTACGGTTGTGGCATCTGCAATTGCGAAAGGTACATCCAGAATCTTTGCCAAGGTCTGGGCCAAAAGGGTTTTTCCGCTTCCCGTAGGTCCGACCATCACAATATTGCTCTTCTGAATTTCCACATCTCTGTCACCCAGATCGTGACAATATATTCGCTTATAGTGATTATACACTGCCACAGCGAGAGATTTCTTCGCATCCTCCTGACCGATTACATATTCGGCAAGCGTATCACGAATATCCTTCGGCTTCGGCAGGGTTACCGGTTCGCCAATGACGGTGCCTTCGGTTATTCCGGCAGCTTTGGCCGCTTCGGCAGCCTCTTCATCAAGCACTTCCTGACAGAGTGTCACACACTCGTCACATATATATACTCCCGAGCCGCTGATCAGTCGCCTTACCAGGCTCTGTGGTTTCCCGCAAAATGAACAGCGAAGCTCATTGTTATTATCATACTTTGACATTTGTATCTCCTATCCCTATCTTTCAGCAATAACCTTATCAACAATTCCATATTCCTTAGCCTCTTCAGCTGACATGAAATTATCTCTGTCGGTATCCCTCGTGATCACATCCAAAGGCTGCCCCGTGTTCTCGCTGAGAATCCTGTTGAGCTTGTCCTTTGTCCGCATGATCCATTCCGCATGAATTTTTATATCATCCGCCTGGCCGGAAACGCCGCCCACGGGCTGATGTATCATGATTTCGGCATTCGGCAGGCTGTAGCGCTTACCCTTATCGCCTGCAGCCAGAAGAAATGCTCCCATGCTTGCCGCCATTCCCACGCAGATGGTGGAAACCTCCGGCTTAATGTAACGCATGGTGTCATATATAGCCATGCCGGCGGTTACGGAACCGCCGGGGCTATTGATGTATATGTTTATATCCTTGTCCGGATCCTCGGCTTCAAGAAAGAGAAGCTGAGCCACAACCAGACTGGCTATGTGCTCGTCAATAGTCTCTCCGATGAAAATGATTCTGTCCTTCAGCAGTCTGGAGTAGATATCATAGGATCTTTCTCCGCTTCCTGTCTGTTCAATTACAAAAGGTACTAATGCCATGTCCGGTCCTCCGTTCAATATACTTGTTTAATATACTTGTTCAAGATACTTAATAATAGTTTTGCTTATTTTTTTACGGCGTTGTCATAAATATATTCAACCGCCTTCTTTACTTTCAGATCGCCTCTGACTACCTCAAGGTTCTGTTCACCGATCATCTCCTTGAGCTTATCAACCTCCAGACCATACTGTTTAGCCATATTCTCCAGCTCAGCATTTACTTCTTCTTCTGTCACTTCAAAGTTCTCCTGATCTGCAATTGCACTTATCAGCATTCTTGTCTTTGTTTTCTTATATGCCTCACCTCTCAGCTGCTCGGTCATCTTCTCAGCTTCTTCACCGATGTACTGCATATATGTGTTCAGGTCCATGCCCTGAGCTTTCAGCTGCTGATCAAATTCGTTGAGAGTCTGCTCTATCTCTTGCTGTACCATTACTTCGGGAACGTCAATGTCGTTTGCCTCGTAAACCTTTTCGATTGCGCTGTTCTTCATTTCATTTTCGGCCTTAACTTCGGCTGCCTTTTGAAGTTCCTCTCTCTTGCTCGCCTTCAGCTCATCCATAGTATCGAATTCACTTACGTCCTTAACGAACTCATCATCTATAACAGGAATTTCCTGCTCTTTGATTTCGTGAACCATGCACTTGAATACGGCTTCTTTGCCTGCCAGATCCTCTGAATGATACTGCTCGGGGAAAGTGACCTTTACATCTCTTTCTTCGCCCTTACATACTCCAATCAGCTGATCTTCAAATCCCGGAATAAATGTTCCCGAACCAAGCTTCAGCGGCTGTCTGTCTGCAGTGCCGCCTTCAAACTGGTCTTCACCTACAAATCCCTTGTAGTCTATAAGAACTGTATCGCCCTCCTGTGCCGGTCTTTCCACTTCAACCATTCTTGAGTTTCTTGCTGCAAGGTTTTCGATTTCCTTATCCACATCAGCGTCAGTAACCTCCGCCTTTACAGTTTCAATCTCAACACCCTTGTAATCCTTTACTTCAAATTCCGGATATACGGCAACCGTTACTGTCACTTCGAAAGGTTCTCCCTTCTTTATCTGTCCGAACTCACTTCTTGGATAGTCTATCGCAGCCACATCCAGTTCGTCCAGTGCCAGCGGATAGTTCATTCCGAACAGATTGTTAACAGCATCTTCATAGAACACGCCTTCCCCGTAGTGCTTTTCAATCAGGCTCCTTGGGGCCTTGCCTTTTCTGAATCCATCAATTGTGAATTTCTCTTTTTCCTTCTGATATACCTTGATAACGGCATCCTCAAATTCTTCAGGGCTGAATTCCATCTTGAATTTCGCTTCATTGTTTTCTTTTGAAATAAATGTTGATTTCATTTAAAAAATTACCTCCTCGAGTTCTAAACATAGCGCAAATTATTATACCTTACTATACCTGAAATGTAAAGAATTATACGCCTCTGAGCGGGGACAGCCGCCGGGGCAATCGCCGCGGCAGACAAATTTGCTTGCCAATTGTTTCTTTATTTGCTATGATAACACGAGATTTTTAATTGGAGAAGAAGGTAAGGGATATGGAAATAGAACTTAAATACAATATTCCGGACCGTGAAACTGCTGCTGCTATCTGGAGCAATGACCTGTTCGCGGAATATGAGGAGACCGGTTCCCGTGAGGAAATCAGACTCGTATCCAAATACTTTGATACGGCGAACTGCGACCTTGCCAGAAACGAATTGGCCTACAGGGTAAGAAGCGAAAACGGGCATATGGTGGCCACTCTGAAGTGGAAGGGGCACAGCGAGGACGGTCTTCACAAGCGTGAAGAAATCAACGTTCCAGTTGACAGTGACGAGCCTGATCCCGAAGTTTTTGCGGAAAGCAGAGTCGGAAGTGAAATGATTAAATTCCTACAAGACAGACCTCTTAAATGCATTCTCGAAACCGATATTCTCCGTAAATCCTTAAGAATCGATAACGACAGCGGTATATTTGAGCTGGCTGTAGATGAAGGGGAGATCATAACTGAATACGGCTCCATCGGCATTCACGAAGCTGAAGTGGAGCTCTATTCGGGGGAAACAGAAGAGCTCGTACGCATCGGCAAGATTATGGAGGACAGTTACAGTCTCACTCCGGATGATTTGAGCAAATACGCCAAAGGCATACAGATGATAATTGAGCACAAAGATAAAGACAAATAGGATGAGTTGGGACTGCTGCATTGAGCAAATTTAGCGATTGGTGCAGCGGTTTTTTTATACGGCTGACTTTGATCCTTTCGATGACTTTAATCCTTTCGAAAAGGCACTCCCTTCTTCTCTGTAACCTATCCGCAAGGTCGCTTTGCATATTTATACTTCAAAATGTGTATTTTATGCATAGATACTTTTAAATAATACCTATATGGCACAAATTCTCATCAGTCCCCCTTGTCTTTCTGTAAAAATCATGGTCTTTGAGCTTTTTTTACAGAAACATATTTAATACAAAATGTCGAACCATCATTCTCTTATCGAAAAAGCTCTTCATATCGCAACTTAATATCATTAGCCTGCCAATCACCAGCAAGTTCGTTTATTTATATTGATGCATACATTCGTTAATAGTTATGCATGGTATATGCATGGGAACTTTTCTGTAAAAACACTGTTAAAAGCGGGATTTATGCGGAAATTCGTGTTCTATTGATGTAACTCAGAACCTTGACTCAGGACCTATTGAATAAATTCATAAATACAGCAGCCAGAAACATAGGTATTGTAAGGAGAAGCACGGAGATTTCGTAGCCCAAAGATAATCCGGAGTCGGATTTTCCTTTAAATCTATCAGTCAATGAGCTGTAAGGTATTCCTACAGCATTTCCGGCCATAATCATTTTGATTGTAGCCAATATACCCATTGCCTTTTCTTTACCGTACTCTTCAATCAGCAAATCCCATGTGTTTTTATCAGGTTCTCCTCTGGTGTCGGCATAGTGCTGTGCAAACAGTACGGCGTTCATTTCATCTTCCGGAGTGTCTTTCAAATCACCGCTAAGCAAGTTGTCTATTTCTTCTTTTTTCATACCTGCTTCAATTGCCCATTTGGTATGTGCATAGGAACACACCCTGCATCCGTTTACTTCCGTAACGGCAAGCATCAATCTTTCCTGTAGATGCGTCGATACTAATTTTTCTTTTTGAGCTTTTTTAAAATGTTTATTAGCACCTACCGCCTCATATATTGTTTTGTAAATTTCAGATAGGGAAAAAGGCTTCCTCCCTGTATTTTCATCTCTCATATATATCTTCTCCCGTCGAATCCAGCGCCACTATAACCGGCATATCTTTAACCTGCATTTTTCGAACGGCCTCGGCACCCAGATCTTCAAAAGCTATAACCTCAGATGAGACAATGCACTGTGCGATAAGCGCCGCGGCTCCGCCCACTGCAGCCATATATACGGCACCATGTTCTGACACCGCCGCTTTCACTTCATCTGACCGCCTTCCTTTGCCTATCATGCCAAGCATTCCTTCTTCCAGCATCCTGGGCGTATAGCTGTCCATTCTGCAGCCGGTCGTCGGTCCTGCGGATCCTGACGGCATTCCCGGTCTTGCCGGTGTCGGTCCCACGTAATATACAATGGCATTCTCTATATCAAAAGGCGGGGGTTCCCCTGCATCAAGCATCTCTATGATTCTGCCGTGTGCCGCATCCCTGGCCGTATATATGGTCCCTGTAATAAGCACCGTATCTCCAGTCCGGAATTCTTTTATCTTCTCCTTAGTAAAAGGCTCGGTCAATACATGCTTCACAGCACCACCTCCCCGTGCCTTGATACATGGCAGTTGATATTTACCGCTACGGGAAGTCCCGCAATATGCGTCGGTGCGGCAATTATATTCACGGCCAGTGCAGTGGTTCGTCCCCCGAAGCCCTGTGGCCCTATATTGAGCCCGTTTATTCTGTCAAGCAGTCTCAGCTCCATTTCAGCATAGAAGGGATCCGGATTTCTTCCTGTACAGCACCCGTCTCCCTCTGTTCCGATCGGTCTGAGCAAAGCCTTCTTTGCCATCAGTGCCGCTTTGCTGAAGTTTCCGCCTATCCCGACACCGACAACCACAGGAGGGCATGGATTGGGACCCGCAGCCTTCACCGTTTCCACAATGAAATCTTCAGCTCCCCTGACTCCCGCCGCCGGCGGGAGCATCTTTATCGCACTCATATTTTCGGACCCGAAGCCCTTGGGCGCAACAATTACTTTCACCTCGCTGCCGGGAACAATTTCCACATTGATATCCGCCGGAGTGCTGTCGCCTGTATTTGTGCGTCTGAACGGGTCGGCCACAATAGTCTGTCTCAAATATCCTTCCAGACAACCCATTCTGACGCCTTCATTTATCGCATCATTGAGATCACCGCCCGTAAAGTGTACATCCTGACCGACCTGAAGAAATACACATGCCATCCCCGTGTCCTGACAGAGAGGAAACACACCATCTTCAGCGATTTCGATGTTCTTCTCAATGCTTTCAAAAACACTGTGTGCCGTTTCAGTATCTTCCATTGCCGCACAGCTTTTGAGGCAGGCTCTCACATCATCACCGAGGCGATAGTTGGTTTCTATATAGAGTTTTTTTACAGCTTCTGTAACTAGGCTTACATTTATGTCCCTTACGCCCATGATTCCACCCTTTTGTTCTCTATATCATTTCTTCTCTATATCAGCAATCTGCTTTCTCACACTTTCAAAGGATGTTGACCCCTCCGACTTCTTCGCTCTGATACAGTTCTCTATAGAAATCACCTCGTGAATATCCTCATCAAAAGCCTCTGAGAAAGATCTGAACTCCTCCATGGTAAGTTCATCAAGAGCCTTGTCGTTGTTTATCGCGTAGAGAACCATCTTTCCGATAATCTCATGGCAGTCCCTGAACGGGATGCCCTTCGACACCAGATAGTCCGCCGCATCGGTAGCATTCATGTAGCCGTACCTGGCAGCTTCCGCCATCTTCTCGGTACGCACCTTCATGGTGAGAATCATTTCCGTAAATATGCCCAGAGATGCCTTAAGCGTGTCTGCCGAATCAAACGCAGGTTCCTTGTCTTCCTGAAGGTCCTTGTTATAAGCCAGCGGGAGACCTTTGCATATAGTAAGCAGACTCATAAGAGCACCGTACACCCTGCCGGATTTGCCGCGAATCAGTTCAGCCATATCCGGATTCTTCTTCTGCGGCATAATGCTGCTGCCGGTTGAGTAGGCATCGTCAATCTCGATAAAACCGAATTCAACGGAACTCCACATGATGAGTTCCTCGCAGAAGCGGGAAAGATGCATCATGGTAATCGAACAGCAGCTGATGAATTCCAGTGCAAAATCTCTGTCCGCAACAGCATCCATTCCGTTGGGAAGAATTTCCTCAAATCCCAGTTCATCAGCCAAGAAATTTCTATCCGTCTCGTAGGTGGTTCCCGCCAGCGCTCCGCTGCCCAGAGGAAGCCGGTCTATACGGGTCAGGCAATCTGCAAACCTTTCCCTGTCCCGGGCAAACATCTGATAGTATGCCAGCATATGGTAAGCGAAAGTAACCGGCTGAGCCCTCTGCAGATGAGTATACCCCGGCATGATTGTCTCCTGGTTTTCCTTGGCAATCTTGACTAGGGCATCCAGCAGATTGACCAGCAGTTCATCTATTGCAAATGTCTCCTTCTTCAGATACAGTCTGAAATCCAGTGCCACCTGATCGTTTCTGCTTCTGGCCGTATGCAGCTTTTTGCCCGTCTGACCGATTCTCTCCGTCAGAAGGGTTTCTATATTCATGTGAATATCTTCGGCCTCAATGGTAAACTCCACCTTGCCGGCCTCAATATCCGCTAAAATTTCCTTTAAGGTTTTGATTATCAGTTCCGATTCTTCCTGAGTTATAATACCCTGTTTACCCAGCATCTTTGCATGAGCTATGCTGCCGGTAATATCCTCCTGGTACATTCTACGGTCGAAACCTATGGAAGCATTAAATTCATCACTCGACGAAGTCGCCTCCTTTGAGAACCTTCCTTTCCAGAGTTTCATGTCTCTTACTTCCTCCTTCTGCTGTTTCCTTCTGAATCGCACGGATTCTTAACGGCAGTGCAAACAGATTGATGAATCCCTCAGCATCCTGCTGGTTATATACTTCATCCTTACTGAATGTAGCAAATTCTTCGTTATACAATGAATATGGCGACTTCTTGGCAGCTACAATAGCATTGCCCTTATACAGCTTCATCTTTACCGTACCGGTCATATTTTCCTGAGTAACGTCAACAAATGCACTGATTGCCTCACGAAGAGGTGTGAACCAAAGTCCGTTATAAACCAATTCGGCAAACTTCTGAGCAACAATTGTCTTGTACTGGTTTGTGTCTCTGTCGAGGATAAGTTCTTCCAGTCCTGCGTGTGCGGCGAAGAGGATGGTTCCGCCCGGTGTCTCGTATACGCCTCTGGACTTCATTCCGACAAGACGATTTTCGACGATATCTATGGTACCGATTCCGTGCCTGCTTCCCATCTCATTTAGCCTAGTCAGCAATTCAACAGGTCCCGGCTTTTCTCCGTTCAAACCTACGGGAATACCCTTTTCAAAATCTATTTCAACATATTCTGCCTCATCCGGAGCCTTTTCAGGCGGAACGCTGAGAACGTGAATAGTGTCATAGTGTTCATTCCATGGGTTTTCAAGTTCTCCGCCCTCATGAGAGATGTGCCATATATTCTCATCCCTTGAATAAATCTTGGCTTGGGTCTGGTTGATAGGAATATCATACTTGGAAGCGTATTCCAGCAAATCCTCCCTAGACTCGAAATCCCAGAACCTCCATGGTGCTATTATCTTTATTGCAGGATCAAGAGCCTTTATTGTAGTTTCGAATCTAACTTGGTCATTTCCCTTGCCTGTACATCCGTGAGCTATATAAAATGCACCCTCTTTCTGTGCTATTTCAACCAGCTTCTGAGCCATTAGCGGTCTCGCCATGGCTGTTCCCAGCAGATACTTTTCGTATGTGGCACCCGCCTTAAGAGTCGGCCATATGAAATCGGTTATGAATTCTTCTCTGATGTCAACCGTATACACCCTTATTGCTCCTGTTGCAAGAGCCTTTTTTTCGATTGCATCGAAGTCTTCCCCCTGTCCGGCATTGCAGCATACTGCGATTACATCATAATTATAATTCTCCTTTAACCATTTCATGATTATCGACGTGTCCAGTCCGCCTGAATACGCCAATACTACTTTTTCCTTTGCCATTATCGTTTTTCCTCCTGTAAACACTGTCCCGTTAATTATATTAGACTGCTGCTGATGTGGCAACCTTATAAAAATCAAACAAGCAACGGTCGTTGCTTGTTTATGATTATACATTCAGTTTAATAATTATACAATGCTGTTTTTATTTTTTTTCTTTATCTCTTGCAATCTGTTCCAGCTGCTCCGCAACGCTGTCGAAGGATGTTGAGCCGGTAGATTTTTTTGCCTCAATTACATTTCTTATGGCAATTCTGTCATATATATCATTGTCAAACATCTGTGAAAATTTCCTGAGATCATCCAGCCACAGATCCTCTATCGCTTTTTCATTGTTAATCGCATAGATTACCAGTTTACCTATAATGTTCATGGCTTCATCCCGTGATACTCCCTTTTCCATGAGGTATTCGCGTATCTCGGGGGCGTTCATATAGCCGTACTTGGCAGCACGCTGCATTGCGCCGCGGTTGATTTTCATGGTTTTAATCATCTCAACAAAAATTGACAGGCAGGATACGGTGGTTTCCGCCGCATCCAGCACCGCAACCTTGTCTTCCTGCATATCCCTGTTGTAAGACATCGGCAGACCCTTAAATATTGTAAGCAGACTGATAAGGTCGCCATAGACCCGTCCGGTTTTTCCCCTTATGAGCTCCGCTACATCCATATTCTTCTTTTGCGGCATCAGTCTGCTGCCGGTGGTAAAATCGTCCGCTATCTCAATGAAACTGAATTCCACGGTACTCCAGAGAATAAGATCCTCACAAAAGCGGGAAAGATGCATCATGGTAATCGCACAGCAATTGATGAATTTCATTGCAAAATCTCTGTCAGACACTGCATCCATTGCATTGGGCATCATCCCCGAGAATCCCAGATCCTTTACAAGAGATGTCCTGTCGGTTTCGTAAATATTTCCGGCCAATGCTCCGCTGTCCGGAGGAAGAAAATCCATACCCTCAAGGCAGTTGGCAAATCGCTTCCTGTCCCTCTTGACCATCTGGTAGTATGCCAGCAGATGATAAGCCAGGGTTACGGGCTGAGCTCTCTGAACGTGAGAATATCCCGGCATAATTGTATTGACATGTTCTCTTGCCAGTTTTTCCAGGGTATCAAGAAGATCCGTAAGGGTCTCGTTCATTATCCCTATTTCCTTCTTGAGAAAAAGACGCGAATCCGTAACAACCTGGTCGTTTATTCCTCTGGCAATTCCCAGCTTCTTGCCCAGGTTCCCGATCTTGGAAATGAGAAAGGCTCTTATATTGCCGTGTATGTCAAAACATTCATTGGAAAATGACAGGGTGCCGTCTCCTATTTCCTTCTCTATTTCTCTGAGGGCATTGACTATTGTCACCCTTTCCTCTTCAGTAAGATAACCATGTTCCACCAAAAGAGAGGTATGTGCTATGCTGTATTCTATTTCCTCCCTGTAGAGCTTGTAGTCGAACCCTATAGAAGCCGTAAAATCCTTGGTCAGTAATTCCATATTCGCTTCTCCCTTCATAAGTAACCGATACCAGTACTAGCTAAAGGTAACCTGCGTTCCTGTCTTTCCGTCCAGCGCTTCAACCGCTTTCTCCAGAGATGTGATGATGGCCTTTTTGTTTGGGTTTCTTCGGACAAACATTGCCGCCGCCTTAACCTTAGGAAGCATGCTGCCCGGATGGAATTGACCCTCTTCGGAATATTTCACCACATCATCCAGATTCATTTTGTCAATAGCCACCTGCTCAGGTGTATTGTAATTCAGGGAGATCTTCTCCACATCCGTCAGAATCATCAGTATGTCCGCTTCCACCTCCCGGGCAAGAAGTTCAGCAGCATAGTCCTTATCTATTACGGCTGCAATCCCCTCAAGCCGACCGTTGGATCTCTCGATTACCGGAATGCCGCCGCCGCCGCAGGTTATCACAACAGTGCGGTCCCAGAGCTGGTTTATAGGCCCCAGTTCAACTATGTGAATCGGCCTCGGTGAGGGAACCACTCTTCTCCATCCCCGTCCCGCATCTTCTTTCACTGTCCATCCGTTTAATGCTTCCAGTTCCTTCGCCTCTTCTTCCGTATAAAACGGTCCTATAGGTTTGGTCGGATCCCGGAATGCAGGGTCGTTCTTATCAACTATAATCTGCGTTGCTACCGTAACCACCGGCACATTTCTGTTGCTCTTGCTCAACTCGTATCCCAGACACTGCTGAATCTGATATCCGATATATCCCTGGGACATGGCTCCACAAACATCGAACGGCATAGCGGGTGTAACGTCCTTTGCTGTTTCACTGGCCAGAACAATACGGCCTACTTGGGGACCGTTTCCATGTACTATGGCAATTTCATATCCCATATTGCTGATTTTCGCAATTCTCCTGCAGATTTGTCTGACAACTTCCAACTGTGCTTCAGCCGTACCGGGACTGTTTCGCCCCTGAAGAGCATTTCCACCCAATGCTATAACTATTCTTTCAGGTTTTTTCTCCATTTTTTCCTCCATATATTAAAGGGCAGGTTTTGCTCCTCCCTATAAATCCTCTCTCTTTACAGGACAGCTCATGCATCGAGGTCCGCCGCGGCCGCGTGAAAGCTCGGCACTGGGCATTGTAAGTACACGTATACCCTTTCTGTCCAGAAGTTCGTTTGTTACGTAATTTCTCTCATATGTTACAACGGTGCCGGGAGCGATGCACAGGGTATTTGAACCGTCATTCCACTGTTCCCGCTGAGCGGCCAGCAGTTCCCCGCCGCCGCATCTTATCAGGTCAACTGCAGGCAGCTTCAAAGCCGATGCCAGGATATTCTGGAGTTCATCTTTCATTGCGTTGAATTTAAGTTCTCCGCCGGCACCCAGTGTTATTTCATATACACCCAACGGACCTTCAATTTCCGGATGAATTGTAAACTTGTCAAAATCCACCATTGTGAACACCGTATCAAGATGCATAAAGGCCCGAATCTTAGGAATATCGAACACCAGCACCTTCTTAAAGGTGGATTTTGGCAGCAGATTGCGTGCGAATCTCTCAATTCCCGCTACGGTGGTTCGCTGTGACAGCCCTATGGCCACTATGTCCTCAGACAGAACAAGTATATCTCCACCCTCAATGGAATAGTCATCATCTATGTCGTACCACAGGGAATTATCCTCTGTTGCAAAATCCCTGTTGTATTTATATATGTACTTTATGAGAAGAGATTCCCTTTTTCTCTCCCGGGTGTGCATGTTATGAATGCTGATTCCGTTCCCTATACAGGCACCGGGATCTCTGGTGAAATAAAGGTTCGGCATGGGGTCTGAAATGTAAGGATAGTCCTCATGTATCAAGTTCAGAAGCGAGCTTACATCTTCATTCGGTATTTCATTCTTTTTGATTCCCGCTATCAGCTTGGTCACCATCTCCGCCGGTGTCATTCTCATGAGAAATTCTGTCATATGTTCTCTCATCCCCAAAGAAGTGAAATTGCTCATGTCGAGAAACTCATTGACCAGCTGAAGCTGCAGTTCCAAAGTTGAAATAGCCTTTGCGACCTCTTCCACATAATATACAACTTTAACTCCGTTATCTCTCAAAACAGATGAGAAAACATCGTGTTCCTCCTGTGCCGCTTTCAGGTACGGGATGTCGTCAAAGAGAAGCCTTTCCATGGTTGCCGGAGTCAGTGCCTCCAGTTCCTTCCCCGGTCTGTGAAGCAGCACTTTCTTAAGTTTGCCTATTTCTGAAAAATTGTGAATTCCCGGGTTCATACTGGCACCTCCCCGTAGATTTTCTTCCTAATGTACCATAGACCTTATACGTCCCCTATGGTTGCCGCCATAACCGCCTTGATGGTGTGCATTCTGTTTTCCGCCTCATCAAACACATAGGAGTTGGGACCTCTGAAAACCTCATCGGTAACCTCCCGAATGTCGTATCCCAGTTCCTTTTGAGCTGCAGCCATTTCCGTCTCGAAATCGTGGAAAGAAGGCAGGCAGTGCAGGAACATAACTTTATCGTTTCCCGTGGCATCCAGCATTTCCTGAGTCACTCTGAACGGAGTAAGCAGCTTAACCCTTTCCGGAATCATATCTTCTTCACCCATGGATGCCCAGATGTCAGTGTAGAGAACATCTGCACCCATGATTGACTCTATTTTCGAACTTACGGTAACCGATGCTCCCGTTTCCGCACAAACAGCGTCCATTTTTTTCAAAATTCCCTCATCTACTTCCTTGCAGAGAGCCTCAGGTCCGTATGCTACAAATTCCATTCCCATCTTGGCACATCCGTACATCCACGCATAGGACATATTGTTCCTCACATCACCTACGAATACAACCTTGCACTGATTCAGAGGCTTGTCGATATGTTCCTCCATGGTCATCATGTCAGCAAGGATCTGGGTAGGATGATCGACATCCGTCAACCCGTTCCAGACAGGGACTCCGGAGTGTTTCGCCAGATTTTCAACAACTTCCTGATCAAAACCTCTGTATTCAATCCCGTCAAAAAATCTGCCGAGCACCTTGGCTGAATCCTCAAGAGACTCTTTCTTACCCACCTGAGAGCTCTTGCTGTCCAGAAAGGTTACATGAGCACCCTCATCGTGAGCCCCAACTTCAAACGAGCATCTGGTTCTCGTCGATGTCTTCTCGAATAGCAGCACGATATTTTTACCTTTCAGCAATTCGCCTGAAACACCGGCTTTCTTTTTGGCCTTCAGTTCGTGCCCCAGATCCAGAAGGTATCTGATTTCCTGCGGCGTAAAATCCATAAGTGTCAAAAAGCTTCTTCCCTTCAAACTAATAGCCATAATTCTAATCTCCTTATATTTATTCATCTATAGTTATAATTATAAACAAATTACTTTCCCAGTATACTGCAGGAAGGTCAAATAAAAAAGAAAAATTTGTATCTTTTTGTATTTATTTTTTGCATTTAAGAGGCGGGGATGCAGATATGCACCCCCGCCTCAATAAAACATTTTACGGACTTTCTATGTCTGTCTGACTTTCTGTGTCTGTCTGACTTTCTACATCTGTTTGACTTTCTACGCCTGTCGGTTCTTCCACTGGAACCGGTTCCTCTTCAGGAGGAGCAGGAGGAGCAGGAGGAGCAGGCTTAACTGTTAGGGTAAACGTACGGTAAACCGTCTTTTTACCACAGTAAGCATTAAAGCATCTGTATTTAATCCTGTAGGTGCCTGCCTTTTTTGTATCTACTTTAGACACTGCTTTAAAGCTTTGACTTCCCTCAGCACGGTAAGTAATGCTATATTTAACACTCGATGTCAGATTTTCTTTGGTATATGGGCTTCTGGCCGACACATACTGCATAATATTGAATTTTGAGCCGTACTTCACAGTTGTAGGTTTTCGTTTATAGTCGATAAAGATTTTAGGTCCCCTAAGCCTGAAATATTTTTTTGGAGTTTTAGGATCTGTCGGATCCCAGAATCTCTTACTCTTTCCTGCCATAGGAACTCTTTTCGGTTTGCCGAGAGGCCCCGGATTTTTGCTGTCGTACACTGTAACTTTGGTTCCGCGCGGACAGTTATCATATATCCATTTTGCATCTATGGTTGCCAGCCTGATACATCCGCGAGAAGCATTTCTTCCCAGCTTTTTATATTCTCCTCTCATACAGCTTTTGTGTCTGCCTTTATTCCAGTATATTACGGAATGGAACAGATAGTGCCCCTTAAACCGGCTGGTATACTGTCCCGCTACGCCATTAAGCAGGGTGTGCCATCTCCTTTTTTCCCTTATTATTTTGTGATTTCCCGGCGGCGTCCTTCTGCCTATTTTGTTTTTTCCGCAGGAACAGAGCATTACCTTGTATGGCTTCCAACTTCCGTTTTTATTTTTATATACGTTAACGACATTTGCCGTTCTGTTTACCTTAAGCCAGTAATCGTTGGGAGAAGCTGCGTATGACACCTCTGACGGCACAAGAAAAACCGAAACAGCCATCATCATTATTGTAATAACCGAAATGATTTTTTTATTCACAAAAACATACCTCCGTTTCTTTGTATTAAATTATAACATAATTTGTTATCCTATCAAACTATCGTCTTCTTTTTTTTCCATGAAACTGATAATATGTAGTCTCTATATTGCCGTTATACAGCTTTCGCCGCCTGTCCGCGTGCCTTCCCATAGCCTTCTCCATCTCCTTGTCGGCCGTAATGACGAATGCGGACCAATGAGGATTCTGCTTCATAAACCTGCGCAGCGCGATGTAGATACCGCTGATTTCATCATCGCTGCCGATACGCATTCCGTATGGCAGGTTTGTGCATATGATTCCATCCTCCGCACCGCCCAACTGCCGCAAAGCCTTTATGTCGGCTCTCCTGAAATCTATGAAGTCGGCAACTCCGGCTTCACCAGCGTTTTCCTCAGCTGCGGCTATTGCACGGCTGCTTATATCCCGCGCAAAGATTCCCACAGGTGCAGGTTCCGTATTAATCGCCTCAAAGGCCGCCTGCCGTTCTTCCTTCCATATGTTGCGGTCTATAAACTGCCAGTCCTCGCAGGCGAAGCTCCTGTTGAGTCCCGGAGCTATATTCTTTCCTATGAGTGCCGCTTCGATGGGAATGGTTCCGCTGCCGCAGCAGGGATCCGCCAGCACACGGCCTTCTCTCCAAAAGCTCAGCTGAATGAGAGCAGCCGCCAGAGTTTCCTTTATAGGTGCATCCACCTCGGCAACTCTGTACCCCCTCTTGTGCAGCCCCTGCCCGGTCGTATCCACGGTCAGGGTCACACGATCCTTGAGAATTGCTGTCTTGACCGTGTATTCGGCACCTGTCTCTTCGAATTTATCCAGACCGTATGTCGGCTTCATCCTTTCCACAATCGCCTTTTTGACAATACTCTGGCAGGCGGGCACGCTGTGCAGCTTTGACTTGACCGAAGTACCGGTTACGGTGAATTTGCCGTCAGCCGGTATGAGTTCTTCCCACGGATATGCTTTTGTACCCTGAAAAAGCTCCTCAAATTCACGAGCTTCAAACTCGGCAATCTTAAGGAGCACTCTGTCAGCGGTTCTCAGCCACAGGTTCGAGCGGACAATGGCCCGTTCGTCGCCTGCGAATGTAACCTTCCCGTCTTCGGTTTTTATTATTTCATAGCCCAGTGCCTCAACCTCTCGCCTAACGACCGCTTCCAGCCCGAATGTAGCTGTGGCTATAAGTTTATATTCCATACAATATACAATCCCTTTCCTATCTCTTGTTGAGCCTTTCCAGAAAATCTCTTCTGCTCTTGTACTTCTCACCGGTTCTGTCTCTGTACTTGTACATTAGCTTATCCCGGCGCGCGTTATAATTCAGCTGCTCATCAAGAAGCTTCTTCTCACGGACGTTAAGTTCATGAGCTTCCTTCATGTAGGCTCTGATCGGTTTAGGAAGAACAAACAGATATATCAGCGGAGTAATAAGCAGAATGTCCACAATGGAAAACCCTATAATTACAGCTGCCCCTGAACCGGGTTCTTCTCTGTTTACCAGTAAAATCAGGCACAGAACCAGACCGATAAACCACACAATCATAGGAATCATGTACTTGTCCAGAAATCGCAGCTTTTTCATCAGTGCAGGTGCATAGAGTATGCCGCTGCCTTTATATTTCATAAATGCTTCCGCCCATCTGGTATTCAGAAAGGATAGCCTGAATGCCGCACTGAAATTGCCTCCCCTGACATTCTCATTAAAAAAATCAGCCGTCATTACTTCCTGACTGTCAAATACCACCTCGGTGAAAATGCATTTGCCTTTACCCATTACGGTAATCTTCGGATCATCCGCCGGTCCGCAGTCAACAACCAGAAGCTCGTCTGTCTTCAACATTTGCGAATCTCCGTTTACGGAGATAACAACATAGCCTTCACGACAGAAAAATCCCATTGACGCACTTTCTCCCCCCATGCCGTCACTGTCGGCTTTATTTCGGGCAGTAAGTGCAGGGATTTTTGCTTCACTCTCTGCTTCTATTATTTCCATACGGCCCCTGCAGCCTTTTCGCATTATCAGATTGTAGTCAAGCTTCAGATTCCCGAAGCATTTGGTTTTTACCGCACCGTCAAAGGTGTCCTGCTCATACTGCTTCAAACCGACGGTTCTTTCCTCACCGTGGGCCAGAACGATATCGCCTTCAAGCACCATAAGTATACGGTCATAGTCGGGGAGTCTGGTAAAAGAGGATTCTTCCTGATCCGAGCTTGCCGAGCTCAGACGCCAAATAAAATCCCTGTCCAGATACTTCGCTCCTTCGGGGTAAATGGCCAGTTCTCTGGTTTTACCGCCGGACCAGCTGCTTGTACTGTAATTCCCCTGTTTGTATAATTTCATTTTCATGCTGTTTTTCCTCCGTCGATTAAACAATTATACTATTCTTTGCCGTCCCATGTAAACCTGTTGCCGAACACATCGTAACCCTCAACGTGAATGCTTTTTTCAGGCAAAGTGCAGAAATCATTTCCGTTCACCAACTGATAAGCTCTGTGAACCTTACCGTCATAATCCTCATCCACGCTCCAGAAGTCTACTGACGAAGTGCCGTTATCTCCTATATACTCCAAAGCTATGCTCTGATCTGTCGGGCTCAGATCCACCAGGTCGGGTTTGTAATTGTCTATTCTCAGACAGCCCATTTCAGTGGAGAAGGATATGGCTCCGTTCGTTACTTCCGATAATTCTCTCTCGAGTCTGAAGCCTTCCTTTTCATCTTCAAATCCCCGCCATAATCTTCTTATCTGCCCTGCGGTCGCCACGTCGCCTTCGTCACACATTATCCACCTGCGGTTCATTCTTCCCGCCACAGCTCCCAATGTGCCTGAGCCGGAGAAAAAGTCAGCGCATATGTCTCCGGCATCGCTGCAGGATTCCACTATTCTTTCCAGAAGTTTCTCGGGCTTCTGTGTTGCGTATCCGGTCCTCTCCGCCGATGTCCTTCCCACCATGTCTATCTGCCACACATCCTTCATGTGCACCATGGTATACCAGCCCAATTCATCATGAAATTCCTCTACCCCTTTGAATCTGTAGGGTTTGAAGTCTCTGTTATATGACTTTTCGTACAGCGGGTTGAATTTGTATTTCCCGGTTTTGCTGAAAAAGAGCAGGGTATCATGCTTCTTTGCGAAACTCCTCTTGCTGGCCCCTCCCGATTTGTACATCCAGGCGACCTCGTTTCTGAAATTGCCTTCTCCGAATATCTCGTCAAGCAATGTCTTGACGTAATATGAGCCATGCCAGTCCAGGTGCACCCACAGACACCCGCTGTCCGACAGCAGCTCGCGCATAACAAAAAATCTTACGGTAAGCATGGTCAGATACTGCTCGAGACTGTCATCCCATCTGTCGTCATAGGCTCCGGTCTTTATAACCGGTGACCTGCCCAGCTTATCGGACTCCAGCCTTACCGATGCCTGATATCTGCTGTTTGAAAAGAAAGGCGGGTCAACATATATGAGCTGAATTTTTCCGGACATATCCTTCTCTTTAAGCAGATATTCCATATATCTGAGATTGTCCCCCGAAGCCAGAGTGTTCAGATTATAGACACCTTTTCTGTCATATTCTTCCTCAGCAGCCGCCCGTGATTTCCCGTATATTTCCTCTACATGAAAAACCGGACACTCTCGGCGCCCCATCAGTTTTTCATATTCCGCCCTTCCTTTTTCCAGGGCATTTATTACATCACATATTCTGCTCATGATTCTGTTTCGTCCCGTATATCACAATGTACGCTTGCAGATGCGCAGCGCTTCCTGCACCAGAGTACGATTCTGCGGTTTATTAAAGTGGAGCAGAGCTCTCTGCATTTTCTTTTCCTTCGGGGTTTTTGCCACATATACGGGCTTCATGGTCAGCGGATCCGTTTCCGTGTAATACATGCATGTGGCCAAGGTGCCCGGTGTCGGATAAAAATCCTGCACCTGGTCGGGTACGAATCCTTTTTCCTTCAGGTACACTGCCAGGTCAATGGCATCGTCCAGAGTGGATCCCGGATGAGATGATATAAAATACGGGACCATATACTGCTTCATTCCCAGCTCAATGTTGACTTTTCTGTATGCTTCGCAAAACCTGTCAAATACTTCAATACCCGGCTTGTGCATCTTTGAGAGCACCCGGGGTGATACATGCTCCGGTGCCACCTTCAGTATTCCGCTTACATGATGTCTGCAGAGATCCTCCAGGAACCGCCCCCCGTTCTTCTTGTCGGCAAGCAGATAGTCGTATCTGATTCCCGAACGGATGAACACCTTTTTCACTCCCGGCACCTGACGCACGGAACGGAGCACACCCAGATATTCGCTGTGGTCCGCCTTTAACATGCTGCAGGGTTTCGGGTACAGGCAATCCCTGCTTCCGCACATTCCCTGCTTAAGCTGTTTGTCACAGGCAGGCGCCGTGAAATTGGCGGTAGGACCTCCCACGTCATGAATATATCCCTTGAAATCCTTATCTTCAGTCATCTTCGTGGCTTCGGCCACTATGGAGGTTTTGCTTCTGCTTCTAACTTCCCTTCCCTGATGAAAGGTGATGGCACAGAAAGCACAGCCGCCGAAACATCCGCGATTTGAGGTGATGCTGAATTTAACCTCCTGAATAGCGGGAACTCCCCCCTCTTTCTCGTAGGAAGGATGGTAGTTTCTCATGAAGGGCAAAGCATATATATCGTCCAGTTCATGTCTTTCCAGGGGCGGCTGAGGCGGATTCTGCACAACGTAAATACCGTCATCATATTTCTCCAGAAGCCTTTTGCCCCTTATGGCATCATTGCTGCGGTACTGTACTTTGAAACTCCTGCAATAGGCATCCTTATCCTCTGCCGCAAGGGAGTAATCCGGCAGCACCGCATCGTCATCTTCAATAGTCAGCGTCCCTCCGGCCTGACGGATTTTAGCACGAACACAGGTACCCCGTATCCAGCCTATATCCTTTGCTTCAATGCCCGAGTCAAGAGCTTCGGCAATTTCCAGCACCGCCCGCTCTCCCATTCCGTATATGAGAATTTCGGCTCTGGAATCCATAAGAATGGATCGCCTGACGCTGTTATCCCAGTAGTCGTAATGAGCGAATCTGCGCAGACTGGCCTCCAGTCCCCCTATTATTATCGGGACATCCCTGTATGCCTCTCTTGCTCTGTTGCAATATACGGTAACGGCACGATCGGGTCTCCTTCCCGCCTTCCCGCCCGGAGAATACATGTCTTTCCTGCGGCGGTTTTTCATTACGGAAAAATTATTCACCATGGAGTCCACATTGCCGCTGTTTATGAGAAACCCTAACCTCGGTCTGCCGAATCTGCGGAAATCCTTCATGGCTTCATCTTTGGACTTCCACGCAGGCTGTGCCAGAATACAGACCTTATATCCATGGGCTTCCAGAAGTCGGCTGATAATTGCCGTACCGAAAGACGGGTGATCCACATAGGCATCTCCCGTTACCAGCACAAAATCAGGCTGCTCCCAGCCCCGATTATGCATTTCCTTTCCTGTTACAGGTAAATACATCGCATGCACCTATCTGTCGAAGGTCAGCTCCGTTCTGTTTATGAGATCCTCCTGCAAAGCCTCACCAAGTTCCACAAAATATGCACTGTATCCTGCAACTCTGACCAGCATATCCCTGTAATCATCAGGATTTTTCTGTGCCGCCCTCATGGTTTCGGAACTCATTATATTGAATTGAACATGCATAGGCCGGCCTTCCAGGTATGCATCGATGAAGCTTATGAGATTATCTCTTCCCTTGATTCCCGATACGGCACTCTGAGGGAACTTCAGATTCAGAAGCGTGCCGTTGGTGGCGAGACTGTGATCGACCTTTGACACAGAATTGGCTATGGCCGTCGGTCCGTATATATCGTGGGATCCCGCTGCCGTATGCACCGGTCCCATGTTATCTGAGATTGCCTCTCCGGCCTTTCGACCGTCCAGAGAAGCATTGGTGTTGAGCCCCATTCCCACATTGGCGCTTACGGAATAGACTCCCGGTGTGAACTCGCCTCCTCTGATGGTCGGTCTGCCGGACAAATTCCTGCAGTAGCATTCAAACATATACTTGAACAGTTCGTCTGCATAATCATCGTCGTTTCCGTAATGATGAACCCGGGAACTGTTAACCAAGGCATACAGAATATCGTGTCCTTCCCAGTTGTCTTTTACCGCCTGCAGAAGCTGTGCTCCCGTAAAGCGTTTCTCATCAAAAACCAGCTGTTTGATTACGGACAGAGAATCGGCACATGTGGCCAGTCCGCTTGCCTGCGGACCTATTCCGTTATACAGCGTGCCGCCCGCTGACAGGTCAATTCCCCTTTCCAGACAGCCTTCAAAAAATGCCGACGCATAAGGAAGAGGCTTACGCTCCCGATGTGCCCTGTCTACTATGTTCAGGGTGCTGCACATCTGATCCGCCCAGTAATCGAACTGCCTGTCCACGCTTTCCAGCACCTGCTCGAAACTCTCATAGGTTTCCAGGCTGCCGGTGTCAGGCCCCAGCTGTTTGCCGAGAGCACCGCATCTGTCCCATCTTCTGCAGTGCGGTCCGCAGTCCAGACACCTGCCACCGTTAAGGACCATCTCCATAAACTTAACCGTATTAATATATGCAGCGTCATGCCAGCCGTATTCTCTGCCCGGCAGGTTCGGTTCTACACACCCCACAACGGCATAATCCCTTGCTTCTTCAAGGGACATTCCTTTTCGGATCATCGCCTTTATGGTCGGTTCATCATTAAAAATCTTCGGATGACCGTAGCCTGCTCTGATACATTCCACCGTCTTTACCTTAAGCTCATACGGTGTATCTTCATGCATGCGCACCAACAGCCATGGACACATCATTCTGGTATGAACGGAAGCGTTGAGCATCATCATGGTCAGTTCATTGGTTACATCGTTTCCATCCTTGTCAACGCCGCCGATGGTCAGGCACTCTCCGCCGAAGCCTCTTCCCTGCCTGACACGGGCGGTTCCGCCGTCCCGTATTTTTGTAGGGTTGTTCATTTTCACATATGTGACCTCCAGGAGTTCCTGTGCGAATTCCTCCGTCAGCACTCCTTTGTCTATATCCTTTCTGTAATAAGGATACAGCCACTGATCCATACGGCCGTATGACACCGAATGCCCGTTGCTTTCTATCTGAGTTAAGGTGGTTGCATAGTTAAAGAGCTGCAGAGCCTGCCAGAATGTTTCTGCCGGTCCTGCCGCAACCTGTCTGCTGTTTGCCGCCATTGCCTCAAGCTCGCTCCTGCGTTTCGGATCCTTTTCCCGCTCGGCCATCTCCTCCGCCATTTCAGCGTATCTGAGAATATATGCCGTCGCCGCCTTATGGCAGATAATTACCGCCCGGTAAAAGTCTCTCTTCTCCGCATACTCCGGATCCTTCTTATCCAGGAGGGACATTCTCTCTTCGGCTTCGGCAACCATTCCGCCGAAACCGATACGCAGTATCTTTTCATAATCCATCACGAAATGCCCCACACCACCGTAGTGGTACAGGTTAGTCTGAAAAATCTTCCTTCCCGTCTGTGACCCTTTCAGCTGCTCTTCATCCAGATAGGCATTTACCATATCGTCCACGGCACGACCCTTCCAGTAATCGCAGAGCTCAATAAATTCCTCCCTGTCCCCTTCACTGACGAAGTAGAACCGGTCGTGTTCCCTCTCCTCAAAAGGCTCATGCAAAACCTCATGAAGCATCCAGTTCACCGAAAACTCCGGATATTGCGGCGATGCCTTTGCAGGAGCGGCAATCTCACCGAGGATAAGGTCATAGTCATAGATGTGCAGGGTGGCGTTCATCAGTATTTTCTCAAAGGCCTTTGCACACCTTATCTTCACGGTATCCGACTCGTTCTCTTTATATGCCGAGGTCACATTTCGCATTCTCTCAATATCAATGTTAAACTCCCGATCAAGAAATCTCTTTCTCAACCGGTTAACTCTGGGATACGGAGACCAGTCTCCGTGACCGACTTCATATCCTACTCCGTAGGTTTTATCAAATTTATCCATATCTGTTCCTCACTTGCCATCTGTTTCTCACTTGCCGATTTCGCAGTTTATGCCCCGGCTGTTAAAATAATTTACTGTTTCTTTAAGCCGCTCTTCAAAATCCTCTCTGTCGTATTTCAGTTCTCTCATGGGATATGCCAGTCCAAGAGAACGATATTTTTCCTCTCCCAGTCTCATGAATCCCAGAAGCTGCAGTTTTTCAATGCGGTTACCCATTCCCTCTATTATGAAATCCGCCGTAGCAGCCATGTTCGTCATGTCATCGTTTACTTTCGGGATTACCGGAATCCTGACTATAATGGGTTTATCCAGCTCCGACAGGTAACGAAGGTTTTGCAGGATTATTTCACCGGTTGCTCCCGTATACTTCTCGTGCTTTACCATGTCCATGTGTTTTATATCCGCAATGAGCATGTCCGCATGTACAATTACCTTATCGATTATTTCACGCTCCGCACAGAAGGCGCTCTCCAGACAGGTATGTATCCCCCTCCAGCGACACTCTTTCAGAAGACCTGCAACGAAATCCGCCTGCATCAGCGGTTCTCCTCCCGAAACAGTTACACCCCCGCCGGATTTTTCATAAAAACTTCTATCCCTCTCGATTATATCCATGGCTTCACTGATGGTAACGGTTCTCCCCCATTGAATAACAGCATCCGCCGGACATACCTCTGTACACTTCATGCACCCGGTGCATATGTCCCTGTTAATGGAAATAAGTTTACGGTTATTATCTTCCCCTTCCTCAAACTCCAATGCCCCCTCTTCGGCACATACACTCAGACACAGTCCGCATCTGTCCTTTCCTATGCACCGGGATACATAGACACCCGGCTCCATTTCGGACTTCAATCCCTCCGGATTCCCGCACCATCTGCATGACAGCGAGCATCCCTTCATGAAAATTTCTGTCCTTATTCCCGGACCGTCATCTATAGTGTATCTCTGTATGTTTATCACATTTCCATATATCATGGAAATAGTATAACACGGAAAGAAAAAAGACGCACCTGATGGGTTGCGTCTTTTTGATATTCATTGTAGTACAGCTTATTCAAGGAACCGCATAACGGTATTCTTAACATTATTTCCGTCCGCAACTCCCTTGACCTTTCCCATTACAGGTCCCATGAGCTTGCCCATGGAGGCTCTGCCGCTTCCGGCTTCTATACCCATATCACCTGCTGTTTCTCTGACGATACACATAATTTCGTCGTCGGTCAACTGTCTGGGCAGGTAGCCGCTGAGTACTTCAATTTCGTTGTTGTAATCGTTTAGCAAATCCGTTCTTCCGGCAGATTCAAAATCAGCGAGGGCATCTTTTCTCATCTTAACCTGTTTGGTAAGAATTGCAGTGATACCTGCATCATCGATTTTTTCTCTGTTGTCAACCTCGTACTGCTTGATTGCAGCTCTCACGAAGTTGATAGTATCTTTTCGTACCTTTTCTTTGTTTTTCATTGCCTCCTTAAAGTCAGCATCCAGTCTTTCTTTTAAGGTCAATTAAAACACCTCTCAGTATCTCTTGTTAGCCTTTTTTCTGGCAGCTTCCGATTTCTTCTTTCTCTTAACGCTCGGCTTCTCGTAGTGCTCTCTCTTTCTTACTTCAGCCATGACGCCGTCTCTTGCACATGATCTCTTGAATCTCTTCAGAGCACTTTCCAAGCTTTCATTTTCTCTGACTATTACCTGAGCCATTCCCGCTTCACCTCCTGACTTTATACAAATCTTTTTGCCTTAAAACGGTTATTACAACACTGCTATTATACAATCGGTTTTACGCCAAAGCAAGGGAAAAATATCTCCCTTTTCAAAGCCTCTTCATCGTATCAGCCCGGAGGCCACTCCATCTGTCTCTTCCCAAGCAGATGAAAGTGCAAATGTCCAACAGTCTGCATGCCGTCCTCGCCACAGTTGTTAACCACTCTATATCCGTTCTCCAGCTCCAGCTGTGCTGCTATGTCCTTAATTTTTATCAGAAGATTTGCAATCAGTGCTCCATCCTCCTCACTGAGCTCATCCATTGATTCTATATGCTTCTTTGGAACTATGAGGACATGAACAGGTGCCTGCGGAGCTATGTCATGAAAGCATAGAATATTCTCATCTTCATACACTTTGTTGGAAGGAATCTCTCCCTCTATAATTTTACAGAATAAACAATCGTTCATTGATACATTTCCTTTCTTTAAGTTTAAGTTTTGTGGCAGCTTCATTATACCACAGTTCCTGTCATTCCGTCTCTGAAAATATCGATTAATCTGACAGTAATAAATTTATTCATTTCCTCACCCGTTTCTTCAATCGGTATATAGGTTCTTATGTAGTTACCCGTATATCCCACTGCCATATTTTCAAGTCTTTCCTCAATCAAAACCCTTTCAGTCCGGCCGCTTCTCCCTTGGATGAGATTGTTCTCAAAAAAATCCTGTGCCGCCTTTCTTGCCGCCTTTTCCAGCTCACGGGCACGTCTTTCCCTGACCTTATGGGAAATCTGATTTTTCATTTCGGCTGCTGCGGTTCCGGGACGCTCTGAATACCTGAAAATATGGGTTTTGCAGAAACCGTTATCATTTATCAATTTCAGGCTCTCTTCAAAATCCGCTTCCTTCTCGCCCGGGAAACCTGCGATTATATCTGTGGATACTCCATAGCAAGAATCAAAATCCTTCAGAACAGCTAATATCGCTTCATATTCTTCCCTCGTGTATTTCCTGTTCATGGCTTCAAGCACGCTGTCACTTCCGCTCTGCGCCGATATATGCAGATGATGACACAGCTTGTCATATTTGAACAATTTCTTAACATATTCATGGTTTATTACGGTGGGTTCCAGACTGGAAAGCCTTATCCTGAAATCACCTTCCATTTTGTTTATCTTTGCAATTACCGGCTCGATCCCGGTTTCTCCGAAGCCGTCGGCTTCACCGATTCCATAGAGAGCGGTATTTATGCCCGTCAGTACAATTTCCTTATATCCCGCATTCAGCAAGGATTTTGCCTCCTGCATAATATCCTCAGGCGCCCTGCTCCTAACCGGACCTCTGGCATAAGGGACCACACAGTATGTGCAAAATCTGTCGCATCCCTCCTGCACCTTGATATAAGCCCGGGTGCGATCAGCTGCCGGCCCGGCATCAGCTTTCATCTCATGAAATTCTTTCAGATTCTCATAATCGCGGACATGCAAAATCTTCGCCCCGTCCTTTTTTGCCAGTGCTTCTTCCACATAGGCAATAAGCGTATGTTTCTCATTTGTTCCGGTCACGATGTCTACACCCTCTACGGCCGCAACCGCATGAGGACTGACCTGTGAATAGCAGCCGGTCACAGCGACAAGACTGTCCGGATTTACCCTTTTCATCCTTCTGATGTACTGTCTTGACTTCCTGTCCGCTTCTGCCGTAACAGTGCAGGTGTTTACAATATATACATCAGCCCAATCCCTTTCGCCGACAATTTCAAAGCCCCGCTCAGCAAACATTGCCGCCAGAGCCTCTGTCTCATACTGATTAACTTTGCATCCCAGGGTATGAAATGCTGCCTTCATATGTGCTTTCTCCTCTTTAAGAATCGTCCGAATCGTCCTGTTTACCGGCTGATTATATCACATGACAAATGCCGTTAACAGCGGCACAAACCATTGACGGAAAAAAATCAAAGTGATATAGTATACTTTACAAGGCATTAATAACTTTGCGAATTTAAATTAAAGAAAAAGGAGAAACAAAAAATGTCAAACTATGTGGAAAGAGTCGTTGAACAATGTATCGCCAACAACCCGGGTGAAACTGAATTTCATCAGTGTGTAGAAGAAGTGCTTCATTCACTGGCTTCTGTATGCGAAATGCACCCTGAATACGAAGCTGCCAGCCTCCTCGAAAGACTGGTTGAGCCTGAAAGAGGACTTACTTTCAGGGTAGTATGGGTTGACGATGCAGGTAAAGTACAGGTTAACAAGGGATTCAGATACCAGTTTAACAGTGCTCTCGGTCCTTACAAGGGCGGTCTGAGATTCGCACCCGGATTAACTGCCGGCACAATTAAGTTCCTCGGCTTCGAGCAGATCTTCAAGGATGCTCTTACAGGTCTGCCTATCGGCGGCGGTAAGGGTGGTTCCGACTTCGATCCTAACGGCAAGTCAGACGGCGAAGTAATGAGATTCTGTCAGGCCTTCATGACTGAACTGTACAGACATGTAGGCGCTAATACTGACGTTCCTGCCGGTGACTTGGGCGTTGGAGCCAGAGAAATAGGATACCTCTTCGGACAGTACAAGAGAATCGTTAACAGATACGAAGGCGTTTTGACAGGTAAAGGACTCTCATACGGCGGGCTGCTGGGAAGAACAGAAGCGACCGGTTTCGGTATCGTATGGTACGCTGAAGAAATGCTGAAGGCTAACGGCGAAGAAATGAAGGATAAGGTTGTTGCCATCTCAGGATTCGGTAACGTAGCTTGGGGTGCTGCCTGGAAGCTTCAGCAGCTGGGTGCCAAGTGCGTTACTATTTCAGGTCCGGACGGATACATCTACGATCCGGACGGTATCTCAACTGACGAAAAGGTTGCTTTCCTTCTCGATCTGAGAAACAGCGGCAAGAACATCTGCGCTCCTTACGCAGAAAAGTTCTCCGGAGCTAAATTCTATGCCGGCAAGAAGCCTTGGGGTGTGTGTGAAGACAACGATGTTAAGGTTGACCTGTTCATCCCTTGCGCTATGCAGAATGACGTTCATATGGAACACGCTGAGCAGATCGTTAAGTCAGGTGCCAAGTTCTACTGTGAAGGTGCTAACATGCCTACAACTAACGATGCTCTCGTATACCTGATGGACAAGCTCGTTGCTGTTGGCCCTGCTAAAGCTGCTAATGCCGGCGGCGTAGCATGCTCATGTATCGAAATGGGTCAGAACTCAGGACACACTGTATACCAGCACGAAGATGTTTATGTACAGCTGCACCAGATCATGAAGAACATCTACAATGCTTGTGCAAATGCCGGAGAAAAGTATTTTGACAACAAGAACGCTCTGGTACAGGGTGCTAACGTTGCAGGTTTCGAAAAGGTTGCTCAGGCTATGATGGCACAGGGTATCGTATAAATCTCGCAGAGTTAATATAAACCGATATGTACTGAAAACCCCGGATTACCCGGGGTTTTCATTTTCTGTAATTATACCCTGCTTACTTGAACAGGACCTGAAACACAATTGTATCGTCCTCTCCGGTGCGGCCTTCTATGAAGTCACCGGAACCCTGCTTTTCGTGGTAGATTCTTATCTCATCACCCAAGCGGGTCTCGGAAATATAGTTGACTATAATTTCCGTCCCCTGGCGATCCACATATTCCTCTGCCATGGTAAGGTATCTGCAGTTATTGGTGTGTTCATTTTTGTCCAGGTCTTCTGGAGCAACCGCATGTGAACCCATGTACTCAAGGTTATCTCCTTTAAGCTTCTCTATCGGTCCGGAAATTATGTCAAAGTCCTCAGACAATTCATCCAGCATGAATCCGGCCCGGTCGGCTCTTACCATTTTCCTTGTAACAAAATCCATTATGCACCACTGGCTGGTGCCCGCCGCAACTATTCGCGGATAATCATCATTCCCGGCAAAATCCCGTTCCTGTTCTCCATCTGCAAGTATCGCGGCTCTTTCAGCCGCTTCCTTAAGATTATCTTCATCGGTGTGTTCAATCATGAAGAATTCCCTCTTGAAAGTAACTCTTTTCTGCGGTAACGGAAAAGTCCCGCATATATACTTCATTCCCGGCTTAATCTCGGAGAGAATCTTCACCTTCATCTTTGTAAGGACCCACATGTAACCTTTCTCTATAAGGTCTTCAAGCCCCAAATTATGTGCTTTGGTCTGCCTGTTCGCCGCTTCCTGCAGATAGCGGTACAGATTTTCAGCCTTTATCTTCCCCTTTGCGTTAAAGTCGTCGTCCGTCAGTAAAATATCCACTTTGTGAATTGCCATAAAAACCTCTCTTTATTCTATCGACTTAAGTGCCTCCGCCATATTAATCTTTCTGAGTTTTTTCCTCAGAATCAGGTCGGTAATAACCGTAAACAGTACAACCATGAGCGTGGCATAAATGTAGCTTTGTATCTTCACTGTTTCGTTAAAGGATATAGCGTCCACAATGATCTGTGTCATAATAAACTTATGGAGAAAATGTCCCATAGGAAGCCCGGTAATAATACCGAAGACCACCAGCACAATATTTTCTCTGAACACATAAGAGCCGATCTCTCTCGGGTAGAAGCCGAGGACTTCAATGGTCGCAATCTCGCGCACCCGTTCCGTTATGTTGATATTTCCCAGATTAAACAGGACAATGAATGCCAGGACCGCCGCGCAGGCAATAACCAGCCAGACAATGTAGTTCAGGCTGACCATCATGTTGTCTATCATTACTCTTGTGTCCCGGTTGAGCTGCATGCCGAGCATGTTTTCGTAGGAGTTTATGTTCTCTGCAACGGCATGAAGCTCTTCAACGTCCATTTTATCCGCATCCTTTATTTTTATAAACGCCATAACAGGTTTATATATCTTGTTCATGAGTTCTTCGTAGGTCGAAGCATCTACATATACATAGTTATTCACGTAATTTCTGTATATGCCGCCAACCTCCAGCGTTATCTTTTTCGTATCATCATATTCTATCAGCAGCTTGTCGCCTACTTCAACG
Organism: Candidatus Allocopromorpha sp.; assembly: GCA_040768865.1. GTDB lineage: Bacteria > Bacillota > Clostridia > Peptostreptococcales > Anaerovoracaceae > Lentihominibacter. The sequence goes on along the minus strand of JAXGMD010000001.1, from coordinate 1,388,080 downwards.
TCCATGAGATCCGCCAGTTTGTTGTTGATAAGAGCCTTTCCCTTACCCGGGTAATCCAGCTTCGGTCCGTCGGTGCTTCCCTCGGCAAAATTCATGACCTTCTGCAGAATTTCCGGCCTGTCTGTAATCATCATGCTGCAGGAACGGACTTTTTCGGAGGATTTGGCATTGATTGCAATCTGCTGAAGAGGTGCAACGACACTGACATCCTGTCCGTATTCATCCATAAACGCCCCCAGCTCCTTATCATCGAGATTTTCGCTGAACTGAGCGGTCATATCGTATTTCTCAATCTCCTCATACTGATAATCTGCCAGCCCCGCAATGGAATCAAGTATGCCGAAACCCGCAAAACACAATGCCGTACAGCCGGCGATGCCCAGAACCATCATAGCGATTCGTTTCTTGAATCTGAAAATATTTCTGGCGGTAACCTTGTGCAGAAATCTCAACCTGCACCAGAGCGGTTTTATCCTCTCCAGGAATATCCTCTTGCCCGCCTTAGGTGCTTTTGGTCTCAGAATCTCCGCAGGCATGCTCTTAAGCTGTGCCCTGCATGCAAACCATGTTGTTCCCACCGAACACAGCAGCGAAACAATCAGCGATGCAATGGCAAGCTCTGCGCTGAAATAGAATTCCAGAGGAGCAAAGTCATATATCATGCCATATGCCTTCCATATGGCGTACGGGAAGCATTTAGACCCAAGTAGGAAGCCGATGACACAACCTATAACCGCAGCAAGACCGGAATATATTATGTACTTCCACATTATACGTCCCTGTGTAAAGCCTATGGCCCTGAAAGCACCGATTTGAGTTCTCTCTTCCTCTATCATTCTTGCCATGGTAGTCGAACATACCAGTGCGGCTATCAGAAAGAAAAATAACGGGAAAACTCTGGCAATACTGTCAACGATGTCCGAGTTGCTGTCAAAGGAATCGTATCCCAGATTGTCCCTGCGAAGCTGCGTGTACAGCTCCGGTTCCTCTATGTCCTCCAGATCCCGTCTGGCCTTGTTCAGTTCCTTTTCGCCGTCCTTAAGTTCCTCCTCTGCATCTCTGATTTTCGCTTCCGCTTTAGCGAACTCCCTTTCCGCCTTAGCCTTGCCGGACCGGTATTCCCTGTATCCTTTTTTTATTTTCGATTTGTTAGCCGGCATGGCAGCCAAAGTCGCATCAATCTCTGCTATTCCGCCATCTATCTGCGCTATTCCGCCCTCAATCTGTGAAACAGCCGCCTGTGCCTGCATAACGGCTTCCTGCGCATCCGGATTGTCCGGATCCTGAGCCAGCCACTCTTCAGCCTGCTGCAAGGCCTGCCTTGCATCGTTCAGCGACTCTTCCAGTCCCTGTCTCTGCGAGACAAGAGCAGCTCTCTTCCCCGGCAGTTCCGCTTCCGCCTTTTTCAAATCGGCACTGTTTTTGTCCAGCTTTTTCTTGGCATCAGCCAGCTGCTTATATGTCTTTTTCTTTTCGGATGCCAGCTTCTTCTTGCCGTCCTCAAGCTCAGCATATCCATCGTCAAGCTCTTTCTGTGCATCCGCTATTTCCTCCCTCGCCTCGGAAAGAATTTCATTATATCGATCCATGCCGCACCGCTCTGCCGCAGCCACCAGTACGGGCTTTGCCTTTTTAATATTTCTGTTATATTCATCGCTGTACAGATATCCCTGTTTCTCCCAGGTCACATACATCTCCGTATAGTATTCCGATGTGAATGCATCCCTCGGCATAAACAGGAAAGCATAAATGCGCCCGTCACCCAGAGATGACGTGCCACGCTCGCTGCTGTTCATGTAGTATACGGAGTCAACCAGACCCACCAATTTGAATTTCCTGTATTCAAACTCATCCCGTGTGTCCTTGCTGTTTTCGTCAGTCAGAACAATTTCTCTGCCTATATCCGACTCCCTGAAATATTCCTTGTCACCCACACATTCATTATCGGCTTCGGGGAGTCTGCCCTTCACCAGACTGAGCCCGTTAATCCGTTTCGTAATTGAGTGAGCTCTGTATACAGCTGTATTGCCGTCTCTGTCAAGAGAAAAGAAGTCCTGAGTCATGCTCCCTTCGGCTGCGGCCGCCCCGGGCACGGCAGCGATGTCCGTCTCCTCATCCTCCGTGAACCCCAAAGTGGAAACAAACCTGAAATCGTACATGTTATGTTCCGTTACATATTTGTTCCCCATCTCCACCATGGAGGCCTTGGTAATCTTAACACCCACAAAAAAACCGACACCAAGAGCTATAATCGCCATAATGGCAATAAATCTTCCAAGGCTTCCTGTGATGGTGCGTCTGATGTTTTTGTAGTACATCCTGTTGCTCATACTACCACTCTATATCATCAATTGAAGTTGGATTGCTGTTGATGCTCATCGAATCGATGGTTCCGTTCTTTATGCGGATAACCCTGTCCGCCATTGGTGTAAGTGCCTGATTATGTGTAATGATAATTACGGTCATGTTGTCTTTTCTCGATCTGTCCTGCAAAAGCTTCAGAATGGCCTTTCCCGTCTCATAATCCAGCGCTCCCGTAGGTTCATCGCAGAGCAAAAGCTTCGGTCTCTTTGCAAGAGCCCTGGCTATAGCCACCCTCTGCTGTTCTCCTCCGGAGAGCTGTGCCGGAAAATTATCAATTCTTCCCGAGAGTCCCACCAGATCCATGACCTCGCTACTGTCCATACTGTCTCTGGTCAGCTGTGATGCGATTTCAACATTTTCCAGTGCGGTCAGATTCGGAATCAGGTTGTAGAACTGAAAAACAAAGCCGATTTCATACCGCCTGTAAGATGCAAGCTGCTTCTCGCTGTATCCGGAAATATCCTCTCCGTCCAGGAGAACTCTGCCATTGGTAAGAATGTCCATGCCGCCGAGAATGTTAAGCAAAGTCGTCTTCCCCGCACCGGACTGACCCACTATAACGCAGATTTCACCCTTCTCTATACTGAGACTGACATTGTGAAGTGCACGTACGGATACATCTCCGCTGCCATATATTTTCCCCACATTATGAAACTCAACAAAAGCCATAATAACCTCCTCCGCTAATATAATAGTAACATAAAAGTGCGGTGTTTAATACCGCACTTAAATGTTAATTATTATTTTATTTCATCCTGTATGCTTCTATTAAATCATAATCCGGTGTGAGCGAGACGATTATCCCGAAATTTAACAAATCGCTGTTATCATCCCTGTCATGCCATCTGGAGAGCATCTCATCTTTCGGGATAAAAGCATATGTCTCCGCTGTGGAAGGATCCATAAAAAAGATATTTCTTTCGTTATACCCGACAGCTATTACATAATGGCCCTCTTCCCAGATGTCCGAATAGTCAACTGTCTGCACATCTCCCGGAACTGCGGAATCAGCCCATGCCTGCAAACATATAATTACAGGCTTACCCTGATCTATGCAGTCCGTCAGCTGTTCGAGGCTCATATTTGTTCGGGGTACGGCACTGAATACCTGAACGCCTTCCGTTGCGTTTTCGGTACTGTAACGAACACTGTTCAGATACTCAACAATCTTTCGATATTCCGTACCTTTCTCTCCGTCTGCGGAGAGCTCTTCTGCCAGGATATCTTCACGGACATCAAAATCGTAGCCCCCATATCTGAGAATGGACTGAACACACGCTATGCCACATGTATATGAAGTGGACTGTCTCACCAGCGGAACTCTGAGAATGGTTGCATCACTTCTTATAGTCGTCTTCTCTGTCTTTGTGAAATTAAACAGTCTGCACATATGTTCTCCTCGTATCCTTAACTATGTCTTGATTAATGGGCACGCAGATATATCTCTTTTATGTCCGCATAGTTCTCTCTCATTCCCGCGAAATATTCCGGCACATTGATATTAACCGGAATATGTGCCTGATCCGAAAATTCCTCTCTGGCCTCCGTTGACGGAATAAAGCAATATTTGTATGTTCCCCAATTGTTTATATCTCCGTCCGGAAAAAGTTTGAAAAAAAACTTGAGCTCATTATCATAATAATAGCTTGTTCCGTACCTGTCTCCGGAGATTCCCAGCCCTCTCACGAGGGATATCCCTTTCCAGTTTCTCGCAAGAACATTGTTAAGAGTACGGTACAAATCGTTTTTCAGCTCGCTGAACTCATGCAAAAGCACCGCTTCCCCTCTTTCAATCTTCTCACTGCAAGAGCCGCACACGGCTTTCTCCCATTTATCGTAGGCCTCTTTATAAACCGCCTCGTTCCTGATTCCTTCTCTGCTTTCATCGGAAGCATAAAAAAGGTCAAGTGTTTTTTCAAAATCAACCAGAGCAATTCTGTGAGATTCCCGCATCTGCTCCAGTTCGGCGGTGTAGTCCGGCAGCTTCTCCATTTTCTCCGCTCTCTTTTTGATGTCGGCCACAGTCTCTGCATCTGCTTCATTATTTGTGATTTTAATAAAAATGATGAACAGCAGTGTAACTACAATTCCCAGTAAAACTAACGCTGGCATATGTCCCTCTCCTTTTAGGTCTTAAATTAATCTCCCGTGTTTATTATAACACATGTTCAGAAGTAGTTGTAATTCTTCCTCTTCCCGACGATAAAAAGAACCGTTACAGCCATGGAAAGAACTTCGCCGGCTACAGACGAAAGCCATATCCCGTCAATACCCCATATTACAGGCAGAAGCAATACCATTGAAGACTTGAAAACAAGAAGCCGCAGTCCGGCAATTATAGCTGAGATTATACCGTTATTTAATGCGGTAAAAAGGGCCGAACCGAAGATGTTAAAGCCAACAATTGCGAAGCCGAATGAGTATATAACCATTCCTCTCACCGTTATTTCCAGAAGCTCCGCATCATACCCTACAAAAACCGTGGAAAGAGGTTTTGCAAGAAGTATTGAAATAATCATAAGAATCGTTCCGCATGCCAGCATGGATTTAATGCTTTTACCGAACAGATTTTGCAGTTCACCTTTATTCCGGGCACCGAAATGGTAGCTGATTACCGGCAAGATGCCCGTAGCATATCCGAAAAAAATCCCAACATAGATGAAACTGACATACATCAGCACACCGAAAGCCGCAACACCGTTTTCACCTGCGAAGTGCATGAGCTGCAAATTATATAATGCCGTTACAAATGAAAACGATACGCTGCTCATCATCTCAGAAGAACCGTTTACACAGGTCTTTCCAAGAACACGCCAGTACATTATGAATTTGCTCAGCCTGAGAAGGCTGTCATTCTCCCTGCTGAAATATACGATCGGTACGATTGCACCGGTGAATTCGCTTATCGCCGTGGCGACTGCCGCCCCTGCAAGCCCCCAGTTGAACACGACGATGAACAGAAAATCCAGCACCATATTCATACAACCGGCAATTATTGTGATTACCAGCCCCAGCTTAGGCTTTTCCGCAGTTACCATGAATGTCTGAAATGCACCTTGCAGCATAAATGCGGGCAGGGATATCATGCAGATTCTGCCGTACAGCACACAGTAGCCCAGCATGTCTTCCGTTGCCCCCAGCAATATAGCTACGGATTCCATGAATATAAACCCGAAAACGGCCAGAATTACACCTATGATTGTGGTAACGTATACCATCATTGAGAAGTATTCTACTGCCTTCTCCCTGTGGCCTTCGCCCATGGTCTTGGCAATTACCGCACTTCCTCCGGTTCCCATCATATAGCCTATGGGCCCCAGAACCATGATGAAAGGCATTATGAGATTCAATGCTGCAAAAGGTGTCTTTCCAACAAAATTAGACACAAAAAAACCATCCACAATTCCGTAAACAGAGACGAATATCATCATCCCGACGGTCGGAATCACGAACCGGAATATTCTGCCGTATGTGAAATGGTCGGATAGCTTAATTCTCATGTTGTCTCCCGCTCTCATAGTAGCAGAGCGGGAATGTTCAATCAAGCCTTTGTGCCGCCGTCTTTCAGGCACAGTTTCATTGCAGAAGTCAGATCTGTTTCAGCCGTTCTTCTTACTTTCTTTGCTATTCTAATTCGTCTGCCATGTTCCAATTTATCCACCAGATAGACAATTTTATCTAACTTTGTCATGTTTTCTCTGGGAGTGGTATGAAAGGTTAATGCATCAAGAATCTTTTTATTCGTAATTCCCAGGTGATGTTGAGCATACCAAGCACCTGCAGCACCATGTACGCCGTTTTTATTGAGCGAACTTGATTTGTTATGTTTTTTCGCAAGACGATACTGTTTTGCAAGCTTCATCGATTTTGCAATGTCATGCAGAATGCCGGCAGTGGCTGCTTTCATCAGATTATAATCGTGTCTTGCCGCCAAGTGAACCGCATATTGCATGACGTTCAAAGAATGATTGAATTTAAAACGGGATACATTTTTTTTAACTTCTTTTTCATATATGGCCAGCTGAATTAAATGCTGATGCTTTAACTGTGCCATTTCATCGGAGAAGGCATATATTTTATTTTTTCTGATGTACCGGCGGACTGCCGGAGGGAGTTTCCCGCTCTGATATTTGCCTGTGCCTTTTACCTTAAAAAAACCGATATCCGCCTGATATTCGGTTCTTAAATAATCGGCCCTTTCTCTCATATTTTCAAAGTTGTCGGATTCTCTGCGGTAAATCAGAAGTTTTGCCTTTTTCATAATCTGTTCCGGTTTATGCCAATATTCAATTGTATCCAAAGCATCCGAATCGTAAACTAAAGAAATTTCAACCTTTACTCTCCCCGTATGTTCAGCACGATATTTTTCCTTAAAAAAATCAACCGTATCAATTGTATGTGAATATTGACCCGGACGATTAATTTCGTAATCACTCATAACTAAACCCGATAAATTTCTTATGCCCAATCTCGTCATTTCATAACGATAGCCGGAAGGAGTCATGTATTTATTATCATATGGTGCCAAACCTAATGGCATAACGACAATACGGTCAAATTTCTTTAATCTGACCAACTCCTCTAAAACTTTTTTATCATCATTATGAAAAGGATCAAACGTTCCCCCAAAAATTGCTATTTTTATCTTTCCGGACAAGTGTAACTTAACCTCAAACTTTATGTTGCGGACAATGGCTCATAGCGATTTACGTTCATTGAACTTTTGCGGGTTTCCTCTGTGGCCTGCAGAGCCGATTCCATCAGAAGAATTTGTGAGTCAACCCTTTGATCAGGTGGCGTTTCATCTCTGAACCTGACATACGAACCGTCGCCCTGCATGATTCTGGCACGATCGGTATCCATCATCTGAGAAACCAACACCTCTAAAACGCGTTTCCGACACAGCTCATCTTCAATCGGAAACATAATTTCAATACGACGATCCATATTACGCGGCATCCAGTCCGCACTGGAGAGAAAAATGTCTTCACGTCCTTCATTATAGTAATAAAAGATTCTGCTGTGCTCCAGAAATCTTCCGACAAGACTGCGTACCTCAATATTCTCTGACAGTCCCTTGACTCCCGCTTTCAGCCCGCAGATACCGCGTACGATAAGGCAGATTTTAACACCTGCTTGTGACGCCGAATAAAGTGCTTCTATAATCTCGGAATCAATCAATGAGTTTATTTTTACAACTATTGCCGCTCGGCGCCCTGCCTCGGCATGCTTTTGCTCCTGTTTGATTCTGTCAAGAGTATCTTTGCGTAACCAACGCGGTGCCGGAATGATTTTTCGCCATCCCATAGGTATTGAATAACCGGAAATCATATTAAAGAAATCGGCAGCATCCTGACCGATTTGCTCGGATGCTGTCCATAATCCGAAATCCGTATAGATTTTAGCGGTTATATCATTATAGTTTCCGGTTCCCAGATGAACATAACGCTTTATGCCGGATTCCTCCCGTCTTACAATTAAGGTGATTTTGCTATGGGTTTTCAGCCCTTTCAGACCATAGATAACATGGCAGCCGACTCTTTCCAGACGCCTTGCCCAATGTATGTTGCTCTCTTCATCAAATCGGGCTTTCAGCTCAAGCAGAACCATAACATGTTTACCGTTTCTTGCAGCTTCCGCCAAAGCTGTAACAATCGGCGAATCCCCGCTGATTCTGTACAGCGTTTGTTTGATGGCCAGCACATCAGGATCCTTTGCCGCTTGCTGGATGACCCTGATTGTGGGATCAAATGATTCAAAAGGATGATGCAGAATAAGATCGTTATCACGGATAATCTCGAAGCAGTCCGGATTTATTTCAGATCCGAAAGCCGGTGTTATCTGACCGGTGAATTTTTTATATTGCATATCCGTGTCAGGATATAATTCTTTAATTTTGTCAACAAACTTCAAGTCAATAGGCCCTTTTATTCTGAAAACGGCCCGATCTGAAACATCCATCAGTTTTTGCAGAATATTGAGGGTTTCTTTTCCCGCTTCCTTTTGTATCTCAAGACGGATAACACTGCCGCGCTCACGCTTCCACAATATACCTTCCATTTCAACCATCAAGTCGGAAATTTCTTCATCATCCAGCTCATAATCCGCATTTCTCATCACTCTGAAGCAGGCAGTTGATTCAATCTCCTGATTATAAAAAAGCTGATCTATGAATTTCGCAATTACCTCCTCAATGAAAACAAAGCGTTTCTCTCTACCCGGTAATTTAATCAATCTGGGCAGAATTGAAGGGACTTCAACGATTGCAAAAGAAATCGTTCCCAATGCATTTACCCCTTCCCCCTGATTTGCAAAGGTAACAAAAAGGTTCAGGCTCTGGTTCGGTATTAAAGGGAAGGGTCTGCCCGCATCAACCGCCAATGGAGTTAAAACGGGATATATATGGTTTTCAAAATGTTTTTTCAAATAATCATGTTCTGCTTCCGTAACCTGATCCATTGTCACATAATGAATGTTTTCATCCTGCAGTGCCGGCATAATCTGTTTATTGAAGGTTTCATACTGCTCCTTGTAAAAATCATGGCAGCGGTCCATCAATGCTTCCAGCTGTTCTGACGGAGTCATGTTTGATGAATCCTTTTTCTCAGAGCCGGATTTAATCAGATTATATAAAGACGCCACTCTGACCATAAAATGTTCATCAAGGTTTGAACAGGTTATTGCCAGGAAATTGAGCCTCTCATAGAGAGGATTTGTCGTATCCTGTGCTTCTTCCAACACCCTTTGGTTAAATTCCATCCAGCTCAGTTCACGATTAATTATTCGTTCGCCTTCCAATGGAGGGTATTCCCGTTCAACGGAAAACTTCTGATCAATAATTTCATTAATTGTAGGCAACATTTCCTGCCTCCTAACTTTTTTAACCGGTTTCCTTTTCAGATACTACCGACAGCCTCAATTCCGTACCGAAGATCTTTTGAAAGTCCTTGGCAATCTTCTGGAAACTCCATGATTCCAGAGTCAGGTCCTGATCCGATTCAAGGATAAGCTTGATATGTCGCTTTCGAACTTCCGTCGTAATTGTTTTAACCTTGCTCTTATGACCTGTATCCAGTGCATTCGCCATACCAAGCAGTACTGCCAGTTTGACGAAGATCAATTGTTCACGGGGAGCCAGGAAGATTTCCTCATAATTCAAAGCGAACAAGTCATCCGAGTGGTGTCTGACCAGCAAAGCAATTAATTCCAGTTCCTGATTGCTTATGCCGATTAAGTCGGAAGATTTAATCATTTCGTAAGCTATTTCCCCATCCTGTTTGACTGTAAAAAATTTACCTATATTGTGTAAAACTGCCGCCAGCCTTAATATAAAGCGGTGTCGGGACTCAAGGCCGTGCTGCTCCTGAAACTGATCAAATAACTGCATTGCCAGTTCTTCAACCTGTTTTGTATGTTTTAGATTTGTATGATGTCTTTTTGCAATCTGTCCGGCAAAGCTTAAAGCATCATTAAGCTGTCTCTGATCTTTCTCAATCAGATCCAGTTCTTCAGCCATTTTGACAATTAAACCGTCCGCCAGAATTACATCCGGCAGAATAACTCTGTCCAATCCCGTGAACTCAAACATTTCCATGATAACCATGGAAACGGGGAGCAGAAGTGTCGCCTGCTCTTCGCTTATATCAAATTTACCGATCAGGTCATAAACGGAATTATTAATGATGATATCAAATAGCTCTTCAAACTTTTCGGCCGTCAGCTCCGCCGTGCCGGTTAAAGGCAGCCCTGATAAATATCGCCAGAGGGACAGATCATTGCCCACCAGAATAAAATTTTTATAATCGGTCTTTTTAGGTACAAAAGAGCGATAATAATCCAGATCTCCAGAGATATATTCAAACATCAGGGAAATAAAGTCCGCTGTGTGTTTTTCCAAAGTCGAAAGCTTGTCACGCACACGTAAGGAACCCAGTAAAATATTCTGAGTGAAAATAAACTCCTGTTTATCGAAAAGTGTAAGTTGAGTACTGCCTGCACCTATATCGAGAATCAAAGTAGGTTCTTCAGTCATTTGATTGAAGTCCGGTATTTTATATCGAATTGCCCGCAGCATTTCGCCGACTTCCAGCCGGTTGGAATATATCATTATTTCCAGTCCAGTTTGCTGATAAACCTGATCAATCAGAAATAATCGGTTGTTTGCTTCACGTACTGCGGAAGTGCAGGCTACAATAACTTCAATATCGGGATAAACTGCAATCATCTTTTTGAAATCTTTTAAAACATCAATCAACGTTCCGATATTTTCATCAGTAATATAACCCAGCCGATAACTGTCAGAACCGAGATTAATCGTCCTAGACATGTAATCGATTTCTGAGATTTTTCCACCCGGTAAAACTTCTGTAATCTTTAAGATAGTTTCATGTGAGCCGACTTCAATCGCTGCAATAAATGACATTTTTTACAACTCCTGTTTTTTAATCTCCAAAGGAAATACCTAATTTACGAGCTGCTAATATTACAGGATCGTCCAGAGGGACGCGCTTTGTTTTGCCTGCAATTTCCTCCAAGGAAACCCTAACCGTGTTTTGCCCGACTATGCCGATCATCTTGCCAAAATCACCCTCTATCACTGCATTTGCAGCCTCAACACCCAGCTTCGTGGTAAGAACCCGATCGAACGCCGACGGTGAGCCGCCCCGCTGGAAATGTCCCGGGACACAAACTCTTATTTCCTTGGCCATCAGTTCTTCAAGCTGATTTTGAAGATAATATGCCACTGAATGAATATTTTCCCTGTTCTCCTTAAATTCATTCTCGGTCATGCCGACCTCATCAATTGATTTGGCACCTTCAGCTATGGCAATTATCGAAAACGGCTTTTTCTCCCTTTCTCGTGCTTTCAATGCCTCGAGAACTTTAATAGGGTCATATGGTATTTCCGGAATCAGAATAATATCGGCACCTGATGCAACCCCTGCGTGGAGTGTAAGCCAGCCCACTTTGTTTCCCATCAGCTCAACGATAAAAACTCTTCCGTGTGATGTCGCAGTTGTATGAATACCGTCAATAACCTCGGTTGCTATATTAACCGCACTTTGAAAACCGAAGCTGAGTTCAGTCCCGGACAAGTCATTATCGATAGTCTTTGGCAGATGTATTACATTACACCCGTGTTCGCTCAGGAGCCTGGCAGTTTTTTGTGTTCCCCCTCCCCCCAAAATAACCAATGCATCTAATTTTAGATTGTCATAGGTTCTTATCATGGCTTCAAGCTTTGTTATCCCATTCGGCTTGTCCCTATGTAAGGGATCCTCAACATTCTTAAACGGTTGCCTCGAAGTGCCGAGAATTGTACCCCCTAAGGTTAATATCCCCGAAAAATCATAATCCTGCATGCTGCGATAGTTTCCATGCATCAAACCGTGATATCCGTTAAGAAATCCATAAATTTTGATTTTTGGATCATAATTAAGTAAAGTTCTGCATGTCCCGCGCATTGTTGAATTCAAACCTTGAGCATCTCCGCCGCTGGTCAGCATTCCTACTTTTAGTGTCATATATTTTGTCTCCTTCAGTTTATATGCTGTTTTCTTATATGCTGTCTCCTAATAATATTATCACCTGTGTGTGATTTGTCTATAAATTTAATGTAAAAAACAAAAGGTGTCAAGATCATCGGCGAGGGTCAAACCCACCAGTAATGTTTCAGACTTTCGGGCATCATCTCATATAACGCCCGTGCTGCAGATCCGGCATTCAGCCTGTATTTACCAAGTATCCAGTTTGTAAACATCTTACTGACGCCATGGCTGAACACATCAAGCTGCAGGATTTCTGACTGAGTCAGTCCTGAAGGTCTGTTGGCCAGTGTAATTCTCTCAACTATATCGAAAGAATATTTATACACATAATCCGTAAACGAATTCACCCCGACATATTTAAAGGCGTTTTGAAGATAATCCATGCTGTTCTCCGAATCTCTGTACAACAGGTACAATAGTTCCTCATAACTGCCACTGGCAGATGGATTTACCCTGTTATCCACAAACACCTTGTAGTTGTAAGCCATAACATCGTATTTATCCTTAAAATAACGATAAAAAGTCGCTTTGCTTACCCAAAGTTACAGCATTGGTCGGGCAGATGTCCACGCAATTGCCGCATGCCACGCATTTCTCTTCATCAATCTGAGCACGGAAGTTGGAGTGAGATATCGGGTTCGCATCCAGACGGTTTATCTGGCGCAGCCCCGCGCACGAACATCCGCAGCAGTTGCATATAAATGTAGTGTAGTCTTTCCCTTCGACCTGAAATGCAGAGTGAACGAGGCCGGCCTTTTCCGTCATTTCCAGGATTTCTATGGCTTCCTGTTTTGTTACATAATGTCCGCGTCCCGTTCTTACGTAATAATCCGCTGTCTCATCAAACTGCATACATGTATCTTCGATTGGATGATCACATCCTTTACCGATAAGCCTGGCTGCCGATCTGCAGGCACAGTCTGCTACCGAATACTTTTCTGCACTGTTTACGAAAGTCAAAACATCTTCAAAGGAGTAGACTTGCTGCTGCGCGTTTATCTCTTTCATTACCGGTGCAATCTTCATCAGTCCTCCACCCTGAACGTCCGCATTACGCAGCAGTACGCCCAGATCATCAAGAGTCTTTCTGAAATAGTAAGCGACATCCGGATTTTGTATCGTGTCAGGGTCCGTCATTACATACTCATAAAATCCGGGGATGAACGGCGGCACGTTGTAGAAATGCTTGCCGCCTTTGGTGACTCTCTCGAACAAAAGCCCCTTCTGTGCCATATGTTCTATCATAGGTTTTACTTCTTCTACAGGTCTTTTCGCCCTTTCGGCAATTTCCTCTATAGATGTCGGTTTGTTGGGAACACAACATCCCAGTTCTGCTTCTTCTTCGGGAACAAGCAGTTCAAACATTCGTGTCCAGTTGGAGTTGTTCCCTTGTGGTCCCAAAAACAGACCCCCGACTTTTGACATATGATTGGCGTATTTCGCCCATCCATTCCTTGCCATACTAACACCTCCTATCTGCATTATTACGAAAATCTTTTTCTCTTATTTTGATTATATATACTATTATTTCAAATTGATGAGACTATATTATAGTTTCGTATCGTTTTGAGACGCTTATATTAAATCGCCTCATAATAATAAAAGCCCGGAGCATTTGCTCCGGGCTTTTAAACCTTGGCTAGGGTAGTAGGATTCGAACCTACGCATGACGGAATCAGAATCCGTTGCCTTACCGCTTGGCGATACCCCAACACTGTTAAATTAAAATGGGGTGGATAGTGGGATTCGAACCCACGCATAGCGGAGCCACAACCCGCCGTCTTAACCTCTTGACTATACCCACCACAAACTATGGAGGCGACACCCGGATTTGAACCGGGGAATAAAGGTTTTGCAGACCTCTGCCTTACCACTTGGCTATGTCGCCTTATCAGGGAGAAACTCTCCCAAAAAAGAAAATTGGCGATCCGGAACGGGCTCGAACCGTCGACCTCCAGCGTGACAGGCTGGCATTCTAACCAACTGAACTACCGGACCGCGTTGGTAAACCTCTTACAGTTTTTTTTATCTGTTCTGGTGGGCGCTATAGGGCTCGAACCTATGACCCTCTGCTTGTAAGGCAGATGCTCTCCCAGCTGAGCTAAGCGCCCACTATGGTAGCGGCGAGTGGAGTCGAACCACCGACCTTCCGGGTATGAACCGGACGCTCTAGCCAACTAAGCTACACCGCCACACATGCGACATAGCTTTAGCCGCCGCAAGAAATATGTTACCATCCTGACATCTTAATGTCAAGCAAAAACAATCATTATCTGCCTGCAAAAGCACCCCTTTTTAAATGATTGGTAATAATCTCTCCGCACTCTCTGCAGCCTGTAAGCTTCCCTCCCCTGCTCATAATGTCAGCGGTGCGAAACCCTTCATCAAGATAGGCTGAAACCGCACTTTCAATTGCATCCGCCTCCTCCGCCATATCGAAACTGAAACGGAGCATCATAGCTGCGGAAAGAATTGCGCCAACAGGGTTGGCTTTGTTCTGCCCGGCGATATCCGGAGCGGAGCCGTGAATGGGTTCATACAGTCCGCAAGTGGTTGTTCCAAGGCTTGATGAAGGGATCATGCCGATGGAACCCGTAACCATAGAGGCTTCATCGGAAAGAATGTCGCCGAACATATTCTCTGTAACAATGACATCAAACTGGGAAGGGTCTCTTATAATCTGCATGGCACAGTTGTCAACGAGCATATCGGAAAGCTCCACATCGGGATATTCCTCCGCGAGTCCGTGCATCACCTTCCTCCAGAGACGGCTGGTGTCAAGAACATTGTTTTTATCAACCGAGCAGAGCTTTTTTCTCCGCTTTTGAGCTGTTTCGAAACCGATTCTGCCTATACGTTCAATCTCGGATTCCGTGTATTTCATTACATCAATAGCTGTATCCCCTTCGGTTTTATGTTCCCCGAAGTAAATGCCGCTTACCAGTTCACGCACTATGAGAAAATCGATATCCTTCTCAACAATTGATTCCTTAAGAGGAGAAGCTTGGGCAAGCTGGGGCCATATCTTCGTAGGCCGGATGTTGGAGTAGACACCCATTCCCGAGCGAATCCTGAATAAACCTTCTTCCGGACGTATTTCAACCGGAACATCTTTCCACTTGTTTCCCCCTACAGCTCCGAGGAGAACACTGTCGGATTCGATACATTTTTTCAGCTCTTTTTCAGGTAAAGGATCTCCGTATTTGTCAATGGCATATCCGCCCATATCTACATTGATGTAATTAAATGTGTGCCCATAGAGCTTCCCGATTTCATCAAGTACCCTGATTGCCTCATTAATAATTTCGGGACCGATCCCGTCTCCACGAATAACAGCTATATTTTTAATCATTCTTTTGTCCTTCCTTCAGAGATTTTAATAATCCGCCACTCTTTATAATGTTCTGAATAAAAGGCGGAACAGGCTGTGTCCTGTATGTCTTGCCTGTAGTAATATTTGTAATAACACCGGTGTCAAAGTCAACCTTAACTTCATCGTCCGCTCTGATTTCTTCAGCCGCTTCTTCACACTCTATGATAGGGAGTCCTATATTGACAGCATTTCGATAAAAAATACGTGCGAAACTCTTTGCTATAACGCAACCCGTTCCGCAAGTTTTGATAACAAGCGGAGCGTGTTCCCGCGAGGAGCCGCAGCCGAAGTTCCATCCTGCGACCATAACATCACCCGGTTTAACTCTCTTCACGAATTCGGCATCAATATCCTCCATGCAGTGTAGTGCAAGCTCATTGGCATCAGGGGTATTAAGATACCGAGCCGGAATAATAACATCAGTGTCAACATTGTCCGGATATTTAAAAACTTTTCCTTGTGTTTTCATTTCTCTATAACTCCTTATGTTCGGTAATATATCCTGTCAGTGCACTTGCAGCAGCAGTCTGGGGCGATGCGAGGTAAACCTCACTTTCCGTATGCCCCATGCGCCCCACAAAGTTACGATTGGTGGTCGCCACACATATTTCGCCCGCTGCAAGGATGCCCATGTATCCGCCAAGACAGGGCCCGCATGTAGGTGTTGAAACAACGGCTCCCGCATCAATGAATGCCGTGTACCAACCGCGTTCCACACATTCCCGGAGAATTTCCATTGTGCCCGGAATAATAATACAGCGTATGCCGTCGGCAATTGTCCTGCCCTTAAGAATATCATAAGCGGCTTCCATATCTTCCATTCTTCCGTTTGTACAGGAGCCGATTACTACCTGGTCAATCTTAATATCATGCAGTTCTTCCGCAGGGCATGTGTTCTCGGGCAGACTTGGACAGGCAACCACAGGCTCAATCTCAGCAAGGTCTATGTCAATAACCTTTTCATATTCCGCATCGTCATCCGCCTCGAAAACCACAGGCTCTCTTTTGCTTCTGCCTTTCAGATAGTCCATTGTAATTTCATCCACAGGGAAAATTCCGTTTTTTGCTCCGGCTTCAATCGCCATATTGCAGATGCAAAGCCGGTCATCCATAGACAGACTGTGTACACCTTCGCCCGTAAATTCCATGCTCTTGTAAAGAGCTCCGTCAACACCTATGAGCCCTATAATGGTAAGAATTACATCCTTTCCGCTGCAGTTGGACGCTAACTCCCCTGTCAGATTGAATTTAATCGCAGAAGGCACCTTAAACCATGCCATCCCCGTCGCCATGCCGGCCGCCATATCAGTGGAACCGACACCGGTGGAGAACGCACCGATCGCACCGTAAGTGCAGGTGTGACTGTCTGCTCCGATAATACAATCCCCTGCGGTTACAATGCCCTGCTCCGGAAGAAGCACATGTTCGATTCCCATTTTGCCTACATCATAGAAATGACTTATATCATATGAATTGGCAAATTCCCTGCAGGTCTTTGACTGTTCGGCTGCTTTGATATCCTTATTAGGCACAAAGTGATCCAGAACGATTGCCACTCTGTCTTTATCAAAAACATCATTGAATCCCGCTTTTTTGAACTCATTTACTGCCACAGGCGTAGTAATATCGTTGCCCAGAACAATGTCAACCTTTGCATTGATAAGCTGACCGGCAGTCACCTTGTCGAGTCCCGCGTGGGCGGCAAGGATTTTTTGTGTCATAGTCATTCCCATTCTAATTTACCCCCCTAGTCATGTTATGGAATGCACTGAGCAGTGCTTTGATACTTGCTGTAATAACGTCCCTGTCCGTTCCGGCCCCCCAGTACATCTCCCCATCTTCATCTTCAAGGCCGATATATGACGCCGCAACGCTTTGGGTGCCATCACCCTGCATACTGTGCTGTGTAAATACTTCTATCGAGTAATGCGCATCTGTATACTCACAGAGAGCGGCACTCACAGCACTCAAAAGACCTTCACCTTCGGCTTCAAATTCGGTTTCTTCGCCATTTTGCATAAAAGTAATTTCAACTTTAGCTACATCGTTTTCATGCAAAAAGTCAAATTCCGTAACCTTAATGCTGCCGTCAAGATTCAGATAATATTCATTAAAGATAGCCATTACATCGTCAGGCTTGAGTTCTCTGTTCTCGCGATCGGAAATGTCCTTGCACATATAGCTTAAATGCTCCCGCATCTCTGCAGGCAGATGATAACCGAAATTCTGCTCCAGAAGATAACCTATACCGCCCTTGCCCGATTGTGAATTTACACGAATGACATCTGCATCGTATGTTCTGCCTATATCCTTCGGATCAATCGGAATATACGGAACGTTCCAATGGTGCAGTTTCTTTTTTGCCCTGTATCTCATGCCCTTTGCAATTGCATCCTGATGAGAACCGGAGAATGCGGCGAATACAAGCGATCCTGCATAAGGTGCTCTTTCGTAAACACGCATATGAGTACACTTTTCGTATTTTTCAACAAGATATTTTATATCCGAAAGATCCAGCCCCGGATCGACACCGTGAGAATACATGTTCATCGCCAGGGTGATTATATCCACGTTGCCTGTTCGCTCACCGTTGCCGAACAATGTCCCTTCAACGCGATCCGCTCCTGCAAGAAGTCCGAGTTCGGTATCGGCAACACCGGTGCCTCTGTCATTGTGTGCATGCAGTGAGAGGGTTACGAATTCACGGTATTTGAGATTTTCACTCATATACTCGACCTGGCTCGCATAAACGTGCGGCATACTCATCTGTACAGTGGCCGGCAGATTGATTATGACATTATTATCTTCACTCGGCTCCAGTATATCAAGAACCGCATTGCAGACTTCAAGCGCATATTCGGGCTCGGTTCCCGTAAAGGACTCCGGAGAATACTCAAAACGGAAATTGCCTTCGTATTCGTCCGCCAGTTTCTTTATGAGAGTTGCCCCGTCAATGACAATCTGTTTAATTTCATCCCTGCTTTTTTTGAATACCTGTTCGCGCTGTGCTACGCTTACGGAATTGTAAAAATGAATAATAGCATTAGGCGCGCCCTTGCAAGCTTCAAAGGTTTTGCGGATAATCTTTTCACGGCACTGAGTAAGAACCTGCACTGTTACATCTTCGGGAATCATATCGTTATCAATCAGCGTACGCAGAAACTCATACTCGGTTTTGCTTGCTGCAGGAAATCCAACTTCAATTTCCTTGAAGCCTACTTCCAGCAGCACTTTATAATATTCAAGCTTTTCTTCAAGGCTCATTGGAATGACAAGACTCTGGTTGCCATCCCTCATATCCACGCTGCACCAGATGGGAGCTTTTTCAATATGATCCTTCTCCACCCATTTGGTGTATTTTTTGTCTACCGGGAAATATCCCACTCGGTATTTACTCGCGTCCATCATTTTCTTTTAATCCTTTCCAACTATTACACCTTTTACTGTACGTTTTTTACAAAAAATAATCCCGCCCCAAAACATTTCATTTGCTTTGAGACGGGTGTAAATTCAATTTCACACTCGCGGTACCACTCAAATTGCGGACATAAACATTCCACCATCTCTTCGAAGTCCGACAACTTCTATGCACTGACGCAGCATACACGGGAAGCGCCTACTAGGTGTTAACCTTTGGGACCTCCGGCTCGGAAGGGAGTAGAATACTGTCGTTTTCTGCCGGGCTCTCACCATCCCCGACTCTCTGTATGAATGCTTTAACAGATTCGCTCTTCGTCTTAGCCTTTATTTTTATTTATTTAACTACCTGATTTATATTTTTAACACACGAAAAAAACAATGTCAATACATTTATAAAAATAACCGGAAATAATGTTATTTTTATTTATGTATCTCCTCAGATTCTCTTATGGTCTTCGAAAAGAAATCGTTGAGCTTACAGAAGCCTTTGTAGAGAATCTCCTTTTCTTCTTCGGTAAAACCCTCACTGACGGCAAGAGCCAGTTCCTCCCTGAATGCGGCCTGATAGGAAGCGAACATCCTTCCCTTCCTTGTCACCTTAACGAGAGTGCTTCTTTCATCCCCCGGCTCAGCGGTTCTCTCCACAAGTCCGTACTTTTCCAGCTTCTTAATCAGAGTTGTCGTTGACGGTCTGCTTATTTTGAGAAACTCCGCCACGTCACTGATGATCGCACCGTTTTCCTGCTGCATAAGGTATGCGATGGCATTGCGGTCACGAAAAGAGAAGCTGGCACTGCTGTACTTTCTCTTTGTTTCTTCCGTCATCAGCATGTGATGATAGGTTTCCACCAGTATTCTGTTGAAGTTGGTATTAAAATCTTTCATGCTGACAAATGCTCCTCTCCGGTACTATTCTTCCGTGTAAGCCAGAAGGGCTTCTCTCTCCTCCCCTGTTATATTCATTTTATTGCAGATATTCTCCAGTTCCTCCCGTGGAATGACGAATTCCGAATCAATGCAAAGCCTTGTAAAATGATTTTTATTGATTCCCGAACCGCTGAAGGTAATCTCTCCGCACATGATTTTTCTGTCATAGATTCGCAGGAATCTCTGTGCAAAAGTAAGCTTATCCATTGTTCTGATCCTCTATAAGCATATCCGTCGTAACGGAATATTTCTCCTTGAGCAGACCCATCTCCGCAAAATGTTCCGTCTCGCGATGGGTCGCCTGATGATCTCTGGATTCCCACTGTTCCCATAGAAACAGGGTCGTATCCGAATCTGCCGGAAAGAAAAATTCATATCTGATACATCCTTCCTCCTCCCGGGACTTTTTGATGATTCCTCTGTCACGGACCTCCGCGTAGTATCCGTCTCTGGATGCCTTATCAGGCATGGTATAGGTTACATATAAATTGGTCATGCTGTTCCTCCTTTTCCAATGATATATCCGAACCCGACACAATTCAACCTATTATCCGCAGCATATCGCTGAAAATACCGTAAGCGGTCTGTTCGATCTCAGGCTCATGTTCAACAATCGATATCGTCCCCATGAGATCCGTTTCTATGGATACAACGGATGTGGTTCCTGTTATTGTTGCAAGAATATCCTTCCTGGAAACCCTTTCAGGTCTTACCTGTGCTGTAATTCTTTTAGGATCTCCGGAATCATCAGAAGCCTTTGCACGACAAACCAGCTTGATAACTTTACCCTCCGCATCGGCTGCCTTGATATCTTTCGGAGTTATATCCTCTATGCCTTTGCGGTCAATCATGTCCGGTGTCATATCCGCCCCCATAAGAACATTGGCAAGGGCAGTCAGCTTGGCGGCGGCATCATATCCTTCGATATCCATAGCCGGATCCGCCTCGATGAAACCTCTTCGCTGTCCTTCGGCAATTATTTCATCATAAGCTTTGCCTGCCGCCATTTCCTCCATCACATAATTTGTTGTGCTGTTCAGAATCCCTGTAATCCCCGTTACACGGCACATTCTCAGCGTATAATCTGCCAGATTGAATACGGGAGTTCCATCCATTACCGTTGTCTCATGGCAGAACTGTACTCCTTTAGCTTCAGCCTCGGTCTTCAGGCTTTTATATGCCCAGGCTACGGGCCCCTTGTTGGCAGTAATAACATGTTTACCCCTTGCAAAAGCTTCTCTGATATGAGTGATAGCAGGTTCCCCCGTCCTGATATTCAGCGGAGTAAGCTCGCACATTATGTCGTAATCCGCAGTACGGATTACATTCAGTGCCTGATTCCCGTTATATCCGTCATTGCTGAAGCCGTCGCCGGACAATGCCTTTCTCAAATCTATACCATTCTCATCTGCCATAAATCCGTGACTTCCGGTTACAATGGCCGTTACGATTATCCTGGCATTATATTCTTCCTCAAGTTCTCTGCTTTTCTGTTCAAGCAGCCTCGCAAAGGCTTTGCCCGCATTGCCGAAGCCGATGAGCGCAAGCCTGTATGTCCGTAATCTTTTCATGGTTTTTCCTCCTCTACAAGTATACCATAAATTCAATATACGGTGTATTTAGATGTTGACACTTACTGCTGCCATACTGTATAATTAATTTTGTTGCTACGAGATAAAATCCAATATTCCGAGGTAGCTCAATGGTGGAGCAACCGGCTGTTAACCGGTAGGCTGTGGGTTCGAGCCCCACCCTCGGAGCCAATTATTTATCTGAAGTCTCGTGCTTCGGATTTTATTTACGAGCCGGAGTGGCGGAATTGGCAGACGCACAGGACTTAAAATCCTGCGTTCCTTACAGAACGTACCGGTTCGATCCCGGTCTCCGGCACCAATCTTTGGACCGGCCGGTCAGGATAACAACTTTATATCGCCGCGGGGTGGAGCAGTTGGTAGCTCGTCGGGCTCATAACCCGGAGGTCAGAGGTTCAAGTCCTCTCCCCGCAACCATGAAACAAACGCTGAACCTTTGGAATTATAAAGGTTCAGCGATTTTTATTGCACTTCACAACACTGTAAATTGTGAAGATGATGAGTAAATCTGATTGCAAATTTGTAGATGCTGGCTCTTCAGAGATTTCTAATTCAATGTGCCAACATAAATTCGATAGCAAAGGTGTCGACCACCAGAAAAGTTATAGCCCTATAATTCACAATAAGTCCCTTTTGTTCTATAATTAAATCAGTACATAAACGGAGTGATAAAACATTGAAAAAAATTACTTTTTTAATAATAACAATTGTTCTGATGTTTTCCCTGTGCACATGCAAAACTGATACGGGAGAACAATCCGAAACTGCTCAGCCAACAACAAGCAGTGAAAAAGCGCCGGCAGACACTTCATCCGGCAACGAGAATTTTGATATCCCTGAATATCAAGGAGAACCTTCCGTTGAAATAAACAACGGTGAGCCCACATTCAGGAATTCACTAAAAAAGGAAGATTCGTTTGAAGAATACGGCGACCTCGATAAAAGAGGCCGCTGCACCACTGCTTTAGCCAGTCTTTCAGTTGATACACAGCCCGGGACAGACGAAGAACGTGAAGATATCTCTTCTGTTCGTCCATCAGGATGGATGTCGGGGCAAGGTTGGGAGAGATGCCATCTTATAGGGTGGCAGCTTTCCGGTCAAAATGCCAATGCCAGAAATCTCGTTACGGGAACACACTACATGAATGTCAGCGGCATGCTCCCGTATGAAAATAAAATCGACTGGTATATAGAAGAAACAGACAATCATGTATTATACCAAGTTACACCAATATTTGAGGGTAAAAACATGATTTGCACAGGTGTTCATATGCAGGCCGAATCAATAGAAGATAATGGCAAGGGTGTTTCTTTTAATGTTTTCTGCTTCAATGTCAGCCCCGGAAATGAGATTAACTACAAGACCGGAGAAGTCACGATAACGGATGAAGAACTTGCACGTAAAAATACGTTCTCCAGAGCATATGTTCTCAATACCAATTCCATGAGATTCCATTATCCTTCCTGTTCAAGCGTGTCCCAAATGGCTCCTCACAATAAAAAACAGGTTACGGCAACCAGACAGGAACTGATTGAGCAAGGATATAAACCATGTGGTAATTGTGAGCCATAAATATCTCTCAAACCAAAACGTACCTCAATCAGATTACCTCAAGATAGCTCCCGAGGTATGAAAATTCCTCCAGCTCCGTTTCAAGCTCACATATAAGACGTGTCAGTGCAGGCGAATACACGGACGCATCCACATCGAAGTAAAACATGAACTCGAAGTCACGCCCTATTATCGGGCGGCTTTCCAGCTTCGTCAGATTTATGCCGTGTGCAAAGAAACGGGCAAGAACGCGATAAAGCGAGCCCGGTTTATGCGGCAGAACCATCATCATGGATGTCCTGTCCGCACCGGGGTATATCTCAAGCTTCTTTGAAATGCAGATAAAACGTGTGAAATTGCTGTCAGTATTCTGAATCCGAGTGTCAGCGACGTGCAGGTTATACAGTTCCGCACATGAACGCGATGATATCGCCGCAATATCCGTGCGCTGCGATTCCGCTACTGTTTTTGCGGCAAATGCCGTGTTCTCGCAAACCGTAATCTTTATATTTTTGTTTTTCAGGTACTCACTGCACTGAGTAAGTGCCTGCTCATGCGAAATAATTTCCCTTATATCTTCAGGTTTAACACCCTTTTTCGTCAGCAGCACATGATTTACCTGTATACGTGTACTCCTTACTATGTAGAAATTATTCTTTATCATCAAATCATATATGTAAGGCACGGATCCGGCCGAGCTGTTCTCTATAGGAAGGATTCCGTAGCGGCAAAGCCCGCTGTCAACCGCTGAAAAAATGCTCTCAAAATTGTTGAAATACATAATATCCGGCAAAGAAAACAACTTCTCACATGCCGCCTGAGAATATGATCCCTCTGCTCCCTGACATGCCACAATCGCCTTTTCGGGGAACAGACGCGGTGTGTTCTCCACTGCATCCTCCATTTTATCGGCAAGCCCTGACTGCGCCAGAATCAGCCGATTCTGATACGCCTTTGATAATTCCATCAGCATTGAAAAAAGTACGCGTGCCCCGGCTTCAAACTCCTCGCCCGCCTGTTCCGATACCGAACGCAGGATATTTCGTTCCCGCGACGGATCACTTACGGGAAGTGCATTTTCCCGCTTTCCTTCCGCAATTTCAGCCGAAGCCTCCATGCGTGCCTTGTACAATGAGACAATTTCTGCGTCTATCTCATCAATTTTGCTTCGTATGGTTTCAATATCCATTTTACCCCTCCTCAATTATTATCGTACAACTCTTTCATTTTTTCGAAAAAATCCGGATAGCTTTTTTCCACAGCCTCCGCTCCGACAATTGTTATGTCCCCGTCAGCCTCCGCAGATGCCACAGCCGCCGCCATTGCTATTCTGTGGTCATTTTGCGATTCAACTGTCCCTCCGCGTATCTGTCCGCCTTCTATGGTGATTTTCTCGTCGTCTGCATCTACTGTTACTCCCAGTGCGGTCAACATATCACATACTGATTTAATGCGGTCGCTTTCCTTCAGTCGAAGCCTGGTTACTTCGCGTATCACCGTTGTGCCTTCAGCCGCCGACGCAACTACCGAAAGTACCGGCACGAGATCGGGAATATCCGATGCATCAAAGTCTGTTCCGCTCAGCGATTTTTTCCGCACTGTAACCGTTTCACCTGATATTTTTACGTCGGCACCGAATTTTTCAAGCAGCGTATACACTTCACGATCTCCCTGCACACTTCTGACATTCAGCGGCGAAACCGACACACCCTCATCGGAAAGCGCACCCATCGCAAGCCAGAACGCTCCGTTTGACCAGTCCCCCTCAATGCGCATTCGGCCCGGTGAACGTATTTTCCCTGCTGCGATGTTGAAGATGCCGTCCTTTTCTTCAACGCGTACACCGAATTCTCTCAGTACGGCCATCGTCAAGTCAACATATGGCCGGGATTCGAGGCGCCCCGTTACCTTGATTTCGCCGCCGCCTGAAGCCGTCAGTGCAAACATCAGTCCCGTTACAAACTGCGAGCTTACCCCGCCGTCAATTGTATACGAGCTTCCCTTAAGCCTGCCGCCGCATTCAAGCGGAAATCCGTCCTGCGGACCGGGCGTAAAGGTCATTCCGTGTGTCGTCAATTCCTCAATCAGCGGCGAAAGCGGACGTTTTGCAAGTCTCCCGCTGCCCGTCACATCGGCTTTAACACCGAGTGCACCGATTACCGGAAGGATAAAACGCAGTGTTGAACCGCTCTCTCCGCAATTAACGGTAACCCTTCCTTCCGGAATGTCCGCTATAGGCTGAACCCGGAAAATATTTCCGCTTATTTCTATTCCCGCACCCAGCGAACGCAGTGCACCGGCTGTCGCCATTATATCAAGCGAGCTTGAATTACATTCTATCTCCGTTGGACTGTCGGCAAGCGCGGCACAAATCAATGCACGGTGCGCCATCGATTTTGATGCTATAACATCCGTAACCGCTCCGCCCGGCTTCTTCGGTTTTAAAGTTACTTTCATAATAATCACTCCAATAATCTTATTGTTTCCATTCCGTATCAATCTTTTCCTTTTTATCGCTTCCGTCCCTGAGCAGCCCCCGAAGTTCTTCCCTTTCCCCGGACTTTATCGCGTCACGGTATTCCGCAAGGGATGCGATTATACCGTCAAGTTCAAATGCCAGATTGTCAGCATTTTCGATAAAAAGTTCGCTCCACATATCTTCGCTGAGTTTCGCCACCCGAGTGAGGTCACGATAGCTTCCCGCCGAAAACCGGTGGTGACGCTCTGCCGTAGGACTTTTTATGTATGCGTTCGATACAATATGTGCAAGCTGAGAGGTAAATGCGATTATTCGGTCATGTTCCTCCGCGTTTGTCGTAGTAACCGACCTGAACCCCGCGGTTTTTAAAAGATCATTCAGTCTGCCGATAACCTCCATATCCTCAGCAGGGTGCGGCACAATCAGCATTATTGCACCTTCAAACAAATCACCGCGGGAGTATTTAAACCCCGAATACTGTATTCCTGCCATAGGATGTCCGCCGATAAAATGGAATCCGTTTTCACGTGCAAGCGTAAAACACCGCTCACAGATCATACGTTTAACACCGCAGCAATCAACGACGAGTGCACCCCGTTTAATCCTCACGGCGTTTTTCTCCAGGTAATCAACCGTATCCTGCGGATACAGCGCAATGAAGATGCAGTCGCATTCGGATATATCGTCCTCCAGATGCCCGGTACAGGCACCGTACATAATTGCGTAGTCCTCCGTGGCTTTGTCGATGTCCTCACCGAAAACCTCGTAACCGGCACGCGAGTACGCTTTTGCAAGCGACCCTCCTATCAATCCCAACCCGACAACACCAATCTTCATGTCTTTTTACCTCCGTTTCCAACACTCAAAACTCTGCCATTAACTTGCGGATTGCAAATACTTTTTCAGCAACATCCTTGAATTGTATCGGCGTAAGCGCCTGGGGACCGTCGCACAGAGCGTGGCACGGATCATTGTGTACTTCAATCATTATTCCATCCGCACCCGACGCAACAGAGGCAAGTGACATTGGGGCCACGAGTCTGGAAACGCCGCAGGCGTGACTCGGATCAACAACAATAGGAAGATGTGTGAGCTCACGCAGCATCGGAACGGCAGACAGGTCAAGCGTGTTACGTGTGTATGTTTCAAATGTGCGTATTCCGCGTTCACAAAGAATGACATTGTCATTGCCGCTTGCCATAATATATTCCGCACTCATGAGCAATTCCTTAAGCGTATTTGAAAAACCGCGTTTCAACAGAATCGGCTTATTTGTTTTACCCAGTTCTTTAAGCAGCTCAAAATTCTGCATGTTCCGCGCACCAACCTGAATAACATCCACTTTCTCAAACAGTGGCAGATGGTTCATGTTCATGATTTCCGTTACAATTGGCATCCCCGTCGATTTTTTTGCTTCCAGCAGAAGCTCGATTCCCTCAGCGTGCAGCCCCTGAAAATCATAAGGCGATGTGCGCGGTTTGAATGCTCCACCACGAAGCAAATTTGCACCGGCCTCCTGAACATAATGTGCAACTTCAGATATCTGCTCGGGTGATTCCACCGAACATGGCCCGGCAATAAGCTGAAAATGGCCGCCCCCGATTTTTATGCCGCTCCCGCAGTCCACAACGCTGTTATCGGGATGAAACTTACGGTTCGCTTTCTTGAAAGGCTCTGTGATACGCGTCACGCTTTCTACAATGTCAAGACCTTCGACGAGATCCGTGTCAATTTTGGTGGCATCACCGATCAGACCCAGCACGGTATTAAATTCGCCTTTGGAAATGTGTACTTTCAAATTCTGTGATTCAATCCACGAGATCAGATTTTCCTCTTGTTTTTTGGGTGCATTATTTTTCAATACAATTATCATTTTAATCTCCTTTTTGTTCTAAATAAAAATAGGGGCTTCGCAGCAATTGTCACTGCGAAACCCCTGAGGTTTATGTTGTTTCCTGAATCATTATCGGCACCGATGGGAACATCAACTGTTTGCAGCACAAATTGCTTTTACCTTATATGATGAAAAGTAAAAGTAAAAGTAGTAGTATGCACTTACAAACAAGCCGCTCTTCATTTTGCGCTTCCCTTTCGTTTTGCTTAAGATGATTTTTCGATAATGTATCACATTGATGTCATGTTTGTCAACATCAAATCAATAAAAGTTAGTGTAATCTGATTCAAAAGCGATAATGTCTTAAGTAAATGCAAGGGAAAATGTCCCAAATCAAAATTACATGTATAATCTCTCCTGAAAGAGAGGTGGACATGAGAAAGGTAGAATTAACCGTGAATGAACAGAAAAAGTATGAGACCATTAAAAGGCTGGTCGAAAAAGGCGGCAGCAAGAAGCGTGCAGCATTAAAACTTGGCGTTACCGTAAGAACAATCAACAGACTTATTAAGCGTTACAAATTGGAAGGCAAAAGTGCATTTTCTCATAAGAACAAAGCTCGTACCCCTTCCAATGCTTTCAGTGCAGAATTTGAGAATGAAATCATCACCTTGTACCTTAACAAGTATTCCGATGCTAATTTCAAACATTTTTCCGAGCTGCTTGCCAGAAACGAAGGCATTAAGATTTCCGAATCTGCCATATCGTCCATTATGTATGAAGCGGAAATCCTGTCTCCCAAGGCACACAGAGCTACTAAGCGCAAGCTAAAGAAAAGGCTCAATGAGCAGCTTGCATCAACAAAATCAAAGAAAAAGCAGACAGAATTAAAAGAGAAAATTCAGGAGGTTGATGACCCTCACCCACGAAGACCAAGATGTGCGTTCTCAGGTGAGATGATTCAAATGGATGCCTCATTACACCCTTGGTTTGCCGGCATCAAAGCCACATTACATGCTGCAATAGATGATGCCAGCGGAAATGTGGTCGGTGCCTACTTTGACAGCCAGGAGACGCTTAACGGGTATTACCATGTATTTGAACAAATCCTTACGGATTACGGCATACCTTACATGTTCTATACAGACCGCAGAACTGTTTTTGAATACAAGCGCTATGGTGAGAACAAGCTTGAAAACAATACAATGACACAGTTTGCATATGCCTGTAAACAGCTGGGGGTAGAAATTAAAACGACCAGTGTCCCTCAGGCCAAAGGTCGAATAGAAAGGTTGTTCCAGACATTACAGTCACGCCTGTGTGTCGAACTACGGCTTGCAGGCGTGACAACAATCGAGCAGGCAAATGAATTCTTAAAATCCTACCTAAAAGAATTCAATCGTCAGTTTGCTCTTCCTCTTGATTCTATACAATCCGTATTTGAATCGCAACCGGAAAAATCTCAAATTGACCTATTCCTATCAGTAATTGCTGAAAGAAAAGTTGATCACGGTCATTGTATACGCATATGGGCAAAGCACTTTTTACCTGTGGATGAAAATGGTTCTGAAGTATTCTTCCATCGTAAAACGGCTGCTTTAGTAATTAAAACCCTGTCCGGGAAACTGTACTGCAGCATTAACGAACGAATCTATAATTTAGAAGAAATACCACAGCATGAAGTACAGTCACGATATTTTAACCTTAAGCAGGAGAAACAGTCGCCGAAAAAAAAGAGGAAAGTTTTCATTCCTCCAATGGATCACCCTTGGAAAAAGGACAATTTTATGAAGTTCGTAAAAGCAATGGAAGGACGAGAAGAAGACTGGGCTGCGTAAGTGTGTCAAAAAGCACCGGCAATCCTCATAATTACCGGTGCTTATGTTAGTTATTTTTTAGGACATTTTCCTAAATGCTTGACACATCAAATCAATAAAAGTTAGTGTAAAATAATTGTGGAGTTTTTAAAAATAAAAAAATAGAGATCAATTCCTAAGTGTTAAAATAGTTTTGCAAAATTATTAAACGAAAAGAAGATCTCTATGGAAACAATTATACAGGAAATAACACAAGAATTGGGAAGGAAAATTACAAAAAAAGCATATTCGGGTGGAATTCAGGATGTTGATCAACTATCTTCAGATGTGTTACAGGATTGCAAATCAGCAGCATCAGCAATCGTTGAAACGATTTTTACAGGGCTAAACATACAGATAAGAGCAGATAAGGCCGGTCGTAAAGAACAGGGACTGGTTCTAAAAGAAAAGGAACGAGCGAGAGAACTTCATACCGAATTAGGAATACTAAAGCTTCCTCGTGATTACTACTATGATAAAATCAATGACCAATATGTTTTCATTCTTGATCACATAACAGGCATTCGTTCATATGAGCGAATAGGAGACAATTTGAGTGCTGCTATGGTTACTCTTGCAACGGATATGTCCTATGCAAAGAGTGCGGCTATTGCCAGCGGAGGAAAATTAAGCAGACAGACTGTGAAGAACCATATCGGTAAACTGCCTGCAATGGAAAAGGAGCCGGAGAGCACCGAGAAGAAAGACATAGGAGAGCTTCACATATATGCAGACGAAGACCATGCACATATGCAAAAACCAAATAAGGAGAAAGGCAAATCCAGCAAGATTGTTCCACTGGTTACAGTGACCGAAGGAATGGATACCGAAAATGAAAAAAGACATAAAACAATTGGAACCATGCACTTTGTAGACGAATCATTTGACACAAAGAATCTTTGGAAGAGCGTGGAAGGTTATCTTGATAAAGCCTATGATGTAACAAAGGTTAAGAAGATTTTTATTCATGGAGACGGAGGAAGATGGATTAAAAACGGATTGGAGAATTTTCCACAAACTGTTCATGTCATGGATGGCTATCACTTGGGGAAAAGAGTCAAAAGCTTATCCAACAAGTTTCCCGGTAAAAAGGTATCAACGCATATAACAAAAGCCATAAAAGAAGAAGATAAAGCAAAGGCAGACGAAATCCTTCAGAGCCTTTATGATATTGCAGAAGATGAGAATCAGATAAAGCATATTTCAGAATTTGGTACATATCTGTTTGGAAATTGGAACGAAATTGTAAATCGTAAAAATTTAAATATATTCGGCAGTTGTACGGAAGCACAGGTTAGTCATGTTTTATCTGAGCGGTTTAGCAGAGATCCTCTGGGCTGGAGTAAGGCGGGTCTTGGAAAGCTGGCAAAGCTACGTGTGTATGTTAAAAACGGCGGAAAAATCATGGCTGAAGATTTCAAAAAGGGACAGAAACAGACTTACAGCGAATATGCGGAACAGTTTATCAAGGAAGCAATATCAGGAGCTGTGGATTGGACTGTATTTGAAGGTGAACCACCTATATTTGATGGAACCAGTGGAACTCAAATACTAATACAAGGATTTGGAACTGTTAGAAATACACTTTGGAGTTGATGTCAATCAAAAACTCCACAACAAGTTGACACTATCTCAATAAAACTTAAATTTGACTTTTTTACCGGGATAATATTTAATATATGTGTGATTGTTGAAATCAAACTTTACGAAAGGAGACTAAACTATGAGGTATGTTTGTACCATTTGTGGATATGTCTATGATGAAGCGAAAGAAGGTACACCTTTTGCTGAATTACCCGCGTCATGGGTATGCCCTCTCTGCGGTGCCGATACGTCGGCTTTTAAGCCGGAGAGCGAGGTGCAGGATTCAAAGGCTCCGGTAAAGCCTATCCACATTGATCAAGACATGAAAAAGCTTTCCGTAGGGGAGTTCGCTGCTATCTGCTCAAATCTGGCTCTTGGCTGTGAAAAGCAGTATAACGATGAGGCGTCTGCACTCTTCGGTGAAATTGCCGACTATTTCACTTCCGTAATACCTGATGTCCCCGATGCTGACATTGAGCAACTCGCTGAACTCATACGGGACGATCTGAACGACGGATACCCAAATCTGGAAGCGGTTGCTGTAGAGAATGGCGATCGGGGCACACACCGTATATGCGTGTGGGGCGGAAAATCAACTAACATTCTCAACACTTTGCTTCAGCGTTGGGGAAAAGAAGGCGATGCCTTTTTACAGAATAACGAGGTATGGGTTTGTACAGTCTGCGGTTTTATCTTTATCGGCGACTGCGCTCCCGAAATTTGTCCGGTTTGCAAAGTGCCCGCGTGGAAATTTGAAAAGATTGAAGGGAGGGCTGCCGTATGAAAAAATTTGCTGTAAGAAACCTGCGCCTTTGCACAAAGGATTGTTTATGCCTTTATGTGTGTCCGACAGGCGCAAGCGATACGGAAGACAGTGTAATCGATGTCAACAAGTGCATCGGATGCGGTATTTGTGCCGAATCCTGCCCGGGTGCCGCCATTTCCATGGTGCCTTTTGAATACCCGCTGCAGCAGGTAAAGGATGACACTTTGGTAGCCATCTCTAACGCTCTGGCGAAGAGCAAATCCAAACAGGAAAAGATTGCCCGCCGGTTGGCGGAAACCACTGATAATGACAATCTGTATCGTCTAATGACTGCCTTTTCAAAATCCATCAGATGGATAAACGAAGATCTGTTACGGGAAGCCGGATATATGCTTCCTCAAAGCGGAAATACCCATGAGCTGCTTCACAGCTGGGTTGAATCCCCGCCATCTGACGACTTCCCTGTTGAGGCGGCAAAAAAACTATTGGAAATATTGCCATGCAATGATTTTAAGGAAGGAGAGAATAAAAAAATGAGTAAATGGAAATGTAAAGTATGCGGTTATGTTCATGAGGCGGAGGAACTTTCTGCCGATTTCAAATGCCCTGTTTGCAAGCAGCCTGCTTCTGCTTTTGTAAAACAGGAAGAAACGCTGCCAACGTCAACAAACAAGTATGCCGGAACTCAGACGGAGAAGAATCTTGAAGAAGCTTTTGCAGGCGAATCTCAGGCTCATACCAAGTATAAATATTTTTCTGCGGTTGCGGCCGATGAAGGATATGAGCAGATTGCCGGCCTCTTCCTCAAAACCGCTTTGAACGAAAAGGAACATGCTGAAATATGGTTTAAGGAACTGAACAACCTTGGTGATACAGCTGAAAATCTTCTCGCTGCCGCTGAGGGTGAAAACTACGAATGGACCGAAATGTATGAAGGATTTGCGAAAACCGCAGAGGAAGAAGGTTTTCCAGAGCTGGCTGCCAAATTCCGACTTGTTGCTTCGGTTGAGAAGCGTCATGAGGAACGTTATCGCACCTTGCTCCATAACGTAGAGGCTAAAGAAGTATTTTCCAAGAGCGAAAGCAAAGTCTGGGAATGCCGTAAGTGCGGTTACCTCTTCACAGGCAAAACCGCACCGGAGGTATGTCCTACATGTTCATATTCTCAGAGCTTTTTCGAAATCCACTGCGACGAATATTAATCTTTATCGATATCACCATTAAAAAACGGGCACTCGCCCGTTTTTTTATTCCCCCAGTCTCTTATTGATCTTCCTGCCCGGCTTAGCAGGCTCTGCTATGCTCGGTTCAGCTTTGTCGGCCTCTTCCATGTCGAATTTCTCCGGGTTCTTGATCGGAGCCGGTTCCTCTTCTTCCAGAAGTTTGTTTTCTTTTTCAGTTTCTGCCATTTGAGCTGCATGCTCTGTCTGCTGAGCCTCTTCGATCAGCTTGATTTTTTCGGTGTATTTTTTCACATTTGTTCTGTCATCCTGAGCCTCGTATATTTCCACCAGTTCTTTCATGGTGTCAATATGACTGCCATTGTCCTTTAAGACTTTTTTGAATTCTGAAACCGCATCGGAAATGCGTCCCGCCTGAACATATCCCCTTCCCAGATAGTAATGGAGCGGCCACCAGTTGTTAAACTGGCTTCGCAGATAAGGCTCCAGAATTTTCAGCCCCTCCTCATATCTGCCGTTATCTATCTTCAGGCAGCCGTCTTCAATGGCCACAGGATGAGATATCTGTTTGAGTCTTTTGTCGATTTCCCGCCTGTCTTTGGAATTTCTGGTGAACTTCATGAAGTTCTGCCAAGCCAGACGTGCCTTGCCGTACAACCCGATATTAAGATACGAATACCCTAAATAGTAGTAACCCATGGCGAAACGCGGATGGGTTTCGGTAAGAATCTCAAACCAGTCCATGGACTCCGCCTTGAATCTGCCTATATACTCCTGGTTCCTGCTGTTTTCATACATTACTCTGCAGGCACGGGCATATGAGTACATGCCGTGAAGATAATCATGTCTCATGCACAGTGTCGCTCTGAACATTATGCAGGCATAGTCCATCTCTCCCTGCTCAGCGGCATCCCTTCCCTTCTTCAACATACCTTCAGTGAGCTTGTGGTTATACAATCTTTTAAGAATTGCAATATAATTCCCGGTGTATTTGAAATGGGGATCACAGCCCATAATCCATGCCATGTTTTCTGCAAGAACAAGGAAATCAATGCCTCTGCCGCCGGCAAATTCTTTTACTTCCTTTCTGCGCAAAGGAATAGGAACCCCGCGAAGAAGCTCTTCTGCCTTTGACTCCCTGATGTAATCTTCGGAGAATTCAACAAAAACGAACTTCTTCAGATACTTCAGGAAGTATCTGCCGATACGATCCTCTCTGCACTGAATGTCTACTTCTTCTTTGGGTCTGATTACAGTTCTGGTAATTCCCATGGCCTGCAGCAGGTTCTGTCCCCCCTGCTGAATCTCCATGTTCCTGATTAATTCCTTATCTTTCTTTTTGCTCATCACTGCCCTCTCTTCATCATTCAAAGCCACGATTAATTCAAAGCTGCGATTTCCCGCTTCTTACAGTGCCCGGAAGCGTTCATCCTTGAACATGTGACTGTTTTCCATTGCCCTGCGTATCTGTGCCATCATCTTCTCCTTATCATCAGGAAGATCACCGCGAAGCGACAGATAATTAGATGCATGGTTGCTGCGGAATACGCACTTCTTGGACACATTTGTATGCTCGAGCATAAGCAAAGTCTCCGCCATAACTTCTTCCGGACTTAGAAGTTTAAATCTCCCGCTTCTGATTTCTTCGGCTATAGGCACATCAGGGTCAACTATCAGCGTGAGAAGAGCCACATAGGATGCGCCCATCTCGCTTATCATAGTGCCTGTCTGAATGGCATGATCTTCCCAGCCATCCTTGCCCGCCAGACCGGAAATAAAAGTAACCGAAGCTTGCATTCCGCTGGCTTCAATCTTCTTTACGCCGTCGATAATCTGCTGTCTGGTCTCTCCTTTGCATATATCTTTGAGCACTTTATCGCTTCCGGATTCTGCGCCCAGATAAACCATTTTGATACCCGCCTCATACAGCTCTTTCATTTCTTCATCTGTTTTTTTCAGGACATTTGATGTTCTCCCGTAAATGCTTACTCTCTCGCATTCCGGAAAGTTTTCACTTATATGCTCCAGAATCGGCATCAGTCTGTCGTTTGAAAGAGCCAGCGCATCCCCGTCGCAGAGAAAAATCTTATCCACTCTTCTATATGTCTTTCTGGCCCATTTCAGGTCCTTAATTACCTCTTCCAACTTGCGTACGCGAAATTTCTTGTCCTTGAACATGCTGCAGAATGTGCACTTGTTGTGCGTGCAGCCTATGGTTACCTGCACCAGCAGACTGTATGCCTCACTTGGCGGGCGGTAAATATTTCCTTCGTATCTCATTATATACTACATCCTTTCCGGCACTTTCATGCCCAGCAGACCCAGACCTGTTTTAATTACTGTCTTTGCTGCTATAACCATGGCAATCTTAGCCACCCTTTCATCTTCATCTTCAACCAGAATATGTTCATCATGATAGAACCTGTTAAAGCTCTGAGCTATATCTACAATATGTCTGGTAACCACGGAAGGCTCATACTTGGCCCCGGCATCTTCTATTACAGCCGGAAACTCATAGAGCAGTTTAGCCAGGTCATAGGCACTGTCCGAAGTTATATATCCGGGGTCAAACCCCCTTGAGGCCGCTGTCACAGTATCTTCACCGGCATTTCTCAGAATGCTGCACGCTCTGGCATGCGTGTACTGAACATAAGGACCCGTTTCACCTTCAAAGTTGAGAACGTTGCTCCACGAGAACACATAGTCCTTTATACGGTAGTTGGACAGCTCGTTGAATACAACGGCACCTATCCCTACAGCACGGGCAATTTCTTCAACCGTCTCATCGTCGGCATCGGGGTTCTTCTCTCTGATTATTTCTCTTGTCTTGTCAACTGCACCCTTAAGCACTTCCTCAAGAAATACAACTCTGCCCTCTCTCGTGGACATGGTTCCGTCCTCTAAGCTTACCAGACCGAAAGGAACATGTACACAGTCCTGTGCCCACTCATAACCCATGAGTTCCAGAATCTTTATCCACTGCTGGAAGTGGAGATTTTGCTGTGAAGCGACAACATATATATTTTTGTAGAAGTCGTAAGTTTCCTTTCTGTACACGGCAGCGGCGATGTCGCGCGTTATATAAAGAGTTGATCCGTCGGACTTGGTGATGAGTGCCGGTGACATTCCGTACTCTTCCAGCCGTACGATCTGAGCTCCCTGATCCTCCTCCATAAGCCCTTTCTCACTCAATTCCTTTACGAAGCGGGGCATCTTGTCGGAGTAAAAGCTTTCACCGGCATATGAATCGTAGGTGATTCCCAGCATATCATACACTCTGGAGAACTCTCTTAGGGACTCATCTCTGAACCACTGCCATAATTCCATCTCCTCCGTCTCCCCTGCTTCCAGTCTGGCAAAGGTTGCCCTTGCTTCATCCTCCAGTGACGGGTCGTTCTCAACTTCAATATGAAATCTGGTGTAGTATGAAAGCAGTGTCCTGATAGGCTCATCTATAACATCCTGTTTGTTTCCCCAGTGCCTGTAGGCAACGATCATCTTTCCGAACTGTGTACCGTAGTCCCCCAAGTGATTGATTCTTGTAACATCGTATCCCAGAAATTCGTATATGTGTGCTATTGAAGCGCCTATAACGGTACTTCTAATATGACCGATATGAAACGGTTTGGCAATATTCGGAGAAGAATACTCGACGATAACAGGCTTGCCTTCGCCCTGTCCGCTCTTGCCATAGTCTTCTCCCCCGGAAACGACTTCTTCTATGACATTCTTAACGAATTCATCTCTTGAAACAAACATGTTGACATAGGCATTGACCTGCTCCACCTTCTCAAAAAGAGTGTTTGATTCAATGGCTTCTGTAATCCCTCCGGCAATAAGCGG
The DNA here is from genome assembly GCA_040768865.1 of Candidatus Allocopromorpha sp. Classification (GTDB taxonomy): domain Bacteria; phylum Bacillota; class Clostridia; order Peptostreptococcales; family Anaerovoracaceae; genus Lentihominibacter. The sequence goes on along the minus strand of JAXGMD010000001.1, from coordinate 1,351,761 downwards.
CGGTGCCTTTTTCATGACCTTCGCAAGCCTGAAACAGGGAAATGCATAGTCTCCCATCCTGCTGTCCTGCGGCTTTTCAATCATTCCCAGTATTTCCGCCTTTTCCAGATCCGGAATCTGCTGTGCCAGTATTTCCGCAATTTTTTCCTCGTAATTAATCATTCTCTCTCCTCATATCCGTTGTTGTTCTATACCTTCAGCTTAACGACTGTCACGCCGTCTCCGCCTTCGTCGTAACCGCCTCTGCGGTATTCCTTGACATGTTTGTTCTTTCGCAATTCCGCCCTTATTCCCTTGCTGAGGATTCCCTCTCCGCGGCCGTGAATTACGGTAACTTCAGCAAGCCCCGAGATAAACGCATCATCTATGTATTTTTCCACATCCGCAACCGCGTCGTCAAGGCTTTTTCCCCGTACATCCACAGAAGTTGAAACAATCTGAGCCTTTTTTCTGTACAGACTTCCATGGGAGGTTCTGACCTTTACACTCGGTGCTGCTGATTCGATCAGCATCAGATCCAGCACATTTGCGGTAATCTTCATAGGACCCGCCTGAACCTGCAGTTCTCCCTTCTCATCGGGAAGAGTCAGAACTTCCCCATTCTGCCCAATGGTGAGGATCTTTACCCTGTCACCCTTCTGTAAAGTTTTCGGATCTACCGGTCTGTCATTTGATTCGCGCTTTATGACACTGCGATTCTTCTTTTCAACAGCCTTGAGTCTGCTCCTGCTTTCATCAAAACGCTTGTTGCGTTCTCCCAGACTCTCCAGCCTGGCAATTTCCTTCAGCTCTTCTCTGAATTCCGCAGCGGTTTCCTGTGCTTCGCGGATTATATCCCGCGCCTCTTCTCTGGCTCTCGCCAGTTCCTTTTCCCGGCGTTCTTCCAGTTTTTTTGCCTTTTTATCCAGTTCTTCCTTCTGCCGTTTCATCTCAATGTTGATGGCAATAGCTTCGTCTCTTTCTTCCTCTGCCCGTTTCTTATCCTCCTCCAGAGACGAAATAACTTCTTCAAAGGCGATATCTCCGCCTTCGAGCAATCCCGAGGCTCTGTCGATTATATCTTCCCCCAGACCCAACTTGCCCGATATTTCGAAGGCATTTGATTTGCCGGGGAGCCCGATAGTCAGTTTGTATGTGGGACTTAGAGTTTCCACATCGAATTCCATAGATGCATTTTCCACACCATCTGTGGAGAGAGCATATTTTTTCAGTTCCGTATAGTGGGTGGTTGCTATAACACATGCTCCCCTATCCGCCAAGGCTTCCAGTATCGCTATGCCCAGAGCCGCCCCCTCTGTAGGATCGGTCCCCGCTCCAAGCTCGTCAAGGAGCACCAGCGAATCACCGTCCGCCCATTTCATTATATTTACAATGTTGGCCATGTGCGATGAAAATGTGGAAAGGCTTTGCTCTATACTCTGCTCGTCACCTATATCGGCAAATACCTGCCTGTAAACCGGCACTCTGCTTCCCGGCGCCACAGGAATATGCAGACCCGTCTGTGCCATTAGAGCCAACAGTCCAACGGTTTTGAGCGTTACGGTTTTTCCTCCCGTGTTCGGTCCGGTAACCACCAGCGTCCTGTACCCCTCGCCTATACCTACATTAATGGGCACCACCTTACCGGGATCTATAAGAGGATGTGCCGCCGCCCTGAGTTCCAGAATCCCATCATCGCTTATTTCCGGCTCTTCACCGTCCATCCCTATGGACAGCTTCCCTTTCGTCATGAACAGATCCAACTGCACCAGCAGCTTCTGATTGTTCACCAGATCGTGATTATATTCGCTGACGGCTTCCGACAGATCACGAAGAATTCTCGTAATCTCCGCCTTCTCGTCCAGCTCCAGCTGCCTCAGCTCGTTGTTCATATTCACTATTGCCTGAGGCTCTATGAAAAGAGTTGCACCGCTTCCACTCTGGTCGTGAACGATTCCCGGTACTCTCCCTTTGTGTTCCTGTTTAACCGGAATAACATACCTGCCGTTTCTCAGGGTTACTATAGCATCCTGAAGAACCGACCTCTCGGAATTCAGTATGTGATTCATCTTTGCTTTCAGCGCTTCACTCTTCCGCACTATGGCTTTTCTTATTTTTCTGAGATCCGGACTGGCACTGTCCGCCATTTCATCTTCACTCAGAATACATCTGTCTATTTCCTCGGACAGGTTCCTGTTAACCCCTATTATCTCAACAATGGCTTCGATAATCGGCAGCTCCGGAACATCGCTTCCCTTTAGAAACTTTACCACACGTTCTGCGGTTTTCATGTTATACAAAACCTTCAGAAGCTGTGCCATTGTAAGGATTCCTCCCTTGCAGGCAAAGGAAATCAGCTCCTCAATATCATAAAAACCACCGACCGGCAAAGGTCCTTTGGCCTTGATAAGTCTCACCGCTTCCGTGGTTTCTTCCTGTTTTTCTCTTATTTCCCTGATATCATAAACAGGCTTAAGACCCGAAATGACTTTTTTAGTCATTTCGGAACCCGCCTGCTCTTCCAGCATGTTAATTATTTTACCATACTCTAATACTGTTAGAGGCTTGTCTTGTACTTTTCCAGTTCCTTCTTCAGCTGGAGGTTTTCCATCTGAAGATCGAAGAAGCTGTTCTCCAGTTCTCTGCACTTTCCTTCGACCTCTCTGATAACATCGTCCATGCCGCTCTGCATCTGTGTCTTTGTCGATTCTGCAGATGCCTTCAGTTCGGCAATCTGATCATCCTTGGCTCTGAGCTCACTCATCAGTTCGTCTTTCTGGAGAACTATTGCCTGAGTTTCCTCTTTGTATTCCGTGTAGTTCTTCTTGCTTTCATCCCACAGCTGGACATAATGTTCAGCATCTTTTTCCAGCTGAACGTTGAGTTGCTTAAGAATATCAATTTCGTTCAGAGTATTCAGATTCTCATTGGCGATATTCATAGCAGCAAGAATGGCAATATTGTGAGGAGTGGCACCTGCCGACTTGGCGGCATCGGCAATCTCATGCATCTTCATGTCAACATAAGCTGCAACCTTAACGATATCTTCCTTTGAAGAGTCTCCGGTTACAGTATACTCCTGACCATAGATTTTGACGTTTACCTTGTTGTTTTCCATATCGAATTCTCCTGCATTCCCCGAGATGATTACATCTCTCTCAAAACAGCATTAAGCTCTTCCCTCAGTGCAGCCAGAACTCCATCATGAACGGCCGCAACCTCTTCATCGGTCAAGGTCTTTTCCCTGTCTCTGTATACCAGCGTAAACGCTACACTCTTCTTTCCTTCGCCTATCTGTTCCCCTCGGTATACATCAAAGAGTCTAACGCTCTCCAGAATACTTTTACCCTTGGACTTGATAACCTTTTCTATACTTCCCACTTCCATTTCCTCATCAACCAGCAGGGCAATATCTCTGGCTGTTGAAGGATATTTAGGAAGCGGTGAATAGATAATTTCAGTATCTGCCTTTCTCAAAACGGCACTGAAGATGAGCTCGCAACAGTAGATTCTCTCTCCGTCCATGCCGTAGTTTTCGGCAACGTCGGGATGAATTTCACCCATGATTCCAAGTTCCTCATATTCTTCACCGGCGGCTTTCATGGCTTCCGATGACTCTGTCAGCACGCGGGCACATCTGCCCGGATGATATACGCCGTAATCCGATTCCGCAACAAATACCGGATTATGTATTCCCAGGCTGAAAAGCAACTCCTGTATAACACCCTTGAGCGAGAAGAAATCCTCGTCCTTGCCGTACATCGCCATGCACAGAGAATAGTCCTCGTCAGGAAGGTGATCCGGGTTGACAGGACTGTCCATGAATGTATTTCCTATTTCAAATGCCCTGACAGCATCAATGTTTCTGGAATAATTTCGTGCCAGCACCTCCATCATATTCGGTGTGAGAATCGTCCTCATAACGGAATTCTCTTCGCCCAGCGGATTGATGATTCTGACAAAGGCCCTTTCCCATGAATCCTCACCGATGTTTATCTTGTCAACACCGGACGGGCTTACGAAGGAGTATGTCTGAACCTCATTGAGACCCATGCCGCAAAGAGCTTCTCTGGCCAGATCTCTTATACTTCTGTCATATGGCATTCCGGCTTCGCAATTTCCTTTTGGCAGGGTAACCGACAGTTTGTCATATCCGTAAAGCCTGGCAATTTCCTCTATATAGTCCTCCTCTTCCAAAAGATCCTGTCTGACGGTCGGCGGTGTTACGGTTAAAATGTCACCCGAACCGGTCACCTTGATCTCCAGCCCTTCCAACATGGCGGCCATCTCTTCTCCGGTCAGCCGGATGCCGAGAACGTAGTTGATTCTGCTTACTCGCACATCTATCGTTTTGGCACTCGCCCGTGTCGGATATACATCAACTCTGCCTTTACACACCTTACCTGCACCTGTTATTTCAATGATTCGGCACACTCTGTCAGCAGCCGCCTCAGCCATGTTGGGATCGATGCCCTTCTCAAATCTGGATGAAGCTTCCGTTCTCAGACCGAGCTTCTTGGCCGTGGTTCTGACGCTGTCACCATTGAAGTTGGCCGATTCTATTATGATTGTATTTGTATCCGCTTCTATTTCCGAATTCAATCCGCCCATTACACCGGCAATTGCAATATTTCTTTCGGCATCCTTAATCATGAGCATGTCGGAATCCATTGTTCTCTCGCTCTCATCAAGAGTCGTAAACTTTTCTCCTGCCGCTGCATTCTCAACGACAATCTTACCCCCCTGTACCTGCCTGATATCAAAGGCATGGATCGGTTGACCGTATTCCAGCATTACGAAATTGGTTATATCAACAATATTGTTAATCGGTCTCATGCCGGCAAACATAAGCTTTTTCTGCAGCCACCATGGCGATTGCTCCACTTTCACATCCTTTACGATTCTCGCCACATATCTTCTGCACCCTTCCGGGTTATTTATCTCAACACTCACATGTTCCGCAGATTTATCTCCGGCTTCCTCCGCAACATCCGTATCCGGATAGGAGAAGGTCTTTCCAAAGGTTGCCGCCGCCTCTCTGGCCATACCGATCATGGCAAGGCAGTCAGGTCTGTTTGGAGTAATTTCAAATTCCACTACAGACTGTCTCAGCTGAAGCACTTCTGCAAAATCTTCACCCAGCTTGTTTTCAATTCCTTTGTGGACGGAAGGATCCAGAATCCATATTCCGTCTTTATGAACGACGGGAACCACCTTGTCCTCAAATCCCATCTCTCCTGCCGAGCAGATCATTCCCCAGGAGTCAACTCCTCTGAACTTACCTCCGGTAATCGTAACTCCGCCCTCCTGCTCAGGCTTGCCGTGCAGAGGTCCGGGTATTCTGCTGCCGTGAACCGCGACAGGAACATATGCCCCTTCAAACACGTTAGGTGCACCTGTCACAATCTGAAGCATGCCGTTTTCGTCTTTGCCTTCCGCCTCAGCATCGCCGATATTCATACTGCATACTGTCAGTCTGTCCGCATCGGGATGCCGCACGAGCTTATCTATCCGACCCACAATAACCCCTTCCATTTCTTCGCAGAAATGCTCACAGGCTTCAATATTGGAACCGGACATTATCATTCTCTCACAGAACTCCTCTATAGCTATATCCTTGACATCTATATAATCATTTATCCATTCTACAGGAACCAACATTTCCTAATTACTCCTATCTTAACTATCTTTTTTATTTGAACTGGTTTATGAAGCGCATATCGTTTTCATAAAACAGTCTGATATCGTCCACACCGTACTTGAGCATAGCAACCCGTTCAACACCCATGCCGAAAGCAAATCCGGTGTATTTTTCCGTATCCACACCGCCGACCTTAAGTACATTGGGATGTACCATTCCGCAGCCAAGGATTTCAATCCAGCCGGAGCCTTTGCACACTCTGCAGCCTTTGCCGCCGCATTTGAAGCAGGATACATCCACTTCCGCACTCGGTTCCGTGAACGGGAAATAATGCGGTCTGAACTTTGTCTCTGTTTCTGCTCCGAAAAGCTGCTTGGCAAAGCGATCAAGAGTACCCTTAAGATCCGCCATGGTAATGCCTTCGTCCACAACCAGACCTTCTATCTGATGAAACATCGGCGAATGTGTTGCATCAGGAGTATCGCATCTGAAACATCTGCCCGGTGAAATGACCTTAATCGGCGGATCCTGCTTCATAAGTGTTCTTATCTGTACCGGTGAAGTCTGCGTTCTGAGCAGAATATCATCGCTAATATAGAAGGTATCCGTCATATCTCTCGACGGATGTGAGGCCGGAGAGTTGAGTGCATCAAAGTTGTTAAATACGGTTTCGACCTCAGGTCCTTCCACTATGGAAAATCCCATATTCATAAACACCTTTGAAATTTCTTCCATGGTAATCGTCAGAGGATGTTTGACACCCAGAGTAATCTGCCTGCCCGGTTCGGTAACGTCAATTCTTTCATCCCTGAACTGTGCTTCCTTGGCGGCTTTTCTGGCAGCCTCAAACTTATCTTCCAGCATGGATTCTATTTCGTTTCTGACACTGTTGGCCAGCAATCCTGTTTCTTTTCTTTCTTCAGGAGTAAGTTTCCCCATCCCCCTGAGGATCTGTGTAAGTTCTCCCTTCTTCCCCAGAAATTTTACTCTGATCTCCTCCAGCTCCGCCTGTGCGGCGGCAGCTTCCAGCTGTTTCCCGGCTTCCTCCAGAATTCTGTTTAATTCAGCTTGCATTATTTACCTCTCATAATAATTATTTTTTTCCATGAAACATCAGTATGCCCGCAGCAACAGCAACATTGAGCGATTCTATCTGACCCTTCATGGGTATTTTCACTTTTATGTCCGCCAGTGCCATGAACTCATCACTGACACCGCCGCCTTCATTCCCGACTATCAGAGCCGTATCGGATCCAAGATCAGCTTCACGGTAGTCCACAGCATCATTCATGCATGTTACAGTCAGTTTCCTGTCATTCTCGTGCAAAAACTCCGCAGCTTCAGCGGCATTATCAAAGAACAACACAGGCATTCTTATCAGAGATCCCGCAGCGGCGCGAACCACCTTGGGCGAATAAATATCCACCGTTCCCTTGATGACCGCAATTCCACCGTACCCGGCCGCTTCTGCAGTTCTTATTATGGTACCTACGTTCCCCGGATCCTGAAGTCTGTCGAGAACAGCGATGCCCCCTTCACCGATGTCTGCCGTGCTCTTTACTGCAACGGCAATTATACCCTGTGATGTTTCGGTACCGGCAAGTCCGGAAAAAAGCTTGCCTTCAAGACAACAAGCGCTGCAGCTGTCAGGAAGTTCGGCAAGCATCCCGACCGTTAACGGACTTTCCGACACATTTTCACTGACAAACACGGATTTAATATCCATACCTGCAGCGAGCGCATCCTTCAGAGGCCTGATTCCCTCCAGAAGAAACATTCCCGTTTCATCGCGATACTTCTTTCTTGTAAGTTTCAGCGCATCTTTATATATTAGGTTATCCCTGGAACTAATGTATTTCATCCGATAATTGAGAATAGCCGGTGTTACACCGGCTATCTATTGAAACTTGTTTTTCTTATCTCTTTAAGAATTCCGGAATGTCTATTCCCGGTAAGCCTTTGTAATCAGCCGCGCCGGTTGCGATTTCATCCTCTCCGGCATCCGCTTTTTTGACACTTTCATCTGCCGGCCTTGATGGAATTATAGATCCGCCCAGTTCTCTGGGCTTCTCAAAGCCCGCAGCGATTACCGTCACTGAAATTTCATCCTGCATTTCATCCTTGATGGAAGTACCGAGAATAATTATTGCATCGTCATCGGCTTCTTCATCAATCTGTGAAGCAACCTTGTCAACATCAAACATTGTCAGATCCTTGCCTCCGGTAATATTGATGAGAACAGCCTTTGCACCGGATATCTTTGTTTCAAGAAGCGGACTGGCAATCGCATTTCTTACTGCGTCTGCAATCTTCTCCGTTCCGCGTCCGTATCCGACACCCATGTGTACAACACCTCTGTCCTTCATGATGGTCATTACATCGGCGAAGTCCAGGTTAATGAGAGCATCGTCAACGATAATATCCGAAATTGACTGGACACCCTGCTTGAGAACGTCATCAGCCATTGAGAATGCTTCAAGAAGTGATGTCTGTTCCTGAACTGTATCCATGAGCTTATCATTGGGAACAACAACCAGAGAGTCAACATATTTCTTCAGGTACTTTATTCCCAGTTCAGCCTGCTCTGTTCTTTTTTTGCCTTCAAATCTAAAAGGCTTGGTTACAACACCAACTGTAAGGATTCCCATTTCTTTGGATATCTTTGCTATAATAGGTGCTGCACCGGTGCCTGTTCCGCCACCCATTCCGCAGGTTACAAATACCATGTCGGCCCCGGCTACAAACTTCTCCAGATCCTCTATGTTTTCCTCTGCGGATTTCTGTCCGATTTCAGGCTTGCCTCCGGCACCGAGTCCTTTTGTCAGCTTCTCACCAATCTGGATTTTTGTCTCTGCTCTGTTCTTTGACAGAGCCTGCTTATCTGTATTAACAGCTACGAAGGTGACTCCCTTCATGCCCCCTTCAATCATTCTGTTAACAGCATTACATCCGCCACCTCCTACACCAATGACTTTAATAACCTGTAATGCATTCTCATTCATCTCAAATTGTAGCATTCGGACATTCCTCCCATGTATACTTAAACCTGAGTAATTATATCATATTATTTCTTTGTCGTAAAGAAACAATAATCGTGATCGCTTACGGTAATAGTGCCTTTTTCTTTACCTTTCTGATATAGATCATACACCACCGATTTGAGGATTCCGGACTCCAGACAGCTGACCAGATTGTCGTATTCGCCCCTGCAGATCAGGCTGTCATATATGTGAGCCTCCACTTTGTTTTCCTTTATCGAAAAGCTCTTGAAATACATGTCGCTGTCCTCGGTTATTTTGACCAGTTCCAAGCTTTTGGTCAATAGCTCCTCCTGCTTGACCTTAACCTTTTTCTTCCGTTCCGCTTTTAGTACATCTACATTCTCTATAAGCGTCGCAGGCTTTTCCGTGCGGGAAATTTCTATAACCTTTCCCCCGTTGTCTATGATAACGTAGTTCTCCCCCATAACAAGCTGTGCCCTGGCCGGTTTCTCTGCCACAATTATTTCAATGGTATCCGGAGGCTTGAGGTTCACGTTGACTTCCTCAATATATAGGTTTTTCTTTATTCTGTATTGAGCAATCGGAGGGATAACATCAAACACGCTTTTTCCCTTCTCTACCTTGGAAAGTCTGATTATCTCTTCAGCAGTGACCTCTTCATTGCCGGTTACCGTAACGGTTTTTACATCAAATCCCGGCACATGCATAATAGCCCCGATACCTGCAATCACCGCAATAATTATACCGAGCTTCATAAGATATCTGGGCTTCTTTCTCCTTTTCCGTTTCTGCTGATGATTTTCCCGCTTTCCCTGTGGATTATTCATCCGCATAATCCTCCAGAATAGTGTCGCAAATAACCTTTGTCGCCTCTCTCGATCCGCCGGCTCTGCTCTTTTCAGACATTGACCTCAGTATCTCAGGATTGTTTTTCAGATTCTTTATGGCTTCAATCAGCCTTCCCTCGTCCTCCAGGTTCTTTTCTTCAAATACCATAGCCCCGCCTTTTTCTGCCAGAGCCATCGCATTGTGGTACTGATGGTTGTCGGTTACGATAGGTGAAGGAATAAAGATGGTAGGTGCTCCGCTTACTGCCACCTCGGCAACTGTCAATGCCCCGCTTCTGGATATTACCAGATCCGCAGCAGCAAGGTATGATGCCATATCATCTATAAATTCCCTTACGATAACATTGTCACCCAACTCAATACCGTTCTCAGACAGCTCGCTCAAAATGGCCTTGTTGTAATAGCTGCCTGTCCCCAGACATATCTTGAACTTTTCATCTGAGTTAAATTCACTGATTACGCTGAGCATGGCCTTATTGATTTTGCCTGCGCCCTGACTCCCTCCAAAAGCAAGCAACACAAAATCGTCTTCCACAAAACCCAGTTCTCTCCTGGCATCTTCCCTGTTCGCATTCAGAAATTCATCTCTGACCGGATTTCCGGTAACAACCTGTTTATCCTTGTTCCTGAAATGCTCCGAGGCCTTTTCGAATCCCAGAAAAATCTTTCTAACGTGCTTTTCAAGGAGCTTATTCGTTACTCCGGGTACCGCATTCTGTTCATGAATGTATGTCGGTACACCTTCTTTTTGTGCCATTTTAACAACCGGTGCACTGGCATAGCCACCCGTACCTACAACAAAATCCGGCCGGAAAGTTTTTATGATTTCTCTCGCTCGGACATTACCCTTCATGAGCTTTCTTATAACGCCTATGTTCCTTACGATGTTCTTTCTGTCGAAGCCCTCCAGAGTCAGAAGCTCAATGGGATACCCTCTCTTTGGGACCAGTGTCTTTTCCAGACCTTTCTGGGCTCCCACAAAAAGTATCTGTGCCTCCTTATCTCTGTTTCTGATTTCATCGGCTATGGCTATGGCGGGGTAAATATGTCCGCCGGTGCCGCCACCCGTCATTATCACTCTCATTTTATTTTGCCTCCGCAACCACTCCGGCAGCAGCCCTTGCAGCAGCAACCTTCTCCGGTTCATGCCGCGATATATTTAAAATCACACCGGTCAGAAACATGAATATTATAAGGGCATTGCCGCCGTAACTTATAAACGGCAGGTTGATTCCTGTTGCCGGCATAGAGGAAGTTACAACGGCTACGTTGAGAATCACCTGTATCGCCACCATTATAACAATACCGGATGCCAGCAGCATACCGAACTGATCCTGTGCTTTTATTGCTACTCTGGTTCCTCTCCAGAGGAATACGCTGTATGCAAGAATCAGGAGAATAATACCGATGAATCCCAGCTCCTCTCCGATAATTGCCAGTATAAAGTCATTCTGCGGCTCGGGCAGATACAGACTTTTCTGTACACTCTTTCCCAGACCGACTCCAAACAGCTCTCCCGAACCCAGAGCCAGCAGCGACTGAACAATCTGATAGCTGCTGTCTGCCGTGTCTCCAAAAGGATTGAGAAATCCCGTGAATCTCTCCCCCCAGTATCCCGGGTCATTGCGAACCAGCATCAGAATACCCGCGATACCGCCGCCTGTCATTATTACCACATACAGCCATCTCATACCTGCAACCAGCATCATCGCAACCGTTATACCGCAGAGTGTGATCGCCGTTGACAGATTGGGCTGCATGAGAATAAGAAAAGCAAAAAGTACCATAACGGCAGCCATCGGCACTATCCCGAAAATCAGAGATTCGGATCTTGCCGGTTTGTCGCTGAAAAACCAGGCTGCCAACAAAATCATTCCCGCTTTAGCTATTTCACCGGGCATTATAGTAATCGGACCTACGGTTATCCATCTGGACGCATAGTTTATTTCCGTTCCCAGAGGGGTGAGTACAATGACAAGCAGCAAAAGGCATATCCCCAGTATAACGAGGACGAAATTCCTGTTATTATATTTCCTGTAATCCAGCATGGATCCTAAAAGCATTGCACCCAGCCCGGCTACGACCCATATTCCGTCTCTTATAAGATAGGTGAACGGTGACCCTGTTCTGCTTATAGAATAGTAATAGCTGGAGCTGAAAACCATAATCAGTCCGAAAGCAACCAGTATGAGAGTCACAAGCAGCAGAATAAAGTCAACAGACCTGACCTTTGACGGTTTAATTCTGCATGACCCCAGTCTCTGGCTTCTTGTGGCTTTTATCCCAGCTTCCGAACCCATGATTTGAAGTCCTCTCCTCTCTCTTCGTAATTGTTGTACATACCCCAGCTGGCACATGCAGGCGAAAGCAGAACAACATCTCCGGCTTCAGCTATTTCCTTGGCCTTTGCCACACATTCTCCCATGTTTCCGGCATCAAAGATATTGGTGAACCCTGCAGCCTCCGCAGCATTTCTGATCTTTTTTGCCGTAACACCCATAAGTATCAGCGCCTTGACTCTTCCCGGAAAGGACGCTGCTAATTTATCATAGCTTGAGCCCTTATCATATCCGCCGGCAATGAGAATTATATTTTCTTTCATAGCCTCTATGGCTTTAACAGCCGCATCCGGATTGGTTCCTTTGGAGTCGTTTACGAATCTGATTCCGTCTATTTCACAGCAAAGCTCTATTCTGTGAGAGACTCCGGAGAATTCTCTCATGACTTTGCCGATTATATCCGCATCTATACCGGCGAACCAGGTTATCGCAGCTGCAGCCAGTGCATTCTCAAGGTTATGGCTTCCCGGAATTTTAAGTTCGTCCGTTCCGCATATCACCCTGTCCTTGCCGGCATCATCTCTTATGACGATGTTTCCATCCTTAACGAAAGCTCCGAATTTAAGTTCTTCAAGCCTGCTGAAGGGAACTGTTCGGGCGGTGCAGCCTTCTCTCTCTGCCAGCTCATAGCAAACTTTATCATCGTAATTGAGAATGCAAAACTGATCCTCCGTCTGATTGGCAAATATTGCGGCCTTGGCACGGCCGTAATTCTCCATTGTTTTATGTCTGTCCATGTGGTCCGGTGTCAGATTCAGAATTGCCGAAACAACGGGTCTGAATCTTTTAACGGTCTCCAGCTGGAAGCTGCTGACCTCGGTTACCAGCACAGTATCCTCATTTGCGTCACGTGCACTCGTAACAACCGCAACTCCTATATTTCCGGCAACATTGGTATCCTTTCCCGCCGCCTTAAAGATCTCTCCCGCCAGGGTGGTTGTTGTCGTCTTTCCGTTAGTTCCGGTAATGGCGATAAATGAACCTTTGCTCAGCCTGTAGGCCAATTCCAGTTCCCCTATAATTTCAGCACCCGACTCTTCTGCTTCAAGAATAAAATCCAGCGTCGGCGGGACGCCCGGGCTCAGTATCAGCATATCGAAATCAGACATCTTCTCCGGCCTTATCCCGAAATATTGTCTGATCCCTTTTTTATTGAGATAATCAAGAAAATCGGCATCCAGCTGTCCGGAGGTTTTGCTGTCCATAGCCGATACTATTGCCCCCTCGGCGAGTGCCGCATCAATTGCCGCCTTTCCCGATCTACCCATGCCAACTATAAGAACCCTGCTGCCTTTCACTTAAGCCTCCATTCTAAATCTCTAAATCATGAAAAATGCCGCAATACAGCATACCAGTGTAAACAGCCAGAAGGAGAGGACAACCTGCCTCTCACTGAATCCGCACAGCTCGAAATGATGATGTATGGGAGCCATTTTAAATATTCTTTTGCCGCGAGTAATTTTGAAATATGATACCTGAAGTACCACAGACAGAGCTTCTATTACGTAGATTATGCCGGCTACAATCAGCAGCAGTTCAAGATGCATCACTATTGCCGCCGCCGCCAGTCCGCCGCCCATTGCCAGTGATCCCGTATCGCCCATGAAAACTCTGGCAGGATTTTTGTTAAATACCAGAAATCCCAGACAGGCTCCGCATAATGCCGCGAAGAAAAATATCTCGGCCGATCCGAATCCCGCTCTCATTTCCGATCCGGCTGTACCCGGCTGTATTATTTGTTGCGAGAATTTCATTCCACCTATGGCAAAAAACAGTGCGACAATAGCGGTAACACCGCTTGCCAGACCGTCCAGACCATCCGTCAGATTAACGGCATTGGTCACTGCCAGAACGGCAAATATCTCAAACACGTAATACCAGATTCCGAACTCCACAAAGGTATCCGCCAAGGGGATATACACCATTGTACCAAAGTCGGAAATCTGAGCGGCCGCTATTGCGAAAGCAATGGCAATAACAGCCTGAAGTCCGAACTTCTGTTCCGGCTTAAAACCTTCACTGTGTTTTTTTATTACCTTAAGGTAGTCGTCAAATAAACCGATAAGACCGTAACCCAGAAAGGTCATCAATATCAGCAGGGTTTCAGCAATATCGCAGCCGGATGCCAATGATGTGACAGAGAACGTCAGACAGACTGAAATTATAATGCTTATTCCACCCATACTCGGCGTACCGGCTTTTGAATAGTGAGATTCCAGACCCTCTTCTCTTATGTTTTGCCCCGCTTTTTTTCTGAGAATCGGTATTTCGTATTTTGTTATGATTAAGGCAATTACAAAAGCAGCTGCGACTATTATAAAAATATTTATCAAATTGATTGTATCCATTCAACTACCTCTTCCATATGCATTCCCCGTGATGCCTTGACAAGAACCAGATCACCTCTCCCGATAAACCTCCCGGCTTCTTCAAAAAATGATTTCTTATCCGGAAAGTGTTTAACTGTTGCACTTCCGCCCCTTGCTCCTTCGGCTATGAAAGCAGCACTTTCGCCTATGGTCACTACCAGGTCTATTCCGCAGCCTCCGGCGAAAAGCCCCACATCAAAGTGAGCGTCGCGGCTTTCTTCTCCCAGCTCATACATGTCGCCAAGTATTGCGGTTTTCCTGCCTTCACTCTTGCTTGAAGCAAGCACCCTCAGTCCGCTCTTCATAGAGTCGGGACTGGCATTATAACTGTCATCGATTATAGTAACCCGGCCTTTCAGAACCTTTAATCTGCTTCCTGTAAGCTCAACCTTAGCCAGTCCTTTGACCGCAGTCCCCATATCAACTCCCAGTGTAGCACCTGCAGCAATCGCCAGCGTGGCATTTACAGCATTGTGAGCGCCTGAAACGGGAAGTTTGATTCTTTGCATCCGCTCATCGGATTCTACCGTAAATTCTATACCCTCGATACCGAAATCGTCAACATCGGATATGATGTATGTGCTGTGCCCGTCCTTTCCCACAGAAATCTGCCTGTAATCTCCCGCTGTCCTCTCTTCTGTCAGATACTCTCCGTCAACCGCATATACCAGGGAACCCCCCTCGTTTGCAGACACTATGTTGTCCGCTATTTCCATCTTCGCCTTGAATATCCCTTCCCGGCTTCCCAGTCTCTCTATATGAGCTGTTCCGATATTGGTTATTACAGCCGTCTCCGGATTCACAATTTCTCCCAGCCGCTCTATCTCGCCGAACCTGTCCATACCCATTTCCAGAACAACCGCTTCCGTATTGTCATCAAAGCTTAACACTGAAATGGGAAGGCCGATCAGGTTATTGTAATTTTTCATATTGCGGCCACAGTTGTATCTCTCGCTGAGAACGTAGTATATCATATCCCTTACCGATGTCTTGCCTACACTGCCTGTAACCGCAACTCTCCTTACATTCAGCTCTTTCAGATAGTCCTTGGCCAGTTCTCCCAAAGCGTATTCCGTGTCTTCCACCAGAATTAAATTAACGGGTTTTGCACCGATGCGGAGAGCTTCCCGCCACTCACCTTCAGCTTCTGAAACCATGACCGTACTGCAGCCGGCTTCCACCGCGGAAGGAATATATTTGTGCCCATTCTGATTTTCTCCGATAATGGCAACGAACATGGCCCCCGTTTCCGCATGTCTGGAATCCTGAACTACTTTTATTATTTCTTTTTCCTCACATTCCTGAATTAGCTTACCGCCTGTTGCATTCAGAATTGTTTCAATGGTCATTTTAATCATTGTGTAGGTATACCTTTGTTCCCTTCTTTACCTTGGTACCTGCAGCAGGATATTGTTTGACGATTATGAAGTCTTCTTTTTCGGCCGTTTCATCATCCATATCGTAATTCAGACCCTTCCCCGCAAGAATACCTATTCCGTCTCCGGCACGCTTTCCGACAACATCAGGGACTATGACCTTACTCTCTTCTTTTTCTTCCTGAATGCCGTCAGGAGGGATATTTAGGTGCTTGAGAGTCTTGGACATTATTTCGCTTACAACGGGTCCCGCCGTGGCACTTCCGTATTTGATTCCTTTCGGGCTGTCAATTACAACCAATACGGTAATTTTCGGATCGCCCATGGGTGCCATCGCCAGGCAGGAAGAATAGGTATCCTCACTGTAACCGCCTTTTTCTGCCTTGTATGCCGTTCCGGTCTTTCCTCCTACTCTGTACCCGTCAACAGCTGCGGTTCCGCCGCCGCCGTCTTCGACAACGTATTCCATTATTTCACAAATTTCATCCGCGGTTTCTTTGGAAACAGTCTGCCGCAAAACCTCCGGCTCCATCTTTTCAACTGTTTTTCCCTTGTCATCTCTTATTTCCTTAACGAGTCTCGGCTGCATAAGTTTGCCATTGTTCCCCAAAGAACTAATTGCCGTAACAAGCTGTACGGGCGTAACGGCAATACCTTGTCCGAACCCTATGGTTGCCAGCCCGACAGGACCGCCTTTTTCTTCGGGCTGCAGGAGTGCTCTTCCCTCAGACGGATAATCTACTCCCGTTATTCCCGTAATACCGAAGGTATCCATATAATCATAAAACTTCTTGATACCCAACTTTGTCGCCAGTTCTACAAATACAGGATTGCAGGAGTTGCCCACCGCCTGCTTAAGTGACTGCTTGCCATGAATGCGAGGATAGTACCAGCAGTGAATTGTACTTCCTGATACCTTTTTCTTTCCTTCGCAGTAATATGAGCTGTCCATAGATGCTACATCTTCCTCAAGAGCTATGGAGGTAGTAAGGAGCTTGAATACCGACCCCGGTTCATACACATCGTTTATAGGCCAGCATCTCCACATACTGCTGAGATTTGCCGTTTTCTCATCGGCGGTCATTTTATCAAATTCAGCCTTTTCCTTTTTCCCGGAAGGTTCATACGGATTATTGGGATCGAAGCTCGGGGTTTGAGCCAACGCTAGGATTTCCCCCGTTTCAACAGACATTACTATTGCCATAGCCCTGTCTGCAGCCGTCTTTTTCATTGATTTTTCCAGTGCCGCCTCGGCGTAGCTCTGAATCACTTCATCAATGGTTGTAACCAGGCTGTATCCGTCTTCAGCCTGATAGTATTTTTCATTCTCCGGCGAATAGCTGAGCTGATTGCCCCTTGTGTCCGTATAGTTCACCCATCTTCCGGAAATACCTTTAAGGTATTTGTTGTAATACAGTTCCAACCCTGACTGCCCCATATTCTCTTCGCTTACCGCACCAAGAACATTGGCCGCCAGACCGCCTCCCGGATATTGTCTTTTGGTATCGTTACTTATTGTTATTCCGCTCAGTTTCTCATCTCTGATCTTGTCCGCAGTGTCAGCGTCAATACCCCCGATTATTCTTATCTGGTTCCTGTCTGCTGCCAGCAATTCTTCCATTCCGGCCTTTTCCACATCCAGAATATCGGCAAGCTTTTGTGCTGTCTGATCCAAAGCATACGCCTTCTTATCGCCCTTCAGATCTTTTCCTATTTCAGACGGAGTGGCATAAACGGTATAGCACTTGACACTTACCGCCAGTTTCTCGCCGTTACGGTCATAAATTATTCCCCTTTCGGCTTCTATGGGGGTATCCTTGGTTTGCTGCTGCAAGGCCATCTCTTTGTATTCGCTGCCCTTAACTATCTGTATCCAGCCGACTCTTATAGTTATTGCCGTTAAAAACGTGAAGATAATCATCATCACTATTATTAAATTCTTTCTGCTTTTATTTGAAGTCAGCATTTGCGGTTCTCCGATTTTTCTTTTCTTTATTTACAAATGCGAGAAAAACCCGGACACCTTTTCTCTTTTTTGTCCGGGCTTAATGATTTCTGTGTTAATTATTATATGCTTTGTCTTTCAGAATTTCGGCAAACCCTTCATCAGGTACTTCCTCTGCTGCAATATACACACAGTTTTTACCGGCATTCTTCATCCCCAGTTTTTCTTTTGCCTGTCTTTCGATGTAACTGATATTGCTGGTACTTAAAATTTTTACATCCAAGTCCTCTATCTCACCTGTTATTACATCATTCTGAGCCTTAGCCTTGTTTATATCAAAGGTAATCTTGGCAGCGTAGGATGTCATGAGTACCGCAAATACAAGTACAACTGCACCAATCAGAACAAGTGAAAGCATAATTTTTCGATCATTACTGAAGGTAAGAACCATTTCCCTTGAAAAAGGGCTTTTCTTTTCTCTTCTGCGTCTCTCCCTCTGTTCTTTGCGGTCAGAATGCGGTTTCATATCAATACCGTATTTCTGATATTGTCTCTGGTATTCGTACCATTGTTCAGGTGCAATCATTTTATTACCTCACTGATTACAGTTTCTCTATTATTCTCAGTTTGGCACTTCTGCCCCTTGGGTTGCGTTCCAGTTCTTCTTCCCGGGATACTATGGGTTTCCCTGTTACCTTTTTTACATCAGTCACCTTGCCGCATGCGCATACCGGAAATTCTTTAGGGCATGTGCACGGATTCAGCCGTCTGTTATACGCTTCCTTTACTATTCTGTCCTCCAGGGAGTGAAATGTTATTATCGCAAGTCTGCCTCCCGGCTTCAGAACATCGCAAAATTCATCAACGGCCTTCTGCAGCTGCTCCAGCTCACTGTTAACCTCTATTCTTATGGCCTGAAAAGTTCTCTTGGCAGGATGCGGTCCCTCTCTTCTGGCTGATGCAGGAATAGCTGCTTTTATGACTTCCACCAGCTCTCCTGTGGTTTCTATGGTACCGTTCTTCCTTTTTTTTACGATGAAGTCCGTTATTCTGGATGCCCATCTTTCTTCACCGTATTTCTTTATCATTTCTGCCAGCTGCTTCTTGTCATAACCGTTGACCACATCCCATGCGGAAAATGAATCCTCCCTGTTCATCCTCATGTCCAGAGGTGCGTCATGCATGTATGAAAAACCTCTGTCTGTGTTATCCAGCTGGAAGGACGACACCCCTATATCCAGAAGTGCGCCGTCAATACTGTCAATGTTCAGTCTGCAGAGAACGTCTTTTATCTCTGCGTAAGTGCTTTTGACAAGTTCCTTACGACACTTCAGCGGCTCCAGTCTCTTTCGTGCGGCATTGAGGGCATCTGCATCACGGTCTATCCCTATCAGAAGACCTTCTTCGCTCAGTCTTTCCCCTATTCCGAAAGCATGTCCGCCTCCGCCTAAAGTTCCGTCCACATATATTCCGTCAGGCTTTATATTCAGATTGTCCAGACATTCGGAGTAAAGAACGGGAACATGTTTAAAATCCATACTTTTCAAGACTCTGTACCACCTGGCCGGCATCGATCAATTCACCCGACTCTTCATCCAGCTGCGCATCCCAGAATTCTCTTGACCATACTTCAATAACCTTATTGCTTCCTACGGTTACCAATTCTCTGTCAATTCCCGCATAGTCTTTCAGTTCCTGAGGAACAGTCAGTCTCCCCTGCTTGTCAATGTCGCATTCTGCAGCGGATGCATTGAAATGTCTTTTTATCAGTCTTGCCTCCGGATTACTTCTCGGCAGTTTGTCCAGCTCATCAACAAAGGCCTGCCATTCTTCAATGGTGTAAATGGTCAGACATTTGTCCAGTGCCTTAGCTATTACGCACTTTCCTCTCAATCCGTCTCTGAATTTCGAAGGCACAATAAGCCGTGATTTGCCGTCTATTGAGTTATTAAATTTACCTACGAACATTCTCCTGTACCCGCTTTTGAGAGGTGGAAGTGGCAGGAGATGCCTGATGCACAGACAGTCTGCTGCCACATTATCTTCAATTTTTCTCCATTTTAATGCAATAATACTCCTTTGTCAACCATTTTACTCCACAGATAAGCTTTTTCTCTCATATTTATACCAAATCGTGCTTTTTTTACGTAAATTCTCCCTCTACCCCTTGATAACGGAACGTTTCAGGTGTAATATTTTATTGTATGAAGAGGTGATAACTATGAGGTTATTTAACACGGGTAACCGGCATAAACATTTTGCTTTTCTTGTCTGTGCCGCATTAGTTTTTTCCATAGGACTTACCATGTCAGGATGCGGTGACAAATCAGGCGGAACCTATGACGAACCGGAAATTACCGCTGAATATCTTATGGGGGAATATGCCGAGCAGCTGCTGACCGATGGAGCCGAAACAATTCAGGGATCGGTTGAAATGACGGAGGCCGATGGTGCCAGTACCATAACCGTTGCACAGAAGGAAATTGTTCCGAGCGAAAACTACAAAGACGGATACTATATCGCTGACAGAAATCTGGAAACAGAACTGTATCTTGACAACGAATGCCGTATAGTATGGGACAATAACGGCACATATGAGGTGGGCAACACTGAGAAATTTATCTCCGACTACAATGGAAAGCCCGATACAATTTATACAGTGTACTGCTTTGGTGACCTGGCTGAACTCCTTGTTGTGATTGACCCGGCTGATATGATTTAATTAATTGTTGTGAATAAACATAAAAAGTCAGAGCTGTGCGGCTGCACAGCTCTTTATTAAAGAGGAAAAAATTATGCCACAACCCGACCCTGTAGCATTTACAGTCTTCAATATAGATATCATGTGGTATGCGGTAATGATTACCGTCGGCATTGTTCTATGTGTTACAGTTGCTTCTTTTAGAGCACCTAAACACGACATGACTGCCGACAATGTTCTGAACCTGGCTATAATTTCCATTCCCGTAGGAATTATCGGAGCACGTATTTACTACATAATATTTAACTGGGATCTCTATGCCGGAGATTTCTTCAAAATGATCAATTTCAGAGAAGGCGGTCTTGCCATCCATGGAGGTCTTATTTTCGGTATGGCCACGGGAGGTCTGCTGTGTTACCTATGGAAGATCAGGCCGCTAAATGCCTTGGATCTTGTAGCTCCTTCCATCGCTCTGGCTCAGTCTGTAGGCAGGTGGGGAAATTATTTCAATTCCGAGGCTCACGGCGGACCTACCGATCTGCCCTGGGCCGTTGATATTGACGGTATCGGCTACCACCCAACCTTTCTTTACGAATCCATCTGGTGCATGCTTCTGTTCTTTGTACTGATCTATGTGGATAATCGACGCAAGTTTGAGGGTCAGGTTTTGCTCCTCTACGGGATCCTTTATTCCTTCGAGAGATTTTGGATTGAAGCCCTGAGAACCGACAGTTTGATGATTGGTCCCTTTAAGCAGGCACAGGTACTGAGCCTGACGGTAATTGTGGTTTTCACTGTAATTTATGTTATAATATGGAAGCGTAATAAAGGAAAGGATGAGTAACTATGTGTTTATTGAATATTCCTTTTGGGTTCATAACAATACTGATTATTGCTGTGGCAGTTATTATTCTTGTGATAATATATTTAATTGCACCAAAAAAGGAAACCCAAAAAGAAGAACCGGAAGATTATTATGCATCAAGCCGGACGCTGACAGATGAGCTTAATGAGGAACGAAAAAAAGAAGGCAAGTACACCATTGAGCCCATTAACGCAGCGAGTGTTACTACCGGCAACTATGCGAGAAAAGACAAATCCTATAGTAATGTCATTGATTTTTTTGTGAAACTGTTTAAGAAGAAAGACTATTAAGTCCCAAAGGAGTTAAGAAATAAATGAAATTAGGAATCGTAGGTCTCCCCAATGTGGGCAAAAGCACACTCTTTAATGCCATCACCAAGGCGGGAGCCGAAGCGGTCAACTATCCTTTCTGCACCATAGAACCCAATATAGGTGTCGTTATCGTGCCTGACAATAGAGTGACAAAGCTGTCTGAAATATATAAGTCAAAGAAAACCATCTATACTACCATTGAATTCTGCGACATTGCCGGACTGGTCAAAGGGGCAAACAAAGGTGAAGGTCTGGGGAATAAGTTTCTCAGTCACATTCGCGGTGTGGAAGCTGTCGTTCATGTGGTTCGCTGCTTTGAAGACGACAATGTTGTCCATGTTAACGGTCAGACCGATCCTGTTTCCGATATTGAAACCATCAATATGGAGCTTATTCTGTCGGATATGGAGATTCTCGAAAGAAGAATCGCAAAAACAGCAAAAATGCTTAAGGGAGACAAGTCCCTGCAGAAGGAAATAGACCTCCTCACAAAGATTAAAGATTTTCTCGGCGAAGGGAAAGTTGCCAGAATGATGGACTTGGACAAAGAGGAAGACGCCTTCGTTAAGACTCTGGATCTTCTCACATACAAGCCTGTAATCTACGCTGCAAATGTAGCGGAGAAAGACGCTGCCGATGATGGTGCCGATAACGAATTTGTCTCTTCTGTACGAAAGCTGGCTGCTGCCGAAGGCTCTGAAGTCGTGGTAATCAGTGCCAAAGTAGAGGCAGAACTGTCCGAACTGGACGATGATGAACGGGAGTTATTTCTTGAAGAGCTTGGAATCGCCGAGTCGGGCTTGGATAAACTGATTAAGTCATCCTATGCCCTGCTTGACCTGATTTCCTTCATCACTACCGGCGAGGATGAAACACGTGCCTGGACCGTACGCCGGGGTACCCTGGCACCACAGGCCGCAGGTAAAATTCATTCTGACTTTGAAAAGGGGTTCATACGTTCAGAAACCATAGCCTACGACAAGCTGATGGAAGCCGGCGGCAAATTGTCTGTTGCCAAAGAAAACGGCTGGCTCCGATCCGAAGGAAAAGAATATGAGATTAAGGATGGCGATGTCTGCCACTTCCTGTTCAATGTATAACCGACTACGGTAAATTTCATGAAAAAACTAATAGCATTAACACTGACAGCCATCATGGTGATGACACTCATTCCGCAAACTGTGTTTGCGAACGGGGCAGTAACAATAAAAGAAACAACAGTCGATAATCTTGCACTCAAACCAACGGTAACAGCAAGAGATACTTTAATCGATAACATAACCATAAAAAATGGATATGGAAGGACCGTAAAGCTTCAGATGCAATCGAGATCATCATGGGTAGATAAAAGGTCGTTCGCAATGACTAAAGATGAGGTTCAGAATGTCAGCATAGAATATCCTAAAGACTGGTGGTATGTAAGGACTTCTAAATGAAGAATTGTGATTGATGAAACTGAAGAAGTAATCACTCCTGAACCGACAGCACCGGTACCGGAACCCGAAACGTCAGATTCCGTGACGGATGGTATTGCTTCTCAGTCCGAAGAAGCTCCGTCAGAAGATGAGGATACATCAGAAGATGAGGATACATCAGAAGATGCGTACGCAAATGTGACAAAGTATGAAGCCTACACAAGCAACGTAATAACAATTACAACGGAGGATTACTATAAAAATCCATCGGGATGGTTTCAGATAAAGGATAAAATCATGCTTAAGGGTGGCGGATACACTCTCTACAGAGGATACATGGGGCTTAAGGTGCGAAAAGTCAACAGATACTTCGGAATAGGAAGCAAGTACTGGCCACGTTATACATTAACCACTTACAGTAAGGTAAAGAAGTTTCAGAAAAGAAAGGGGCTCAGGGTAACAGGAAATGTGAACCTTAAAACATGGAAAAAGATGGGGTTCTCTGAAAGCGACTGGTATAACATGGGAGCGTATGTAACACCAAAGTATAATAAGATTACTCCTGCTTCTGACAGGAGTGACTATGTCAATGCCATGATAAGAACCGCAAATACCTACCGTGGTGCTGACTATGTTGTCGGAGCTTCGGGTAAAAAGAGTCAGGGACTTGACTGTTCGGGTCTTATTATGCAGTGCATGTACGCAGCAGGCATCGGGTCAGACAGAATTAATCCGGTAAGCCATTCAAAGAAGGGTCATGAATACGAATCCAGAAATCTTTGGAAGTGTACACAGCTTAAGAGAGTATCATACAAAAACAAGAAGCCGGGCGATTTGATTTTCTACTCAAAGAGAGACAAAATAATCCATGTTGCTATATACAAAGGTGACGGCAAGATTATCCACTCATGGCCGAACAAAGTAATAAAAAGTGGAATAAATAATAAGAGATGGGGCAGGATTCATGGAGTTAAAAGAGTTTTAACAACTGATAAGCCGGCACCCCCTAAAAAAGTAGTTTTATAAAATCTAACTCATAAACAACTGTATTACCCATACGCACAGTGCACCCAGCGTCATGGTAACCGGCAGCGTTACAACCCATGCGGTAAAGATATTGCTTGCAATTCCCCACTTTACGGCCGTCGCACGCTTGGCTGTGCCGGCACCCATTATGGATGTAGTGATTACCTGAGTGGTACTTACCGGTGCACCGATGAATGACATGAACTCTATTACCAGTGCTGCCGTTGTCTGAACCGCAAATCCTGAAGCCGGTGAAAGCTTGGTCACTCCGCCGCCCATTGTCTTTAATATTTTCCATCCGCCCGCAGCCGTTCCCAGTGCCATTGTGGTTGCACATGTAATCTTTACCCAGAAAGGGACACCGTCATCAGGATTTACCAGTCCGCCGGTGACCAGAGCCAGGGTGATTATTCCCATGGTTTTCTGAGCATCGTTATTGCCATGTGAAAATGCTACCAGTGCTGATGAGAATATCTGCATTCTCAGAAACAGATTGTTAACTTTTGCAGGCATCCAGTTCCTGAACAGTGCATAAATTGCCTTCATAGAACAGAATCCGATTAACAGTCCCAGAAGCGGAGATGTAAAGAGAGGGATGATTACTTTTTTAAGTACTCCGGACCATATAACGTGCTGCATGCTTGAGGTATACATTATTACCGCACCCAGCAGTCCCCCTATAAGGGCATGGGATGAACTGGAAGGAATCCCCTTCCACCAGGTAAACAGATTCCAGATTATAGCGGCAACAAGTGCCGCAAGGATTACATACTGTTCCAGTGTTACATCCACCAGTCCCTTGGAAATAGTGCTCGCTACTTTTTCGCTGGCCATAGCACCCAGAAGGTTCATTACTGCCGCCAGCATTATGGCTTTGTTTGCCGTAAGGGCTCTGGTATACACTGATGTTGCGATGGCGTTCGCAGTGTCGTGGAATCCGTTGATGAATTCGAAAATATACGCAAACGCTATTACGCCGATTAGCGTTGCACTAAGCATTCTTCATCATCACTCCTTCTACTGAATCTGCCAGATGTTCGCATGCATCCAATGCGTCCTCAAGCCCCTCATAAATGCCGTTCCATCTGATAATTTCAACAGGGTCTTTCTCTTCCCTGAACAGCTTGGCGATAGCCCTTCTGAAAATTGCATCAGCTAAATCCTCAAGTCTGTTAATTTCAACTATTGCTGTCTTTGTTGCATCACTCTTCTTTGAGTCGGCCAGCCCGTCAAAGATAATTTTTACATGGAGGGTGGACTCTACAATTATATTGCCCATTTCAACAGCATCTTCTCTCAATACCTTTACATCATATATTACAAACTTGTTGGCTATATCTTCCATGTAGTCAGCAATATCATCCAGCTGATCGGCGATAAGAACTATATCCTCTCTGTCAAACGGCGTAATGAAGGATTCGTTAAGCTGCCCCAGTATCTTGTGTTTCTTGACATCACATTCCGATTCCAAAGCCTTCAGTTCGGCAATCTGATCTTCTGCATTCCCGTAGTCATTTATAACCTTGCCGAAACTTTCACCCATTTCCACGAGAGCCTCCGCAAAATCCTTGAACATTATGAAAAAAATGTCTTCTCTTTTCCTTTTGAACGCCATTTCCTTTTTCCTTTCCGGACTGTTTTTAACCCACCCCAACCTAATTTAACATTACTGATTATCCTTGTCAATGTTATCACGACAACACCGTACAGAAACAATATATGAAAAAAGCAGCCGGGGAACCGGTTTCCCCGACAGTTTTATCTTATCCGCTGATAAATATTTCTATCCCTATAAATATCAGTATACAGCCTCCCAGAATTCCAGCTTTGTTTGCCAGTTTCATGCCGGCTTTACGCCCGATTATAAGTCCAAGGATACATATTATGTATGTTACGGCCGCAATAATAAGGGCGGAAATCAGTGCCTGCACCCAAGCATAGCCGGAAATCGTGAAACCAACCGAAAGAGCATCTATTGATGTGGCAATCCCCTGTACGATCAGTGCCCCCATGGTTACTCCGGACAGGTCTGCAGCCTCACCTTCCCTGTTTTTTCGGATGTTTATTATGCTTTCAATGAGCATTTTGCCTCCGATAACCGTAAGCAGTATCAGTGCAATCCAAGGGATGAATCTTTCGAAGGTCTTGAAACAGTTCACCAGATAGTGAACAAAAAACCATCCGATCATCGGCATCAAACCCTGAAACAGTCCGAACACACCGGCTATGAGCGTCATTTTCCCTTTACTCATGTGCTGTTCAGTCAATCCGTTTGCCAGAGAGACACTGAATGCGTCCATAGCTAATCCTGTGCCCAAAAGCAGGCTGTTGAATATGAGCACAAAATCTGTCTCCATACAAAACCCTTTTACTTTTACTCTTCCTCTTCCAAATCCTTAAAGGCTTCTTCCAGGTCAATCTTCCTGCCGAATCTTGTTACAACATCGGTTGTGTTGCCTCTTCTGGTCTTTACTACGGAAAAGATAATGCTTACAGTAAGGATTAATATTATTATTCCGATTGAAATCAGGTTGTGGATATGAAGATCAAAGATGCCCAGAAGCATTTTGACACCTGTAAAAATCAGAATAACCGCAACGCCGATTCTGACATACTGAAATCTCTCATGCATGTGCTCCAGAACAAAGAACAGCTGCCTTAATCCCATAACCGCAAAGAAGTTCGATGTATAAACTATGAACATATTGGTTGTCATTGAAACAACGGCAGGAACCGAGTCTATGGCAAAAATAATATCGGCACCGATAATAAGAGCCATCACGACCATCATAGGAGTGCAAAGCCACTTTGACTTCTTTGAAATAGGACATGCCTCCCCGTCATAATTGGTGCCGTCATTCCTTACTATGAATTTCTCACCCACAAAATCCGAGCACATAGGCATGAACTTGGTGACGGCTTTGTACATGGCTCCGTCCCGTGGATCCTTATCCTCATCATGTGCAAACATTTTAGCCCCGCTGAAGATAAGCAGTGCGCCGAATATCCACAATACCCATTCAAATGCGTTTACAAGAGAAATACCGATAAACAGGAACAGGAATCTGAGAAGGACAGTTCCCGCAATACCATAGAACAATACCCTGTGCTGTGCGTGTTCATCTATTCCGAAACTGATAAATATAAGCAGAAACACAAACAGATTATCCACGCTTAAGCTCAGTTCTATCAGATACGCACCTGCATAGTCGATTGCATGATTCGTCCCCATGAAAAAATAAATTCCCACACCGAACAAGGTCGCAATCAGTATCCAGAAGTACAGCCATTTATACTGCCACAGATCAAATTTTTTTTCTTTCTTTCCACCCATTTTCTTTCCCTTTTCAAAAAAACAAGAGACTGCCCCGTAACTTACGGATAAGTCTCATCATTTAAGATCATGCCAGGACACTGCTTATGTCCGGGATTGTTGACATCATCACGGAGCGGCTCAGTCTCATGAACGCCATTACCGTTGACTACTCCCTTATTCATGGTACACATTCTAACACATTTTTCTCTTTTTTTCCATTTGTATTTTAATATGATATAATATTTTTGCAAATTACCGGGGAGGAGCGGAATATGAATAATATTTTCACAAAATCAAACAAAATGTTCCTGATATATATGTTCAGGTTAACAGCCAGAGTTTTGATTTTTATCGCATGCATGTGGGGATATCTATTTCATAAAGAAGTTTTTGTCTCTGCTCTGACAAGCGAATTCTTCAGAACATTTACTCCCATCCATGTGCTGTGGATTATACTGATGGGAGGAATGATTCTTCATCTGCTTCCAAAAGTCAAGATGACAATGAGCGGGCTTAAAAGTCGTCCCGATTCATACTGTGAGCCTGAGGGAGGATATGACCGCCTTCAGCTTTTTGAATATGTCAACGCTATGAACATAAGAGCATGGAAAGTTCTGCTTGTATGGCTCTGCTTCAATGCCATATTCGGAATTCTTTATCTGGCGGGAATTCTGAGTGCGGTAGAGCTGGTAATGCTGTCGATTTTTTATTTCGCCTGTGACCTTATATGCATGTTGCTTTTCTGCCCGTTTCAGAAGTATATGATGGGTAACCGCTGCTGTGTGAACTGCAGAATATTTGACTGGGGACACATGATGATGTATACACCGATGCTTTTTATCCCCAGTTTCTTCAGCTGGAGCCTTCTGTTCACTTCGCTCATAGTAATGATCCGCTGGGAACTGGTCTATGCGAAGCATCCGGAGCGCTTCTAGAGAGGTTCCAATGCAACTATCCGCTGCGAGAACTGCAGTGATAAAACCTGCAGAATAAAAAAGCCGCTTGTAACCGGAATCGATAAGATTGCCTCAGCTATGCCCAAACCTGTTGATATGATCAGCGCGAGCGCGGAAGAACTGGAAAAGGAATTTGAAGAGGATTAAAAAAGCGTACTTCCGTAATTCTGACTGAAGAATGTCCTTGAGTATTTTTCAAGTTTCCAGTCAGGAATCTTGCATTGAGGGCATGGCTCCGTCACCCATTTGTTGCGCAGCCATCTCGCCGCCCTGCAGTTTCTGGAATCGCGCACCGTAAAAGTCTGTCCGCAATGGGTTGTAATAACAGCAAATTCACCGCGGCGGTCAATAGTCTTGATTCCATGCAAAAGCCCCGTCCTTGACGGCCACAGCTTCATCTTGTCCAGCAGGAGCAAAAGCTCCGTCTTTTTTCTGTAATATCTTTTCTTTTCGCTCATGCAAAACCTTCCGATGGTTTAAATAAAAATTACGGTTTTTAAATAAAAATGGCGAGGAACCCGGGAGTTTCACCCGGCTGCGAGGATTTAGAGTCCACGTGATCAATCCGATCTGTCCCTCATAATATGATTATGCTGACTGCACAGAGTGCAGGTTCTCCGGTTACCGAAACACAGTTCACATGCACTGTTGAGTTGCTTATAACCGTCATTGACCTTAAAAAGAATTCCCGCACAGGATTTAAGCGGCAGAATTATGCTGCTCTCTTTTACATCCATCCCCAGTGATGTGAAATCCACAAGTTCCGGCATCATTTGCATCTCGTTTACATCCATACCGTAAAATCCCGGGCCGAAACTGTCACTTACCGGATGTTTGGATTTCAGATGTTCTATGAGCATTTCACGGATCGCATCCGTGAAGGCCGTACCCCATATGTCCGCATAGAGCTGTTTCATAATCGGCATATTCTCCAAGTAGAAATTCCCTGCCGTAACGGCATAAAAATACACACCCTCAACCGTATCGGGGTCAATCTGTTCAAAGGCGGTACATTTCATTGCAATCTCTTCGCCATTCATTCCTATCACCTTCAGAACCTGACCCTCCAGAGAGAAGTCCTCATAAAAACTGTACAGACCTTTCACGTCAATTCCGGGCTCAATGAGTTTGCGGATTTCAAAGGCCTCTTTGTGCATGCGCTCAAACTTCTCGCCCTCCTTGCCGACTCCGGATTCTTTAATAAAGAGTTCTGTGGCCCTTTCGCAACATTCGTCTCTGTCAAATTGTAAAATCTCGCTTCTTACCATGGCTTTATTATACACTTCTTCATATTCTTTTCTCTATAATGTTTTTCCCCGAATTTACAATGTAATTTGCAAAAACTAACAGTTCATTATAAGATCCCATCTTTGACAGTTGATCGAACTCAAAAACCGGCAAACGGTTACAATAACAGGCGTTGCCGGTTTTTCAGTGTGATTGTATTTGTAGTATTTTTTCTACTTTTTCGTTGATTTGATAATTTTTTTCATATTTTTTTCAGTTACAATTTCGGTATCAGTACGAAATCCAAAAATGTCGTGCAGGGCATCTGTAATTTCAGTGCGGGTGTACTCCGGAAGGTATCCGATTCCATCCATTCTCAGAAAATCCATTTTGCGAAGTGTGCTTATGAGTTCTGTAACCGTATATTGCTCATTTAATTTGTGCTCAAGAAGGCGATATACAAGAAGAGATAAGAAGCATGTCAGAAAGTGTGCTCGAATGCGCTCGTCTCTTTGCAGGTATACAGGTCTCGCTTTGAATTCGGACTTCATGATGCGGAAGGATTCTTCAATCTCCCATCTGCGATGGTTAACCTTAAGTATGTCAGAAACAGAATCTTCAAGGGTGGTGCAGACTGCTGTGAATCCGTCATATTTCGCTTCTTCAATAATTTTCTCCTCGTTCAAAGAAGTTACTGTTTTGTCTGCAACAACGCCGTCCATGGTTATTTGTGTCTCTTCTATGAATCTTGTCGGTGAGTTCGGGTTGCGAGTTTTAGAGCCGGAACCGCTTTCGATAATATTGATTGCTCTATCAATCTGACGCTCTCTGATTTGCTGTTGGTAATGTTTGTACCTTGGGGCTGTATGAAACAATCAGCCTCTGTTCAAAGTCGTCCTCATTCAGCCAGCGCTCTTTGTGGAATACACTGTTTTTATGCAACTCTTCGTCAATCTGAGAGATGTCATACTTTCTGCCATCGCTGCCAAGTGACCATCCTTCAGGATTCAAAGCCCATTCCTGCAAATGCCCTTTCATCTTCTTAACAGACTGTGTAACTATGAAAGAACGATCTGCCACATCATTGAAGCGCCGGTTTACTGCAGATGCAAGCCTGCATCTGTACAGATAATGAATTTTGCGAGAGAAAAGTCATTAATAATCTTTTTCTCCATAGGAATAAGCGTAGGCTGTTCGTTTTCGTTTCCGGGGAATACTGTGAACGCAAGGGGAAAGCCGTTACCATCAAGAAAAAGACCAAACTGGACAATGGGATTGGGTCTGTGCTCTTTACTCTTTCCGTATTTGCGGATCCCCTTTTCTTCTTCTATCTCAAAGAAAAAATTTGTGCAGTCGTAGTAAAGAACGGCATCGTTGCGTTCAGCTTTAGCAGCCTCATAGATACGCGCCTGTATGAAGTCGGATTCTTTGTCCAGGACATCCAGAGCACGATAAATATCATGCAGTTCAAAATCAGGTAATTCCAGAAGTTCTTCCATATACTCGTAAGAGGATAGTTTTGAAGAAGGGGAAAGAACCCGTGCATAGATCAGTCCGGAAAGAATGGATGACAGATCATACTGGAAATCATATCTGGAACTGATCTCATCGCAGATCTTTTTCAGACCAAGTTCGTGAAATATTTTCTGCAGAAAGAGGTAGCCGCCTCCGAAGGTTGACTTTTCTCCGAAGGTTAGCTGCTTTCCTTCGGAAAGTTCGATTGGAATCTTTAATTCGTTGTTTTTCTCAGCTTCCGTGTAGATCCGTGCTTGTTCTTTTGCCCAAGCAATTACCTTGTCTCTGTTATTGTCATGCTCCGGAAGCAAACTGGCCATTGAGCCCAGCTTCTTGAAAATTTTAGATGTGCTTTTGCCTTTGTCATTTCGGAATGATTTTATTATATATAGCTGCTCAGCATTTGAGGATTTTACGATATTAAGTCTCATGTTGATAACCTCCATCATCCAAGTGAGTTAAATACTAATATATTTGCTTATATTATACCATACAATACTAAACAATACTACAAATATTTTCGAAAATTTGACAAAAAAATATAGCCGTGTCAAGGCTCTTGGCGTTTTTTTTGCTATTTAACTGTCAAACTCCCGTAAAATCTCGCTTCTTACCATGGCTTTATTATACACTTCTTCATATTCTTTTCTCTATAATGTTTTTCCCCGAATTTACAATGTAATTTGCAAAAACTAACAGTTCATTATAAGATTAATACGAAATGATTCCGTTGATTTTAATTATCATTATATTATTTATAAGGATTTTATGCTATGAAACATCTGTCTGAATTATATGGGGTATCTGAACGCGAGAAGGAAATTCTGACCTTTGTTGAGGAATCGGCAGTTGCCTTCTCGGAGATTGCCGGTGTTCCCGCCTCCTTCTATTCGCCGGATGGTGTTCTTCTTTGGGTGCATAACGAGAAATGCAAGCTCTGCAGAGCCAACAAAGTGTACTGCGACGAACAGTCGCACTGCAGAAACAATCTCAAATCAGCCATGAATATCGCTCTCGGACTTGGGGAGGAATACATATTTCTCTGTGATTCGGGTCTCATCAATATGGCTCATGCCCTTACCGACAAATCCTCCGTTATAGGTTATATGGTGGTCGGTCCGATACCCATGGGAACCAGCCGGGAAAAAGCAATTCGTCATTTCTGCGATAAGATCCTTTCCGATAATGTGGATTTACCTCTCTGGATGGGAATTATGAGCGAGCTGAGAATGTATACGCCCGCCGAAATTACACATTTAATGAAACTCTTTTCAAACATTTTCAAATCTCTCGATCCCGATGACAGTCTGAATGCAGTTAACCGCCAGAAGAGTAAAGAGCAAAGCAATGTGGTTTCAAAGATTATTGAAATGAAAAGGAGCAACATAGAACTGGCATATCCTGTCGCCTCGGAAAATGAACTGCTCCACAGTATCTCAAACGGAGACTTATCTGCCAGTGTGCGAAATCTCTCCAAGTATGTAGAGGATCTTATGGTGTTCGAAAACGGGGATCTGTCAATTATTAAACTGCGTCTTTTATCCCTGTTCGGCCAGCTTACAAGAAAATCCGCCGGCGGTACATCGGGTGTCTCCGGGGTTGTGACAGGAAGTTTGCCGTCCTACGAATACGAAATCCTTTCAGCACTGGAATCTCTCAACGGTGCCGACACACTCAAGGAACTAATGAATGCAGCCGACGAATTTGTTTCATCCATGTCCGCAACCATTTTCTCGGATATGTATTCAGGCGATTCCGAAATTGTGGCGAAGGCGCTTGCACTGATTCACAGCGAATATTCAGATCCTCTGTCACTGTCAACCATTGCTGAAAAAACACACATAAGCAGTTCTTATCTGTCCACTCTTTTTAAACGGGAAACAGGTCTGACGGTCTCCGCGTACATCACAGATCTGCGATTGTCGAAGGCGGGAAAAAAACTCCGCAATTCAACCTTGGGAATAACGTAGATTGCACTGTCATGCGGCTTTGAAAGTCCCAGCTACTTCACCAAGCTTTTCAAAGAAAAGTACGGCCGGACACCGAGCCGATATCGCGCGAATCGATAGTACATTTACAGTTTCAGCGGTATTCCGTTAACATAGGATGTAGACTTTCCTCCTCTCCTGATGTTATGATATCCGCCTTTGACCATAGACAGGCGCTCCAGCCCTATGCCGATTCCCACCCAGGTGTCGAATATCCCCCAGTTTGAATCCAGTGGATGCGGTCCGAAAGAGCCGGATGCGACTTCCATCCCATCAACGACGATATCCAGAGTCTCTATATATATCCCCGAATCTTCGTATTCCAGCCTGTAATTATCAATCCCCGCCGCTTTCATTGCACCCTTTGCCAACTGCTGCAGCCGTTCAATCTGCATGCCTTCCTTAACGCTGGCCAGTTCCACAAGATTCAGCATTGTAAACTCGTTCATGTGCTGTGCACCCTGACTTTCTTTTCTGAAGCAGGATCCAATTTCAAATATTTTAACCGGTCCGTGCGTGATTTTTCTGATGTCTCTCATAATTTCATAGAGATTCGGCGCCAACATAGGTCTCAGGCATTTACCGTCGGGAAGCCAGAAAATCTGCTCGTACAAAGAAGCATCTTCTCCAATGTTCATCCTTTTAATTTTATCCGGACCGAGAATAATCGGAGTTTCCACACGAGTATAGCCCTCTTCCTCCGTAAGCCACTTTACAAGCATGTCCTTCACACGCAAAGTCAGCGGAATATGGTCCTCTTCCATGAGCTTCCTGAGTTTCTCTCTGTTCTCCTTAACGAGAGTCCGCTCCGCGGCCTTGAAAGCTGCGTTCCTTTCCTCAACGGTATTAAATTCGCCATCGATTATATCTGCGGAGGCATTAAGCTCCGCCAGCCTATGCTTCTGTGTTATGGAATATGTTTCCATTTCTCCACCTCTTTGTCCAGAATCTCCATATTCACCGCCCAGTTAATAAAAGCTCCCCTCCACTCCTCTGCACCGTTTTCCCTGCTCCAGACTCGATCGGTTACGGCACGGGACCCGCAATCCACACATGTTCCTATTCCGGATAACTCATCATCATAGGCCAGAAGACCGCCTTCAACCAGTATATGTTCGCCCGGACATTCTCTCTCATGATCCCCGAAAGACCGTACCAGGTACTGTCTGTATGTGGAGCAAAAGCCTTTGTCCGTCAGGGGAACTGTAAAATCTCCATTAACAAACAGGTCGTACAGCTCCTT
Organism: Candidatus Allocopromorpha sp.; assembly: GCA_040768865.1. Lineage (GTDB taxonomy): Bacteria > Bacillota > Clostridia > Peptostreptococcales > Anaerovoracaceae > Lentihominibacter. The sequence goes on along the minus strand of JAXGMD010000001.1, from coordinate 1,317,699 downwards.
AATATAGTTCATGCCCGTAGCGTGATAAACTGCAACAGGTGTCTGACTGGGCAGCCTGGCATCTATTTCAATAATCTTAATTTCCTCATCTGTGTCGATTACCTCAATATCCATGATCCCCCTGAGCCGAATCAGCTCCGCAATCTTGACGGCATAACCGGCGAGCAATTCCTTCTTCCGCCCCGTAACCACACGGTTTACCGCAGCGACGTTACAATCGTAACCGGAATCCACAAAAATCTGGGTCGGCTCATAGACACGGTAATTCCCCGGTGTTCCTATAATTTCAACGGAGTATGAAGGTCCGCTGACAAACTCCTGCACCACATATTTATCTGCACCGCCTTCCGCAATAAAAGTCCGAAACTCCGCGCTTCCTCCGCCGTAAACCTCACTGTCTGCCGTAAAGAGCTTAATTCCACGGCTTCCGCTGCCGTAATCAAGCTTGGCTATATATGGCATACTGCCGCCGGGCCAGTATTCAGGGCAGGGCAGCCCTCCGGAAACAAACAACTCGTCCGAAGCTCTCTTTGACGAAGTTACCTCATATGCATCTATATCAAAGGCAAGCGTATAACCTCGTTCATCACACAGACTGACCAGCCCCCGCAAAACCTCATGACTCTCTGTCGCAGGCAAGATCATATCAGCGTTCTCCAGTGCCTTAAGCACATTCGGATCGTCACCCAGCACATCCCCGCAGACAAACCCGGAACAAAGATTTTGCACAGGTGCCATGGGATCAATATCAATCAATATTGTCCCGATACCGGCCTCACGTGCCAGATATGCCGCTTCTCCGCCTTGAAGCCTGCCGCCAACAATTACAATATCAGCCATAATCCCCCTTATAGGTTTTAATGTTTCTTATTTTGCAAAGTCCATAGCATTCAGATAGACCATCTGGAAGTTCGGCTCCTCCGCCAGCTCCACATGTTCCACAATGTCGGGAATTTTCCGGGCAAAATCCTCTGCTTCACTGTTAACCAGCACCATGGATATTCCCGCTCCCGCCGTATTGCCTGCAGAAAAAATCTTGTCTGAAGGGATGTTAGGCAACACACCGATTCTCACCGCACTGTCCTTGTCTATGTAATTGCCGAAGGCACCGGCAACCACAACATGGTCAATATCATCCTTGCCCTTGCCTACACGCTCCAACATCAGCTCGATTCCGGCACTGATAGCTCCTTTGGCAAGCTGAACCTCGCGTATATCCTTCTGAGTAATTACAATTTCAGGTGTACCTTCGGTTATCTCCCCGTCTCCGGGTACCAGAACAAATACTCTCCCTCCGTCAACCTCTTTAAGCCTTTCTCCGAGCCTCTTATCGAAACCTTTCTTCTCAGCCTCTTCCGCTGCCGCCAGTCTGCCGCTATCGTCAATCAGTTTGGCATCCAGCATTTGAGCTATGGCATCAATTAATCCCGATCCGCATATGCCCTGAGCCGTTACATCTCCGATAGTTCTGAACAGCACATTGTCGTCGGTGATCTTAACTTTTTCAACAGCGCCGATTGCCGCTCTCATGCCGCAGTGAATTGCCGCACCCTCAAAAGCAGGACCGGCAGCCGTAGAGCAGGCCAGACTATGCTCTCCTTCCGTGAGCACAATTTCACCGTTTGTCCCAATATCTATAAAAACCGTCAGCCCATCCATGGATAGAATCTCTGACGCAATAATTCCCGCTGTAATATCTCCGCCGACATGACCTGCAATATTGGGAATCACAATAACTGCCGCGTCGTCTTCATTCCCTATTTCAAGCCCGGCTTCTGCCGCTGTCATTTCCAGTGTCCCCGTGTAAGCAGGTGTAAACGGGGCCAGTGCCAGACTCACAGGCGAATAGCCGGCAACCAGATGTGACATGGTTGTATTTCCGCATATTGCCGCCTTCACCACTTCAGCGGGTGAATATTTCCCCGCCTTTTCGCAGAGTTCCTCCGTAATCTCATTAAGACATTTTACAATTATCCGGCGGAGCTCTTCGAGATTTTGTCCTTCTCTGCCAATATAAGTAATTCTCGAGATAACATCCATTCCGTATTGATTTTGCGGGTTTGTCCTCGCAGCCGTTGCAATCTGCTCCCCTTTCTCCAAATCCCACAGCATTCCGACCACCGTAGTCGTTCCTATATCAAAAGCGACACCAAGACCCTTGCCGCCGGTGTCGGCGGTAAATCCTTCGGGATAATTCAGCATCCTTGTCTTTCTTTCATTTGCCCCGCTCATCATTGCGGAATCCCTGCATCTGCCGCATGAAGCACAGATGCCCGTACATTTAATCATATTTACCTCGTCACTCTCTTACATACTTTCAACAGCTTTACCCAGTACCTCTCCGATGGAATCATAGATTACAAGGTCAGCTCTTCCGTCAAATCCTGTCTCGCTCTTGTTTATAAGCACCAATTTATTTCCCCTGAAATTGTTTATGAAGCCTGCCGCAGGGTACACGGCCAGCGAAGTTCCGCCGATAATAAGCACATCTGCATTGTGAATTGCATTTACCGCACCGGCTACCTGTTTTTCGTCAAGGGCTTCCTCATAGAGAACCACATCCGGTTTGACTATGCCTCCGCACTTGTCGCAGCGAGGAACCAGATCAATGCAATTCTCTTCATCGATAATATATTCCAGATTGAAAAACTTGCCGCAATCCATGCAGTTGTTGCGAAGCACGGAACCATGCAGTTCATATACCACCTTGCTTCCCGCCTTCTGATGCAGGCCATCAATATTCTGTGTTACAACAGCCTTGAGCTTACCCATCTCTTCCAGCTTCGCAAGAGCCTTGTGCGCTTTATTGGGTTCCGCAGACCTGTATATCATGTTGTTTTTATAATAGTCAAAAAAAGTCTTAGTATCTCCCATAAAGAAGCTGTGTGACAGCATTCTCTCAGGGGACATACCATATTTCTGCTGTGCATTATAGAGTCCGCTCTCGGATCTGAAATCCGGAATGTTGCTCTCCGTCGACACACCTGCACCTCCGAAGAATACTATATTATCGCTTTCCTTAATTATCTTTGTCAGTTCTTCATACATCTTTGTAACCTCCTATTCAATCCTATCAATAACCGCTATTATTAACGCTGCTCCGGCGGCGGTAGCCAGAGTTGCGATAAAAGTGAGCATTTTTGCTCCCGCCATATCAAGAATCCAACCGCCCAGGAGACTTGAGAATATAGTGGTAGCAGTAACCATTGTCGTGAACAGTGCCTGCCCCTTGATTGCCTCCCCTTTGCTCATTATTTCATCAGTAAAATAAACGATACCGGGGAGCCAAAGTGCGAAAGACACCAGCTGAAAGACCTGTCCCACATAAAGCATGAATACCGAATCCGCCAGCCAGCAGACGGCGATTTTCGCCGTGAACCCCACAGCCGCAGCCTTGAGAATCAGACGGCAGGAAAACCTCTCCTTAATCCGGTTAAAAAATACCATTGTGGGTATCTCAAGTGCCGCCATTAAGGAAAGAATTCTTCCCATGTCCTCGGTACTTCCCTCAACACCGTCGACAATCTGTGCCATATAATTATTCAGGACTGCATTGCTGAAAAACAGTCCCACAACTCCCACATTGACCAGGAAGAACAGCTTGTTTCTTTTCACAAATTGTATCAGTGTTATTTCATCGCAGTATCCGGTCTCGCATCTGCACGGTCCGGAACGGCGATCATCGGCAACCTTCTGCCTTATGGCCTTGTTAAACTTAAGTCCGATGAATACGAGACTGACAATCAGCATCAAACATGTGATTTCACCCGTTACGGGCAAAAGAGCGGTTCCGAACTTTTCCACCATTGTCCCGAGAATCGCAGCCAATACGGCGTATGCCAGAGAGCCTGCGGATCTTGCTGCACCGAAGTTTATGGAATATCCCGTTTCCTCCAGCCTGAAAGCCATGGCATTTAACAGAGGCTGCATAACCGTATGCCATGCTATCACAAGCGCAAAGACAACGCACAGTGCCGGTGTACCTCCGCTGAATGTAAACATTCCAACCATGAACAGCATTATCATCGCAGTTATGATTTCCGCAAGTCCGATTACTCCGATCCGTCCGGATCTGTCGGCAAAGTCCGCTGTTATCAGCTGCATTATTACGGCCAGCACATTGGCAACAGCAAGGGTTACCCCTATTTCCGAATTCGTATACCCTTTTGCCAGAAGAAAAATGGACGAAAAGCTGCTCACAACCGCATAAATCATCCAGTAAGTGCCGAAGACGCATCCGTATCCTATATTTAATATCTTACCCATGACAGTTACAGTTGATATGGATATTTGAACTTAGAGATCGTAATAAAGGGAAAATTCCGCCGGATGAGGGATTGAATTGACTTTATGAAAGTCGCTCTTTTTCTTTTCAATCCAAAGTTTTATCAGTTCCTCCGGAAAAACACCGCCGGCTGTCAGATAATCGTGATCCTCTTCAAGAGCATCAAGTGCGTCCATCAGGTTTCTCGGAAGTGACTTAATCGTCTTTTTCTGTTCTTTGCTGAGCTCATACAGATTAAAATCATAGGGTCCCCATCCGCCTTGCATAGGGTCCGTCTTTTTCTTCACCCCGTCTATTCCGGCCATGAGGATTGCCGCATAAGCGTAGTACGGATTACATGTTCCGTCAGGATTTCTAAGTTCAAATCTCTTGGTCTCCGGGGTCTTGGCGTATGCGGGTATTCTGATAACCGAGCTTCTGTTAGCGGTTGCGAAACCTATGGTTACAGGGGCCTCAAAGCCGGGGACAAGTCTCTTATATGAATTGGTTGAAGGATTGGTGAAGGCGCAGAGGCTTCGGGCATGCTCCAGCAGCCCTCCCATAAAGTGTAATGCCAGTTTGGACAGCCTCGAATATCCTTTTTCATCGTAAAACAGCGGTCTGCCATCTTTGAAGAGGTGCATGTGGACATGCAGTCCGCTTCCCGCTTCATCGTAAATCGGTTTGGGCAGGAAGGTTGCGGTCCGGTTCTCCTCAACGGCAGTATTCTTGATGATGTACTTGGCCACCATGGTCTTGTCTGCCATTTCCGTCATCTCACCCAGCTCAACCTCAATTTCCACCTGACCCGGTCCGCCAACCTCATGGTGATGGTATTTGACCTTAACTCCCCAGTCTTCCAAGGTCATGCACATTTTAGCTCGGGAATTGTAGGTGATGTCCTGGGGGATATCCGCATGATAACCTCTCTTGCGGCCAACCTGATAACCCTTGTTCCTTATGTCGTCTTCCAGTGCGGAGTTCCATTGAGCCTGCTGTGTATCAACCTCACAGAAAACGCATTCCTCCCTCACCTGATAGGCAACTCTGTCAAACAGATAGAATTCGAATTCCGGTCCTATTATCATCTGGTCAGCGATGCCTTCATCCCTCATATACTGCTCCGCTGCCAGAGACACATTTCTCGGGTACTGACCAAAAGGCTTGTTCTCCGGTTCTCCTATAACATAGACATCACCCATCATGGTCAGTGTAGGAATTTCCACAAATTTATCAAAAATAGCCGTTCCCAGATTGGGTATAAAAATCATATCGGATTTTTCAATGGGCGCGTAACCGTAATTGGATCCGTCGAAGCCTATCCCTTCGACCATTATTTTTTCGGTAAATCTTTCACCCGGTATGGAAAGATGTCTCCATCTTCCATCAAGATCGACCATTTTGAAGTCAACCATAGCTATTCTGTTGGCTTTAATAAATTCCTGTATTTCTTTTACGGAGCTGAACATCTTTTTCTTTTTTCCTTTCATTATGTGCTGTATGATATGCTATATGCCGTATAAGTTATACGACTTCTTCGAATTCGTTGCCGCAGTGCGGGCATTTAATCTTGATTTTACCGGCTCCCACCGGAACCCGGAGTTTTTCTTTGCAGTAAGGACATATGAGCACTCGTCCTGAATTTTTGTGCTTTTTTTCAGAAGGCCCGGCTTTCTTACCTTTTTCCCGAAATCCGGCCCTGATCTCCAGATATTTCATGTTTTCCTTCTGCCTGTTGTATATGCTCCTTGAGAACATTCTCGCATAGAGAATAATCAGCAGCAATACAATTACTAAGTGAAGTATTCTCCATGACAGAAATATATTGAGAACAATAAGTAACAGGGACAGATACAGCAAAAACCTGTTCAGGTCGTCCATGCCGTATCTCCCTCTCATAATATTTGCCATCCATTGTCTGAATCCGTTCATCCGAACACCTCCTGTGCAGCTTCAACAGACTTCATTGCATCCTCACAGTAGTAGTCCGCTCCGATTTTGGCGGCATAATCAGCGGTGAGGACCGCCCCTCCGACCATGATCTTGCAATCGGGGACTTCTGCGCGCAGCGCTGTAATTGTATCAGCCATACTCGTTAATGTCGTAGTCATGAGAGCAGACAGACCCACTAATCTGATATTGCCTCCCTTTGCCGCCTCAACCACAGTCTCTGCAGGGACATCCCTTCCCAGGTCAATCATGTTAAAACCGTAATTCTCCATAATAACTTTTACTATATTTTTGCCTATGTCATGAATATCTCCCCTGACAGTTGCTATTATTACGTCACCTTTACTCTCACTCTTGTTTCCTTCCTCTGTCATCCTTTCCCTGATAACATTGAAGCCGGCCTGAGCAGCTTCGGCGGATTTAATCATAGAAGGGAGAAATATTTCGCCTGTTTCGAAACCCTTACCCACTCTGTCCAGAGCCGGGATAAGTTCTTCATTGACTATGGCCATGGCATCCATAGAATCCAGAAGTTTTTTAACAGCCTCTGCCGTCTCAGCTTCCAGACCTCTGTCCACTGTATAGGCGACTTCACTCATACCGTTCAAACCGGCCTCCGCCTTTGGCTGAACGGAATTTGAAGGTTTTGCACCTGCCCTGACAGCGGCTTTGCGGGCAGCTTCCTCTTCCGCATATCTGGCTATATACGCAGCGGCGCCCTCATCCCTGTTTTTAAGAACATTAAAGGCAAAAATAGAAGCCATCATATCCTCATCATTTGGATTGATTATAGGCAAATCCAGACCGTTCTCCAGAGCCATCGTCAGAAAAGTTCTGTTTACCACACCTCTTAAGGGCAGACCGAAGCTCACATTTGACACTCCCAGTGCGGTCTTAAGTCCCAGCTCTTCCTTAACACGGCGAAGTGTCTTCAGAGTTTCGTCAACCTCTTTCTGCTGTGCCGATGCGGTCAGCGTCAGACAGTCGATTATTACATCTTCCTTCGGTATTCCGTAGGAAACGGCTTTCGCCAGTATTCTCTCGGCAATTGCAAATCGCTGCTCGCAGGTCTCGGGGATTCCCGTGTCGTCAAGAGTCAGCCCTATAACGGCTGCCCCGTATTTCTTTACTATCGGCAAAACCTTATCCATAACTGCATCTTCGCCGTTTACGGAATTCACTATCGCCTTGCCGTTATATACCCGCAATGCCGCTTCTATGGCTTTATGATTTGAGGAATCTATCTGAAGGGGCAAGTCAGTTACAGACTGGAGCCTCTTTACAACCTCACGCATTACCGTCGGCTCATCTATCCCCGGAACACCCACATTTACGTCCAGAATTTCCGCCCCTGCGTCAATCTGTCCGATGGCCTGTTTTTTTAAATAATCATAATCTCCCGCCAGCAGTGCTTCCTTCAGCTTCTTTTTGCCCGTCGGGTTCAACCTCTCTCCCACAACAGTTACATGATCAACCTTTACCACCTTTCGTCCGCTTGTAAGGCAAAGGGTTCTTTCTCTTTTATCCTCCATGTTTTGCTCTGCTGTCAGAGTTCTGCTTCTTCCTCTTATCTCCCTGCCATATTCGGCAAGTCCGCGGATATGCTCCGGTGTAGTCCCGCAGCAACCGCCAACCATAGATACGCCTTCATCCATAAAGTCTTTCATAACTTCAATGAATTTCGCTGCCGTAATATCATATTCGCCCGTAGCCGGATCGGGAAGACCTGCATTGGGCTTGGCCACAATCGGCAAATCGGTGTACTTCATAAGCTCTCTGATGATAGGAAGAATCTGTACCGGCCCCAGGGAACAGTTGATTCCCATGGCATCAACACCCAAGCCTTCAAGAACCAGAGCCATTGTATGAAGATCGGTTCCCGTAAATGTCCTTCCATCTTCTTCAAAGGACATTGTTACCATAACCGGCAGGTCGGAGTTTTCCTTAGCTGCCAGAACCGCCGCCTTCACGTCATAGATATCTGTCATTGTTTCTATAGTTATGGCATCGGCACCGCGGGCTGCTCCTGCCCTGACCTGTTCCGCATAGAATTCATATGCATCTTCAAATGTCAGCTCACCCACAGGCTCCAACAACTCTCCCTGAGGACCTATATCCAGCGAAATGTACACTTTGCGCCCCATGCCGGCATATTCTTCCTTCAGCTCCAGAGCCGGTGCCATAAGCTTGCCGATTATTTCGTCTGTTGTCATTCCCAGTGCCTCAACCTTGCTCCTGTTCAGGTTGAATGTGGGTGAATATATTAAATCAGACCCCGCCTCCAGATACTGTCTTTCGATATCCTTGACTATATGGGGATTCTTAATGGCAAAAGCGGTAGAATCCTCTCCCGCCGCCATCCCTTTCTGCTGAAAAAGTGTGCCTGTGGCTCCATCCAGTATTAAAGGTCTTTTCTTGAAATCAATTATCATCCTCTTTCTTCTCCCTTTACTCGTAATCTGGTGCCGGCTCCTGCCCGAGATATTCCTCAAGCGTAACACCCTCTTTATATATTCTTCCGGCATCTTCAACACCCACATATCTCAAGTGCCATGGTTCATAGCTGTATCCGGTTATATTTTCCTTGTCATAGGGGTATCTTATGATGAAGCCGTATTTATGACAGTTTTCGGCTACCCAGATACCTTCTTCAGTATCGCCGAAAGCTATGGTGAGCTCATAGCCCATACCCGGGGAAGATATATCCGCCGCCAATCCGGTCTGATGTTCACTGTATCCCGGTCTTGCAGAATATGTATCAGCTTTTTCTCTGCCGTCCTTACGCACATAGTTGTCATACAGCTGTTTCTGGAAAGACCCCGGTCTGAAGGCGGTTGTGACCGCAATGGTATGCCCTTCCTTCCCGGCATCCGCCGCCAGTTTGTTAAAGGCTTCGGCTGCCGCCTTTCTCAAATATTGATTGCCGTCCGGTCTGTCACTCGCCCTGTATTCAGGCAAAACCAGATCATCCGGCTTGTAGTCCTCGTCAATCTTATTGTGCTTGTTAACCAGTATCAGATATTCCGAATCTGCATCCGGAACATATTCTTTGGTTTCCTGCTCCGCAGACGCATTCTTTGTCCCGTTTGTTTCGTCTGTACTGTTGCTCTTTCCTCCTGAGCATTTCGTCATTATCAGCAAACCAAAGACCAAAATAATGGCAAATGCCAGCAGCATAACCGCAATAAGCTGCCTGTTCTTTTTCTTTTTTTTCCTTCGGGCACTGCGCATGTTTCTACTCTCTTTCATACTCTTTATTATACTATAACCAATGAAAATCACAATTGGCAATTACCCTCAGTATCTTAATAAAATGAAATTCCCACTTACAAACTTTGTATGGTATAATGCAAATGTATTTTTATCGGAATAACATATGTATATATATATATTGATATTGGAGGACAGAATATTGCCTAAAAAGTATCGAAGCGATGAGGATTTCTTCGCAGAGTTTGACAAATTTAATGATACAGGCTCTAAAGACGGTGATACAGGAAATTCAGATGAGTTTTTCTACGGTTCCGGCCGTAATTACCGCAAGGACAGGCAGCAGACCGAGGCAAAGCGCTCTGCCGGAAAAAATGAAGTTAAACAGACCCGTGGAGGAGCATCGCGAAAAAGCCAGGGCTCCCGCTCAGGAAAGGCTTCTGCCGGAGCTTCCTATTACGGGAAAAAATCAACCGTAAGCAGCCGTAGCAAATCAGCCGCAGCCCGTCAGAAAAAATCAGGCAAGGGTGATCAGTATATTGCTATGGCCGAAAAGGGAATTGCCAGGGCTCAAAGGTATGTGGGAACCGGTACCGTAAACAAGATTTCCGATGAGGGATTCAAAGGAATAGTAAAGCTTGCGGTTCTTGCATGCATGGTTCTTGTAATGGGTGTAGGCGTATATGTTGCCTTTACATTCCTAAAGGCTCCCATCGTTAACGGCGATGAATTATATGATGCTGTAAGCCAGAGTTCCATAATGTATGATACTGAAGGAAATGAAATTCAGAGTTTGTACTTGGACGGCGGTAACAGATCCATAATAAAATATAAGGATATACCTCAGAATATGATCGATGCTGTCGTCGCAATTGAAGACCAGAAGTTCTGGACTCATAACGGCTTTAACTTTATCCGTATGATCGGCGCTGTCAAGGACAGTGTTTTTGGCGGTGGTCAGATTCGCGGCACCAGTACCGTTACCCAGCAGCTTGCAAGAAATGTATATCTGGCGGAAATCAAGAGTCAGCGATCAATTTCGCGTAAAATTACGGAAATGTACTGTACCATCGCACTGGAAAAGGAGCTGACCAAGGAAGAAATCATGGAGGCTTACCTGAATACGATTTATCTGGGCTTCAATTCATATGGAATTGAAACTGCCGCTGACTCGTATTTCAACAAAAATGCCAAAGATATGACTTTGACGGAATGCGTTGCTTTAGCCGCACTCCCTCAATCGCCCGACAGCTATGCCATAGTTTATGCGGACTATTATAACAACAGAACCGACCTGCCGGTTATCAAAAAAACCTATTCCGTGACCTACCGCTATAACGGAGCACTTTCCGATGACAGGCGTAATTTGGTTCTGGACAATATGTTTAAAATGGGCTACATCGATGCCTCCGAACGGGATAAATCCAAAGCTGCAAAGCTTGATAAACTTATTTCCATCGGAACAATGGTTGATGCCAGTGCCTCATCATACTTCACAGACTACGCACTGGATACCCTCATTGATGACATGACCGCAGAGAAAGGTCTTACTGAAGCTGATGTACGAACTTTAATCTACACCGGAGGATTAAAAATTTACACAACTATGGATTCAAGGATGCAGGGTATTATGGAGGATGAATTTGCAAAACCCGAAAACTTCTCACAGGTTGCCTATGCCAGAAAAAATGCCGAAGGCGATATAGTCAGCGAAAAGGGCAAACTCCTTGCCTATGCCAAATCCAACATACTCGACGGCAACGATGCTTTCCTGCTTAAAAAAGGAGAATACCGGAAGAACAACGACGGCAGCATTACCATTTACAAAGGCAACCGTTTAAACCTTTACGCAACCGAAGTTAACGGAGCTCCTGATGTCAGCATAGAATTCAAGGAAATGTATACTGTGGAGGATGGTGTTTTCTACCTGATAGAAAGCGGTGCTCTGTCCATCCCTCAGGGATATAAGGAAGCCGATGCCAAAGGCAACTGCATTGTTTCTGCCCGGTTCTTCACCGACTATCCGGATTTCTTCAATAAAGTTGACGGCGGTTTGCAGGTAAGCAGTGCCAACTACTCTCTCAAGCAGAAAGTTCGCCAGCCTCAGGGTGCCTCCGTTATAATTGAAAACGGTACCGGTGAAGTCAGAGCCATGATGGGCGGCCGCGGAGTTGAAGGCAAACGGCTATACAACAGAGCTGTACACCCAAGGCAGCCGGGGTCGTCAATCAAGCCTCTCGCAATATACGGACCTGCTCTCCAGATGAGTTTGGAGTATGAGGAAGATAACAAGAGTCTCTATCTTGATACCAGCGAAGGCAGTGATTGGGGCAAGTACATGACTGCCGGCAGTATAATAAACGATGCAAAAACCGTGGATGGTAACGGCAAAGTCTGGCCAAGGAACGTATACCGCGGTTATAAGGGCAACATGACAATGAGAGAAGCCATTCAGCAGTCGGTAAATGTATGTTCATATAAGACCTACCTGCAGATTGAAAGAAATGAAGGACCTCAATACTCCATTGAAATGCTGAAGAAGATGGGAATTACCACTCTCAACGAAGAGATTGATGCTAACCCCGCAGCTTTGGCTTTGGGAGGACTTTCTAGGGGTATGACTCCTCTTGAGGAAGCGGCAGCCTTTGCAACCTTCCCTAATGGCGGGACATATCAGTCACCGATATTCTACACCAGGATCTGTGACAGAAACGGAGATGTGCTTATGGAAAACACCAGCAAGGGCTCTCCGGTATTTGACCAAGGAGTTGCCTGGATTATGACAGACATACTCAGAACCGTTGTAACCTCCGGAGGTGGAAGAAATGCAGCAATAGGCACACAGCCTGTGGGAGGCAAGACAGGTACAACCACCGACCAGTATGATATCTGGTTCACGGGATTCACCCCTCAGTACACCATGTCAATGTGGATGGGTAACGATATCAATATGGACCTTTCAGACAGCTCACCAAAGGCTGCCAGATTCTGGTCTACAATTATGCGCCGCGTATGCGAGGGCATACCTACGGGTTCGTTCTTCGCCAAACCTGATAACGTACAGGTGGTGGGCGGTGAATATTATACAATCGGAACTTACTCCAAGGTATCAAAGAAAAAGAGTAAAGAATCAAAGACCACTGTACCGACAACGGAGGAAACGCTGCCATCAACTATAATTCCGTCTACAACTAAAATTCCGCCTACGACTACAACAGCACCTCCGCCGCCTTCGGATCCGCCGGAACCGGATCCGCCGGAACCGCCGCCAGTACAACCATAATGAGTTGCACTCAGTCCATAATCGAAAGAGTTGACCATGAAATTAGTTTTAGCATCCGCCTCTCCGAGGCGAATCGAAATGTTTATAAACGCCGGCTACGACCCAATCGTTATGCCGGCGTCTGTTTCGGAAGAACTTCCCCTCCCTATGGTGCCTGAAACGGCAACCATGTTTCTGGCGCTAAAGAAAGGAGAAGCTGTTCGCCGCCGGATTCAGGACAAATCCGCAATTACCATTGTTGCTGCTGATACCGTTGTCGTCTGCGACGGTGAAATAATCGGCAAGCCCGAAGAAAGAACTGACGCATATCGTATACTCGGCAATCTCCGGGGGAGATCACACGATGTGATTACCGGATGCTGCATAATTAAAATGAATCCGCCTGTACTCAAGCATTGCCTTTTTGAAAAGACAAGTGTACGTTTCAGGTACTACACCGATGACGAACTGCTCGACTACATAAATACCGACGAGCCTTATGACAAAGCCGGCGGCTACGCCATCCAAGGTGCTTTCAGCAAGTATATTGACCATATTGAAGGCGATTTCGATAATGTGGTCGGGTTGCCTTTCTACCGCATTCTTCCATATTTATAAAACAGTAAACCATGCAATAAACCTGAAATATCGCAACAGAAAAGGACTGCCTTGGAAACCAAATTTAAGTTTCCGGGCAGTCCTTTTAATTCTTTCAAAATTTCGAATACTATATTTATTGATATCCTACTTTGTCGAAGCGTCGTAGAGTGCTTCGGCATTATCCCACTCTGCGATGATTTCAGGAATAACCTTGTACAGGTCACCTACAACACCGAAGTCGGCAACTTCAAAAATAGGAGCGTCACAATCCTTGTTGATGGCAACGATTATTTCTGATGTCTGCATTCCTGCCAGATGCTGGATAGCACCTGAGATGCCGCAAGCGAAGTAAACGTTAGGCTTAACGGTTGTTCCTGTCTGTCCTACCTGATGTGAGTGATCGATCCAGCCTGCATCAACTGCAGCTCTGGATGAGCCGACTACTCCGCCAACCTTATCGGCAAATTTCTTGATGAGTTCAAATCCGGAAGCATCGCCAAGACCTCTTCCGCCCGAACAGATAATTTCCGCATCGGTCAACGATACCATTTCCTTAGCGGACTTAACAATATCCTTGAGCTTGATGTTAATTACATCCTCGGTTACCGTTGTCTTTACATCAATAACTTCACCGGTAGCTCCCGGCTTAGGCTCCATCTTCTGCATTACTCCTGGACGAACTGTTGACATCTGAGGTCTTGTTCTCGGGCAGATAATAGTAGCCATCAGATTACCGCCAAATGCAGGTCTCGTCTGCTTTATGCCTGTTGACGGGTCGTCAGGATCAAGAGTTGAGGTATCCAGAGTGGTGTTCTTATTTGCATAATCGATGTAGCTTGATACTCTTACATCCAGTCTGGTACAGTCAGCTGTCAGACCGGTATTGCATCTCGCTGCAATTCTCGGAGCAAAGTCTCTGCCGATGTGAGTAGCTCCGTAAAGAATTATTTCAGGCTTGTACTCATCAATGGCTTCCTTGATGGCATATGTATATGCATCTGTTGTATAGTTCTTCAGTACAGGACTTGCAATCTTGTACACCTTATCTGCGCCGTAAGTGAAGCATTCGTCAACAAGTGGCGCGATGTCTTCATCCGCACCGATGAGAACCGCACAAACCTCGGTGTCATCGCTGATTTCCTTAGCCAGTCTGTGCCCTTCGCCAATCAGTTCAAGGCCAACGTTCATCAGTTTGCCTGCTCTCTGCTCCGCATAAACCCAGATATGCTTGTAGTCACCCATGTCCGCCTGAACTTCTATCTTCTTTTCTTCAATAGCTCCGAACTTACATGAGGTCAGACACTGGTTACAAAAGTCACAGTTTGCATTGATGGCAACTACCTTACCCAGCTTATTGCCGTCATATGGTACGAAATAAAATGCATCTCTTGGACAGCTCTTGAAGCACAGTCCGCAACCGGTACATTTTTCTTTAATAATGTTAATAGCCATTTGTAATTCCTCCTCCCTTCTTAAATTACATGCTTACCCTTAAGCTTAATCAGCAAGTTCTTTGCCAGTTCATTCTCAGTGTGGCCTTCGATTAACACACCGGGCTCCTTCGGAGCAGGAGTAAATGATCTGAATACGTTTGTCGGGGAAGCTTCAAGACCTACGGTTGTAAGGTCAACTTCGATATCCCTGGCGTTCCATACCTTCAGGTTCTTGTCGCCATAAATTCCTGCTATTGTCATGTATCTCGGAGTGTTAAGCTCTTTGATTGTGGTCAGCAGGCAAGGAGTCTTGATCTCAATAAGCTCATAGCCGTCTTCCATCTTTCTTTTTACAGTTATTGTCTTCATGTCATCTGCCATGTTGAATTCTTCCACATATGAAACCTGTGGCAGTCCCAGCTTTTCAGCAAGCTGCGGTCCAACCTGTGCAGTATCTCCGTCGATAGCCTGTCTTCCTGTGAATATCAGATTGTAATCGCCGTTTTCTTTAACCCATTTCTGTATTGCCGCTTCCAGTGTGTTGGAAGTAGCCCATGTATCTGATCCGCCTACTGCTCTGTCGGATACGAGGATCCCTTCGTCAGCACCTTTAGCGATACATTCAAACAGAAGATCGTTAGCCTGAGGAGGCCCCATTGTGATAACTGTAACATGTACATCATCAAACTTGTCTTTAATCTGTAAAGCCTGTTCCAGTGCGTTAGCATCATCGTGATTCAGGATGCTGGAAACGCCTTCTCTGATCAGAGTACCGGTCTTAGGGTTGATTTTGATAACATTGGTATCAGGAACCTGCTTCGCACATACTATAATATTAAATGCCATTTGTAATTCCTCCCTCTCTATTACTTACCAAGAATTGATGCCGCGATAACCATCTTCTGAACCTCGGTCGTACCTTCATAAATTTCAGTGATCTTAGCGTCTCTCATCATTCTTTCTACCGGATAATCCTTAGTGTAACCATATCCGCCGTGGAGCTGCACGCACTTGGTAGTTACATGCATCGCTGTTTCCGCAGCGAAGTATTTAGCCATAGCAGCGGCAGGTCCGTAAGGCAGATTCTTATCCTTCATATCAGCAGCCTTGTAAATCAGAAGTCTGGAAGCTTCAATCTGAGTTGCCAGTTCGGCAACCATGAACTGCAGTGCCTGGAATTTTGACAGGCTCTTTCCAAACTGCTTTCTGGCCTTCATGTAGTCAACGGTTACGTCCAGTGCTCCCTGAGCGATACCCAGTGCCTGAGAAGCGATGCCTATACGTCCGCCGTCGAGAGTTGACATAGCAACTTTGAATCCGTCACCGACTTCACCCAGAAGTCTGTCCTTGGGAAGCGTGCAGTTCTGAAAAACAAGCTCAGTAGTTGAAGATGCACATATACCCATCTTATCTTCTGTCTTTCCAATTGAGAAACCTTCGTCACCCTTTTCCACAATGAATGCACTTATACCGCGATTACCCTTGGATCTGTCGGTCATAGCCATCACTACGAAAACATCCGCATATCCGCCGTTTGTGATGAATACCTTGGCTCCGTTAAGAATCCAGTGATCCCCGCAGTCTTCCGCCCTTGTCTGCTGCCCTGAAGCGTCTGTTCCTGCATTTGGCTCAGTAAGTCCGAATGCACCCAGATGCTTTCCCGAAAGCATATCCGGCAGATATTTTCTCTTCTGGTCTTCGGTGCCCCAGTGAAAAATCGGCCAGCAGCACAGTGAAGTGTGTGCTGAGCAAATAACGCCTGTTGATGCGCACTTTCTTGAAAGTTCTTCAACAGTAATCGCATAAGAGATGTGATCTCCGCCTGCTCCGCCGTATTCGGTCGGGAACGGTACGCCGAGTAATCCGTACTTGCCCATTTTTTCCACATTTTCAACCGGGAATTTATGTTCCAGGTCAATCTCTGCAGCAATAGGCTCAACCTCAGTCTCGGCAAAATCGCTTACCATTTTTCTTACGAATTCTTGTTCCTTCGTCAGTGAAAAGTTCATTATATTGCCTCCTTAAATCATAACATTTTGTTATTTTTATAACAAATCATTTACCGTTAATTAAATCACAAATACCCCCTTTTTTCAAGAGAATATTTGCCTCTTTCTTATTTATAAGACACTTCTTTTCCTTTATTTTTCAATAAGTTTCGCAATATTCAGACAATATCTATTTTCTTTGATTTCTCCGTTTTTGTATGCCTTTACAAGCTCCCCCAGCTCCTCTCTTTCACGTGTCAGCTCCTTACCCAGATCCGTATCGGCTACAAGCATCCGCTTCGACATATTCTTTACAACTGTGATTACCGGCGAATGAAAGACCTGAGTTCCGTCCGCCTTCATCGGACTGTAGGGTTTGTGTTCTGCCAGAGCCATATATCTGGAGTTAATTATAAAGGTATATCCGGCAATTCCCGTTGTCTTCTGATATGCCTTTGACATGCCCCCGTCGATTATGAACAGCTTCCCGCCGCCTTTGACAGGACTCTCTCCGTCCTTTATTTTAACAGGCACATGACCGTTAAGAATAATCCCCTTTTCCGGATCCAGTCCGAATTCCACAATTATATCTTCACAGACCTTTCTGTCCTCAATAAGTGTATAGTAAGGAACCGTGTTTTCCTTATGGGTTATCTTATCTGCTATAAAACACCTCTCAAAGGTTGTCATCTGATCCTTTCCGAAAAGCGGGCTGTTAGGCCCCAGCCAAAGATACCACATCAAATCTCCGTTCCTGCCGATTTCCTCATATGGCTTTGGATTAAAGTAGGCATTTCGAACCTGCTCGTCCAGATAGTCCATATAAGCCTTGCCGCTGAGCTTCATGCCGTCTATGTAGCATTCCTTAAAGGTTCCGTCCTCATTCATCGGTATGCAGCCATGGAACAGCAAATTGCCGTTTACCCTCGTGTACAGAGCTCCGTGAGTGAACATGAATCTAATGTGACTCTGTATCTTTTCATTTTTAGTGAACCCTGGTTCAATAGCCTCCAGCATCGCTTCTTCTTCAGGTGTAAGCCTGTATGGATCCTCGGGATCTATGGTCGGAAAGTTTGTGTCAAGCAGAGGAAATTCGCCAATAGGAAGCTTAATGGTTCCTTTGTCATAGTCTATTTTATCGAGCAAAAGTCTGTGCTCAAGACCGTATTCAGGTTTAGCCTTGATCAGCTGCCCTTCTACCTTGAACTGACATATGGATATGGCTTTATTCATTTTCGCAGCCAGAGCCTCATCAACAGGATCGAATTTGTTTACTTCGATGGTATTCGGCAAAAAGGCTTCACACGGGTCATCAGCATATATTTCTGCAGCCATAGTGGCAAGAGGTCTCAGATTTATTCCGTAGCCAACCTCCATCATATCGAAATTGTTGTATTTTATATTGATCCTGAGCACATTGGTTATGCATGCCCAGTTTCCGGTGGCAGCACCCATCCAGAGAATATCATGATTGCCCCACTGAAAGTCCACATCATGGAAATCCATAAGGAAATCCATAATCTTATCCGGTTGTGCCCCTCTGTCCCATATGTCTCCAATGATATGCAGCTTGTCAACGGCCAATCTGCTTATGGTATCTGTCATTTCAATAATAAACTCTTCAGCTTCGCCGAATTCTACCAGCGTTTCAACAATCTTGGTGTAGTATTCACCCATGTTGTACTTGGAATCCGCATGCAAAAGCTCATCGATGATATATGCATACTGCTTCGGCAGTCTCTTTCTTACCTTAGATTGTGTATACTTGTTTGTTACGGATTTGAGAATGAGGGTGAGCTGCGTTATTGCAATTTTGCACCACTTGTCAAAATCCGACTCGGAAGCTTTTCTGCGTTTGATTTCAGCTGTTGCATTGTACACCAGCGCCGCCAGCGCCTCTCTTTCATCGGAGGTCAAATCCGGTCCGAAAACATCATCTATTTTATCCTTGATTACTCCCGACGCGCTCTTAAGCATGTGAATAAAAGCCTCATGCTCCCCGTGAGGATCACTGAAAAAATATTCGGTCCCCTTAGGTAATGCCAGGATGGCGCTCAAGTTAACTATTTCTTCCATTGCCGCTTTTACATTGGGAAAATGTTTTGATAGATTCTTGAGCAGAGCTCTATCAACTGTCGGCTTTTTATCCATATCTGTGCTCCCCGCTATCTTCTTTTACTTCTGTCGTCTTCCTTATCCGCTTTCCGATCATGAATATACACCGCAACGATTCCCACTATCAATACCAGTGCAACCGCTCCTAAGGTGATTGGGCTTTCCATTACTTCTTCTCCTCTCCGATGAATCTTTCATCTGATTGTTCTCTGTTGTATTCCGCAAGCTTCTTTCTGTACACCATAAAAAGAATCAGGCCGCTGCCCATTAAAACTATTGCCACAATAAGTGCGATTAACCCCAGAATCTGCGCGTTTTCCATATTGTTTCCCTTACAAAAACTGACAGAATAATACTGTCAGTCCATTAAATAACATTAATTATAACCTTTGAATTTCCTTTTTTCTTTTTCCGTCGGTTTCAGAGCCTCCACAGTTGCCGGCTTCGGATTATAAACTCTGTATTCCCCATAATCCTGACTATCGGTCAGCGGAATAAGTCCTGACAAAGCATACCCTCCCTCGCCATCAACTGTAGCATGAATTTTGAAAAGATAATTGCTGTTACCCACAATTCGAAGCACATAAACACGAATTATTCCGATACTGTCATCAACCTTAGAACCTACGATTTTAAATGAACTTATATGAGTCCTTTTCAACCTCTCTCTAACAGCCTTCTCAGCATTCTTGTCTCTTCTGTTCTCGTTAGCCATAAGGATTACCTCCTGTCCTGCTTCACTTCTCTGTCTATCTATCAACCACTTCCATAGTATCGCAAAATCTTATGTTTTTCAAGGTTTTCTCTATTCTTCAAAGGCCTCTCTCCAAGCATCTTCCTTGCCGTCTCGCAGATCATCCAGATTATAAGGCGTTGCCTGATAGAGATAATAGTTCAGCCAGTTGGAAAAAAGCAGGAATGCA
This sequence comes from Candidatus Allocopromorpha sp., assembly GCA_040768865.1. Lineage (GTDB taxonomy): Bacteria > Bacillota > Clostridia > Peptostreptococcales > Anaerovoracaceae > Lentihominibacter. The sequence continues at coordinate 1,297,954 of JAXGMD010000001.1, read as the reverse complement.
TGACCCCTCCAGCGGAACAATATCTCATCCTCCGGATCATCATTTCTGAAATAATTGGCAGGCACCTGAATGTCCAGACCTCTATTAACATCACGAAAATATTCGTGGGACAGGGTCGCCTTGTCATATTCCTGATGCCCCAGAATGAATATCTGCCTGCCGTTATCGGTGGCGATTATATGAGGACCCACCTCCGGTGAATCCGCCAGAATTCTCAATTCTCTGTTAGCCTCTATATCCTTTCTCAAAACCTCCGTATGCCTGGAATGCGGTGCATAGAACAACTCATCAAATCCTCTGACCAGCGGACTGTGTGAACGTGTAACTCTGTGCTCAAACACACCGAAGACCTTGTCATCCATCAGATGCTTGGGTATTCCGTAGTAATAATACAAAGCCGCCTGTGCCCCCCAGCATATGAACATATTGCTGTACACATGAGCCTTTGCCCATTCAAAAATATCACAGAGCTCGTCCCAGTAATCCACCTCTTCATAAGACATCTGTTCCACCGGTGCGCCGGTCAGAATCATGCCGTCAAAATAATCATCCTTGATTTCATCAATGGTTTTGTAAAATGCACTCATATGATCTCTGCTGACATGAGTTGCCTCATGACTGTCCATCGTAATCAAAGTCATTTCCACCTGCAGCGGACTGTTAGCCAGAACACGTGCCAGCTGAGTCTCCGTATCAATCTTGGTCGGCATCAGATTCACTATAACGACTTTCAGAGGCCTGATATCCTGCATTGATGCACGAGCCTCGTTCATTATAAAGATATTTTCCTGCTTCAGCGTATCCGACGCCGGAAGTCTATTTGGTATTATTAAAGGCATTATTATCTCCCGTTTTTATCCTATACTTTACTGAGAGCCTGATCCAGATCCTCAATAATGTCATCTATATTTTCAAGTCCCACCGAAAGTCTGATCAGTGAAGGGTATATTCCCGCGGACAGCTGCGCTTCTTCGGAAAGCTGTCTGTGTGTTGTGCTGGCCGGATGCAGTACGCTGGTGTGAATGTCGCCCACGTGTGCCACGATACTTGCCAGCTCAAGGTTTTCAAGGAATTTCTCTCCGGATTCTCTTCCGCCCTTGATCGCGAAACTCATTACCCCGCCGGCACCTTTCGGCATATATTTCTGTGCCAGCTCATAGTACTTGTCTCCCTTGAGCCCCGGATACACAATCCAGTCAACCTTGGGATGCTTTTCCAGAAATTCCGCAACAGCCTGCGCGTTTTTACAGTGACGCTCCATTCTGACATCCAGAGTCTGCAGACCCTGATGTGTCAGATATGCGTTCATCGGCGACATGGTACAGCCCATATCTCTCACCAGAACAGCCTTAAGCCTGAGACAGAATGCGATATTACCAAACTTCTCATAGAAATTCAATCCGTGGTAGCTTTCATCAGGTTCAGCCATACTTGGGAACTTGCCGGTTCCGTCCGCATTCTTAACGGTCCAGTCGAAGTTACCTCCTTCAACAACGCAGCCGCCGACACTGGTGCCGTGCCCGTCCGCAAATTTGGTTGTGGAATTGGTAACGATATTTGCACCGTATTCGATGGGTCTGCAAAGTGCCGGTGTCGCCAAGGTATTGTCTATTATAAGCGGTACCTGCATTTCTCCCGCCGCCTTGGCGAATTTCTCCATATCCAGCACTGAAAGTGCGGGGTTACCGAGAGTCTCTCCGAACAAGGCCTTGGTGTTCGATCTGGCATATGCTGTTATTTCTTCAGCAGAAATATCCTGATCTATGAAATCAAACTCGATTCCCAGTTTTCTCAGCGTAACATGAAAGAGATTATATGTTCCGCCGTATATGTTGGCAGCACATATGATATGGTCCCCTGTCTTTGCGATGTTCAAAATGGTTATCATATTCGCAGCCTGCCCCGAGGATGTTGCCATTCCGGCGGTACCGAACTCAAGCAGAGCCATCTTTTGCTCCAGGGCATCCACTGTAGGACTGCCCAATCTGGTATACATATGGTTGGGACTGTCCAGATCAAAAAGTTCCGCTACGTCATGAGCGGTGTAATATCTATAGGTAGTGCTCTGTACAATAGGCAGATTCTGCGGAGCAGCACCCTCTGCCTTGTATGCACCGTGCACGCATCTTGTTTCGAATTTCTTTTTCTCCATTCTGTTTCTCCTTGCTTTTTATATTATCGGCTGCAGCTCCGATTACAGTACCAGCTGCTTACCGCCATCATCTCCGTAATTTACATGCATGAAATTGGCTGTTGCAATTGCTAGGAATTTACCATCATCCTCATCGTAGGCTCTGGACAGAAGTCTTATGACCCTGCGCCCCACCTGTACAGCCTCTGACTCTATTATAAACGACTTGCCTCTGAAAGGTTTCAGGAAGCTGATATTCATATCAGATGTGGAAACGCTTCCTTCCGTCAGGGCAATGGCATTGATTCCCATGGTCGTATCCATCATTGCAGCTATTACTCCGCCATGAACCTCACCGCGTCCGTTATCCTGCCATTTATATTTCTTATACTTTATTCTGCATGAATTATTCTCCGGATTACAATCCACAAACTGCGGATCGATCATATCATTGAGCATACCGAATCCGTAGCCTTTTATCTCACCGATAATTTCCCGTATTCGCTTCTCGAAATTCACACTTTTATTCTCAATTTCATTTGCCATCTCTTCCTCATATCTCCCGGGCATAATTGTTCATCCATTTTGAAATTATACACCACCGCTTTTCATTTTTTCAAGCCTTTGCGAGAATATCCTCATCTCTCGTATCAGTATATTCAAATCCTCTATCCGGCGGGCTACAGTATATACATCTTTTTCCTTATACATGAATATTGTATTTACAGTATGTTCCAGCTGATTGTATGTCTCTTCCATCTCTTCCGCATATTCACTGCAGCTGATAATCTCGTCCGCATGGAAGCAATCCTTGCAATAATAATATTCTATGCCGAAAAGCTCTCTCACATTATTGACCAGGGAATTCTTTCGCTCATTTAACCGGGCTCTGAGGATTTTGCGTTCCGGCTCCGAAACAAGCATCTGCCTGTCTGCCTCACGGTATTCCTCCAGCATTCTGTTCAGCTCCCTGAAACGCATATTGAACACATTGGGTGCCATCTTCAGTACCTGACGGTAAGAACGTATCTGAGCCCGTGTGCTGTCCAGAATCTCCAGAAGTTTCAGCCGAACTGATTCCTCCATGATTTCTTCCGGCTTGTTGAGTATATCGGTTCGTACTAAACCTGTCAGCACATCTATGCCTGTTCCTTTTTTCGCACTGATTGGAATAAGGCGCAAATTCTCAGAACCCATAATCTCGCTGAGAAGTATCGTGCAGTACTCCATATATTCTTCCAGATCTGCCGGTTCAACTGTATCAACTTTGTTCACAACGAAGTAGAATTTGCCTGCAAACCTGCGCACGCTTTGAAGAAACTCCACTTCTATCCGGTTAACCGGGCTGTCTACCGACAGCATAAAGATTACCCCATCGCTCTCCCGGGCAAAATCATATGCTGATTTGGAGTTTCTCTCGTGGACAGATCCCACTCCCGGTGTATCTACCAGAATCAGACCGTCTTTAAGGAAATCTGACTCAGTGTGCAGAGAAACCTCCGCGACTTCCTTTTGGTTCTCATGATTTTCCTGTTCACTGATATATTTGTAGAGATCCTCAACGGGGACTTTCTCGGATAGGCCGTTAAGATAATGAACCTCGGCATTAAGAGATCCGTATTCGATACGAGTGACTGCGGCAGTAACAGGAACTATTCCCACAGGCAGCAGCTTTTCGCCGAGTATACTGTTAACCATGGTTGTCTTCCCACGCTTAAACTGGCCGATAACCGCCAGCGTTACGCTTTTATCCCGCAGTTTATCGGCCAGTGTCTTTACTTGACTTGCCTGAAGCCGACAAAGTTCATATTCTTCAAACAGCTTCTGTATCTTTGTTGTTGTTTCCAGAATTTTCAATGTGACAAATCTCCAGTCCGATACTTCTATCGGTAAATACCCGATTCGCATACCACGTAATCCGGTTTGATGTCATGTTCTTCAACAGGCAGTTCATCCACCAACTGTAAATCGTAACACACTCCGATGGTTTTGCACATAGGATACTTCGTCAGATATCTGTCATAAAAACCCCCGCCATAACCTATCCGTTCACGCCATGGAGTATATACGACACCCGGAAGTATAATCAGGGTATTTTCTCCAGGTTCAAGAATTTCATCGGAGGCGGATTCGATAATCCCGTAGGCACCCTCTGTCATATTTCCCGCATCACTGCCGGGATAGCGGTTAAACACCATTTCCCCCGCATGGGTTATCGTCTTCTCTGTGCCAGCCCTTACAGGTTTCTTGAGTACCTTCGGCACCCAGATCCGTTTGCCCTGCTCCTCAGCAACTTCAGCCAGAAGCATGACATCCACTTCATTGTTATACGGCATATAGAGACAGATATCCTCGGCATCTTCGTATATATCAATGTCCATAAGTTTACGGCAGATTACCTGTGATGCCAATGCTGCCGTTTCCGGGTCAATAGCCCCGCGTTCCGCCAGTATTGCTTTTCTTATTTCCTTTTTTGTGGCCGTTCTTTTCATCTTTATTTAAGTTTTTCGGCCAGATTCCTGACGAAATCCTGAACATTGGTTACTATACCTTTAGCCGCCAGGCTTCCTCTGTCACCCAGCTTATTTACGGCAAATTCATCGGTATCTATGGTATAGAAATACACCGGCCTCACCGTGCCGTCCCCATTAACACGATAGCTCGGCGCCATGTTGCCCGCCGCTATTGTATGGAGAACCGTCGCCATACCTATAACGGTTGTTGCCTTTCGCATATGGCTTCTTATGGCGTCCTGCCCCACATAGGTGTGTTCGTAAACCTCAGGCAGCGGGCCGTCGTCACGTATTGATCCGTTGAGAACGAAAGGAATATCATATTTCAGACAGCTGTATATTATACCGTTGTCGATCCCCTCTCCTTCAACAAACGCGGGGATTGAACCGTAGGTATTTATGGCATTAATTGTTATCAGGTGGTTATAGTGACCGTTGAAATGCGGCTTCTGATTTACAATATTCTGTCCCAGCGCGGTGCCCATATATGCCGCCTCCAGGTCATGAGTCGCCAGAGCGTTTCCTGCCAGAATCGCGTGAACATATCCCTTTTCAATCAGTTTGGAAAAAGATTCTCTGGCTCTCACATCAAATGTGCATGCAGGCCCCAGAACCCATGTAATATATCCGTGGTCTTTCTCATGCTCAAGCAGATCGCAAATGCTGCTGTAATCGTAGGAAAAAGCCGTCTCTCTGCTTCTCGTCTGTCTGAATGCAAAAGCATTACGCTGCTCTTCTTCCTCTTCCTCCTCAGGGAAAAGAAACCCATCGTCGTGGACATATATCCCTTCCTCGCAATTTTCCGTCCTGCCAAGGAAACATAAATCTCCCTCCATGATGTTTCTGAATTCCCTTATATGAATTACTCCGTCCTCCAGAACAGGCACGCAGTCCATCCTTGAATCTTCCGGCAAAACCCATTCTCCGTTAACCTTGAAATACTCAGGGAAAATAGACATGGCATGAAAGCCCTCCGGTGCAGCCTTGTCTCTCGGAGCTCTTGCCAGTTCGGCATCAGGTGCATTGACGAACTTCGGCAAGCTGAAATCCGGTGCAGTATATTTAGCTAATTTAAATGTCATGTTACAATTCCTCCACTTTTGTCTTATGTCATTATAGAAGTATAACACAGCAAAGTGCAGACCTCAATAAATTACTTTGTTGCCGGATTACCGGCTATTACCGGCCGGTTTTTATGATATAATTATACCGCACTGAGGAAGGAGGTATCCATGAACTTCAAGGAATACATCAGTCAGAAAAAGAAAGAGCGGTTTATTAAGACGCTGACATCAGATACTTTTAAGGATTTTTTCGACCGCAACGCGAAGCCTTTGCAGAAAATGTTCACATACTATGAATGTGCAATGATGGAAGTAGAAACCAAATTCAATGTGCTTAATCAGGAGTTTTTGCACACCGATGTTCTAATTGAACCAGGCCATAGAAACTCCTTCAACATAGGATATCTTTTTCTGCAGCACATATATTATCAGCAGACTTCCGGCAATTTGTAGAAAGATTAAGAAGACAAGTAACTTTGAATATGATTTGGATCGCATTCTTTCCAGACTTCTTTATGGGAGAATACTCTACCCTTCATCAAAGCTTTCATGTTTTGAGCAGTCTCTGAAGCTGATGGAGCAGCCAAAATTTGAGCTGCACCAGATTTATCGTGCACTTTCAGTTTTGGCCGAGAACTCGGATCTTATTCAGGCAGAGCTTTACAATCGTTCAAAGAAAATTCTTAAACGCAGCACGGGAGTTCTGTTCTACGACTGCACCAACTACTTCTTTGAAGTAGAGCAGGAATCAGGTCTTAGACAGTACGGTCCAAGCAAGGATCACCGACCAAATCCAATAGTCCAGATGGAATTCCACTTGCTCTTTATGGACAAATCGGGAATTCCACTTGCTTTCTGTAAATCTGGAAACCAGAATGAACAGGTGTCGCTAAAGCCTTTAGAACTTAAAATTATGCAGGACTTTGAACTATCCAAGTTTGTCATATGTACAGACGCAGGCCTTTCTTCTGATGCTAACCGCAGGTTTAATAACTTCGGAGAACGTAGCTTTATCACTACACAATCCATCAAAAAACTAAAGAAGGAATTAAGGGGATGGTGTCTTGACCCTACAGGCTGGGAAGTTGAAGGTAGCAGAAAAAAGTACGATGTTTCCAAACTAGATGACACTGCTGAAAACCGTAACAGAATTTTCTACAAGCAGAAACTGATCGAAGGATACGATGAGGAACACGACATCAGTTTTGATCAAACGTTAATTGTCACCTACTCATTGAAATATGGAATTTACCAGCGCACACTTCGAAAACGTCAGATTGATCGTGCACTAAAATATCTAGAAAAACCGTCCTCTGCAGATAAACGTTCGCAAACTGACGCGAAACGTTTCATCAAAAAAACCTCCATTACAGAAGATGGTGAGGTTGCAGAGAATGCTGCATATGAATTGAATACAGATGCTATTGCAGAAGAAGAAAAATACGATGGCTTTTATGCAGTATGCACTAATCTTGATGATGATCCTGCAGACATTGTAAGGATAAACCATGCCCGCTGGGAGATTGAGGAATCTTTAGAATCATGAAATCCGAAATTCGAAGCAAGGCCGGTATTTCTCCAAAGAGATGACCGAATCAAAGCGCACTTCCTAACCTGCTTCATTTCCCTAATGATCTATCGTATCCTGGAGAAACAACTAGGTGAGGAATACACATGTAACCAGATTATTTCTGAACTTCGTGACATGGATATGAGAAAGTTAGACAACTATGGATATATTCCAAATTACAAGAGAACCAATCTGACCGACGCTCTTCATGAAAATGCTGGATTCAGAACAGACTACGAACTTACAACTCCTAAGGCGATTGCCGGAATACTTAGACGATCCAAAGGATTATAACTGGTTACGCATTTCACGAAAAAATAGCAAACTCCGCTTCCCTTATTTTCCAAGGGTTAGCGGAGTTTTATGCTCTTCTAACTGTCAAAGACAGGATTATAGAAGTATAACACAGCAAAGTGCAGACCTCAATAAATTACTTTGTTGCCGGATTACCGGCTATTACCGGCCGGTTTTTATGATATAATTATACCGCACTGAGGAAGGAGGTATCCATGAACTTCAAGGAATACATCAGTCAGAAAAAGAAAGAGCGGTTTATTAAGACGCTGACATCAGATACTTTTAAGGATTTTTTCGACCGCAACGCGAAGCCTTTGCAGAAAATGTTCACATACTATGAATGTGCAATGATGGAAGTAGAAACCAAATTCAATGTGCTTAATCAGGAGTTTTTGCTCTATCATGACTCCAGTCCCATTGAAACTATAAAAACCAGACTGAAAACTCTGGAAAGCATTCTAAAAAAAATAAATCGATACAACTGCATTCTAAGCATTGACTCCATTGAGAAAAATATAAGCGATATAGCCGGCATCAGAATCATATGCTCCTTCCCGGAGGACATATACTATCTGGCGGACTGCTTCATCAGGCAGGATGACGTAACCCTCCTCGATAAGCGGGATTACATTAAAAACCCGAAACCCGGCGGTTACAGAAGTCTTCACCTCATCGTTACAGTTCCCATTTACCTGGAGCAGGAAAAACGTGACATGAAAGTGGAAGTGCAGCTGAGAACCATAGCCATGGATTTCTGGGCCAGTTTGGAACATAAGCTCCGATACAAGAAGAATATGCCTCAGGAGCTGGCCGACCGCCTGGGAGAAGAGCTTCTGACATGTGCCAATCAAAGTGCCGATCTGGATATGCGAATGCAGAATATCAGGCGCCAGCTTTCCGGTGACTCATCGGAAATCGATGAAATCATAGATGCAAGGGAGTGGCTTTGAGTGACCGCTCCCTTCGATATTACAGCATCATCGCATTATAATATCAGGAATTTTATGATTGTAAGAGCCATAGATATCCCGAAGATACCGAATGCGAAAGCCATGCTGTCCTTCTTGTTGAACCGCCTCACTCTCATAAAAGCGTAGCAGCATGCCGAAAAGATGGCACCACCGTACACATACAAGAACGGTTCGCTCAAAAAAATGTTCATGTTAATTACCTCTTTCAGCCGCGTCAGCTGCAATTATTTGTTGAGCTGAGCTGCTACTTCTGAAGCAAAATCCTCTTCCTTCTTTTCGATACCTTCGCCCACTTCATATCTGACCATGGAAACGAGTGTCATTTCCTTGCCGATTTCGGCTGCACAGTTAGAAACGTACTTATCCACTGTTATATCGCTGTCCTTAACGAACTTCTGGTCAACCAGACATACTTCCTTCAGGATAGCCTTAACCTTACCGGGTATAATTTTATCAAGAAGTTCTTCTTTCTTTCCTTCGTTAAGCAGCTGTTCTCTGGCAATCTTCTTTTCGCCTTCGAGCCAGTCGGCATCAACTTCAGATTCATTGAGGAACTTAGGATTCATTGATGCAACCTGCATTGCAACGTCCTTGCCGCAGACAGCAATTTCGTCTGCAGAAGCATCGGTCTTAATGCCAACGATGACACCGATCTGGCCGTTGTTGTGGATATAACCTGTATAGACAACGCCTTCTTCATCAAACTTACGGAATCTTCTGATGTTCATGTTTTCGCCGATTCTGGCAATCTTGTTTGTCAGAGCTTCCTGAACCGTTCCCTCATCAGCGTAAGGGAGTGCCATAAAAGCATCCATATCAGCGGAATCATTTTCCAGAGCCATTTTCGCCAGAGTTTCAACGAATTCGATAAATTCCTCGTTCTTGGCGACAAAGTCGGTTTCCGAATTAACTTCCACTATTGCGGCAGCCTTGCCGTCAGCGGCAAACGCAGTCTTTACAAGACCCATTGCAGCAATTCTTCCGGCCTTCTTGGCAGCCTTTGAAAGGCCCTTTTCTCTGAGAACCTCAACAGCCTTCTGTATATCGCCGTCAGTTTCTACCAGAGCCTTCTTACAGTCCATCATACCTGCGCCTGTCATTTCACGCAGTTCTTTTACCATCGACGCAGTTACAGCCATTATTCTTCCTCCTTATCGTCAGCTTCATCAGCTTCAAGAGCTTCAGCTTCGGGAGCTTCAACAGCCTCTTCTGCTTCTTCTGCTTCTTCAGCTTCTTCAGCTTCTTCTGCTTCGCCTTCATCGAAACTTTCACCCTGCTTGGCTTCAATAATAGCATCAGCCATGCAGCCCGCAATCAGCTTTACCGCTCTGATAGCATCATCATTTGCGGGAATAATGTAATCAACATCGTCAGGATCACAGTTTGTATCAACGATACCGATTACAGGAATGCCCAGTATTCTTGCTTCCTTAACGGCAATCTTTTCCTTTTTAGGGTCAACAACGAAAACTGCACCCGGCATGCCCTTCATTTCCTTTATGCCTCCCAGGAACTTCTCCAGCTTATCGTATTCCAGTCTCAGCTTGCCGACTTCCTTCTTCGACAGCTTTTCAAAAGTGCCGTCTTCTTCCATAGCTTCAATCTCATAAAGTCTCTTGATTCTCTGTGAAATTGTCTTGTAGTTAGTGAGCATTCCGCCTAACCATCTCTGGTTTACGTAGAACATTCCACATCTCTTCGCTTCATCGCAAATAGCTGACTGAGCCTGCTTCTTTGTTCCTACAAACAGAACCGGCTTGCCTGTTTCAGCTACATTCTTCATGAAATCGTACGCTTCATCGATCTTCTTTACAGTCTTCTGCAGGTCAATGATGTAGATTCCGTTTCTTTCAGTGAAGATATACGGAGCCATCTTAGGGTTCCATCTTCTGGTCTGGTGTCCGAAGTGTACACCTGCTTCAAGTAACTGTTTCATTGAAATTACTGACATTTGTTTGTCTCCTCTCGGTTTTTGTTCCTTCCACCGCAGCCCTCTGAAAGGCAACCTTCTGCACGCTCCCGCAAAATCTTTTTTACTTTCGCGCGACAGCCGGGTGAGATCCGGCCGTTAAGGCACCGGCCTTTGTGACACTGCCGTGTGATAAATTGATTTTTCCGGCATCTTTTTCTTAAGACACCGTAAAATAATATACTACACAATCCGTTGCTGTGCAAGGACTTTCAGGGTTTTTGTGCTATATAATTCTCGAAAATTTTTCTTCCCCTTAGATAGGATGTGCTTCCGAAATGGTATCTGGCATCATTGATCATAATGATTTCTCTCCGCCCGAAACACAGAATCATATCCATGTTGAGCACAAAACTCCTGTGGCAGCACAGGAACCTTCCGTCAAGTTCCGGCAGAAGCTCGGCAAAGGTGCCATAATACTCAATGCTGCCCCTGCTGGTATGCAGACGAATTTTTCTTAAATTCTTTTCGAAACATACTATTTCACCAAAAGGAACCGCGTACAGTTTCCCTCCCTTTTTTACAGTCACTTCCTTAGCCATAACAAAATCCCCTCCTGTAAGTGAATTAAATTTTCTCACAACGGGCGGGGATAAAAAAACACAAATGGTAATCATCCTGTCTGTTTTTGATACAGTCGGTCTCTTTTCAGCCTTCCCTGTATGTAATCAGATCCTCTGCAATTTCATTTGCTGCGATGGATACCGGCTTGCTCACCTCTTCCTCGGTAAGTTTAGGCATTCCTTCGATAATGTCTCTTGATCTTTTAGCCGCCAGAATTACCAGTGTATACCTGCTGTCGGTCTTTGTTCTGATTTTATTGATTGATGGATATAACATTTCTATTCCTCTCTTTCTTTATGATCTCACAAACCTGCCTGACCGCATTGTCCAGCGTATCGTTGACCACCCTGTAATCATATCTTTCAGCCTGAGCAATATCGTTCATGGCCTGTTCAAGTCTTTTCTGCATTGACTCTTCCGTCTCCGATCCTCTGCTCATTATTCTTCCCTTTAACTCCTCTATTGACGGTGGAAGAATAAAAATCAGCACAGATTCCGGATAGGATTCTCTTACCTGAAAAGCACCGTTCCAGTCAATCTCAAGAATTACATCATATCCGGCTGCCAGCCATTCCAAAACCGGCTCCTTCGGCGTTCCGTAATAGTTATCAACGAATGTGTTGTATTCCAGAAGCCCGCCTTCTGCCAGAAGCTTTTCAAATTCTTCCCTGGAAACAAAGAAGTAGTCCACAGCCTCCTCTTCACCTTCTCTGGGCGGGCGGGTGGTCATGGACACGGAAAACCTGGTGTTACTTTCCACGGGAAAAATTTCTCTGCATATAGTTCCCTTCCCGACACCTGACGGTCCGGATATAACAAACAGTTTTCCTTCATTCATTACTCTGCTAAGCTCCTTGAAGTACCCTACACTGGCTAAATATTTTACCATGTTTTTTTATCTGCATCAACAAAAAAACATGGCTGATTATGATTTATTATGATTATTAATCTTTTTTATTGTCCTTTTTATTATCCTGCATCCGACAGAACCCTGACATGGCACAGCCGGAACAGTTTCCTCCGCAGGATCTCATACCCTGTTTCTTCCTGCGAATCTGGCTTACTATTGCCCATACCGTGGCAAGTGCCACAAGACCCGCTACTATTATCGTTGCTGTATTCATACCTTTTATCTCCGTTTCCTGTATCACTGCCGTTATACATCCACTATAGTGGAAAATGACTTCAAATGTCAATCTGTTTGGTACACTGCCGCCATTGCATTTGCGCTGTTGTAAGTGTATAATTATTGCCGTGTAACATACAGATAACAGGAGGTCGGCAATACAATGAAGAGAAAACCGAACATTGCGGTAGTGGGCGCTACAGGGGTTGTCGGGTCAACATACCTGAAAGTTCTCGAAGAAAGAAATTTTCCTTTCGAAAACATATATTTTATGGCATCGGCCAGATCGGCCGGCAAGACAATCACATTCAGGGGAAAGGACTATACCGTAGAAGAACTGACCGAAAATTCATTTGATAAACCGATTGATATTGCCATGTTCTCAGCAGGCGGTTCCACCAGTGCGAAATTCGCACCCATCGCTGGTTCAAAGGGTGTAACGGTTGTGGATAACAGCAGTCAGTGGAGAATGGATGAGAAAGTTCCTCTTGTGGTGCCTGAAGTTAATCCTGAAGACATTAAATGGAATAAAGGTATTATCTCCAATCCCAACTGCTCTACAATACAGGCTATGGTTGCGTTGAAACCGCTTCATGACAGATATGGAATAAAAAGAGTTGTTTTTTCAACTTATCAGGCCGTATCCGGCTCCGGAGTTAAAGGCATAAATGACCTGAAGAACGGTCTCGCGGGAAACGATGAGCCGCTGCAGGCATATACACATCCGATTGCAGGTAACTGCCTGCCTCATATTGATGTCTTCATGGAGAACGGTTACACCAAAGAAGAAATGAAGATGATTAATGAGACCAACAAAATCCTTGGGGATGATTCCATCAGAGTGACCGCAACAACAGTGAGAGTTCCTGTTTTCGATTCTCACAGCGAATCCATCAATGTTGAACTTAATAAGCCTTTCAGAATAGAGGACATCAGAGAGCTTTTTGAGAACTCACCGGGGATAGTTGTTCAAGACGACACTGCAAACAATGTTTACCCGCTGGCAATGAATGCCACAGGCAGGGATGAGGTTTTTGTAGGTCGAATCCGCCGCGACTTCTCCGTAGAAAACGGAATCAACATGTGGGTTGTGTCTGATAACATCCGTAAGGGTGCTGCTACAAATGCAATTCAGATAGCGGAGCTGTTGCTGGAATGCCTTCCTGACTGAATCTTTCGGGATGCAGCTGGGATATTATTATAGCCGCAAACATAAGCATGCAGCCGATATATTCATTAAATGTAAGAACCTCGCCAAACACCAGCCAGCCGGCCCCCAGGCTGAAAACTGTCTCAAGCGACAGAATCAGGCTGGCAAGGGAAGGATCCGTCTCTTTCTGCCCCAAAACCTGAAAGGTATAGCCGATTCCGCAGGAAAACAGTGCCGCGTAGAGAATCGGAATGGCACACTCTATCACCGCATTCATTGTCGTAGTTTCAAAAATAACAGCGGGAATTACACAAACCAGACCGGCAACGATGAACTGATAGGCCGACAGCTTAACCGGATCCACCGTCTCAACAAAGTGATCGATTACGTGGAGATGCACAGCACACACCACCGCTGCACATAACATCATACCGTCTCCGAATGTCAGTGATCCCAGGCCGTTATAGAGACAAAGGAAATACATTCCCACAATACCGACGGCAACACCAATCCACAGATTTCCCGAAACCTTTTTCCCCAGGGATATTCCCATAATCGGAGTAATCAGAATATATAGTGCAGTAATGAACCCGGCCTTTCCCACCGTAGTATAAGGAAGTCCGAATTGCTGGAACAGGATGAGCCTTGCCAGCACAGTGCCGCATATCAGCGAACCCAGGATAGTATTTCGACGGCTGAATCCCGCCGGTTTTTCATATTCCGGCGTCGATTGCCGCTTTCTGTTCATACAGGCAATCAGCGGAAGCATAAACACGCCGCCCATGGTGCATCTGATAGCGGTAAAGGCAAACGGTCCCAGATAGAACATCCCCGCCTTTTGTGCCACGAGGGCGAATCCCCAAACAAGGGCTGCCGTAATAAGAAAGATATTTCCTTTTTTACTATGTCTCATTCCCGTATCCATACTGTGATTTTATACTATTTGCGAAGGCTGCACAATTGCTCAAATGACAAAAAAACGACATCGCAGGATGCCGTTCTCTGTCAATATAGAATATAGTATGCTTCCGTTATTCTGAAGCAACAACTTCTTTACCGTCATAGTAGTTGCAATTAGGGCAAACTCTATGCGGAAGCTTAGGCTCGTGGCACTGAGGACAAATCGAGAGACCCGGTGCCTGCATCTTCATGTTGGTTGCCTTTCTCTGTCGGGTCTTAGCCTTTGAAGTTTTTCTCTTAGGTACTGCCATATATCTACACCTCCTTGCAGGATTCTACTGTTCATCAAAACGCGAAATCTCAAATTCGCAACATTGAAAGTATACAATGCCCTGCAATTGCTGTCAAGGATTTATTTCTTTTTTCCGGAAGCAATCTGGTATGTATCTCTTGCAATCATCAGCTCCTCATTTGTAGGGATCAAAATCAGCTTAACTCTGGAGTCATCTCTGGAGATAATGGTTTCTTTGCCTCTGACTCTGTTCTTTACAACGTCCAATTTGATTCCCAGATTTCCGAGATCGTTGCAGATGATATCTCTCATGCCGATATCATTCTCACCGACACCTGCAGTGAAGATGATGGCATCGCAACCGTTCATTTCAGCAATATAGGCCCCGATATAGAATCTCACCTTGCGGGCGAAAACCTTGAGGGCCAGCTGAGCCCGCACATTTCCTTCTCTCGCAGCGATTTCCAGATCCCTGAAATCGCTTGACACTCCGGAGATTCCCAGAACACCGGATTTCTTATTGAGAATTTCGTTGGTAACACCGTAGTCCAGATTTTCCTTCTGCCTGATGTAAGTAACGATGGCAGGGTCAATATCCCCTGACCTCGTTCCCATTACCAGCCCCTCCAGCGGAGTGAATCCCATGGAAGTATCTATACACTTGCCTCTCTTGATGGCTGAAACAGATGCACCGTTGCCTAAATGGCATGTGATAAGTTTCAGGTCATCAAGGCTGACATTCAGGATGTCAGATGCCCTTTCGGCAACATACTTATGTGAAGTCCCGTGGAATCCGTATCTTCTGATTCCGTACTTTTCATAGTATTCATAAGGGATAGCGTAGATGTATGACTCAGGAGGCATGGTCTGATGGAACGCTGTATCAAAAACAGCAACCATAGGTGTTCCGGGCATCAGTTCCTGGCATGCAGCAATACCGAGAAGGTTTGGCGGATTGTGCAGAGGTGCCAGTTCCGTACATTCTTCAAGAGCAGCGATTACCTCATCTGTAATAAAAGCCGATTCGGAAAACTTTTCACCGGCATGAACCACCCTGTGTCCCACCGCTCCTATTTCGGACATGTCTTTTACAACACCGTGTCTTTCATCTTTTACAGCATTGAGCACGTGACTGATTGCATCCTTATGGTCAGCCATCGGGGCAACCAGCTTGAACTTGTCCATTCCAATCTTTTCATGAGTAATTGCGGAACCTTCCATTCCTATTCTTTCAACCAGACCCTTACATTCAAGAATCTCATTTGTCATATCAAGAACTTGGTACTTCAATGATGAACTTCCGCAGTTGATAACTAAAACTTTCATTATGTCTCCTCCTGTTTGTTTTTATTATGTATCTTTGACGCCCCTTGCAATAATTGAACCATTCCACGTAATTATATCGCTGCGGCATTATTTTTTCAAGGTTGAATATAGGGCTTCACAACCCTGTCGGAATATCCGTACAGACTTCTTTCCATCAGCAGATTGTACATGTCCGATGCTTTGATATCGCTCATAAGCATCATCCTGAATCTGTCATCTGCATCTTCAGGTATCTCTCTGTTGATATTGGTCAGAACGGGCACCTGTGCCATCTCGTCCTTTTTAATAAAGTTCAGCAGCTCTCTGCCTCCGGCTCCTGCTGCCAGGACCCTCGCATACTGCACTCCGCCTTCAAGAATGCTGTCCGCTTCGCATCCCCTTACGTTCAGAATGATGTAATTAAGAAGTCTCCTGATGGCTGCCGCTGTATACCTCTTCGAAACCATTCTTTTTATAAGGTCTTCCATGGACGCGGCCGGAACAATCTCACGTTTAAGTCTGTTCTCAAGACCTTCTCCCACACAGTATATCCCGGAGAGTTCTTCAGCACTGCTGACGAGTATTCGGCTCCTCAATATTTCGAAAATCTTTTCCCCTGTTCTGTCATAACTTTTCTTTTGAAATACTATGTCCCCTGCTTCCTCAAGGGTTGTTACAGGAACATATTCTGCCACAACATCCTCAGAATTCATCTTTCTTATTTCTGCAGCACCTGCAAAACCTTTACCGACATCATAATATCCGGATCCGTAACGCAGTACGGGTACATCTTTGAGAGATACACCTGCGGCTCTGTGGAATTCCATTCGCTTAAGATATTCCAGTGCAAGAATGTTATTGGGATTGGCTATTATTTCCGCATTCTGAGCAGCCTCATTTTTGTTTGCGGACATTTCGATAACAGCCAGCTCATAGGCCTTTGCCCTTGAAAGACCTTGCTCCTTCATAAGTTCCGCCACAGCGGGTTCCAGCTCATCAAGACCATCAATCATTTTGCGAGCCAGTCTTCTCAACGCCTCTTCATTTTCAGTCTCACAACCGAAAGAAATATGTGTAACCCCCAGTGACACCAGCGTATCAACCGCTCCCCTTGCGAAATGTTCTGCACGATTGCACGCAAAGATGAATGGCAGCTCAACTACCAGATCGGCACCGCATCTTACCGCGATCCTGCTTCTTGTCCATTTATCCATAAAGGCGGGTTCACCCCGCTGGACGAAATTGCCGCTCATGCAGACAACCGTGTAATCGGCCCCGGTAAGTTCCTTTGCCCTTTTCAGATGGTACTCATGCCCATTGTGAAAGGGATTGTATTCAGCTGTAACTCCCAGAATTTTCATTACTTTTTACTCTATATTCTGCACCTGTTCTCTTATCTTCTCGATTTCGCTCTTGGTTTCCAGTATCAGAGAAGTGATTTCCAGATCATTGGCCTTGGACCCTATGGTATTGGCTTCCCTGTTCATTTCCTGAACCAGGAAGTCCAGCTTCTTCCCAACGGGCCCCTTTTCTTTTGTCAGGAAGTTTTGAAGCTGATTCATGTGACTGTCCAAACGAACCAGTTCTTCGGTTATGCTGGCTTTATCGGCAAACACTGCCGCTTCAATGAGAATTCTATCCTCCGGAACATCCACTTTGTCTTCCACCAGCTCCTTGATGCGGGCAAACAGCTTTTCCGTATATTCCTCGGCGACAAGGGGTGCACGAATTTCAATCTTTTTGACTATTTCCTTGATAATGTCTCCGCGCATAATCAAATCATCTGCCAGTTTGCCGCCTTCCACACCTCTCATCTCATTCAGGCTTGTGCATGCAGTATAAACCGCTTCACATATGACATCTGTAACCTCTTCCTCGTCCTCAACGTCGGGAATGGACCTGATTACATCAGGCATTCCGGAAACCAGCTGCAGATTAACGGCGCCTTTCAAACCGTAAGTATCCTTTAACTCTTTCAGACTGGCTATATACTGTTCCGCCACGGGAACGTTCAACTTAACCGTGATATCCCCTTCCGTCAGATTCTCCACCATAATGGATACATCTGCCTTACCTCTCTTTACCTGTTCCCTGATTAGTGATTTTATTCTTTCTTCGGCAAATGAATACCGCTTCGGCATCTTTACCGTTATATCGGCATAGCGATGATTGACCGTTCTTATTTCGCAAACAACGTTTCTCTTCCCGTCGGTATATTCGCCTCTTCCGAACCCTGTCATGCTTTTTATCATACAATTATCTCCATTCTTCAGTTCATTTGTGATAATATATTTATTGTAATTTATTTAATGTAAATCTTCAAGGAGCACTTATGTCCTTCGATGGAACTGTTACCCGTGCCATGGCACGGGAACTTAGGGATAATCTCAAACACGGTAAAATAGAAAAGATATATCAGCCGCAGCCTGAACAGCTGCTTTTTCATGTGCATACCCGGAGCGGCAGGCGCAGATTTTTTATTTCCGTTTCAGGCAATCACAGTGCCGCATATCTGGTGGACGAGGCTCCTGAAAATCCCGATAGACCGCCGCCTTTCTGCATGGTTCTCAGAAAGCATCTCTCCGCTGCCCGAATAACCGATATATTCCAGCACGGTGACGAAAGGATCCTTGAAGTCTTGTTGGAAACTGTGGACGAGCTGGGTTTTAATGTGAATCGTAAGCTTATAATTGAAATTATGGGCAAGCACTCCAATGTGCTGCTTGTGGATATGCAGACAAAAAAAATAATCGACAGCATCAAGCATATAAGTATCGACGTAAATCGTGCCCGCCAAATCCTGCCGGGCAAGTTCTATGAATACCCGCCATCCCAGAACAAAATCCCTTTTACGGAGGTTACCGAAGAGCGGTTTCAGTCACTGATCGAAGGACAACTCCAGCCGGAACGCAGTCTCCTCAACGGCATTCAGGGAATCTCTCCTTCCCTTGCTTACACTCTGGCTTCAGGTGCAACCACCCTTCCTTTTCTGACGGACTGTATCGATAGTGGCCGTATCACCCCTCTTGTCTATCTGGATAAAGACAATAGGCCTGCTGATTTTCATATTACGGAGCTTACAGCCTATGAAGAAGACGAAAAGTACAGCCGTATTTCCTTTGACACCGTCAGTGAAGCAGCTGCATACTACTTCACTAACCGCGAATCCTCAAATACCATAAGGCAGAAGTCCAATGATCTGGCAAGGGTCGTAATAGGGCATATCGATAAACTGAAGCTTAAGATTCAGCGTCTGAACGAGGATCTGCAAAAGGCGGAAAATGCGGATAAATACAGGCTGTACGGAGAGCTTCTTACCGCTAACCTGCATCTGATTAAACCCGGCATGAATCAAATCAAAATAACAAGCTATTATGATGGCAATGATATGGTTATTCCGCTGGATCCCAGATATTCTCCTGCAAGAAACGCTCAGAATTACTATAAAAAATACGGCAAATACAAAACGGCCATCAGGGAAAAGCAGATTCAGCTGGATGAAACCTACGCTGACATAAACTATCTGGAATCGATCATTACTTTCATCGAACGGGCAGCCAGCATTGAAGAAATCAATCTCCTGCGCAGCGAACTGGTAGAATCGGGCTTCATCCGCTTCCGCCGTGCAGATAAAAAAGCCGTTCAAAAGGGATCAAAAAAAGAAAAGCATGCGCCTCACAGCTACACGCTTAAATCCGGTAAAAAGGTCCTTGTAGGAAGAAACAACAAAGAAAACGACTGGCTCACCTTTAAGAAGGCTTCCCCCAACGACATATGGCTTCACACCAAGGATATCCCCGGTTCCCATGTAATCCTTTTTACGGACGGAACTGAGCCGACGGAGGAGGATCTGTTCGAAGCTGCCGGTATCGCAGCACATCACAGCAAGGCCTCCGCATCACAGAATGTACCTGTGGATTATGTGAAAGTCCGCCACGTAAAAAAACCGAGCGGTGCAAAGCCCGGCTTTGTTATCTTTACTAAAAATCGTACTCTTTATGTGTAGATCTGACGACCTCTATTATGCTTTCAATAACCTCGTCACCTCTGCTGTCCGGTCTGCCGTTATGAATCTCATGGTAATATCCTTCCCATTCTTTTAAGGAGACTTCCTCCCCTCCGGTCTTCAGAGTTTCATAAACTCTGCGGGTTCCTTCAATGTCACATATGCGGTCGGCGGTGCCGTGCATAATCATTGTCGGTGTGAGAGCTGCCCGGCCGTTGCTCTCATTTTTCCCCTCTTCCATCGCCTTGCCTGTTTCAAAACTGTCCAGTACACACTGCAGAGATATTCTGCCATGTATCATGGGGTTCCGGGCATAAGGTCCGACAGAATCGGGGTGTCCGAGAAGTTTTTCATCAACATTATTCGATATCGTCATTTCCGGAACAACCTTGCTGAGACCCTTGAGTCCGTAATAGAGCAAGTTACTGACGGGCCTGACCAGCCTTATCCATGGCGCGGATATCATGTATGCCGCCGGAATAGAATTGTATTCACCCCGACTCCTGTAATCCAGTGCTATATTGCCTCCCATACTGTGACCGTAAACCACGATATCCCTCCCCGGATAATTCTTCCGGGCATACAGAATAAGTTCGCTCACATCCTGCAGGACTTCTTCTCTCGGAGCACAGTGCCCCCTCTTTCCAAAAGAATTTCCGTGCCCTCTCAGATCCATGGTTATGACGGCAATATTTGCCGCACTGAACCTTTCCGCCACCCTGTTGTATCTGGCACCATATTCACCGATTCCGTGAATTATGCAGACAACTTTATCCGGATTCGGCAGAGACCATTCGTACCCCGCTATTTCTCCTTTGTCCGTCTTTCTCAAAATGAACCTGGTATACATAACTTCTACCGCCTTCCATTTTTATTTTGCTTCATTACAACAATTCACCTGTTTATTACATATAATCCTTTAATGCTTGACCCGGCCCTCCACGGGTATTAGATTGATGTCACGAGGCACCGATATCGGTAAAGGTTTTGACAACTATCTTAAAAATTTAATTACGGGAAAGGAGGACGCACTCATGAATAGCAATAAATGCAGCATATGTGGTCGCACATACGACACATTTTTATTCAAGGGCGGATATATCTGCGAAGACTGTGTTCAGTATCTGAAGACAAGCTATCAGATTGATCCCCATGTGCGTAAAAGGAGATAGTTTCCCCTCCCCTGATTCATACCTTTACTGCTATCGGAGCTTCTGCAGCACCTTAGCCATGTCCTCCGGAATCGGACTTTCGAATTCCATGTATTCTCCCGTTGACGGGTGGCTGAATCCAAGGACGCCGGCATGAAGCATCTGCCTGCCGGCACCATGCCTGTTTTTGACCGGTCCGTAAAGCTCATCGCCCAAAAGAGGATTCCCTCTGTACTTCATATGAACTCTTATCTGATGAGTTCTTCCCGTTTCAAGCTTCACTTCAACAAATGTGAACCGTCCGAAGCGTTCCAGCACCCTGAAATGTGTTACTGCCGTTCTTGCATCCGGTCTGTCCGGCGTAACCACCGCATTCCTGAGACGATTTCCCGGATCCCTGCCTATACATGCATCTATTGTACCCTCTTCTTCTCTGATATTATTCCAAACGATAGCCCGGTAACTTCTGTTGACGGAATGCTCCGTCAGCTGCATCGAAAGAATACTGTGAGCGATATCGTTTTTTGCAGTCATGAGCAGACCGCTGGTATCCTTGTCTATTCGATGCACTATACCGCGTCTGATAGGACCGTTTATTGACGAAAGGTTCTCCCCGCAGTGATACATGAGGGCATTAACCAGAGTTCCCGATGAATTCCCGGCCGCCGGATGCACGACCATTCCCGCAGGCTTGTCAACAACCAGCATATCATCGTCCTCATAAACTATGTTAAGAGGAATATCCTCCGCAAGTACCTCCGTCATTTCAGGTTCAGGAATGTTCACCGTCACCGTATCTCCGGTGAATGCCTTGTATTTCTTTGAATCGCATACCGTGCCGTTAACTTCCACGTTTCCGCTTTCAAACAGTTTCTGAATGAAGCTTCGGGAATAATCCTCCAGGGTAGCAGAAAGAACCAGATCCAGTCTGGTTCCTTTGTTCTCCTCCGTAATATTCACCTGAAAACTTTGTATAATGTTTTTCATGGCACTCATTCCTGAGTTTTTTTATCATCAAAGGCTATTATATACAACAACAGGAGTCCGCAGCCCACAGTAACTGCAATGTCCGCCACATTGAACACCGGAAACGATCCGAAGTCAAACATGTCGATCACATATCCGTAGGCCGCCCTGTCCGTGACATTTCCCAGTCCGCCTCCGCAAATGAGAGACAGAGCCACCATAAAAATCCGCTTGTATGATTTGTGTCTGATAACGATAAATAGGATAGCCATTGTTATGACAATAGCGGGCACTACAATCAGCAATGTAGTGTAATCCTCCAGTATGCTGAAAGCCGCTCCCCTGTTCTGCACATACGTTATGCTGAAAAAATCTCCGATTACAGGTATGGATTCCCCGAATTCCATGCTGCCGGCAATATACATCTTGACCACCCGATCAAGAATCATTATTGCAACTATTATAACTATATAAATCATCTACAGTTTCATCGTCCTTTTCTGCAGGTCATCGGTATCGAACTGCGATTCGGCTGCAACCGACGGGGCACCTTGAAGCTGGTTCGCGACCTTAACCTCCAGTTCCGGCAGGTCATCGAAATTATCCAGACTCATTTCGAACCCTGATGAAGATTCAAACTTTTCCAGTTCTTGCTGAAGCATCTGGGTATATCTCTTTCTGAAAGATTTAAATCTGGACTTCAGGTTTTCGCTCTCTCTTGTAATAATTTCCGCCTCCTCGCGGGCAGCCTTACGTATGAGCTCAGCATCCAGCTCTGCATTCTTAAGCAAAATCTCCGCCCTTTTGTCCGCACTGGCGGAAATATCTGCCATCAGAGATTTGGCCGCTGACAGAGTTTCAACGACGGCTCCCTCCGAACCCCTGAATCTTTCCAGCTCCGCAACAAGTCTGCTGTTCTCTTCGCGGGTTTCCTTCAGCTCGTTAAGAAGTCTGTCCAGGTCCAGAGTAATATCGTCCAGGAATTCGTTGACCTCTTCCTCCTTGTAGCCGCGAACGGCTCTGGTAAATTTTTTTTCCTGAATATCTATTGGTCTTATCATTTTCAAACCTCCGTTTTACTTCCACGGGTTCTCATCGGTTCCCGCAAAGCTGTACGGCTTGTTATCACCGTCAGCGAAGATTGCAACATTCTCAGGAGCGAAAACAAAGATATTGTTCGCCACTTTTTGAACATTCCCGTTGAGTGCATAGGTAGCTCCGCCCAAAAAATCAAATATCTTTCTGGCTGTATCGCTGTCCAGCTTCTCCAGATTGACAATTATGGGCTTCCTGCTCTTAAGGCTGTCAACAAGCTTGGAGCATTCATCAAAACCCTGGGGTTCAATGACAACCAGCTTAAAAGCATTAGTAATGGACTTTACCGTTTTGTTCTGCATCGGAACGATATTACTTGTTTCATATCTCGGCGATGTGCTCATCGGCTGTCTGGGCTCTATACGTCTTCTTTCATATTGTGAAGGCTGCTTATATCCTTCGTCTTCCCCCTCGAACTCCTCTTCATCATATTCTTCCAGACCGATTAAATCCTTAAACTTGTTAAACATTCCCATTATTTTTTGCCTCCTGATCCTTTCTGTACTGCGCATAATCTCTTTCCCCGAAAATGGCGCTTCCTACTCTAACTAAATTCGAACCGGCTTCTATTGCAACCTGGAAGTCATTTGACATTCCCATGGATAAATACTCGAAATCAAGTCTCGGATGGTTTATCGCCTTAAGCTCCTCATATTTGGCCTTAACCCCGTCAAAATACGGTTTCACATCTCTCGGATCCTCTGCAATGGGGGCTACGCTCATAAGCCCTTTTATTCTTATGTTTTCATATTTCTGTAATATTTCTTCCACCAGCGGCCCAGCATCGTCGATACTGACACCGAACTTGCTCTCCTCAAGAGCCGGATTAATCTGAACAAGCACATCCATAACCCTGCCGCAGGCTCCGGCGCGCTTGTCTATTTCCCCGGCCAGCCTTATTGAGTCCACTGAGTGAATCATATCAACCTTGTCTATTATATACTTAACCTTGTTTCTCTGAAGGTGACCTATCATGTGCCATCTGACCGGATTTACATCGTCAAACTTCTCCATGATTTCCTGCACCTTGTTCTCACCGATGTCAGTTACTCCGGCATCGATTGCTTCATTAATCTCTTCCGGTGTCCTTGTTTTGCTTACGGCAACAAGCAAAACCTCTTCACCTTTTCTCCCGCATGCTTCTGCCGCTCTGTTCTTTTTCTCTTCGAATTTTTTGAGGTTATCTCTAATATCCTCCATTATTTTAATCCCTCCGTCTTGTTCTTCTCCTGATTATTATTCTTTATATTATTATTATCCTTCGGGTTTTTGACCGCTTCATCGTATACATTTACGGTTTTCACCTGCTCGTATTTTTCATTTGTAAAGACCCCGTCATAAAGCACCGACTGCTTTCCGTCAGTCGCCTTTACCTTTACGGGCTTGAAAATGTATTCATTGTTCTTGGTAACCACGTACACGCCTTTGACCCCGTCCTCTTCGGTAATGCATTCATTATCTACAATAAGACCTGTATTATTGCTGATTACTATGGTCATATCCGCCTTTCTGGTGGTAGAAAATTCCTCGTAATAGGCATTGAGATAAAAAATCACTCTATTGCTCGTAGTTTCTGATGTCTTTTCTACGGTATTACTTAGCACCGTTGCCTTAACACTCCCTGCCGGAAGCTGCAGATCAACGGCAAGCCCTTCTTGATATGATTTTGCGTCCTTAGCCTCCATCCAGCAAACTATATACCAGTTATCGTCTCCGGAAATTTTGAAAATCGGCTCTCCCTTTATAACCCCGGTCCTGTTTAAATCCAGGTCTTTTATATCTATTCCTTCGGCCTCTTCTCTTCTTATATTGTCGAGATTGTCCGGGCAGAAATACTTCTCTCCGCCATCTATATGTCTGCTGTAAACACCGCTGATGGGAGCTTTTGTGCCCGAATAAATATGTTCGTAATTGATCAGGTTCTTTAAATAAGGCTTGTACCTGCCCCTGACGGTCTTTTCCTCACCATCCTCCGCGGGTGCTGCCTCAAGCTTAACCAGTGCGGTTCCCTTCTTTACGACAGTCCCCTCATCAAGAAGAAATTCAATGGCTCCGGTGTCTTTCGCCGTCACCACGGCCTCCTCCTTAACAAGAAAGCCCTCCGCATCACATGATACAGTCAAAGTTCCCGGCTCCAGCACCTGTGTAGCTTCAAAAACATCAGTAACCTTGGGAAGTGCATATATAATAAGATACAGCAGCACCAGCAGAATAACATAGCCCAGCAAAATGCTTTTTGTCCTTTTGGTAATCTTAATCTTCATTACTTTATTTTACACTATACACCCCACCGTTGCAATGTCAGACAAGGGGGTAAGAGCTATGTTCTTCTACTTTATTTCTTCGAGAATTTCTTTCTCTTCCTTGGTCAGATTCCCCGGATTTTTTACGAATTCCGCAAACAGATCCGGTCGCCTTTCCTTGGTAAGAATCAGACTTTCACGAAATTTCCACAGACTTATGAGCTTGTGATTTCCGTTCAGCAGCACCTCGGGGACCTCCATTCCCCGATATTCTCTCGGCTGTGTGTACTGTGGATGTTCCAAGAGCCCGGAATAGATTGATTCGTCCGTTGCCGATTTCTCGTTTCCCAGTACGTCAGGCAGCATCCTTGCCACACAATCAATAAGCACCATTGCCGGCAATTCTCCTCCGGTAAGCACATAATCACCAATGGAGATTTCTTCGGCACGGAAGTAATCAAGCACTCGCTGATCCACTCCCTCATAATGGCCGCACAAAATAACAATTTCTTCCAGCTCCGACAGCTCCTTAGCCTTCTTTTCATCAAGGATGCGTCCCCTCGGTGACATATATATAATCCTGCATTGCGGACCGGGATTTATTTCTTCCAGTGCACCGAAAATGGGATCGGGCGTCATAACCATTCCCCCGCCGCCGCCAAAGGGGTAATCATCCGTTTTCCTGTGTTTGTTATTGCTGAAATCCCTTATGTCGGTCAGGTTAATTTCCAGTATGCCTTTTTCCTCTGCACGACCCAGTATGCTGGTTTTTACCGGGGTGAACATTTCGGGAAAAAGTGTAAGTATATCTATTTTCATGTCTGCAGCATTCCTTCAATCAGTTTCACTGTAATGACTCTTTTATCCTCATTAATATCGATAACGAATTCAGCCACCTTGGGAATAAGTACCTTTCTTCCGTCACCTGTCTCCACTTCAAATAAATCCTGTGCCGTTCTCTGAATAACATCGGTCACAATGCCCAGATATTCACCAGCCCTATGGCCGTCACAATCTTCTGCAAGCATTACCTCCATGCCGATGAGATCACGCACATAGTACTGGCCTTCAGGCAGCTCCGGCAGATCCTTTTCGGTTACGAACACTTCCTTGCCGCGCATCCTCTCTGCCCCGTCTCTGTCGTCGATTCCTTCCAGCTTAAGCAAAACCATCCCCTTCTGCTCTCTCACTCCTCTTATCTCAATAAGTCTGTCCCCGAAATACATGACCCGGGTTCTCCTATAAATATCAATGCTGTCCGAATAATTGTAAACCTTTATTTCACCGTTGAGGCCATGAACATTGACTATTTTTCCGATTTTAATTTTTACGTTTTCATCCATAATAATTACCAAAGTGGGACTAAGGTTTTGCATTAAACCCCGCCCCACTTCTGTCGTCTTCTATTGAACTATTTCAATCACTACTTTTATGTTGGCTTTTGTTGCTGCCGCTTTAACGACAGTTCTGATTGCCTTGGCAATTCTTCCCTGTTTGCCGATAACCTTTCCCATGTCGTCGGAAGCGACTTTCAACTGTATAACTGATGTGCCGTTTGACTGCGTTTCGGAAACCTCCACGGCATCCGGGTGTTCAACCAGCGACTTTGCTATTGCACTAACCAATTCTACCATTGAAATCACCGCTTTCTTTAAAGAATACCGGTCTGCTTGAACAGGTCCTTTACAGTCTCTGTAGGCTGAGCACCGTTTCCTAACCACTTCTTAGCTGCTTCTTCATCAATATTGATTTCCACAGGGTCTTTCAGTGGATTGTAATAACCAATCTCCTCGATGAACTTGCCGTCTCTCGGAGCTCTTGAATCTGCTACGATTACACGATAGAAAGGCTTCTTGTGAGCGCCCATCCTTTTTAGTCTGATTTTTACCATTTTTTCTCTTTCCTCCTGTTTAGTAAAAAATAATTAATTAAAATCCTCTGAACATCTTGTTAAGCTTGACGCTTCCCTTCGGACTCATCATGGATTTCATCATCTTTCGCGATTCCTCGTATCGCTTCACAAGCTGATTTATCTTTTGAACCGTCTGGCCTGAACCGGCGGCGATTCTCTTTCTTCTGCCGGCATTAAGCAGCTGGGGATTTTCTCTTTCGGCCTTTGTCATGGACTGAATAATAGCCTCAAAACAGATGAAATCTTTCTCGCTCTGCTCCATATTCATATTTTTGCCGGGACCCATGCCGGGCATCATCTCCAGCATTTTGCCGATTCCGCCCATCTTTTTTATCTGACCCATCTGATCCAGAAAGTCCTCAAGAGTAAACTTATTCTTTCGGATCTTTTTCTCCATTTCGATGGCTTTTTGTTCGTCATAATCCTCCTGAGCTTTTTCAATCAGTGACATCATGTCACCCATTCCCAGGATTCGGCCGGCCATTCTTTCCGGATGAAATTCTTCAAGTGCATCCATCTTTTCGCCCATACCGACAAACTTGATGGGTCTGCCTGTAACCTTCTTGGTGCTGAGTGCCGCACCGCCTCTGGAATCACCGTCCATCTTTGTCATGATGATACCGTCGATACCAAGTGCATCATTGAAACCTTCGGCCGCATTAACCGCGTCCTGACCGGTAAGTGCATCCACAACAAGCAGGATTTCATGGGGCTTAATCTCTTTCTTGAGAGCCTTAAGTTCATCCATGAGCTCCTCATCGATCTGCAGACGCCCTGCAGTATCGACAATAAGCACATTGAGGCCCCTGTTCTCGGCTTCCCTGATGGCAGCCCCGGCAATCTTTATAGGGTCCTTGCTGTCCCTCATGGTGAATACGGGAACATCTACACTCTTGCCCACAACCTCCAGCTGATCTATGGCCGCCGGCCTGTATATGTCGCAGGCACAGAGCATCGGCTTCTTGCCGTTTCCGGCAAGCCACTTAGCCAGCTTGCCGCAGGTTGTCGTCTTACCTGTTCCCTGCAGGCCTACCATCAGATAAACGGTAAATCCTCTCGGCGAATAAGTCAGCTTGCTGCCGGTTCCGCCCATGAGCTCGGTCAGTTCCTCATTTACAATCTTGATGACCTGCTGAGCCGGTGTCAGAGAGGCCATGACCTCCTCGCCCAGGGCCTTTTCTTTGACTGCCGCAACAAAATCCCTGACCACCTTAAAGTTGACATCCGCCTCCAGAAGAGCCAGCTTAACCTCCCGCATAGCTGAGTTTATATCTGATTCCGTAAGGCTTCCCTTACCCTTGAGCCCCTTAAAGACGCCCTGCAGTTTTTCCGACAATCCTTCAAAAGCCATGGACTATTCCTCCAGTTTATCTATAATTCTCTTGACTTGCAGCAAGCGTTCACTATCACCGCAATCTTCTCTCTCAATAATCTCATCAATCTTCTCGTCAATTTCATTTATGGCATTCGATGTCTTTCGAAACTTCTCAAGCAGCCTGAGTTTATCTTCGTATTCTTCCAAAGCTTTCTGGCCGTTCTTGAGTGCATCATGCACCCCCTGCCGGCTGATCCCGAATTCAGCCGCAATCTCTGCCAGCGTGAGATTTTCTTCATGATACAGTTCCATCACCTGCCGCTGTCTCTCACTGAGCAATGCCCCATAAAAGTCATACAGCAGACTCTGTTTAGCAATGTGGTTAATATTCATCTCTCCATCTCCGATGCCGGATCGGCATGCCGACAAGCAAAAACACTTGACACCTGCTACATTATATGATTACGGGTGCAGCCTGTCAAGTGTTTTTACTGGACTAATCCATATATCAGAAACCATATCGGCGGTACAACAAGCGCCGGCAGGAAGTTCAGAGTTTTGCAATCCTTAATCTCCAGTATTCCCAAGCCGGACATGGCAATGAGGAAGCCTCCCACAATACCCAGTTCGCACATTATAGTATCGGTTATTAAATTACCCGCCAACAGAGTCAGCCCGTATATTCCGCCTTGCCAGCAGAACAGGAATATCGCTGACAGCCATATTCCGGCACCGTAGGTTGATGCCAGAACCATTGCCGTAACCAGATCCAAGGTTGCATTGGTAAAAAGAAAAGTATGATCCTGATACAGAGCACTTTGTACCGGTCCCAGAATTGACAGCGTCCCTACGCAGAAAAGCAGACAGCCGGTAACAATGCCCTGCCCCAGCTTGCCTCCGTCGCCGCGCCTTTCGGTAATTTTCTTTACACGCTCATCGATCTGCAGCAGCGTTCCTATGGTACCGCCCACCGCCAGACTCGCAATAAATAGTACCGGGAAAGAACTGTTTGGCATATTCTGCACCACAGCATTTATTCCGAGACCGAAGGCCGCCAGTCCCATAGCGATAAACAATGCGTTATTTACGCGTTCGCTCATCACCTTTTTGAAAAGCCCGCCAACCAGACTGCCGACGATAATAGTGCTTACATTTACAAATGTTCCTATCATACGCATCCTCCGTTCAGCATTATACCATCCTTGTTATCATAATGGGAATTGTTTATAATAAAACCATACAAAAAAGGAGAACAGGAGTAACAAATGTCTTCAAAATATTCCGGCTACATGGGCCGCGTCATATTAATCAATCTGACAGATCGTACTGTTAAACCGTACCCTTGGTCCGACGAGGAGCGCAGGCTGTTTATGGGCGGAAAGATTATGGCTGCCAAAATCCTGAGCGACACCCTCACCGGCAGGGAGGAACCGTTTTCCGAGGAAAACCTTCTTATTGTCAGCACAGGACCTCTGACAGAAACCGGCGTCCCCAGTTCAGGCAGATTCAACATTTCCACCATCTCTCCTCTGACAGGGATCACAACATCCTCAAACTGCGGCGGCAACTTCGGATATTACATGAAAAAAGCGGGATACGATGCCATCATCTTTCGGGGGCGTGCAGGAGAGCATACGAGGATTCATATTCATAACGATCAGATTACCTTTCACAACGCAGATGAACTCTGGGGTAAGGTTACATCAGAAACTCAAGAAGATATTGCCCGCATTCTGTCTGAAGGAAAGACTCCGAATGCCGGTACTCCGCCCCACGGTACCATCTGCATCGGTCCCGCCGGGGAGAATCTGGTCAGATACGCCTCTGTAACAAGCAATGAGAGAGTGGCCGGGCGTGCGGGTACAGGTGCTGTTATGGGCTGGATGAATCTGAAAGCGGTCAGCGTTTCGGGCAATCATAAAATAAGCATCTTTAACCCGAAAAAACTGAAGAAGATAAACAAAGCCTGGTTTAAGCTTTTGCGTTCTCACCCACTTACGGGAAAACAGCTCCCTAAGATGGGAACAGCGGCACTGGTCAGCCAGATGCAGGCCGGAAATCTGCTTGCAACCAGAAACTTCAGGGACGGCAGGCACGATGACTTCGAAAAGGTAAGCGGCGAAACTCTCGCTGCGGAATACAATGTTGTCAATAAAGGTTGTCTCTCCTGCCCTATCAGATGTGCCCGTACGGTAAATATAGACGGTGTCGATGTTAAGGGGCCGGAGCTGGAAACTCTGGGGCTCATGGGAGGAGGTCTGGGCAACAGCAGCCTGGAGCACATTCTCAAGTGGAACCTTCAGCTGGACGAACTGGGTATGGATACCATCTCTGCAGCAGGTACCCTAGCATGGGCCATGGAGGCAGGCGAAAAAGGCATAATGGATAATGGTCTTAAATTCGGTGAACCGGATAAAGTTTCGCAGATCTGGGAAGATATCGCCTACCGGCGCGGAATCGGTGATGAACTGGCAAACGGAAGCAGGTGGCTTTCGGAGAAATACGGAGGCAAGGATTTTGCAATTCATTCCAAGGGCTTGGAGTTGGCAGCCTATGAGCCGCGCAGAGCCGTTGGCATGGGGCTGGGGTATGCGGTATCCAACAGAGGCGGGTGCCATCTGAACGGCGGATATATGGTTCTTCTGGAGGGTCTGGGCCTTAAAATAGACTCTCAGACCGGTAAGGGGAAGCCGGATATTACAGTAATGTTTCAGAATACGATGGAAGCCGTATCCGCATCCGGCCAGTGCCTTTTTACATCATATACATTTATTCCGGGGGTTTTGCTGAATAACCCCAATGCCTGGTATACAAAAGCTGTAAACATCGCCTTCCCTTATCTGGGCTTCGCGGTAAGAGCTATGAACAAATTTCCTAATGTTGCAGCAATGCATCTGCCTGTAATTTTTCCTCACACGAAAGCCTTCAAAGCCGCAACGGGGATGCCGATGACATTTGGCAAATACATGGCTATCGGAAACAGGGGTTATACCATGGAGCGTGCTCTCAACTGCCGCTTCGGCATTACAGCTTCCGACGATACCTTGCCAAAGCGTCTGACAGATGACCTTCAGGATCCTTCCGATCCTAAGACGCGAGTGCCTCTGGAAAAAATGAAAAAAGTGTACTATCGTGCCCGCGGATGGGATAAAAACGGTATTCCGACCGCAAAAACATTAAAACGGCTCAAACTCAAAAGAGAATAAAAAATGGCTTACAGAATTACAGACAGCTGTAAGGGCTGCACAATTTGTGCGAAAAAGTGCCCTGTGGGTGCCATTTCCGGCGAACCTAAGGCAGTCCATGAAATTGACACCGGGTTATGCATTGACTGCGGTCTTTGCGGCAGACTCTGCCCTGCAGACGCTGTTCTGGATAATACCGGCTCGTTATGCAGGAAAATTCCAAAGAGCAAGTGGAAGAGACCGAGAATAGACACCGGCATCTGTGCCGCATGCTCCCTGTGCACGGAACACTGCCCTGCAGGCTGCCTGATGATTTCCGATCCCAAGTACCCGGGAGATACGGGAATGTACGCTTACCTGACAGACAGAGAACTCTGCATCGGCTGCGGAATATGCGAAGATGTATGTCCCGTAGGCGCCATCGGTGACGGAAACTCAAAGGAAAAAATGAACGGATTGTACAGAGTCTACTGTCATGCCTTTCATGGCGGGCTGAAAGCAGGTAACTACTTCCTGGGCTACGGACTTCCCAAACTGATCGAAGGGCCGGGAAGCGTTGTCAGACTCCCGAAATTAATTATTGAAAAAAGTCTCCGTAAGGTTCTCATAGTGACCGATAAAACAATAGTCGATCTGAGTCTTATGGATAACATGCTTAAAGCGGCCGACGAAGCCGGTCTGGAATATGTAATCTTCGATAAGGTAGATCCCAACCCGACTTCCGACAATGTGGAAGAAGGTCTTGCCATGTACAAGTCCGGCGGCTGTGAAGGCATGATAGCTTTTGGCGGCGGCTCTCCCATGGACTGTGCCAAAGCAATAGGTGCCAGAGTTGCCAGACCTAAAAAGAAGGTCCCTCAGCTTCAGGGGATTCTGAGGGTTCTAAAGAAACCGCCGCTTATCTTCGCGGTACCGACAACCGCCGGCACAGGGTCGGAAACTACGGTTGCAGCTGTAATCACGGATAGTGCCACACATCATAAGGCATCCATCAACGACCCTGTTATCATGCCGAAATATGCAGTTCTTGATCCGGAACTGACAGTAGGTCTGCCGCCTTTTATCACAGCAACGACGGGGATGGATGCTCTCAGCCATGCCGTCGAAGCCTACACCAACCATACATACAACACCGGACTGGAAAATCAGTTCGCCCTCGATGCGGTTAAACTGATTTACGAGAACATTCTGAAGGTGTTTGAGAACGGAACGGATATTAAAGCCCGGCAGAACATGCAGGTTGCCGCCTTCAAGGCGGGCCGCGCCTTCACCAGAGGCTGCGTGGGACATGTTCATGCCATAGGTCACACCTTAGGCGGGCTTTACGGTGTCCACCACGGGCTGGCAATGTCTGTTCTGCTCCCTAAGGTAATGCAAAAATTCGGTGTATCGGTTCACCGTCGACTGGC
This sequence comes from Candidatus Allocopromorpha sp., assembly GCA_040768865.1. Classification (GTDB taxonomy): domain Bacteria; phylum Bacillota; class Clostridia; order Peptostreptococcales; family Anaerovoracaceae; genus Lentihominibacter. Next base: position 1,264,820 of record JAXGMD010000001.1, on the reverse strand, counting down.
AGAACTGGCAGATTACTCAGGGATGACAAAGACCCTCGGTATCGTGAATGAATCCGATGAAACGAAGGCTCTTAAGTTTATAGAATGGATTGAGGAAACCAATGCCGCTATGGGCATTCCGGACAAATCCGATAAGATTCTGCCGAAGGACATTCCCCAGCTGATTACCTGGGCCTCGGCAGAAGCCAATCCGCTATACCCGGTTCCTGAACTCTGGACGAGGGAGGATTTCAGAGAAGTCATCGAAAGTATAAGTAAATTATAGAAGATGTGTTTAGAAAAGCGTGTTTAGAAAGGAGCATAAAAATGAAAAAAATCGACCTGATCGGAGTACAGATGGACCTGGGTGCAGGTACCAGAGGCGTTAATATGGGTCCTGCAGCAATAAGATATGCAGGTCTTGTCAAGGGCATTGAGGGGCTGGGATATGAATGTAACGACAAGGGCGATCTTATTCCCAAGGCACATGGTGCGACTTCCGATAAGCTCAGATTTTATGAACAGGTTGCCGACCTGAACGGGAAACTGTTCAGAGAGGTTTTGAATTCTCACAAAGAAGGTTCTTTCCCCGTGGTCCTCGGTGGAGACCACAGCATCGCTGCCGGCAGCATACCGGCAACGCTGGAGCATTACAAAAAAATCGGTATCATATGGGTTGATGCTCACGGCGACTGGAACGGTCCGGAAACATCTCCTTCCGGCAACATGCACGGGATGCCCTTTTCCGCAGTATGCGGTGCGGGTCCTGACATAATGGTCGATTTCGGGCAGACGCCTAAATTCGTGGACACAAGGAACTGCATTCAGATTGCAGGTCGGGATATCGACCCCGGCGAGAGAACTCGTATGAAAGAACACGGTGTTACCGTATTTTCCATTGCTGATATCGACCGCATGGGCATGCCGGCAGTCATCGATGAAGCCATAAAAATAGCCACGGACGGAACGGAGGGAATTCATCTAAGCTTTGATGTTGACTCTATTACACCGGAATCCGCACCGGGAACGGGCACTATAGTTCACAGCGGACTCACTCTTCGTGAAGCTTTTTATCTCATTGAGACTCTTCACGATTCCGGCAAAGTCATAGCATGCGATATGGTGGAAGTAAACCCTATGCTGGATATAAGAAATCAGACCGGCAGACTGGCAAGTGAACTCATTCTGTCACTGCTGGGAAAAGTTGTTTATTGATTTTGCATAAGGTTCTAAAATATGATACAATAACCTCGCCAATGAAGATTAACTGAAGGGGATAAGGGATAAGGGATAAAAAATGAAATTTGACTTACATTGCCATACGAAAGAGGGCTCTTTTGATGCCAAGGTCACTGTTCGTGAATGTGCCGAAAAATTTATGGAGCTGGGCTTCGACGGGTTTATGATTACAGACCACAACAGCTTCCGGGGCTGCCAGGAATGGGACCGCATAAAGGACGAACCGCAATACCGTGAATATAATGGGGGGAAGGGACTTACGGTTCTGCAGGGAATTGAATATGACACCAAGGATGCCGGCCACATGCTGGTCGTGTTACCGGACGGTGTCTATTTGCCTTTGCTTAAGATGCGCGGAATGCGCTGCAAGAAACTGATAAGTTTTGTGCATTCATGCGGAGGAATTCTCGGACTGGCACATCCTTTCGGTGTGCCGTCTTCTTCTGCCATGGGTTTTAAACTTATGAATGAGAAGCTGATACGGCGTATGGATTTTATTGAGGTTTTTAACACCTGCGAGACTCCTGTTTCCAATAAACTGGCGCTGGAACTTGCAGAAAAATATGATCTGCCGGGAATATCAGGTTCCGATTCACATGTTGTCGACTATATAGGCAGTGCATATACGGAGTTTTCAGAATTTGATATAACCTGCAACAATGACCTGATTGCAGCCATCAAAGGTGGACACATTACAGCGGCAATAGGCGTGGAGCGTGAAGAGACAAAAAAAGCCAAGTTCAAAGGGCACTGGATTTCCCAGCTGGGTTACAGGGCATACAATCGCGGCCTCGGTAAGGTTGAGTTCCCTTTCCGCCGTCTCTCACACCACAATACGGTTCATAAGGGACCGCATTCCGACAAGTTCAGCCCTCATTACAAGCGTATTGTATAAATTCACTTTAACGTTTTTAGTGGTTTTGTACCAAAAGGACTGCCTTGGAAACCAAATTTAAGTTTCCGGGCAGTCCTTTGCGATATTATCAGGTTTATTGCATGGTTTTATCTTCTGAAATGATGAGTAAATCTGATTGCAAATTTGTAGATATTGGCTCTTCATAGATTTCTAATTCAATGTGCCAACATAAATTCGATATTTTCTTCAAATTCTGCTTGATGTTCTCTAAAGGATTGATTTTGCAAAAAGACCAACATAGCGGCATTCGTAATACACCTCCCTGAAATTACTTCCCTGTGGTTATCACTTTCCAGCTTCCAAAAAGGCTCTGGTGGACGACATCCTTCGGTTCGAACTTTACGGTAAGGAATGCCAGCTGCTGCATGAGACCGACCCCCACCGGTGAGATAACTGTTCCGATGCCGACAGGTCCGCCGAGGAGCCATCCGGCGGTTAGAACAATCAGCATAAGAATAGTCAGAACAACCCCAATGGGCACTTTAGGCATTCTTCGGCCAAGTGCCACCTGGAGAGCATCTCTCGGTCCGAAGCAAAGCCCTACCTTCATATAAATGTACTGCCCGTATCCCATAATAAGGAATGCTATCGGCAGCATTCCGATGCTGAGCGGCAGATTGTCATAAACCATCGGAACCGGATCCAGCCACATGAGCAGATCTACGGTTTTGCCCACAACGACGGAATCAATTAACGTACCCAGACCGATTTTTTCTTTCATGATTACATCAATGAGAACCACGGTAAGTGAAATCCCTATGGATGCGGTTCCGTATTTTACTCCTATGGTCCATGCAACTCCGAAACAGAGCACATCCCATGGAGCCACACCGATATTCGCCTGTATGATAAGATAAAGGCCACAGGAAAAGAGCATAAGCCCCAAGGCGGCCACTATCGATTTTTTGAATAACAATCTTCTTGTCATATTCTCATTCATCCTCTATATTATACCACACCTGAAATCCGCACTGAAACTGCTGAAAAAAAAGAGGTCCCAAACCAAAGGATCTCTCTTAAATCGATTCATTCCGGTTATCCATTAACTGTAGTAACCTCTACCAGCTTCTGCATCAGGTTGTTTTCAATATTGATCATTTCCTTTTCGGCAGCCTCCCTCTTCGCTCTGCCCTCAGCCTGTATTCTCAGAATATCGTCAAGAGTCGCAATGAGCTCTTCGTTAGTGTGCTGCAGAGTTTCAATATCCACTATGCCCCTCTCATTCTCTGTAGCAATGTCAACCGTTGTCTGATGAAGCATTTCTGCATTTTTCCTCAGAATTTCATTTGTTGTATCGGTGACCATGGTCTGAGCCTTGATGGCCTCTTCCGCATGAACCATGCCCAGAGCGATTATCATCTGATTCTTCCATAGAGGGAGGGTGTTTACAATAGCCGAATGAATCTTATCCGAAAGGATAATGGCATTGTTCTGTACCAGTCTGATCTGAGGTGCGTTCTGCAGACATATTACCCTTGTCAGATCTAGGTCATGCAGTTTCTTCTCAAAGCGTTCACACATTGAGGCATAATCCTTTACCTCCTGTGCATCCTCAGCCAGTCCCGTCTCTGCGGCTTTTGCCTTTAATTTAGGCAGTTCTTCTTCCACCGCCTTCTTGAGTGCGATTTTACCCGCAGCAATATACATGGTAAGTTCCTTAAAGAAAGCTTTATTATTATCAAAGAGCATATCCTGAACAGCCACATCCTTGAGCAAGGTTACCTGATGCTCTTCAAGCCTCTTTGCAACGGCATCAACATTGCTGCTCACCTTGGAGTAGTGTGCTTTCATCTTTTCCAGCTTATTGCCTGCCTTGCTGAAGAGAGCTGCCAGACCTTTCTTCTCACCAGGTTCCGTCTTCAGGTCGGCAACGAGATCGCTGAGCATTTCTCCCACTTCGTCAAGATCCTTGGCACGAATCTGCGACAATGCTGAATCCGAAAACTCAGCCATTCTCTTTTGTGTACCTGCACCGTAAGTAATAATCAGATTGGCGTCACGCAGATCGATTTTTTCTGAAAACTCCTGAATCTGCGCCATTTCTTCATCACTGAACTGCTGAATTCTGAAGGTTTCAACATCCTTCTTCTCCAATGCGTTCAGCGCAGGAGTGTCGATAGCTTCCAGTTCCAGCACCGGGGCTATTATTTCCTTGTTTTTTTCAGCAACCTTTGTCTCCATAATTTACCTCCATTAAATCCCCAAAACTATTCATTATCAATATCAAAATCGGATCCCAGGAGTCCTTCTCTCTCGAGAGTCTGCTTGAGCACTTCAATATCAACCTGGGTATCAATATTTTCTCTTTCGTATACTTTTTCCTCTATTTCCTTAAATGCTTCGGCACATATTACGAGCATTTCTTTGATCTTATCCAGAGTCTCAACGCTGACCTTTCTGCCTCTGTACTTTTCAACCAGCTCCACCGTCTTGGGCAGGAAGGTCTCCTTCATCTTGACAACGCTGGACATCTTGGCCAGTTCCGGCTTATCCTTAAGTCTTAAATTGATTCGTCTCAGAGAGTTATCAATCTCGCACAGAGATCTTACCATATCAGTATCTTCAATGGCCTGTATAGCCTCCTGAATCTTGAGCTGTTGTTTTTCCTCAATGGACAAAGCCTCTCTCGCCCTTGCTTCTTCCTCGGCTTTCCTCTTTTCTTCTTCAGCCCTTTTGGCTTCTGCCTTTGCTTTGGCTCTCTCAGCCCTTCGGTCAGCAAAAGAGGTAAATGTCCCTTCCTTTCTCTTGCCGGAAAGGATGAGCAAAACTCCTCCAACGCAAAATGCCGTGGCATACAAAACCACAGTTATGCTAAAATTCTCAACAGTCGAGATAGCCATGAGAATCCCAAGAATAACCAAAATCCATCCGGCAACCTTGGAGCTTTTGCCGGGACTTTTAGAACTTTTAGCTGTCCTGGCTGCCTGTCCCGCCTGCTGTTCATAGGCGGTGCCTTCCCCGGAAAGAGGAGGAGGCGGTACATCTTTTTTTAAGAACACCTTATATACCAGCAGCACAAGTCCTAGCGGCCAGAACAGTAAGATTGCAAGAATTATGAACCATGTCTTTTCATAGATTTTCTCCTCGTCAAACTGCCTTTCATACCACTGATCTATTGTCTCTTCACCCGGCTCGGGTTCCGGCCTGGCTCCTCCAAGTGTTTTGCGAATTCTGCCGTCGCCATCCGTCTTTGTGCTCCAGGACTTAATATCCTTTGTAGGATTGGCACGCCATACCCGGTCGTCATTATCTTTCCATGTATTTTCATCCTGATTGTTTTGTTTCATCTCAACCTCCTGTTAAACCTCATGTACCCGATTTAACTTCATGAAATATTATACACCATTATATCCCTCTTTAACAATCAGGAGTAGTTAATATAACGAAGAAATCCACTATGAAATCCGCTAAACTCCATTTCATTCACCTGTTACCATTGAATAGCTTTGCTTATTAACATGAATCTCCGAAGTTCCGCCCGGTTCGGTCGTTCCGCCCGGCTCCCCGTCCAGCACCCACTCCAGTGTGTACCCGGATTGATTCTCTATAGTTATATAACTTGCCGAATAGGTTTCAATGGTCTCCTGAACACCGGTCGAGCTTGGTTTTTTTATTAAGAGAACCTCGAATTTCCCATCATCCGGGGATACCTTATCCCACAGTTTAATACCTCCCACCATATGTGAGTTGGTAATCAGCACTATCAAATATTTGCCGCTGACAACTGTATGGTCCATTGTTATGTGAACTTCATACTCTCGCATTTTGAAAAGTGACTGTATACCGGAGAGCACATAGGCGGCATAGCCTATTACCTTTTTCGTCCTGTTGCTTGTCTTATGTGACACTTGTGCAATATCGCCAAACCCCGCAACATAAGCGAAACTGCAGCCATCCAGATCGCCGCTGTCAATTCTTCTCACATTGCTGCCGGTCGCCACCTCAACAGCCTTTGCGATATCTGTGGAAATACCGAGTGTCTTCGCAAAATCATTTGTGGTGCCTGCCGGAATCAATGCTATCGGCACATTATAATCTGACTTAAGGCCCTGACCGACACACCTGCTCAACACACGATCGCCTCCGCAGCAAATTAACCTGTCATATTTTTGATAGTTATTCCGCGTAAAATCGGTATCTTCCGAACCTGTTGTCACTTCCCATCCTCGACGTATGAATCCGGCTATTGTTTCCGAAACCCATGGGAACATACTGTTGTCCTTATCCAATAATTCCCCCGCCAGTATTGCCCTTCGGTTTCTCGTATCCCCTGCGATTTCCGAATAAGTTGCATCATGCCAGCGGGTAACCGGCTTCAGGAATCCATATTCCTTTTCATGGGGCAGCTCTTTCTCTATGGATTTTGCTTTTCCCTCTCCTGCAGCTTTTTCCAGCAATTCAAATACATCCATGGGGCCGTGAAGATTCACATCTTTTTCCGGAACAATATCCGTATGTTTATCGATTATATCCGCCACGAAGGTACTGCATATGAAACTGTCCTCAGAATCCACCGAAATGCCTGTCGGCAACATGAGCGCACTGAGATAGTTGTATATTCTGGTATGCGCTTTCATATCAATGATTCTCTCATTGAGGTCGGAATACTGCTCTTCGCTCAATGGAATCTCGTATATATTATATTCCCGAAAATGAACCGCATTCTCCTGCGTGAAGCATCCGGTAAACCAGAATTCACGGTATCTTCTTGAAAACCCGTATATATTCCTTACATCTCCATCCAAATAAAAGGAGCAATGGTTGTAATCGCCCCCTATGACAGCCCTTATCATGCTGCCCATTCGCGTCTCCGTTCTGGAAACAATTATGTTAAGTGTGTGGTTATTATTCATAGTTTTCAGCCGTAAATCCATCCCGCCGGAATCAGGAACAGGTACGGTGCCGTAATAATCGCCAGCCACCTGGCTGACTTCTTTGCCTGATTCAGAGCAAGCCCCGCTCTCATAAGAATCTTCCGGTCAATAAAGTATATGAGTACTCCGGCAATTGCTATTGAAAAGAAGCATATAAGCAATGCCAGCGGATTGGCAAAGGGATTATCGTAGAGGGCATAACCGGCATCCTTCAGCCACTTCACTCCCAGATCCCATCCAAAAGTACCGATTACAAACAGAATCGCACTCCCTACCAAATCGCTGAAGAATCCGGCAAGGCAGATTTTCCAAGTGTTTCGTATGCAGAACTGCCACCGGTTTTCATCTTTGGGCAGAGTAAAATAAGTTACTGCGGTATCCAATATATAATTTGCCGGAATCAGCAGTAACCACAGCCATGATGGAATCCATATCAGAAACCATATTGGAAACAGTAAGTTGTATAGTTTGATTGATTCTGTTTTTTCAGTTGTTGTCCGCATCTCGCTCCCCCTTGCTGCTAAATATATTTGACATAGAATTTCATGTCAGCGGGCTGATACCCTATGGCCTTATAAAACTCCATGGCGTTGGGATTCGTCAGTTCCGACTGGAATTGAATTCTTTTGCACCCTCGCTCCTTTGCGTATTCTTCTATCATTTCCATAGCACATCTGCCATATCCTTTCCCTCTTAAATCCGGTCTCAGATACAGATCATCAATTATCAATGCCAAGCCATGTGTCCATACGCTGAAAATAATCATAAGATTCGCAAAACCTACCGGAATGTCATCCTCCTCAAAAAGAAGAAAACCGACCTGTTGGGACGCTTTCAATCCCGCATGGAACGTGTCCCGAAATTGCTCATCACTAACTTGGTCGGCACCATGCCATAACTCGTCATCCTGTATTTCTTCCGCCATAAATTCTCTGTTAAGCAGAATCCAGTCCTCACAATCCGATTTTTTGCAGCTTCTGTATTCAAGCATTTCCTATCATTCCTTCCACGTTATCCCTCACTTATCCTTGCATTAGCTATATATACGCCGATAATTATAACCGCTGCACCGACAATCTGCCACACAGTAAACGTTTCCTTCAGCACTACCGTTCCGGTGATAATAGAAACCACAGTAGACAGCCCTATAAAGGATGCCGTCCTGTTGACGCCAATCCTTGCAATTGCCGCATTGGACAGGAAAAAAGCAAAAATCGAACACCCGATACCCTGGTACAGCACCGCATTCAAAAAATCCGGTTCCTCAAAGGGTAATGTAATCAGCCGGTCGATGTTCCCCTTTATTAATCCTTCTCCTATGGCCAGAATCACAAAGGCAATAGCTCCGGCAACAATCATTATATATGTAATTTCCGCAGCTGTGTAATCCGCCGCTTTATCAACAAACACCGCATATAACGCATAGGATATGACAGCTGCAAGCAGAAATGTGTAACCGATAACGGACAAGCTGGAGGAAACCCCGACTGCCAACACCGTTATAGAAACACCCATAAGGGTTATAAGTATTCCTGCAATCTGAAACTTCGAAGGTTTCTTTTGAAGAATCACAGTCGAGGCAATAAGGGAAGCTACGGGGATGCAGGCAAGAAAAACTCCGCTTTCAGATGCTGTCGTATTTCTTATACCTGCTGTCTCGCCTATGAAGTAAATAACCGGGCTGAACAGAGCCACAATTAACAGAGGTTTGAGTTTCTTTCCCTTTATATCCACCTTCATTATTCGCATTGCAACCAGAATACTCATTATTACAAAAGCCACCAAAAAACGCCAGCCCAACAGCGACAAATCGCTGGCAACAGCCGTTGCCTGTTTGGTGAAAATAAAGCTTGCTCCAAAGAGCACTTCGCAGCCTATTGCACACAGAATTCCTATGACCAGATCGTTTCTTTTCAAGTGATTCTCCTGTTTTTTCTGACCTTGATAACGATTATAACTACAAAGGCAGCGATGAACAGCACTCGTATGAGAAGGAACACAGTCAGCCCGATTTCTGAGGCGATTCCGATTGTGGCTGCAAGAGAGGTAAACGCAATGGCCAGATATGTCATTACCATAAGAATCTTCAGTATTGTACTTCCGGAAAACAGCAATGTTAGTACGGCTGCCAAACCGATAACGTAAACACCTACAGTAAACGGATTCACATAGGGTATAATCCACTCCATTATTTTACCGGCAAAATTGTCGGAAATCCAAAGTAAAAAAGCGACAAAATACGCTATACATACTATGTCAATAATCCAAATTAAAGTATTTACTTTTTTGCCTGTCTCATTTATTTTATTCATTGTACTTACTCTCACGATACATTAATCAGCGTTTATCTCCTCGCAAAACTCCTCTATCTCAGCGTCCGTCTCCGGTGATGCCTTTCGCTTAGGCTCGATAAAAACATCTGTAAACCTGAATGATTCCCCGGTCAGTTCCTCCAGTTTTTTCAGAGCCCTTTCCGCACCTTTCCCGCTTTGGCAAGCGTATGACACGATGTTCTTACCGGCCAGAGCTTCTTTGTTTTCGCTAACAAAGGTTCTCAATGGCGGTGCAAAAGTGCCCGCCCACACAGGGAAACCAAAGATAATCCGTTCGTAAGATGTCAGGTCGGCATTGTACGGTTCAAGTGCCGGCGACTCTGCCATCATGGCACTTTTCCCACCCCATATAAACTTGGAGAACCCTTTATCTCTGTACTCTTTTTCAGGTCTCAGGCGAAGGAGTTCAGCCCCGGTTCTTTCAGCAATTTTTCCGGCAACATAGTCGGTATTTCCTTCCAGTGAGTAATAGACAACAAGTGTTTTCATCCTTTTATTCCTCCCAAATCCATACTAACACAATTCTTTATTCAATAATATATTTTTAGCACTAATCCGTCTGAAAAACTCTGTAGCATTTTGACTGTTTCAGCCCAGGTTGTTTTTTGTTGTTTTTTTGTGGGTTTGTATGTACAACATCCACTACATAGTGTATAATTTTTACACAGCGACCACAACAGGAGGTGTAAAAAATGTCAATAAGAATAACAGGAAATGCTGACGCCCGCGAGGCACAGGCTTATGTAGAATATCTTCAAAACAAACACCGCAGGAAGCTGGAGACGCTGGACATCAATCTGGATGGAGACTATGCGGATCTCACCTATGAATTTGAGACCGTTCCATTCGAGAGAATTCGCAGAATCACCGGCTATCTTGTAGGTACCATGGATCAGTGGAATGATGCAAAGACCGCCGAAGAAAGAGACAGGATAAAGCATACACTTTCAGGCACGGAGGATGCTTAATTTCTTATATATTTTATTGCTTGCTGTTTAAAAACCCGGAAACCGATTAAGGGCTTCCGGGTTTTGCTGTTTAGTGAGGTGATCTGTAAGCTGTCTTTTTAATTATCAAGAATCCATACTACCTTACTTGTATCAGTTATGTATTTTTTATCTTACTTTTAAGTAAGTATAATGAAGGCGTTGTACTTTTTTTCGTACTGAAGTAGGCATAGCGGCAAAAACATTATGATTATTACAGGTAATCACCCAACCGCAAATCCGGCAATGATGAAACCTATTGATGCAAAGACTCCTGCCAACAGACCCAATGGCATCTGAGTCCAAGCATGGTCAAAGTTATTGCAGCCTGAAGCTGCTGATGTTACTACTGTACAGTCGGAGAAGAAGCATACGTGGCTTCCCAGTACTCCGGCAGATAAAACGGCGGCAACCGCTAATACAGGACTTCCTCCAACCTGGTCAACAAGAGGAAGCACGATAGGTAGAGCGATAACATACATTCCCCAGTTTGTTCCTGTAACAATCTGGGTAAGAGCCAGAACAAAGAACAGTACTACCGGCATCCATTGCGGTGTCATTATTGCTGAGGCGCTTTCAATTACATATGTTGTAAAACCGATCCTTTCGTTCATGTCGGCAAAAACAAAAGCCAGTACCATAAGCAAAAGCGGATATATCATGTTCTTTATTCCGTGGAGCGACACATCGGTGAATTCTTCTGCAGACATGAGATTTTGCAATAGATATGCAACAAACGACACACCCATTGTCACAAGAACACCCATCATCATGTCATTGTCGAAGAAAACAGTTGCTGCTACCAATACGATCATCGGCAGGAAGAAGTTGAATACTTTCGGGTTATCCGGAACTTCCATCTGTACTCCGGCCTTAATATCAATTTTTTCCGATCCCGGAGGTGCAACAGGACCGCCATCGGCAACACGCTTTTCAGCCTTTCTCATCGGTCCGAATAAAGGAATGACACCCATGATTACCAGCGGTACCATGATTACGGCTGCCCACGCATAGTAGTTATACGGGATGGTCATAACAAAGTATTCTATTCCCTTTCCCGGAGGTGCCCAGCCGTTCGCTTCCAGAAGTCTGCTGCAGAAAGCAGCCCAAGTGGTAATCGGCATCAACACGCACATTGGTGCAGCTGTCGAACTTACAACATACGACAGATACTCTCGCGAAGTCCCGTACCTGTCAGTAACCGGTGACATACTTACACCTCGTGCCATGGAATTAAGATAATCATCCACAAAGAGTGCCAACCCGACAATCCATGTCCACATCAGTGCCGATCTTTTGGTCTTTGCAATCCTCAAAACAAAGTTACCGAAAGCCATCGCCCCTCCTGATCTTTCCATCAGGTTAATTATACTTCCCATAAGTCCGCATACGATAAATAACCAAGCGATATCCTCGCTCATCATGGTTGTCAAAAGAGAGTCACTGAATACCAGCAGCACATTGTCTTCCGCAGTCCTGTCCACCATGATGAAGCCCATAATAGAAACTAAGGTAAGAGCTTCAAGGATTCTCTGAGTCACGAAGATGTAGACCATCAGAAACAGTGAGGGAACCAGAGTAAGAACTCCTAATTCAGCGGGATCTTCCGGGAACACCGTGTATGTCAGGACATACGTGATGATAATAATCAGAAGAGCCACAAAAAAAGATCGTCTGCCGCTGACCCTCATTACTTCCTGCTCTAACAATTCTTTTAATTTCATTTCTAGCTTTTCCTTTCTCTATACAATTGCAATGATTTCTTCTTGAGCATTAAACTAGATTTTTCACGTACGGATCGCTTTTGCCGTACGGTATCACACTTCTTCCATTTCTTTTCGCCAGGAATTTTGTCATTCATTATAAACTACAAATCCGTAAGCGTCAAACCATGACACATTGAATTTAGCATCGTGGTTTGTATACTATAGTGCACGATGGTGTACTATTGTGCACTGTTGCACACTATAGCATGCGTTAATACGACTGATTTATTGCCACGCTGCAGATGCATTTAACATCTTCAGTCCATGGCATGAGCTGCTCAAGATCATAATCCGCATCCTGCGATAATTTCTCGAAAATGTACTCTAGATATTTGAACGGATTCAGATCATTTGCTTTAGCTGTTTCAACCAGACTGAAAGCGATTGCTGTCGCTCTTGCTCCGGATGGTGTATTGCAAAACAGGAAGTTCTTCCTGGATATAACAAATGGTTTGATGCTTCTCTCGGCAGTGTTGTTGCTGCACTGGAGTCTCCCATCAAGCATGAATGCTCTGAGAGACTTTTCCTGGTTGCGGCTGAACACGATTCCATCTCTGAACTTTCCTTTTAAGATATTATCAGGATTAAACGAGTGTATCCATTTGAAATAAGCATCCAGTATCGGTGCTGTTTTTTCCATTCTGATTTGCGTCCGTTCCTCCGGAGACTTATCCCCCAGCTTGTCACGCTCAATAGCGAATATCTTATCTGCATATGCAATGGCAATATGGCTATTAGTGTTCGAATTTTCCTGCTCTGCTTTAGGCAAGACCTTAATTGCATCACAAAAGTACCGCCGGGCATGTGCCCAGCAACCGACTGAAGTTGCAGGATCTGATTCACGATTCGTAACCGAGTTGTAGCCGGAATATCCATCTGTTTGCAGATATCCTGAGAAATCTCTCAGGAAATTCGCCGGATTTTCCATTCTCCGGTTATCCTGATACTCATAGAGTACTATCTGACTTCCGGGATCCCATATACTGCTTCTATACAGCCACATGTAGCTGTCTGATGTGGCCGGTTTCCCCGGTTCGTGCAGTACCTGTACCTTGGTTTCATCCGCTTGGATGATATCCCTCTTCAGAAGGTTCTCTTTCAGGATGTCATAGACACCTTCCAGGTAATATTCGCTGCACCGGACTACCCAACTTGACATTGTCTGCCGACTTAACCGGATGCCATTTCTTTTGTACTCCTGCTCCTGTCTGTATATCGGAACGCCATCTACGAATTTACGCTTGATGATGTCTGCAACAAACGATGGCGATGCAAGAGCATTCCTTAAAAGCGGTTTCGGAGAACCGCCCGTATGCATTGGGTTCTCTATGCCGTTTTTCTGACAGTTTCTGCAGGTATATACGGCATCATGATATTCGTTTACCTTGACCTGTGCCGGAATCACGACCAGTTCCTTGCGGATGGTTTTCTTGACTTCTGTCAATTTTTCACCACAGTTAGGGCAGTCCATTTGCTCTTCGGTAAGTCTGAAGTTGATAATTTCTTTTGGCAGTCCGCTTACCATGCGTTCTTTACCGCCTTTGGTCTTCTTCTTTTTAGGTGGTGCCACCTTGGCCAGATCCGGTTCGGGAAAATCTTCACCGGCTCCGTCTACTGTCCATTCAGCCTCATTAAAAAGGGATATCTGGTCATTATCAATTATACCTTGCTCACTGGAGGATCCAAAGCGCTGCTGACGGGACAGCCTGAACTGTTCTTCCAGCCACTTGATCTTCTGCTTCTGGGACTCAATTTCCGTTGTCAAATCCACAATATTCTGTTCCAGTTCCGCCCTTGTCATGGACGAAAGGTCTCTAGTAATCGCCTTGTTTTCCATGCATAAATGATATCATAAATGTATGTGTTTTTCAAGGCTTAAACGTTGAAATTTCAACGTTTAATAGCATTTATTTATGATTATTTTTGGCCAATTACATTGATATGAATCTACGCTTTTTAAGCACACATTCCATCTCCAGTCCATAAAGAAGTCGTCTTAAATCGTGAGGGCTGACATTAATCTTGCCACCTTCTGCTTCGGATATTTCAGGAAATCGGAATCCCCCTCGCTCAAGTCGTTTGTAGTAAACAACAAAACCATTCTCATCCCAGCGCAATGCTTTGATTTTATCCTTCTTTTTATTGGTAAACACGAACAGTGCTTTCTCATATGGATTCATTCGGTGGATTCCTTCCACCAGCATGAGTAATCCATTCATTTGCTTGCGCATATCAACGCTGCCGCCAAACAGATATATCTTGATATCTTCAGGTTCATAGCCAAGGTTCATACTTTCATCAGCCCCTTAGCGATTTGAAGTATCGCCCGGCTATCAGTTCCTGCCGGAAACTCCATCTTCAGTTCTCGAAACTGAAGGCGAATCGTGTTCACATCTTCAGCAGGAAGAGCAGGAGCCGCCATTACTTCGTTCTGGCAACTGACCTGAAACCAATTATCGGAACCGGATGTAGTTGTAGCAATAGGATCTATTGCACCGTTAGCCACTTGCCGGCTTGTGAATTTGTTGCACCAGTATCTGAACGTGGACGCTGAAATCTGATTTTCAATGCACCAGCGTCGTTGTGACATTCCGCTATCCGCATATTCTAGGAATCTGGCGTACCACAACTGTTCTTTTTCATTCATATCGAGAAGACCTCCTGTCATTTTGGAAGCATTTTCTCATATTTTATACCGGATAGCGATGTGTCATGGTTTGACGCTTACACAAATCCCGGGAGGTGTGGAGTGTTAAATTATATTATGGATATAAAAAAAACCGGCCAACATGATTTTGACCGGTCTCCCGCTTCTTTATTTCATCGCCAGTTTCAGTCGCCCTGCCTCCATATCGGAAAGGGCCATTTCCTTCACCAGGTAATGCTGCAGTTTACCCGTTGCAGTCATAGGTAATTCCTTTACAAACCTGTAGAACCTCGGCATTTTGTATACTGACAGGTAATCCGATTCCATACAGAAATCAATCATGTCCGATACTGTCAGACTGTCGTCTTCAGGCACGATGTATGCAACCACTGCCTCCCCTCTGATCTTGTCAGGAATGCCCGTCACCGCTGACTGGCGGACTTTCGGATGCATGTTAAGAGCTTCCTCTACTATGACAGGATAAATATTCTCGCCTTTTGAGATAATCATGTCATCTTTTCTTCCCGCGATGGTTATAAACTGGTGGCTGTCCCAAGTGGCTAGATCTCCTGTATACATCCAGCCTCCGTGGAATTTCTTTTTTTCCTCTTCACTGTTATTGTGGTAGCAGTAAGATGACTTCGGGGTTCTGATAATAACTTCCCCTGTCTCCGTCTCATCCATTGCAGCCAGATCGTCCGGATTCGCAAACCTGTCCTCGTAAACCCTGACTACCCTTACATCATCATCGGTACACGCCCGGCCGGCGGTACCTGCCATTTTCGGAAGTTCATATGGCCTGAGAAATGTATTCCAGAATGTCTCTGTCGTGCCGTATCCGTTAAATATATTTGCAGTAAGAACCTCCTGTACACGGATACAGTCGGCTCTTTCAAAAGGCGCTCCCATAGTTACAATGCCCTTAAGAGATGTGAGATCCGCACCATACTTCAACTGTTGATTTACCAGCATTTTCATTATTGACGGTGTACCGACAAGAAATGTAACACCGTACTTCTGTACATATTTAAGTGCAAGCTGAGGCTGGAATAACTTCATGATAATCACCTTGCCTCCCGCGAAGAATGTTGGAGCAGGACCTCCTGAATGTATTCCGCCGCGATGAAACCATGGTGTTGTGTTCATGGAAACATCCGTAGAGTTCATCGGGAAATGCATCATTACATCGTGACACGAAAGCACCTCGTTCGCATTGAAAAGCGGCACACCTTTCGGTTTTCCGGTTGTTCCTGATGTGTAAAGTCTCATGATTTCGTCATATATATAAGGTTCAAAATCCGTCACCGGTTCGGTATCAGGGTGCTTCTTAACAAAATCATCGAAGCGTATATGCCCCTCCGCCAATTCGCCGGCTCCCGTCATTATGATAATTTCAGGTTTTTCTTCCAGAGATTCGAGAGCCCTGATTACATCTTCCCTGTTCGACTCATCATATATGTATACTTTCGGCTTGCTTGACTCCAGACATGATTTTGTTTCCTCCGGCGAAAAGCCCGGATTCGCAGGGCTTGTTACCGCCCCGATCTTTTGGGGGGCGAGATACGAAAAAATGAATTCCGGGCAGTTGTGCAGCTGAAACAAGACAGCATCGCCTTTCATCACACCTGCATCAAGAAGAGCATTGGACAGTCTGTTTACATCTCCGTTGAGCTGACTGTATGTCCAGACTCTGCCGGCTGCAGGATCCACAAGCGCCTCCTTTTCCGGCATTCTCCTTACAACGCGAAGAAATCCCTCAATATAGGTAAAGTCATGTTCAAAAACTTTTCGGAACATATTTTTCTGATCGGAAGCCCGATGATTCATGAGTTCATCTATGGACACATCCAGCTCTTTTGCCATTTTCAGCGCATACGAAACCGTCGGTTCTGCATCACCGGCACAATATTTTTTTATCATGTTATAGGTAATGCCGGTACTGTTCGCCAGTTCTGTCATGGACATATTGTTCCGTGCAAGTGCTTCTTTAAGATTTTGACTAAAGGACATTTTTTTACCTCCTGTAACTATTCCTGATGTTACATATAATATATGTGAATTATAGTTCAGGCAAGATAAAATTTGTTTAAGTTAACTGAAATATAATTCGCCCCCTGTTAACAGAAGTGAGGTGACTGCAAAAGTTAGAGTCCCAAAATTTACAGGGCCAACTCCATGACTGCCTCAATGAACTGCTCCGGCAGGTCGGCATGGATATCATGAACTGATTTATATCCGGACTTAAGCTTACTCCCCCTGATTAATGACTGTACTTCTTCCGCATCCTTTTCATCCATTGCGGAAAGCAGAATTCCATTTTCATCATAATAACTCGGTGCTGTCTCCTTTGATGGAGCAACATGAAGAATTACTGTCGGGCATTCAATTTCACTCAGCGTCTTTCTCTGATCAAAACCCTTAAACCAGGAAAAGTCATAAAATGTTTTACCGAACCTCAGATCATACTCACCTGTCCCATCCTGCAGATTGCGTGTTATAAAAACCATTCCATTCAAACCGATTTCAGGAGGATAGTACCAGACAACCGGCATTTTGCCGCTGTTTTCATCGATACGTTTTGTGTAAGGATCTTTCACAAGAAATGACCAGTTATCTTTACCGTCTTTATTAAAGAGTTCTTTCGTATATGTGTGCTCGAGAAAATATTTTGTATAGTTTTTTTCTGTGTTCTGTGAAAGAAAATCATTAATTGTTGCAAAGTCCAGGTAAGCAAAAGTCTTTTCCGCCCTCCCCGGTTCCGTTGAGAAGAAAGGACCGTCTTCAAGAAGCAGACCATTCACCTGTTCTTTATTCTCTGCGGCTATCGCTGCACTAATGAGTGCTCCGGAGGAATGCCCGGTCACGAAGGTTTTCTCCTTAATCACATCGTGCATAAATGAAATCAGATCGTCGCGGATGGAAATTATGTTGTACTTTTCAGGATCTTTTGATGATTTGCCGTGACCGTAGCAGTCCACTGCAAAAATCTGAAAGTGCTTTGATAATTCCGGAAGCACTTTGGCATAATCCTCTTTGGACACCATCTGCCCATGAATGAGCAGAAGCGGCTCTCCCTTGTCAGGACCTTCAAGATAAGCGATTTCACTGCCGTCTTCGGTTATGTATATTTGCTCCCGGAACCCGATTGCCGCACCCTTCTTCTCCATAAACCGGTCGTTTCCGTAATCATAATTGAGGTTTCTATATGCAAAGGCTACTAACAATGCGATAACAATGCTGAAGATTATAATAATTAATTTCCACAGTTTCATAATAATCTCCATTCCGCCGCCTTCGTCGGCGGCACAAATAGTTGTGAAAGCTACTTACCCTTCTTTCACTTTGGTATAAAATACTTTTTAGAAGCTATACTACAAAGCACGAAGAGGTGAGTCGTATTAACTTCCTCGTTAAAGACAGCATAATAATCAGTGTAAGCCCCATCTTTCAAGCACAAATAAGTGGTATTACTAATCCGTACACTAAGAATTGTTTTAACGCCTTTGTTAAATTGTGTGATGAGACAGTCAATGGCTTCTTTATTTTTATTAGAAAGGAGCTTGCCTATGAAAGTTGTTTATCAGATTTGTTGTGGTGTCGATGTTCACAAATCTTTTCTCGTTGCCACAATCATCAAAACTACTTCCGGAGTTCAGCCTTCTTATCAGAAGAAGCGCTTCTCCACCTTCAACAATTCCATTCTTGAGTTCAAAAAATGGCTGTTGGACAATTCCTGTCGTGATATCTGCATGGAATCCACCGGTAAATACTGGATACCTGTGTTCAACCTTTTGGAAGATGAAATTAACATAACCATCGCCAACCCTAAATGGGTAAAGGCTGTCAAAGGGAACAAGGACGACACAAAGGATTCCAAATGGATTGGAGACTTGTTCAGACTAGGGCTTGTGCCCGGAAGCTATATACCGTGCAAACCTATCCGTATTCTCAGAGAGTTTACGAGGTATCGGTATAAATTAACTTCCTGCAGAAGCAGCGAGAAGAATCGATTTCAAAATGCTCTTACCGTTTGTAATGTTGCATTGGATTCGGTTGTTTCCGATATCTTCGGGAAATCAGCCACCTCTATAATCGATTACCTTCTTGAACAGTCCGACAATTCCATCAACCACGAAGAAATATCCTCCAGACTGCTTCGTTCACTCAAGAATAAGTCTGAAAGTGTCATTGAGTCCATCGAGGGTTATCAGATGACTGATCCCCAAAAATATCGCATGCATATCATCCGTGCACATATGGATTATATCACTTCTGCTATTGCTGATATAGACTCAATAATTGATTCGTTGGCTGAACCTTATGATAATGCTGTCAATCTGCTTTGTACCGTTCCGGGAATCAATAGAAACAGTGCGATAACTATTATTTCCGAGATTGGTACTGATATGTCTCAGTTTTCTTCTTCCAAGCGTTTATGTTGCTGGGCCGGACTTACTCCCGGTAACAACGAGTCTGCCGGTAAGAAAAAGTCTGTTCGGACTACACGTGCCGGAGTCTATCTCAAACCTGCATTGGTACAAGTTGCTCATGCAGCCGTGAAATCCGACAAATCTCCTTACTACAAACTCAAATACGAACGCATCATGAAACGCCGTGGAAAAAAACGAGCTATCATTGCTATTGCAAGGATGATTCTCACCGCCGTCTTCAACATGCTGTCTACCGGCGAGATGTGGAACCCTTGCGATTTGTACAAAATCGATATGCCTGTCGAACTTAAGGAAATGCAAAAATCCAAAGCAATCAAGCAGGCAATTAAACTGCTTAAAAAGGAGGGCATCATCTCAGAGGAATTACTCGTCTCCTAAACAATTTAATTCATTGCACAGATTTTTCGGTTATCTTTAGATAGCCTGTTTTTTATTGCCATCTTACGGCTTGTTTTTATTTTCTTTCACACTAATGCCTCTTTGTTAAATAAAACCCGCCTGAATTTTAAAGTGTCATTTTCTGATTGATTCTATATATTCCTGTATCTGGTCGTTTATGTTGCGGATATGATTTTCCATCATAAAGTTCATAAATGGTGTGTTATTATCCGAAGCCTGTGAATCAGCCAGGCTTTTTATGTATTCCGCTCTGCTCTCTTTTTTTACAATTGATAGAATCACACCGGCCTCACGCTGAATGATATTCATTACAAGACGCGCCATCCTGCCATTTCCACCCGCCCAAGGATGTATACCTACCAAACGGTAATGTGCTTCAAAACTTAACTTGTAAGCACTTTCAATATCTCCGGGTTTAAGATTTCCCCGCTCCTCTTTCAACCAGGAACAGAATTCTTCCAGCCTTCCCGGCACTTTTTGCCATGCCATATAGCTTTTGCCTCCGTGGCCGGCACTGACATTCAAAAGCCTTAAATCCCCATCTGCACTGCTGAAGGTTCCCGCGATTGTGTTATATAAAGACCCGGTGTTCTTCATCAGAATACCGGACAAACTGCAAAGCAGTTCGATTGTAATCTCCTCATGGTTATCCGCAACTGCAAAGGCTCTTTCATATGCTTTCTTCAAGTCGAGATTCATAAGCTGTTCCGGCATCGGCTTACCCGAACTGATTCCTTCATCAAAAAGAAGCTGATTTTCTATTTCCGTTACCGTTGAACCCTCAATTGCTGTTGAATGCGTGATAATGGAGTACAGGTAGAATTTATCGTAATCCAACTGCTGATCTATCCCGAGTTGTTTGTATTCCCTGAGCACATCCTCTATTCTGCTCACGACTATCCCCTCCGCATCTTTTTGCTGGTTTCCTCTACACATATTATACTTATATCCATTTTCTTTTTTCAACCATAATCCGGAAGTGTTCGTTGATAAAAGAAACAAAAAAGAAAACCCCGGAACCACCATTCCGAAGTTTTCGTGTGCCATATGTTTCTATGTACGCTTTGCCTATATTCATTATAACACCATAATAAATTTAGTCAATAGTGATTATGTAATAATTGACAAATATTTCCATTTACACTATAATATGTTTGTTGCTAATCTCCATACCGGCAACGGAAAGGAGGTGCTATATGAATATTCTATGTGCGCTTTTAGTTTCGACTGTAGCAGGTATAATTGCCAACTATATCTGCAAGTGGCTGAGTCGTTACCACAAATAGCAACCAGCACCATCTGCCTCGGATCCACCAATCCGGGGCAGATTGATTATATCATAATCTAATCTATAATTGTACGAATTAATGCACAATCAAATCTTTCTGAAAGATTTTCCAAGTACTCTCTCCTAAGCAAAACTTCCAGCCATTCAGTCGGTATACTTTCTTTTCCATAGACAATGCCCGCCATGGAGCCGGCAACAGCTGCTACTGTATCTGTATCTCGACCAAGATTTACTGCCATTAAGGCTGTGCTTTTGTAATCTTTTCCGTTCAGGAGGCACCAGAGCGCTGCTTCCAATGTGTAAACAACATATCCATCCGACTCAATTGACTCTTCTGCCAAAACAGAAATATCATTATTCAATATCCTGGAATATATTCCAATGCTCTCTGCAGAATAAGCGCTATAGTCTGCCTTCTGCATATTCTCATATGCCTCTCTTAGATTATGACCTCTCAAAAGTTCCATCATAAAAATTGTGTAAATATAGCATCCCAAACGACTTATTTCATGACTGTGGGTAAGAGATGAGATCTCATTGCAGATTTTTACTAGATCATTGCCTTGTATTCCTTTAGAGTAACAATAGAATGGAACCGGCAAAAACCGCATCAAAGATCCGTTGCCGTTATTGCGTTCACCTTTCATTCCTGCATCTATTGGCTCGCAACCACCTCGGCACCATTTCATGACTGCACGAAGGCATGTACCACCAACATCAAATACTTTGCCATCGGTGGTAAACTCACCCTCATTGAGCCATTTACTGAAATTGTTCATTATTTCGTCATAGTCTATTTGACCTTTATCCGCAACTGCCTGCATGGTGGCAATAGTCATGGATGTGTCATCTGACCATGTTCCTGCCGGTACATCATGAGATCCAAAACCTCGCATTCCAACAACCGGATTTTGCTGCAGCCTTTTTCTTATTGAAAATTCCACAGGAACTCCTAATGCATCGGCAACGGCCAAACCTAACAATGCATCTTTACTGCTTTTGTTGCAGATGCGATTATCTACATAGTTGTCTTGTCTATGATTAGTTGATGTACTTTCATTTTTCATTATTTTTATCACCTTGCTCCAGTGTCCTAAATATCAAAAAACTTATCCACCATTTCCCCCAGCTTCCCATTTTTCGATGCTTCAGCAGCATCACATTGAATAAAGTTCATTACCTCATCTTTCAAGCTTTCATCAAATCCCAGAATATAATTAGTCGCAATCAGATAAATGATTCTGGTTGGAGCCATGCCATACACCTGATTCCTAAGAATATGACGAATCCTTTCCTCGTTATCAGGATAGACCTTCTTAATTTCATCGCTTCTATATAGCCGCTTTACAATCTCTGTAATATAAAGACCGGACTTCATATACAGGTCGGCAAAGGTATTTGTTGGATCATCAAAACAGCCGGGATTGTTCTCTTCCAATTGATCTACCATTGTAGCAACTACCCATCTTGGCGTAAATATTTGGTTAGTTTTCTGTGGCGGAATATAATCAAAAATATCTTCTTCATGCGTTTCGTCAAAATAGTCAGCTAATGAGATTTTCTTGTTCCAGAACTCTTCAACTGAATCGTTAAACACAACTTCATCAAATAGTTTTCCATCAAAGTACTCTGTCTCACCTGTTTCCGGATTCTCATAATTGCCACCGTCTCTTAAAAATCTGAAATCTTCTTCAGAAATGCCGGTAACCGCTTGAAAAACATCATCCTCTGTATATTCATCAAAGTTCGCTAAGGTGATATTTCCATCTCCATAAGCCATGATGAAGCTAGGAATAGTTCTTGAAAAACCTCTAAGGTGATCTCGTATGGTATCCTCTATTGTTTTCTTCTCCGCTTCCGCACGAATCTTTTCTATTTTCTCAATAACTTCTTTTGGTTTTTCATCAATGGTCTTCTTTATTGTTTCTTTTGCAGCCTCCATAAGCCCTTTCATGGCATCATCCATACACATCTCATACTCTGCATCGGCTTGTTTAACATCCTGCTCTGATTCCGCCTCTTTCCGTTTTCGTTCGAGCTCTGCCTTTGCTATGGATGCCTGTTGCTTATAGTCATCCTTTATTTTCATAAAGGTAGTTTCAATCTCTCTGTCTAGCTGTTTTTCAATCCTCTGCTGAGTACGTGATTTGAGATCGTACTCATCGGATGCCGGTTTTATAACACTTCCCTTAAGGCTATTCTTTACCGTCTCTATGACTTCCTCTATACCGCTCTCAATCCCCTCAAATTCGGAATTCTTGTTAATACCATTCAGCGTTCCATTCAAGTCAGATTCGAGAGTCTCATATATTTTTTCGCCAAAAAGCTCTCGGGTCTTACCAATTACTATTTCCACCGGAATCTCAACTTCCCCATCTTCATTTACAGAAACACCTTCTAGGTCCTTCAGCTTTTCTTTATCTGTCCTTTTCGTTTCTTCATGTGCAGGTGTAAGCTTCTCCACAATTTCACGAACAACTGCAGGAGCTCCAAATACATTGCTGATATTCTGGAATAGGAAGTTTGACATAAATCCACGTCGCACAACCTCTTGGCTCTTAATTCGTCTTGGAATTGAAAGAACCTGAGCTGCATCCAGTTCAATCATTGTTCCCTCATCATCTTCTCCAAGAACAGGGAAGAAATTCAATAATCTACGAATGTTTTGCTCTCTATCACCTTTTGTTCCTCGACCATCCACTGTGTCTTTTGACAGATTGTTTGCAAATTCATCGAAGATGATAAGTGTTCTCGCCGGGTCGAAATCAAATACATATGCGGTTTCCTTGCGATATCTTTTTCCATCTTTAGTAACAATACACGGGTTTTGTGCACGAAAAGCTGCCTGCATGTACGATGATGGGCTCTTCAGATTGCATAGCATCAAAACACCACTCCATTCAGGTATGGTAACTCCAACTGTCAGCTGGCCGACGCTGAGAGTAATTGTCTTTTCATTATTTGCTATGGCCTCTTTAACTTTATCAAATGATGCTTCTGTCGCTTCATTATCATCTAGACGACCATCACCGGCTGCAAGAACAACCTCATATTCCCTGAAGACCGGATCATCTTTTAACAATTTGGCTAATGCTTTTGCACTGGCTACACGATTTAATAACCAAAGAGTATGTGACAACTCTTGCCGCAATTCCGGTGTAGAATACGGATATTTTTCTTGAGAGCAAAGTGCATGCAGAAATTTCTTGACATCTTCCTCATATATAAACTTACCGCTCTCATTAGTTGAAAAGAACTCGTTCAAATCAAATGCATAGTCTGTACTACCATCTTCTGAAAGGTCTATCCCTTTCTCTATCTCCTCCCTAATCATTGCAGAAAGTTGATATGTATACATTTCCAGTCGCGGAAGTATTTCATATGGATTGTAATCTTCGTTCTTCCATGTTGCTTTTGTCTCTTGCTCATCAGCATAGGACCAGTTAAAAATCTGTTCTTTAGAAAACTGCTCACTGGCAAGGGCTTTAAACGGGGTTCCTGAAAGATAAAGCGTATGCTTCCTCTTTATGGATTTAAAGGCGCGTTCTGTACGCATAGTGTCAACGCCTTCTTGCGCCTCATCAATAATCAAAAGATCAAATCCATCATTGATTCCATGAATCCATTCCAGCTTATCAATTTGTCCCCCGAAATATACGGATCCCTTAAGCCCTTGCAGAGATTCAAATGCAACCATACCCGGAGCTTTTTCGGAATCTAGGGCTACGGTACGATTTACATATTCTTCACGACTCAAAACACCTCTTTTGTCTTTCAGCGCGTCAGTTTCAGATACAAATGCAAGTTCGCCTCTCCATCCTATGAATTTGTGAAAATCATCCGCCCATGAATTCGAGATGCTGGGTCTGTTAGTAACGATAAGTACCTTTTTAAATCCCATCTCTCTAATCAAATCATATGATGTTAAAGTCTTTCCAAAACGCGGTTTAGCATTCCAAAGAAACTCCTCGCCACCATTTTCAAAGTACTCTTTTGTCATAGCAACGGCTTCAGCCTGCTCATCGCGCAATGTGTATGAATATCTTTCTTCTTCCGGGATCTCATCAAAGCTACGACTTGCAAAGCAATCAAAATATTGTTTTGAATTAGCACCATCAATTTTGAACCATTCAGTTCCTTTTTCACGTTCCACCTCTTTCTCAATTTCCAGATAGCCGTGAAATTCATAATCAGTGAAATACTCGCCGGATCCGTCTTTATATATTGCGTTATCCTGCCATGCAATCACCGGCTTTATTCCTGCAGTGTGCGTCTGTTGCTTGATGCGATCTGCAACCGATTGTTTTTCTGTATACCCTATTTTCGTCCATCCTTCATGGTACAAAACCCCGGGAGTATTATAGGCATAAATCATAGGAACCACAGAGGTAAAAGACTTAATCTTCGGTGTAGCCATTATTCCATCTCCTTGACATGCGATTCAATAAACTCTATTTCTTGATTGCTTAGCCCATATTTCTTATATATTTGCTCGTCAACTTCTGATATTGACTTTGACCAGTCAATATCAGAAGTCTCTGTGAAGTCCTGCATTGGGATATATTTCCACTTTTCCGGTGGATTGTCCTGTGTAACCTTAAGTATGCCTAACATGCATCTCGCAAACTTCGATTTAACATATTTCAAACATGCAACTACCTCTTCTTCTGTTTCAAAATCACCAATGCTTATAAAGGATTCTGTTGACCCGATTAGGGGTTCCCCGATTAGGGGTGTTGTTAATACCTCCCCAAGTGCACCGGAACCATTAGATTTTGGTAAAATAATTTTCCATTTTTCTAAATTGGTAACATCATTTACATAATCTCTTCGAATCCATTTGTAAGTTCTCTGATTGTTTTCCCGTCCCAAAATTTTAATATAACTATAAGTCTCATCATCTGGCTTCTCATCATAAAAAATTTGAGGCAGCAATTCGAATATATTTGTAGACATATCATACGCATGTCCCTTACTTAATTGGCTTAATGCTTCAGGATGTTCGTTATGCATGATATCTGTCAAACGATATGCTGTGCGTGTAAACACAATCTTACTAAAGCTGTCAAAACCGTCACTTCCATAAACCTTATTTAATAGTGAGTTTAATTCTTCAAACGCTGTAAAAGTTCCTATTGGTTTATTCTTATGCTTTTTATCCCGATATGTTATCGCTACCCCACCTTTAATATCAGTATTTAGGAAAACTTTACTGCTATCTTGTTCATAAAACAGCACCTTTAAATGTGGATCTGATAGTATCTTGCGGTTCCATTCCTTTGGAGTACTTCCCGCATTGAATAAAAATCTGGCAGGATGAACCATTTCAACACAATCAGATAGTTTATATGCTTCTTCCAAAAACTTGTGATAAATAGGCGGAGCAAATGTTTTATTGTCCCCTTCCTGCTCTTCTTGATACGGTGGATTCCCGATAATAAAATCAAATTTCATTTTTTCCCTCTTGTTCCTAAGCGATATAAATTCTATACTTCTGTTTTTGCCTAACCAGTCATATATCCTGCACGGCGGCTGTACATCCTCTTCCTCTGGTTCAAAGTTCATGCCTATCTTATCGAACATATTTGTCTGTAAATCTTCCTCTTTAGCCTTGCAATACGGAACTGTCCCGGTTAGACCATCCATTTGCCAGATGTTCCAAGCAATGATATTTGCAAACTTTTCGTATTCCCTGTAGGATGGCTTTCTACCCCATCTATCCTCTAAGTGTTCCTCAAATGTCATAAGCATATTTACCCGTGCAATAAGGACATTGTCTCCCTGAAACTCATAGCCATATGTCGCTTGAAAAGCTCTTATAGTCCATTTCATCCACTCAGCTTCAGTTTCGGTGTTTTCGCTAACAGTCCGCAATTTGCGATCGAGTATTCCTATTCGTTTACTAACAGGTATCATTTCGCCTGTTTCAACATCATATCTGCTAACGAGAAAAGGAGCCTCTCCACAAGTTATTTCCATCCGCCTTGATTTAATGTATTTTTGCCAGGTTTTCCCTTCCGGGAATTTTACTTTTTCCGTTGGCTCTCCATCCTTGTTGAAAACTTCTTTTCTCCCGAACCATTCTTCATCAGTTTGATTATTCATCAAATTGCAAAGCCATAGTGGCGTGAAAATCTCCGCATGTTGTCGCGTTCTCTTTTCCTGACTCTCTAACGCCTTTCTTGCTCGTGTTTTGATAACTCCGGCATTATGTCCTGTAACAGCTTGAATTGTTATCTCTTTATTTCTTTCATACAATTCCCCTGCATCGTCATAAGCATCCGTAGCCCACATGATGTTTTTTCGCGTTGTTTTATCAACCAAAAGCTTATCAAGAATTTTTATACTATTAAGTTTTAAAATATCGTCTTGAATGTTTATAATCAAACTGCTTAGCCTTCCACTAATTTCTTTAATTGTTCTTTGTAATCATCAATACCGTTATATTCATCAGTATTAAAGGGTGGTGCATTTTTCATGTATTTTTCTTCATACTGCTTTTTTAATGCTTGCAAGTCTTTGTCGTCGTTCAAAATATCAATTATATTATCCATGATGGTCCTTCCGTTTTTTAGTTATATCTGCTATCTAAAGAATAGTAGACAATTTGCCTGTTAATCTCTATTGTTCCCTCTTTTTGAACTGTCAGCTTATAGTTTGCAGTTGAACTATCTTCCAGTTCTCCATCTTGATATATTGCTTTGATAGGTATTATAACATTTTTCACATCATCTTAAGACAAGTAATTGAGTCAAATCTTCACAAGTACTCCCCCAACATTACCCTCACAACTTCTTCAATCTCTCTCGCCCTTGATTTTGCATACGATGCATCTATCCCCGCTATCTTGGCAACCTGGAGAATGTGTTCTCTTCCCGGTTTTTTCCCTTCCCCGCTAATTGTGGTTGCGTGCTCTCCACCCTGTGAGCTGCTGTATGTCAGGTCGTAGGCAGGAGACACTATCCATCGCATTTCTTCCTCGTCGTACAGAAAAGAGAAATTCTTGGAATGGTCATCTCTATTATGCGCATATACATTGAAGCACATGCGGTCGTACATTTTCTTCACTTCCTGCATGTCACGGGTAAGGAGCAGCGTCAGCTTCATGAGCTCATTATAATCCAGATTCGGGTACCTGTGCGAAGTCTCCAGAAGCCCGCTTGCGGAAATCATATGAACTCTTCTGCCATCACTCTTTCTGTCGAAACGCTTCGTACCGAAATATCCGGCGCATATTTCTGATGGAAAAAGTCGAGTTTCACTCATTTCTATACCGCACGCCTTTGCGCAAAGGCTGTATTCATATTCCTGCAGTCCGATGCTTTGACTGTCATAGGTTGCCGGGAATTTAATAATCCATTCCTCT
Organism: Candidatus Allocopromorpha sp.; assembly: GCA_040768865.1. Classification (GTDB taxonomy): domain Bacteria; phylum Bacillota; class Clostridia; order Peptostreptococcales; family Anaerovoracaceae; genus Lentihominibacter. The sequence continues at coordinate 1,236,576 of JAXGMD010000001.1, read as the reverse complement.
CCATTTACTTTTGTATGAATTTTCGGTCTTGCGCCGCCCGTAGATCCGCCAAGCTGAAAGAGTTCATCCAGATTATCGATGTTTTCTTCTCTAAGCAGCCTGCCGCACTCCTCGGCCAACTCGTCGTAATTTCCTGCAAAATCTTCACCGCTAAAATCCATTGCAGGCTTATAGTTAAGCGCACCCAGTCCGGAATCTGACACAAGTGTCAGCCTTTGAAATCCTCCGATGTCGGAGGCATTCACCCCAAACTTCTGTCTGATGTATCTGTCCACAATCAATCTGCCCCATCCGTCAGGAAGTGTATCCGCAAAGACTCCAAATACACCTTCAAACGGGTTGTATTCCGGAATGAAAAGCCTTCTTTCAAGAGGCAGAGAAAAAGGACTTATGCTGAATTCGTTTTCAAGCCATTCGTCACTATATTGAAAAGCAGCTCTGTGCCGTGTTTCTGCCAGAGTACCCACATGCCTTTCATTTATAAAAACATCTATTCTATCTGTTTTTATCATTTAGAATTTCCTCTATGGTTGTGTATTCCGGTTTCTTGAATACACCTTCAAAATCTTTCAGGCATCCCAGTGCCATAGCTATATTCAATAAAGACGAAAGAGAGACTTTGCCGGTTCTTTCAAAACGCTTCAAAGATCCCAAACTCACCCCCGACTTTTCGGCAAGCTGCGCCTGCGTAAGCTTCATTTGCTTCCGCCTGAGTTTTGCCTTCTCTGATATTTCCATAGAGACTTCATATGGGGTTTTGAAACTCAAAACATTCGTGTTCATGATTAATATATTATCCTTTATGTGATATTTTAGCAAATTATAGCTAATATATTAACTGTATTATATATTCAAGCGAGCTTTTTTGCAATATAAAAAGCAGCAGTTGTCCACAATTTGCAGGCACTATTTAACAATCTTTTCATAAAAGAAAGTTACCTGCAATATTGTCCTGCTGCTACCATCTCTGACCAGACTTTCACTTATTATTTTACTTGTTTGTTACTTGTTTATTTCTTTTTCCAATACAGTAATACCGGCAAGTATTTCATCAAATGAGGGATATTTTCCATAAATCATTGAACGCATTTTTGCATAGTCCTCACGCAATAATTCTACGCTATGCTCCGCAGGCAACAGTTTTAATGAACCAACTCTTGCCAATTCATACCTCGCCCATTTGCGGGGATAGAATTTTTGCTTAAATTTCGCAACTGCCTCCAATAATTTAGGCTGAGCCATAGCTTGTTCCTTAACTGTGGTTTTGACCATGCAGTGCACGTCATAATAGTGCCTGGAATACCTCATCGGTACGGTAGATTTTTCAGGCCTGAATGCTTCCTGATGCAGTATCGTTGCTTTTTCCCAAAAGGTTCTTTCAGCCGTAGTCGTAAGAATATTTGTATCTGCCTGTGAAAAAATATTTGGATAGTAGGTCGCGACATCCGGTTTAACAGTGGCAATTTGAGTTGGAGTCCATGCTGCCAGTGCTCCAATCTCTAAACGAATAACACGTTGCAGTGCATCGCTATGAAAGCTGCCGGGATAGTTAAAGCATATAGTGCCATCATCATTTTCAGCAACGAAAACATCGGCATTCGTGCCTATAATTTCGCTCATACCGTCTTTGAAAGTCGGCATAAACTTATTCTGAAGAAAATCAAAAAGCCTCTTTCGTGATTCATCTATGAAATAAATAATCCAGTGTTATGCAAACCCAAAAGTCCTTTTCTATGACTGCCTCGTTACGGCCAGCTTTTTCAGCCGTATTTCGAAACAATATCATTCGTTCTTCAGAAGGCAGCTTTGCAATATCATACATTTACTTTTCCTCCTCTTTGCAAATCTCTTTGAACCGGTCATAAATCCAATGGGAAGTGTGTCTGCCTTCCTCAATCAACAACTCTTTTGCCTCTGCTGGCAAACGCCGCTTGAGCCTCTTTATATGCTCTTCAGTAACATTTTCACGTCCTATGGCCTTGAGGGCTTCAATGACCATTGCTGTAGTTTGCGACATCCCGGCTATGGTTTTATCAGCGCGGTGCAAAAACTCAAGTTTTACACTTCCGAATTCATATTTCTTATATGGACCACTGCTTATAAATACCCAGTTGGCAGGAACTTGCGTAGATAGCCCTAACAAGTTAAGTGCTGTATTTCCACTGGGTGCTATCGTCCAATTATAGCTTCTGGCTAGAGCCTCTGCTATCTGTTCCGGATCTGGTGCCGCCACTTCTTGGAGAAGGTTACTATATGCCGGCTTGTCGTATACGCCTCGCAGCACTCGCCTCAACACGCCCTTTTTTTCTAGGCGTGCCAATGTCTTTTTGGCAGTTTCATATCCTATTGAATCTGTAAAATCAGAAATAATAAACGCAGTGCCTTCAGGACTTGCTTCTATTTTATTCATCATTTCGCTTATGTTTGTGTTCATTTCACCATCTCCCTTGTCCCTATTATTATACATTATTAGGGACAAAGGTCAATGAGTTTCTTTCCATTTAAACAAGTTTGCAGACAACTGCCACTGACCAACTCCTCATTGTTGTTGTACTGAATCGGAGTTTGTCCTATAATACCATGCTCTTAATCCTTTACTTTTCAACAAATACTCCTGTTCCACAAGATTATTTAACACTTTGTTTCTAAAATATGTAGAATCTTTAAGACCGAGGAATTGTGCTATTTCTGACGCTTTGTGTGCTTGATGATAGCAAAACGCCAAAACTTTCTCATCATGTTCTGTACTATTTGAAGCAGGCACAAAAGAAATGGCTGCTAATCGCTCATCTTTAACGCCATTTTCGTATGTCAAATCCGGAAGTACCAAAGTGAAATGATCCGATGAAGAATAAATATACGGTTTGTGAGGTTGATCTGCTTCTGCGTACTCCTCCATTATCTTATCAAAACCGGTACCTGCGGCTTCCATAACATTACACCCTACAAGCACATTTGAAATTAATTCATTTCTTCGTTTCGAAATAACTCCTGACAAATCATATGTTTTACCGAATCTTTCACCTCTATAAAATCCACCGGGCGAAGAAATTTCGAGTCTGTCCTTATACATATCAACCTGAATCTGGGTTCCATCTAAATAATAATCTCTATGTGCAACCGCATTTATCACACCTTCAAATAGAGCACGCTGTGGATATGCATCGATGTTTATTCTTTTATCCATTTTTTTAATCATTGAACGATTCATTCTCTGGTTCACAAATCCCATGATGTACTCAATTGTTTCGATAATATTCCCATTAAAACGATTAACTGTTACTATTCTTTCACTCCCTTTATTAAAGCCAGAAAAAACAGAACATTGTACTTCAGTTTTCTTTCCATCGTAATCGTCCAGGAACAAGACAGCACCATTCAGTAAATATCCATCTTCGTTTACAAAGCCTATAGAACGCAAAAATTTCTCCTTTAATTCTTCACCATAATTATGTTCTTTATAAAATGAATGGAGTTTGGATATCTTACTTTTTTCATATTTAGCATCAGAAACCAAAATATCATATTGTGTATTCTTGCTCTTAATACTCATTTCAACAATTTCTTCATATGTAGCTCCATTTGTAAAGCCATCTCTTCTCATATATATAGAAGGTATACTTTTGTATTTCAGAATTACTGGTTTAACCACTGATTCCGGAATACTGATTTTTATGATGAACCGCTCATTATCCCTAACTTTGTATGGTAAAAACGAAATATCCATTTGAGGTCTTGGAGTCAGATGTTCATTTACTTGATTATTGAAGTAATTGCGTTCATTGTCAGCATCTCGTCTATCAAAGCCAACCAATTTATTTGTCTTATCCTTAACGCCCAAATATAATTCACCACCCGATGCATTGGCAAATCCCGCAACTGTTTTAAGCCATCCTACAACATTATCACGATTCAAAATTTCTTTACTCTCAAACTTGCTGCTCTCCAATTGTACATCACCAATTATTTCTTCCAGATACATAAACACCCTCCTGTTTTACTTTGAAGTGCTTCAATTATACTTCAATCTCACTTCAATGTAAACTTCAAAATTACTTCAATCTCACTTTAAATTTCTTCACTTTTGTTTATCTATCACTCACTCCGCCGCCTTAAAATTATATACCGGCTTCAGCACATCAATAATATCAACAGCCTCGCCGACTACATCGATAATATCATCAATAGACTTGTAGGCCATTGGCGCCTCGTCTAATGTTGATGCATTCACCGATGTTGTGTAAATGCCCTCCATGGATTTTGCATATTCATCCATGTCCAAAGTCCCCTTTGCCTTTCTTCTTGACATGATTCTGCCTGCACCGTGTGGCGCCGAGTAGTTCCAGTCAGGATTACCCTTCCCTCTTGCTAGGATGCTGCCGTCTCTCATGTTGATTGGAATCAGAACCAGCTCTCCGGCTTTTGCAGAAATTGCACCCTTTCTCAAAATTCGCTCCTCGGTATTAATGTAGTTGTGTATGGTGTGGAAGCCGCCGATGTTGTCAAATCCCATTTCATCTATAATAATCCCGGCCATCTTCTCCCTGCTTTTTCTCGCAAAATCCTGACATATCTCCACATCATGCAGGTACTCGTCCAGATATCTTCCCTCCAGATAGCAGAGATCCTGAGGAATAGTTGTCTCCGCGTTCAATTTCACTGCCAGCTCCTGATAGTAATCGGCAACCTGCTTGCCCAGATTTCTGCTGCCGGAATGCACCACCAGATAATTTGTTCCGTCTGCAGCTCTGTCAATCTCAATAAAGTGATTGCCGCCGCCCAGGGTTCCCAGACTTCTCTCCAGTCTTCTGGTCTGTTTCAGATTTCTGTAGCACTTGAGCCTGGTCAGATCGAAGTGTTCCTGCCTGCCGGTCCAAACATTTCTTCCCGCCGGAATGGTGTGAACTACGGCATCCAGTTTAGCAAAATCTATATCTCCCGCTCCGATATTCACGGTGTACATGCCACAGCCGATATCAACCCCTACTACATTTGGCACTGCCTTATCCAGAATTGTCATCGTTGTACCTATAGTACAGCCTTTACCTGCGTGAACATCCGGCATTATTCTGATTTTGCTGTCTCTTGTGAACTCATAGTCACACATTCTTCTTATCTGCTCTCTTGCCTCGTCCTCAACGGTTTTGGCATAGCATATTGCCGTATTCACGGCGCCTTTTATCTCTATCATTGTTTTCCTCCATCTCTTTCTGTTACATTCTACTATATCTTCTGTCCGTAAAACAGTTCTCTGAGCCACTCACGCTTGGAAATTCGCATTGGCCTCAGCCCTTGCTCTTGTATATCCTGTATATGTACTCATAACATAATCCTCCACAAAATAAAAAACCCCACTCCTTTTCCAGAGTGAGGCTTGTTAACCAAAACTTTATTAGACGCAATTAAAGGTCTGCAAAGTCTGCTCTCTCATCCGGAAAAAATTCACCACAACAAATAAGCATATGCTGTCCGTCATACGCTTTGAGTTCGGGTGTATTAGATTCCAATGAGATAGTTCTTGATGGACTTCATTAGTACTACAATGCCTCCTGTTACCTTTGATTGAAACTGGAGCAACATGAATTATGGCTCCATCCCAAAATTTGGCATAGAGCCGATTTTTTTCTACTCATGTGGTGATAATGAGCTCTCTTTATCCGCACTTGCTGAATCCGCAGTTTCTGCATACGACACAGCCGCCTTCGTGTTCCACCGCACCGTTACAATCAGGACAATGATGGATGGCGTTGACGGAACTGGGTACATAGATGGTAGTAGGTGCATTTTCCGCATCCTTCTTCAGGGGAGCAAACTCCTCCGGCACATCGATGAGCTTGCCGTTTCCCTTCTCCGTATCGATAAACTTAGAGACCTTCATCAAAGCCTTTGCAATGGCATCTGGACAAGAGGTGCAGCTCATTCCCTGTTGCCGGATGGTGGACGGACAACGAATTCCCTTCAACTGGTCGTAGACTTCTTCGATGGAAATGCCGCTGCGCAAAGCCACAGAGGCAAGACGCGCCGTGGCCTCGCTCTGGCTTGGACAGCCGCCGGCCTTACCGGTGCTGGTGAAGACTTCACAAATTCCATTTTCATCATAGTTGGTGGTGATGTAAAGGTTTCCGCAACCGATCTTGACCTTTTCGGTGAAGCCCTGGGTCACTGTGGATCGGGGCCGAGGCTCAATCTTTCCGAACTCAGGGACGTTCTCTTCTTCCTTTCCGGATACCTTTCCGATGTTCAACACCTGCCCGTCTCTGCTGCCGTCTCTGTATATGGTTACCCCCTTGAGGCCTTCCTTGTAGGCCAGTTTGTAGACTTCATCCACATCTTCCTTGGTGGCCGTGCTCTCAAAGTTGACGGTCTTGGAGACCGCGTTATCCGTGTGCCGCTGGAAGGCCGCCTGCATCTTGATATGATCAATGGGACTGATATCGTGAGCACAGACAAAAACGCGCCGAATCTCCTCCGGGATTTCCATGCAGTGGGCAATGGTTCCGTCCTTGGCAATCTTCTTCATCAGTTCTTCACTGTAGACGCCCGCTTCTTTCAATTTCTCCATGAGGATAGGATTCACTTCTATAAACTCGTCCCCGTCCATGACGTTTCGGATGTATACATAGGCGAAGACGGGCTCTACGCCGGAGGAACATCCTCCGATAATGGACAAGGTTCCGGTAGGTGCGATTGTGGTCACCGTTCCGTTTCGAATCTCCTCATCATCAGCATAGATGCTGGTTTCGAAGAGCGGGAAAGCCCCTCTTTCCCTAGCCAACTTCTTGCTGGCCGTATGTCCTACTGTATTGATGTACTTCATAATTTTTTCCCCCAGCGCCACTCCTTGATCGGAGTTGTAGGGGATCTCCATGAGGAGAAGAAGATCCGCAAATCCCATGACGCCAAGTCCAATCTTTCGAATGGACTTGGTCACCTGATCGATAATTTCCAAGGGATAATTGTTTACATCGATGACATTGTCCAAAAAATGAACCGCTTCCTCTACGGTCTTATGAAGAAGATCATAATCCACCTGTGCTTTTCCATCCACATACTTGACCATTTTGGTCAGATTGATGGAACCAAGGTTACAGCTCTCATAGGGAAGAAGAGGCTGCTCGCCACAAGGGTTGGTGCTCTCGATTTCCCCCTGCTCCGGCACCACGTTGTCTTTATTGAGTCTGTCCAAAAAAATAATTCCCGGTTCTCCGTTTTCCCATGCGGAATCCACAATGAACTTATAGACCTTCCCTGCGTTCAGGTGATCCACAGCCACGCCCGTTTTCGGGTCAATCAAATCATAATCTTCCCGGTTCTCCACCGCCTCCATAAACTTCTCAGTTATACCGATGGAAATATTGAAGTTAGTGATGTCGGAAGTATCCTTCTTGCAGCTGATGAACTCCAGTATATCCGGGTGATCAATGCGAAGGATTCCCATGTTGGCGCCTCTTCTGGTTCCCCCCTGCTTGACTGCCTCTGTGGCCGCATTGAAGACTTTCATAAAACTGACCGGTCCGCTGGCTATGCCGCCGGTGGACTTGACCTGAGCTCCCTTCTGCCGGATTCGTGAAAAGGAAAACCCGGTGCCGCCGCCGGACTTATGAATCAATGCGGCATTCTTGACAGCATCGAAGATTTCTTCCATGCTATCTCCTACGGGCAACACAAAGCATGCAGAGAGCTGACCCAGAGGCCTTCCCGCATTCATCAAGGTGGGAGAGTTGGGTAGGAACTTGAGACTGGTCATCAACTCAAAAAACTCATCGCTGACCTTCTCCACGTCCGCCTCCGGATCGTAAGTCTTGTCCGCTGCTGCAATGGCTTGGGAGACCCTGCGAAACATTCCCTCAACATCTTCCGTAACATTGCCGTCCACATCCTTGCCCAGATAGCGCCGTTCTAGCACCTCCAAGGCGGTTTTTCCTATATCTGAAATCGCCATAACTCCTCCTTCTATTCTTGTTTTATCATTGATTTCGTTGTTATCACATCTGTTTCTTTGTCTTGATTGTTGTTATTATACCACTACATATATGCCTTAGCAACACTATAATCCACTATATAAAGTGTTTTTTCTCACATATGTTCTTTTCTAATTTATTGCAGTCAGTGCGATAGTGAAATGTTCGAAAACACACGCAGATTATGAATGCAGCAAACGAATGATAACCTTTAGGAAATATCAAAGTATATATATGACTTTCAATTGCGCAAGTCCTGCGAGGATTCTCCGGAACTTAAAGAATTTAATTAAAGAATTGAAACAAAAAGAACGGGAATTGAGAAATGAACTGTACCCCATTTAGTGGACAGTCAAAAAATCAAATTTGACCGCAAAATTGCATTGTGCTAATAAGTTTATCACAGAACCCGAAGCGTGGACACATATTAAACCATCATTTCAGGAAGATAAAACCATGCAATAAACCTAATAATATAGCAACAAGGGCTGCCTGAAAACTTTAATTTGGTTTCCTACGCAGTCTTTTTTTATGTAAAACCACTATTAACGTTAAAGTGCCTAAATAAAAACAATCCCGGCGGTGAAAATGACCGTCAGGATTGTGGATACGATGGTGGAGATGGCGGGAATCGAACCCGCGTCCGAAAGCATTTCCGGCAGAGTTTCTCCGAGCGCAGCTTCCGCTTTAATATTTCGCCTCCTGAACCGCCCGAAAGCAGGCTGAACATTCAGCTATCCCGTAATTCCCTTACGCTACCGGGAGCTCACGCAAGGTTTTCCTGCATGTTTGACGCGTCGACCCGAACCTGCAGGGGAATCCGGCGACACGCGCGGGGCAGAACTATGCTGCCAGTGCGAAATTAGGTTTAGTTTTAGCGTTTATCTTTAACGGCCCTTTTTTACGCAGACTGGGCAACTGCGGCTCGCTTCTCCGATTTCCACACCCCCGTCGAAACCAGTGCACCCCCATATATATTCGACTTCAAATCCGGACCTCTTTACAGCCTCTCTTCGCCGCCGCTGTCTCTCTTTGCCTGATGTGCCTCCTTCGTCTCAAGAATCTGTCTGTCCAGGTCATCGAATTCCTCGCGAAGATCCTGAATTTTTTTACAATAATTCAGCAGCTTCTCATCAGTCAGCTCACCGTCCTCAAACTTCTTGTAAATATAGTCGCCGATCTTTCTCTTTGTAGCCGACATATCTGTCCTCAGCTCATTCTGGCGGTTCTTGAGTTTGTTAACCTCAACGAATTCGCCGGCTTTGCTCGCTGCTGTATTTGCTACATTTGACGCTGTCTTCCCCAGCTTATCAAAAAATCCCTGCATTTGTTACCTCCTCACCGCCTGCTGCATCCTTCTGTCCGCATCTCTTTTGGCGATATCATGTCTTTTATCATATTCTTTCTTGCCCCTTGCAACAGCCAGTTCTATTTTGGCACGCCCGGCACTATTAATATACATCTTCAGCGGCACCAGAGTCAAACCCTTTTGGGTCGTATATCCGATGAGCTTGCGGATTTCCCTCCTGTGGAGCAAAAGCTTTCTCGGCCTCAATGGATCCACATTGAAACGGTTCCCCTGTTCATAGGGACTTATATTCATTCCGAACAGAAAAACCTCACCATCAACAACCTTGGCAAAACTCTCCTTTATGCTGGCCTTGCCCTGTCTTACCGACTTGATTTCCGTACCGGTCAGAACGATACCCGCTTCATAGGTTTCCTCTATGAAATAATCATGTCTCGCTTTTTTGTTGTTGGCTATCAGTTTCATTTATTCCCTCTGCCCTAAAACAGGCGTATTTCATCAAAAGGATATAACCTCACAAAGGCTTTTCCCATTATATCCGACTCCGAAACGGTGCCCACTGACGGAGATCGTGAATCCATACTGACTTCCCGGTGGTCGCCCATAACGAACACCCTGTCTTGCGGAATCTCAAACCCGTTGATTTCCATGCTCTCATCCTCTATAGTACTGCCCGGCATATACAGATAATCCTCATTGAGCAGCTGTCCGTTGCGGTAAACGTTGCCGCCCTCAATGGTAATAACATCTCCCTCTACACCGATAACTCTCTTAATGAGGAGCTTTTTCTTGCCCGTCTCCTCATTTTCCAGATCCGAATTAAAAACGATTATATCACCGGGATCGGGATGATCCTTGAATTTGTATTCCATCTTGTTGATAAGCAGATAATTGTTTTCGTACAAGGTAGGCTCCATGGAGCTTTCCTTAACTATTGTGGGCTTTATAACCATAGCCAGTGCACCCACAATCAGCAGTGCTATAATTATGTCCTTTATAAAACTTTTCATTATGTCCCCTTAATCGATTTTTTACTCTATTGTGCCAAATTCCCCAATCGGCCACACCCGCAGCAGTACATTGCCCTTGATATCATCTTTCATATTTATTACACCCAAATTTTCATTGCGGCTGTCATATTCCGACATCTCACGGTTGTCTCCCAGAACAAAGACATGACCCTTCTTCAGTTTCACCATCATGTCTCTGCCGGCAGCACCCTGTATGCCTCCATCGGTCATGTGCTTTTTACCGTCGATATATACCTGACCGTTCTTGATTTCAACCGTTTCTCCCGGCAATCCGATTACCCTGGCAATAATATTATCATCGGCAACATCCATGGACTTTGCCTTTTCCAGAATAACAATTTTATCCCTGTCCGGAATGCGGTCTCTCTTCTCGGAATAGTCGTGCTTGCTCACAATCAGCAAATCGCCGTCGTTGAGTGTCGGACTCATGGAATCTCCGTCCATCACCTCCGGACCTCCCAGAAGCACCATCACCAGCGCCAGGCAGGCTGCGATGAGATAAGGTGCATTTCTGCGTTTCCAGCCTTTGTACCGTTCTTCCCCGTATTGACCCATTTCATACTCCCAATTCTATCTTATTTTTTCTATAACTCTCGCAAAATCTTCAGGCAGCCCTGCCTCAACAACGAGTCCGTCCATTTTCCCAAAACCTTCCGGCATGAATTCATTGCCACTGACATTTCCGAATTCCAGGCGGCACGCATGCAGCAGCTGTGTCGTTACACCCATCTCACGCATTTTTTCGTTGGCCCTCCTGCCCCTCGGACTCGTCCCGTATTTGGAGTCTCCCGCCAGCGGGAAGCCTTTGCTCGCCATATGCACCCGTATCTGATGGGTTCTGCCTGTCACAAGCTCCACTTCAACCAGTGAAAAACCCTTAAAGTTGTCAACAGGCCGTACGATGGATTTTGCATAAGAACCGTTTTCATCAACGATAACCCTGTTGGTCTTTTCATCCTTCGTCAGAGAATCTTCAATAACCATCTCTGACCTTAAATTTCCGACCACCAGTGTCATATAATATCTGGAGACCGCATCGCGTTCCCTGAGAAGTTTCGTCAGAAACCTCAGACTCGCGGCGTTCTTTCCGAAGATAACCAGACCCGTCGTATTCCTGTCCAGCCTGTTGACCGGCGACAGTGTGAACGATTTTTCCGCTGCCGGATCGAACTCGCCCTTCTCCTGCAGATAGCCGCACACCTGATTCATCAGAGTGTTTTTCTTCTCACGGGAGTCACCGTGAGTCAGCAATCCCCACGGTTTTTCAACTATGAGAACATTTTCATCCTCGTAAGCTACCTTGAATTGTTTTTTTGCCGCTCGCTTTTTAACCTGTCTGGTCAGCTCCGAAAAGCGCTCTTCACTCATATAAAAGCAGAGCTCATCGCCTTCAGCCAGAACCGTTTCTTCGCCGGCTCTTTTACCGTTAACCTTGAGATCCTTCCTTATAATCCTGTAAATGCCGCTCAGCGATGACCTTCTCAGGAACTTTTTCAGGAACCTGTCCAGCCGCTGTCCCGCATCGTTATCAGTTATTACAATCTTAATCATACGCAATGTATTATACACTATTTCACCTGTAAACTCCACAGAAATGATAGGAGTATCCCTTTTAGCATCTTGAGCAAAACCACCAAATATGGTATTGTATCAGTAGATAAAATCGAGTTGAACACATGGAGATAACGATGAACAGGATTAAGGATTTCTTTTATAACAAAAATGACATTATTATCGCAATTATTATTCTTGTGGCGGCGGCCTTTCTGATTTTTAACAGGGTGGAAGCGCTGATGGATTACCCGGCAAAACTGGCAGAAGAAAGGGCAGCGGAGTCGGAAGTCAAGACGACACAGGAAGCGGAGAAAAAGGAGTAGGAAAAATGGCTCTAATTACATCAAAGGAAATGTTTGCAAAGGCTCTCAACAGCGATTACGCCGTAGGTGCATTCAATGTAAACAATATGGAAATCATTCAGGGTATTGTTGAGGCTGCACAGCAGGAGAATGCTCCTCTGATTCTGCAGGTTTCGGCAGGTGCCAGGAAATACGCCAAGCCCGCTTACCTTATCAAGCTGGTGGAGGCAGCGATTATAGATACGGGTGTTGATATTTGCCTGCATCTGGATCACGGCGAAGATTTTGAAATATGCAAAAAATGCGTGGATGACGGGTTCACATCTGTAATGATCGATGGCTCGAAACATCCTTTCGAAGAAAACATCAGAATCACGAAAGAGGTTGTCGAGTACGCTCACGCCCACGGAGTAGTGGTTGAGGCCGAGCTGGGCAGACTGGCCGGAATTGAGGATGCGGTAAATGTTTCCGCCAGAGATGCCACTTTTACCGTGCCTGAAGAAGCGGCGGAATTTGTTGCAAGGACAGGAGTTGACTCTCTGGCAATAGCCATCGGAACCAGCCACGGTGCCTACAAGTTCAAGGGGGAGCCTTATCTGGATTTCGAAAGGCTCAAAGCAATCAATGCACTGATTCCCGATACACCGCTGGTCCTCCACGGTGCATCAACAGTGCTGCCGGAATTTGTGGCAAAGTGCAATGAATACGGCGGCGAAATCCCGGGTGCACAGGGAGTGCCCGAGGAAATGATTCGTGAAGCAACAAAACATGGAGTTTGCAAGGTGAATATCGATACCGACCTGCGTCTGGCAATGACTGCGGAAATTCGCAAACACTTTGCTGAACATCCTGCGGATTTCGATCCTCGCAAATATCTGGGCCCTGCCCGTGATGCTATCCGCGGCATGGTTGCACATAAAATCAAAAACGTTCTCGGAGCATCCGGTAAGAGATAATTCGGATTCCGGCAAGAGATAATTCAGATAAGGTGAGACAACATGAAAGTCAAATGTGAATACTGCGGTGCCCATATCGATCGCACAGCCGAAAAGTGTGAAAACTGCGGTGCAGTCAATCTGCATCAGATGAGAAGCGGCGACGGCGTCCCCAAGACCATTGAGGAACTTCTGGCATTTGCAAAGGAAAAGAATCTCCCACTCGAAGATATGCGATTCTTCATCGGTGAGGATTACAGGGAGCCGCGTGCCTTCGGAATATACAAGGATCCGTCTACAGGCAACTTTGTGGTTTACAAGAATAAATCCGACGGTTCGCGTGCCGTCAGGTATGAAGGCACGGATGAAGCCTACGCGGTAAATGAAATTTACCAGAAGATGCGTTCCGAGGTGATGGAGCAGAAAGCTGATCTGCAAACCGGTTCAGGAGGTAAATATGCCGGTGAATCCGGCGCAGGAGAAAAGGGCTCCGGCACCGGTAACAAGGGACCCCGTAAAAACGGCCTTAAGATATTCATCATAATATTAATCATCATAATCGGTCTCGGCATTGTCTCCTCATCCATTTACAATGTAATCGGCACCGGTGACAGCAACAGCAACGGCTACTATTACAACGACGACTATGACACCGACTACTACGATGATAATTCCTACTGGGACTGGGATTACGGCGGTGACGACGACACCTACTACAACGATTACGACTCCTGGTCAGACGACTGGGATGACGACGACTGGGACTGGGATTCCGGTGACAGCTGGGACTCCGGCGGAAGCGACTGGGATTCTGACTGGTAAAATAACGACAATCAAAAAGATCGTCGGGGAAACTCTCCGGCGATCCTTTTTTATCTTTATTTCGCTGCTACTGTTTATTTCGCACCTTCTATCATTTCGTTCTTAAGATCCCACAGATCCTGTGAAAGGTCAACATAGTAGGTCTGCGGATTTTCAAACCTCTTCATTTCGTCCCACATAAGGTCAAGCTGCTCCGCGCAGTATTTTTTTATGTCCTTAAGATCCGGACATTCATATACCTTCTTGCCTCCTTCAAATATCGGAACGCGAAGGTTCTTCGCATAGAAGTTTTTCATCTTCTTTCTCTTCCATATGGCATCGGGATCAAAGATCTCATATCCATCAACCTCAGGAATCACCTCTCCGTCCAGAGTTATTACATCGGCAAGAGCTCTGTTGGTATCCTTGTCAAAGAGACGGTAAACGCTTTTGAAACCCGGATTGGTAATCTTTTCAACATTTTCGCTTACTTTAATCTTAGGAATCAGCTTGCCGTTCTTCTCCAGAGCCGACAGCTTGTAAACGCCTCCGAATACGGGTTCGGATCTGGCCGTAATCAGCCTCTCTCCTACGCCGAATGAGTCGATACATGCACCCTGAGAGATAACATCCCTGATGATGAACTCGTCCAGCGAATTGGAGATGACGATTTTGCAGTCCTGCAGACCCGCCTCATCCAGCATGGCTCGTGCCCTTTTCGTCAGATATGTTATGTCTCCGGAGTCGATTCTGATACCCTTGGCCGGCGGATTCAGCTCTTTGAAAACCCGTATCGCATTAGGGACACCCGACTGGAGAACATTGTATGTATCCACCAGCAGAGTTGCGTTGGTCGGATAGATCTCCGTATATTTCTTAAACGCATCATACTCGCAGTCAAACATCTGAACCCAGCTGTGAGCCATGGTTCCCAGAGCAGGTGTGCCGAATTCCAGATCCGCAATGGTACACGCCGTACCGGCACATCCTCCTATGTATGAAGCCCGTGCTCCGTAAATGGCAGCCGTGGTGCTGTGTGAGCGACGGGTGCCGAATTCCATAACAGGTCTGCCTGCAGCCGCACGAACTATTCTGCTGGCCTTGGTGGCAATCAGACTCTGGTGATTGACCAGAAGCAGAATCATTGTCTCAACAAACTGTGCCTGCATAATCGGGCCGCGCACGGTAATGAGCGGTTCGCCGGGAAAGATGGGAATTCCCTCCGGAATCGCCCATACATCACATGCGAACCGGAAATTCTTCAGGTATTCCAGAAATTTCTCGCTGAAAATACCTTTGCCCCTCAAGTATTCAACGTCCTCATCATCAAACTCCAAGTTTTCCAGATACTTTATAACCTGCTCAAGTCCAGCCATAATGGCATAACCGCCGCCGTCGGGAATACTTCTGAAGAACATATCGAAATATGCAATTTCATCCTTCATATCAGCCTCAAAATATCCGTTGGCCATAGTAAGCTCATAAAAGTCGGTGAGCATGGAAAGGTTCAGTTTTTCAATCATTTTGTCTCCTTCGGAGCCTTTGCAAAAGCTCCAGCATCAGCTGTAATTACGATTGGTATTATAGCAATTTAGCCAGAAACTGTCCAGTGTATGACTCTTTTATCCGTGCCACTTCTTCCGGGGTTCCTTCCGCCATAATCGCCCCTCCGCGGAAGCCGCCGTCGGGGCCCAGATCTATAATGTGATCCGCACGCTTGATAACGTCCATATTGTGCTCGATAACCACAACGGTATTTCCCGTTTCCACAAGCTTATCCAGCATCTGCAAAAGCTTTTCAACATCCGCAAAATGCAGCCCCGTAGTCGGCTCATCCAGAATATATAGAGTGCTTCCGGTACTTCTTTTCGAAAGCTCCGTCGCCAGCTTGATTCGCTGTGCCTCCCCGCCGGAAAGCTGAGGGCTCGGCTGACCCAGCTTGATATATCCCAGTCCCACATCCTCCATGGTCTGAAGCTGGCGTGAAATGGCGGGATGGTTCCTGAAGAATTCCAAAGCTTCCGTTACATTCATATCCAGAACATCAAATATGCTCTTCCCCTTGTACTTAACTTCCAGTGTCTCCCTGTTGTATCTCTTGCCGTGGCAGACATCGCATGGGACATAAACGTCCGGCAGGAAAAGCATTTCAATCTTTATTATGCCGTCTCCGTTACATGCTTCACATCTGCCGCCTTTCACATTGAAGCTGAAACGGCCTTTGCTGTATCCCCGCAGCTTTGCCTCCGGCAGCTGCGCAAAGAGGTCTCTTATATGCGTGAAAACACCGGTATAGGTGGCGGGATTGGATCGAGGAGTTTTTCCTATCGGCTGCTGATCGATATCGATAATCTTGTCTATATTCTGCAGCCCGGTTATGCTCTTGTGCCGGCCCGGTCTGTTCTTCGATCTGTAAATCTTCTGTGCTCCCGCCTTGTAGAGAATTTCGTTTACCAGGCTGCTCTTGCCGCTGCCCGAAACTCCGGTCACGCAGATGAATTTGCCCAGAGGAAATCTGACATCTATGTTTTTCAGATTATTCTCTTCGGCACCTTTCACCGTCACGAATTTGCCGTTCCCCTCTCTTCTGGAGTCGGGAACGGAGATTTTGCGCACTCCGGACAGGTACTGCCCCGTAATGGATTCCGGGCAGGCGATTATATCGTCAACTGTGCCCTGAGCCACCAGTTCGCCGCCGTGAATGCCCGCCCCCGGACCTATATCTATAATGTGGTCTGCCGCATACATGGTCTCCTCATCGTGCTCAACCACCAGAAGCGTATTGCCGATATCCGTCAGTCCGCGCAGGGAATTGAGCAGTTTCTCGTTATCCTTCTGATGGAGACCGATGCTGGGTTCATCCAGTATGTATGAAACGCCTACCAGCCCGGAGCCGATCTGCGTAGCCAGCCTTATTCGCTGGGATTCGCCGCCGGACAGGGTCATGGCCGCACGGCTCAGCGTCAGATAATCCAGACCTACGTTGGCCAGAAACTGCAGCCTGCCGCGTATTTCCTTGATTATTTCCCCCGCAATGGTCCGATGCATATCGCTGATGATTGACTTTCCGGCATCAGCAAGCCGGTCCGTAAACACAAGTGCCTCACTTACTGCCATATCGGTGAACTCCATAATGCTTTTATCGCCGACGGTCACCGCCAGCAGCTCCGGTCTGAGCTTGCGTCCACGGCAGGCAGGGCACTCGGATATGCTCATGTATTGTTCTATCTTACCCTTAATCCAGTCGGAGCTTGATTCCTGATATCGGCGCTCCAGGTTTGGGATTATACCCTCGAAGGTATGGCTTCTGTTTTGCGTGAAGCCCTGCCTGTTGGTGTAGGTGTACACCAGTTTTTCATCGCCGGAACCGTAGAGGAGCACATCACGGAATTTCTTCGGCAGTTTCCTGAAAGGGAGCTCCAGATCAGCGTCGTACTTTTTTGCCAGGGCGTCGATTACCTGCCAGTAGTAGCTGGTATACTCCATTGATGCAAAGGCATTTCCCAGTGCCTTTTCAAGAATGCTCTTATTCTGATCAGGAATAAGCAGATCAGGATCGATTTTCTGCAGGAAGCCCAGCCCCTTGCACTCCGGACATGCCCCCAGGGGATTGTTGAACGAAAACATTCTCGGCTCCAGTTCGTCCACACTGACCCCGTGTTCCGGACAGGCCAGGGCGGTGCTGAAGGTTCGTTCGGTATCGACACCGCTTCCGCCACCGGCACCGCTTCCGCCACCGGCACCGGCGCCGTCCCCCGATGGCGGGCCGATGATTACCTGCACCAGTCCGTCCCCGTGGTTAATAGCCAGTTCGCACGCTTCCGACAGACGGCTTTGCACGCCGTCTCTTATCCTGATTCTGTCGATTACTATCTCTATGGTATGTTTGAAAGTTTTCTCGAGACTTATTTCCTCTTCTTCAATCATGACGATTTCTCCGTCTATGCGGGCTCTTGTAAAACCTTCGCGGCGGATTCTGTCAATGATCTTTTCGTGCTGCCCTTTCCTCTGACGCACTACGGGAGCAAGCACGGTAATGCGTGTCCCCTCTTCTTCCTCCATGAGAATTTCCACAATCTGATCCACCGTCTGACTGCTTATCTCTATACCGCATATTGGACAGTGGGGTATGCCGATTCTGGCGTACATGAGTCTGAGATAATCGTATATCTCCGTTACCGTTCCCACCGTGGATCTGGGGTTATGACTGGTCGATTTCTGGTCTATACTTATTGCCGGACTCAGCCCCTCGATGGACTCCACATTGGGCTTTTCCATCTGCCCCAGAAACTGCCGGGCATAGGAAGAGAGACTCTCCATATACTTTCGCTGCCCTTCGGCATAGATAGTATCAAAAGCCAGCGATGACTTGCCGGACCCCGACAGTCCCGTAAGCACTACAAGCTTGTCTCTGGGAATTGTCACATTCAGACTCTTTAAATTATTTTCTTTAGCTCCTCTTATTACAATATCTTTTGCCATATATTCCTCTTTAATGCTTCTTTACAGTCTTGCCTTGTATTCAAATACCAGGTCCCGCAGCTGTGCAGCTCTCTCAAACTGCAGATCCGCTGCCGCCTGCTTCATTTCCTTTTCCAGTTTTGACACGTAGTCGGTCAGTTCCCGTTTTGTCAGCTCCAGCGGACTTCGTCCTGACAGGAAGGCATCGTAACCATCCAGTTCGGAGGCGGCCTTCGTTGCTTCAATCACGTCGCGAATTGCCTTTCTGACACTGGTCGGTGTAATCCCGTTGGCATCGTTATATTCCTGCTGGACACGGCGCCTTCGCCGGGTTTCCTCAATTGCAGCTTCCATAGCTCTGCTTACCCCGTCGCAGTACATGAGCACCTTGCTGTCCACATTGCGGGCGGCCCGTCCGATGGTCTGAATGAGGGATGTCTCCGTTCTCAGGAACCCCTCCTTATCCGCATCCATGATGGCCACAAGAGAAACCTCCGGAATATCCAGGCCTTCTCTCAGCAGATTTATTCCCACCAGCACATCGAACACGCCCATACGCAGGTCACGGATAATCTCCATTCTCTCCAGAACTTCGATATCCGAATGCAGATACCTGGCTCTGATTCCCGAGTTTTTCAGGTATTCGGTCAGGCTTTCAGCCATTTTTTTCGTGAGAGTTGTCACGAGAACCCGCCCGTTCTTTTCAACGACACCGTTAATTTCGCCTATAAGATGATCAATCTGCCCTTCGGTAGGATGGGTCTCAATCACAGGATCCAGCAGACCCGTCGGTCTGATAATCTGCTCGGCCGAGATCCCTCCGCTCTGCTCCTTTTCATAATCCGCAGGCGTAGCACTGACATATATAATCTGGTCCACGAGTTCATTGAACTCCTCGAACCTGAGGGGTCTGTTATCCAGTGCAGACGGAAGCCTGAACCCGTAGTCCACCAGAGACTGCTTCCTTGATCTGTCTCCGTTGTACATGCCCCTAAGTTGCGGAAGCATGGCATGGGACTCGTCTATAATAATGAGGAAATCCTCCGGTATATAGTCAATAAGAGTGTAGGGTCTGCTTCCCGGCGGCAGACCGACCAAGTGGCGGGAATAGTTTTCGATGCCTTTGCATGTGCCCACCTCCCGCAGCATTTCAATGTCGTAACGGGTACGCTGCTCGAGACGCTGGGCTTCAACAAGCTTGCCGCGATCGCGGAACCACTGCAGTCTCTCCTCCAGTTCCTCGCTTATGGTGGCGATGGCCCCTTCTATCTTTTCAGGACTGGACACATAGTGGGATGCGGGATAAATCGCCACGTGATTTCTGATTCCGATAATTTCCCCGGTTACAGGATTTATCTCCTTGATGGTTTCAATTTCATCGCCGAAAATCTCAATCCTCACGGCATTCTCCGATCCTGCCGGATAAATATCTATCGTATCTCCGCGCACTCGAAATGTCCCCCGTTCAAAAGCCATGTCATTTCGCATATACTGAATATCCACCAGCTTGCGCAAAAGCTCCTGTCTGTCTCTCTCCATCCCCGGTCTTAAGGACACAACCTGATTCTCGTAATCTATAGGGCTGCCAAGACCGTAAATACATGAAACGGACGCCACTATAATGACATCCTTTCTCTCACTCAGAGAAGCCGTCGCCGAGTGCCTCAGCTTCTCGATCTCATCATTTATATCCGAATCCTTTTCAATATAAGTATCCGTGGACGCCACGTAGGCTTCCGGCTGATAGTAGTCGTAATAGCTTACGAAATACTCCACCGCATTCTCCGGAAAAAACTCCCTGAACTCTCCGTGCAGCTGTGCCGCCAGCGTCTTGTTGTGGCTGATGACCAGAGTAGGCTTTTGCACCTTCTCAATAATCTTCGCCATAGTAAAAGTCTTGCCGCTTCCGGTCACGCCCATGAGCGTCTGTGCTCTTTTACCCTCCAGGATTCCCTCTGCAATTGTCTCTATCGCCTCCGGCTGATCCCCCATGGGGTCAAACTCGGAGTGAACCTTGAATTCTGCCATGGAGCAATTATACCACAATTTATTTACAACTAATATTATACTGCCGCGTTCATAGCATAAATTTACCGGCCGAAGGCGAAGCATTTGCAGAAATGCATATTTATGCTTCGATGCAGTAATTTATGCATTAATAATCAGGATTAAATAAAATGTAGGATTAATTACAATTTTAATTTATTTTATTTCCGCATAAATCGCGTTATTTTGGTCTTTTTTACAGAAACGGAATAAACCAAAAATTGAAATTTTTCCTCTTCTCACATAAAAAACCTATCTGACCGCAAACTAATCCGGTTGGTCCGCCCAATCCCGGCAAGTTTGTTGTTTATATCAGGTCGTGCCGTATGCAGGGAATATACATCTCACATGACTTATGATTTTTTCCGCAAAATCACATGAAAAAATGGATTTTATTCGGAAATCAACAAAAAACTGCCATACGTACAGCAGTTGCCATATGCACAGCAGCCTTATAACTTTGCTCCAACGGGCAAATCATTCGGGCAAATCACGGCAGCACTATCTTTCTCTTGTCCTTCTCCTTCGCCTGCCTGTACAGAATGAATTTCCTTCCGATGGCCTGCACGAATTCGGCGCCGAGAATCTCAGCCGCCTTATTGGCCGCCTCTTTGGGTTCCATCGTGCTGCTTTCCTGCAGCTTAACTTTTATCAACTCGCGGGACTCCAGAAGAACATCCATCTCCTTCAGCACGTTCTCCGTCAGATCCGCCTTCCCTATATATACAACAGGATCCAGCTCCAGCCCCAGTTTCTTCAGATAACTTCTCTGCTTGCCTGTAATCATTTCATCTTCTCCAGCAAATATCTCTTGTAATATTTCACCCTCACATACTGCAAAATCTTTTTATAATATATGGGATTCCCCATTCCTCCCAGAACTCCCACAAGCGGCAGCCCTTGGATAAACTTGAGCACCAGCATGTCCATTGCGAAATCCTCGGCAGTGGTCTCAATCTGCTCCTGCATGTCATCCCGCATAGGTACCGGCAGCCCCTTGCCCCTGGCATATGCCGACAGCATTTCGTCAATTTCCATGTCCGCTTCAATCCATTTATCACGTCTGCGAACGGAAGCTGACATGAGCCTAAGAATGAAAAGCCTTTCTTCAGGCTTTTCATAATCATATCCGTACTTGATGGCTGTCTCGTATACCGACTTCAAAATAAAACCGAGAAAGATAACAATGTCCGGGAGCCCTATCCCCAGCACTCCCAGACCTACTCCCTCAACCGTCGTAAAAATTGAATTAAAAAAATCCGAACTTTCAGCCTTCCTTCTGATTCTTTTGAGCTCATCCTGTGATCGCTTTGTATCGACTGCGAAATTGTGGATTATGAAATCCTTTTCTATATCGCTCTTGTTGTAGGTCAGCTCGATTACACCGACAGCATTCTCAAAAATAATTTCGAAAGCTTTTGCATAAGCTGCCTGCAGACTGTCATGAACCCTTTCGGGTATAGCTCCTCCCAGAACGGCCTTCCATGGAGAATGAGGCTCCATGGCTTTTTGCTGCATTTCCCGTTCGGCTTTCTTTACATATTTTAATTCTCTTTCACATGCTCTTCTCAGTTCTTTATCGTTCATGTTTATTTAATATATATATTTTTTCGCTCATCCATCGGCACATATTCCCTGTAAGGCTGGACGTTACTGTATGCGGGGCGCATGAGTTTACCGCCGGCAACGAGTTCCTCCAGACGATGTGCACACCATCCTGACAGTCTGGCCGTCGCAAACAGAGGCGTTGCAACATCCGTCGGTATATCCAGTGCGTCGTACACAAAGCCCGAATAGAGATCCACATTGGCACACATATTGACACTTTGCCCGCGCATTTCGGACACCAGTTCCGGCACGCGTTTTTCTATGTAATCGCAGAGGAGGAATTCCTCTACCTGATCCTTACTGACGGACAGCTGCTTGGCCATATTTTTAAGGATTGTGGCACGGGGATCGGAAAGGGTGTAGATGGCATGTCCCATACCGTAAACCAGTCCGGATCTGTCCCCCGCTTCCCCCTTAAGAAGCTTTATCAGATAGGCATCAAGAGCCCCCTTGTTTCCCGTATCCGGCACATTCTTCTTGATGTCCCTGATCATGTTTATTACTGCGATATTCGCTCCTCCGTGCTTAGGCCCCTTCAATGAACCTACAGCAGCGGAAATAGCCGAATACGTATCCGTTCCGGTAGATGAAACCAGCTGAGTCGTGAAGGATGAGTTATTTCCTCCGCCATGCTCCGCATGGAGCATCATGCATACATCAAGAAGCTTGGCTTCCAGCTCCGTATATTCGCCCATAGGGCGCAGCATCCTGAGGATATTCTCGGAAGTGCTAAGTTCACGAATCGGAGTATGTATATGCAGGCTCTTGTTATCATAGTATGAACTCTTCGCCTGATAGGCATAGGAAATAATCGCAGGGAAATATCCCATGAGATTCAGCGACTGGCGCAGCACATTTGCTATGGAAACATCATCCGGATTATCATCATAACAATACAGAGCCAGTACGCTTCTGGCCAGCTTGTTCATTATGTTGTTGGACGGTGCCGTCAATATCATATCACGTGCGAAACCCTCAGGAAGCTCGCGATGATTCCCAAGAACCTCGTTAAAGAAATTCAATTCCTTTTTGCTTGGAAGTTCCCCCATCATAAGCAGATAGGAAATCTCCTCAAACCCGAATCTGTTTTCACCTGTGGCGCTCATAACCAGATCTTTAATATCATACCCGCGATAGTAGAGCTCTCCCTCCTGAGGTACTTTCTTTCCCTCTTCATCGATCGAGTAGCCGATAACCTCGCCGATGTGGGTCAGTCCAACGACAACACCCGTTCCGTTGGCATTTCTCAATCCTCTCTTCACATCGTGCTTAACATAGAGTTCCTGATCGATTTTATTCTTTTCACGCAAAATCTTCGCACTGTTCTTATACAGAAACTCCGTTTCCGCCTTAGGAATCGATTTCCTTCTGTCGTACTTCTCAGGACGTATATTCCCGGTTTCCTTTTTTCTCAATTTTAATTTACCCAGCATATTAATCATATTAATCCGTTCCTTATTTAAAACAGTAAAATCACGACATGAGTTTACCACATCGTGATAAAAAAGACAATACATATGCACCCTGTCCGGCTCCGTGTTCTGATTCAAAAGCGATAATGTCTTAAGTAAATGCAAGGGAAAATGTCCCAAATCAAAATTACATGTATAATCTCTCCTGAAAGAGAGGTGGACATGAGAAAGGTAGAATTAACCGTGAATGAACAGAAAAAGTATGAGACCATTAAAAGGCTGGTCGAAAAAGGCGGCAGCAAGAAGCGTGCAGCATTAAAACTTGGCGTTACCGTAAGAACAATCAACAGACTTATTAAGCGTTACAAATTGGAAGGCAAAAGTGCATTTTCTCATAAGAACAAAGCTCGTACCCCTTCCAATGCTTTCAGTGCAGAATTTGAGAATGAAATCATCACCTTGTACCTTAACAAGTATTCCGATGCTAATTTCAAACATTTTTCCGAGCTGCTTGCCAGAAACGAAGGCATTAAGATTTCCGAATCTGCCATATCGTCCATTATGTATGAAGCGGAAATCCTGTCTCCCAAGGCACACAGAGCTACTAAGCGCAAGCTAAAGAAAAGGCTCAATGAGCAGCTTGCATCAACAAAATCAAAGAAAAAGCAGACAGAATTAAAAGAGAAAATTCAGGAGGTTGATGACCCTCACCCACGAAGACCAAGATGTGCGTTCTCAGGTGAGATGATTCAAATGGATGCCTCATTACACCCTTGGTTTGCCGGCATCAAAGCCACATTACATGCTGCAATAGATGATGCCAGCGGAAATGTGGTCGGTGCCTACTTTGACAGCCAGGAGACGCTTAACGGGTATTACCATGTATTTGAACAAATCCTTACGGATTACGGCATACCTTACATGTTCTATACAGACCGCAGAACTGTTTTTGAATACAAGCGCTATGGTGAGAACAAGCTTGAAAACAATACAATGACACAGTTTGCATATGCCTGTAAACAGCTGGGGGTAGAAATTAAAACGACCAGTGTCCCTCAGGCCAAAGGTCGAATAGAAAGGTTGTTCCAGACATTACAGTCACGCCTGTGTGTCGAACTACGGCTTGCAGGCGTGACAACAATCGAGCAGGCAAATGAATTCTTAAAATCCTACCTAAAAGAATTCAATCGTCAGTTTGCTCTTCCTCTTGATTCTATACAATCCGTATTTGAATCGCAACCGGAAAAATCTCAAATTGACCTATTCCTATCAGTAATTGCTGAAAGAAAAGTTGATCACGGTCATTGTATACGCATATGGGCAAAGCACTTTTTACCTGTGGATGAAAATGGTTCTGAAGTATTCTTCCATCGTAAAACGGCTGCTTTAGTAATTAAAACCCTGTCCGGGAAACTGTACTGCAGCATTAACGAACGAATCTATGGTTTAGAAGAAATACCACAGCATGAAGTACAGTCACGATATTTTAACCTTAAGCAGGAGAAACAGTCGCCGAAAAAAAAGAGGAAAGTTTTCATTCCTCCAATGGATCACCCTTGGAAAAAGGACAATTTTATGAAGTTCGTAAAAGCAATGGAAGGACGAGAAGAAGACTGGGCTGCGTAAGTGTGTCAAAAAGCACCGGCAATCCTCATAATTACCGGTGCTTATGTTAGTTATTTTTTAGGACATTTTCCTAAATGCTTGACATACATATGCACCCTGTCCGGCTCCGTGCGGTTAGCCCGGGCTGCCTCCGAATTACCTTATTATCTTAACGTGAGGTGCATTTATACGCTCGGGATCGGTGATATTTCCGATGCGAAGATTTATCTCACCGTCAGCAATTGCCTTCTGAAGTGCTTCTGCTTCCGCAGAACCGAAGTTTATCATTCTATCTTCCGCTACAGCCAGATATACTCCGGAATTGTTTACATCGTAGGTTATTATCACACCCGTTTCAAGCTCTCCTTCTTTATAGTCATAAAGAACCCTTTCCAGTGCGGTTTTTATATCGTGGACCGCCGTCGCTATAACCGTGTCCGAAAGGTCGGTTTTTTCAAGGCAGCTTCCGATGACTTTGCCTTCAGTCGACTCGGCCGCACGAATAATTTCTTTCTCCACTCCCTGTCCGCAGGCAAAGATGACCTCGGTACCCTCTTCGTACCAGGTTTTGGCAATATCAAAGGCATCTGCTGCAGTTTCAGTATTACAATATAAATATCTTATTTCAACATCGATACCGGCCTCACCGGCTGCCCTGTCGGCGCCTTTAACATATCCGCATCCGAAGCCGCTTATCAGATCCGCTTCCGATTCCCCTATGAAACCCAGCTTGGTATATCCTTCGGCCACAGCCGCATAGCCCGCCAAGAAGCCCGTCTGTTCGGATTCAAAGTGTATAGCCGTAATATTATCGGCGATTCTGACCTTGTCGGTTTTCTCATCAACGGGTGTCGCGTTCAGAACTATGAAATTCACATCCGAATAATCACCCTCAAATGAAACTTCCGTATCGCCGAATGTATATCCGTCGAGGATAATTATTCCTGCACCTTTCTTAACTGCCGTTTTAATGGCCTCTTTGTAGGCATTCTTCGTCGCTTCCGTAGCCTTATAATACTTGTGGGAGATTCCGTTACCGGCCCCAAACTCCGTTATGGCGCTCCAAGCCGCTTCGCTGTTTCCGCCATCCATAACCAGACTGTCATCGGTAATCATGGCGATTTCATACTCAACCATTTCCTCCGGCTGAACCTTGTTGGAGGAGTTGTCCTTGCACCCGGCTAAGGTAATAACCATAGCAAGTGCCACTGCTGCAGTTGTTATAAGGGAAATAAATCTCTTCATTCAGGTCTCCTGATACAGTTTGATCTCCTAATACAGCTCCGGCCGCCTGTGCTTCAGGAGCGGCAGCTGATTTCTTATATCTTCCTCATAATCTAAATCTATGTTACCATAAATTATACACTCTTTTTCATCCGCGTGGGCAATAAATTGCCCCCATGGGTCAATTATGCATGAATGTCCGTAGGCTTTAAAAACTCCATTCTCATCCCTCGCCGGTGCGTTAGCCGCGAAGTAAAGCTGATTGTCTATCGCCCTGGCACGAATAATTATATCCCAATGGGCCGCACCGGTGGTATTCGTAAATGCCGCCGGAAGAAATACCAGCCCGGCGCCCTCAAGCGCCATCTTCATAAACCATTCCGGGAAGCGCACATCGTAGCAGATTGCCACGCCGATTTTGCCGTACTCCGTATCCAGAATCGTCATCTCGTTACCCGCCGAAAGCGTATCGGACTCCATGAACCTGACTTTGCCCGGAACATCGATATCAAAGAGGTGCACCTTCCTGTGGCGCCCTATAAGATTGCCCTGCCGGTCAAAGCAAAAAGTTGTATTATAGACACGAGGATTTCCATCTTCGGACACATCGCTATCATCAAGTTCGGAAACGGTTCCGCCTATGAGATAAATGCCAAGTTCCCGGGCCAGACCTGCCATAAACCGCACGGATTCCCCATCCGCAGGCTCCGCATAGTCTCTGAAGCAGTCAGATGAATACGGGCAGCTCCACATCTCCGGCAGACATACAATCTGTGCTCCCGCTTCCGCTGCCTCTCTCACGTATTTCCCCGCTTTTTCACGATTAAGCTCCTTGTCCGGCGAACCTGCAATCTGGCATAAAGCTATTCTAAACATTCCAATACCTCCGCCAGCTCCATGGTCATACGTCCGGTCATTCCCCAGATTATCCTGTCATCAATAAAATACACCGGCACCGGAACCTCCTTGTTCCTCCACGGGTAAGATGTTCTTCCCGTCACTTTCTCATATGGGAATTTCTCATCCACGACCTGAGTCATGATGCTGCTGTAAACCTCCGCCTTGGTAGCCATTATTTTGTCAATTCCAACGATAAAAACTTCCGCAACCTCATCAGGGTTGAGAGTAAGCTTCTTCATACCGCTGTCACTTACGGCACCTACAAAGCAGTAAATCCTCGATCCGGCTATCATGTGAACCGCACTGAGTTCCCCTAGGATATCTATATCCGAAGCCGGAATACCAATCTCCTCCTCCGTTTCCCTGAGGGCGCAGTCAAGAGGGCTCTCGTCCGGCTCAATCATACCGCCCGGGAAGCAGACTTCTCCCGGCTGTCTGTCCATGTCATATGCTCTCACCTCGTACAGAACCTCCGGTCCGTCAGGCCCCTCAACTATGGGCACAAGCACTGCAAAATGCCGGGAATCCATCTCTCCCACCGGCTTGTATTTTGAAAAAATCTGCCTGACTCTGTCAGTTGTTATCTTGTCACATTTATTCATAGTTTCTTTATCGCTTTCTTTTGATATATCAGATTCAGCAGGGATGCCGCCAAAACAAGGATTATCCCCACATATGTATTCCACAGTAAAGTCTCATTCAGCACTATCACAGCAAACACCGGTGCCATAGCCGGCTTCAGGAAAAAGACATAGGAACCCGTAGTGGCATCCGCCAACTCTATTGCCTTGAAGTAGAAGAAATATCCCATACCGGTAACCAGAATTCCCGTGTATATAATGATAGGTATGCTCTCCGTCACTCCATCCAGAACAGGTCTGCCCATGAGGATAATAATCACCATGAGTACAAAGGATCCGAGCAGGAAGCTGATACTGGTCTGCGCCATAAGCCCCATCTTTCTGATGCTGTATTTGCTCAGAACAGTATACAACCCGAACACCAGTGCCGCAAGCACCATCAGTGTCATTCCCAGTGCGGTATTGCCCTCCTGAATGTCCCACGGCCTGAACATGAATACGATGCCCGCCAGTGCAATTGCCAGTGCCGCCGCCTTATATATGTTCATTTTTTCGCTGGTAAATATATGCGCGAATGTCATTGTAAAGAAGGGATTCATGGAAAAAATAACCGATACGGTGGAAGCATTGCTGGTATTGACACTTATCTGGAACAGCACCATGCTCACAGCAATACCAAGTGTGCCTATCCCCGCAAGTATCACAAAATCCTCTGCCGTCAATTTAGTTTCGTTTTTCCTTATATCCTTTAACGCAAAAGGCAGCAGCATCAGCCCGCCTATGGCAAATCTGATGAACGTCAACTGGAACGGATCCAGGTTGTTTCCCCCTATCTTGCATGCCACCTCCATGGTGGCGAACAGCAATGCTGCCGCAAATACGCATGCGTATGCTTTTTTCATACTCCCCCTCTGTTTATTTCTTAAAAAAATTATTTTCTTAAAAAAAGGCGGTGATATCACCGCCTTCAGATCCAATGGTTCAGCCTAATCATTCCATTTCATTCAGAATTTCACAACCTTCGAAGTCCACTCCGATCATCTCTTCCTTATCGGCGCTGATGCTGACTATGAAATCCAGATCGTAAACCTGCGAAATCAATTTGAGTCTGTCAATGAACTCAGGCAGGTCACCTAACGAAACATCGGCATGTCTCATAATGCTGTCGATGAAAATTATCTCTATATCATGGTCGGAACTGATAATGCCATAAAGGAAACCTATATACTCATCAATATTTGTGATATGCTCGAAATCTTCCATGCATATAACTCTTATTCTATATGAAAGTTCATACATCAACCTGTGATTCTTGTTGATGAAAACGATGCTGCCATCACTGACTTTTATTGCATCATTGGCCAGCTGAATCATCCGATTCGTCTTGCCGCTTCCTTTATGACCTATAAGTAACTTGACCATTGCTCCTTCCTCCCGGGGTTAACCCTGCACTTCTATATATTTAAGGGGATACCTTCTTCTTATAATTGTAACAATTATACCTTATTTGGTTAGGACGGGCAACCGAAAAACAATATATCGTGGCGGAGATTTTCAGGTGTTTCTCATTCTCAGGTGCTTCGCATCCTCAACTGCCCGCAAGCTCCGTCTATCTCTCCGCCCAGTTCGCGTCTGACGGTCGCGGGGATTCCGGTCCGTTCCAGTTGAGCGGCAATTTCCTCAGCCCGAATGCGGCTCGTCCCTTCAAAACCGGACTCTTCAACCTTGTTGAGCGGAATCAGGTTCACATGGCAGAGCATGCCTCTGAGTTTGTCCCGGAGCAAAGCGATGTCTTCAGGTCTGTCATTTTCACCGCGGATCAGAGCGTACTCGAAGGTGACACGGCGCCCGGTCCTTTCAGTATATTCACGCACTGTGTCAAGCAATTCATCCACGGACCACTTCCTGTTGACGGGCATTATTTCACTTCGCCCCTCATCATCCGCACTATGGAGCGATACGGGAGTTTGACAGTTAAATAGCAAAAAAAACGCCAAGAGCCTTGACACGGCTATATTTTTTTGTCAAATTTTCGAAAATATTTGTAGTATTGTTTAGTATTGTATGGTATAATATAAGCAAATATATTAGTATTTAACTCACTTGGATGATGGAGGTTATCAACATGAGACTTAATATCGTAAAATCCTCAAATGCTGAGCAGCTATATATAATAAAATCATTCCGAAATGACAAAGGCAAAAGCACATCTAAAATTTTCAAGAAGCTGGGCTCAATGGCCAGTTTGCTTCCGGAGCATGACAATAACAGAGACAAGGTAATTGCTTGGGCAAAAGAACAAGCACGGATCTACACGGAAGCTGAGAAAAACAACGAATTAAAGATTCCAATCGAACTTTCCGAAGGAAAGCAGCTAACCTTCGGAGAAAAGTCAACCTTCGGAGGCGGCTACCTCTTTCTGCAGAAAATATTTCACGAACTTGGTCTGAAAAAGATCTGCGATGAGATCAGTTCCAGATATGATTTCCAATATGATCTGTCATCCATTCTTTCCGGACTGATCTATGCGCGGGTTCTTTCCCCTTCTTCAAAACTATCCTCTTACGAGTATATGGAAGAACTTCTGGAATTACCTGATTTTGAACTGCATGATATTTATCGTGCTCTGGATGTCCTGGACAAAGAATCCGACTTCATACAGGCGCGTATCTATGAGGCTGCTAAAGCTGAACGCAACGATGCCGTTCTTTACTACGACTGCACAAATTTTTTCTTTGAGATAGAAGAAGAAAAGGGGATCCGCAAATACGGAAAGAGTAAAGAGCACAGACCCAATCCCATTGTCCAGTTTGGTCTTTTTCTTGATGGTAACGGCTTTCCCCTTGCGTTCACAGTATTCCCCGGAAACGAAAACGAACAGCCTACGCTTATTCCTATGGAGAAAAAGATTATTAATGACTTTTCTCTCGCAAAATTCATTATCTGTACAGATGCAGGGCTTGCATCTGCAGTAAACCGGCGCTTCAATGATGTGGCAGATCGTTCTTTCATAGTTACACAGTCTGTTAAGAAGATGAAAGGGCATTTGCAGGAATGGGCTTTGAATCCTGAAGGATGGTCACTTGGCAGCGATGGCAGAAAGTATGACATCTCTCAGATTGACGAAGAGTTGCATAAAAACAGTGTATTCCACAAAGAGCGCTGGCTGAATGAGGACGACTTTGAACAGAGGCTGATTGTTTCATACAGCCCAAGGTACAAACATTACCAACAGCAAATCAGAGAGCGTCAGATTGATAGAGCAATCAATATTATCGAAAGCGGTTCCGGCTCTAAAACTCGCAACCCGAACTCACCGACAAGATTCATAGAAGAGACACAAATAACCATGGACGGCGTTGTTGCAGACAAAACAGTAACTTCTTTGAACGAGGAGAAAATTATTGAAGAAGCGAAATATGACGGATTCACAGCAGTCTGCACCACCCTTGAAGATTCTGTTTCTGACATACTTAAGGTTAACCATCGCAGATGGGAGATTGAAGAATCCTTCCGCATCATGAAGTCCGAATTCAAAGCGAGACCTGTATACCTGCAAAGAGACGAGCGCATTCGAGCACACTTTCTGACATGCTTCTTATCTCTTCTTGTATATCGCCTTCTTGAGCACAAATTAAATGAGCAATATACGGTTACAGAACTCATAAGCACACTTCGCAAAATGGATTTTCTGAGAATGGATGGAATCGGATACCTTCCGGAGTACACCCGCACTGAAATTACAGATGCCCTGCACGACATTTTTGGATTTCGTACTGATACCGAAATTGTAACTGAAAAAAATATGAAAAAAATTATCAAATCAACGAAAAAGTAGAAAAAATACTACAAATACAATCACACTGAAAAACCGGCAACGCCTGTTATTGTAACCGTTTGCCGGTTTTTGAGTTCGATCAACTGTCAAAGATGGGATTGTAACAATTATACCTTATTTGGTTAGGACGGGCAACCGAAAAACAATATATCGTGGCGGAGATTTTCAGGTGTTTCTCATTCTCAGGTGCTTCGCATCCTCAACTGCCCGCAAGCTCCGTCTATCTCTCCGCCCAGTTCGCGTCTGACGGTCGCGGGGATTCCGGTCCGTTCCAGTTGAGCGGCAATTTCCTCAGCCCGAATGCGGCTCGTCCCTTCAAAACCGGACTCTTCAACCTTGTTGAGCGGAATCAGGTTCACATGGCAGAGCATGCCTCTGAGTTTGTCCCGGAGCAAAGCGATGTCTTCAGGTCTGTCATTTTCACCGCGGATCAGAGCGTACTCGAAGGTGACACGGCGCCCGGTCCTTTCAGTATATTCACGCACTGTGTCAAGCAATTCATCCACGGACCACTTCCTGTTGACGGGCATTATTTCACTTCGCCCCTCATCATCCGCACTATGGAGCGATACTGCCAGATTCACCTGAGGGAAATCATCGGCAAACCGTTCAATTGCAGGAACAATCCCGACAGTCGACACGGTGATGTTTCTATAGCTGAGATTTCTGCCCTCAGGATCATGCAAAATCTTCAGAAATGTCTTCAGTTCCTCATAATTATCAAAAGGCTCACCCATACCCATAACCACAATGTGATTGATTGATTCTCCCGTATATTTCTCTGCAGCGAATACCTGCCCCAGCATCTCGCCGGCAGTCAGGTTGCGTACGAATCCGCCCAATGCCGATGCACAAAATCTGCATCCCATGCGGCAGCCCACCTGTGAAGAGACGCAAAAGGAATTCCCGTACCTGTATTTCATAAATACGCCTTCAACGGCATCCGCCGGTTTCTGTCCCGGTTCACCGAAGCCAAAGAGAAATTTATGAGTTCCGTCCTTCTCATCCTTCTGAACGTCCATTACCGAAACATTGCCCACAAAGGCAAGGGACTTCAGCTTCTCCCTAAGAGGCTTCGGCAAGTCGGTCATATCATCGAAGTCATCAACGCCCCGGTTTATCCAAACAAAAAGCTGTTTGCCGCGAAAAGCCTTTTCTCCCAGCTCATCCACGGCAAAACTTTTTAACTCTTCAATTGTCATTCCAAGCAGATTTTTCATTTTTCGTTTCTACCTTTAACGAATTCCGTATTCTCACCCATGTTCTTCCAGCCGAATCTGTAAATGGATATAAGAATGGAACTGAGCACGATAATCTCGTTAAGGATACCGGCCCAGGCGTGAACCAGTATATCGTAAATCAGCCAGCTGGGTGAAGCGCAGACCAGATTGGCCAGCCGAATCTTCTGAGCATTGTTGGTCCAGAGCCCGATAGTTCCCCCGGCTAAGGCCAGAAAGCTGAAAATATCCTCAATGCCTTCCCAGATAAACGCCGTCGCAGCTGCTGAAATGGCGATTACAATCACCACCCAGCCCTTCCACCGTACGATCTCCCAATCATTGATTTTCAAGAGGAAAAGGTTTCGTACTATAACTATCACAACGATGATGCATCCGCTGTATGCCTCCAGCAGCAGATACTGCACGCCAAGGGCGGCACTGCCGAGCATTTGCATGAGATAGAGTGCCGCATTTGATTTTATCTGAAATGAAATAATGAAGCAGATGACACCAATGGATCCTGCCACCTGGCTCCAGAAAAAAGTGCTCAAACCATGCTCCTCCCAAGCGAGCTGTCGGATATCAGTACAGCTTGAACTTGTTGCGGACTTTTCTGCCGGATTTTGCGTCCTTTCCGGCTTTTGCGTCCTCAACAAGCTGCTTTCTCCAGCCCTTATGCATCCTGTCCAGATACTCCTCCAGACAGATCCAGTCGTTAGCCGGATTTGTCGCAATTCCGGGGTAAAAATGTTCCACGTATTCTTCGATGAGAAGGCGGGAAAGCTTATTGAAACGACCCTTGCCGGAATAGTTCAGCGCAACCCCGAACTCCTTGACGGCCTGTGCCGCCTCGGGATCAGCCGGAGCATCCGCCTCGGGAATCCGCAGTTTCTCACCGTACCCTTCCAGCAGATTTATCACATCATCCGGACCCATTCCGAATTTAATCGACAGATAATCTATATCGCGGCCCAAGGTCACGTATAGATCAAAGATAGCCGTGTGATCCTTTACATCGCGCTCCGCCAGTATTCTTAAGTTTTCAATGGAAGTGCTCATTTTCGTTCTATTCCCAGTCCGGTCTTATGTCCGTTAAGGTTAACTCTTTCAAGGTCATCGGCCTCGGTAACCGCATCCGCCAGAGTTTCTTTCATGATGTACCCCTTATGGGCTTCAATGGCCCCTTTAACGGCTTCATCGGCATCCACAAATATTTCTATCCTATCCATCATCTCGTAATTGTTGGCCTTTCTCATCTGCTGAATCTTAGAAATCAGCTCGCGGGCCAGACCTTCAGCTTCCAGCTCGGGAGTGATGGTCGTGTCGAGAATTATGAAAACATTGTTTTCCATGGCTACAGCAAAACCTTCCTTGGCATCGATGCGAACATCCACCATGTCAGGTGTGATTTCCACATCCTCGCCGCCGAGATTAAGCACTACTTTGTCCGCTTCACTCATGGCAGCAATGGTTTCCTTCGGATCCGCCTGTGCCATAGCCGCACCGAAGGCTTTTATATTCTTGCCCAGAACCGGCCCCGCAACCTTAAAGTTCGGCTTCAGGGAATAGTTCATGTATTCATCCAGGTTGTGCTCAAAGACAACCTTCTTTATATTCAGCTCTTCCATTATCAGTGGAGTCAGATCACCGATAACCTCCTCATAGGCACCGTCAACCAGCACCTCTCCCAGAGGCTGGCGAACCTTGATCCTTTCCTTTTCCCGGGCTCCTCTTCCCAGAGTAACTAGGGTTCTTACCAGATCCATTCTCTCCTCAACCTTTTCGTCAATGAGAGATTCGTCCGCCTTAGGGAAGTAAGCCAGATGAACGGATTCCTCCCCCGTAAGATTGATGTACATCTCATCGGAAAGGAAAGGTGCAAACGGGGCCATCAGCCTGGCAATACCCACAAGTATTTCATAGGTTGTGGCATATACGGACTTCTTGTCCTCTGTCAGCTCTTCCGCCCAGAATCTTCTCCTGGCTCTCCTGATATACCAGTTGGACAGATCCTCATTTACAAACTCCTGAATAGCTCTGGTAGCCTTCATGTGGTCATATTTCTCCATGGCTTCTTCCGCAGCCCTTTTAACCTTGTTGTACTTGGAAATTATCCATCTGTCCAGTTCAGGTCTTTCCGCGTAAGGAACGGAGAGTGATGCCGGATTCAGCTCATCCTGATTGGAGTACAGCACGAAGAAGTTGTACACATTCCTGACGGTTCCGAAGAATTTGCTTAAGGTTTCCGCCAGACCCTCTTCATCAAACTTGGTAGGCGCCCACGCCGGTGAGGTGTGAAGCAGATACCATCTGGAAGCGTCCGCACCGTACTTATTCAGCATTTCAAAGGGGTCAACGGTGTTGCCTATATGCTTGGACATTTTCTTGCCTTCTCTGTCGAGAATCAGGTCATTGACCAGAACATTTCTATACGGAGAAGTCCCCTTGATAAAGGTGGAAATCGCCATGAGCGAATAGAACCATCCCCTGGTCTGGTCGATACCTTCGCAGATGAAGTCGGCCGGGAACAGTTCCTCGTCGAATATATCAGCGTTTTCAAATGGGTAGTGCCACTGTGCAAAAGGCATCGCCCCCGAGTCGAACCAGCAGTCCATTACTTCCGGAATTCTGCTCATCTCCTTGCCGCATTCCGGACAGGTCAGGTGGACATCGTCAACATAAGGTCTGTGCAGTTCGATACTCGTATCGATGTCCTCTATGGCCTTTGACACCAGTTCCTCCCTGCTGCCGATACATTCCAGATGACCGCACTTGCATCTCCAGATCGGAATAGGAGTGCCCCAGAATCTGTTTCTGGAAATCGCCCAGTCCTTAACCTCTGCCAGCCAGTTGCCGAATCTCTTTTCGCCCACGAATGCCGGATACCAGTTTACTTCATTGTTGTTTGCAACAAGCTCATCCTTCAGCTTGCTCATTTCGATGTACCAGCTGGGGTTGGCATAGTAAACCAGAGGGGTTTTGCATCTCCAGCAGTGCGGGTAGTTGTGCTCCAGCCTCTGCTTGGAGAAGATTTTGTTCCCCTCCGCCAGATATTTAATGATATCAACATCCAGGCCGTCTTCCATTACGAAGCGTCCCGCCCAAGGTGTTTCCGTATAGCGGCCCTGATCGTCAACGGGCTGCAAAACAGGCAGGTCGTACTTTCGCCCGCACTGATAGTCATCTTCACCGAAAGCCGGCGCCGTATGAACGATTCCAGTGCCGTCCTCCGTGCTTACATAGTCCATGCAGGTTACATAGAAGCCCTTTTTGTCAGCCTTGACGAAAGGCATGAGCTGTTCGTACTCAATGTATTCCAGATCCTTGCCCTTCATGGTTTCCAGTACTTCGTACCTGCCTTCCCCAAGAACGCTGTCAGCCAGATTCTTCGCCACATAGAAAACATTTCCCTCTTCATCGCCTTCGAGCATCTTTGCCTTCACATAGTCCACTTCAGGTCCCACCGTCAGCGAAACGTTTGACGCCAGCGTCCATGGGGTCGTTGTCCATGCCAGGAAGTATTCGTCGGCATCCTTGCGCTTGAATTTAACCGTAATGGTGTTAACCTTCACGTCCTTGTATCCCTGTGCCACTTCGTGGGAAGCCAGTCCGGTTTCACATCTCGGGCAGTAAGGCAAAATCTTGTGTCCCTCATAGATGAGTCCTCCTTTGAAGAACTCCTTGATTATCCACCAGCCGGTTTCTATATAATCATCTTCAAGGGTTACATAGGGGTCGCACATGTCGCACATAAAGCCCATTCGGTCGCTCATATCTTCCCACATTCCCTTGTATTCAAATACAGAGGTTTTGCACCTATCGTTAAAAGCCGCAATTCCGTATTCTTCAATCTGCTGCTTGCCGTCTATGCCCAACTGCTTTTCCACTTCAATTTCGACGGGCAGGCCGTGAGTGTCCCATCCTGCCTTTCTGTTAACCTTGAAGCCCTGCATGGTTTTATAGCGATTTACGGAATCCTTCAGGGTTCTCGCCATAAGATGATGGATGCCCGGCTTGCCGTTGGCCGTCGGCGGTCCTTCATAAAACACGAAGCTAGGCTGTCCTTCTCTCGTGCTCACACATTTGCCCAGCAGATCCTCTTTTTCCCATGCCTCTGCCTGGGCTGTCTGCACCTCTGCAATCGGTTTGTCTGATAAGTTTCTGATCATTTGTTGTTTGTTCCTCTTTCTTTTCTCTTACTCTCCCGGTACGCCTATATAAAAAACGCCCCTGACTTAAACTCGTTAGGGACGATTATTCACCGCGGTACCACCCTAGTTACGGGACCATCATCCCGTCTCTCCTTAGAATGTTCGACTCGGAGGTGATTTTCGCTTGCCGCCTCACCGGAATTCTCTCAGCAAATGAATTCCTCTCTGTAAGGTTATTACGCGGGGCTACCTGTCCTCGTCATTGTCGAGATTATTAAATTGATACTTTACTATTTTACTCATAAATGGGGGTGGCGTCAAGGGGTTTTCATAGTATCTCATCGATTAAGTAAAAGCCGTATCCTCGAAAAATTATAGTTTGTATATTTATCCTTATCGCTGAAACTTTATGCAAAGATATTGCTCAAATATTTCGGAGTAGCGCTTTTGTGGAGTATTAATTTGTTAGGGTGACCTAACTTTCTGCACAAATCATTGAATCTGAGCTTTTTTTACAGAAACAAAATTTGTGCAAAATGCCAAAGCATCGTTCTCCCATGGAAAAACTTCTTAATACCGCAACTTAATATAATTAACCCACCCATTGTCAGCAAGTTCGTTTTATTATATCGTTAAAAGTCTTAACTAATATTTATGCATTAAATATGCCTGTGGCTTTTTCTGTAAAAAAGCAGTAAAAAGCGAGATTTATGCGGAAATGTGTTTGAGTTCTATCACTATCCTTGAATATTGTTCTCTTGCAAATTCTATTCTGTAACACCGTCCATTCCGGTTTGTTGAAATAAATTTGCGAATTCCGCATTTTTTCTTCGAGTTAAACCGCAACGCCGGTATCAGCTTTTACTAATATATACATAAGTAATCTATACAGTAAGCGGCAAAACTACTCGAAACTACTCGAAACCTACTCGAAACCTACTCGAAAGGTAGACGCTAAACTAAAACCCTTGAAACGAATGTGTTTGAGGCATATTGTCGCCTTAATATATTCTGCTTTCTGCAAGCATACTCGAAACTACTCGAAACCTACTCGAAAGAATCAATATTACTCATTAACTAACGAGTAATATTGAGTTGGGTCATGCATGTTATTTCCATGCCACATTATTAGAGACTTATCCTCCAGTTTTCTTAATGCTTTTCTCGCCGTTATCATACTCCGTCCTGTAATGACAGTTGCCTGTTTCGATGTCACACTACCATTCATAAGTAAAAATTTCATAATCACTCTTTCGTCATTATTCAATTGGCTAAAAATCTCCGGCGTCAATTTCCTCTTCAGCGAATCGGTAATCCTTACTTGTCGATTGAGAATATTGTTTTCCAATCGCAGAAGCACTTGATGCCCCGGTTCGGAATAAACCGGATCTTTCAGAAACAGGCTCTGCATTTCAGTATAAATACGCTTAACACCCTCATTCATTTCCTTGACCCAACCAAATTCGGAGAGAACTCGGGCAATCTTAGGGTTTCTTGAGTAACGGGTATATCTAATGTTCTCAATCGTCACAATATTAGGCAAAAGTCCAGGGCTGTAAATTTCAATACGATCGTCAAACATGATACATTTGATATGTTCGCCATTCATGGAATAGTTGCGATGAGTAAGTGCATTAACAAGACCTTCAAACCAAGCAAATTCCGGATACTCCGGCATCCTCTCAAAAACACCATCATCGTTAAGATATTGAAATTCCCGCATCTGGGTATTAACAAAGTTTCTAGCTTCCATGATAATTCTTGGTATTGCACCATCAAAAGTTTGTTCTTTTATGATGTTAAGCCTTCGACCAGTCTCGGCAAACATTCCGTCATATCGGATAAAGCGAAGTCTGGCCTGCGGTAGATATTTTGTTGGATTTTTTCCAAAAAGCAACACTCCGGCTACTGTCAATTTGCTGCCAACAAGCATACCCCTGGCGTCAAGAATTTCACGGACAGACCTATTAGAAAGGTTCATGTGTTCTCGATAAAGATTTATTATTTCTTCATCTACATCATCTAATGAAGAGCGGTCTACCACTTCATCTTCAAAACAGCGCTGTCCCTTATCATAGAGAAGCTGTGTGCGCTGTTCGTAATTCAATTTGGGGCTTTCATCAGCTTGGCGTAAATAAACTTCGTGATCAAAAGATTGAATCACTTTGTCGTGAGATGCACCGACTTCCAGTGCAAGCACAAAATCCTTTTCTCCCTTTTTGTTTGTTGCAAAATAAAAATGGAGAAAGTTGCAGAGCAAAAATGGAGAAAGTTGCATCTCCAAAATGGAGAAAAATGCAGAGCTCCGGATTATGCTCTTTAACATAATCTATGGTTCATTTAATCAACTGAAAATCCATTGCATGCATTCCACTAATCATTTAACCTTGTCTTGTTGTAGAAATAGGACAAGGAGGAAAGGGGAATGACAACTACAATGGATCGAATTCATACTATCAGACAACTGTACTATGAACAAGGCTTGAATATCTCCCGGATTGCAAAGCAACTGAGCCTTGACTGGAAAACAGTACAGAAATATGTAGACAAGGAGGATTTTAACCTGCCTGAACCGGGCAAAACAATTTTAAAACAACATGTTTCAAAGCTTGATCCATACAAGGATACAATCGACGAGTGGATTCTTGAGGACAAAAAAGCACCAAGAAAGCAACGTCATACTGCTAGGCGCGTTCACAAACGTTTATCTGAAGAGTTCCCGGAGTATGACTGCAGTTACCGGCTGGTGGCAGATTACTTTTCTGCCAGAAAGGAAGAGTTGCTTACCGGGGCAAAGGATGAATATATTCCTCTTCTGCATAATGCCGGGGAGTCTCAGGGAGACTTCGGAGCCTCATCATTTTATGAGAATGGAATGCTTCACAACGGCAAGCACTTTGTGCTCAGCTTTCCCAATTGCAATGCCGGATTTTTTCAGCTTCACTACGGAGAAAATATGGAGTGCCTGCTGGAAGCCCTTAAAGCCATATTTGAATATATCGGCGGCGTTCCCACGGAAATCTGGTTTGACAATACCCGCACGATTGTTACAAAGATAATCAAAGGTGGCGGCAGGGAGATAACTGAACGTTTTCAGCATTTTGCGGAACATTACAGATTCAAAGCCGTATTCTGCAACCCTGATTCAGGGAATGAAAAAGGTAATGTTGAGAACAAAGTTGGATATCATCGCAGAAACCTACTGGTACCGGTGCCAAGGTTCCACAGTTTGGAAGAATTCAATAGAGAATTACTCCAAAAATGTGATCTTGACCATGAGCGTGAGCACTATGACAAGGAAACATATATAAGCGAACTGTTTAATGAGGACAAGGCAGCCCTGATCCCTCTTCCATCAGTTTCATTCGATACGGCTCTTTACACTACTGCAAGGACCGACAAGTATGGAAAATTCACACTTAATAAAGGTAAACACAGATACTCTGCTTCACCTGAAATGAATAGTGATACCGTACTTCTTAAGATTACATCATCCATCGTAACCGTAAT
The DNA here is from genome assembly GCA_040768865.1 of Candidatus Allocopromorpha sp. GTDB lineage: Bacteria > Bacillota > Clostridia > Peptostreptococcales > Anaerovoracaceae > Lentihominibacter. Next base: position 1,196,127 of record JAXGMD010000001.1, on the reverse strand, counting down.
GGATGCAAACATGCGTATCATCGCAACTCATAGAAGATTATACGGTGATGAAAAGCAGGAGCAAATGGATTGGATTCCATACTTGAGATGCATTTCAAGAAAGCCGAGATCACTGCAAAGCAGCGGGATATACGAGATGATGCCCGAATCACTTCAAAAATACATGGATTCATGCCGCAGCAGCGACAGGGGTAAAGTTCTCAAGGTTCTTGCAGATCTCACAGACAGCAGCAGCTTTGAAGATGCCATGCATACAGTAACGCAGGCTGTCATGTACAATGCAACAGACCCTGACAGCTTGATGAACCTTTACAGAAAAATATATTCAGATGTACCGCAGCTGCCTCCTATGCAGAGTATTAATGAAGTGCCGGGCTTCGGATCATTACCGGCAAATACTGACCTCACTGCATATGATGCAATACTGAAGGGAGGTGGGGCTGTTGGAAGATCTTAGAAAAGAAATAGCAGCATGCTGCAAACAACTAAGACTGTCATCCAATCTGGCCGACAGAGCTATCCTTCAGAAAGGAGAAAGCAACCAGGAATATCTAAAGAACCTACTGGAAGACGAAATTGAATATCGCAAGCAGACACGCATTGACAGACTGATTGGCGGGGCAGGCTTTCCAAGAAGATACAGCCCTGATGAATTCAGAACAGACGAGGTAACATTTGGCGAGGACACATCCTACGATAACCTTCTGTTACTGGACTTCTTCCGTAAAGGGAAGAATATCATCATGTATGGCGGTACCGGCACAGGAAAAACCATGCTTTCTATCATCATAGGAATTGAAGCCTGTAAGGCAAACATACCTGTAAAGTTTTACAGAGTAGCCGGTCTTATCAACCAGCTTTCTGAAAGCCACAGCACCGGTAAACTTCAGGATTTCAAGAAGAAACTGAACAAAGCATCCATACTGATTCTTGACGAATTCGGATATGTTCCGTATGACAGGACAGGCTCACAGATACTGTTTGACTATCTGTCGGAAATACACGAGAAGAAATCCGTTATCCTGAACACCAACCTTGAATTCTCGCAATGGGTTAATGTTCTTTATGACTATAGTATGACGACCGCACTTATCGGCAGACTTACACATCATGCAGAACTGCTGCTGTTCCCGGGAGGAAACAACAGATTGAGAGAATCAAGCATAAACAACTCGTTCAACCACATGTCTGAAAACCGGGAGGTACGAAAATGACCATGGATTATGAAATTATCAATGTGCTCGCAGAAGATTACTTCGAAGGCAACATGCCTGAAGAACTGTCTGCATATCTTATCGACCGATACAGTGAAGAACCGCTTGAAGGAGATTGGTCTCCCCAGTTTTTCTTCCCAATAATTCAGTCAGATATTAAATCATATATAAGAGGTGAACTTGATGTAACACTTAGAACAGATATTGAAAAGCTTCAAGATAGATACATTGAGCTCAACAATATAGCCTGCAGCTTCGTGGCAGAAAACCATAAGCTAGAATCTAAGAACCGTTATATGCACGACTTTATTGGCTACATGAATCTGAACGACAAATTCTCTGAATTTGTAGAACAGGCTCACGTGGAGATTGATGAAATCGGGTTTGAATATTACACGCTATAACTTAACAGGAAATGTATGCAATGGTCTGTTCCGATGCCGGAAGGTTCCGGGACAGCCGCTGCAACTTTCTCCAAATTGGAGATGCAACATTCTCCAAAAACATTCTGCAACTTTTTGGAAAAATAGCTTGCAAAAAACAAGGGTGAAATGACTGTATTTGAACAGGAAGGTCTTTATGGATATGAAAAATGGTTTGATGTTGACGAGAGTTATGCTTGAATTTCACCTTAAAGTATTGTATTATGATACCAAGAGGTGAGATAATGATAAAGACGCACTCCATGATAATGGATGAACTGAGTGAATATAAGAATCCGAAGACCAAACTTGGAAGAATGGTCAGGGATGGCATTTATACACCGATCATTCGTGGAATTTACGAAACAGATCCGGAGACACCGGGTTATTTTCTGGCGGGAAGTATATATGGGCCATCTTATCTATCGTTTGATTTTGCTTTGTCATATTACGGTATGATTCCGGAGTCGGTTCATGTTTATACTTCAGCAACATTCGGAAAGAAGAAAAAGCGTAATTATAATACACCTTTCGGGATTTTTGCATTCAGGGATGTACCGAAAGGCGTTTATCCGTTGGGGATAACATTAAGAACAGAAGGGGCTTATACATTTCAGATAGCTTCTAAAGAGAAGGCACTTTGTGATAAGCTGTATACCATGAGTCCTGCTGCTAATCAGAAGGAACTCCGCACAATGCTTACGGATGATCTGCGGGTAGAAATGGATGTAATTAAGAGTTTTGATGAGAAAGAGCTGAGGACTATTTCAGAAGCTTACCATTCAACAAATGTCAGCCTATTATACAAAATCTATAGAAGGGAAATGCGAAATTATGAATACAGTGATTGAGCAGATGTTGTCAAAATATGAATTCAACTCAGATTATGACAGGGTGAATGCTATTAAAGAAATCCTGCAAGAAATCACGTTATGCGGGCTTAGCCGTGCTGGTTTTTTCAGAAAAGCTGCATTTTACGGAGGAACGGCATTGCGTATGTTTTATGGACTTGACCGCTTCTCAGAGGATCTCGATTTTTCACTTATGGAAAAAGATACGGATTTTGATCTATCGAAATGGTTTGCGGCTATAGAAAATGAGGCGGCATCATACGGATTGAACCTTGCTGTAGAAAAAAAGAAAAAGGCAAATGATACGGCAATAAAGTCAGCATTCCTCAAGGGAAATACCAGGGAACATCTCCTGCTGTTTTATAATGATCGCGGAATTGCAAGGAGCGTTCCGGGCAATGAAGCAATTAAGATAAAACTTGAGATAGATACGAATCCACCGGAATATGCTGAATTTGAAAAAAAGTACCGCCTACTACCGTCCCCATACGAGGTCAATCTTTATGACGAGGCATCACTCTTTGCAGGAAAAGTGCATGCGGTTATTTGTAGAAACTGGAAAAGCAGAGTTAAAGGCAGAGATTTATACGATTATGTCTTCTATTTGGCAAAGGGAACGCATGTCAACCTGCCTCACCTGAGAGCCAGACTCGTTGATTCAGGATTTATCGGTGCAGATGATCAGTGCAGGATTGAAGAAATCAAGAAGATGCTCGCCGAAAAGTTTGATGCAATCGACTACCAACAGGCAAGAGAAGATGTGATGCCATTCATCAAAGACTCGTTAAAAACGGATCTTTGGAGTGCAGATTTTTTCAAACAGATAACTAATGGACTTTCAGCACTATAGTTCCTCCTCAGAATACTCAACATGCTCAAAACATACATTTCTTCAAAGTTTTCTTCGCAAAAAACGCACATTTATTTCACCAAAACCGGAAAGTGTCGCCAAGTGGATTGTAATGCGAATATTATCCCCTCTTGTTTTTCCCTGTAGTCGTTGTTTCAGGCATAAACGAGGATTGAGAGTTAATTTTTCTGAAAGTTAAGGGATACAAAACAAATTCAAAATAATAAAAATGCGATTAAACACGGAGTCAACTCTTGATTTAATCGCATTTTATGTTAAAATTATGATCAGAGAGGTGATGGCAAGTAAGCGTCAAACCATGACACATTGAATTTAGCATCGTGGTTTGTATACTATAGTGCACGATGGTGTACTATTGTGCACTATTGCACACTATAGCATGCGTTAATACGACTGATTTATTGCCACGCTGCAGATGCATTTAACATCTTCAGCCCATGGCATGAGCTGCTCAAGATCATAATCCGCATCCTGCGATAATTTCTCGAAAATGTACTCTAGATATTTGAACGGATTCAGATCATTTGCTTTAGCTGTTTCAACCAGACTGAAAGCGATTGCTGTCGCTCTTGCTCCGGATGGTGTATTGCAAAACAGGAAGTTCTTCCTGGATATAACAAATGGTTTGATGCTTCTCTCGGCAGTGTTGTTGCTGCACTGGAGTCTCCCATCAAGCATGAATGCTCTGAGAGACTTTTCCTGGTTGCGGCTGAACACGATTCCATCTCTGAACTTTCCTTTTAAGATATTATCAGGATTAAACGAGTGTATCCATTTGAAATAAGCATCCAGTATCGGTGCTGTTTTTTCCATTCTGATTTGCGTCCGTTCCTCCGGAGACTTATCCCCCAGCTTGTCACGCTCAATAGCGAATATCTTATCTGCATATGCAATGGCAATATGGCTATTAGTGTTCGAATTTTCCTGCTCTGCTTTAGGCAAGACCTTAATTGCATCACAAAAGTACCGCCGGGCATGTGCCCAGCAACCGACTGAAGTTGCAGGATCTGATTCACGATTCGTAACCGAGTTGTAGCCGGAATATCCATCTGTTTGCAGATATCCTGAGAAATCTCTCAGGAAATTCGCCGGATTTTCCATTCTCCGGTTATCCTGATACTCATAGAGTACTATCTGACTTCCGGGATCCCATATACTGCTTCTATACAGCCACATGTAGCTGTCTGATGTGGCCGGTTTCCCCGGTTCGTGCAGTACCTGTACCTTGGTTTCATCCGCTTGGATGATATCCCTCTTCAGAAGGTTCTCTTTCAGGATGTCATAGACACCTTCCAGGTAATATTCGCTGCACCGGACTACCCAACTTGACATTGTCTGCCGACTTAACCGGATGCCATTTCTTTTGTACTCCTGCTCCTGTCTGTATATCGGAACGCCATCTACGAATTTACGCTTGATGATGTCTGCAACAAACGATGGCGATGCAAGAGCATTCCTTAAAAGCGGTTTCGGAGAACCGCCCGTATGCATTGGGTTCTCTATGCCGTTTTTCTGACAGTTTCTGCAGGTATATACGGCATCATGATATTCGTTTACCTTGACCTGTGCCGGAATCACGACCAGTTCCTTGCGGATGGTTTTCTTGACTTCTGTCAATTTTTCACCACAGTTAGGGCAGTCCATTTGCTCTTCGGTAAGTCTGAAGTTGATAATTTCTTTTGGCAGTCCGCTTACCATGCGTTCTTTACCGCCTTTGGTCTTCTTCTTTTTAGGTGGTGCCACCTTGGCCAGATCCGGTTCGGGAAAATCTTCACCGGCTCCGTCTACTGTCCATTCAGCCTCATTAAAAAGGGATATCTGGTCATTATCAATTATACCTTGCTCACTGGAGGATCCAAAGCGCTGCTGACGGGACAGCCTGAACTGTTCTTCCAGCCACTTGATCTTCTGCTTCTGGGACTCAATTTCCGTTGTCAAATCCACAATATTCTGTTCCAGTTCCGCCCTTGTCATGGACGAAAGGTCTCTAGTAATCGCCTTGTTTTCCATGCATAAATGATATCATAAATGTATGTGTTTTTCAAGGCTTAAACGTTGAAATTTCAACGTTTAATAGCATTTATTTATGATTATTTTTGGCCAATTACATTGATATGAATCTACGCTTTTTAAGCACACATTCCATCTCCAGTCCATAAAGAAGTCGTCTTAAATCGTGAGGGCTGACATTAATCTTGCCACCTTCTGCTTCGGATATTTCAGGAAATCGGAATCCCCCTCGCTCAAGTCGTTTGTAGTAAACAACAAAACCATTCTCATCCCAGCGCAATGCTTTGATTTTATCCTTCTTTTTATTGGTAAACACGAACAGTGCTTTCTCATATGGATTCATTCGGTGGATTCCTTCCACCAGCATGAGTAATCCATTCATTTGCTTGCGCATATCAACGCTGCCGCCAAACAGATATATCTTGATATCTTCAGGTTCATAGCCAAGGTTCATACTTTCATCAGCCCCTTAGCGATTTGAAGTATCGCCCGGCTATCAGTTCCTGCCGGAAACTCCATCTTCAGTTCTCGAAACTGAAGGCGAATCGTGTTCACATCTTCAGCAGGAAGAGCAGGAGCCGCCATTACTTCGTTCTGGCAACTGACCTGAAACCAATTATCGGAACCGGATGTAGTTGTAGCAATAGGATCTATTGCACCGTTAGCCACTTGCCGGCTTGTGAATTTGTTGCACCAGTATCTGAACGTGGACGCTGAAATCTGATTTTCAATGCACCAGCGTCGTTGTGACATTCCGCTATCCGCATATTCTAGGAATCTGGCGTACCACAACTGTTCTTTTTCATTCATATCGAGAAGACCTCCTGTCATTTTGGAAGCATTTTCTCATATTTTATACCGGATAGCGATGTGTCATGGTTTGACGCTTACGATGGCAATGTATATAAAAAGAGATATTGAAAAGGTTTTGCTTAAGGCTGCAGAATCATTTCAGGTGATTACATTGTATGGCAGCAGGCAAGTAGGAAAAACTACAACGGCGGAACATCTTTTTGGAGATGATTTTGATTTTGTTACACTGGACGATAGTGATGAGCTTGCACTGGCTTTAGCCAATCCGAAGGCTTTTTTTGAATCACATCCATGGCCGCTCATTGTCGATGAAGTTCAAAAGGCACCGATTCTATTAAATGAAATCAAGCGTCTCGTTGATGAGCAAAGGCGAGTATGGATGAAAAACAATAAGGAGAGAAGCCTCATGTATGTTCTGACGGGATCCAATCAATTTGAACTTCAAGGCAAAATCTCCGAATCTCTTGCGGGAAGAACAGCGGTAATTCATATGTCCGGCCTAACTCAAATGGAAAAGAGAAACATTGAGGGAGCGTTATTTGATGTGGATTACGAACTTCTTTTAAGCAAGCAAAATAAAAAACTGTATCGGACGGGGAAGGAAGTTTTTGAGGATATTTTTCAAGGTTCCATGCCGGATGTCTTTACAAAGCAGTCCGATCGAGAAATATATTACAAATCCTATGTTGATACATACATAGAAAAGGATGTAAGGCAATTGATTGCGGCAACCAGCGAGATGCAATTCAGGAAATTCACATCACTTCTTGCGTTAAGAACCGGACAGGAAATTGTATATAGCGAGATTTCAAGGAGTCTGGGCATTGATGTGGACACGTGCAAAAGATGGATTTCAATATTGCAGACTTCAGGAATTGTATATCTTCTTGAGCCGTATATGGCCAATGCTTCGAAGCGAATTATCAAATCACCCAAGCTTTACTTTATGGATACCGGACTTTGCGCATATCTATGCAAATGGCCGAATGCAGAAATGCTGAGTGACTGCGCAATGAGCGGTGCATTTTTTGAAACATATGTTGTGAGCGAAATAATAAAAAGCTTTTACAATAATGACATGGATCCGGCTCAATATCTCTATTACTACAGAGATATTGATAAAAAAGAAGTGGATATATTGCTGGTTAAGAATAATGCCATATATCCTGTGGAAATCAAGAAGGGGATATCTCCAGGCAAACCTACAAAAAACTTTAAGGTTCTCGAAAAGTACAAGATGCCTATTATGAGGGGCATGGTTATTGACAGCACGGATGCAATCAGAGCGATCAATGATAATGCTTTTGAATTCCCTGTTTCATATTTGGGGCTATGATACAAATAGTCATTTTTTATAGAAGTGTTCGCATATAAGTGATAAAATTAATACAGCTTTTTAAGGTCAGAAGTATTTCACCTGATACTGTTAAAAAATTGCCAAATGAACAATAGCATAACTCTAAAGATAGGTAGTAAGAATGGTTAAGGAATTTGTTCCCAACACAATTGAATATTTCCAAACTGCAAAAGAAAATCAGTTCTTTGATCGCAAAAGTGCTAGGATTAAGCCGGATGATATTGTTAGGCATCTGGTAGCCTTTGCTAATGCAAGCGGTGGAACATTAGTTATCGGCATTGAAAATGATGGTCGCATAACAGGCTTTCGAGGGGATGGTGCTCATCGGGCAGAGGAATTTAAGACCGTTGCTGCCAAGCGGCTTGTAGAAACACCGATTACCCTACAAGTTACTGAAATTGCTGCAGCAAATGAAAAGTGTTTTTTGCAAGCTATTTTTCCAAAAAGTTGCAGAATGTTTTTGGAGAATGTTGCATCTCCAATTTGGAGAAAGTTGCAGCGGCTGTCCCGGAACCTTCCGGCATCGGAACAGACCATTGCATACATTTCCTGTTAAGTTATAGCGTGTAATATTCAAACCCGATTTCATCAATCTCCACGTGAGCCTGTTCTACAAATTCAGAGAATTTGTCGTTCAGATTCATGTAGCCAATAAAGTCGTGCATATAACGGTTCTTAGATTCGAGCTTATGGTTTTCTGCCACAAAGCTGCAGGCTATATTGTTGAGCTCAATGTATCTATCTTGAAGCTTTTCAATATCTGTCCTAAGTGTTACATCAAGTTCACCTCTTATATATGATTTAATATCTGACTGAATTATTGGGAAGAAAAACTGGGGAGACCAATCTCCTTCAAGCGGTTCTTCACTGTATCGGTCGATAAGATATGCAGACAGTTCTTCAGGCATGTTGCCTTCGAAGTAATCTTCTGCGAGCACATTGATAATTTCATAATCCATGGTCATTTTCGTACCTCCCGGTTTTCAGACATGTGGTTGAACGAGTTGTTTATGCTTGATTCTCTCAATCTGTTGTTTCCTCCCGGGAACAGCAGCAGTTCTGCATGATGTGTAAGTCTGCCGATAAGTGCGGTCGTCATACTATAGTCATAAAGAACATTAACCCATTGCGAGAATTCAAGGTTGGTGTTCAGGATAACGGATTTCTTCTCGTGTATTTCCGACAGATAGTCAAACAGTATCTGTGAGCCTGTCCTGTCATACGGAACATATCCGAATTCGTCAAGAATCAGTATGGATGCTTTGTTCAGTTTCTTCTTGAAATCCTGAAGTTTACCGGTGCTGTGGCTTTCAGAAAGCTGGTTGATAAGACCGGCTACTCTGTAAAACTTTACAGGTATGTTTGCCTTACAGGCTTCAATTCCTATGATGATAGAAAGCATGGTTTTTCCTGTGCCGGTACCGCCATACATGATGATATTCTTCCCTTTACGGAAGAAGTCCAGTAACAGAAGGTTATCGTAGGATGTGTCCTCGCCAAATGTTACCTCGTCTGTTCTGAATTCATCAGGGCTGTATCTTCTTGGAAAGCCTGCCCCGCCAATCAGTCTGTCAATGCGTGTCTGCTTGCGATATTCAATTTCGTCTTCCAGTAGGTTCTTTAGATATTCCTGGTTGCTTTCTCCTTTCTGAAGGATAGCTCTGTCGGCCAGATTGGATGACAGTCTTAGTTGTTTGCAGCATGCTGCTATTTCTTTTCTAAGATCTTCCAACAGCCCCACCTCCCTTCAGTATTGCATCATATGCAGTGAGGTCAGTATTTGCCGGTAATGATCCGAAGCCCGGCACTTCATTAATACTCTGCATAGGAGGCAGCTGCGGTACATCTGAATATATTTTTCTGTAAAGGTTCATCAAGCTGTCAGGGTCTGTTGCATTGTACATGACAGCCTGCGTTACTGTATGCATGGCATCTTCAAAGCTGCTGCTGTCTGTGAGATCTGCAAGAACCTTGAGAACTTTACCCCTGTCGCTGCTGCGGCATGAATCCATGTATTTTTGAAGTGATTCGGGCATCATCTCGTATATCCCGCTGCTTTGCAGTGATCTCGGCTTTCTTGAAATGCATCTCAAGTATGGAATCCAATCCATTTGCTCCTGCTTTTCATCACCGTATAATCTTCTATGAGTTGCGATGATACGCATGTTTGCATCCATTACGGTTACGATGGATGATGTAATCTTAAGAAGTACGGTATCACTATTCATTTCAGGTGAAGCAGAGTATCTGTGTTTACCTTTATTAAGTGTGAATTTTCCATACTTGTCGGTCCTTGCAGTAGTGTAAAGAGCCGTATCGAATGAAACTGATGGAAGAGGGATCAGGGCTGCCTTGTCCTCATTAAACAGTTCGCTTATATATGTTTCCTTGTCATAGTGCTCACGCTCATGGTCAAGATCACATTTTTGGAGTAATTCTCTATTGAATTCTTCCAAACTGTGGAACCTTGGCACCGGTACCAGTAGGTTTCTGCGATGATATCCAACTTTGTTCTCAACATTACCTTTTTCATTCCCTGAATCAGGGTTGCAGAATACGGCTTTGAATCTGTAATGTTCCGCAAAATGCTGAAAACGTTCAGTTATCTCCCTGCCGCCACCTTTGATTATCTTTGTAACAATCGTGCGGGTATTGTCAAACCAGATTTCCGTGGGAACGCCGCCGATATATTCAAATATGGCTTTAAGGGCTTCCAGCAGGCACTCCATATTTTCTCCGTAGTGAAGCTGAAAAAATCCGGCATTGCAATTGGGAAAGCTGAGCACAAAGTGCTTGCCGTTGTGAAGCATTCCATTCTCATAAAATGATGAGGCTCCGAAGTCTCCCTGAGACTCCCCGGCATTATGCAGAAGAGGAATATATTCATCCTTTGCCCCGGTAAGCAACTCTTCCTTTCTGGCAGAAAAGTAATCTGCCACCAGCCGGTAACTGCAGTCATACTCCGGGAACTCTTCAGATAAACGTTTGTGAACGCGCCTAGCAGTATGACGTTGCTTTCTTGGTGCTTTTTTGTCCTCAAGAATCCACTCGTCGATTGTATCCTTGTATGGATCAAGCTTTGAAACATGTTGTTTTAAAATTGTTTTGCCCGGTTCAGGCAGGTTAAAATCCTCCTTGTCTACATATTTCTGTACTGTTTTCCAGTCAAGGCTCAGTTGCTTTGCAATCCGGGAGATATTCAAGCCTTGTTCATAGTACAGTTGTCTGATAGTATGAATTCGATCCATTGTAGTTGTCATTCCCCTTTCCTCCTTGTCCTATTTCTACAACAAGACAAGGTTAAATGATTAGTGGAATGCATGCAATGGATTTTCAGTTGATTAAATGAACCATAGATTATGTTAAAGAGCATAATCCGGAGCTCTGCATTTTTCTCCATTTTGGAGATGCAACTTTCTCCATTTTTGCTCTGCAACTTTCTCCATTTTTATTTTGCAACAAACACACCCTTTCTTCTCTTATGATTCAACCCGGCAAATTATAGTTTGTATATTTATCCTTATCGCCGGAACTTTATGCAAAAATATTGCACAGATACATGGGAGTAGCATCATGTCGCAACTTAATATAATCAGCCCACCCATTGTCAGCAAGTTCGTTTTCTTATATTATGCCTGTGGCTTTTTCTGTAAAAATGTAATAAAAAGCACGATTTATGCGGAAATGTTGATTTTTTGATAAGTCACGGAAGCAAAATCTCTGCATTTGAAATCAAGTCATCCGGAACCGGGAAGCACAGGTCAATCAAAGAGTTTTCAAATATACAATATCATTTAAGCCTGTCACATCTATCTCGAACAATCATTATCAATGCTTTCTGCAATTTTTCATTAAGAAATGAATCCCTGCATAGTGCAATCGCATCTTCTTCTTTTCCTATGACACTATCTATCATATGCTTTGCAGATCTTTCATTGAGCCCTATGTTTTTTGCCAACTCCAAGAAATCTTTTCTGTGCAGATTTGACTTTTTTCCGTTTAATGCCAGTGCTGTTTCCTCGGTGTCCTCAGGCATTATCACATTTACCGGCAGCAGATCATAGGCAGGCGACAAGATGTAATCTCTGCTTCCGGGATTACGTTCTATGAGCGAAAAATTTTTCAGATGCATATCTGAATTCCCTGTCACAAAACACACAAGCAATCTGAGAAAAAATTCCGACATATCAAAGCCCGGAATTGATGAGTGCCTGCGTATTATTCCCGCACAACGTTCGTACGAACTCCTGTATTTATCCTGTGTTAGTCTGCCGCTCAACTGACAAAAATCTTCCATTGCATAAAATTTACCATCTGCTCTGTCAACTCTTTTAGTGATATACGCCAGCTCATCCTCTATTTCTATAAGACCGTGAGGAACCGTCCTTACTCCCATCTTGTCCGCTATATCCATAACAAGGTCTTCCGCTTCAGGCAGTTGCTCAAAATCTTCAGTTTGAGGTTTAAGGATAAACCCTGCCGGATATCCGATAAGAGTAAGCCTTGATGAATCTTCATCACTGAGATGTAGTGAGAGCTTCTTCTGTACTCCCGGCACTGTCAATCCCAGATTGCTACTCTTTTTTGCCAGCTCATCAAGTGTCTCTTCGGTGATATCTATAACAGGGACTTCATTCAAACCGAAAAACCGGGCATCACACTTCATGCTGCACCTCCCTGATCGATACGTCCCCTATACAATCACGACAGCATACCATCAGCAACCCGAAGCGATCTTGCTTGCTCAATTTCCAATTCCTGCTTGCCACATCAAGAAGCCAGCCTTCAGGAATAAGGCCGTCAAAAAAGGGAAATAATATTGAGGAAGAGTATTCATTCTCGGTCAATGGCAGAGTAAGGCTCATAGGAAGAGCCTCGACCTTCTGCAAATAATTACGGTCATATTTGAACAGGTATCCCTCGTCAGTTTCTTTTACAATCCCTGCATATATACCTCTTACATATACAGCCCCCTGTCTGTACACATCACTCACAATCATCACCCATCTTTCCCGGAACCGCTTCCATACCAAACATGGCCAAAGCCTGATTGACTTTGTCCATTCTTACAGTTCGCTTTCCCTGTTCAAGGTCTCTAATGAACCTCAATCCAAGACCGGATCTCATGGCAAACTCTTTTTGCGTAAGGCCTAAAAGTTTTCTATGCGTTTTTACATATTCAGCTATCTTGTTCATGCCATCATTATAATACCCGATGAGGTATAAATCAACACATTATTGGTGTTTTATACCTCATCGGGTATGATTTAGTAAATGAGCTACGTAATTATACCCTTTCGGGTGTTAGTACCTTAACTTCCTGAAAAATTAACTCTCAATTCTCGTTTTGGCCTAAAAACATTGTTCAATCAAGCGATCCACGGCAACATCAGGAGGGTCGTTTTGCATTTGAACTTCAACTCGATTCCTCTGAAAGAATTCCTGTAGTATTGAACTGAGTCCTGACTTCTTCATCAATATCATAAAAATACATACAAAAGAATGGGGTGCGGACAAAGAGCTGGGCACATATATTAATGCATACTATAGTGTACAACTTATAGCCTTACCATATTTCTTCTTATACTCTTCAAAAGCATTCATCAGTTCTTTTTCTATATTTGGTGGCATCCTTTTGTGCAAGACAGTATTTCTAGGTAACACCTTCATCAGACAATCTGTATCATATTTTTCAATTGCTTCAACAAGCATAGATACTTCATTTTCATACACTCTTTGTGCAAGTGCATGGAATGTGTCAGTTTTATACAGTTCTATTTCCCTTCTCTCTATTACTATCCCGGCATCAACATATTCTCCTATCAAATGTGTTGTCACTCCTATTGGTTGTTCGTTGTGGAACTGTCAAGAAAAGTGCAGTCTCCAAACGCACTGATTTGTTAGGCGGCCAATAACGGTTTTTCCTGAAGTCTTCGGTATGCCGCCGGTGGAAGGCCTCCCGGATTACTGGTGTGGACTCTTTTCCGATTGTAATAGGTAAATACATAATGGAAGATCCATCGCTTTACTTCCTCCATCTTCATCCGGTAGGTGGGAAGACGGTACAATAACTCTTTCTTAAGTGTTGCGAAGAAACTCTCCATCCGAGCGTTATCGTAACAATGATTAACACCGGAGAGGCTCTGCGATAGGCCGTAACTTGCAAGAATTTCCTTAAAGGCATCGCTGGTATACTGGCTGCCACGGTCACTATGCAGGATTGCACCACATGGTATATCCTTCTTGGCAAGAGCGCGAACCGTATCAATACATAGCTCTTTCTTCATGTTGGAGCGCATCTGCAGAGAAACGATTTCTCCGTTGAAGCAATCCAGTATGGGTGACATGTAGAGCTTTCCGTCATAACATTGAATTTGAGAAATATCGGTCAACAGCAGAGATAGTGGACTTGATGAAGTGAAATCCTGTTTTATTAGATTTTCCTTTTCCTGTACCTCTGTCGTGGATTTTGTTAAACCATGCGGTTTTCGGTTTGGCTTGTGGAGCCAGCCGTTTTCTCGCATAACGCGGGTCAGCCGTCTGGTGCCGACCTTGATTCCTCGCTGCTCCAGTGCAAGCTTCATGCGAGGAACACCATAGTTATCGTTATATATATCCTCGTCAAGGATGCTTTTGATGGCCGCCGAAAGAGCCTCATCCTTACCGGGTTTTCCAAGGTTCTTAACGAATCGGTAATATCCGGATTCGCTAACCTCAAGGGTTTCGCAGAGAATCTTGACCGGCCAGGTTTCTCTCCGGGAATGGATGAACCTATAGCGCTCATGTGCTCTCACTTCTTTCGGCTCTCTGCGAAAAAACCTAGAGCATCCTTGAGGATATCATTGGCTCGTTTGAGCTCGCGGTTCTCTTTTTCAAGATCGAGAATGCGCTGTTCCTTGGCATTTGTCGGCTTATGCCGATTCCCGCTGCCAATATAGGCGTTTTCTCCATAGCGAGCTTTGGAACGTCGCCATCCGGCAAGGGTATTGTATGATATGCCGAGCTGTTCGGAAGCTTTCTTTATGCCAATCTCATTTGAGAGGCATACGGCTTCTTCCTTAAAGGCTTTATCGTAGTGCATAATGTCACCGTCCTTTCAATGCTATTGTAGCATCTAGTTGGTGCGTTTGACGACTCTACTTTAATGATACAGCTCCATTGACAATCGCCCATTTGAGTGCATCTAAACCTCTGCAATTTGGTATGTATCCCGGATGAGCATTTATGATTGTGTGTGATTGTACAAAGTCGTCTTGTATTATGCCTGCCCCGGCAATCAATACAATTCGGTCTTTTTCTATATGAAACCTTTCTAACTCCCCTTCAGCATATTTATATCCAAAGTGCTTGCATATTATCTCAATATTTGGAACACAATAATTCATATCCGGTCTATGCTGATAAATTGGAAAGTTCTTTTTTTGTACTGAAATGGAATTGCAAAAATGCGTACATCCTTATAACCATTTGCCTTAAGCAAACACATTAAATCAAATGTCTTTCTATGCTTTACTGGATATGTTAATACTGCTATTCTTTTCATTTCTATAATTGTTTAATTAGCATTAAGGCTAATTTATACTCCCCTTTCAATTTTTCATTGCACCTTTCCATTAATTCGAACGATCATTTGGATTGTATAATTCCAGTTTAAGATGAAACCTTGCAGCAATGTTTTTTGCTACCGCAACGTCAGGATTGCTCTCACGACCGTTTAAAACACATGCTAGTTTTCTTTTAAGATGTAGCAGATACCTGCCAAACAAATCATCAGCTCTATTTCAAAACCTTATATCATATTTTTTCTTTGTCAACTACACTTTCAATATCCGTTATGTTTTCTTTCAAAATTTCATACCTGTCAATGTTTCCTCGATTTATAAATAATTTAAGTGCATCCCCGATGGATTTGATATCTGATGTATCATCGTTATACCAGAATGGGTGTGTTAAAACATGCAGTTTGCTGTAATTCCCTTCAGAAAGAATGTCATCTATATTTTCACGCCAGTTTCTTCTACTGTCGGACACATACTTAAACTTCTTGAAAAACTTTTTGCCATAAGAATTTACCAAGTTATCAAAATAATAATCTGCTTCCAATGTCAATTTTGACGGTCTGTGCATGGAAATTGATTTCACTTCGCTATTAAGCATGTTTTCCATGAGATTAATCTCTCTCATGATTGCATTTCTTATAGAGGCTTCATCAGTGAAACTATATTTTGCCTCATCAAAATGCAACCCCACTTCGTGTCCTGACGATTTAATCTTCTGAATTCTTCTTTCACTTTCTCTCGAAAACACATTATACAAGTCTGATGATATCAGTATAAAATATGTCGATCGTACACCCTCGTTCTCTTCCAATTCAGCCATCTTTACGGCCTGGAGCTGTATCATTAAAGTAGAGTCGTCAAACGCACCAACTAGATGCTACAATAGCATTGAAAGGACGGTGACATTATGCACTACGATAAAGCCTTTAAGGAAGAAGCCGTATGCCTCTCAAATGAGATTGGCATAAAGAAAGCTTCCGAACAGCTCGGCATATCATACAATACCCTTGCCGGATGGCGACGTTCCAAAGCTCGCTATGGAGAAAACGCCTATATTGGCAGCGGGAATCGGCATAAGCCGACAAATGCCAAGGAACAGCGCATTCTCGATCTTGAAAAAGAGAACCGCGAGCTCAAACGAGCCAATGATATCCTCAAGGATGCTCTAGGTTTTTTCGCAGAGAGCCGAAAGAAGTGAGAGCACATGAGCGCTATAGGTTCATCCATTCCCGGAGAGAAACCTGGCCGGTCAAGATTCTCTGCGAAACCCTTGAGGTTAGCGAATCCGGATATTACCGATTCGTTAAGAACCTTGGAAAACCCGGTAAGGATGAGGCTCTTTCGGCGGCCATCAAAAGCATCCTTGACGAGGATATATATAACGATAACTATGGTGTTCCTCGCATGAAGCTTGCACTGGAGCAGCGAGGAATCAAGGTCGGCACCAGACGGCTGACCCGCGTTATGCGAGAAAACGGCTGGCTCCACAAGCCAAACCGAAAACCGCATGGTTTAACAAAATCCACGACAGAGGTACAGGAAAAGGAAAATCTAATAAAACAGGATTTCACTTCATCAAGTCCACTATCTCTGCTGTTGACCGATATTTCTCAAATTCAATGTTATGACGGAAAGCTCTACATGTCACCCATACTGGATTGCTTCAACGGAGAAATCGTTTCTCTGCAGATGCGCTCCAACATGAAGAAAGAGCTATGTATTGATACGGTTCGCGCTCTTGCCAAGAAGGATATACCATGTGGTGCAATCCTGCATAGTGACCGTGGCAGCCAGTATACCAGCGATGCCTTTAAGGAAATTCTTGCAAGTTACGGCCTATCGCAGAGCCTCTCCGGTGTTAATCATTGTTACGATAACGCTCGGATGGAGAGTTTCTTCGCAACACTTAAGAAAGAGTTATTGTACCGTCTTCCCACCTACCGGATGAAGATGGAGGAAGTAAAGCGATGGATCTTCCATTATTGGAGCTGTATCATTAAAGTAGAGTCGTCAAACGCACCAACTAGATGCTACAATAGCATTGAAAGGACGGTGACATTATGCACTACGATAAAGCCTTTAAGGAAGAAGCCGTATGCCTCTCAAATGAGATTGGCATAAAGAAAGCTTCCGAACAGCTCGGCATATCATACAATACCCTTGCCGGATGGCGACGTTCCAAAGCTCGCTATGGAGAAAACGCCTATATTGGCAGCGGGAATCGGCATAAGCCGACAAATGCCAAGGAACAGCGCATTCTCGATCTTGAAAAAGAGAACCGCGAGCTCAAACGAGCCAATGATATCCTCAAGGATGCTCTAGGTTTTTTCGCAGAGAGCCGAAAGAAGTGAGAGCACATGAGCGCTATAGGTTCATCCATTCCCGGAGAGAAACCTGGCCGGTCAAGATTCTCTGCGAAACCCTTGAGGTTAGCGAATCCGGATATTACCGATTCGTTAAGAACCTTGGAAAACCCGGTAAGGATGAGGCTCTTTCGGCGGCCATCAAAAGCATCCTTGACGAGGATATATATAACGATAACTATGGTGTTCCTCGCATGAAGCTTGCACTGGAGCAGCGAGGAATCAAGGTCGGCACCAGACGGCTGACCCGCGTTATGCGAGAAAACGGCTGGCTCCACAAGCCAAACCGAAAACCGCATGGTTTAACAAAATCCACGACAGAGGTACAGGAAAAGGAAAATCTAATAAAACAGGATTTCACTTCATCAAGTCCACTATCTCTGCTGTTGACCGATATTTCTCAAATTCAATGTTATGACGGAAAGCTCTACATGTCACCCATACTGGATTGCTTCAACGGAGAAATCGTTTCTCTGCAGATGCGCTCCAACATGAAGAAAGAGCTATGTATTGATACGGTTCGCGCTCTTGCCAAGAAGGATATACCATGTGGTGCAATCCTGCATAGTGACCGTGGCAGCCAGTATACCAGCGATGCCTTTAAGGAAATTCTTGCAAGTTACGGCCTATCGCAGAGCCTCTCCGGTGTTAATCATTGTTACGATAACGCTCGGATGGAGAGTTTCTTCGCAACACTTAAGAAAGAGTTATTGTACCGTCTTCCCACCTACCGGATGAAGATGGAGGAAGTAAAGCGATGGATCTTCCATTATTGGAGCTGTATCATTAAAGTAGAGTCGTCAAACGCACCAACTAGATGCTACAATAGCATTGAAAGGACGGTGACATTATGCACTACGATAAAGCCTTTAAGGAAGAAGCCGTATGCCTCTCAAATGAGATTGGCATAAAGAAAGCTTCCGAACAGCTCGGCATATCATACAATACCCTTGCCGGATGGCGACGTTCCAAAGCTCGCTATGGAGAAAACGCCTATATTGGCAGCGGGAATCGGCATAAGCCGACAAATGCCAAGGAACAGCGCATTCTCGATCTTGAAAAAGAGAACCGCGAGCTCAAACGAGCCAATGATATCCTCAAGGATGCTCTAGGTTTTTTCGCAGAGAGCCGAAAGAAGTGAGAGCACATGAGCGCTATAGGTTCATCCATTCCCGGAGAGAAACCTGGCCGGTCAAGATTCTCTGCGAAACCCTTGAGGTTAGCGAATCCGGATATTACCGATTCGTTAAGAACCTTGGAAAACCCGGTAAGGATGAGGCTCTTTCGGCGGCCATCAAAAGCATCCTTGACGAGGATATATATAACGATAACTATGGTGTTCCTCGCATGAAGCTTGCACTGGAGCAGCGAGGAATCAAGGTCGGCACCAGACGGCTGACCCGCGTTATGCGAGAAAACGGCTGGCTCCACAAGCCAAACCGAAAACCGCATGGTTTAACAAAATCCACGACAGAGGTACAGGAAAAGGAAAATCTAATAAAACAGGATTTCACTTCATCAAGTCCACTATCTCTGCTGTTGACCGATATTTCTCAAATTCAATGTTATGACGGAAAGCTCTACATGTCACCCATACTGGATTGCTTCAACGGAGAAATCGTTTCTCTGCAGATGCGCTCCAACATGAAGAAAGAGCTATGTATTGATACGGTTCGCGCTCTTGCCAAGAAGGATATACCATGTGGTGCAATCCTGCATAGTGACCGTGGCAGCCAGTATACCAGCGATGCCTTTAAGGAAATTCTTGCAAGTTACGGCCTATCGCAGAGCCTCTCCGGTGTTAATCATTGTTACGATAACGCTCGGATGGAGAGTTTCTTCGCAACACTTAAGAAAGAGTTATTGTACCGTCTTCCCACCTACCGGATGAAGATGGAGGAAGTAAAGCGATGGATCTTCCATTATTGGAGCTGTATCATTAAAGTAGAGTCGTCAAACGCACCAACTAGATGCTACAATAGCATTGAAAGGACGGTGACATTATGCACTACGATAAAGCCTTTAAGGAAGAAGCCGTATGCCTCTCAAATGAGATTGGCATAAAGAAAGCTTCCGAACAGCTCGGCATATCATACAATACCCTTGCCGGATGGCGACGTTCCAAAGCTCGCTATGGAGAAAACGCCTATATTGGCAGCGGGAATCGGCATAAGCCGACAAATGCCAAGGAACAGCGCATTCTCGATCTTGAAAAAGAGAACCGCGAGCTCAAACGAGCCAATGATATCCTCAAGGATGCTCTAGGTTTTTTCGCAGAGAGCCGAAAGAAGTGAGAGCACATGAGCGCTATAGGTTCATCCATTCCCGGAGAGAAACCTGGCCGGTCAAGATTCTCTGCGAAACCCTTGAGGTTAGCGAATCCGGATATTACCGATTCGTTAAGAACCTTGGAAAACCCGGTAAGGATGAGGCTCTTTCGGCGGCCATCAAAAGCATCCTTGACGAGGATATATATAACGATAACTATGGTGTTCCTCGCATGAAGCTTGCACTGGAGCAGCGAGGAATCAAGGTCGGCACCAGACGGCTGACCCGCGTTATGCGAGAAAACGGCTGGCTCCACAAGCCAAACCGAAAACCGCATGGTTTAACAAAATCCACGACAGAGGTACAGGAAAAGGAAAATCTAATAAAACAGGATTTCACTTCATCAAGTCCACTATCTCTGCTGTTGACCGATATTTCTCAAATTCAATGTTATGACGGAAAGCTCTACATGTCACCCATACTGGATTGCTTCAACGGAGAAATCGTTTCTCTGCAGATGCGCTCCAACATGAAGAAAGAGCTATGTATTGATACGGTTCGCGCTCTTGCCAAGAAGGATATACCATGTGGTGCAATCCTGCATAGTGACCGTGGCAGCCAGTATACCAGCGATGCCTTTAAGGAAATTCTTGCAAGTTACGGCCTATCGCAGAGCCTCTCCGGTGTTAATCATTGTTACGATAACGCTCGGATGGAGAGTTTCTTCGCAACACTTAAGAAAGAGTTATTGTACCGTCTTCCCACCTACCGGATGAAGATGGAGGAAGTAAAGCGATGGATCTTCCATTATGTATTTACCTATTACAATCGGAAAAGAGTCCACACCAGTAATCCGGGAGGCCTTCCACCGGCGGCATACCGAAGGCTTCAGGAAAAACCGTTATTGGCCGCCTAACAAATCAGTGCGTTTGGAGACTGCACTTTTCTTGACAGTTCCAACGCGCCGACAACACACAATAGAATCGCAAACTAAAAACCAGTGTATTTAACTCTAACATCCAACCCGACCATACAACCCCAGCAAAATCAAAAAACATCTAAATCGACCACTCAAAAGCACCCAACATCTATCCTGACCACACGCCAGACTATGACATCTAAATCGCTCTGTCGCGTTCAAAATCGGCCCTTTGGATTTGTTCCCACGAACTGAAATTCCCATGATTTTTACACATCGTATTTTTAGTCATAAATCTCGAAAAGCCTTTATTTCAAGGCTTTTCTACACTACTACTTATCTTTTCGTGACATCAATACAACCGTCTCCACGTGAACAGTTTGTGGAAAATTCTCCAATCCGTTTTTAATCCATCTTCCTCCGTCTCCATGAATAAAAATCTTCTTAACCTTTGTTACATCATAGGCTTTATCAAGATAACCTTCCACGCTCTTCCAAAGATTCTTTGTGTCAAATGATTCGTCTACAAAGTGCATGGTTCCAATTGTTTTATGTCTTTTTTCATTTTCGGTATCCATTCCTTCGGTCACTGTAACCAGTGGAACAATCTTGCTGGATTTGCCTTTCTCCTTATTTGGTTTTTGCATATGTGCATGGTCTTCGTCTGCATATATGTGAAGCTCTCCTATGTCTTTCTTCTCGGTGCTCTCCGGCTCCTTTTCCATTGCAGGCAGTTTACCGATATGGTTCTTCACAGTCTGTCTGCTTAATTTTCCTCCGCTGGCAATAGCCGCACTCTTTGCATAGGACATATCCGTTGCAAGAGTAACCATAGCAGCACTCAAATTGTCTCCTATTCGCTCATATGAACGAATGCCTGTTATGTGATCAAGAATGAAAACATATTGGTCATTGATTTTATCATAGTAGTAATCACGAGGAAGCTTTAGTATTCCTAATTCGGTATGAAGTTCTCTCGCTCGTTCCTTTTCTTTTAGAACCAGTCCCTGTTCTTTACGACCGGCCTTATCTGCTCTTATCTGTATGTTTAGCCCTGTAAAAATCGTTTCAACGATTGCTGATGCTGCTGATTTGCAATCCTGTAACACATCTGAAGATAGTTGATCAACATCCTGAATTCCACCCGAATATGCTTTTTTTGTAATTTTCCTTCCCAATTCTTGTGTTATTTCCTGTATAATTGTTTCCATAGAGATCTTCCTTTCGTTTAATAATTTTTGCAAAACTATTTTAACACTTAGGAATTGATCTCTATTTCTTTATTTTTAAAAACTCCACAATTATTTTACACTAACCCACCCTAAATCTCTTTAACTTTCACAATATTTACATCTATATGCGAGGTACTCCGAAGAAAACATTCAGCTTGTTATCTGTTTCTTTTTTCCCATCTCCACGCGTCCTTACACATTTCTTCAAGGGATCTTTCGGCCTTCCAGCCAAGCAGCTGTTCCGCTTTCTCCGGATTAGCATAACATTCTGCAATATCTCCCGCTCGCCTGGGAGCGATAACATATGGAATATCAATTTTATTCACCTCTTCAAAGATTTTGACTACATCCAACACGCTATAGCCGCAGCCAGTACCCAGATTTATTGTCTCTACAACGGTGCGATTCGCCGCAAAATGCAACGCCTTTGCATGCCCAATAGCCAGATCCACCACATGAATATAGTCTCGCACTCCTGTTCCATCCGGCGTTTCATAATCGTCGCCGAATACACTGAGTTTCTCCCTGATTCCGGCGGCAACTTGCTGTATGTACGGCATGAGATTATTCGGGATTCCACTTGGTTTCTCCCCTATCAGCCCACTCTCATGTGCCCCTACAGGATTAAAATATCTGAGCAAAACAACAGACAGATTCTCATTTGCTACAGCAGCATCACGAAGAATCTGCTCACACATGAGCTTTGTCCATCCGTAAGGATTCGTACACGAAGTTGGCATGGTCTCGTCAAAAGGAACCTGATTATTCATTCCGTATACCGTCGCCGAGGAACTGAAAATAATGTTTTTCACACCATATTCATTCATGGCTCTCGTAACACAGATTAAAGAATTCAGGTTGTTTTCGTAATAGTCCAAAGGGTTCTCAACGGACTCCCCCACCGCCTTATATCCGGCGAAGTGAATCACCGCATCTATATCGTTTAACGCAAAAACTTCCGCTACCGCAGTATAGTCACAGGCATCTGCCTCATAGACCGGGCACATACATCCGGTAATTTTCTCAATCGCATTTATTACATCAGGATCGCTATTGTAATAATTGTCTATTATCAGCACTTCATGCCCTTCATTTATGAGCTCTACCGCCGTATGTGACCCTATATAACCTGCTCCACCCGTTAGTAATACTTTCATATCTCTTTCCTTTCCATTTGTTACAGTCTAACAAAACAAGCCCGCATTCTCAACGGTTTTTAAGAGACATATTTATGTATCGTATCCCTAAATCCCCGCCTTACTCTCACAATATATACATCTATATGTGCGGTGTTCCGGATCGGTCAGTCTGAACACGTGATCCACTTCCTGCTCAACGGTGGTTATACAGCGTGGATTCTTGCATCTGATGATGTTGGTTATGGTCTCCGGCAGGCCGATCTTGTAGTGATCTACACGCACACCGTTCTCAATAATATTTACTGTAATTCCCGAATCCACATAGCCGATCGCCTCCAGGTTTACGTCGATGAGTCTGTTGATTTTTATTATATCCTTTTTCCCCATCTTTACGCTGGATGCGTTTTTTATCAGAGCCACCTCGCAGTCCAGTTTGTCCAGACCCAGTATGCCGTACAGTTCCATCCCGTACCCCGCGCTGATGTGATCCAGCACGATTCCGTCTTTAATCTTCCCTATAATCATTTCTCTTCCCTCCTCACAATCCCAAAAGGTTAAGTATAAGCGCCATTCTGATGTACTTGCCGTTGAACACCTGCTCGAAATAACGGGCACGGGGGTCGCTGTCAACCTTGGTGCTTATCTCGTTTACTCTCGGCAGCGGATGCAGAATGCTCAGATCTGCCTTGGCTCCGGACAGTTTTTCCGGTGTCAGGATATAGCTGTCCTTCAGTCTCATGTAGTCTTGTTCGTTAAAAAATCTTTCTCTCTGAACCCGAGTCATGTAGAGAATGTCCAGCTGAGGCATTGAGCCCTCCAGATCCGTGGTCTCAAGGAACTCGATGCCCTTTTTCACCAGAACCTCTGTTTTCAGATATTCCGGAACCCTCAGTTCCTCCGGCGAGATCAGGACGAATTTCACATTTTTATATCCGGACATGGCACTTATCAGCGAGTGAACGGTTCTGCCGAATTTCAGATCGCCGCACATTCCCACCGTCATGTTATCCAGTCTGCCCTTCTCTCTGCTTATGGTCATCAGATCCGTCAGAGTCTGTGTCGGATGATTGTGCCCGCCGTCACCGGCATTTATAAGGGGAACCGTGGATTTTGCACAAGCCACTGTGGGCGCTCCCTCCTTAGGGTGACGCATGGCAATAATATGCGCGTATGCGCCCACCGTCCTGATTGTATCGGCGACGCTCTCGCCCTTGGCTGCCGATGAGCTCTGTGCCTCGCTGAAGCCCAGAACATTACCACCCAGTTCAAACATGGCGGACTCAAAGCTCAGCCGCGTCCTGGTGGACGGTTCGAAGAAGAGAGTTGCCAGGGTTTTGTGCCTGCACTTCTCCTTGTATGCCTCCGGCCGTGCAATAATGTCCTTGGCAACGGCAATCAGATTATCAAGCTCTTCCACGGACAGATCCATAATATCGATCAGATGTTTCATTCCTTACCTCCTTGCAAAACCTCATCTCTGAAAGCAAGAACTTTCTTTATCTCATCTTCACCTATGTATCCGGTCTCGGCGGCCACCTCAGCGATTGTGTCAAGATCACAGAGGCTCACATTTCTCATGCCCGCTTCCGCCAGCCTTTCAATGCCCTGCTTCATTCCGTAGGTGAATATGCTCACGATGCCCAGAACTTGGCAGCCTGCTTCCCTCAATGCTTCCGCAGCCTGAACGGCACTCCCGCCGGTGGATATCAGATCCTCTACAACCACCGCCTTCTGTCCCTCGTGTATGCGGCCTTCGATCAAGTTGTTTCTTCCATGGCTTTTGGCACCTGACCGCACATAACCCATGGGCAATCCCAGCAGGTGCCCTACAATGGCCGCATGTGAGATACCCGCAGTTGCTGTTCCCATGAGGACTTCGGCCTCCGGATATTCTGTCCTTATTGCGGCCGCAATTTCCTCTTCGATCATGGTTCTTACCTCAGGAGCCGTCAACGTCAGGCGGTTGTCACAATAAATCGGACTCCTGATTCCGCTGGCCCATGTGAAGGGGGCTTCCGGTCTCAGAAAAACTGCCCCGATTTCCAGCAGACTTTTCGCAATCTCCTTCTTCCGTCCCTGAAATTCACTGACACATCTCCTGTATGCAGCCACAGGATTCTCTGCTCCCGTAATGCTGCGCCCCACAACTATATAATCTGATCCCAGCTCCCGTGCCTGCGCCGGTGTGGTCACTCTAACCTGATCGCCCTTGTAATCGTCAGCAAAACGGATTCCCGGTGTAACGGTTATAAACCCATCTCCGCAGACTTTGTGTATAGTTGGTGCTTCCTGCGGCGAGCAGACCACTCCCGCCATTCCGGAAGCTTTTGCATTTAATGCATAGGATACGACGGTCTCCTCAAGGGGCCGATCTATAAGTATCTCCTCACGCATAACCTCTTCGTCGGTGGATGTCATCTGTGTGACGGCAACCAATACATGGGCTTTGCCCCTCTCCTCAAAGGCGCGGGCGACTGCCTTCATCATCTCCGATGCTCCTGCCGCATGGCAGCTGCACATATCCACATCCAGATCCGCCAGAACTCTCATGGTCTTGTACACCGTATTCGGTATATCGTGCAGCTTCAGATCGAGGAAAACCTTGTGTCCCCGTTCTTTAAGAGTCCTTACTATGGGCGGACCTTCAGCGTAATAGAGCTCCATTCCGATCTTTACGAAAGGTCTCTCCTCTTCGAATTTTTCCAGAAACCTCATGGTTTCGGAAACACTTGCAAAATCGCAAGCTATAATTACATCTTTTGGCATCAGTGAGCACCTCCTGTAATTCCATTTATGTTTTGAATCCCGTATTTCAACATGACCTCCGGCAGCTCCCTCACTATATCCCGGCACACATAAGGGTCTGCCAGATTGGCCGATCCCACCTGCACGGCAACAGCTCCCGCCAGCATCATTTCAATAAGATTTTCTGCGGTACTCACACCTCCGCAGCCGACAAGGGGAATGCTCACCGCATCGTAAACCTGATATACCATCCTCACAGCAACGGGGAAGATGGCAGGTCCGGAAAAACCCCCTATCTTGTTGGCAACAACCGGCTTTCGGGTTCGGAGGTCTATCCGCATTCCCGGCATGGTGTTTATCAGGGAAAGACCGTCTGCTCCGGCATCCTCGCAGGCTCTTGCGATGGCGACGATATCCGTCACATTCGGGGAGAGTTTAATTATCAGGGGCTTTTTTGTGGCTCGCTTACAGGCTCTGACAACTTCGGCGGCGGATTTTGCATCCGTTCCGAAAGCCATTCCTCCGTGACTAACGTTGGGGCAGGAAATATTTATTTCCATCCATCCGATCTGCCGGCAGCCGTCCAGCATCCGGCATACATGGGCGTACTCCGAAACGCTGAAGCCGCATACATTGGCCATGACCTTTTTGTCGAAGCATCGGGCAAGTTTCGGCAGCTCTGTGTTGACAACGGCCTCCACCCCGGGATTTTGCAGTCCGATGGAATTTATCAGCCCCCCGCTGCACTCCGCAATCCGCGGGGTCGGGTTGCCGAAACGCTCTTCGGCGGTGGTGCCTTTGAAAGAAAAAGTCCCCAGACAGTTGATATCGTAGAGCTCCGCAAACTCGTAGCCGTAACCGAAAGTTCCGCTTGCAGCCATCACCGGGTTGTCCATTTTGATTCCGCAGAGTTCAACTGCCGTATTTAATGTTTTGCTGTTGGTTTTGCTTACCATATAATCTCTCCTCTCTTCAGCACCGGACCTTCCCTGCAGATTCTCTTGCTTCCGTATTTTGTCCGGCAGGAGCATCCCATGCAGGCCCCGAATCCGCAGCCCATTCTCTCCTCGAAACTCATCTCACCGTCCATCCCGGCATCCAGCTTCTTGTCAACGGCGCACAGCATGGGCTCCGGTCCGCAGGCATAAAAAAAGGTGCTATCGGAATCGTCAATCAGATCAGTGACAAAACCTTTAACACCCGCGCTTCCGTCTATGGTAGCGACTCTTACATCGCTGCAGACTTCTCTGAACTTGTCTTTATAGAATATTTCGTCCGCAGAATTGAAACCCAGTGCCGCAGCGGGCTTGACACCCGCCGCCGCCAGCTCCCTGCAGAGTTTGAAAACCGTCGCGACACCGGTACCTCCTCCGATAACCAGCGGTTTGCCCGCCGGGTTGATGTTGAACCCGTTGCCCAGGGGCAGCAGTACTTGAAGGACTTTGCCCGCCTCATATCCGCTCATGGCCTCAGTTCCCCGTCCCACCGTCTTGTAGACGACGGTCACCTTATTGCCGTTGAAATCGCAAACGGAGAAGGGTCTTCTCAGATAGAAACCATCCAGTTTAATGTTGAGAAACTGCCCGGCTCTGATTTTCGGACACTCCCCTGCACTCTCCATTTCCATTTCGTATGTGTTCCTCGCAATCTCCCTGTTGGAGATTACAGTGAATTCCATATCATTCATTTCAATATCCTCCCGTAAACTTTCCAGCCTTCAAAGGGTGTGCTCCTTCCTTTACTTTTGAATTTTTCCGGCTTTATTGTATATTCCGTTTCCAGATCCCACAGAAATGTTGTTTCGGCGGCGGCGATTCCAAACCGCCTGCACGGGGCATATGCCATCATTTCAATCAATCTTTCCGGGGATATTATCCCCGGACGTACCAGCTTGGTGTAGAGAACCGGGAATGCCGTTTCCAGTCCCACAACCCCGTATGCGCTGTCGGCGAAGGTTACATCCTTTTCCCCCCTGCTGTGGGGTGCATGGTCGGTGGCGATCATATCTATGGTTCCGTCTTTAATGCCTGCAATCAGCGCCAGCCTGTCCTCTTCGGATTTTATCGGCGGATTCATCTTGAACCTGCCGTGATCCTCGATCATATCCCTGCTCAGCACCGTATAGTGAGGTGCCGTTTCGCAGGTTATGTCCAGACCTTCTTTTTTGGCTTTCCTCACCAGCTCCACCGACTCCTTCGTGGAAATGTGGCATACATGGTAGCTGCAGCCCGTCTCCCGCACCAGCTCAATGTCCGATGCCAGCTGCATGTATTCGCTTTCGGAACTTTCTCTCGGATAGTTCGGATCCTCACAATGAGCGACTATGAGTTTACCGAGGGACTTTGCTTTTAACATCGCCGCCTTCATGAGTCCGCGATCCGCCACCCCCACTCCGTCATCGCTGAAAGCAATAACATGAGGTGCCATTGCTTCCATATCCGAAAGTTCCTCGCCTTTCTCCCCTACTGTAATGCTGCCGTAGGGCAAAACCTTTACAGCGGTTTTTCCTTCTCTGCCTGCACGATCCGCTTCTTTAGAGATGGCATCGAGTTGGATTCTTAGGTTTAACATATTGTCAGGAACAGGGTCCAGATTTGGCATGGTGCACACACATGCAAAACCTCCTGCCCGTGCCGCCTCGCAACCGGTGGCGATTGTCTCCTTATACAAAAAACCCGGTTCCCTCAAATGTACATGTACATCTGTGAAACCGGGTAATCTACAATATTTACTTGTTTTTTTATAAACAATTCTATTGTTCAATTTGTGCTCCTTATTTTATTTTGAACATTAAATCACAGAGTGGAGTTATATGTCAAGGAGTATTTGGATTGATTTTTAAAAACAGAAAAAATACAATTTAGGGTATTGCCATATTTTGACATTGGTGATATGATTCCGGTTGAAAGGAATTTATTGGTAATAATGCCATTTTATAGCAAAGAAGAGTTCCGGACATTCGCATCGGATATCAGACTTCTGCTTACAAGTTCTGCAGATGAAATGACTGATGAGATTGCTCTGGGGGAAATTGAGGATTATGTCTTTTCTCTGAGTAAGGCAGGGATGTGCGATTATAAGGTAAATGCCGCTCTGATTAACAGGCTGTTTCTGTCACTCAGAAAGGAAATGGATATTCTGCAGCCCTATGTGGATGACAGGTCCGTGTCCGAAATAATGGTGAACGGCAGAGACAATATCTTTGTCGAATACAAAGGCAATATAGAAAAAGTTCCGCTGGCTTTTGACTCAACTGAGGATCTGGAGGAACTCATAAGGCGTATCGCTGCCGGAGTTCACAGGGAAATCAACGAACTCAATCCCATTGTCGATGCACGGCTCAGTGACGGCTCCAGGGTTAATGCGGTGTACGGAAATATAGCACTTAACGGTCCTATACTGACAATACGAAAATTCCCCGAAAGGGTGATGACCGCCAACGATCTCATAAGAAACGGTACCGTCACTTATGAGGCGGCAAGGCTTTTGCGGCTTCTGGTACGGTGCGGATATAACATCTTTGTTTCCGGAGGAACTTCGTCGGGAAAGACCACCCTGCTCAATGTACTCGCCCAACTGGTTCCCTCTCATGAACGCGTTGTGGTCATAGAGGACTCTGCCGAGCTTCAGATAGAACAGGTGGAGAACATAGTAAGGATGGAATGCAGAAATGCAAATGTGCAGGGAAAGGGTGCCGTTGATATGGCTATGCTGGTGAAGACCAGCCTGAGAATGAGACCCGACCGGATAATTATCGGCGAGGTCAGGGGCAGTGAAGTTTTTGACATGATAAACGCGATGAACACCGGACACAGCGGAAGCCTATCTACGGGGCATGCCAACAGCATAGCCGGTATGCTCAAGCGGCTGGAGGCCATGTACATGCAGACAGCCGATTTCCCTGTTGATGCCATACGAAATCAGATCAGTGAGGGAATCGACATAATCGTTCACATGAGCAGAATGAAGGACGGAAGCCGTAAGGTCATAGAGATCGCCGAGCTGGCAGGTATGTCCGGCGGCAGCATTAGGACCAATTCCCTTTACAGACATGATGAGGGAATGACGGGAAACAGGATAATGCACAGAGAGAAATTATCGGGAGGAGATATGGATGTCAAAATCTGAAATAATACGCGACTACTCCGTTTACACTATGTCGCAGCGAGAGAAGATATTATTTTTCTCCGGCGGTTTTGCATGCATTGCCGTTGTGGTCTATCTCTTTTATCACAGTTTCATAGCGGCGCTGATTGCCGGGGCGGCGGTTTTTAAACTTACTCCCCTGTACTGCAGCCTCATGGTACAGCGCCGTATGAATACATTGGATATTCAGTTTCGCGACCTGCTTACCTCCCTTTCCGCATCGGTGTCAGCGGGACGGCACATGTCCGAAGCTATTTGCGAGGCACCGGAAAATCTGTCACTCATGTACGATAGTGACGATCTCATAATGATAGAGCTGGAGCACATGAAGCGCAGTATATGTGAGAACAACGAAAGTGATAAGGTTTTGCTTATGGATTTTGCCCGGCGTACCGGCAGTGAGGATATAAACAATTTCGTTCAGGTATACACTACCTGCAGAAGTCTGGGTGGAGATACGGAAAAAATAATAGCGAGGACCTCCGAGATTCTTACGGACAAGATGAATATTGAGCGTGAGATTAAAGCCATCACGGCACAGAAAAAGCTGGAGGGCAGGATTATATCACTTATGCCTATTGCCATGCTGCTGATTCTCAACCTGGTTTCACCTGCATATATCTCCCCTCTCTATTCGACTATTATGGGGCGTCTGCTGATGACCGGCTGTTTAATGGCTTCCCTGTACGGCATCCGTCTCATGGAAAGGATTGTTGCGGTGGATCTGTGAAACATAAATTGGACAATAAACTTATAAAACAAATTGCCATTGTAATAATTGTGAGCCTAGTTCTCATCGGTGCCGACTTACTTGTCTCCCGGCAAAGCGGAGGTGTGACAATAGTGCAGGATGAGAGCGGACTATACTTTTTGCAGCCTGACGAAGAGGACGGCTCCGGGCATATTTCTTTACGAGCCCGGGTAGATACCGAAAACGGCTCTTATGAGAAGAAATACAATGTTGTTCTCCACCCGAAGGTTTCAAGTGCCTCCGATACCGGGGATGAAAATGTAAGCAGCGAAGACCTTATCGCCTATGAGATGCGTGGCATAGTTTCCGGGTTGAATGATGATTCAAGCGCCGGAAAGGTTTTGCTGCCCTCAAAGCTTTCAAGCGGCGAAACCATCGAATGGAGTGTGGAGAGAAGTACTCACACTGTGCTTATACTGTTCACTGCGGGTATGATATGTCTGCTGCTCTATCGTAGCAGGTATGCACCTATCCGCAAGCAGCGTGAGGCGGAGCTGTATTCGATAACGAGGCAGCTTCCCGAATTCGTCAATCGGCTTGTCCTGCTGCTCAATGCGGGACTCGTTCTGAATACGGCATTCGCAAGAACCATCGAAGAGAGTCTGAGGTTCGGCAATGCCGATAAGGATTATTTCACAACGAAGATGCGGGAGCTGTACATCAGAGTCAAGGAAACCAACGGTTCGATTAACCGTGAGTTCAGAAATTTTGCCAAATCCGCAGGGAACAATGACTTGATGCGCATCAGCAACATCATATCCGACAACATCAGCAAGGGCGTCGAGCTTACACATAAACTTCAGAGGGAAAGTGAAATTCTGAGGATAAACAGGAAGCGTGCCTGCGAGGAACGGGGACGTATAGCGGAAACCCGACTGACACTTCCTCTGACGATTTTCCTCCTTGTCCTCATCGTTATTACGGTCAGCCCCGCCCTGCTGGAATTATAAGAGAAAAGAGGTGTTAAACATGATTAGAGAAAAAATTATACGTCTTAGAATCCGTTTGAGAAGTAAATCAGGAATGGAGCTGGTTCAGGTTGCGATCCTTGTGGCGATTGCCGTTGCTCTGGGCTTGATTTTCAAAACCCAGATTACCGACTTCGTCAACCGAACCTTCGAAGGACTCAACAATTTTAACTGATGAACAGGCGCGGGAGTTACATAGCGGAAGCTGCGGTAGTGCTTCCCATAATAGTACTGGTCACGATTACTGTAGTTCTTATTGTCCTGTTCTTTTACGAGGAATCGGTTATGCAGAGCAGGATGCATATGGCTTTGCGCGCGGAGGCGGGGGCTGTTTCCGGGAGAACGCTGTGTTCTGAAGTTGGAGATTCGCAGGCATCGATTACCGTTTCAGGTGTTTTGCCTAAAAAGGTCTCCGGCAGTCAGCATCTTCATATGCGAAATGCGGGAATATTGACAAGGAGAGGCATTTTTCGGATAGACGGTCGTGTCTATGTGGCAGACGGGGTTTTCTTCGTCCGGTGGCGGCCATGACCGGCTACAACAAATCACGGCGCGGCAGCGTGCCCGTCTTTCTCGCGGTCATACTGGCAACTCTTATATCCCTGTCACTCATGCTTGTACATGCGGCGCGGCAGGAGGCCATAATAAGTGTGGCCGACGGTGTAATGCAACTGGCTGCTGATTCGATTATGTCGGAATACAACCGCGACATTCAGAAAGAATACGGGCTGTTTCTGCTTGAGGGGACCGACAGGGAGCTGACACGAAAGTTCCGCAGATATGTGGATTTTTCGCTGAAATACATGGACGGCATTTCAACCGAACACTGCTCCGTATCTGCCGGCCGTTTCAGCGTTGCCGACCTTACGAGTGTGGAAGAGCAGATTATAGAGCTGATGAAAGGCGGCAACGGCATAAGATACTCCGCATCGAATTACGGATCGAGTTCCAAATCGGATTCCGAATTCAAAAGAGTCCTGCGCCACGGTCCCACCATCGTCTCTCTGCCTTCACGGCAGCTTCCCGACAAGAGCCTTGCCGCTTCAGCGGCTCAGGTTGGAGAGGGTCTTTCCAACCCCGGTGCCATATTCAGGCAAGGAACAAGAAAGTTCCTCTTTGACAGCTATGTGCTGGGATATTTCAATTGCCGGGGACATGCTGCCGGCGAGGACCACTTTTTCTCACAAGAGGTTGAATACATTCTGTGTGGGGAGCTGTCGGATGAGCGAAATGAAAAAAAGGTCAGGACGGCCCTAAAGGCACTGCGAATTCCTCTTAATCTGGCACATATATACAGCGATCCGGATAAGGTGGCCGCTATTGCCGCAGCAGCCGAAATTCTGACACCGGGGATCCTGGGTACAGTCACGCAGGCAGGAATCGCCACGGTATGGGCAACCGCGGAAGCATCAAACGATGTGAAACTGCTTTACGCCGGTTACCGGATTCCCATAATTAAGGATAAAAGTTCATGGGCCATAGAGCTGGATGCACTGATCGACGGGCTTGGCGATGACTATATAACCCCTGCAGTAAATCGCGGCCGGGATTATAAGGATTATCTTCGTATATTCCTGTTTTTCAAGGACAAAAATATTAAGACGGCGCGAATCCTTGACCTGATTCAGATCAACATGCGCAAAAATCACGATGAAGATTTCCTTGTACAGGAATGTGCGACAGGTATTGCGGTTCATGCGGTAATATGCGGCAGGAGTTTGAGCTATGAAAAGACATACCACAAGCGATAGACGCCGCTCATGGCGGGGCGGTTTCTATACGGTTGAAGCAGCGATTTTTCTTCCCTTGGTAATACTGGCGGTAATTTCCATCGGATACTTTATTAAAATCGATGCCGCCTGGGAAAACGCAATGCACGGGGCAATTGATGAGAGTTCGTTTGCAGCTTCACGTGCCTTTGCAGGTTCCCCGTCCCGGATAGAAAAACGCATAGCGGCCGACAACCCGCAGCTTGAATTCATTCATGTGGGCAGATTTCTCCGCGGTTACTCCGACGGTGTTTCGAAGAATCTTACTTCGTATGTGATGAATGCCGGCATGACTATGAAACTGCCTTTGGGATTTTCCCGTGATTCGGATTTTACGGCCGGAGTCAAATACCGCCGCTTCATCGGAAAGCGAACCCTCGACTCCGGGATGGGTTCCGAGGGGCTGGAGACTGACTACCCTCAGGATCCGGTGTGGATTTTCCCTCTTTCGGGCATAAGGTATCATGAGGAAAACTGTACATATGTGAGAGCTTCCGTCTCCGGCCGCATTTTAAGTCCTTCGCTGAAGAGGAAGTATGCACCCTGCGGACTTTGCAATTCCGGTGCTATGTCTACAGGAGAGCTGGTTTTCTGCTTTCGGGGAAAGGATACCGCCTATCACCGGGGATCATGCCCTTCCATCGACCGCCATACCGTAGTGATAGACAGGAGTGAAGCCATAGAAAAGGGCTACACGCCCTGCAGCAAGTGCATGTAGAAATCAAGTGCATGCAGAAAAGGGGTTATTATGTGGAAAAATAACGAATTTGTTTTGAATTTTAAAGAAAGCGATATACGCGAATACGAGAGAGTGGTACTTAATTCAGGCGACTGCAGACATCTGTTCCCCATGCTCTTTATAGGAAACGCAACCGGACAGACAGCCTACTATAACTGCAGCGGCTATGTTCCTTTAAGTACATTCCGTGTGGAAAAAACATCGGATGCTCTGTTTATTCTGGAGAAGACTTTGCTTATTCTTGCTATTGTTCAGGAGCATCTGATTACACCATCCCGGGTCATGCTTACCATGGATACGGTGTTCTTTAACCGGGAAAACGGTAATATTAAGATTGCCTACGTCCCTGTGACCGATGAGACCGCCAGCGTCAGGCGAAATGTTCTGAGCTTTATTTTTCAGCTGCGGTCCGAAATAACCGATGAGCATGCCGCGTATCTGGAAGAAGCGGCCAGACTGATTACCTACAGCAATTACCAGCTTCGCGATCTTATCAATCGGATTGGCAGCTTCAAACAAGACCTTTATGCCGCTTCTTCGTAAAGAAATAGCATAGCGGAACCATATAGAGATACAGAGCCCAAGGCAGTGCGGTCATTCCAACCCCGAAGAATGTCAGCGGCACCGTGCTGGCGATGGTCCATGGTATCAGTCCGACGATGATTATTACGGTGTTTTCCATGTCTATAGCCAGCTCCTGACGGCTGCCTCCCGTATTAAGATAAGGTCCGGTCAGCAGGTCATTGCACATGAGTGTGGCTATGGTCTGATTGCAAAACACCACACAGGTCAGTATGCTGACAATTAGAGAGACGGAAAATCTGCCTATTTTCACGCATCCTTTTTCGATGAAGTTCAGCAGGTTGTTCAGCATCCCTGTTCTTGTGAAAACTCCCGAATAGGCACAGGAGATTATCAGAATAATAACAATCTCCAGCATGGACACCAGACCTCCGCCATCCAGAATCGCGGACAGACCGTCCCCGGTTGAGCGATAACCTGTTATGAGGATTTTGCATATCTCAAGTAAAGCTGCTTTTTCAACCAGCCAGGCTACAGCCATGCCGGCAATTATGCTAAGCGTAATTGAAAGGATGACTCCCACCTTAATAAGAGGAAGCAATATCATGATCACCGCAGGCAGAAATGACCATGGGGACAGGGTGAATTCCTCTTCAAAAGCTGTAAGTATCCCTTCGTCCACATGGCTTATGGGATTCATTACGGACAAGACTGCATAGACGACAGTGGTTATGACCATCGGCAATATTCCCGTTCGCATCATCAGCCGGACATTTGTCAGAATATCTGTTTTGGTTACTCCCGCAACCATGTTGGCGCTGGAGGAAACCGGGGAACCTCTGTCCCCGAAATATACTCCCGACATCAACACTCCTGCAGTGAGTATGGGATCCACCCCGCCGCTTCTTGCCAGTGCCATAAAAATAACTCCGACGGTTCCGGCCACACCGAAGGATGTACCGATAGCGTAGCTTAGGAAGCACGACAGCAGGAATGTGATAAGAAGAAACAGGGGCGGCACAATTATTTTCATTCCGAAATATACAAAGACCGTAATCGTCCCCGACACTCTCCATGCCGCGGTGATCAATCCTATAATCAGCATAACCTCGATTACGATCAGCGAATCTTTGATTGTTCCCCATCCGTATTTAGCCAGCTCTGACGAGGCTTTTCCCAGGCTCAGTTTTTCGCCGGTGTGAAGTCTGTATAGCCCCAGAATCGTAAAAAGAACCAGACCGACTAACAAGGCCCACACCATTGAGTGACCTGTAATCAGCATGGTGATCATGCTTGCTATGAACAAAATAAAAGAAATAATCAACCCCATAAGAAACCTATCTGACGCGGAAGCCCACGCCGAGCTCGGAAGCCTTGCTGCGGCACTTCTCAAGAGCTTCCTGCGACAGTGTTCCCCGCACAACCGAAACCGCAACGTGCGGCACATATTTTCTCACTTCTTCAATATATCTGATGACCGCTTCATACGACCCCTGTCCGAATCTCGGATGGCAGAGTGCTTCGTAGTTTTCGGCATCCGCCTCATTCATGCTCACCGAAACGGCATCTATTATGCCCTCAAGTTCCGGTGCGGTCTCCTTTTCCCATATGAGATCCGCCAGACCATTGGTGTTAATCCTGACCGGCTTGTCATATTTTTTCTTAATGTGTCCGGCCAGTTCAAGCAGCTCGGGTAATCTTTCCGTCGGCTCTCCATAGCCGCAAAAAATCACTTCATTATATTCATCCATATCCCATTTTTTCAGCTCATCCTCAACCTGTTCCACCGTAGGGTCCTCATCCAGAACCAGCGAATCGGCATCCCCCAGCGCGTCAGTATAGTTTCTGATACAGAACTCGCACCTGTTGGGACACTTGTTGGTGAGGTTTATATACAGTCCGCCGAAATAATCGTATACAATCGCCATAATTTCCCCCTACAGTTCTATCGGCACGGGAGCATCCAGCTCCATACCGTCCTCCGTCACAACGCAGTCATATGCCAGAATGTTTACACCCTTATCGCGGGCCTCACTGAGCACTTCTGCAAATTCCGGATGTCTTTCCCGGTTGGGGCCGAAAGTGTGCATGCCCTTCATCTGGATTACAAAAAGAACATATGCCTTATAGCCCTGTTCTGCAGCACGGATAAGTTCAAGGATATGTCTGACACCCCGGTCTGTCGGGGCATCGGGAAAACTTGCAAAACCCCTGTCCTCCAGAGTTACTCCCTTGACCTCGATATAAGCACGATCCTCTGCTGTTTCCACATAAAAATCAAATCTGGAGCTTTCAAAGGTCTGTTCGGATTTGACCAAAGTGATTTCTCCATTAAGATTTGGCAGGGTCAGCCTGCTTAATGCTTCCTGAACCACCTTGTTGGGTGCCTGAGAGTCCATATTGACCAGAAGCACGCCTCCGCTCACCTGCTTCTCCACTGCCACAAGAGAGTAACGCATCTTTCTCGCGCCCATCCTGCCCTCAAAGTCCTCCAGATACACCGTCGCTCCCGGTACAAGCAGTTCGCCGCACCGGCCCGTGTTCTTTACATGGACACGAACGGTTCCGGCATTGTTCATGCATTCGCCTTTGGCATCCTCGTCTTTCTCCGGCCTGACTACAGCCACAAATCTGTTAGGTCTCTCGACAAATTCAGCTTTTACAACTTTCTCATATCTCATGGAGGAAATTATAACATAACAGATCGTTTCTGATGGTCAATTTCTGTAACAAATCAATGTTTTTGGCATTTTTTACAGAAAAATTTTCAGCCTAAACCCCTGTTATTCTTTTTTCTAATGAAATCCGCTATAAAACAGCAACCTAATTCTTGCTTAGCACCGTTTGACCGCAAACAAATCCCTACGGATTAAGCACGTTAACCGCGAGCGAAAAATTTTCTGTAAATCTCGCTGATTTCACTTGTTTTTTACAGAAATGGCCTCTGGCAAACCCGGTCGGCAGGCCCGGCTGGCAGGCCCGGAGTCCGGAACGGAAACAATCCGACCAAATCGGCCGGATTGTCCCTGCGAAATTATTTATCATTGTGCCTGGTCATAGACCATTAACAATAACGAACGCTTTTACCAGTCCAGTTCCTCGATAGGAGCGATTGTATCGCCCTTCCACCACGGTTCGTATTCAACAGCGTCTTCCTGATTCTCATAGTACGGATCATCATATTCAAAACGGCGTTCTACTGTAATGTCCAGTTCTGCGGCCCATGCTATTACCTGATCGTTTTCTTCGGCAGTAAGCATGTCCGATGATATGAGGCCCGTCTGTGACATCTTGTCGTTTATGAACAGCTTGGTGAAGAGGAATCCTCCCTGACCTGTCAGATATTGCTCTCCTGATACTCCATATTTTTCATATGATTCAACCAGACCCGGTGCGGAAAGATGCGATTCCACTCTTACCGGTTTCCCGCCTTTCTTCCCCATTGCCTCAACCACGAATGCACCGCTGTCGGATATAATGCCTTCGTCCAGGATTTCCTTAATTTCGTGTGAAAATCGAGGAGGTGCAGGCAGCATACCGAGAACTAAATCATGGGGAACAATCTTCTGCCCGTTTACTTCGACGGCTTCTTTACTAAGCAGACCCGCTCTTGAAAGAGGTTCTGCGAATTCGACACCGACACCGCCGTACTTGAAGTAAATATTTTGAGCTCCCTTGAACAGGGTTTTGCTGTTTCTGCCCATATAAAAAGGTTCATCATGGGCATGCTCAACCAGTCTTACCGGGTATCCCACATAATCGTAGTTCCTTGTGATCGGGAGCGAGAAAGGTCTGGTCCTGCAGATTTTATTGTTAATGTAAGCTACAGGCAAGTCTTCCATATCTCCCAGAGCAACCTTAGGTGACCACCAGTAGGGCTGGAATCTCTTGGCTTCAACGCCTTCGTATATATTCATGTATATTGTGTCACATTCGTCGATGTCCTTCATTGTGTCACGTGCCACAACGCACATAACTCCCGGTGCGGAACCCGTGCCGATAATTGCCAGCTTGCCGATTTCCTTGAATCTGTCACTGTACTCGGTAAGCATTACTTCCATGCTTTCTTCCCATGTATCAGCGATTCCTTCACATGCTGCAAAATCTTGATAGTTGCATTTCACTTCCAGAGCGGCTTCCAGCACATTCTTGCCGTAATCCAGCGGAAGTGCGTTTACAACCAGATCGCATCCTTTGATCAGAGCCGAAATCTCTTCTCTGTTTGTTGCGTCAACAAAACATCCTTCAGCTTTATTCAGAGTTCCTGCCAGTTCCTTGGCCGCCGTTTCGTCGTAATCTGCACAGATAATCTTATCCACGTTTGCTTCTTCATCCAATCTCCTTACTACCGTGGTCCCCTGTGCACCTGTTCCCAAAACAAGAACTTTTTTTGCCATAGATAAACATCTCCTTTTTCGCTTCTTTACATAATGTTTATTTAATTGTCCCCTACACTTTACACAAATACTATAGCTGTTTTTTATATGAAAGTAGACTTTTTGTATAAAAGTTGACAACACAACAATACTCATGTATCATAAATGTATGATATTGACGGAACCGAAACTTGAATACAAAGCGGGGTTTCCTTTCGAAGCGGAACTCTGCCGTATAGGCAAAACTCTGCCACACCGCCATCCGACGGAACTGGAACTTATCTATGTTTTTGAGGGGTCTATACGTATAAGGGTTGCGGAGCAAGAGGCTGTTCTCTCCAAAGGCGATGTTCAT
The DNA here is from genome assembly GCA_040768865.1 of Candidatus Allocopromorpha sp. Lineage (GTDB taxonomy): Bacteria > Bacillota > Clostridia > Peptostreptococcales > Anaerovoracaceae > Lentihominibacter. The sequence continues at coordinate 1,156,738 of JAXGMD010000001.1, read as the reverse complement.
TCCATTGACTTTTATGACATCCATTTTCTTGAGAATGCCGCCGATGAGGATGATTGTGCTGAAAATGACAATCTGGTTCTTCTGTTGCATTTGGACCTGTCGAAGCTGCCTTGCTGGGAAGAACTGCAGCCCGTTTTTTTCGCATGCGAAACAACGCACTGTTTCCCTTATCAGGAAGCGGCTATGAGGCGGGTTAAGGATTTGATTCTCTCCCTTTCATATATTTATTTTAGAGGAGAAAGCTCTGATTACTCTGCATCCGTAGACGAGCTCATCCGCATTTTGCGAAAATATTTCAACTGGTTCAACTACAACAACCATGATGAATATATGAACATTGACCTTTACAATCGATTCGAACGAATATTGATTTATATCCTTGAAAACTACAGGGAGAAGATCTCCGTTTCGCATCTTGCGGAAAAGGAAAATCTGAATCGGAACTATTTCTCTCAATTTCTCAGCAAAACCGTTTTTTCAAGCTTCGGAAATATGGTCAACTTTATCCGCTGCTACAACGCTGAGCCGCTGCTTATCGCCAGCGACATGTCCATATCGGACATCGCCTTTGAGTGCGGATTCTCCGACCCGAAATATTTTTATGCTGCATTTAAAACCCTTTGGCATCGTACCCCGTCAGAGCATCGTAGTCTCTATCGCAGACAATATGCTTCTGCAATGGCGGAAATTGAGGATATGAAGGCAGCAAAAAACGACGCCATCACTGATGACGCCGCTGCACTTATCCTTAAGGACTATATTACAGAGTGGCATCTTACCAAGGCCTCGTCACCTGTTTCACTTGAATATCAAGCGTAATTCCAAGTTCTTCCGCATATTTGAAGTAAATATCCACCTGCTCGTCCGTTAACATATCGGATGCAATGAGACCTTTCATACCTTCAAAATCGCCATTCACAAACATCTTCGAGAACAGATATCCACCCTGACCGGTCAGATACATTTCACCGGTCATTTTTGCGAGTTCAAATGACTCGACAAATCCCGGTGCGTTTACATGTACTTCCACTAGCGTATCCTTGCCGCCCCGGCGGCCGTATGCCTCAATGACCATACATCCGGAATCGACTTCCAGCCCCTCTTCAACGAAAGCTCTGATTTCATCCTCGTATTTCGGTGCAGGCGGAATAAAACTGAGAATATAATCGAACGGGACGATCTCATGTCCATTATAGTCTTTGGCCTCGCGGCTGAGCAGCCCCGCATGATACAGAGGTTTTGCAAAATCCATTCCGGCACCGGCATACTTAAAGTAGACATTTTTGCAGCCCTTAAAGTGCGAATCGGCACTGAAACTGTACTGCAAAGGCTCATCGTGGCAATGCTCCATAAATGTAATCTGCCTGTCCATATACTGATACTGTCTCGTGATTTCCCGCCCGAAAGCCGGTGTATTTATCAGCCTGCCGTCCTCAAAAGCGACCGCCATCTGACTCATATCCGTCAGAGCGGTAACCGGCGACCACCAGAAAGGCTGAAATCTTTTGGCTATTGCACCTTCCCAGACGAAATTGTAAATTGTATCGCATTCATCCAGCTCTCTGACCGCGCGCCTTGATGCCGCACAGATCAGCCCGGGCGCGGAACCGGTGCCAAAAATGGCCAGCTTTCCGATTTCCTCAAACTTCGGGCCGTATATCTCATGCATCGCCCTAATGCTTCTGTACCACCCGACCGTTTCCTCGTCCTCAAATTCCGGCTCATCCCCAGCTTCTATGGCTGCCTTGCCGATTTCACTTTCTTCCCACATTTTATCCAGAGAAGTGGTTCCGGCATAATCCTGATAGTTGGCACCGACTGCCAGTGCCGCATCAAGCACATTTTGCGTACACTCAAGAGGCAGGCCGTTCAGTATCAAAAAGACTCCCTCAGCCGCCTCTATAATGCTATCAAGATCGTTAGCGTCAACCTGCACACCTCTTCCTTTTTTAAGCCGGCTCACTATACTCTCAACCGCTTTAAGATCGTAATCCGCACAGATCACTTCGCTGACATCCGGCTCCGCATCCAGCTTCCTGGCCGCAGTACTGCCCTGAGCTCCGACGCCCAAAACCAAAACCTTTTTCATAACTTCACCTCCGGCTCACGAACCGCCCGCTAAAATTTCAGCAAGTCTGTATATTCTTTCGTTTATTTCCTTTTTCATTTCCGCCGCTTCAGCAAGCGGGAAGGTCATTACCTCGTCGCCGTTCATTCCCACCGCACGGCTTTCACATTCATCATAGAGAAGATCAACGGCTTTTTCGGCTGTCAGACTGGCAATCATTCGATCACGGCCGGTCGGGTTGCCGCCTCGCTGTATGTATCCCGGGACTACGCTTTTTGCCTCACGTCCTGTACGCTCCTCCAGCAGTTTTGCCAGTGCTTCGGCACTTATGGAGTCATTTCCGCCCATAAACTCCACTCCTTCCGCCATGACAATAAGGCTGTGATTCTTACCTGTGCTCTGTCCGCGTATAACCTTCCTGACTACTTCGTTTATTTCAATGGGAATTTCCGGCACCATAATCACATCGGCGCCTCCTGAAAGACCTGAATGAAGGGCCAGATCTCCGCAATTTCTGCCCATAACCTCGACAATTGTCGTTCTCTCGTGAGCCGAGGAAGTGTCCCGTATATTGGATATCAGTCCAAGCACGGTGTTTACCGCCGTGTCAAAGCCGATGGTGTAATCCGTATATCCTAGGTCATTGTCAATTGTCACCGGGATAGCCATAACCCTTATTCCCCGCTTGTCCAGATTAAGTCCGCCCCTGAGGGTTCCGTCTCCTCCACAGACAATCACTCCGTCTATTCCGAAGGTCTCCAGAATCTGAACCGCATGCTCCTGCCATTTGGGTTCCATAAACCGACTGCTTCTGGCAGTCTTTAGAATAGTGCCGCCACGGTGCAGAATGTCGCCTCCCGAGGCCCAGTTCATTTCCTTAAGTTCACCATCCAGCAAGCCGTCGTATCCACGCTGAATTCCGTAGACCTCCATGCCTTTGTCAATAGCACTTCTGACCGCCGATCTGATCGCTGCATTCATTCCCGGCGCATCGCCGCCACTGGTGAGTATAGCTATTTTTTTCATGACTTATAGTTCCCTTCTCCGACAATTGCCTTGATTTCCCGCGCAAAATCTTCGTCAGGTTTCACCCACAGACTCTCGTCGGTTCTCTTAGCTCCTCCCTGCGGGAAGTAAATGATAGCCTGATACCCGCCGGGATGCTCCTTCATAATCCCACTTATCTTATCAATAAAATCCCTGTTCTGTTCTTCAATACAGTTTATACCGTCACCCTCAGGCAGGCGAATCTTCACTATCCCTTCCGGTTCCCGGTCCTTGACAGAATCCGGCTCGTGCACCTGTGTCTGACTGTATTTGATGACTTCGGCAATCTGCCTTATGTCGCTGATTCTGTTAGCGAGAAGTTTAGGTACCTCATCTTCCTTAAAGTTGATGGTGCCGGCAACGGCTATAATGGAATCTTCGGTTATGAGTGAACTGTATTTCTCAAATACATTAGAGAAAACAATTACTTCAACGGAACCGTACATGTCCTCCATGTCGACAAAGGCCATCATCTTGCCATTCTTGGTTATAAGATTTTTCTTGGCGGTTACAATTCCCGCCATTACGGCCTCCATGCCGTCGGTTACCTTCTCTGTCTCTTCCTCCCTGTCCGCAGTTTCAGCCAGATCCCTGCTGGTAAGGCTTATGTTCCTTTCAATCAATTGTGCATAGTCATCCAACGGATGTGCCGTCAGATACACTCCAAGCATTTCCTTCTCCTGCGTCAGCAGAGTTTCATTATCGAAATTCTTAACCTTCGGCAGGCTGTTTGTTACCGTCTGCTCCATGGCAGATGAGGCCGTCTCAAACAGAGAAATCTGACCTTCCACATTGTGTTTGGCCGAGGATTGAGCTGAATCGATAAGAGATTCGTATACACCCATATGTGCAGCACGGTTGGTATTCAGGCAGTCGAGAGCACCGGCCTTTATGGCACTTTCGATGGCCTTCTTGTTGATTTTGTGTATATCCAGATTCTCAATAAATCTGTATATGTCCGTCGGTTTACCTTTTGTCTCACGTGCACTTATGATGGCGTCAATAGGACCCTCTCCCATGTTCTTGATGCCGAGAAGACCGAAACGGATTTTGCCCCGCTTGCGCTCCGTATCGTCCTCATCATAGACCACCGTAAAGGTTTTGCTGCTCTCGTTCACACAAGGAGGAAGAATCTCAATTCCCATCTCCTTGCAGTTGCGGATGTACAGTGCCATGGATTTGGCGTCACCTATGACGCTGGTCATGAGTGCAGCCATAAACTCCACCGGGTAGTGAGCTTTTAGGTAGCCCGTCTCGTAAGCCACAACCGCATAGGCCGCCGCGTGGGATTTGTTAAAGGCGTATTCGGCAAAGCTGATCATCTGATTAAAAATCTCTTCGGCCGCCTTCTCCGGAACACCGTTGCGGACACATCCCGCTATCTCAATATTTTCACCGTCCGGTCCCTCATCTGCGGCTCCGTCACGCAGCTTACCGTGGATGAAATGCTCCTTTTCCTCCAGCATGACATCCATCTTTTTCTTGGACATAGCCCGGCGAACCAGATCGGATCTGCCGTAGGAATAACCTCCCAGGTCGCGCACTATCTGCATGACCTGTTCCTGGTAAACCATGCATCCATAGGTTACACCCAGAATCGGGCGAAGGGACTCGTGTATATAACGCACATGTCCCGGGTTTTTCTTGTTGTCTATATATGTTGGAATCGATGCCATAGGACCCGGTCTGTAAAGAGCGATTCCGGCAACTATGTCCTCAAAGCAGTCCGGCTTCAGACTTTTCATAAATGAAGTCATTCCGCCGCTTTCCAGCTGGAATATTCCCTGAGTGTTGCCTTGGGAAATTTCCCTGTAAACCGCAGGATCGTCGTAGGTCATCTTTGAGAAATCTATTTTGACACCGTGATTTTCCTCTATCATCTTCAGTGCGTCACGAATGACGGTAAGGTTTCGCAGCCCCAGAAAGTCCATCTTCAGAAGTCCCAGCTCCTCAATGGTATTCATGTTGAACTGGGTGGCGAGACCTTTGTCCGTCAGATACAGCGGCACATATTCATCCATCGCATTCTTGGAAATAACAACGCCGGCTGCGTGGGTGGATGCATGGCGCGGCATACCCTCGATGGCACGCGCCATGTCAATTATCTTCCTGGTGTTTTCCTCGTCATCATACTTGCTTCTCAGTTCGGGACTCATTTCCAGCGCCTTATCGATAGTCATATCAAGCGTGAAAGGAATAGCCTTGGCTATGGCATCCGTCTCCTGGTAGCTTATATTCAGCACACGGCCCACATCACGAACCGCCTGCTTCGCCTTCATGGTTCCGTAGGTTATAATCTGCGAAACATTATCCGCACCGTATTTTTCCGTAACATAATCTATGACCTCGCCGCGTCTCTCGTAGCAGAAGTCAATGTCGATATCCGGCATACTGATTCTCTCCGGATTGAGAAATCTCTCAAAAATCAGGCCGTATTTAATCGGATCGATATCCGTTATCTTCAATGCGTAAGCCACAATGGAACCCGCCGCCGAACCTCTGCCCGGTCCGACCATAATATCCCTGCTTCTGGCATAATTTATGAAATCCCACACGATGAGAAAGTACTCAACATACCCCATATTCTCAATGGTTGTCAGTTCGTATTCGAGTCTCTCCTCCAGCTCCGCGAAATCCGTATCGGAAACATGGGATGCGTATCTCTCTTTGAGGCCGGCTTTGCAGAGTTCCCTTAAATAGTCGCTGTTGCTCTTACCGTCCGGAGCTGTAAATTCCGGCAGGTGCATTTCTCCGAATGAAAAACTGACATCGCACCGCTCCGCAATTTTGCCCGTATTTTCAATCGCATCCGGAATATTGGAAAAGATCTTGCGCATTTCATCCTCGGACTTGAGATAGAACTGGTCGTTGACGAAACGCATTCGGTTGTCTTCATCCATTGTGGTGCCCGTCTGGATGCACATGAGCACATCCTGAGCCTCGGCGTCCTCACGACGCACATAATGCACATCGTTTGTGGCAACAAAAGGAATTCCTGTCTCTTCATGGAGCCGCTTCATGAGCGGAAGGATTCGCGCTTCCTCCTCCAGCCCCTGGTCCTGCAGTTCCAGATAGAAATTGCCCGGACCGAAAATCTCAGCCATCTCAAGTGCCTCCGCCTTGGCACCCTCATAATCGTTGTTCAAAAGGCGTGCCTGAACTTCGCCCGCCAGACAGGCGGAAAGCGCGATAATGCCTTCGGAGTACTCCCGCAAAACCTCCTTATCAATGCGCGGTCTGTAATAAAATCCGTTTCTGTATCCCTCGGATACTATCTTCATCAGATTTTTGTAGCCCTCGTTGTTTTTGGTCAGCAGAACCAGATGCCCCATATGCTTGTCCTTTTCCACATCCTTGTCGAACCTGCTTCTCGCTGCCGTATATACCTCACTGCCGATAATAGGCTTGATCCCCTGTTTCCTGCACTCGCGATAGAAATCAATCACACCAAACATGACCCCGTGGTCCGTAATGGCCAGAGCGTCCATTCCCAGTTCTTTAGCGCGGGCGACCAGATCGCTGATTCTGGCCGCACCGTCTAAAAGGCTGTATTCACTGTGTACATGCAGGTGTGTAAAACTCATTTTCTCTTATTCTGTGCCTCCCATTCTTTCTGCTCGCGCCCGGTTTTGGCTTTTGCTCTTCCGATAGTCCACACCAGATAGACGATAGCAGATGCAACGAGAATCATTACAGTCGTTCTGCCGTCTTCCATTATCCCCAGCAGCTTGCCAAATACGAGGACGCCCAGAATAAAGGCCCAGAATCCTATGAATTTACCCAGTAACTCTCCCATGATAAACCTCTTACTCAGACTTTAATTTGGCAATAAGCTCTCCTGCCTTAACCTGCTGGCCCTGGCTTACATGAATCTTGTCAACTGTTCCCGCCTGACTCGCCAGAATATTGGTCTCCATCTTCATAGCTTCGATAACAGCAATCGGCTGCTTATCCTCAACCTCGTCACCTTCAGCTACGAGCACCTTGATGATGTTGCCCGGAATGTTGGCACCTATTTCTGTCGGATCATCCGGATCGGCATATGTTGTCGCATGACCGCCCACTATCTTTGCCGCATTGTCCTTAATCTCAACCGTGCTTCTGTGCCCGTTTACTTCGAAGTTTACTTCTCTATAGCCTTCCTCGTCGGTTTCACCGCTGACGGTTGACAGTCTTACTACCAGTTCACGTCCTTCTCTAACCTTGATCTCGCAGGTCTCTCCCTCGGCCAGTCCGTGGAAGAAAATATCCGAACCCATATATCTGAACTTGCCCTTTTCCTTCTGGCTTATCAGGAAATCCTCATATACCTTAGGATAGAGTGCGTAAGACAGAGCCTCCTGCTCCGTTCCTTCCAGACCGAAGTGCTCCCGAAGTCCGCTCTTTATCCATTCGAAATCCTCATCCGGCAGCAGTTCGCCCGGTCTGCAGGTAATCGGCTCCTTGCCGTGCAGAACCAGCTTTTGCAGTCTTTCGGGGAATCCGCCTTCCGGCTGTCCCATCATTCCTTCAAAGAAAGAGACTATGGAATCAGGGAAGTCCATGTTTGCGGCTTTTTCGTAAATGTTGTCAGGGGTAAGTTCGTTCTGTACCATGAATATGGCCATATCGCCTACCGCCTTTGACGAAGGGGTAACCTTAACGATATCGCCCAACATATCGTTAACGGTCTTGTACATTTCCTTAACTTCCTTGAACTTATGCCCCAGCCCGAAGGATTCAACCTGAGATTTCAGGTTTGAGTACTGTCCTCCTGGCATTTCGTATTTGTATATCTCAGCCGACCCGGTCATCATGTCGGACTCGAAATGCTTGTATACCGGTCTCACATCCGCCCAGTAATCGGATATTTCCTGAAGGCCGTCGATGTTCAGCCCCGTGTCTCTCTCCGCACCCACAAGAGCTGCCGCGATTGAGTTCAGTGCCGGCTGTGATGTCAGCCCCGACATACTGTTGATTGCCGCATCTATTACATCCACTCCTGCGTTGGCAGCCATCATGTGGGTTGCCACTCCGTTGCCTGAAGTGTCATGAGTATGCAGATGTATAGGTATTCCGATCTCCTGCTTCAGCTCTTCCACCAGAACCTTGGCGGCCATAGGTTTAAGGAGTCCGGACATATCCTTGATGCCCAGTATATGTGTGCCGCGCTTTTCCAATTCCTTGGCCATCTTCACATAGTATTTCAGATTGTATTTGGTTCTGGATTTATCCAGAATATCTCCTGTATAACAGACACATGCTTCCGTAAGAGCCCCCTGATTAAGAGCCTCATCCAGAGCCACTTCCATACCCTGAATCCAGTTAAGGGAGTCAAATATTCTGAACAGATCTATGCCTGAACGATATGCTTCTTTAACGAATCTTCTGATTACATTGTCCGGATAATTCTTGTAGCCTACGGCATTGGCTCCTCTCAAAAGCATCTGGAACATGATGTTCGGAATCAGCTCACGCAAAGTCTCCGTTCTCTCCCATGGCGACTCACCCAGGAATCTGTAAGCTGTGTCAAAGGTTGCTCCTCCCCACATCTCCAGCGAGAAGAGGTCCTTGCCGTAAAGTGCTACAGCCGGAGCTATCTTAGCCATGTCAACGGTTCTCACTCTGGTTGCCATAAGTGACTGCTGAGCATCTCTCATGGTGGTGTCCGTAATGAGAAGTTTCTTCTGCGCCTTCATCCAGTCTACAACTCCCTCAGGTCCCTTCTCCATCAGCAGCTGTCTGGTTCCGTACAGGGAGTCGATCTCTTCTTTCTTTATCTTAGGGAATACCGGCTTGTTGAAGGACGGCTTCTGCCCCTTGTTCCCATTGACATAGATATCTCCCAGATAGTTGAGAATCTGGAATTCGGATCCCGTCTTCGGCTGAATGTTCAGCAGGTCCGGATTATCTTCAATAAAGCCCGTATCACAGTTGCCCTCACGAAAAACAGGGTGATTCAGCACATTGAGCAGGAAGAATCTGTTGGATTTAACTCCCTGAATCTTCAGCTCTCTGAGCGCTCTTGCCACCTTATTTACCGCACCTTCCCAAGTTCTGTCCCAGGAGGTAACCTTAACCAGCAGGCTGTCATAGTAAGGCGAAATCTCCGCTCCGTTTCTGGCATTTCCGGCATCCAGTCTGACCCCGTATCCGCCGGGAGAAATGTATCTGGTAATCGTTCCCGTGTCAGGTGCAAAACCGTTCATCGGGTCTTCCGTCGTCAATCTGCACTGGACGGAATATCCTCTCGGCTGTATGTCGTCCTGGCTCTTTATGTTCACCTGGTCCGAATCCAGCGGATAGCCCTCTGCAATGAGAATCTGCGACTGCACTATGTCAATGCCCGTGGTCATTTCCGTAACCGTATGCTCAACCTGAATTCTCGGATTCATTTCTATGAAATAGTGGTTGCCCTGCTTGTCCACGAGAAATTCAACGGTCCCCGCATTTTTGTAATCCACCGCTTTGGCTATTTTTATTGCATCCTCGCAAAGCCTTTCCCTGAGCTCGTCGTCAATGGACAGTGCGGGAGTAAACTCTATTACCTTCTGATGTCTTCTCTGTATGGAGCAGTCTCTTTCCCCCAGATGCACGATATTTCCGTAGCTGTCGCCGAGAATCTGCACCTCGATATGCTTAGGATTTTCCAGATATTTTTCGATGAATATGTCATCGATGCCAAAAGCTTTTTCAGCTTCTGATTTGGCACTCTCAAACTGAGCAGGAAGCTCTTCTTTGTCCCTGACAATCCGCATGCCTCTTCCTCCGCCCCCTGCTGCCGCCTTGAGCATAACAGGGTAACCGCAGCTATCGGCAAAATCCAAAGCCGTCTGAACATCCGGAATCGTTTCCGCGTTTCCCGGAATCGTCGGTACCCCAACGGACTTGGCAATAATCTTTGACTTCACTTTATCGCCCATATTGTCCATCATGTGGTAATCGGGGCCTATAAATACGATGCCCGCATCCTCACAGGCTTTGGCGAATTCCGTATTCTCCGCCAGGAAACCGTAGCCCGGGTGGATTGCGTCTATACCCTTGTTTTTTGCGAGCTCTATAATCTCATCGATCGCCAGATACGCATCCACCGGCGACTTGCCCTTGCCGATCTGATAGGACATGTCGGCCTTGGTTCTGAACAATGTGTTTTTATCCTCTTCCGAATAAATTGCTATGCTTCTGATTCCGAGCTCCTTACAGGCTCTGAATATCCTGATTGCGATTTCCCCTCTGTTGGCAACCAGTACACGCTTGAATTTTCTTATTCCTCCGTTTACCTTTGTCATTGAATAAATCTCCTTTCTATTATCTGCGAACCTTTACATCCACTTGTGGATAAGGGACTTCTATTCCCGATATTTCAAATGCCGTCTTTACCGTTTTGTTAAGGTAATCCCCGGCTTCCAGTAAATTCTCAGTCAGGCAGTATGCCTTAACCTCCACTATGAGACAGGATTCATCGTGTCTGATTACTCCTATCCACGGCTCGGGCTCTTTCAAAATTATGTCGTCGGCTTCACACACATTTTTAAGGATATCCTTAACTGCGTCTATGTCCGCATCATACGGAATCCTGAATGTGCAGTCACATCCTCTGATGCTTCGCGCCGTTTCGTTGTATACTGCCGATGTGCTTATCTTTCCGTTGGGTACGCTCACCGTCCTGTAGTCCAGTGTGTTCAGAGTTGTTGTAAACAGGTTGATTTCCTGAACTGTACCCCTGCTTCCGTCAATTTCAATGAGATCACCCTCTCCGAAGGGTTGAGTCATAACTATCACTATCCCTCCCACCAGATTGGCCAGAGTATCTCTCAGTGCCAGGGCGGCCGCAGCACCGGCGGCACCCAGAACGGCTATAAATGTGGATATGGGAACACCGAACTGATTAAGAATCACAGCCAGCAGAATTACCACGCATATAACCTTCACGGCATTGACCACGAAAGCGGCTATGGCATTGTCAACTGAAGGGCTTTTCCTCAGAATGCGTCTCAGTATTCTGCATAACACCACATTTATCAGTATTCCTATTACCAGTATAGCAGCTATATTTATTGTAAATACCCAGGCCGGACTCAGGTTTGCGATTGGTTCAAATACCCCCATAGACCTTTTTCCTCCTTTATCTCCTTCTTCCGAAGATTTTGCTCCGGAAAAGAATAATATTCATCGCTATAAAAAATACTATCAGAATAAGCCATGTAAATACGGGTTTAACCGGAGCCAGCAGTGCCAGAAACATCATCGGAAAACCGAATACGATAGCCGGAATCTGCTGATATACCAGATTCTCCGCAGCCGGCGTCTTAAACTCCTTGTCTATCTCACGAAGAAGTATGATACCCGTACTGGCGGTCCCCGTCAGCATTCCATACATAACCATAAACTGCTCCTCTTTGTATTCAGGAAACAGAGTGTTCGCAACATATCTGTTATAAGCATAGGTGCTTACTATTCCGACACCGGCCAATATCAGCAGAACACCCCAGTACTTCTCAAGCAGATCCAGCCTGATTGCGGCAATGCCCGCTATGACCATAAGGTCGAAGAACATATTGCTCACCTGGGTCAGCAGGAAATTGTTGGTGTATTGCTTCTTTGCCATGCCCGTCTTTTTAAGCAGGTTCAGAACTGCCTTGCAGAGTACCGCCGTCAATACCCCTATGAGGAAATTGAATCCGAATATTACGGACTTCATACCCGGGAACAGGGAGCCCAGTGTGTACATAAATATAAAGGCTACGATGTATGTTGCTCCGATGAGTGCCAGCTGGATGGTCAGCTTATCAATGCTTTCCTGCATGGGAATTTCATTTTTGCCCTCAATCTGATGTTCTTTCAGAATCTCACCAATCTCACCGCCCGGCCTGATATGTCCCCGCTTTCTCATAATATTAAGATGAATAACTCCTCCCAGAGCGGCACTCAGAAATCCCAATGCAGCGATGGTAAGTCCGAAATGTCTGCCAAACTCGAAGCCGAAATCCATCTGATAGATGTTTCCGAAATTCAGTGCCTGTCCCGTTCCCTGCCCGAAACCGGAGGCAAGCAGTATTCCGGCTGCCGAGAAGAAATTACTGATAACTTTTGCCGCTATCATGGTGATTCCCATACCGAGAATGGCCTGAATGAGATATGTTGATACGGTTGTAACCCCCGTATTAAATATTTCTACACTTCTTTTTTTAGTAAACTTGCCGTCTGTTGCCTTAAGGGTTGCAGCAATGAAACCCAGTGCCAGACAGTGATATGTCAGAATCTCCAGAGTCTTGGTTCCGTTCTCTCCGAACACAGCCGATTCGAAAAAGACATTACCTGTGAACACCTTGTATAAGGATACCGCCACAAGCAGGATCAATCCTCCCAGTACCGATGTGGGAATCAGAGATACCCTCAGCAGCGGAATCGACTTTTTTAGGATATTGCCGATAAGAATACCGACCATCAGAACCGCAAGAACGGATACCGTGCCCCATACGCTAAAGTCCCAGAAACTTTCCATTTGGATTTCCCTTCCTGATATTATGATAACGATTAAACAGATTCACATATTTAAGGGCGTTGAAACGTACATCTCCTTTCAACTGCCATATCTTACCTTCGTGATATATGTTCAGCTTGTTCTTTCCAAGAACGGTCACCGCATCGGTATCTTCAAAGCGGAAAACCGTTGTGCCGGTTCTGCCCGGCATGCCGCCGGCATCCGTCTCTATCCTGTCACCGAAGAGCCGCAGCAGGGCCCCTTTCTGTACCGGCCTCTTCCTGTCGTAAATTATAACCTCCGAAAGGTCGGCCTTGTCCGTGAAAACAGGATTGTCCCTGTATTCATCGGGATTATATCTGTTAACGAAATCATTCTGATAATCGTACCAGTCTCCGAAGAACCGGAAGGGTTTCTGCGGATCCAGCTCCTTAGTGGAGGTGTACCTCACCTGCCTTCCGCAGGTTTGGCATGTCAGAGTGTCGTCATGACTCTCGAAATTCGCAAAGCCGCATTCCGGACACACATATATGGCACGCTCCATATACTCGGCACTCCGCCTGTGACGATATTCACCGTCAACCTTGTTATCATCAACGGTCAGCTCGTCTTTCAAAACCTCGAAGAGATCATCATCCGTCCAGCCTGCAGCTTCCTCCGGCTCAATGACGCGGGTCACGCTTCCATGCATTGTACCCTTTCTTACCACGTTGCTCCATCTGGGATGAATTCCGTAGCCACCCTCGATTCTGAATATGGCGACGGGCAGCTTCAGCTTCCTGACCAGTCCGGTAATCGCCGGATTGATATAGCATGTTCTGCCGCTGTATGTTCTGTTTCCTTCAGGTGCCAGTGCTATGGTGCCGCCTTCCTTGGCAATCCGCAGACAGGCTTTTACCGCCCTGATATCCGCGACCTGTTTCCTTATGGGAATCGGCGCCACCGCCCATGTCAGCAGCTTGGCAATCCATCCCGTGGAAAAAATATCCTCACTGGCCATAAAATATATGGGTTTCTTCTTAAAAGCCATTGCAACAAAAAACTGGTCAAACAGCGTCTGGTGGTTAAACAAAATCAGAAACTGCCTCACCTTATTCCGTCCATCCGCCTGCACAATCTGATCCTCAAAGGAATCCACGGTAATCCCGTATCTGCACCTGCTTATCGGTCCCAGAATTAAAGCGGCGATGTCCTGTATAATCTTGTGTCTTCTGCTGATCCAATTTTTCTTCCCCATTTTGTATTATTATAACCGAAACAGCACCTAAAATCGAGAAAAATTACAGCATTATGAAAAACGCGAGACTAAAGCTCGCGTCTGCCTTCCATGGCTTTAAGCAATGTCACTTCATCCGCATATTCCAGATCCCCGCCCACCGGTATGCCGTGAGCAATCCTAGAAACTTTGATTCCGCTCGGTTTGATCAGGCGGGCGATGTACATGGCTGTCGCTTCTCCTTCAATAGTCGGGTTGGTGGCTATAATCAGCTCCCTTACCTTTTCATCATGAAGCCGCTCTATTAGTGTCTTCAGATTTATGTCGTCCGGACCGATTCCGTCCATAGGCGAGATGGCTCCGTGAAGAACATGGTAGTAGCCCCGGTATTCCCGAATTTTCTCCATGGCGACCACATCCTTGGGACTCTCCACAACGCAGATTAATGAGTTATCACGCTCGCCTTCGCTGCAGATTGCACATGGATCTCTGTCGGTCAGATTACCGCATACTGAACAATAGGTCATGTTCTGTTTGGCATCGGAAATCGCATCAGCAAGAGCCATGGCATCCCTGTCCTCCATTGAGAGAATATGAAAAGCCAGCCTCTGGGCAGTTTTCCCTCCTATGCCCGGAAGCTTCGAAAGTTCATTGATTAACTTGTTGAGAGGTTTTGCATAATATCTCATTACAATCCCGGAATACCCAGTCCCGCCGTTAGCTTGCTCATTTCAGCCTGGGAGATTTCCTCCATCTGTCTGAGGGCTTCGTTTGTTGCGGTCAGAATCAGATCCTGAAGCATTTCAACATCGTCCGGATCTACGACTTCCGGCTGAATCTGAATATCCTTCAGTTCTTTCTTACCTGTTACCGTAACGGTTACCGCACCGCCTCCGGATGTGGCTGTTGCCTCCATCTCGTCAATCTGTGCCTGAACTTCGTCCATCTGTCTCTGCATTGCCTGCATCTGCGCCATCTGGGCCGCTCCGCCCATCTTCGGCTGCTTAGGCTTCTTGCCTGCTCTCATTCCTTTGCCCATTTTTTCCTCCTGCTATCTGAAAATTTATTCTATGCTTATCTGAATTCCCAGCACATCTCCGGCGGTTTCCGCAATTTCCTCTGCGGTTTTTTTTCGTCCGCCGGACAAAGTCTTCTGAGAAATCCTCAAAGTCCTCCTCTTGCCTGTATGTTTTTCCATCAGATCCTCTATGAGGTTCCTGTTGTTTTCCACATGATTTTTTACCACGTTATTCCCCACAACCACCGTGAAGCTGTGCTCATCGACGGATGTCAGAGTCCCTCCGCAGCTTATTATATTAAAGCTTCCCATTGCCGCCTCGCCATCCTCATAAACCGCCTGCCAGATTTCCTCAAGGTCTTCCTGCAAAATCTCTTCCTCGTGCTTCGGGATACTCTCCTCTTCCGGCTCCGGAGAGCACTCCTCTTCCGGTGCTTTCGGAGGACTCTCTTCTTCAGATTCTTCCGGAGGACACTCCTCTTCCGGCTTCTCCCGTAATGCTGCCGGTTCTATCTTTGCTGTGGGTCTCGGCATTGCCGGGGCATCCGGGACTCCCTCTCCCTGACACAGCTTCACAATGGAAATCTCCAAAAGAATACGGGGCTGAGTTGACCAGCGTGCCTCGTTAAGCATATGAGAAAGTTCCATAATGCTGTCAGTAATCTCTTCCGGCGTCATGGATGAACTCTGACCGGAGATTCGTTCTATGTTCTCCGCGGACATGTTGAGAATGTCTTGCGGATTCCTGATGTATCCGGCCATCAGAAGGTTTCTGTAGTGATTGATCCAGTCGCGCATGAACTGGCGAACATCCTTGCCGTCTGAAAGAACCTCCGCCAGGAATGCTATGGCTTCGGCAGTCTTCCTGTGTCTGACCAAGTCGGTAAGACGAATAAAGTCATCATCACCGGAAGCCCCCAGAAACTCCAGAACCTCTCTTTCGGTGATTTTTTTCTCACCCCCGGAGATGCACTGATCAAGAATGCTCAGTCCGTCGCGCACAGAGCCGTCCGCATTGGCTGCGATTATTCGCAAGGCATCCTCGGTGACCTCAATGCCGATTTCTGAGCATATGCGGGCCATGCCGACAATGATTGTCTTCTCCGGAACCCGCTTGAAGTCCAGTCTCATGCATCGGGACAGAATGGTTGCCGGAAGCTTTTGCACTTCCGTTGTCGCCAGAATGAAAGTAACATATTCCGGCGGTTCTTCCAGAGTCTTGAGCAGTGCGTTAAAAGCACCAGTCGAAAGCATGTGCACTTCATCTATGATATAGATTTTGTTTCGTCCCACAGCCGGCGGGTAGCTGACGCTCTCTCGCAGTTCACGAATATTGTCCACGCCGTTATTGGATGCCGCATCGATTTCGATAACATCGATGAAGCTGCCCTCCTTTATGGACATACAATTAGCACACTCACCGCAGGGTTTCTCCCCGTCCGAAAGGCAATTCAAACCCTTGGCGAGAAGACGTGCCGTAGTGGTCTTGCCTGTTCCCCGCGTACCGCAGAAGAGATAGGCATGACTGGTACTGTCCGTCGCCAGCTGATTCTTTATGATTCTTACAATGTGTTCCTGCCCCAGAACTTCATCAAAGACTTCCGGGCGGTAAGCACGATACAGTGCCTGATACATTATGTCCTCCCTCATATAAAAGAAACTGCCCTCTGAAGATTCCGCAGGCGTTGGAGAAGGCTTATCTGCGGCACATAGGAGCTTTCGCTTATTGCTGCTTCCTTCCGGACCTGACAAGGTTCACGACGTCCTATTGCGCAGGACCCAAACCATGCACGCGGAATCATCAAAAGGCAATTTCATGCTTCCCAATTATATTATTTTTAACTGATACCGTCAACCGGCTTACCGGTCGCTTTCCGATTTTTACCAGTCGCTTTCCGATTTTTGACTCAAAGTGCTTCTGTACAGATTTCCGCTCCAGTCTTCCCTGGAATACTTGTTGACGTATTTGATGGCAATCACATACAGAAAAGCCACAAACACCAGGAGAAGGATAAAAGGAGCCACGCCGTTCAGGAATACCAGGGTATCATATATACCGTGGATCATGATCGGCACGAAAAGAGCCATAAAGGTCGCCTTTCTTTGCTTTGCACGGTTGCCTTCAATGGAGTCTCTCTTGGCTGCACCGTAGGCAACACCCATAAATAAACCGCAGAATGCGTGAAGCGGAACGGCAAGAAAGGCTCTCATTAAAGCGGTATGAAATCCGCCCTCCATTACATACAGAATATTCTCCAGCAGTGCGAATCCCACTGCCACGGATACCCCATAGACAATTCCGTCAAAGCGATAATCAAAGGCTTTGTGTCTCCATGAACCAAGCCGCAAGAATACATATTTGCAAATCTCTTCACACAGAGCCGCAATAACAAATGCCTCATAGAGAGCGTAGGTTAAGGTGCCCTCCGCATATACCGGACCTAATTCACTTATGAAGAGTTCAAGAAAAATGGCCGGAATACAGGAAAGTACCCCAAACAGCACAAGCTTAACAATAAGGCTTACCGGTTCGCGCTCGATTTTGTCCTTGCGGAAGATAAAAATAATAATCAATATGCCCGGCAGCAGTGCCAGAGTCATTAAACCGTCGCTCATATCATTTCCCCACTACTTTATAAATTTCATCCGCATAAGGCGGATCGATAATAACACTTGTCTGCGCATGCGAAACCATGCGTATCCCCTCGGAAGCCTCTCTCACTCTGCCGATAACCTTAGCGTCGACTTCGACAGCGGCCATAGCCTCTTTCATCGCTTCCAGCCGGTCAGCCGGAACTATAATTAACATTGAACCGCTGGAGATCAGTCTCAGAGGGTTAATGTCAAAGATTTTGCAAATCCTTCGGGTCACAGGCTCAACCGGTATTTCCTCTTCCCATATCTCGGCACCCTTTCCGGATATCTGACACATTTCCCAGATTGCCCCGAGAATGCCGCCCTCTGTAATGTCATGCATGCCATGGGTACCCACGCGGCCCGCCGCCAGCCCCTCCGGAAGTACACTCACCAGATCCATAAATGATTTTGCGTGAGCGATTTCCTCTTCGCTGACGGATGCACTGCGGAGTCTTTCTTCAAAATCCCAGGCGATAATTCCCGTACCCTCCAGCCCGGCGGATTTGGTCATCATGATGTAATCTCCCGGCATCATATTGTCACCGCTCTGCGATGTGTCCGCAACAGCTTTGCCGATGGCCGTCGATACGATAATCGGTGTCTTTACAGCCGGCGTAATCTCAGTATGCCCGCCTATTATTTCAACTTTGAGTCCGGCCGCGGTTTCCGATGCCTGCCCCATTATCTGTTCCACATCGGCCTCGGTGGTTCCCTCCGGCAGCATTACCGCCAGCATGATTCCCAAAGGCTGAACACCGTTGGAAGCTATATCGTTACAGGTGATGTGGATTGACAATCTTCCTATATCGCTGACCGCCGCCGAAATCGGGTCTGTGGACACTATGCAGTCAAAATCTCCAAAATCAATAACCGCACAGTCCTCGCCGATTCCCGGCCTGACCTTCACTTCATCGCTTCTGTAGGTTATCTTGTCAAATACTGTTCTCTTCAGAAGTTCACTGTCTAATTTACCTGTTTCCAGTTTCATATATACCTGCCAGACTGCGGCTTTGCCGCTATTATATCATTTCTATCATTTCCATGAACTCCGCCTCTGTTATGATCGGAATTCCCAGTTCCTTTGCTTTTTTGTTTTTTGACGACCCGGATGTCGGGTCATTATTAATGAGATAGTCCGTGTTTCTGCTTACGGATCCGGCTGTCCTGCCGCCAAGAGATTCGATTTTTTCTTTGCATGCATCACGGTTTTCGAAATGCTCTAGGCTGCCGGTAATTACGAAGGTTTTGCCTGCCAGTGCGGAACCCGACTCCTCAAAGCTCTCATCCAGAGTCAGCACTCCGAGAAGATCTTTCACCGCTGCCCGGTTGTCCTCATCAGCGAAAAACTCCACATATCCGCTTGCCATCACATCGCCGATTCCATCGATTCCCATCAGCTCTTCGGCACTCAGACTTTGCATTTCGGCCCATTGGTTGCGGCTTGCTCCGGCGATCATCTTAGCATTGGCAACTCCTATGTTGGGAACACCCAGAGCATAAAGCAGCCGAGCCGGAGTAGTGTGCGATGCCGCCCGGGCGGCCGCCAGCAGATTCTCGAAAGATTTCTCTCCGAATCCCTCCATGACCACAATCCGGTCACGACAAGTATCCATTCTGAACAGATCCGCAAAGCTTCTCACAAGCCCCTCGTCTATGAATTTCTCAAGAGTCGCCTCTGAAAGCCCTTCTATATTAATGGCGTTTCTGCTCACGAAATGGGTAAACGCCTTTATCCTCTTGGCCGGACATTCCGGATTCGGACAGTGCAAGGTCTTTACACCGCTCTCGTCCTTAATCTCCGTTTTCGCACCGCATACCGGGCAAGCAGTCGGCGGAGTTACACTGCCGCTGCGGGTTTTGTTCCCGGCAATCTGCGGAATTATCATATTGGCTTTGTAAACGCTGATGGTATCTCCGATACCGAGAGCCAGATCCTCCACTATGCTCACGTTGTGAACCGAGGCCCTGCTGACGGTGGTTCCCTCCAGTTCGACGGGTTCAAAAATCGCAATTGGATTGATGAGGCCCGTTCGGGACGCGTTCCAGAGCACCTCCTTGAGCCGGGTATCCTTCATCTCGTCCTGCCATTTAAACGCAATGGAATCTCTGGGGAACTTGGCCGTCTGCCCCAAGGATCTGCCGTATCCGATATCATCGTAGACGAGAACCAAGCCGTCCGAAGGAAGCTCAAATTTTTTTATTTTCTCAGCAAAATCTCTCACTGCGTCATCTATATTCTCCGCCTTAACGATGATGCTGTCAACAGTTTCAAATCCCTGAGTCTGCATCCATTCCATCTGTTCGCTTCTCAATCGGGCAGTTTTGCCGCCTTCCGCCAGTGCAAAAGCGTAGAATCGCACATGTCTTTCCGCCGTAACCTGACTGTTTAACTGCCGCACTGAACCGCTGCACAGATTGCGCGGATTCTTGTATTCTCCGGCGAACTTCTCGAAGTCCGGATAGCTTATGACAGCTTCACCTCTCACAACGACGGTTCCCGTGTGCGGTATGACTACAGGAATATTTTCAAAGGCTCTGGCATTGGGTGTAATAACCTCTCCGACCGTTCCGTCGCCACGGGTTACGGCCTTTGCAAGGCGTCCCCCTTCATAGGTGAGCACCACCGTCAGACCGTCCAGTTTCCAGGAAAGCAGTCCCTCTCTGTCACCCAGCCACGCCTTCAGATCTTTCACTGACTTGGTTTTGTCCAGAGAAAGCATAGGTGTAGGATGCCTTTCCTTTGGCAGACTGCTGACCACCTCATAGCCCACATTTATAGTGGGGCTGCCTGCCAGCGTGATTCCCGTCTTCTTTTCCAGAGCCGCCAGTTCTTCATAGAGGGCATCATACTCCAAGTTGGACATGATTTCCCTGTCCTCCTGGTAATAGGCTTTTGATGCCTTATTCAGTTTTGCCACCAGTTCTTCGATTCTTTTTATCATATTTTCTCTATAGGAGCGAAACCAAGAGCAAGTTTCTTCACATCATCGTCTCCGAATTTGACTCTTATGGTTTTGCTGTCACATTCCAGCACCTCTCCCTCTCCGAATTTAGGATGGGAAACTCTGTCTCCGGGCACGAACTCCGCTTCCGCCGCCCGCTCCATGGCAGCCACACGGTTCTGCGTCTGAACCCTGGCATACTTCAGCTGGTCGAACGGTTTGTAAGGCTTTGCCTCAGCCGCACCATCCGTGTAGAGAGGCGTGTCTTTCTTTTTGTAAATGGCATCGCCCTCGATAATACTCTTGTCAAGTTCATGGAGAAAGAGTGATTCTCTGGTGTAATCCGTCTTGCCATACATGGTTCTCTGTGCCGCACCGGTCATCCAGAGTCTCTCTTTCGCCCTGGTGATACCCACATAGCAAAGTCTTCGTTCCTCCTCAAGACCCTCCGATCTGTCAAAGGCTCTCCATCCCGGGAACAATCCATCTTCCATGCCCGGCATGAATACGTACGGAAACTCCAGTCCTTTGGCACTGTGCAAAGTCATCAGCACAACTGCGTCCTCGCCGGCGTCATGGTTGTCCACTTCCGCCAGGAGTGCTATTCTTTCCATGAATTCCGCCAGACTTATTTCGGAGTCTTCATGTTCGTAATCATATATTACGGACTTGAATTCCATCAGATTCTCAATTCGGCTTTCCGCTTCAATGGTCTTCTGATCTTCAAGTGCCTTCAGATATCCTGACTTGACCAGGAGACCGTCATAGATATCGGATATTTTCATGTTTTCCTTTTCGTTGCCGAAAGATTCAATGAGCCCGGCCAGGTTTGACAGGCTTTCGGAAGCCTTTGCACTGAAGCTTGCAATCACTTGGCGATCGAGAAGAGTCTCAAAGAGGCTCTCGCCCCTCACCGAGGCCAGCGTTTGGAGCTTCTCTATTGTTTTGGCACCGATTCCCCGTTTAGGCTCGTTAATGATTCTGACCAGAGCCAAATCATCCGCTCTGTTCTGCACCAAGCGCATGTAGCACATGATGTCCTTTATCTCCTTGCGGTCATAGTATCTTAATCCGCCCAGCACCCGGTAAGGAATATCCCGCCGTGAAAGTGCTTCTTCAAATGTTCGGGATTGAGCGTTTGTTCTGTAAAGAATTGCAAAATCTCTGTACCTGCCGCCGATTCTGTTAATCTCGCCGGCCACAAACAATGCTTCATCTCTCTCGTCATCACCGCGAAAGTAAACGATCTTGTTTCCCTCTTCCGCATCGGTCCAGAGTTTCTTGTAATGCCTGTCCCGGTTATTGGAGATTACCGAGTGAGCTGCAGTCAGAATATTTCCTGTAGAGCGATAGTTCTGCTCCAGCTTCACCACCCTGGCACCCCTGAAATCCTTCTCGAACTCGCGGATATTTCTCATGTCCGCCCCGCGCCACTGGTAGATGCACTGATCGTCATCCCCGACAACGCAGATGTTGTTCCTCTTGTTGCCGTTCTGATCCTCCGCCGCCGCCAGCATCTGCACGAACCGATACTGAATCATGTTCGTATCCTGGTATTCGTCAACCATTATGTATCTGAACCTGTTCTGATATTTGAGCAGAATCTCTTCATCCTTTTCGAAAAGTTCCACCGTCTTCAGCAGAAGGTCGTCAAAATCCATAGCGTTGTTTTTTCGCAGGGATTCATCGTATTTCCGATATACATTATGAACCATCTGATCCTTAAAATCGTTTCCGTATATATCCGGATATTCTTCCGGAGAAATGCGCTTTTCCTTGCATTCG
The DNA here is from genome assembly GCA_040768865.1 of Candidatus Allocopromorpha sp. Classification (GTDB taxonomy): domain Bacteria; phylum Bacillota; class Clostridia; order Peptostreptococcales; family Anaerovoracaceae; genus Lentihominibacter. The sequence continues at coordinate 1,134,562 of JAXGMD010000001.1, read as the reverse complement.
CTTATGACCCCCAGAAAATAGCCGGGGGTGAATTTCTTTGAGTCGATATTGAGTTCTTTGCATATATTTTTTATAAGCGTCTTCTGGTCGGCCGGATCGTATACGGCAAAATCTCTGCCGTATCCCAGCACATCGGCATGGCTTCTCAGGATTCTCAGGCACGCGGAATGAAAGGTGAGGATCCACATATTCAGTCCTTCGCCCACCAGATTTTCCACTCTGTCGCGCATTTCTTTAGCTGCTTTATTTGTAAACGTCACAGCCAGAATGTTATACGGATTTACCTTAAGTTCCTCTATAAGATATGCGATTCGGCATGTCATGGTACCGGTTTTGCCGCTTCCCGCCCCGGCGAGAATGAGCAGCGGACCCTCGGTGTGCATTGCCGCTTCGCGCTGTTTTTCGTTCAGTCTTTTCAGATAGTCCCTCATCCGTTCCCCTAAAAAATAAACAGTGTCAGCATTTCAAACATCCAGCCTACCAACGGCGAAATAATCATTCCCGCTATTCCCAGCACTATAATTGCAATCAGAATCCAGCTTCCGTAGCTGTATATCTTCCAGTATATTTCGCTTTGACCGAAACCGAAAATCTGTGCGATAATATTAAAACCGTCCAGCGGCGGTACAGGAATCAGGTTGAATATCATCAGCACCAGATTAATCTGTATTACATATACCAGTATCTGCCACAGACCCATTCCCATGGTAGTTCCGAAGAGCCACTGTGCTGCAAACATTACCGCAAATTTGCATATGACAGTAAAAATAATTGCAATAATCAGATTCATGGTCACTCCTGCAACAGCTACAAGGAATTCATCCCTTCTTGTCTTCTTGAAGTTGCGTGGGTTTATTTCTACCGGCACACCCCATCCGAATCCCACAAAAAACAATGCCGCCAGACCCATCCAGTCAATATGCGACAGAGGGTTTACGGTAACCCTGCCCTGCAATTTCGGTGTCGAGTCTCCCAGCTTATAGGCCACGGCCGCATGAGCAAATTCATGAAAACTGATACCGATTACGATTGCGGGCAGCAGAAGCATCTTATCCATCACCCACTCCATCGGATTGCTTAAAGCTCCGCTTCTGAAGGAGACGCCTGCCAGTAAAATAATTATTATCCAGAATGTAATGTCTATATTGTTTCGTCTCAAGCTTGATTCCTCCTTTTGGACAAAAATACACGGATATATTATACCATAGTTGCAACTGTCGCACACCAGAAAACGGGACAAATTTCAATGTCCCGTTTGACCCGTTTGACCCGTTTGACCCGTTTGCCCATACAGAATGTTCCATACTTTTGCCGGCTCCTCAGTTCCCAGACTCTCCGCCTGTATGGCATAGCCGTAAACCGGAAGATTTAATCTTTTCTCCGGAAGCCCCTGACCCTCAACAGCCCGAGCGTATCGCACCGCTTCAAAGAGCGGCAATGTACTGTCGCCGGGAGCCAGAGGCTTCATCTCAAAGGCTTCGCCCTTTTTCACTGCATATGCCCAGACCTGCCGCAGGTATTCGTTGTCAGGGTCATCAATATCTGTTTCACTGATCATTTCCCAGTGTCCATCGTATCCGGAGGAGAGCTGAGGTTCAAAAAGTAATGTGCCTTTATCCGGCGGTGTCCTTACCAGACTCCCGTTTTCATCGAAGAGCATCAGACCCATGGCCTTCGGCAGATCTAATACCATAAATACGAAAGCATCGTTGACACCTGTGTTTTTTATAACCGGATCCTTGTCAACCGGCTGCCCGGGCTCAAGTGCCGAAGCTGCAGTTCCCTCCTCCCATGCGGGTTCAATGACCGAAATTTCCACTTCGCCTACCGCAAAGGAATTTACCTTCGCATCCGTGCTCACCAGGAACGCCGCTGCACTTCCAATGGCAGAAAGTACAGCAAGCAAAGCCGCGGTTACGGCAATCCCCGTCAATCTCTTATTCCACATCTGCACCACCTCCTCCTGCCACAATACAGAACTCTCTTCCCGTTCCTGCATTAAGGGATCTGGTCCAGTAGCCGTAACCTCTGTCATGCACACGCTCAATAAGATTAAGACCATCCGGCACCGCGCCGGCAAACAGAGGATAAATCTCACCCTCTCCTGCCATGGATCTCAGCCTGCCGAACTCAGTGCCCGGGAAAAAGATACTCTCTGACGGGCTTCCGCCGACCAGCTCGTATCCGTAAGCCCCGTAAAGTTCTACCTGAGACGGCAGCCAGAGTCTGTCTTCGGTCTCATTTATCTCCCAAAGCCCGCCGTTTGATACGGCCGATTTTTTTAACACGGGTTTTATGACATTTCTTAATGAAACCGGCAGAGAGTCATAAACTGAGGAGTTGAGCCTGATCCTCATCCTGCTGTCAGCCCATCCTGCAGGGTTGTCGTCCCTGTTTTCGTTCATTACACCGGAATTCACTTTCTCATAAACCATGAAAGTGATACTGGAAAGTCCTTCCGTGTTATCCTGATTGAAGCCTGCAATAACCGCATGGCAGGTTTGACCTCCAAGGGTAAAGGCTTTGGTGTGCTTGTCCTGCGTTGCCCTCATGAGCGAGCCGTCTGAAGCCAGATCCGTCCGGACTGCATTGAAGCATTCACCGAAAATATCCGAAACCGGCTCCGTCGACAAAGTGCTTATTTCAGAGATCTCTGCCCACGTGAAGTCGCTTATGTGCTTATCCTCCCATTTGGCGTAGAGAGTAACATCCTCGCTTATAGGTTCCGTAACAGGGAATAAATCCGAATCCCTCAGATCTTGTGTGATATACCAGTCTGCAAAACTATATTTTTCTACGTCGGTTCCGTTTATAAGCCAGACCGCTCTTCGCTTTTCAGCCGCATAATCATCAAGGCTGTCCCATTTGAAGACCTCCAGCGACTTAAGTTCACTGCCGCCCATAGTGTTGAATGTAACAGTAACTTTTGATGCAGGTGAAACCCTGTAATCAAAGGTTCCGTTTCTGACCGGACCGTTTTCCGAATATCTGACAATACCTGTATATCTGCCGGCTACACGGGAAATCTGTAACAGTCGGGTTCCGTCCCCGTTCAGCAGCACATATTCATCATCGTCCAGAATCCTCGAAGTTCCATCGTCATATATTGCATGGACCTCCAGAAAGTCACGGCTGAAGTAGGAATTTCCTTCGAGGATTTCCGGTCCTTTATAGTCCGCAACAATTGCCGTCAGCATTCTCTGTTCTTTCACCATATTAGTGAAATTCTCCGTATCGGAGTACCCGCTCCAGTTTGATTTGTTGTTTGTAAAAGTCGCCAAACCTACGGCATCGTCGCCCAGATTCTCAAAATGAACAGTTTTTGTTTTATTGTCCGCCTGTCCGTTGGTAACAGCCGTTATCGTACCCGGTTCATAACGGATTACCTGCACCTCTCTCAGATTATAGCTGCCGGCTTTAAGCCCTGAAAAAGTGGCCGATGCACTGACATACCCATCCGTATCGGTATGTGCTTCCGCATATGTCTCGGAAAAGGTTACCGGCTGTCTGTACTTCTTCTCTTCACCGTCTACAGTTGTTCCCGTCAGCTCAAAAATAAATGTGGGTGTTCCATGATCAAAATGCAAAGTGCTCGCCAGCACTTTCTTTGTGGCAACCACCTCCGTCTGTTCCGGCTTGTTAACAGCCACAACCTGCTGTGTTTCGCCACCTGTCAATGAGTTTACCGAAAAGCGCACGGGCTCGCTGTTGATCCTGTATCCGGCCGGAGCGGCCGTCTCTTGAAAGTAGTAGCCTCCCCAGGGCAGGTTCTCAACAACAATACGTCCCTCACCCCATTCTCTCGAGCCTGTAACCAGACCGGCGGCAACCGAAGTTCCATCCGTCCTGTAAAGGTTGAATACCGCACCATCCAGAAGATTATCTTCAGTATCTCCCTGCTTTTCCAGAATAACTGTACCCGGCTTTTGCTCGTTAACTATCCTGAATTCCGCAGAAGTTCCGCCTTCACCGCTGCCTATGTTTATTTCCCTGACCTCGTCGGATTCAAAATATCCTCTGGTGGGCTTTGTTTCTTTAAGATAGTAGGTTCCCCACTTAAGACCGTCAAACCAGATTCTTCCATAGTCATCTGTCTCTGAAACAAGCCGGTTCCCTTCATAATCCTGTGCGGCTTCTGTGCATTCCGCATCATTAAACAGGGTAAACTCCGTTCCGGGGACGGATTCCTCATCGGTATTGCTTTTTTCAAGGTATACCTGCCCATAGCTTCTTCTGTTGGTATCAGCTATCTCCGCTTGCGGGTTCTCCTCATCAATGGAAAAGGATATCACACCTTCCTTCTCCATATATCCTGTCGGCGGAATTTCTTCAACCAGCTCATAATCGCCTTTAGCCAAATATGCTGTAAATTCACCATTCTCATCGGTGGTGAAATTTCCTATGGGTTCCCCGAGCCCGGTATCAACTCCGGCACCCGCCTCGTATAGAGTATATGACGCGTCCGCCAAAGGCTCACCCGATGAACTTCCATCCTCCAGACACTCTGTCTTTTTAAGCTTCACGCAATAGGGCAAATTCTCAAATTCCACCTTTTTGGTTCCGCTTTCGCTGCCTGTAATCTTAAATGATGCCACAGGATTTCCTCTGTCGTTTAACGGTTTATCAGTGGTGTATTTTTCGGCATTGAAACCTGTTTCCTCAATCACATAATCTCCCGGCAACAGGTTTACTCCGCCAAAATCGCTTTTACCGTCAATGGTTACATCTCTGAGTGAGATTTCCTTACCTGTCACATCGGTTCCCGTCAGCGTGAATTCAATGCCGTCAACATTACCGTCTTCACTGCTTTTTTCCACCTGAACCGGTGTGGTGCGGAGTCTGTTCTCAAACTCAAAAACCGTTAATCCTTCGTCACCCACTCTTTTTGTTACCGCGACAGGCTGCCTGTATATTGTCTTTTGAGCGTCTGTCAGTATTTCTGTAACGGTGTAGTTTCCGGCTTCGATTCCCGTATATTTGATTACCCCTTTTTTATCGGTAGTTGCTCTCTCATCGAACCCGTTCTCCTCACAAGTTATGCGAAAAGTGAACCCGCTCGGTTCCGATCCGTCCTCATTGCTCTTGGTAATTACAAGTCCATGAGATGGCGGTTCCTTGTAGTTTTTGTACGGTGTCGCTGAAGCCGGCAGACTGTTTCCTCCTTTTCCTATATTTACCCTTATCTGCTCGGTTACGGAACTGTAGCCATGTGATATCTGATCCGCGGTAAGCTTTTCGGTAAGTATATAAGTTCCAAGGTAAACATCACTGAATGTAACTTTGCCATCCTTTCCCGATTCAGCATTGTAGGTCAGTGCCGGGTTCTCTCTGCATGTCAGTGTGAATCTGAAACCCTCTGCCGAACCGTTCGAAGCACCTGTCACAGCCTTGTTGAATGTGAGGTCTCCTGTTTCAGGTTTGTCATATACTGTCAATTTATTGACTTTACCGGATTCAAGCACTATCTTGTGCCATCGGTCACTCCGTTTGAAAAACTCATTGCCTGCTTTCTCACGGATATAGTAGGTGCCCGGCGGCAGAGATATGCTTTCGGTAATTCCTCCCTTTCCGCATACCAACTCAGCCAACACATCGGAGGACTCACTCTTCTCTTTATATATTCTGTATCTGATCCCCTTAAAGGAATACTCTCCCGTAGTCATCGACTTTCCGTCCGATGATTTTTTTGTAAGAACAAAAGTGGTTTTAGGCAAAAGCTTCCATGCCAAAAACTCCTGAAATCCGTTGGTCGGTTTACATAGATATGCCACGAAATTGTCCGGAACCTTTACATTTCTTACCGCTTCAATCATCCTTTTGGATTTCGCTACAGATTGGTGGTACGCGTTTTTGAATCTGGCATAGTGAAAGGCTCTTGCCAGATCGCATCCATTGGCTCCGCTTGTATACTTTTTCAAGTGCCCGTAATAATAGGCAAGCTTGGCCAGATTTCCTGTGTTGCTCAGCTTCCTGGTTGTGACCTTGCCGGAAGAAGCGCTCATCGGACCGCCATGTGCGCAGAGCCCCACCATTCCTCCGTGCCTTTTAAGCTTGAACTTGGATGTTATGTCACCGTCACCCCTTATAAACTTTGTTCGCGTATAGCTGTAGGTTGTCGCGGCAGACGCTTCATCCGCCATATCAAAATCCTGCACGGGAGTCAGAGTTGTGCCCAGTACAACAATCATAGCAAAAATAAGAATCCGAATCGCCCATTTGCTTCCCCTTTTAATATTTATCATCCCTTATAACCCCCATACATGCCTGTAACTGTCGTTTTCATTGCAGCTTTTGCTCTCCGCGTAAACGTTTATGTTAAAGGCTTTTAGCTTGTACTCCGGCACTTTATCCGATACCTTTACTCTGCTGAACAGAGGGCCCGTACTCTCGTAATACGGAAGAGTCTCTTTATAGTACCAATAACCATCCTCTTCCTCTGTCCAATTTATCCTGTCAAAATCTATTTCGGTAACCGGCACAAGATCATAATCGGAGAAATCAACTCTTACTCTTACCACACAGGGATTCGGCGATATGTTTTTGATACTGACTGTTTTTTTGAAAGATATACCCGGTTTCAACGCTGCCGGCGGCTCATAGTTCTCTTCCACAATTATGTCGTTATACCCTATCCGGAATTCATTGTCTGCAGAATCATAGGAAATAAAGTAGGCTGCAGCCGCAGTGAAGCCGCATATGGTCAAAATCAATGCAACGACAACAATCAAAGGTTTGATTCTTTTCATGTTTCTCTCCTCTCCTCTATACCGTGAACCAGAAATTGTAATAATATTCTACGATTTCCTTTTCCCAAAGAGCGTAGAGTGTCAGCGGCTTGTTGACCGAATAGGAATCGCCCGGTTGATAGTCCGCAACCAATGCATTCGGATCAGTGGACCATCCCCTAAAAACATAACCATCCCTCGTGGGCTGCTCTCTGCTCAGCTTAAAAACCATCCCATGGGATTTGCCGCCGTGAGCCGAACTGTTTGACGAACAGCCCATACACATGCCGGAATTGGTTTCAGGACCGCCAATACCGCCGTTTGCGTTGTAAACAATCTTATATTTACTCCGAGCCGGAATTCGTATTTCTTTCTTTCCCGTGGAGGTTCCCTTCCATGCACTGCTGCTGCTCATTACGGTTTTGCAGGACAGGGTTCTGTTTTTTGCAATACAGGATTTTTCTACAACCCATGAGTAGGATTTGCCGCTGAAAATTGTTACCGTCGCGGCACCTTGCTGCACCAGTGATGACGGGACATTACCCTTTTTTGCTATTCCGTCGAATGTCATGGTACATGTCATATAATTACCTATGTTGCCGAAATTCGGACCCTTGACCTTCGTGAAAGTCGCATCTGTTATTTTCAAGGTCAGTGCGGTATCGCTTTCGGTTGCATCATATATATACCGGGTAAGCCATTGATAATCTGTGTTATTATACTTGCCGCTCACCGTGGATGTTGTCAGTGTCAGTGCCTTAACGCCCTCGTAAGCCAACAGTCCGAATCCGGCAATCAGAACAGCAATCATGGCTGCCAGCATTCGTCTCGATTTAAGTTTTTTCATCATTTGTCATCCCTCACCTAAACGGTCTGAACGCTGCCAAAATATACCCGACTTTTGGCAGCCATAAAACGGCTGTTCCCCTGATGCTCTCTCTGTTCACAATTCCCGGATCCTCACAGGCATTGTTGTCACCCTTGGTTATCCATCCTTCAGCTGTTTCCCGTATTGCCCGGTGCACAACCGTTATTTCACCTCTTTCAAAGGCAATAATGTTGCCTTTCTCTACATGAAGGTTTCGCGTGTTTATGAGAGCCAGACTGCCTGTTTCGATCGTCGGTTCCATTGAGCCGCTCACCACAATCACCGGTTTTACCTGCAAAAGAGCCATGACCGCTGCGGAGAGCACTATAAGCAGTGCAACCACAAAAATTCCGTTTCCGATCCCCCTGATAATCCTTCTCATTTTTGTCGTCTCCGCTTCCCGTACAGCAGTACCGACAGGACTATAATCAGTGTTGCCGTACATATTGCCGTCAGCATCCATAATAATCCGCCTTTTTCGTCACCGGTTCTCACCATTTCACCATCTTTCATTTCCTCTATTGCAAAAATCCAAATGACATCATCCCGCAATTCCTGGTATCTGTTCCTCGCATCTCTTCCCAGATCAATTTCAAATTGCAGAAGCTCCTGCTCTCCCTGTCTGATCTCCGTTAACTCCATGAAAGTCCCCAGCTTCTCTGAAACCAAGTCGCCCTCATATACGGTTCTTCCGCCGCATCTTATCCTAAGTCCCATTTTACTAAGAAGATCCGAGCTGACATTCTCTGTTCTGAAATACACCTTCAGGTCATTCTTAGTTCTGTTCTTTATGGGCATCTCTTCACTGCAGACATCCCCGGGCATCATGGTGGCGAATCCCGAAAAAAGATCTGTTGTAGTGTATTCAAAGCTTTTGCTCTCAGTAATTGTAAAGTCCGGTCTCTCTATTGCTTTTGCAGACCGATAATTAACCGGTCCATCAAACCTCTGTGTCTTCTTGGAATCAGCTCTCTTCTCAATTTCAATAGAACCCCAGGGACTGCCGCTGTTAAAATCCGGCTCGAAATTTCTGGACTGAACAACATCTGCCGTCATGACTACTCTAAAGCCACCTGCCGTCTCATTTGTCCACTCCCATGGTATTCGAATCCCTTTAAAAACATCTGAACTTTCATTCTCCTCCAGCACCCTCCGACAGTAAAAATATTCACCCTTTTTTACCCAATCGGCTCCTATGTCTGTAACATCATCAACAGTAACGGGCTTGCACTCAGCATTGTCCATGGCTATCTCCATGTGTACGCGTACAAAACCCTCTGCCTTCAGATTGGTCACTCTGGGTATATAGCTGATCACCTCACCCGGACTCACCTTCTCATCCGCTGATATCGGCTCAATACCTCTCTCGGTTTTGTGATACTGATCTATCCGTATATCTACACCCGATGTTTTGACATTATTCTTGAACGCATGCTGATGAACGAAGTTTGCCCCTGCGAGACCGATTGCTCCGCAGGCTAAAACGATCAGTATAACCACCATAACTTTACATCTGCCACGCAGCATATCCCTATTCCCTTCCATAAGTATTTTTTAGCTGCCGCTTGTAAGTTGATTGTTGAGCACTGCCCATACGGCCTTCGGTGCAGTCACACCATTATCGGTAATATCCGTCGTCTGAATTCCGAATGCTTCAACAGGCATCTCCAAGGTACTGTTCTCCAATCCCTGCCCTTCAATTACATTCTTAAATCTAATAGTCCCGCTGTCAAACAGTACACCGGTAACCTCATCCGGTGCGAGTACAGTACATGATGTCGGGTTACCATATGCATAAATGTAGGTATTTGAAGCGGTACCTTCTGAAGATTCCACCAACACCCATGAAGAATTAATTACGTAATCAAACAACTCCTGCACCTGCTTTGCTCCCTGAATACCGTCCTGTGCCGCAACAATCACATCGGCCTTCGGCACCGTCACCTTAATAAAAACAAAAGCATCATTGGATCCGGTATTCCGAATTTGCGGATCCTTAGCCAGATCTTTATTCGGCACAATATCCGTTCTCTCATCTTCCGATGCATCATACTGCGGTTCCTGCAGCTCAATGTCAACATTCCCAACCGTCCAGCGGTTGGTAACATTATCTGTAGCCGTAAAATAGGCAGATACTGCGCCGATCATCAGAAGCACCGCCACAGCCATGACCATTGTAGTGCGTTTGAACATCTTCCTCTTGTCTTTGCCACCCTTTTTTCTTTTTCTTTCATCTCTTTTCATTCCGCTTTTCCTTTCATTTTTATGACAACATCTCCGGTCCACCTCACAAAATATTCTTCCGGCACTTGCGATTCCGCCTTTCATATGTTACCATTTTTACAAGTTATTTCCATTTAGCTGAATTTTACACCCATTTATTTCCATTTGCAACCCCTTTTGTAAAATTTATCCATTTTTATTTACTCATTCAGAAGACTTTTCTGTAAAAAAGTGTTCATTTCTCTCTTTTTTACAGAAACCATTTTTTACCAAAAGCCTCAAGGGCTGTTTAAACGCAAACAAGTTGATCCCGATGCGTGTTTCACAGCAACTTAATACCAAAAATGGCATTTCTTAAATAAAAGGAGACATCTAATGCTAAAAATCAAAGATCGACTGAAATATTTTCTGCAATATTATGAGAATTTAAGTGCTTTTTACAGAAATGGGCTTAAATCCGCCCCTGAAGGGAATCTTGCCTTGAGCAAAAACCATGAAAAGAACTACTTAATTTGGACTAGACATATGAACGGTGAATATCTTCGCAAGGGAATCAATACGGATCAGCACATGATAAATACCCTGGCCAGAAAGGCTTATATTTCCAAATGTCTCGACAGGTGCAACTCAAATGTCGCCGCACTTAGTGGCTTGATCGAAATCATTGATGATCTTAATCCTGAAGAAATAATCAGTTCCCTTCCGGAGGCATACAGACTTTTGCCCTTGGAAAGTTTCTTCAACTCCGACAGCGGGATGGATTTGCATGCCGAACTGCTCTCCGATACCCTCTCCTTTGCACAAAAAAATGCTCACCTCAGTGAGCTGCTTCCTCTGTCTCCGGAGATTATTAAAGCCAGATGCGATGCCCATCGGCAATGGGGCGAGACGGAGTTCGACCAAGAACCAAAGAACCCGAAAACTCATATCCATATTACCTCGCGCGGCGAACGCACACGTGCCAAGTCCGAGCTGATTATTCTGGAGCAACTTTACTCCTACACAATTCCGAGCCGCTACGAAATGAGAATATATGTCAGCGATCCCAGGTACGTAAATTATTCAAACTACACGCTGACACCGCAGACACCTTATGACAAATATTTTGCACCGGATTTTACCTTTGAAACAGCTGACGGTTCGCTCCTTTTCTGGGAGCATGCCGGCATGATGGATGACCCTTCCTACCGCGCTCGGCACATTCAGAAGCTCAACGATTATCGGCAGGCGGGTATAGTTCCCTGGCAGAATCTGATTGTCACATACGATCAGGATGGTGCGGCCAATATGCAGATTATAAAGAGCACGATTCTGTATCATCTTCTGCCGCGACTGTAGACACCTGCCGGAATCGCAGCCTTTCGAAGCCAAGCGAATCTGATCTCATCTGCAATCTGCAGAATCATCGGCATTATGAGCATTGCAGCATAGGCAAGGTAAAAAACACAGGATACCCAGGTAATTCTGTTAACATATATAATAGGATCATATATTATCCTTGTCTGATCAAGCATGATCGCCATTGCAATAAGTGTCAGACAAATAAACAGAAAGATAACAGAAGAGCGGTCACGATTATCAAACCGGTAAATACTGAAGGCCGTCCGACCCCTCAGAGTATAACCGCGGCTTTTCATTGAATGGGAACTCTCCATAAAGCTCTCCAAAGTCCAGGTAATAGTAATGGATAAAATGGCCAGCGCATTACGGAACCGGGCGATAATACCAACAGAATTCCCCGATGTGCCGCGGCCGATTCCGCCTCTGGATACGTTGATGCGGCATACTGTTGTTTTGACGCGCGGGACGGTACGTAACAGAATAGACAGAAAAAGCGATAGTTTAGGCGACACCTTACCGAACAGATAGACAACCTTATCTGACGAAACAACAGAAAAAACACAGGACATAAACATGATAAAAGCTGCAGCCGTAAAGGCTCTCTGAATACCGTAGAGAATCGCCTCAAGAGTGATATTGTTATCTACGAAATTTTGCGAAAGAACCGTCACTCCGAAATGGGTATAGTAGGCATACCAGGCAACATATGCTGCGCCGACCGGAATCAGACACAGATTAAACACAAGCCCGCGCAGGCCATTGAGCTTCACAGAATATGCAAAAGCCGCCACAAAAGAAATCGCCACGAATACCGGATGATTGAACATAAACGCACATCCGATTGCAGCGACAAAATATATTAAGTTAATAGCAGGATGATAGCTGTCAAATTTCATTCATAATACCATACTTAACCTTAATTCTATCCAGCTTCTCGCACATAGGTTTGCACAACACGAGCAACGTCAGAAAAGTGGCCGCCGCATGAACAGCATTGATTGGAATGCCTGCCACATAAATAGCCAGAACTGAAGAATCGCCAATCATGGAACTCATGATAAAAACCGTTCCCGTATCAAGCAGCGGTCCGATCAGGACCATAATCATGACAGCTCCGACAATTGAAACAGGGAGTCTCTTCCCCGTATCAAGCAAAGCCTTGCCGTTATGTCGCTTCCTGACAAGCAGACCCATAAAAAGACCGCCAAGTCCGAATGCGAACATCTGCCACGGAGTCCACGGTCCCTGACCAAAGAAAAAATTGCTCACAAAAGCACTTATTACTCCGCATATAAATCCGGACTGCGGGCCCAGAGCCATGCCGGTAATCATTATGATTCCGAGAATCGGGCTGAAATTCGGCACCATAATAAATGCAATACGCCCGACAACTGCAATGGCGCACATAACCGCAAGGGTGACAATCTCCCTAGCGTGGGGCTGTTTTCGTTCAAATCTCGCAAACACCGGAACCATAGCCAAGATCATGATTATTACGCTGGACAGATAGAACTGTCGATCCGCAAATTTCCACATAAAAATCAGCGTTGCAGGTATGATAACCGCCACCACTATAATTGTCGGCAAAAAAGCTCCGGTTTTTTTATTAGTTGTTTTCATCCTTGGTTTCTCCTGCAAAGTTCTATAACATCCTCATTGGTAATTGCATCCTCAAACACATGCCTGCTCATTCTGTTCGCTGCTGTCGTATAAAAACTGTTTTTTGAGAAGAATTTCTCCGGTGTATTGGTTGTCACAACACCGCCATCGAAAAACATGCTCACAAAATCCGCATATCGCGCACAAAATTCCACATCATGTGACACCATCAGAATAGTAACACCCCGTTCCCTCAGATCCCGCAGAATCTTCGAGAATCTCAGTTTAAAGAAATTATCAATTCCCTTTGTCGGTTCGTCAAGAAGCAAAATTTTCGGCCGCGTGAGCAGTACCTTCGCCAGTGCGACTCTTTGCTGCTCACCACCCGACAGGTCGTAAGGATGGCCGGACATAAGATGACTGATATCACAAAGCTCAGCTATTTCATCAACAAAGGCTTCATTTTTTTTATCCGGACCGCTGAGCATCTCAAAGAGATCTTCGCGGACATTTTTTTTCACAAACAGACTCTGAGGATCCTGCGGCAGCATGGCCAGATTGTTGACAAAAAGCTCATCACCTCTGTACTTTTCAACACGCTTGCCGTTAATCAGAATCTGACCGCGATAAGGTCTGCAGATATTGCAGATTGCCTTAAGAGTCGTGGACTTACCGGTTCCGTTGCCTCCTAACAGTGCGGAGATTTTACCTTTTGGAACTCCGAAATTTACTCCGCGCATGACATCCGGTGCATCCTTGGAATAACGGAACCAGGCTTCCTTGACCATTATGGCCGGAACACCGATTTCGCCCAAATCCTCCTGACGGTCAAGTTTATTGAAGGAAGCTCCCTGAGGAAACATTTCGCTCAGCCAGTGCCTGCCTTCACGGACTGTTAGAGGACACTCCGTCGTCCCCGCTTCAACTCCATAATATATCTGCACCGGTGTCGGCATCGCCGCAAACATATCGTCATTGCTGTCCTTAAGAACCTCGCCAATATTCCGAGGAGAATCGTCCGCAATTATGTGACCCTTATCCATGACAATCACACGATCTGATGCATGAAAAATGTCCTCAAGCCTGTGTTCCGTAATGATAATCGTTGTACCGAGTTCCAGGTTTATCTTCCGAACGGTATTCAGAAAATCCGCTGCGGCAATGGGATCCAGCTGTGAAGTAGGTTCGTCCAGAATCAGTACAGACGGCTGCATCGCCATAATCGAAGCCAGATTAAGCAACTGCTTCTGCCCGCCGGAAAGCTCGGAAACATTCATGTGAAACCAGTCCTGAATCCCGAAATAACTGGCCATTTCCGCTACGCGGAGACGGATTGTTTTCTGATTCATACCCAGGCTTTCCAAACCGAATGCCAACTCGTGCCATACCTTGTCCGTAACAATCTGGCTGTCAGGATTTTGCATGACATATCCAATCTGAGATGACTGCTCGCGCAAGTCCGCCTCCTCCAGTTTACGGTCATTGAAAAAAATCTCCCCGGATGTCCCGCCGGTTGGTGTCAGCACCGATTTAAGGTGCTTCAGCAGTGTCGTTTTACCGCTGCCGCTTTTGCCGCACAAAGTAATATATTGTCCTTCTTCTATAGTCAGACAGATATCTTCCAATGCCTTTCTGCCTCCTGAATCGGGATATGAAAAAGTCAGATTCCTGATCTCAAAATGCGCCATGTTATCTCCTCCATAATATTCAGCACAGACGGTATCGACAGAAATAATGCGTAAGCTGTTAACCCCGCCATCGTCCAAGTGTTTCCCAAATTTGCCAGTACTATCTCCGGCGTGTATGCTGCCCCTGCCGCTCCGTTTATTCCGCAGAATCCTATGACACCGGCAAGCAAAATTTCCGTCCCGAGCAGAGCCTTATCCCTCATCGCAAATCGATAAATCGAAAACGTTGTGCGCCTGCCGCTGCCGTAGCCCCTGCTTTGCATTGAGTCGGCAGTCATAATTCCCCCCTCAAGAGCCCAGGTCGTAAGCGTTGACACTATTGTCAGGCCATTGTCGATCTTTTCTCTTCGGGTTCCCGTATCTCCCGCCTTTCCGACACACTTGCGCGCACCGGCTATTTGAGAGATTTTGCGCTGAAATCCCGGCACAAGCCTGAGCACCATGGTCAGCACCATAGAAATCGACGGGGCAAATCGCCCGAAAATATATAAAAATTTGTCTCCGGTCATTACCAGGTTGTAAGAAGCAAACCACAGCAATATGGTTACCAGCATTCCTCCGATTGCCATACCGTAACACAGCGCTTCAAATGTATATGGTCTGTCGCCCGCCCAGGTAAACAGAACTCTATCACCAAGGGTGTTAATCAGCGGATTGATAACCGCAACCGCCACAAAGACCGGTACCATGACGGCTGCCATCTTCCACGCACTTTTTCCTTTCACCGTCACATAATATGACATGGCCAGAACTACGGAGACAACGAGAAAAGCCGGGTGTACGAAAAACATTCCGAACACCACGGCACCTATGTAAAAAGCAAAGTTTATTATCGGATTGTATGTTGAAAAAGCATCCTGTTTCATACACAAAATTTTATGCTGCATTTCTGCGTCTGAAAGCAATAAGCCCGGCAGCGGCAATAACTGCTGCCGCACCTCCGACAGCCCACGGCAGCCAGTCTGCAGCACTATCATCCTCGCTCAGTTTTCTTGTATAACCCGTAGGGGCCGCCTTATCACCTTCAGTTTCATCTTCCATCATCGACGCATCTTCACTGAGTTTAAGCAAGCTCAGACCCTTTGTCGCACCGATTGCAGCTGTAGTTCCCGAAGCTTCCGCCTGATCATTTTTTTCACCGTCGGATTCGTCATCGTATTCATCATCAGGTATGATATTATCACGCTCTTCCTTTGTATAATCCACATCGATAACATACCCGTCACCCACATCACTCATATCATACAGTCCGGCTTTCCCGTCAAGAAAACGGTAGAAGGCAACAAGTGCATAATGCCCTTGAACGGAGGCCAGACCATTGGCTCTATCGTGTTCTTGTATGTGCTTGAAGCCCCCGCCTTTCACATAAAATGACAACAGTGAATCAAGAACGCTATTCCCGTTCTTCGTCCAGTCGGAACCGGTCGGGTCAATGCCCAAGCTTGTCAGTGCGGTAATAACCTGACTTGCGGATTCCGATGTCGCAATTCTTCCGGACATGGCAACAGATCCAAATGACCCGTCCGCAGCCTGCTGACTCTTTAGCCAGACCAGTGCATCATCTATAGCCGCTGTCACATTATCTCGCCCCGGCTTCTTGTAAAAAGCCGACAGTGCCTGCAATGCCATACCGGTCATATCAACATCCGACCCGGCGGAAAAAACACCATACGCCCATCCGTTATCCGGCCTTCTCTCGCCGAGCAGAGCTGCAATAAGTGCTTCTTTCTGCGCCGCATTGCTCTCCGTACCTGTCAGGCTGTCTACACAGTTATATGCAGTCAATGCCCATACATAACCGTTCATTCCCTGCTTCCCAACATAAGTCATATTCCCAAGCGGAGCCAGAAGATTGTATCCCCCCACATTTCTGGGATCAATTCCCATGGCTGTAAGAGTAATAATCGCTTTGGAATTTTCGCTGGACTGATTCGCATTCAGAATCGCATAATTTTTATCGCAGCCCTTTTTCTTCAGCGTTGCTATCAAGGAAGAGCAATACTTTTCCTTTGCCTGTTCAGTAACCTTGCCCGCCCTGGCGTTGGCCATCAAAACCCACTCGCAGCCGACGGACCAGTCGGACTCTTCCGCCGATTCCGTAAGCATATCTGAAGTGTTCCCATAAGCGTTATCCAGTGCAGGCTTATCAAACTGTGGCGAAGCAAGGCTATTGCAAACGGGTGCAGGTTCCGTCTCATAATATAAATAAACCGCGTCATCGTCCCGCAAAACCTTTTCATCCGGAGCATCGCTGCATTCTCTTCCGTTCACTTTGTATTGCCAGCCTTCTTCCAACTCCGTCAGTTCCTTTTCTTTTATTGCAAAATCAATGGCATCCTCTACTGTCACTTCGCCGTCGGCATCCTCTATGCGAAAATCTTCTGTGCTGAAATATCCGTTAATCTCAATTGATACTCTAACACTGTATATTTCCGCTTCCTGCGAAGCTGCCGTTCCCTGATCTGACACATGCTCGGCCGGCGGTTCCTGTTCTGCTGACGGCTCCTGCCCGGCTGACGGCTTCTGCTCGGCCCGCGGCTCCTGCCCGGCCGGCGGCTCCTGTACAGCTTCTTCTTTCTGCACTGCTTCCTGGCCCGGAACAATTTCCTCCGCAGCAAAGACTGCGGGAGTCATCAAAGTAATTGCCATCAACATAGCAATAAGAAGTGCTGATATTCTTCTATTGTTCATTTTATTTTCCATTACATTCCACCGTCACAAGTGTAGTACCAGACAATGCTGTCACCGTTCTTCAGGGAATACTCCGAAGATCCGTAATTCGGATACCATCCATTTACTTTGTACTTCCATCCGGATTCATTGCCACAGTCAAATTCGTACAAATGATTGATTCCCTCAACATAGTAGCTTCCGTAGATGGGCGAGTACTTGTATTCCATCTGTATCCCCGCTGCCGAGCAGGCTCTCTTGGTAACATCAAAGGCCGTTTCACCTTCCTTGAACTCGACTTTGCTTGTTGACAAAATCGTTCCGTTTGCAGGAACATATTTGTTCTTGCCCTCAGCCAGCTTATCTATGTTTTTCAAAATGGAATTACATTTGATGCTTATGGTGCAGACTTTGACATTGTTTGTTTTTGTCTCTGATTTATTCTGTGATTTTGCCAAGGCTTTCTGCTCAAAAACTTTTGCTGTCTGCTTCTCTTCTTTTTCTCTGGAAGCAACAACCCCATCCAGTTCTTCTTTCGAGAAACAAAGCTCCCTGTTTCCGGTGGCCTGCAGCTTTTCTATCTGAAATGCACTTAGTGAGTTTGCTTGTATCTTTGCAACTTCAACATCTGTATTGCTCTTATCATTTTTGACAATCAGTATCTGTTCTCCGGCAGCTATATCAACATCCTTTCCTTCAACAGTTTCAATTTTTATACTGCCCTCATAGACAGAAAGCGTCGAGCTGCCCGCCTGCTGACTGACAGAAAAAACCGTTCCGGTTATATATGCCTTATTTCCGCCTAAACTTACTGCAAAACTGTCCGGAGATTCCGGCACATCAGCGATGAATTCTCCGCCGTTAAGATTGATACTCACCTTTCCTTCGGTGCACTCCGCAATTTTTATTTCTGTCCTTTCATTGAGTGAAATTGTGTTGGCCCCGCTCATTGCGAAGACAGCTTCTGACCCTTCCTTGGTTTCCACCGTATCTCCGGCGGCCATCAGCGTATCCTCTTCCAGTGCGTAACCCACATCTTTTCTCTCTATGTCGGCAACGCCGGTCACCTGAGTACATATCAGTTCCGATTCATCGTTACCCCCGAACCAGCCTTTCAGATTGCCAACCACCATAAGTCCGCAAACAACAATGATGACGATGAGAATCACCATCGCTATATTAAAAAATCTTTTCCTTGATTTGGTTCCCACCTTTTCATCTCCCATAAAACAACCATGGAGATTGAGAAAATCTCTCAATCTCCGGTTCTTTAAAACACTATTCTGTTAGCGCACTATTTCGTTACTTTGACTTTGCATGCCGGTGCCATTATAGGACATTTCACTGTCTTGCCTTCCCAGTTTTTGTCCGTAACATATCCTTTGGCTGTTACATAGTAAGTTCCCCTGTACTTGAACTTAAGTTTAACATTTCCTTTGGCATCGGTTTTGGCACCCCGGATTCTCTTGAACTTGCCCTTGGACCAGGTTCCCACCTGAACTTTCACTACGGGGGCTGCCTTCGGATTAACGCTCATGCCATAGAAACCCTTAAGATTCAAAGTGAATGTCCTTTTTCTCTTAACCTTAACATAGGATTTGTTAAAGGTTGTGTACCAGTCATTTCCACCCTTATCTTTATTGATTGAAGCGTAAAGATGATTTCCCTTCTTAATGATAGTGTCATGGGTGCTCCAGATTCCCTTGCCGTTTATGTAGGTCAGGAAATTCCCCGAATTATTACCCCAGAGTTTTTGTATAAAACCATCCTTATTGGATGCATACCCGCTCTTGCTTGCAGTTGTGCTGTATCTATTGTAACCCTTATGAGCAGCAATGAATGCTTCGTGTACCGTAAGTCTGCCGTCTTTATTAAGATCCTTAACGGTAACGGTTCTTCTTGCCATTGCGTTGCCCTTCTTGGTCTTCGCAATTACACCCTTGTTGTTTATGGTCACTTTAATCTTGGCATTTGGTGCCGCCTTAGCTGTTACAACACACATAGGTGCCATGGTCGGACAATCCACTTCTTTTTCAGACCATGGATTAACTCCCCGCACTATTCCCTTAGCGGTCACATAATATGTTCCCGCCTTTGTAAACTTCAGTTTCACATTTCCGTTTTCATCAGTCTTAACATCTTTGAGCGGTTTGAATTCCCCATTACTCCATGTACCGATCTGAATGCCTGCTGCAGGTGCCCATTCAGGGTTCTCGCTCGTACCGTAGAAACCTCTCAGATTCAAAGTAAACTCTCTGCTGGCGAGAATTGATACACTGCTCTTATTAAAGGTCGTATACCAGTCGTTGAACATTGGATCTGCAAAGATTGAAGCGTACATATGGTCGCCCTTCTTCACTTCATCGCCGGCACCCTGTATTCCCTTGTCGTTTACAAAGGTCCAAAAGTTTCCTGAGTCATCACCCCAGAGTTTTGTAATCCATCCATCCTCATTGGATGCATACCCATCTTCATTATTGTAAGCCTTATGAGTAGCAATGAATGCCTCGTCCACTGTCAGCTTGCCGTCCCGATCCAAGTCTACCACGGTAACCGTCTGTCTTGCCATCGGCTTGCCTTTATTGGTCTTTGCTATCACGCCCTTATTGTTTATAGTAACTTTTATTTTCGCATTAGGCGCTGCCTTTGCTTTTGCCGGTGCAGCAGCAGGCTGCGGAGCCATATTTCCTCTGTCGACTGCATCTTCGCCGCCTGCGAGACTCTCATCATCCGTTGATGTTGTTCCCGCTTTGTCCGCTTCTTCCGAAACTGCCGGATTTTCCGCAGGGTCCGGTGTTTCTGCCTGTTCAGCGGCAAATGCCACGCTTGGGGTCATGGTAAATACCATAATGGCTGCCATGACAAGCGATAACGCTTTTGCTTTTACTCTTGTTTTCATTTTCGTCTATCCTCCTCTTAAATCTTTATACCTTCCCAAAAGGAAAGCAGGAGCAGATATTCACTTTACGGATGCCATTAAATATTTAATCTACAAAGTTATATCTGCACCTGCGGATGAAAAGGCAATTTCATCCTCAGGCAGGACATCGACTCTAAACCAAAAAAATACACTCGTCCTGAGTGCATTGACCGTTGTCCTACCTCAGAAGACTAACTTAACAAACTTGACAGGTCTACCGACTTAATCATCAAACCTACTGAGGCGCCTTCCCGGAGTTTTCTCCAGTGGCTTTCATGCAAAGGCTTCCGCCTTCACTTCTGCCCGTTCGTAGATATCACGGTTGCTGAGACACAGTGCCGGATTCACACCGACTTCCGAATTCTCAAGTTTATATTATTCGATTGTCATCATATTATCCCCGATTTATTCCAATGTCAAGCCCTCATGCACTATTTCCATCACTGCCGACACCACCTCTTCCAGACTCATGCTTGTCGTATCCAGTTCAACAGCTTCATCTGCCTTCCTCAGCGGGTTTATCTCGCGCGTAATATCATTGTGATCACGCTGTTTAATATCTGCAAGAACACTTCCGTAATCTGCCGCGGCTTCGGTCTGTCCCATTTCAGCCAGCTGGTTACATCGTCGACGGGCACGTTCCTCTGCTGAAGCCGTAAGAAAAATTTTATACTCGGGAGTTTGACAGTTAAATAGCAAAAAAAACGCCAAGAGCCTTGACACGGCTATATTTTTTTGTCAAATTTTCGAAAATATTTGTAGTATTGTTTAGTATTGTATGGTATAATATAAGCAAATATATTAGTATTTAACTCACTTGGATGATGGAGGTTATCAACATGAGACTTAATATCGTAAAATCCTCAAATGCTGAGCAGCTATATATAATAAAATCATTCCGAAATGACAAAGGCAAAAGCACATCTAAAATTTTCAAGAAGCTGGGCTCAATGGCCAGTTTGCTTCCGGAGCATGACAATAACAGAGACAAGGTAATTGCTTGGGCAAAAGAACAAGCACGGATCTACACGGAAGCTGAGAAAAACAACGAATTAAAGATTCCAATCGAACTTTCCGAAGGAAAGCAGCTAACCTTCGGAGAAAAGTCAACCTTCGGAGGCGGCTACCTCTTTCTGCAGAAAATATTTCACGAACTTGGTCTGAAAAAGATCTGCGATGAGATCAGTTCCAGATATGATTTCCAATATGATCTGTCATCCATTCTTTCCGGACTGATCTATGCGCGGGTTCTTTCCCCTTCTTCAAAACTATCCTCTTACGAGTATATGGAAGAACTTCTGGAATTACCTGATTTTGAACTGCATGATATTTATCGTGCTCTGGATGTCCTGGACAAAGAATCCGACTTCATACAGGCGCGTATCTATGAGGCTGCTAAAGCTGAACGCAACGATGCCGTTCTTTACTACGACTGCACAAATTTTTTCTTTGAGATAGAAGAAGAAAAGGGGATCCGCAAATACGGAAAGAGTAAAGAGCACAGACCCAATCCCATTGTCCAGTTTGGTCTTTTTCTTGATGGTAACGGCTTTCCCCTTGCGTTCACAGTATTCCCCGGAAACGAAAACGAACAGCCTACGCTTATTCCTATGGAGAAAAAGATTATTAATGACTTTTCTCTCGCAAAATTCATTATCTGTACAGATGCAGGGCTTGCATCTGCAGTAAACCGGCGCTTCAATGATGTGGCAGATCGTTCTTTCATAGTTACACAGTCTGTTAAGAAGATGAAAGGGCATTTGCAGGAATGGGCTTTGAATCCTGAAGGATGGTCACTTGGCAGCGATGGCAGAAAGTATGACATCTCTCAGATTGACGAAGAGTTGCATAAAAACAGTGTATTCCACAAAGAGCGCTGGCTGAATGAGGACGACTTTGAACAGAGGCTGATTGTTTCATACAGTACCCCAAGGTACAAACATTACCAACAGCAAATCAGAGAGCGTCAGATTGATAGAGCAATCAATATTATCGAAAGCGGTTCCGGCTCTAAAACTCGCAACCCGAACTCACCGACAAGATTCATAGAAGAGACACAAATAACCATGGACGGCGTTGTTGCAGACAAAACAGTAACTTCTTTGAACGAGGAGAAAATTATTGAAGAAGCGAAATATGACGGATTCACAGCAGTCTGCACCACCCTTGAAGATTCTGTTTCTGACATACTTAAGGTTAACCATCGCAGATGGGAGATTGAAGAATCCTTCCGCATCATGAAGTCCGAATTCAAAGCGAGACCTGTATACCTGCAAAGAGACGAGCGCATTCGAGCACACTTTCTGACATGCTTCTTATCTCTTCTTGTATATCGCCTTCTTGAGCACAAATTAAATGAGCAATATACGGTTACAGAACTCATAAGCACACTTCGCAAAATGGATTTTCTGAGAATGGATGGAATCGGATACCTTCCGGAGTACACCCGCACTGAAATTACAGATGCCCTGCACGACATTTTTGGATTTCGTACTGATACCGAAATTGTAACTGAAAAAAATATGAAAAAAATTATCAAATCAACGAAAAAGTAGAAAAAATACTACAAATACAATCACACTGAAAAACCGGCAACGCCTGTTATTGTAACCGTTTGCCGGTTTTTGAGTTCGATCAACTGTCAAAGATGGGATATTATCCCCGATTTATTCCAATGTCAAGCCCTCATGCACTATTTCCATCACTGCCGACACCACCTCTTCCAGACTCATGCTTGTCGTATCCAGTTCAACAGCTTCATCTGCCTTCCTCAGCGGGTTTATCTCGCGCGTAATATCATTGTGATCACGCTGTTTAATATCTGCAAGAACACTTCCGTAATCTGCCGCGGCTTCGGTCTGTCCCATTTCAGCCAGCTGGTTACATCGTCGACGGGCACGTTCCTCTGCTGAAGCCGTAAGAAAAATTTTATACTCCGCATCGGTCAGCACATTGGTTCCGATATCGCGTCCATCCATTATCACGCTCTTTCGCTCACCCATTCCCCGCTGAATTTCAACCAGCTTGCGGCGTACCGACGGCAGCACCGAGCATTTGGATGCCAGCATGGATACTTCCGGTGTACGAATTATATCGTTGACTACAACACCATCAAGGATAATGTCACCGCTTACAAAATCAATATCGGTTTCAGCCAGCATCTCAGACAATTCCGTACCTTCCTCAAAAGGTACGCCGTCCCTGTCCATCTTAAATCCAACTGCACGGTACATTGCACCGGTGTCGATATAGTCGATTCCCAAAGCGTCGGCAACCGCCTTTGCAATGGTACTCTTTCCTGCACCGCTCGGCCCGTCTATGGCAATTCTGATTATACCCATTTACTTATTGTCCTTCTTGTTATTGTCCTTCTTGTTTGTCAGCAACTTTTCAACCTCGTGGACAAAGGTATTTATATCTGTAAACTGCCTGTAAACCGAAGCAAATCTGACATAGGCGACTTCATCCAGACCCCTGAGCTTGTCCATCACCAGCTCTCCGATGAAAGTACTTTCCACTTCCTTCTCCATCATATTGTTGAGACCTCTTTCGATATCGTCAACAATCTTCTCCATATCGGCAAGGGCAACAGGGCGCTTTTCGCAGGCTCTTATGATTCCGTTCATAATTTTGCTTCTGTCAAAGGCCTCTCTGCTGCCGTCCTTCTTTATAACCATCAGAATCATCTCTTCAATCTTCTCGTAGGTCGTGAATCTTCGGCCGCACTCTTCACACTCCCGCCTTCTTCTTATGGCTCTGCCGTCCTCCGTATGTCTGGAATCTATAACCTTGCTGTCCTGATTTTCGCAATAAGGGCACTTCATAATACAGTCCTCCACAATCCGTTCCGATAACTATTGTGATTTTACTACATATGGTGGTCTGACACAACAAAAAAGACGCCGACATATAATCAGCGTCCTTTAGTTACTTTTACTTATTTGTGCGCTTTGAGCCTCAGACCATCGTCATATTCGCCTGATTCAAGTCTGCTGAAATAATCCTTAGTGCCTCTGGCACAAACACCGCTGAGCAGTACCAGACCTACGAGATTAGGTGCCGCCATCAGAGCGTTGAAGATATCTGCGATT
Organism: Candidatus Allocopromorpha sp.; assembly: GCA_040768865.1. Classification (GTDB taxonomy): domain Bacteria; phylum Bacillota; class Clostridia; order Peptostreptococcales; family Anaerovoracaceae; genus Lentihominibacter. The sequence goes on along the minus strand of JAXGMD010000001.1, from coordinate 1,110,437 downwards.
GTCCATACCTGGCTGAGCGTCAGGAAAGGTCCGATCAGTACAGCTCCGATATAAACCCATCTGTAGATCAGAACGGCCAGCTTGCTTCCGTTAAAGAGGTATTCGCAGGATCTTTCGGCGTAGTAGTCCCATCCGAGAATAGTTGTAAATGCAAACAGTGCCAGTGAACACATGATTACAAAAGAGCCACCGACAGGTCCAAGCAGACCCAGGTCAAAGGCATCGATTGTAACCTGCACACCATCGTGCCCCATCTTCATCGCATAGTCATAAGCACCGGATACCATTATGGTCAGACCGGTCATCATACAGATGATGATAGTGTCGATAAAGGTACCCGTCATGGATACCATGCCCTGTCTTGTCGGCTCGTTTGTCTGTGCCGCTGCAGCCGCAATAGGTGCAGAACCCAATCCGGATTCGTTGGAAAAGATACCTCTCGCAACGCCTTTCTGGATTGCCAGAAGGAAAGCTCCCAGTGCACCGCCGGCAACTGCTCTTAATCCAAACGCGCCGGCAACGATTTCAACCAATACATCAGGAATCTTTGTAATGTTAGTAAAGATTACTATCAGGCAAACCGCTACATAAGCAATCGCCATGAACGGAACTATAATTGTGGATACAGTAGCAATTCTCTTGATTCCACCGATAATAACCAGTGCCGCAAGCACAGACACAACCAGTGCTGCAATAACAGTTACAAATGTGTAGCTGTTCTCACCGATTGAGAATGCGATGTGCTGCTTGTCGGGGTCAAAGAATGATTCCGCAGCTGATGCGATACCGTTCACCTGAGTGATTGTACCGATACCCATAGCACCTGCTATACAGGCAAACAGAGCAAAAAACTTACCCAACCATCTGGCATTCCAGCCGTATCTTTCTTTGATACCTGTCTCAATGTAGTAGAAAGGTCCACCGAGGAATCCGCCGTCAGGGTTTTTAACTCTGTAAGTTACAGCCAACATACCTTCCGCATACTTGGTTGCCATACCGATACAAGCCGCGACAAACATCCAGAACAGCGCTCCCGGACCGCCGGCAATAACAGCGGTTGCCACACCGACAATGTTTCCCGTACCTATAGTTGCCGAAAGAGCCGTACAGAGAGCTCCGAAACTTGTTACTTCACCCTCAGCACCCGGCTCATTTTTGACCATATACTTAAGAGCCTTGCCCAGCTTAGAGAACTGCATAACCTTGAGCCTGATTGTCAGCAGCAGGCCGGTGCCCATAATCAAAACGATAAGAGGTACACCCCAGACTATCGAATCGACCGTTTCGAGAAATTGTGTTACCATTTTGTATTTTACTCCTTCTCCATATTGAATAATAAAGGTACATCCTTAACTTCCGGTAAACGTTATATCTAAAATCGAAAAAATGTCTTGAAAGCCTGTATTCATGCGGTTTCGCTTGCATGGTTACAGGTTTTATGGTATGATATTTTTAGATATAATTATACCTAAAAACAGGAGGCTGAAATGTATCTCGATTGTCTTGTTGAAATACCGGAAACCAAAGGGAAACTCGCATATCTTAAACGGGGAAAAACAACATATGTTTACTACGAGACAGACAGAACCTATGATCCCGGAAAGCAATATACCGCTCCTAAGCGTGTTGTAATCGGAAAGAAATCAGAAGAAAGTCCGGGCATGCTTCAACCCAATGAGAATTTTCTCAGGTTCTTCCCTGATGTACCGTTGCCGGAAGAGCAGGACAGGTCTGCCAGAAGCAGTTGTGTACGCATTGGCGGATATATAGTAATAAAGAAATTAATCGAAGAAAGCGGAGTGGCAGATATATTGAAAAAATATCTGGAGCCGAAGGATCTGGGGTTGTTTCTGGATCTTGCCGCTTACTCGATCATCATGGAGAATAATGCAGCTCAGTATTATCCCGACTACGCATATAACCACCCGCTGTTTACTGAGAATATGCGTATTTACAGCGATTCCAAGGTGTCGGGTTTTCTTGGAACACTCAGCCGCGACTGCAGCATTTCATTTCTAAACGATTGGAATGAAAATCGAGATCACAGAGAAAAGGTGTACATTTCTTACGATTCCACAAACAAGAATTGTCAGGCCGGCGACATTGAAATGCTTGAATACGGCAATGCCAAGGAAGATGCCGGTGTCCCGATTTTTAATTATTCCATTGCATATGACACTCACAACCGAGAACCTCTTTTTTATGAGAAATATCCGGGAAGCATCAACGACGTATCTCAGCTTCAGTTCATGCTGGACAAGTCCAGGAGCTATGGATATCGAAAGATTGGATTCATACTGGACAGAGGATACTTCAGTAAGAGAAACATCGAATACATGGATGAATGCGGATACAGTTTTGTAATCGTAGTTAAAGGAATGGCCGGGTTCATAAACAAGCTTGTTAAAGAAAACAAGGGAAGTTTTGAAGAGGAATGGTTAAATGCCATTACCGACTATGGCGTTTACGGCAAAACGGTCAAACGCAAAATGTATCGAACGGACAAAAGAGACAGGTATTTCCACATATATTACAGCAGTGAGAGAGCCGCAAACGAAAAAAGGAAACTTGAAAAGAAGATTTCCGAAATGAAGGAATACCTGATGAACCACACGAATGAGAAGTGCAGTTTTGGAGGGGTGTATGAGCACTACTTTTATCTTCATTATGATGAATCAGGAGAAGTATTTGTATATCCCGAAGAAAGGACACAGGTCATAAGTGAAGAATTGAAACTTTGCGGATATTTCTCAATAGTAACTTCAGAGAAAATGACTGCAAAGGAAGCGATTGATTTGTACAAGAGCAGAGATGCATCTGAGAAACTGTTCAGAGGAGACAAGTCGTATCTCGGCAACAGCTGCCTGAGAGTGCACTCCGATGAATCTGCAGAGTCGAAAATATTCATAGAATTCATCGCATTGATTCTGCGGTGCAGAATGTATGTCAGGCTCAAGGATGAAACGAAAAGACTAAATAAAAGACCTAATTTCATGACGGTTCCCGCTGCACTTAAGGAACTCGAAAAAATAGAGATGGTAAGGCAGTTAGATAATATCTATCGACTGGATCACGCAGTAACAGCAACACAGAAAACGATACTGAAAGCATTCGGGCTTAATGCTGAAGATATTAAATACAGTGCATCAGCCATAAGTGAAGAATTACGGAGGTAGAAGAAATGGCACGTAAAATGAACCTGAGGACGTTGGAACAGAAAATAGAGAAAGCACAACAGGATGTTGTGAAGACTAAAAATGCATACAATGCTGCAACAGCAAGACTAAAGGAACTTCTGGATAAGAGAGATGCTCTTAAGAAGGAAGAAATCTATGCAGCCATTGAAAAAAGTAACAAGAGCATGGATGAAATACTGCGGCTGATACTGGAAGAATAAAGGGCGAATTCTATTTTAGATATAATAAACTCTGGAAGTTAAGGTACATATAAATCAGCAGAAAAATAATACCACACCAAATTGATCATTACAATTATAACAAACAATATTTTTACTTGATATCGGCCTCTTTAACCAGGAAATTCAGCACCTTTTCATACAGGAGTTCGATGTGCAGATATTGCTCCATTGTACGCCCGGTCTCGCGAAGAACTGTTTCTTCATCATAACCCTGCCCCTCAATGTCCTTCTTCAGCTTTTCGACCTCCTCATCGGTATATGTCAGTCCCTCCTTGTCCGCTATGTACTCCACCAGCATTTCCTGCTTAACGAGAGTCTTTGCATAATCATCCAGCATGAGATCCAGATCTTCCTCGCTTGCCGCACCGTAGTACTGAGACATCACAGCTTTTCGTTCCATCCCGTTTTGCTCGGCATAGTAATCTATCTGCTCGCTGAATGTGGTCTTGTAGTGCTCCACCATATCTTCCGGATATTTCTTCACCTTGGTGCTTTCGAGAACATCAGACCAAATCGAAAGTTTCTGCTCCCCGAGAGCTTCCTCTTTTTTGGACTTGAGAATCTGCTTCTTAACGTCAGCTTCGTACTCTTCGATTGACTTGTAATCCCCCTGAGTTTTTACAAAATCTAGGTTGTATTCCGGCTGAACCAATCTGGTTGCAGAATTGATCTTGACGGTAAAGACAACATCCTTGCCCTGCAGTTCCTCGCTGTTATAATCCTCAGGGAAGGTCAGGTTCAGTTTAATCCCTTTCTGACCGACAGTTTTGCCTATGAGCCCGGATTCAAATCCGTCTATATATGATCCGCTGCCCAGTTCCAAGCTTGCGCCCTCGGCACTTCCGCCTTCAAATGCTTTGCCGTCGATTTTACCAACGTAATCCAAATTCAGAACATCACCTTCCTCAACGGCGGTTCCCTTTTTTAACTCTTTCTTTTCCGCAGCCGCTTCAAGAGCAGCAACAATTTCATCACCGACTTCCGTCGGCGCAACAGAAACACTTATTGCTTCAGCCTCAACGCCCTTGTACTCTTTCACCTCTAAATAGTCATCCAAGTTCAAGTCAGCATATGGCATTTTTTCTCCGCATCCCGTCATACTCAGCATACTTAACGCCAGCACAATCGCCAGACTGACGATACCTATCTTTTTTTTCATAACAATGTCACCTTTCATATCTGTTTATTATCCAAAACCTCAAAGGGTTTATTCGAATTCTTAATCTCATTTTGTCTCGCCAGACGGGCAAGTCTCTCACTGATCTCAACGTTCACCTGCTCAACTTCGGCTTTGAAATCATCAACACTGACCTTATGGGCATTGTTACCCGTTATAATAAGTTGTTCAAGCCTGTCGGAGGTGACAACTCTGACATGATTTTTTGTCACATCAGAGAGCTCATAAGTCATTCTTTCAATATACGTATCAGCCGTCTCAGCCTCCCCGGTGTACACCACGGTAATGTTTTCATGGGTCTCTGTCCGACTTTCACCACCCTTGACACGGTAAGCATCAAAGACAGCAATCACTTCACACTCCCTTACACCTCTGTAATTGCACAGAATATCTATGAGTGCTTCCCGTGCTCCGTCTATGTTCACTTTTGCCAGTTCTTTCAGCTCATCCCATCCAAAGATGACATTATAACCGTCAACAAGCAAATATTTTCGCAAAGCCTCTGTTTCTTTCGGTTTCCTCTTTCTGCTCTCTTCACTGTCCAGTTCTCTTGCTTCAATCCGCGACCTGCGCCTTTCTGATTTACTCTTCCCTCCCCGGCTTGTGAAAGTTCTTTCGAAAATTCTCTGCAGCTCCTCATCCTCAACCGCTTTTAGCTCGCCTCCGGAGTTGATACCGCCACCGGAGTTGATACTGTCACCGACTTCGTCAACATTCCCGCTGCCGGTTACACCTTTATGCCCCAATGCCATGTGCATCATTGCGTCAGCCTCGTCCCAGGCTACATTGTACCCCACTCCATTGGAGCAAAAAACGGAATCGGCAGTATTGGCCATATCACTGTCGGCATCATACCCGCTTGCCGCAACAATCTCATCGCTGTTATGGCACACGTCGTAACCGCAAGGACTGCAGGTTAGCCTGCCATAGCCTTTGGTATACGAGGCAACTTCTGTTATATAGTCTTTCATTTCAGATACCGGGGCTCTGCCTGAAAGAACCGCCGCCACACCTGAACCCTCGGTGCCGCTGAGCCGGGGCGTGCGGAATTCGCCGCCCATCCTCTGCACATCCGACATGGCTCTCCCTACCATCTCCTGAGGAAGCTCCAGTTCAAATTCGTACCATGGTTCCAGCAGAATCATATGTCCCGCCGCCAGTGCCTTCCTCAGTCCCTGACGTACAGCCCTGTATGTTGCCTGTCTGAAGTCACCGCCTTCCGTATGTCTGTCATGAGCCCGTCCGCCTAAGACAGAGATTTTGAGATCCGTAACCGGCGCCCCGGTCAATGTGCCGACATGTTCGCGCTCCGAAAGGTGCGTCCGAATCAGCCTCTGCCAGTTAATGCCCGGCTCTTCATGACTGCACTTGGTTCCGTATTCCATTCCGCTCCCCCGCTCCAGCGGTTCCATAAGGAGATGCACCTCGGCATAATGTCTTAGAGGCTCGAAATGTCCTGAGCCTGTTACCGCTTCACCGATAGTTTCCTTATAGGCAATTCGCCCTTCACCGAATTTAACATCTATTCCATAACGCGTTGCTATGAGGTTTTGCAAAACCTCCAGCTGTATCTCCCCCATAACTTTTATCTGAATCTCCTTCAGATGCTCATGCCACAGAATGTCCAACAGCGGGTCTTCCTCTTCCAGTTGCTTAATCTTAAGATATGCCTCATGCTCGCTGACACTCTCAGGCAAAATCATACCGTATGTCAGCACCGGCTCCAAAACGGCTTCCCCTTCTATCCTTGACTTTGACAGTCCCGTTACCGCACAGATCATCCCCGGTTCGGCCACATCCACTCTCCGGAACTTTTCTCCCGAATAAACTCTGATCTGATTTATCTTTTCTCCGTTTATCTCATCTCTTACACGCAGACTCCCGTTAAGAATTTTCATATGAGTAAGGCGTTCTCCCTGCCTGTCTCTGGTTATCTTATATACTCCGGTTTCAAGTTCAGAACCGTTTTTTTCGCTGTCCCTGCCGCTCTCGAGCATGAACCTGTCCATCAGAGAAATAAGCCCGCTTACCCCTTCGGATTTCAGTGCGGACCCGAAGCAGCACGGAAAGATTTTTCTTTCAGCTATGGCCTTTGCGATAGACTCATCTCTCAATTCTCCCGTTTTCAGCAGCTCATCCAGCAACCGTTCATCGCACATGGCCAGCTCTTCATATGCGGCTTCACATTCTACGCAGCCATCATCCAGCAACCCCTTCAACTCCGTCATGAGTCCGGTTTTATCAGTGCCGACCAAATCCATTTTGTTCACAAAAATAAAGGTTGGGATTTTATACTTTTCCAACAGTTTCCACAATGTTGCAGTATGCCCCTGTACACCGTCCTTACCGCTTATTACAAGGATTCCGTAATCCAAAACTCCCATTACACGCTCTGCTTCCGTACTGAAATCCACATGCCCCGGGGTATCCATGAGCATCACCTCCGCACCCGGGAACTCCAGCTCCGCCTGCTTGCTGAAGATAGTAATCCCCCGCTCACGCTCCTGTGCATCGGTATCCAAAAAAGAATCTCCATGGTCAACTCTGCCAAGCTTCCTTATAGCACCCGTCTCATAGAGCAAAGCCTCCGCCAGCGTCGTCTTTCCTGCATCCACATGAGCCAGTATTCCGATTGTCAATTTCTTCTTTTTCATATTCACATTATACACTAATATGAACTGCGGCGGATAAAAAAAAAGAGCCGGGGGATAACCCCTCCGGCTCATGTCTTTTCATATTGGAAAAGTCTCCTGTCATTTATCGTGCCTTTTTAGCTGTGTCACAGAGTGCAGTAAATCCTGCAGGGTCATGAATCGCCATTTCAGACAGCATCTTTCTGTTGATTTCAATGTTTGCTGCTTTTAAACCGCCTATCAGTCTGCTGTAGCTAAGGTCATTCATTCTTGCTGCCGCATTGATTCTCGCAATCCACAGCTTTCTGAAATCTCTCTTTTTCTGCTTTCTGCCTGCATATGCCGATCTTAAAGCTCTCATTGTGGCTGGCTTGGCTGCTCTAAATGTTCTGTGCTTGGCACCATAAAAGCCCTTCGCCATCTTTATTACTTTTTTATGTCTTCTGCGTGCGTTGACGCCTTTCTTTACTCTTGCCATTAAATACCCCTCCCTTACTTACTCAGTACTGCCTTAATTCTCTTAAGGTCTGCGCTTGTCAATGTCGTTGCCTTTCTCAGGCGTCTCTTTCTCTTCTGGCTCTTCTTGGTAAGGATGTGACTCTTATATGCTTTATTCCTCTTAACTTTGCCTGAACCTGTAATCTTAAACCTTTTGCTTGCGCCTCTATGTGACTTCATCTTATTTTTTGCCATTTTGTCCTCCTGTATGAATTGTTTATTATTTACTTATCACTCTTAGGTGCCATTATCATAGTCATGTTTCTGCCTTCCAGCTTAGGTGCCTTCTCGATGTTGCCTACATCCTCAACTGCTGCTGCGAACTTATTCATAACCTCCTGCCCAATGGCAGTGCAACCCTGCTCACGTCCTCTGAATCTAAGGCTAACCTTCAGCTTATTTCCCTCTTTCAGGAACTTGGCTCCGGTCTTTGCCTTAACCATAATATCATGATCCTCAATAAATGTTGAAAGTCTGATTTCCTTGACCTGAGTGGTATGCTGCTTCTTCTTGGCTTCCTTTTCCTTCTTCTGCTGTTCGTATCTGTACTTGCCGTAATCCAGAATTTTGCATACCGGCGGTTCAGCTTTAGGTGCAATGCACAGGAGATCAAGCTTCTTTTCCTCACTTAAATCCAAAGCCTCTTCTCTGCTCATAATACCCAACTGTTCGCCGTTCTCGTCAATAACTCTCAGCTCTTTCGCACGTATTTCCTGGTTGATATATATCTCTCTTGCTATGACCGTATCCTCCCCAAAAATGTTAAAACGCGGATAAAAAAGTGTATCCGCGATAATGTTAAACCTCTCGGTCCATTTCACAATATCAACCCGGACGCCTGCGCCTCCAAGGTGAGAAGCGGATAACTTCTGCTTACTACATAGAACATAATACACGATGAATCTGTTGAAATCAAGTCCTTTTTACGACTTTTATTGCGATACATTTATGTATCACAGCCCTCTCCGTTATGATATAATAGAGTCGTATAATGAAATTGTGACGAAAGGAAATGGTTTCTATGTTCAGAGATTCAATTACTATAACCGACGTTCTGCCGATTCTGGAATCCATAGGAGATGCCATATTCATCGACGATGCCGACGGCATCTGCAGATGGTGCAATTTAGCGTGTGAGGAATTATACAATATTGAATTTGAAGATATCGAGGGGAAGCATGTAGAGGAGCTGGAGAGGATGGGAATATTTAGCCCGTCCGTTACAAAGAAGGTTTTGGAGGAAAGAAGAGAACTTACAATTCTGCATGAAAATCGCGATGGAAAGAGACTTCTTACAACCGGTGTACCTGTTTTTTCCACCATAGATATTGATGGGAATCGGGTGGGTCCTGAAATCTCTATGATTATAACCACCTCGAGAGATATAACCCAAATTTCCACTGCCAAAACTATGGAAGATGCTCCTGCCAGAGCTTTGCTCAATGCAGGAAAGCTTCAGAAGCTTTCCGAAGAAGATCTGGCGGAAAACGAAATACTGGCAAACAGCGAGTCCATGAAAAATGTAATGACACTTACCAAGCGACTGGCATCAGTTAACACAACCGTGTTGATTACCGGTGAATCAGGCGTCGGAAAGGGGCTTATAGCAAGCACCCTCCACAACCAAGGTACTCGCTGGAGGGGTCCATACATCACCGTAAACTGCGGTGCAATTCCCGAAAATCTGATTGAGTCGGAACTGTTCGGCTACGTTGCCGGTGCATTTACCGGCTCACGTGCGGGAGGGAAAAAAGGTCTATTTGAGGCGGCCCAGAACGGCACCATATTCCTGGACGAAATATCCGAACTGTCACTCAATCTGCAGGTCAAACTTCTGCAGGTTATTCAGGAACGTCAGATTACCCCTGTGGGTGCCACCAAACCGATTAATATCGATGTGCGCATAATATCTGCAACCAACCGCAATCTGGAAGAATTGGTTAACGAAGGCCGATTCAGAAAAGATCTTTATTATCGCCTTAATGTGGTACCTATAAATGTTCCTCCACTTCGCGAGCGTCCTGACGACATTATCCCGCTGATTCACGGAAATCTGGCCAGGTTTAACAGAACACTGGGTGAAAGCAAAACGATTAACTCCGATGCTCTGTCAGTGCTGCTGAAATACCCATGGCCCGGGAACATCAGAGAGCTTCAGAACATTGTGGAGCGTCTAATAATAACCACCGCCGGCAATATAATTACCGAGGAAGATATATTCATCTTTATAAAAGAAGCCGCCGACAAGAATGCTTCCTTTTCAACCGACCTGTCGCTGGCGGCTGCATTGGATAAGGCGGAAAAGGAAATTCTTGAGCAGGCATTGAATACATATTCTTCAACCAGAGCTATTGCCAAGGTTCTGCAAGTAAGTCAGCCAACCATAGTGCGTAAGCTGAACAAGCATGGCCTCAATAAGGATTGATTCATTTTTGAATCGCAGATTCATTTTTGAATCAGGTTCCTGTAGGGTTGATTGAGCCCGTCGTTTCAACGAGTTACAGTATAATTTGTTGTGATCTTTCTTCTTATATTTTTTGTTGATTCATTTTTGAATCAATCCACTCTGATTTAATGGGACAAACAATCATGCAGCATTACTTCTTCTTGCCTATTATCCAAATTCGTCAATATCGTCAATATCCTTGTAACATCAAGCCATAAGAGGAACACATAAGTTTGTGCCCCGGTCTGAACATGATGTTTTTGCCCGGACTGTGCACTGCACTATACTTTTTGGCATGCTTCATGCATATTATATTGGCAGGTTCGAAAGAACATATCTGAAAAAACCATTTTTGTATCTTTATTAAAGTACTGGAATAACGAAAGGAGGAGATTAAAAAATGGCAATGAATGCTCATGATTATGTAGCAAGTACAATTGAAAAGGCTAAAGTCGCTCAGGCAGTGGCCGAAAAGTTCACTCAGGAGGATGTTGAACTCCTGACAGGTGCTGTGGCATATGCCCTGACCAAGCCGGAAGTAGCACGAAAATTCGGTGAAATGCTTGTTGAGGAATCCGGTATGGGTGTTCCTGAACACAAGGAACTGAAAATGTATAGTAAGGTAAAGGGTTCTTACTTCCAGATGAAGGGTTTGAAGTCGGTTGGTCTCGTTGAGACTGATGAAAAGATGGGTATAGAAAAATATGCCAAGCCAATGGGAGTTATCGGCGCAATCATGCCTGTAACCAACGGCGAAGCTACTCCTGTTGTTAAGGCCCTCATGGCCCTGAAGACAAGAAACGCTGTTATTATGGCTCCGCATCCAAAGGCAAGAAAGACCAACTTCGCTGTAGTGGAAGAAATCAGAAATACTATTTCCAAGTTGGGTTATCCTGAAGACCTTGTTCAGGCCATCGATCCTGAAATGGTATCAATCGAAACTTCACAGGAACTCATGAAGCAGGTTGACTTTATTCTGGCAACAGGCGGAACTCCAATGGTAAGACAGGCATATTCCTCCGGAAACCCTGCAATCGGTGTAGGTACAGGTAACGTTGTCTCTATCATTGATGAAACTGCGGATCTGGATGCTGCTGCCGATATGCTGATCAGATCCAAGTCATTTGACCACGCTACCTCATGCTCAACGGAGAACAACATCATTGTTTTTGAAGAGGTTTATGACAAGTGGGTCGCTGCAATGGAAAAAGTCGGTGCTGTTCTCATCAAAGAAAAAACTCCTGAAAAGGAAGCTGTCCTGAAGACTCTTTGGCCTGAATCACCGGCCAACCACAACCTGAACAGAGCTATCGTTGCTCAGTCTGCTGAAAAAATCGCCGAACTTGCGGGAGTTGCAGTTCCTGAAGGAACAAAGCTTATTATGGTTGAAGAGAATGGCGGTTACGGAAACGATTTCCCATTTACGGGTGAAAAGCTTTCCCCTGTAGCCGGTGTCAGAAAGGCAAAAGACTTTGACGACGCATTGGAAAAACTGCTCAAGATTCTGGATTACCAGGGCTTGGGTCACAGCTGCGGCATCCATACTAAACTGGACGACAGAGTTACTAAGATGGGCGATATCATTCCTGTTACAAAGGTTCTTGTAAATCAGCCTCAGTCACTGTCCAACTCCGGTTCATGGACCTGCGGTTATCCTATGTCAATGACTCTGGGGTGCGGAACCTGGGGGCACAACAGCTTGTCCCACAATGCTACTTGGAAGGATCTGCTGAACTTCACTTATGTTTCCAGACCTATACCTTCATTCCAGCCTACGGACGAAGATCTGTTCGATAAGGAAATCAAGGCCAAGGTAGACGCATAAATTTAGTTATTTATTTCTCGGGCGGCAGCCATGCTGCCACCCGTACAAATGTTTTGTAAAGGAGAATTCAAATGTCAGCAATTAGAGAAAAAAGTTTGAAGTATAACATTCACTCATGGTCAGCTCAGGGCGGCTTGGCTCCTAAGGTTATCACCAAGGCAGAAGGAATCTATTTCTGGGACGAAGACGGTAAGAAGTATACCGACATGTCCGCGCAGCTGGTTAACTCCAACTTGGGTCACGGCAACAAGGCTATAATCGATGCTATCGTTGAACAGGCTCAGAAGATGCCTTTCATGGGTCCCGGATTTGCACTGGATTGCAGATCGGATGCTGCGGAAGCAGTTGTAAAAGCAACCGGAATGAAGGGTGCTAAGGTATTTTTTACTAATGCCGGTGCGGAAGCTAACGAAAACGCTCTCAAAATAGCTCGTCAGTTTACAGGGAAACAGAAAGTTTTCTCACAGTACAAATCATATCACGGTTCAACAGCAGGCGCAGGCATGCTGACAGGAGAAACCAGACGTTTCTTCAACGAGCCGGGCGGTCCGGGATTTATTAAGTACGATGGACCTTATGCCTACAGAGCACCTAAGGCATGCAGCTTCGCAAATGAAGACGAAGTAGCTGATTTCTATCTGGAGCTGCTTGAAAACCAGATTCTGTACGAAGGACCTCAGAACATTGCAGGAATATGGTATGAATCCATAACAGGATCAAACGGAATCCTGATAGCCCCTAAAAAGTGGTATCAGGGCGTAAGAGCACTTTGCGACAAGTACGATATTCTGATGGTAGCAGACGAAGTTATGGCAGGATGGTACAGAACAGGTAAGACTTTCGCATACATGAATTTCGATTATACGCCGGACATCGTTGTTTTTGCAAAGGGTGTTACCTGCGGATATGTTCCTATCGGCGGTGTTGTTGTAAGGGAAGATATTGCGAAGTTCTTTGATAATACTGCTCTCGGCTGCGGTTTGACTTACTCGGCTCACCCAATAGGCTGTGCTGCCATAGTAGCAACATTGAAGGAATACAAAGACAGAAATGTTGAAGAAAACGTTGCCAAGGTTGGTAAGGTTCTGGCAGACATCTTGGACGGATATGCAGATGCTCATAAGTGCGTTGGTCAGGTTAGACACATCGGACTGTTCTCGGCAATTGAGCTTGTTAAGGATAAGGAAACAAGAGAACCGCTGGTACCTTTCGGCAAGGATCCTGAGGGTCTCATGAAGAAGATTCTTAAGATGCTCGTAGACGACGGCTTCTGGACTTACTCAAACGAAAACAATCTCATCGTAGCTCCTCCTCTCATCATCACGGAAGAAGAGCTGGTAGAGGCAATGAAAATTATGGACAAGGTTCTGGATGCAGTTGATTCCATGATCTAATAATCCATTAACATCACAGACTGACGGCATGTCCGTCATACCACAAAAGAAGACCGAATTGTTCGGTCTTCTTTTTTTTACTTAATATCTGTCTGTCTCCGTTCAGCAGCTCAGAAATACCTGAAAACACCTTTAACCTTCCCGAGAATTTTTACGTCCTGAACTATTATCGGGCTCATAGTGGAATTCTCCGGCTGCAGTCTGATGTGATCTCCCTCTCTGTAGAATGTTTTTACCGTGGCCTCACTTTCAAAACCGTCAACCATGGCTACAACCATATCGCCGTTTTGTGCCGTATTGCACTGTTCAACCAGAATATAGTCGCCATCCATAATGCCGGCCTCTATCATGCTCTCACCCTTTACCGTAAGCATAAAAGCAGGTTCATTCCCCACAAAGCGGGCAGGCACCGGGAAGCTGTCTTCCACATTCTGATCCGCCAGAATCGGCGTTCCCGCGGCAATCCGCCCCACCAGCGGCACATCGACAACGTCCGTACGGACAACCGCATCTATATTCCGGTAATCCATAGCCGCTTCCAACCTGCCGCCTGCTGCCGAAGATGCTGCCGCCACAGCATCCTGCTGATCAAAATCCTCATCTACAACAATCAGTGCCCTGGGCTTTGCCGGATCCTTCTTTATGTAACCCTGCTTTTCCAGACTGTCAATATCCTTGTGCACCGTGGAAGTAGACCTGATTCCCAAATCAGCACATATTTCACGCACTGTCGGCGGATACCCCTTCTTCCTGATTTCCGCTTTCATATAATCAAGAATCTTTTTTTCTCTTTCTTTCAACATAGGTGCCACCTCCTACAGGAATAATAACACATATTCGATTCAATGTAAACAAATGTTTGCGAACATTTATTCATATATTTATTCATAAATACGGAATCGAAATTATATCGTCTCCACCATCATAAAATTAGTATTTCCCTCAGCCTGCACTTTTGTATTTGAACATATCACAATTCGGTCGCCGCTGTGCACGATACCTGTATCCTTCAGCCCTTTAACAGGCTCCTCACAGAGTACCGGTTCAACTCCCCTGATCAATGCCTGCTGATAAAAGGTTTTGCTGTTGGGTGTGGCTGCAACAACCGGCATTGCGGGGCGATATTTGGAAATACGCTCTGCAGTGTATCCGGAACGTGTTACGGCCAGAATTACTTTGACATCCAGAGCCTTTGCCGCATTGCATGCCGCCTGTCCGACTGCTTCGGCAACATCGTTACCGTCACATGCGAAATCTATCTCTTTTAAATGCAGGTACGGATCCTTTTCAGCCTCGGTTATAATTCTGGACATGGCAAGTACGGTTTCAACCGGGTGCTTGCCGATGGTGGTCTCGCCCGAAAGCATCACCGCAGATGTGCCGTCGTAAACCGCGTTTGCCACGTCAGTGATTTCCGCACGAGTCGGCGACAGGGACTCTATCATTGACTCCAGCATTTGCGTGGCAGTTATTACCGGCTTTCCCACTTCACAGCAGCGTCTGATAATCCGTTTCTGAATTCCGGGCAGACGTTCGTAGTCTATCTCAACTCCCATATCTCCGCGGGCAACCATGATTCCATCGGAAACATCCAGAATTTCTTCGAAGCTTTCCACCCCTCCGACACTTTCGATTTTAGAAATGATCTTGATTTTGTCACCGCCGTTTGTATCCAGAAAAGATCTCAATGCATGCACATCCGCCGCAGACCCTACGAATGACGCTGCAACGAAATCCACATCATTTTTAATCCCAAACATCAGATCCTGCCTGTCAGCTTCGCTGAGATACTCCATATCCAGACCCACTCCCGGCACGTTCACACCCTTATGATTGCTTAACTTGCCGCCTTTGAGGACCCGGCAAATGATTTCTTCATTATTGACACTATCAACCTTCATACGAATTTTTCCGTCATCAATGAGTATTGTATTTCCGGGAGAAACTTTTTTCCAAAGTCCCTCATAACTTACCCCGACTCCCTTTTCATTTCCCTGCTCTGTACTGCAGCATCGCAGAGCGAAATTCTGACCCTCAATAAGCTCGGCTGTTCCTCCGGCAAAATCTTTAAGCCTGACTTCCGGACCTTTTGTGTCTAAAAGAATGGCAACGGGCTTCTTCATAGCTTCCCGAATCTTCTTTATATTATCTATCTTTTCCCTGTGATCCTCATGACTTCCGTGAGATAAGTTTATTCTTCCTACATTCATTCCCGCATCAATAAGACCGGAAATCATCTCCTCGCTTTCGCTGGCGGGGCCGATTGTACATACTATTTTTGTTTTTTTCATTCTGAAATCCTCCTCAAACAGCCTTCTCTTTCGGAAGCAAAATCGAAAATATAATCATAAGAAGCACAACTGCTATTATTAAATAAAATGCCATATTAAGTCCGAACAGATCGGCAACCTTGCCTATTACCGGCGAAAACATCCCGCCTATACTTACAGACAGCCCCAGGCTTATCCCCGAAGCCAGTCCAACCTTGTTGGGAAGGCATTGTTGACCAAGAGCCAGCATGGCTCCGTAAGGTCCGTTCAGGCAGAATGCTATCGGTATAATCAAAATGGTTCCCACCAAAGCACTTTTTGTCAGCATAAGCACAATTAATAATGGCAGAAACGCAAACATTGCGATGCGCACTGTTTTTCTTAATCCAAACAAATCGGCCACATGTCCTCCCACAATGGTCGCCACAATGCTCACCCCGGAAAGGAGGCTGAGCACACTGCTTCCTGCCGCTTCAGTCTGCATAAACACTGCAATCCAATAGAGCGGGATAAAAATAAGCAAACCATAATGCACAACGGATCTGCCAAAAACAACAACCATGCTGCGAATAAATCCGGACCAGTCATCCCCGCTTTCTCCGGTCACCTTTTTGCTTTCCTGTCTCGCACGATGTCCCTCAATTACAGGGTTCATCTTTTTCAGTGATGCAAGAATGACCACCGAAACAACGATACCGATCAATGCAAACACGGCGGTCCCCTTCATACCGAACAATGCCATGGCGGCAACCAGAATTATCGGACCCGCCGCAAAGCCTATATTGCCGCCGGCACCAAAAAAACCCATTCCTCTGCCGATATTTTTACCTGCAAAAATGTTTGAATTCTTCCCGCCCTCCGGATGAAACAGAGCCACTCCCGTTCCTGAAACCAGTACTGCCGCAAACATTGCAGGGTACGAATCCATAAATCCGACAAGAGCAAATCCCGCGCCTGCAAGAAACACTCCCAATGCCATCAGCCAAGGCATGGCTTTTCTGTCACCAAGGTATCCAAACAGCGGCTGAACCACCGATGACATCGCACTGTTGGCAAAGACCAGTCCTGCCGCCATTGTATAGTTCAAATCGCTGTGTAAAATCAAAAAAGGCAACAATGCCGGCAGTGCCCCCTGGGTCAAATCCGAACTTACATGCCCGAGCATCAATATGTAGCTGTATTTGCTCATCCCTTTTTCCATTTATCAGCGCTCTTTTCTTTCTTATTCACAGTAAAGGTTACCACGAAATCAGTTCTCACGCAATAAAAGGGAACCATATTCCCTTGACATCTTCCCTTGACTTGAATTTTTGCAGTACATTATAATCAATGGTAAAGAAATATATTATCGGAGGAAATCAAAATGATAACAATAAACAAATCCAAGTGTATAAAATGCTATGCCTGCGTACGCACATGTCCTTTCATAGCCTTAACCCGCGGGACTGACGGGGACGTGGAGTTTGACGAGTCAAAGTGCATCAATTGTATGCATTGTGCAGCTGTATGCGAACAGCATGCTGTGATGTATGAGGGCCGAAATGCCTATCTGGGAGAGGTTGCAGAACTTGGCGAAGGTTTTGCGAAAGAGTTGAAGCAGCATATACTTCAGAGAAGGTCATATCGACACTTCAAGCCGGAGCCGGTAAACAGAGAATTGATTAAAGAAGCACTTGAGCTGGCTTCTTGGGCACCGAGTGCCAAAAACCAGAAATCGACCGAATGGATTGTTATAGATAACCGCGATATAATTGAAGGAATGAAGAAAGCTTTCATGGATTTTGCAAGGGAGAATAAAGACCCGATTCTGATTCCATGCTTTGATGCAGGGAAAAATCCTGTCATGGGAAATGCATCCACTCTGATATTGGCTTATGCACGCGACAATGACATTTCGCCGGAAACCGACACGGCTATAGCTATGGCTTCAGCCGAACTATACCTGCAGGCACGAGGCATCGGCACATGCTGGGGCGGCTATCTGAAGCGAATGTCCGGTTCCGTTCCCGGAGCCGCAAGTCTGCTTCCGGCACTGCCGAAAGGATACAGCTATTACGGTGCCTTTTTCCTAGGGTATCCGGATGAAAACTATGTGAATGTGCCGTTACGACATAAACAGGCGAAGATTACCTGGGTGTAATCATGTCACTTACAATCTCTGCAAACCGCCGGGACATGCACGCCCTGATTTCATCAGCATTTTCATCAAAAGCAACCGGTATATCCGGAGTTAAGCCGTTATTGTAATTGCGATACCAGATGCGATGCCTGTGAGGAGTGTGACCGTGCTTGCGGCGGAATTCGCGGTATAATATTTTAGGGTCAGAAAACCCCACTTGGTAAGATATGTCCGGTACCGGCACATCCGGATTACACAGCAGCAGATGTTCCGAGTGATATACTCGAATTTCATGCAGAAAGTTCCTGAAGGTTTTAAGGGAGGAGTCCTTAAAAAATCGAGACAGGTAATTATAGCTTATGTGCTCCCTGTCACAGATCGCTTTCATTGTGATTTTTTCGGCATAGTTTTCCAACATGAAAGCTAGGATTCTTTCGAAACGATCCTTCATCTCCGGCGGATACATATTTTCATCCACATTTATGTAATCATAATACTGGAAGTGCTCCCTGATGATGACCATGAGCTTCTGGGAAAATTTTATGATTTGCTTATTTTCTCTGTCTTCCATAAAGTAGCTGAGGATTGTAAGCAAAATCATTTTTAAGCGGTTTAGCTGATATCTCTGACTGGGTGATGCTTCAGGGCTGCTGCAAATATAATAAAGCAGGTTGTATCCCCCTTCCGAAAAAACGGGATGCGTCAGATCAAAATGAAATGATGCCATAAGGTTCTCTTTCGCACTGTCATCGCTTGCAGAAATCGAATGAACATCATACATGTCCGTTTCTATAATGTCCCCCGGCTTGAGAAGATGCTTTTCGTGCATGCTGTAGACTGTCGCGTTCCCTTTAAGACATAGAATCATTTCAAAAGTATCCTTATGGTAATGAGGAATCTGCCGCCCGCTTCTGAATAAAGAAATATTGACGGGGAATCCCCTGCTGAAGTCAGGTTTAATTTCCTTTGCAAGCATTTTAAATACCTCCATGAGCAAAAATAGTTGATATTTGCTACAATTATATCAAATAGCGGTAAATTCAACTATTATTTTTTTGATTAAAGGATAATATAATAAAGAAAAAAGGAGGAAATAGTTATGATTACAGATAAAAAAAGTCCTTACAGACTGGTTACCGATGAGGAACTTGCCAAACTTAAGGCAAGAGAAGACAAGGTATTCCTGGAGCGCACAACAAAGAGTAAAGCAGCCTTTGATAAAGCACACGAAAATTTGCTGGACGGTGTACCTATGCCATGGATGGCAGACTGGGGGACCAGTCACCCGATTTTTCTTGAAAAAGCCAAGGATCAGAAATGCTGGGATATCGACGGAAATGAATATATCGATTTTTGCCTCGGCGATACGGGGGCAATGTTCGGGCATTCGCCTGATCCGACGGCAAAAACCATTGCAGAAAAAGCTTATCACGGCATTACTACAATGATGCCTACTTTGGATGCCTTGGAAATAGGTAAAGAGCTCAGCAAGCGTTTCGGACTTCCTACGTGGCAGGTGGCAATGACGGCAACAGAAGCGAATCGCTATGTCATCAGAAATGCAAGAACTCTGACGGGCAGACCTAAAATCCTGATCGTTCAGGAATGCTACCACGGAAGTTTAGACGAAACTCTGCCGCACATCGGAGAGGACGGCAAATTGTGTCTCCGCTGCGAGTTTGATTCCAACCCGGGTCTACCTAAAGATCTGCTGACCAGAGTTTGTGAATTCAACGATCTGGAAGCCATGGAAAAAGAGCTGGCTTACGGGGATGTTGCCGCAGTTCTTCTCGAACCTGTTATGACCAACTGCGGAATGGTTCTTCCGGATGAAGGTTATCTGGAAGGCGTAAGAGAGCTTTGCACGAAATACGGTGCGTACATGATTGCCGATGAAACACATACTCTTTCCAACGGTTACGGCGGATACACCAGAGCCTTTAACCTGAAACCTGACTTTATCACACTGGGCAAATCCATCGCAGGCGGTATTCCTATAGCCGTATACGGATTCACTAAGGAAGTAACCGAAGCAATAAGCGAACTCTACGGCAAAGGCGGCGTGTCCGACCCTATGGGAATCGGCGGCACACTGGCGGCCAATCAGTTTGCAATTGCCTGCATGCGCACACAGCTGACTGAAGTTGCTACAGAAGAAGCTTTTGAAAAGATGTTTGCGGGACTGGAAAGGCTGGCTGACGGTCTGGAAGAGGTTTTGAAAAAGCATCAGATTCCTTGGAGCCTTACTCGTTCCGGCGCCAGATGTGAACTTCAGTTCATGCCTACGCTGCCGATAAACGGAACCGATGCAAAGAACCATTTCGATTGGGATCTCATGTATTACACTCACCTCTATCTTCACAACAGAGGGATTATCATTACACCGTTCCATAACATGATGCTGGTATCTCCGGTTACAACGGATGATGATATCGACAGACTTATCAAGTGCTGGGATGACTGCATAGCGGAACTGACTGAAATCGGAACGTATAATAGGTAAGGAGACATCCTATGAGCAGGAAATTTGCAGATTTTGAAGGACTGGTATGCCTTGTTACCGGTGCCGGAAGTGATACGGGAATCGGTTTCAGTACTGCCAGAATACTGGGGGAATTGGGTGCACATATAGCAATTACTGCAACAACGGATAGGATTTTTACACGTGCAGATGAACTGAAGAAAATCGGAATTGATGCACGCGGATACGTGGCCGATCTCATGGATCGCACGCAAGTTCGGGATATGGTCAAAACCGTTCTTGAAGATTTCGGAACAATAGATGTTCTGGTGAACAATGCAGGAATGGTTCAGGTCGGGATGGAAGAAGATTTCTCAGGCTTCCTTGAAATGACATATGAAAGCTGGGACGATGCAATTGACCGCAATCTGAATATCCCGTTCAACGTAACGAAGGAAGTTCTTCCTACAATGGTTGCTAAAAATTACGGAAGAGTCGTAAACGTTTCCAGCGTTACGGGACCTTTGGTAAGCAATCCGGGAGAGAGCTCCTACAGTGCGGCAAAGGCGGCAATCGTCGGGATGAGTCGCTCCATTGCTATCGAGTTCGGTAAAAGCAACATAACCGTAAACAATGTGTTGCCGGGATGGATAGAGACATCATCTCAGACCGAAGCCGAAGCCGTCGGCGGATCCAACACTCCGCTGAAGCGAAGTGCTCGTCCCGAAGAGGTTGCCAATGCCGTTGTATTTCTGGCATCACGCGAGGCTTCCTATATTACGGGAGAATCCTTAGTCGTGGACGGCGGAAATGCCCTCCAGGAATACAAAGGACCACAGGAGTTGTATTATTAAAAAAATATTGCCTGTACTCTATACAAAAAAACCGGTTTATACAAAAGAACCGGTTTTTTTAATTAGCATTCCAGGCTCTAATCGTAAGCGTCAAACCATGACACATCGCTATCCGGTATAAAATATGAGAAAATGCTTCCAAAATGACAGGAGGTCTTCTCGATATGAATGAAAAAGAACAGTTGTGGTACGCCAGATTCCTAGAATATGCGGATAGCGGAATGTCACAACGACGCTGGTGCATTGAAAATCAGATTTCAGCGTCCACGTTCAGATACTGGTGCAACAAATTCACAAGCCGGCAAGTGGCTAACGGTGCAATAGATCCTATTGCTACAACTACATCCGGTTCCGATAATTGGTTTCAGGTCAGTTGCCAGAACGAAGTAATGGCGGCTCCTGCTCTTCCTGCTGAAGATGTGAACACGATTCGCCTTCAGTTTCGAGAACTGAAGATGGAGTTTCCGGCAGGAACTGATAGCCGGGCGATACTTCAAATCGCTAAGGGGCTGATGAAAGTATGAACCTTGGCTATGAACCTGAAGATATCAAGATATATCTGTTTGGCGGCAGCGTTGATATGCGCAAGCAAATGAATGGATTACTCATGCTGGTGGAAGGAATCCACCGAATGAATCCATATGAGAAAGCACTGTTCGTGTTTACCAATAAAAAGAAGGATAAAATCAAAGCATTGCGCTGGGATGAGAATGGTTTTGTTGTTTACTACAAACGACTTGAGCGAGGGGGATTCCGATTTCCTGAAATATCCGAAGCAGAAGGTGGCAAGATTAATGTCAGCCCTCACGATTTAAGACGACTTCTTTATGGACTGGAGATGGAATGTGTGCTTAAAAAGCGTAGATTCATATCAATGTAATTGGCCAAAAATAATCATAAATAAATGCTATTAAACGTTGAAATTTCAACGTTTAAGCCTTGAAAAACACATACATTTATGATATCATTTATGCATGGAAAACAAGGCGATTACTAGAGACCTTTCGTCCATGACAAGGGCGGAACTGGAACAGAATATTGTGGATTTGACAACGGAAATTGAGTCCCAGAAGCAGAAGATCAAGTGGCTGGAAGAACAGTTCAGGCTGTCCCGTCAGCAGCGCTTTGGATCCTCCAGTGAGCAAGGTATAATTGATAATGACCAGATATCCCTTTTTAATGAGGCTGAATGGACAGTAGACGGAGCCGGTGAAGATTTTCCCGAACCGGATCTGGCCAAGGTGGCACCACCTAAAAAGAAGAAGACCAAAGGCGGTAAAGAACGCATGGTAAGCGGACTGCCAAAAGAAATTATCAACTTCAGACTTACCGAAGAGCAAATGGACTGCCCTAACTGTGGTGAAAAATTGACAGAAGTCAAGAAAACCATCCGCAAGGAACTGGTCGTGATTCCGGCACAGGTCAAGGTAAACGAATATCATGATGCCGTATATACCTGCAGAAACTGTCAGAAAAACGGCATAGAGAACCCAATGCATACGGGCGGTTCTCCGAAACCGCTTTTAAGGAATGCTCTTGCATCGCCATCGTTTGTTGCAGACATCATCAAGCGTAAATTCGTAGATGGCGTTCCGATATACAGACAGGAGCAGGAGTACAAAAGAAATGGCATCCGGTTAAGTCGGCAGACAATGTCAAGTTGGGTAGTCCGGTGCAGCGAATATTACCTGGAAGGTGTCTATGACATCCTGAAAGAGAACCTTCTGAAGAGGGATATCATCCAAGCGGATGAAACCAAGGTACAGGTACTGCACGAACCGGGGAAACCGGCCACATCAGACAGCTACATGTGGCTGTATAGAAGCAGTATATGGGATCCCGGAAGTCAGATAGTACTCTATGAGTATCAGGATAACCGGAGAATGGAAAATCCGGCGAATTTCCTGAGAGATTTCTCAGGATATCTGCAAACAGATGGATATTCCGGCTACAACTCGGTTACGAATCGTGAATCAGATCCTGCAACTTCAGTCGGTTGCTGGGCACATGCCCGGCGGTACTTTTGTGATGCAATTAAGGTCTTGCCTAAAGCAGAGCAGGAAAATTCGAACACTAATAGCCATATTGCCATTGCATATGCAGATAAGATATTCGCTATTGAGCGTGACAAGCTGGGGGATAAGTCTCCGGAGGAACGGACGCAAATCAGAATGGAAAAAACAGCACCGATACTGGATGCTTATTTCAAATGGATACACTCGTTTAATCCTGATAATATCTTAAAAGGAAAGTTCAGAGATGGAATCGTGTTCAGCCGCAACCAGGAAAAGTCTCTCAGAGCATTCATGCTTGATGGGAGACTCCAGTGCAGCAACAACACTGCCGAGAGAAGCATCAAACCATTTGTTATATCCAGGAAGAACTTCCTGTTTTGCAATACACCATCCGGAGCAAGAGCGACAGCAATCGCTTTCAGTCTGGTTGAAACAGCTAAAGCAAATGATCTGAATCCGTTCAAATATCTAGAGTACATTTTCGAGAAATTATCGCAGGATGCGGATTATGATCTTGAGCAGCTCATGCCATGGGCTGAAGATGTTAAATGCATCTGCAGCGTGGCAATAAATCAGTCGTATTAACGCATGCTATAGTGTGCAATAGTGCACAATAGTACACCATCGTGCACTATAGTATACAAACCACGATGCTAAATTCAATGTGTCATGGTTTGACGCTTACCTCTAATCAGCATTCCAAGCTCTTAAGTATTGCATCAATGAGCTGTTCGGAAGGACCCGCCTTTAGCCCTCCGTCAATATAGATATCTTCACCTGTAATGTATCTGCAGTCATCTGACGCCAGGAAGTGATAAAGTGCAGCCGCCTCTTCAGGGTCACACATTCGGGCCAGCGGGGTTTGAATCTTCATGCAGTTCAGTTCTGTCTCACATCCATCTGCATACGCCATAGGAGTATCCATAGTGTTCGGGCATATGCAGTTAACCCTGATATTTCTGGGAGCCAACTCGATTGATGCTACCTTTGTCAGACCTACTATAGATATTTTGCTCATTATATACGGCCCGTATCCGGAATAATCTCCATTTGCTGAATTCGAAGCCGTGTTAAGAATAACACCTCCATCATTCATATATTTCTGCCCATATTTAATGCCGAACACGACACCCATTACATTAATGCGGAACAAAGCTTCGTATGTGTCCTGATTAGCATCCTCCAGACGTTCTTCGGGGCATATTATTCCGGCATTGTTTACTACAATATCCAGTTTACCGTGCTTTTCCGCAGCAGTTCTCATGAGATTGGCAACGGACTCCTCGTTGCTTACATCGGTCCGAATAAAATCGGCACCTATTTCTTCGGCTAATTCCTTGCAATCTTTTATGTCGGCCATTACAACGTCGGCCCCTGCTGCCTTGAACCTTTTAGCTGTTTCAAGCCCAAGTCCCTGTGATGCGCCGGTTACTACTGCAACTTTTCCCGTTAAATCAAACATTTTATTCATCGTAGGTTTCCTCCCTGTCTACCGTCTTGACGGTTCTGAAAGCTCTGGCAATAAGCTTCTCCACCTGAATAATCACATACATTATCAGGAATCCCATTATATAGAACAGAATCGGCATTTGTACATCTATGTATAAAGCCACTCCCATAGCAATAAACATGATTAACAGGCAGGCCACAAAGGTAAGAATCGATTCCCCTTTTATGCTCCGGCTTTTGAAAAGCTCCGAAACCCTGAACATCAGACTGATTATTATCGTCAGTGCAATAATAATCAAAACAACCCTCACGAAACCCGCATATTGTTCCGAAGGTATATCTTTCATGTTGCATCCATGCTTCAGCCAAAGAGCCAAACTGTACGCAACGACAGCAACAACAATATCAAATAATAAAAACGCGGCTTTTTTCATATAATCAATACTCCTTGGTTATTTTATCGGATAGAGACTCATATAGGTATAATCTCCGTTTACCCCTTCATCTCCCAGCACTATTTCCCATTTGTCATTTGCATAAACACCCGCGTCACCGTAAATATTTTCATATTTATCGGTATCTTTTTTGCTGAATCCTGCATCCTGCAATCTCTCTGCGTAAGCATCAATTTCGGCCTGCGTATATCGAATGTCCACTGTGTAAAAGCTCTGATCCGGTGACCAATCGCCCCAAATAAACTCTCCTGCTTCAGGGGTGGGAACATCTTCCGGCCAACCTTCAGGTGCCTGAATCCCGGGGGCAATACTTGTTTCCGCCGTTTTGGTTTCACCGGTCTCGTTTCCGCTTCCACAGGATGTAAGTGCTGCTAAACCGAGTATAATCAATAATATTATTGTTATTGTTACCGTTTTCTTCATCACATTTCCCTCCTGCAATTAAAAAAGAATTGCTCATATACACGTATACTGTAACACAAGTATTCCCTCATATGCAATCTGTCATTAACCTCAATCCTTACTTGCGATCCTCCGGTATTTCATCAAATAAAAAAGGCTCATGTTTAACAGAGCCATTTTTGTTTAATAGTCTAAGAGAAGTACGCCTTTGATGTTATCTCTGATAACTGCGCCAAAAGTCCTGGAATCCATCGACTCCGGTCTGTTGTCTCCCATAACAAAGAACGTGTCATTCTCGACCTTATATGGATATTTAATTCCGGCATTCTGATGCTCCGTAGTGCCGTCCCCGCCGTTTATATAGCTCTCATGCAGCTGCTGACCGTTTCTGTATACGAAACCGTCCTTAATGTCGATCTCGTCTCCCGGAACACCAATCACCCTCTTGACATATTTGTCGCCGTTAGGCATTTTAATCGCCACAACGTCTCCTACCTTATAGTTGTCCCCCAGTCTCCAATACATTACAACACGCTTGTTCTTAAGTGTCGGTACCATAGATACACCATCCACTCTGGAGACCCCTATTAATATGTTAAGTACCAGCACCACCAAGACAACTACGACCACAATCTGCTTAAAAAGCTGCAGCCAGCCGAGTTTCTTGCGGTCGTACTTCCTCATGATGCGCTTCTTCTTGTGCCCCATCCTAATACTTGATTTCTTCCTCCAGATTTATTTCGTCCTTGTATGAATACTTCTCCTGAATCATCTCCTCAAGCTCCTGCTCTCGCTTCTTAAACTTGCGATGTCTGTAGATCAGGAAAAGTACAGTTCCAACCAGAATTATGAAAGCAGGGATATCCCACCAGCAAAATCCCAGTAATGTATGATGCATTACATGATCCATATCCTACCTCCTCTACTGATTCTCAGCTGTTCCCTTTTCCGTTTGTCCCGGTCCGTTTTCAAAGTTATATTTGCGTTTATTCTGCCTGTAAAGATGCAGTATCAAGATTGTTATCATGATAAGAAATACCAGCATTGCAAGTAATGTCCAAAGACAAATCCCATACTGCTCATGCAGGAACTGATGTAATTCAAGCATAATCATTCCTCCCTCGTAATTTTTATCCCTTCAAAGAGGATCGGCAATACGCCAATCCTCTTTGTGGTTTGTGTACTTCAGCTCTTCTGATAAGCTATTCTGATATGAATCGCTTATTCTGCACTGTCACCTTTAAGTACCGATTCAAGTTCGAATATCCTTCTCTGGCGCTTCTTCATGTCGTAAGTATACCACAGAAGCATGAGCAGTGCTGCCAGCATTATCAGGAAATGGAGTATGCAGCAGTATTCATCAAGCAGGTTGTCGGCCAGCGGTATATGACTCTCCCCGATTTCTGTCAGTGAATACGAACCGTCAGGATTTGCCGTCAATACTGCAGCTGCGCCGCCGGCACCGTCATTATTGCCCGGTCCCGGTGCAGGTGCCGGTTCAAGCTCTGCATTCTTGGTATAAACTACTTTGAATTCCAGATTTTGCAAAGGCATTCCTTCTTTTCTGCATTTTATCGATGCGATGTTTGGAGTATATCCTTCAATTACAGGGGAGTATACCGTATCAAACATTTCCTTATACTTGAATTTACCCTTGTAGTCATCAGCCAGAGTGTTACCCCGCTCATCCACATAGTGAATTGTGAGGCTATACTTAATACTTTCGTACTCAACCTTGATTACAGTACCGCTCTTTAATGTAGTTCCTGCCTCTGGAATATCCGCTCTATTGGTTATCTCAAAACCAGGTTTTTCCGGAGTTTCAATTTTCTTGCTTACAATCTCATCAGACTCGTCGTTCAATTCCAGATCTTCTTTTTCTGTGTAAGTATCAACCAGAACGCCATCTTCGTAGTACTCAACTATGTATTTAACAGTCTTCGGCAGAATAATATCTTCCTTATCCTTTGTGTAGTATACGTTGATCTTTACCGTCTTGCTCTCGGCTCCCGCTGCAACATCTACCTTGTCAGGCACTTCGCCTACAGGTGTTACTTCATTGTCAACCTTGATCTCATGGAAGTTATAGTAATCATACTTGTCGGCATCATGCTCGTACGGAATGGCGATACTTGCAGGGTCGCCTATCCATTCTTCCTTGGCTCCTTTCTGCTGATGCCCGGTTACTTCATCGTCTCCCTTGAAGTAGTTGATCTCATATGCGGCTGTATGGTTCCTGTCAACCTTTTCGTAGTATACATTTATTACCGTCTTCTTGTCAGCCTCGCCCGCTGCGATGGCTACACTGTCAGGTACCTTGTCCGCGTCTGTTACCTTTCCGTTAACCTTTATCTCCTTGAAGTTGTAGTAATCATACTTGTCGGCATCATGCTCGTACGGAATGGCGATACTTGCAGGGTCGCCTATCCATTCTTCCTTGGCTCCTTTCTGCTGATGCCCGGTTACTTCATCGTCTCCCTTGAAGTAGTTGATCTCATATGCGGCTGTATGGTTCCTGTCAACCTTTTCGTAGTATACATTTACTACCGTCTTCTTGTCGGCCTCGCCCGCTGCGATGGCTACACTGTCAGGTACCTTGTCCGCGTCTGTTACCTTTCCGTTAACCTTTATCTCCTTGAAGTTGTAGTAATCATACTTGTCGGCATCATGCTCGTACGGAATGGCGATACTTGCAGGGTCGCCTATCCATTCTTCCTTGGCTCCTTTCTGCTGATGCCCGGTTACTTCATCGTCTCCCTTGAAGTAGTTGATCTCATATGCGGCTGTATGGTTCCTGTCAACCTTTTCGTAGTATACATTTACTACCGTCTTCTTGTCGGCCTCGCCCGCTGCGATGGCTACACTGTCAGGTACCTTGTCCGCGTCTGTTACCTTTCCGTTAACCTTTATCTCCTTGAAGTTGTAGTAATCATACTTGTCGGCATCATGCTCGTACGGAATGGCGATACTTGCAGGGTCGCCTATCCATTCTTCCTTGGCTCCTTTCTGCTGATGCCCGGTTACTTCATCGTCTCCCTTGAAGTAGTTGATCTCATATGCGGCTGTATGGTTCCTGTCAACCTTTTCGTAGTATACATTTACTACCGTCTTCTTGTCGGCCTCGCCCGCTGCGATGGCTACACTGTCAGGTACCTTGTCCGCGTCTGTTACCTTTCCGTTAACCTTTATCTCCTTGAAGTTGTAGTAATCATACTTGTCGGCATCATGCTCGTACGGAATGGCGATACTTGCAGGGTCGCCTATCCATTCTTCCTTGGCTCCTTTCTGCTGATGCCCGGTTACTTCATCGTCTCCCTTGAAGTAGTTGATCTCATATGCGGCTGTATGGTTCCTGTCAACCTTTTCGTAGTATACATTTACTACCGTCTTCTTGTCGGCCTCGCCCGCTGCGATGGCTACACTGTCAGGTACCTTGTCCGCGTCTGTTACCTTTCCGTTAACCTTTATCTCCTTGAAGTTGTAGTAATCATACTTGTCGGCATCATGCTCGTACGGAATGGCGATACTTGCAGGGTCGCCTATCCATTCTTCCTTGGCTCCTTTCTGCTGATGCCCGGTTACTTCATCGTCTCCCTTGAAGTAGTTGATCTCATATGCGGCTGTATGGTTCCTGTCAACCTTTTCGTAGTATACATTTACTACCGTCTTCTTGTCGGCCTCGCCCGCTGCGATGGCTACACTGTCAGGTACCTTGTCCGCGTCTGTTACCTTTCCGTTAACCTTTATCTCCTTGAAGTTGTAGTAATCATACTTGTCGGCATCATGCTCGTACGGAATGGCGATACTTGCAGGGTCGCCTATCCATTCTTCCTTGGCTCCTTTCTGCTGATGCCCGGTTACTTCATCGTCTCCCTTGAAGTAGTTAATCTCATATGCGGCTGTATGGTTCCTGTCAACCTTTTCGTAGTATACATTTACTACCGTCTTCTTGTCGGCCTCGCCCGCTGCGATGGCTACACTGTCAGGTACCTTGTCCGCGTCTGTTACCTTTCCGTTAACCTTTATCTCCTTGAAGTTGTAGTAATCATACTTGTCGGCATCATGCTCGTACGGAATGGCGATACTTGCAGGGTCGCCTATCCATTCTTCCTTGGCTCCTTTCTGCTGATGCCCGGTTACTTCATCGTCTCCCTTGAAGTAGTTAATCTCATATGCGGCTGTATGGTTCCTGTCAACCTTTTCGTAGTATACATTTACTACCGTCTTCTTGTCGGCCTCGCCCGCTGCGATGGCTACACTGTCAGGTACCTTGTCCGCGTCTGTTACCTTTCCGTTAACCTTTATCTCCTTGAAGTTGTAGTAATCATACTTGTCGGCATCATGCTCGTACGGAATGGCGATACTTGCAGGGTCGCCTATCCATTCTTCCTTGGCTCCTTTCTGCTGATGCCCGGTTACTTCATCGTCTCCCTTGAAGTAGTTGATCTCATATGCGGCTGTATGGTTCCTGTCAACCTTTTCGTAGTATACATTTACTACCGTCTTCTTGTCGGCCTCGCCCGCTGCGATGGCTACACTGTCAGGTACCTTGTCCGCGTCTGTTACCTTTCCGTTAACCTTTATCTCCTTGAAGTTGTAGTAATCATACTTGTCGGCATCATGCTCGTACGGAATGGCGATACTTGCAGGGTCGCCTATCCATTCTTCCTTGGCTCCTTTCTGCTGATGCCCGGTTACTTCATCGTCTCCCTTGAAGTAGTTGATCTCATATGCGGCTGTATGGTTCCTGTCAACCTTTTCGTAGTATACATTTACTACCGTCTTCTTGTCGGCCTCGCCCGCTGCGATGGCTACACTGTCAGGTACCTTGTCCGCGTCTGTTACCTTTCCGTTAACCTTTATCTCCTTGAAGTTGTAGTAATCATACTTGTCGGCATCATGCTCGTACGGAATGGCGATACTTGCAGGGTCGCCTATCCATTCTTCCTTGGCTCCTTTCTGCTGATGCCCGGTTACTTCATCGTCTCCCTTGAAGTAGTTGATCTCATATGCGGCTGTATGGTTCCTGTCAACCTTTTCGTAGTATACATTTACTACCGTCTTCTTGTCGGCCTCGCCCGCTGCGATGGCTACACTGTCAGGTACCTTGTCCGCGTCTGTTACCTTTCCGTTAACCTTTATCTCCTTGAAGTTGTAGTAATCATACTTGTCGGCATCATGCTCGTACGGAATGGCGATACTTGCAGGGTCGCCTATCCATTCTTCCTTGGCTCCTTTCTGCTGATGCCCGGTTACTTCATCGTCTCCCTTGAAGTAGTTGATCTCATATGCGGCTGTATGGTTCCTGTCAACCTTTTCGTAGTATACATTTACTACCGTCTTCTTGTCGGCCTCGCCCGCTGCGATGGCTACACTGTCAGGTACCTTGTCCGCGTCTGTTACCTTTCCGTTAACCTTTATCTCCTTGAAGTTGTAGTAATCATACTTGTCGGCATCATGCTCGTACGGAATGGCGATACTTGCAGGGTCGCCTATCCATTCTTCCTTGGCTCCTTTCTGCTGATGCCCGGTTACTTCATCGTCTCCCTTGAAGTAGTTGATCTCATATGCGGCTGTATGGTTCCTGTCAACCTTTTCGTAGTATACATTTACTACCGTCTTCTTGTCGGCCTCGCCCGCTGCGATGGCTACACTGTCAGGTACCTTGTCCGCGTCTGTTACCTTTCCGTTAACCTTTATCTCCTTGAAGTTGTAGTAATCATACTTGTCGGCATCATGCTCGTACGGAATGGCGATACTTGCAGGGTCGCCTATCCATTCTTCCTTGGCTCCTTTCTGCTGATGCCCGGTTACTTCATCGTCTCCCTTGAAGTAGTTGATCTCATATGCGGCTGTATGGTTCCTGTCAACCTTTTCGTAGTATACATTTACTACCGTCTTCTTGTCGGCCTCGCCCGCTGCGATGGCTACACTGTCAGGTACC
This sequence comes from Candidatus Allocopromorpha sp., assembly GCA_040768865.1. GTDB lineage: Bacteria > Bacillota > Clostridia > Peptostreptococcales > Anaerovoracaceae > Lentihominibacter. Next base: position 1,079,077 of record JAXGMD010000001.1, on the reverse strand, counting down.
TTGTCCGCGTCTGTTACCTTTCCGTTAACCTTTATCTCCTTGAAGTTGTAGTAATCATACTTGTCGGCATCATGCTCGTACGGAATGGCGATACTTGCAGGGTCGCCTATCCATTCTTCCTTGGCTCCTTTCTGCTGATGCCCGGTTACTTCATCGTCTCCCTTGAAGTAGTTGATCTCATATGCGGCTGTATGGTTCCTGTCAACCTTTTCGTAGTATACATTTACTACCGTCTTCTTGTCGGCCTCGCCCGCTGCGATGGCTACACTGTCAGGTACCTTGTCCGCGTCTGTTACCTTTCCGTTAACCTTTATCTCCTTGAAGTTGTAGTAATCATACTTGTCGGCATCATGCTCGTACGGAATGGCGATACTTGCAGGGTCGCCTATCCATTCTTCCTTGGCTCCTTTCTGCTGATGCCCGGTTACTTCATCGTCTCCCTTGAAGTAGTTAATCTCATATGCGGCTGTATGGTTATCATTTGCATCCTTCGCCCACTTGGCTGTAAGTACATTCTCGCCATTAACATCTACTCTAATATCTGTACCGGGCTGATAGGTTTTGCTGTTTGCTTCCCATCCTTCAAATGTGTATCCACGAGGTTTTTCAAAATTAACATCTGCAAGAGATGACACAGTGACCTTACCATTGTTCTTAATTACTGCATCAAGTGTCTTGGTTTTATCATTTAAGTCAGTACCATCCGAACCAACAGCACCATCAGGGTAATTGGTCTTATATATTATAGTAGTCGTCTTACCCGTTTCGCCCCACTGAGCATAGAGAGTTACATTTGATGTTTCTACAGTAATCAGACTGTTTTTATAATATACTTTGCCTGATCCATCAGCCTTTGTTGTCCATCCCAAGAAATGCTTGCCACTAGGGCCTGTTACATCACCTATGCCTTTAACTTTGGCTGAATTACCCGTGCTGTATTTATTATTGTCCACCGGCGCAGTTCCGTTTCCTCCATTAAGGTCATAAGTAACCTTATATGTCTTGCCTGCTTCATACTTGGCAGGATAGAGTTCGATATTTCCATATACGCGGGCGTTCATATCATATACATCCCAGGATGATCCTTTCTTCACCATCCAGACAATGTCATCACCGCTGATGTTAAGATTTTGGAATGCAGGAACATCACCGAGTTTTGCCCCGTAAGGAACCTCGATAGTCGCTGTCGCGCTCTCCGGATCGTTTACTGTAGTATGAACGGTTACAACATATACAGGTGCCTGCCACTTGGCATAGAGGGACATATTGTTTGCAGGCATTGTCTTTCCGAGGAATATATACGGCAACCCGTCAAACTTATCGTTTGTATACCAACCTGCAAATTCATATCCGTCAGGAACACCTGCAGGTCTTTCCGGTGTGTAAGCTTCCTCATGAAGTGATGCCTCATACTTTTTCGAAACAGATTTTTCTGTAGCACCATTATTTATAAAGTCCAGATTATATGAATTTCTTTTGTAATAGAACTTTGCACCAGCACATTTATCCCTATTTTTAGCTCCTTCTTCATGGTCTTTATAATGGGTGAAACCTTCGAACTTGTAACGGTCTTCCTCGCTAACTAAATATCCGCCGACATCGTTGACTTCAAACAACTTTACAGTATATTCACCATTAAAGTCCTGACCCCAATAGGTCATCGTTCCTTCTGAACCTGTTCCTCCCCTTGTATAGTAAGTGGCACTGGTATCAGGCATTATCTCGAAATAGTTGGTCCATGGACTTCCACCATTATAGTTCTTTGACCAAAATGTACTTTTTGCTCTCTCTGCAATAGCAACATACTGTTCCGAGATGTCCGCACCCCACTTTGCCGTAATGGTTTCGGTTTTCCGATAGGTTTTATTATAATCGTATTTGAATGTTAAAGTTTTCACTGCCCTGTTATAGTACACATTAACAATCGTACTTCCGTCACCATTGATTGTCTGCTGTTCAATTGTCTGAGCAGTGAAGCCATCATATTTCTTAGCTTTTACGTTTGTCGTCGTTCCGGTTGTTCCTGTTTTACGCTCACTTTCAACATATGAGAATTTATTGTCATTTGCATTTTCCTTCCAATATACAACTGTGTAATTTGTCTGTTCAGCTGTCCAACGGGCTGTAAGTGTAATGTTACTTGTGATTGGTTTGCCGAAAGTAAACTTACTGTTTCCATTGTACCAGCCGGCAAATCTGTATCCTGTCTTTGTCGGATTTGCAGGTGCCACTGTGTTCGTGCCGGCTGTGTAGAATTTTGATGCTACGATTGAACCGCCGTCACTTTCATATGTAATCCAGTGACCCGCTTTGACGTCAGCATATACCGTAATGTCACTGCTGCCCATTGTTACACTTGGAATCGGATTACCTGTAAGATTTGGATTATCATACCATCCCGCAACACCTTCGTTTGGTGCATGAGGAATCTCGACATCATTAAGATTAATTACTTCACCTTCATCTGCATCCTGTGTCTTGACAATTTTCCCGCTACTTACGAAGAATACTACATGTTCTTCCTCTGAATATTTAGCTGTAAGGGTTACATCAGTACTGTCTGCAACATTATTCTGTACACCGAATCCGGTGAATCTAGTGTCGCCATTGTACCAGCCGTCAAATGTCTTGCCAGCCTTTTCTCCCGGAACTGCAGGTTCATAAAGAGTGTCCCCGGACTTTACATCCTGCGATTCACTGAGCGTGTTGCCTTCTTCGTCAACAAAATAATAAGTCTTTAAAAATTCCACATCTGTTTCTACATCCTCGCCGTTGTCACCAACCAGAATATAGATTGAGAATGCATCGGTCTTGAATGTTGCACCGTTTGAAGTTGCATTCTCTGTAACCTTTTCAACAGCTCCGCCATCCACGTGGTACACGCTAAAATCATCACCCTTAACCTTAGCATTGCCAAGCTTAACGCTGATGTTCTTCTCAGGTTGTATTTCCTTTCCTTCATAGTGGAATGTAATGTCAACACCTTTGGCGTCTTCCGCGTTCTCAACTGCGTCTTCTACAAGGCTCATTGCCTTTGCACGGCTTACAGCTGAAACCGTCATTGTGGTTCCCTCAGGAAATGCTCCTTCAGGGGCGGAAATATTTACCCTTATGCCGTTTCCCGCAGTCTGACTAAAAGACTGTGCCGGCATATTGACCTCTTCCTCCGTTGCTTCTGTCGGTTCTGTCGGTTCTTCTGTGACAGCTTCTTCATCGCCTACGGAAGCATTGTCGTCTCCAACCGCAAGTTCCTGTTTGTCAGTAGCCGGTTCGGCCGGTTCCGGTTCAGGGGCAGGTTCCGTCTCCTGCTCTGTTACCGGCGGCGCTACTTCCACCGGATCTTCACCCTCCGCTTTAAGGGTGTTTCCTGCTGTGAATATGATGGTTGTCACAACCAGTACAACCGTCATTGTCAGTGCCAGGATTCTTCTGAACTTCATCTTCATCGTCTTCTCACCTTTCCGAAATTACAGCTTTCGTTTCTTAATTCGTTTATTAAATTTATGTGAAAAATTTTATATATAAATATAAGAGCCTTTATATATAAAGAGTATGCGTAATTCAAAAATGGCTCAAATTATGAAAAAATATTTATTTGACGTTGAATGCAAAACTAACTTCGGGTTGAACCCTGTCATCAGCCTCTATGCAGAACTAACTTCCGGTTTGGTTCTTAAATTGGTTTTTTTCGTTACATTTTAGTCGTTTCTGCCGTATAATTGATTTAGATACAGCGGAATTTTGAGTATAGGAAAAGGATGTCCGAAATTGACATTGCAGGAGTAACTTCGGGCATACATAGATTATGTATCCTTTTCGTATCCTCCTGCCTGAATATTTACTTCAGCAGTTTCGGCTTAAGACATATGTCATCTGCTTTTATGACTCTTATCTTAAGCTTTTCCACCGTATCCTTTCCGAAGTGCTGCAAGGCCAGCTGAACGGGCGTAGAGCCCCCTAGGCTCGGCCTTGCCGTATTGTTGATGTGATTCATCAAAAGATCCACTTTTTCCTGTGTCAGATTATCAAAAGATGTCCCTGACGGCAGGACATAGCGGATGTACTCATGGTTCTTTTCCAGCTCGCCTTTCTGTTCAGAGTGCCGCGGATCACAGAAAAACAGTTTCATTCTTCTGTCTTTGTTAATACCACACTCAAACAGATGCGGATCTGCAAATTCCGTCCCGTTATCCGTCAGTACAACCGGAAACAGTTTACGGAAAGTTTCCATTCCAAGCTCTGTTTCCAGACGATCAAATGTTTCGACCGTTCCTTTCTGTTCCTTGCTGTCAAGAAGAAAAGCCAGCATAAGCTTTTCTTTTCTCCAGTAGATAGTCTGCAGGACTTTTCCGCCTTTTCTTCCGATTACAGTATCCATTTCCACCACCCTGATTCCCGAATTTTCTTCTAATTCCCTGAGAAAATCTTTGTAGTGGCGGTTAATTTTACTAATTGGACTCGTTTTGACCTTTTTCACATGTTTCCGCTTCTTGTACCGCACCTTTCTGCGCAAATCCAGATTACGGACACTGAGATAGCCTTTCTCAATGTAATCGTACAGAGTTCGTTTACTGCATGGAATCTCATGTGCATGTTCCGTAAAGATGTGACTTATAGGTTGCCCCTTTAGAATCAGTGGGCTTATCAGTTCATCCAGTGCTATTAATTCATCCTTTGTCAGGTCTATTCCTTGTCTGGATTCCTTGAGTTCTTCCCGGTACTCTCTGTTGGCGTAATCCGCATTGTACAGATACTTGTCAAAAAGACAACTTCGTGACTTAGGACATGCATTACACACATAAGGTGGTTTCTTTTCAATCTGACAAGGAAAATCAACGAAATCCGGACACCTTTCGTTGCAGGCATTGCACTGTCGGCAGGGTATCTTGCATTTATACCGTCCCTTCTTTCCGCATACATTCCGCTTGCGGCAGCTTTCCCGATACTTGCATCGGTTTTGATAGAACTTTTGTTTGATGCTTAAAGGTTTATGGTATCGATGCTTGCGAATTTCTTTTGATATCGTATCCGGCGAACAACCAATCATCAGTGCGATTTCAGTGAATGTTCGATGTTCTCTCAGTCCTCTCTGTATCTCTTGCCTTTCTTCCCATGTGAGATGCTTTCCTCTTTTTCTTTTTTCTTCAGGCATATTCCCTCCTATCCGCAGGAGGACACCTTGCCATTATCTCACATTTCTTTACAAAAGTTACTTCCGGTTCCCTATGGAAGACCAGAAGTTCTAAATTCATTCAAACAATATTTATTTGATTTATTTGCCAAACTAAAACTTGGGTCATGGTTGAACCATTGCACCTGATTACCTCGCCAATTCTATATTTATTCAGCTTTCTATTTAACTGTGGCTTCTTCTATGATATATTGTTTCCAATGCACAAATTATTTGAATGTTGCGCCGCCTTGACAGCGGCAGCGAGTACAACAGTTTTTACAGCTTACACAAAGCATTTTTTGAGGTACCATTATGAAATTTACACTTATTGACTTGCTTGCATTTGTAAAAGAGCAAAAAAAATATTTGATATTGTAAGGCTTGTTGATGTTTCATTGACAACAGAATATGATTTGACTGACAGCGGAGAGCTTATACCGGGGCCTTACCAATGTTATAAGGTATGGAACAAAGAAATGCGATGCGAAAACTGTATATCTGCAAAAGCTTTTGCAGATAAAGGAATGCTTACTAAATTTGAATTTGTAGACAATGACACTTATTTCGTAATGTCTATATACACTGAAGTTGAAGGTACTCCGTATATGTTGGAAATCGTCAATAAACTCAAAGATGACGTTTTGTTTGGTGCATACGGAAAAGAAAAATTCGTAGAGACCATAACAGAACACAATCGGAAATTGTACACAGATGCTTTAACCGGTGCATATAACCGCCTGTACTATACAGAGCAATTACAGAAGTTAACAAAGAAAAAAGCCGTTGCCATGTTTGATGTGGATGATTTCAAAAAAATCAATGATACTTTTGGCCATCATGTAGGTGATTGCGTGTTGCAGGAGATTGTAAATGTTATAACTAAAAATGTTCGTGCATCAGATGCTGTCATACGCATGGGAGGGGATGAATTTTTGCTTGTGCTGTATGATATGCCTTTTGAAAAGCTTGGTGAAAAACTGGAACAAATACGCCGCAGCATTGAATGCATTCGACTCGAGGAGTTTTTGGACTTAAGAGTTACTGTCAGTATCGGTTCCGTATATGCCGACAATGATACTGCAACATTAACGGAAATGGCCGATAAAAAACTGTATGAAGCTAAGATGAAAAAGAACTCCGTTACAATAGCAAAACATTGACACGGTGATTTGAGATAATGGGATTGATGTTAACGGTAAAGAGACTGTGAAAAAAAGTCTGTAAATATGAAAGGAGTATCCTCCTATGGTAAAATAAAAAGACCCATAGGAGGATATTTTTATGGCTAACAAGAAAAAAGAAGTTTACAAGGTAAAGCCCTTGAACGAAAACAAGAAAAACATCATCGCAGCACTAATTGATGAGTATGACATCGAAACTGCCGATGATATTCAGGAAGCTCTCAAGGATCTTTTGGGAGGTACCATCAAGTCTATGATGGAAACCGAAATGGATGACCACTTAGGTTACGAAAGCTATGAGCGAAGTGATAACGATAATTATCGCAACGGAACCAAGCCTAAGACCGTAAGAGGCAATTATGGTGAATTTCAGATTGATGTTCCTCAGGACAGGCAATCTACCTTTGAACCTAAGGTTGTTAAGAAACGCCAGAAGGATATTTCGGACATAGACAGTAAGATAATCAGCATGTATGCCAGAGGTCTTACCACTCGTCAGATTTCCGAACAGATAGAGGAAATCTATGGTTTTGAATGCAGCGAAGGCTTTATATCCGATGTTACCGACAAGATACTTCAGGATATCTCTGATTGGCAGAATCGCCCATTGGACGAGGTATATCCAATTATGTTTATTGACGCAGTACACTTTTCGGCAAGAGAGGATCACATCATCAAGAAACTTGCAGCTTATGTAATATTGGGCGTTACCCTTGATGGAAAAAAGGATGTCATAAGTCTGCAGATTGGCGAAAACGAGAGTGCTAAATATTGGCTCGGTGTACTTAACGACCTTAAGAACCGTGGTGTAAAAGATATCATGATTATCTGTGCCGACGGTCTTACCGGCATTAAAGAAGCCATTCAGACAGCATTTCCAAACACAGAATATCAACGCTGTATTGTTCATCAAATCAGAAACACCTTAAAGTATGTTCCTTACAAGGACAAGAAGGCATTTGCCACTGATTTAAGAACGATTTATCTGGCTCCTAACGAAGAGCAAGGACGAGCCAATCTATCCCGTGTAACCGAAAAATGGAGTGAGAAATACCCTAATGCCATGAAGAGCTGGGAGCAGAACTGGGATGTGCTTACTCCAATCTATAAATTCTCTGCTGATGTCAGAAAGGTAATCTATACTACCAATGCCATTGAAAGCTTAAACAGCACATACAAGAAGCTGAATCGCCAGCGTTCTGTATTTCCAAGTGATACGGCGCTGCTTAAATCACTCTACCTGTCAACACTCCAGGCAACGAAAAGGTGGGGTCAACCACTCAGAAACTGGGCTAAGGTTTATGGGGAGCTCAGCATAATGTATGAAGGTCGGTTACCTATCTGATTCCCCAAAAATGAATCAAGCGAGATCTCTTTTCGGAGGTCTCGCTTGACTTGCATTGAATCGTATTTTATATTAAATGTGTCAATCGGAATCTGCCGGTTTGGCAGATTCTCATCTCAATCTGATTCAAAAGCGATAATGTCTTAAGTAAATGCAAGGGAAAATGTCCCAAATCAAAATTACATGTATAATCTCTCCTGAAAGAGAGGTGGACATGAGAAAGGTAGAATTAACCGTGAATGAACAGAAAAAGTATGAGACCATTAAAAGGCTGGTCGAAAAAGGCGGCAGCAAGAAGCGTGCAGCATTAAAACTTGGCGTTACCGTAAGAACAATCAACAGACTTATTAAGCGTTACAAATTGGAAGGCAAAAGTGCATTTTCTCATAAGAACAAAGCTCGTACCCCTTCCAATGCTTTCAGTGCAGAATTTGAGAATGAAATCATCACCTTGTACCTTAACAAGTATTCCGATGCTAATTTCAAACATTTTTCCGAGCTGCTTGCCAGAAACGAAGGCATTAAGATTTCCGAATCTGCCATATCGTCCATTATGTATGAAGCGGAAATCCTGTCTCCCAAGGCACACAGAGCTACTAAGCGCAAGCTAAAGAAAAGGCTCAATGAGCAGCTTGCATCAACAAAATCAAAGAAAAAGCAGACAGAATTAAAAGAGAAAATTCAGGAGGTTGATGACCCTCACCCACGAAGACCAAGATGTGCGTTCTCAGGTGAGATGATTCAAATGGATGCCTCATTACACCCTTGGTTTGCCGGCATCAAAGCCACATTACATGCTGCAATAGATGATGCCAGCGGAAATGTGGTCGGTGCCTACTTTGACAGCCAGGAGACGCTTAACGGGTATTACCATGTATTTGAACAAATCCTTACGGATTACGGCATACCTTACATGTTCTATACAGACCGCAGAACTGTTTTTGAATACAAGCGCTATGGTGAGAACAAGCTTGAAAACAATACAATGACACAGTTTGCATATGCCTGTAAACAGCTGGGGGTAGAAATTAAAACGACCAGTGTCCCTCAGGCCAAAGGTCGAATAGAAAGGTTGTTCCAGACATTACAGTCACGCCTGTGTGTCGAACTACGGCTTGCAGGCGTGACAACAATCGAGCAGGCAAATGAATTCTTAAAATCCTACCTAAAAGAATTCAATCGTCAGTTTGCTCTTCCTCTTGATTCTATACAATCCGTATTTGAATCGCAACCGGAAAAATCTCAAATTGACCTATTCCTATCAGTAATTGCTGAAAGAAAAGTTGATCACGGTCATTGTATACGCATATGGGCAAAGCACTTTTTACCTGTGGATGAAAATGGTTCTGAAGTATTCTTCCATCGTAAAACGGCTGCTTTAGTAATTAAAACCCTGTCCGGGAAACTGTACTGCAGCATTAACGAACGAATCTATGGTTTAGAAGAAATACCACAGCATGAAGTACAGTCACGATATTTTAACCTTAAGCAGGAGAAACAGTCGCCGAAAAAAAAGAGGAAAGTTTTCATTCCTCCAATGGATCACCCTTGGAAAAAGGACAATTTTATGAAGTTCGTAAAAGCAATGGAAGGACGAGAAGAAGACTGGGCTGCGTAAGTGTGTCAAAAAGCACCGGCAATCCTCATAATTACCGGTGCTTATGTTAGTTATTTTTTAGGACATTTTCCTAAATGCTTGACAGCCGGTTTGGCAGATTCTCATCTCAATTACCATAGGTTGGATAATTTACAGTGGAGCTGTATCATTAAAGTAGAGTCGTCAAACGCACCAACTAGATGCTACAATAGCATTGAAAGGACGGTGACATTATGCACTACGATAAAGCCTTTAAGGAAGAAGCCGTATGCCTCTCAAATGAGATTGGCATAAAGAAAGCTTCCGAACAGCTCGGCATATCATACAATACCCTTGCCGGATGGCGACGTTCCAAAGCTCGCTATGGAGAAAACGCCTATATTGGCAGCGGGAATCGGCATAAGCCGACAAATGCCAAGGAACAGCGCATTCTCGATCTTGAAAAAGAGAACCGCGAGCTCAAACGAGCCAATGATATCCTCAAGGATGCTCTAGGTTTTTTCGCAGAGAGCCGAAAGAAGTGAGAGCACATGAGCGCTATAGGTTCATCCATTCCCGGAGAGAAACCTGGCCGGTCAAGATTCTCTGCGAAACCCTTGAGGTTAGCGAATCCGGATATTACCGATTCGTTAAGAACCTTGGAAAACCCGGTAAGGATGAGGCTCTTTCGGCGGCCATCAAAAGCATCCTTGACGAGGATATATATAACGATAACTATGGTGTTCCTCGCATGAAGCTTGCACTGGAGCAGCGAGGAATCAAGGTCGGCACCAGACGGCTGACCCGCGTTATGCGAGAAAACGGCTGGCTCCACAAGCCAAACCGAAAACCGCATGGTTTAACAAAATCCACGACAGAGGTACAGGAAAAGGAAAATCTAATAAAACAGGATTTCACTTCATCAAGTCCACTATCTCTGCTGTTGACCGATATTTCTCAAATTCAATGTTATGACGGAAAGCTCTACATGTCACCCATACTGGATTGCTTCAACGGAGAAATCGTTTCTCTGCAGATGCGCTCCAACATGAAGAAAGAGCTATGTATTGATACGGTTCGCGCTCTTGCCAAGAAGGATATACCATGTGGTGCAATCCTGCATAGTGACCGTGGCAGCCAGTATACCAGCGATGCCTTTAAGGAAATTCTTGCAAGTTACGGCCTATCGCAGAGCCTCTCCGGTGTTAATCATTGTTACGATAACGCTCGGATGGAGAGTTTCTTCGCAACACTTAAGAAAGAGTTATTGTACCGTCTTCCCACCTACCGGATGAAGATGGAGGAAGTAAAGCGATGGATCTTCCATTATGTATTTACCTATTACAATCGGAAAAGAGTCCACACCAGTAATCCGGGAGGCCTTCCACCGGCGGCATACCGAAGGCTTCAGGAAAAACCGTTATTGGCCGCCTAACAAATCAGTGCGTTTGGAGACTGCACTTTTCTTGACAGTTCCACAGAGATTATTTCACACACTCACGGTAAACGGGAAATTGTCGTAGATTTTGGCTCCGACTAAACATGTCGACTACGAATCTGCAGGATATATTGTTTACAATGCTTTGTATTTATGCAAGTTGTTTAATTTCAATCGTATATTTTTCCTTTAGTTTTGAACATCTGCTCTGCGGGATTATTTTTTCATGCTGAAGCCGTCCTGCAACAATTCCCGGATGTATTCCGATAGAATTAGCAAACTCTACAATTTCATTATCAGAGGTATATTTTGTTGGTGCAAATCTTCTAAGTTCATTTGGAGGAATCAAATAATCGGAAGCGAACCTGTCTGCTTCATCTTCAAGGGCGTTATTATAATCCACCATTTCCTCTACCAAACTGCTAATAAATACGGTTTTGATTTTCTGTTGAAAAACATGTTTGATTTCATGGAAAAGTGAAAACCAAAATTTATCTGCATCTAACCCTCTGTTATTCATAGCAAGAACAACTCTTTCATTGTTAACCCACTTGACTGCACCATTAACCCCTGAATTCTTCAGATGTGGTAAAAGAACAAATGCTATACCGCATTCAGCGAATATTTCTCTCATTCTTGGCAAGAAAACCTCTGGGTTCTGCACGGTCATGCTCCTAAGCTCAGGCAGGCATTTCTTCAATCTTTGAGCATTATATGGCCTCGTTTCTATAGTCTTAGCCATGTTCATTGCAGTCTGTATCCATGCTCTAGAATTGATTGCTTTCTTATCCGAATCATCAGATGTGCCGCTTCTAAAGTTTACTAGGAAATCTGTTCTAAGCATTATTCTTAAATCAGCAACTTTGAAAAAAGAGCACAAATGTGCAATTTTCTCTTCAGCAACCCTTGTTTGAGGCAGCCCCATAACATCCACAAAGTATCTATAATCAATCTGCTTCATAACCTTTTTTTGCGCATCAAAATCACTTTCTTGTTGAATTTCAATCAACTTCTGATCATAGGTGTTTTGTAATCGTTGCCATACCTCTATACTTGTTCCCATCATTACAGACAGCTTTTTAGCAAGATCATTTGAAATATTCGCCTGCCCGTTTAAAAGTTGACTAAGCGTCTTTGCAGTAGTTCCTAACCTAGATGCAAACTCAGCCTGGCTTATTTCCATATCCTCGATAATATCTGCTAAATAGTATCCAGGGTGAAAGGCCACTATATCTTTGTATTCTGTTATGTTACTCATAATGGTTTGACACCTCCGTTACCTTGACTATTTTTATCATTTTACATTGTGCAAGAATGGAACTGTCAAGAAAAGTGCAGTCTCCAAACGCACTGATTTGTTAGGCGGCCAATAACGGTTTTTCCTGAAACCTTCGGTATGCCGCCGGTGGAAGGCCTCCCGGATTACTGGTGTGGACTCTTTTCCGATTGTAATAGGTAAATACATAATGGAAGATCCATCGCTTTACTTCCTCCATCTTCATCCGGTAGGTGGGAAGACGGTACAATAACTCTTTCTTAAGTGTTGCGAAGAAACTCTCCATCCGAGCGTTATCGTAACAATGATTAACACCGGAGAGGCTCTGCGATAGGCCGTAACTTGCAAGAATTTCCTTAAAGGCATCGCTGGTATACTGGCTGCCACGGTCACTATGCAGGATTGCACCACATGGTATATCCTTCTTGGCAAGAGCGCGAACCGTATCAATACATAGCTCTTTCTTCATGTTGGAGCGCATCTGCAGAGAAACGATTTCTCCGTTGAAGCAATCCAGTATGGGTGACATGTAGAGCTTTCCGTCATAACATTGAATTTGAGAAATATCGGTCAACAGCAGAGATAGTGGACTTGATGAAGTGAAATCCTGTTTTATTAGATTTTCCTTTTCCTGTACCTCTGTCGTGGATTTTGTTAAACCATGCGGTTTTCGGTTTGGCTTGTGGAGCCAGCCGTTTTCTCGCATAACGCGGGTCAGCCGTCTGGTGCCGACCTTGATTCCTCGCTGCTCCAGTGCAAGCTTCATGCGAGGAACACCATAGTTATCGTTATATATATCCTCGTCAAGGATGCTTTTGATGGCCGCCGAAAGAGCCTCATCCTTACCGGGTTTTCCAAGGTTCTTAACGAATCGGTAATATCCGGATTCGCTAACCTCAAGGGTTTCGCAGAGAATCTTGACCGGCCAGGTTTCTCTCCGGGAATGGATGAACCTATAGCGCTCATGTGCTCTCACTTCTTTCGGCTCTCTGCGAAAAAACCTAGAGCATCCTTGAGGATATCATTGGCTCGTTTGAGCTCGCGGTTCTCTTTTTCAAGATCGAGAATGCGCTGTTCCTTGGCATTTGTCGGCTTATGCCGATTCCCGCTGCCAATATAGGCGTTTTCTCCATAGCGAGCTTTGGAACGTCGCCATCCGGCAAGGGTATTGTATGATATGCCGAGCTGTTCGGAAGCTTTCTTTATGCCAATCTCATTTGAGAGGCATACGGCTTCTTCCTTAAAGGCTTTATCGTAGTGCATAATGTCACCGTCCTTTCAATGCTATTGTAGCATCTAGTTGGTGCGTTTGACGACTCTACTTTAATGATACAGCTCCAGAATATCACCTGCGAGGATCTCGTTCTCGCAATCATCACAGGGTATTATACTCCATTCATCTTTCCTATTGCCTCTTAAATGCTCAAAATGAAAAGGTGGATAGTTAGCAATATCCATAAGTGAATCTGCATTGATTATATAGTTTTCAGCAGCCTCCAGCTTCTTCTTGACCTGTTCTGGATATCGCCATTTCCCTTTGTGTTTAGAGCAAAACTGTTTTTCAACAGTTGCATTTTTGTACAAGATCTTCATGCTTTGTTCTTGCCCTTTGTTGCTATAATTTCATTACCATTTAGGTAATGAAATTATAACATTGACTTGCAGATAAGTAAATAACTATCTCGATAATAAATATAAAAGCTACAGACAGAAATATTTACTGTCTGCAACAACATAACAGAAGGTTTTAGTTCATCTCTGCTTTCATGAATAATAATGAGTTCCCGGTTTTTGACTGGATAAGCCATTTTGTACTGAATACTTTATCATCTTTTCACTCTTACTATTTAACTATATGGGTGCTTTCTCTGCTGTAGTGATGAATTAACACAATATTATCTTTCCTGTACTTGCTTGCCACTGATATGCTCTATAGATATCTCAAACATTTGTGTAGCTCTGCCTGATATAGCTAGCTCTTCCACTACCATAGTATCATTAGGATAATATTTCATAGCGAAGTCTTTGAGCACTTTCATTGCTCTGTCATTATCTTCGATTAAATGACATCTACCAAACACTACTGCACTTTGCAGATATGGTGCCCAACTCTCTTCCTTTATGTGCTCATTGCCATATACAGTGAAGCATATTTTGTCGGATTTTTTTAATGAATCTACCTTATGTCCCACCTTAGAGCCATGGAAAAATATCTTTTGACTCTCTTCGTCATATAGATAGTTTATAGGTATGGCGTATGGATAACCATCATCGCCGTTTACAGCTAATACCCCTCTTCTTGAGTCTTTGATTAAGTCTTTTGCAAGCTCTACGCTTATTACATTTACTTTTTTTCGTACTGGTCTAAACATTTATTTTCTCCTATAATTTTAATTTTGATTTATTATAATTTTTATTAATAGAGTCGTAATATTCATTTTAGGAGTCACTCAAAAAGTCATTAACCAAATAAATTTAAAGTATTTATGTCCACATAATTGTCTATCAATAGAATTTTGCCCTTATCAAGTCTGGAAGAAAGATCTTGATTTGAAGTCAGAAAATTACGCATAGCAACAAAACTATCCATTATTCTAATACTTACTTCTACGGCTACATCATTCTTCAAAACCGCTGAAAGCATTGCAATGCCTGATTCTGTAAATACAAACGGCATATACCTTCCGCCGCCATGTTTGCTATCCACACTTGAGGTAACAATTTGTGACCTCAAGTGTTCATATTCTTTTTCCGTCAGTTGAAATCTAAAATGTTCCGGGAATCTATCTATATTTCTTTTAACTGCCTGATTAAAAACCTTCGTTTGCACTTTATACAGCATAGCAAGATCACTATCTAGTGTCTGCTCACAGCATATAATATTCAGTCTAAACCATTGAAATCATCGCATTTATAGGCATTCCGTGGTATACTATAGGTGCAAGAAAAACATTCAAATTGCTTAAAAAACCTTGCACTTAAAGGAGCGCCACATGTACATCAAAGATAGATTTAGTCAAATTCATTTTGCTGATTTTAATCAGCCGATTGGGCTAAAAATGAACCCTGAAAATCGTTGGATAAGAAAAGCCGCTACCATCCCATGGCGTACCATTGAGGATCGTTATGCAAAACTTTTCCCCAGCAAAACCGGAATGCCTGCCAAACCGTTGCAAACAGCATTAGGGTCACTTATCATTCAGAAGCAATACGGTTACTCCGATGTAGAATTAGTGGAACAGATTACGGAGAATCCATATTATCAGTACTTCATCGGTCTTCCCGGCTATCAGCAGGAGCCGCCATTTGTACCATCGCTTCTGGTTGAGTTCAGAAAAAGATTGACCGATGAGATACTAGGTGAAATCAACGAGATGATTATTGATTTCAATCATCATGATGACGACCCACCGAATGGAGACGATTCCGAATCTGACGAAGCTGCATCTGATGAAATTGCAGAAGAAGTAAAGGGCAACAAAGGCACGCTGATGCTTGATGCCACCTGTGTCCCACAAAACATTGCCTTTCCTCAAGACATCAACCTATTGAACGAAGCCAGAGAGAATCTGGAGACGATGATTGACACTATGTGTTACGAATACAATGAGCCGAAGCCCCGCACTTACAGGCAAAATGCCAGGAAAGACTATCTGTCGCTGGCAAAGCGCAGGAAACGCAGCGGCAAGCTAATTCGTAATGCAATCAAAAAGCAACTCCAATATGTTCGGCGTGACCTTGGCTATCTTGATAAGTTTCTTGATGAAGGCAAGGAACTATCTCCTGCACATGCTGACAGACTGGATGTAATCCGCAGAGTCTATGAACAACAGAAATACATGTACGATAACAAGGTGCATTCGGTTCCGGATCGAATTGTCAGCATAAGCCAGCCGTACATCAGGCCTATTGTCAGAGGGAAAGCTAAGTCTCCAACTGAATTCGGCACAAAGCTTGATATGAGCATTGATGACAACGGTATGGCCAGAATCGAAAAGCAGTCCTTTGATGCATATAACGAGAGCGATGTTTTAATAGGTGCAATCGAGAATTACCGCAATCGTACAGGTGATTACCCGGAAAGGGTACTGGTCGACAAGATTTATCGAAATCGAAAAAATCTCAGGTACTGTAAGGAACATGGCGTTCGGCTATCCGGTCCTGCACTTGGCAGGCCTAGAAAGGATCCAACGGAAGATCGCAAGATTGTTTACAATGATGCGGTAGACCGCATTGAAATCGAGCGAAAGTTCAGTCTGGCCAAGCGTTGTTATGGATTGGGTCTAATTCGAACGAAGCTTGATACCACAACCAAGAGTTCAATTTACCTGTCGATTATCGCCATGAATGTCGATAGACTCACTGCCAATTGTTTATGCGAATTTTTGAAATCGATTTTTCAAGGTTCTTGGGGCAAGCATACAGGTATACTTGCTACCGAAAACGGCAACTAACCGTTATCACTGCTTAAGCTCGCTTATTGAGCAGACATTATCTACCATAACTTGCTTACCCCTGAATGTGTATATCATATCATGAATTTCTCTCTCCTCTACAAGTACATCTAAATTGTCTTCAACCATATCTGTCCCTTTCATAAAACTATGCTTCCTCTCTTTTTAACCGATTTTCATCCAATTCTCCCGGCCGCCGGTTGCCGCCGCCGGCTAGGGTCAGAAGGTATACCTGCTTTGCTCCGGCTTTCAGCAGTGCCCTGCTGCACGCATCCGCTGTTGCTCCGGTTGTATAGATATCGTCCGGTAAGGAGTAGAATTGTGATATCATTCTGTCATGGGGTGTTCATATCATATAGCGATGAACACATACCCCTATCAACGATAGGGGCATATGTGCAGATTTATAAACCGGGATTTACCGATTTTGCATATTAATTCCTTGTGTTGTATGTTTATGCACAGATATTTGTGCGTAACGCCTATAATAAGATAATTTATCATCAGCGCTCCCTAAGTTTCTGCAAAAATCTTGGTATTTTTGTTTTTTTACAGAAACATATTTAGTACAATCGCATGAACTATTATTCTCCAACAGAAAAGGAGTTTCATATCGCAACTTAGTATCGTTACCCCGCCTTTCACCAGCAAGTTCGTTTGTTTATGTAAATATATGCCTTTGCTTATAGTTATGCATATGATATACATTGAAACTTTTCTGTAAAAATACTGCAAAAACAGCTATTTATGCGGAAATCTGTGTTTTATTTGTCTCTATCTTTTTATTTTAGGGTCAAGTCCATATTTGTGTGTAAATTGCTCATCCTGTATAAAATGATTATGCTGCGTCCAGCAATGATTGTTGATTTGATGCGATATCCTTTAGTTTAGGAAGAATCTCCAGCCTGAATTTGTTGAATGTTTTTTCAGCAAATACACGTGATTTTACTGATAGTTGATCATTGTATTCGATGGCTACTGCGCCCATCAGTCTCAATACAGATTCCTGATTAGGAAATATCTGTATAACATCAGACCGGCGTTTAAATTCGCGATTCAGCCTCTCAATCCAGTTTGATGTACGAAGCTTGGGTCTGAGCCATTTGGGAAGTTGCATAACTGTCATAGCGTCTTCAAAACCTTTTGATAGGACTGCGACAGCACTATCTGCAACAGGCTCGTAATCGCGGATTATTCCATCGCAAACAGTTCGTGCCTTCTCAATGGAGTCTGCATTGAACATAGCTCGAAGTTCGGTTTTTAATCCTTCTTTGAAGCGTGAAGGTGTTTCATCGAGTATGTTACGCATAAAATGTACTTGGCATCGTTGCCATGCAGCTTCCGGATAAGTTTTGGTTATAGCACGCAGTATGGACTGATGTGCATCCGAAATGACCATATTTACATTTTCAAGTCCTCTGGCCTTAAGAGACTTGAAGAATGTTTGCCATGAGTAGTTGTCTTCGGTATCAAATACATCTATACCAACGATTTCGCGGCCTCCATCCGATGATATTGCCAAGGCAACCAGGAAAGCTTTAGATACAACCCGATGGTTTTCTCTAACTTTGAAATATGTTGCATCGACCATTAAAAAAGGTGCATCATACATATTAAGCGGTCTATTCTTAAAAGCTTGGACTTCGGAATCAAGTTTTTTACAAAGCTCCGATACAGTGCTTTTCGAATACGATGTACCGCATAGAGTTTCAACAACTTTAGAAACCTTACGTGTTGAAACACCGCTGATAACCATCTGAACCATTGTGGCAATTAATGAAGCTTCGCTTCTCTGATAGTTATCAAAGATCATAGTGTGAAAAGGTTCATTGCGATGTCTTGGGACTTCTAATGTCAGGCTTCCGATTCTTGTATTAAGAGTTCTTTCTCTCATACCGTTTCGATAATCCTGACGATCAGCTGTCCTTTCGTGCATGGAAGCCTTAAGCTGTTCTGTTGATTCAATTAGCATGATCTCATTGAGGATTCTTTCAACAAGCAGTTTAAATGCTTCGTCGCGATTTCCTGATAAAACCTGTAGAACTTCTTCGTGTGATAATGTAATATTTACCTGAGCCATGTTCGTTACCTCCTGTATATGGTTTGTGGTGAATTTATTATACAGGATGAGCATGGCTCTTTTATATTAAAAATATTAAATTGAATTTACACCATTATACGGGCATAACTTATTTTAGTAATTTCGGCAATTTCATTTTAGTAATTTCGGATTCAGTTGTAAACAAGAGTATCCTTTTTAATGAAAGTATCACTCGTCCAATTCTGTCGGGCGCCGGTTGCCGCCGCTGGCCAGGGTCAGAAGGTATACCTGCCTCGCTCCGGCTTTCAGCAGTGCCCTGCTGCACGCATCTGCTGTTGCTCCGGTTGTATAGATATCGTCTATAAGCAATACGTTCGTATGCCGGATTTTTTGCGATCTGCCTTTCTTAACCATAAATGCACCTTCCAAAGCCATAGCCCTCTCAGCAGGGTTAAGGTTCCTTAGCATTGTTGTTTCCTTGACGCGGATAAGTGTTTTTTCATCATACTCCGATGTCATTCCCGCATCGTAACATCTTTTGACAAATCTCTGTGCCATGAGTGCCGATTGATTGTATCCTCTTTTTCTCAGTCTCTTAGCGCTGACCGGAGTGGGAATCACAATATCTATATTGATATCCGCATGATGCACATCCCCCCAAATCAATGCCATCCTGTCATATAAAACATCTCCCATCTTCACTGCCATATATCCCTTTTCATGATATTTGATATTCATCATAATTTCTCTCTCGTGAAGACCGTAGGTCATACAGCTCCATCCCTTTGTGAAATAGTGTCTTCGGCTCATGCAGTCATAGCACATTTGCCCCCGATACTCACTCCCCAGAGCTTTTCCGCATTTGACACAGAGGTTTTGCTTCTTACCGTTTTTATATCTCCCTCCTGTGAGCCAATGGATTTCATGCACGCATTTATCGCACAGAGAATAGGGCCTCGTAGCATCAATCATGCAGCCACATACCAAGCAATAGATATTGGACGGGAATATTGCTTCATCAATTGTGTAAAGGATTTTTTTGATATTCATCGGGATGCATTCAACTTTGGGAGAATCTGATCCCTTATGACGTTTTCAATCTCTCGCATATTGATTTCATTATTTGCATTATATGTGTAGATTATATTCTTCCAAGGCACGATTCCATATCGCTCATACAGATTTCTCTTTTTTATGTGGCCCCTGACATAGCCTTCATCATCCATCATTCCGCAATATTCCCAATAAAACAGTGCGCCGTCGTGAGCCAGAAATGTAAAATCCGGTTCAACCTTTTCATCTCCCAACCGCAACTCCAGTTCACTCAAAAATGGAATATCATGCTTGTACAATTCCTCTACAGCCAAGACTTCTGCCTTACTTCTGACTTTCAATCCGCGACTGGTAATCTTATTCTTCTCTTCCTCTCTGTACGTGCTCATCTTGTACGGCATCTGGCTCCATGCAATCTGTATAGCCCTAACCAGCTCATCTCTCATTCCTTTCAGTTTAATATTTATATTTGGATCTCCAATCTGTTCCAAATATAGCTGTTTATCTCCCAGCGTGTATTCCTTAATCAAAATCCCCCTATCATCCGCACTGAAATACTTCTCCACACCGTCGGGAATGCCCCTTATGCTTTTAAGAAGCTCATTGGGGGTCATGCCCGTGACATTGCCCTTGTGATATGGGATGTCACTGACCTTCGCATGGACTCCTTCTCCGAAAAGCACCCCCTGGACCAGTTGATTGTCTCGCTCACTCTGCATATTGAGGACTTCATTGACAGTCGGTTCCACATATACTCTAATAAATTTCTCCATAGCAACAATATTTGCTTTTAAAACCTTTTTGAGTTTTCTATCGTACAGCTTCCATGCAAGTTTGCAAATAAGATCTTTATCTCCGGTAATGCCTTTTCTCTTCCCTCTCTTGCCGTTTGAATTCGGAAATCTTTGTATATAATTATAATTAGCTCCCCTTTTAAGCATCTCCAGATATCCCTTAGGGGATTGTTTCAGCCGCTCGTTGGTCTTTTCGAGATTTATAATCATATCAGCCAACATTTCTTCAAAATTTTCTCTTGTATAAATCATTTTTTCAGTTATGCCCGTATAATGGTGTAAATTCAATTTAATATTTTTAATATAAAAGAGCCATGCTCATCCTGTATAATAAATTCACCACAAACCATATACAGGAGGTAACGAACATGGCTCAGGTAAATATTACATTATCACACGAAGAAGTTCTACAGGTTTTATCAGGAAATCGCGACGAAGCATTTAAACTGCTTGTTGAAAGAATCCTCAATGAGATCATGCTAATTGAATCAACAGAACAGCTTAAGGCTTCCATGCACGAAAGGACAGCTGATCGTCAGGATTATCGAAACGGTATGAGAGAAAGAACTCTTAATACAAGAATCGGAAGCCTGACATTAGAAGTCCCAAGACATCGCAATGAACCTTTTCACACTATGATCTTTGATAACTATCAGAGAAGCGAAGCTTCATTAATTGCCACAATGGTTCAGATGGTTATCAGCGGTGTTTCAACACGTAAGGTTTCTAAAGTTGTTGAAACTCTATGCGGTACATCGTATTCGAAAAGCACTGTATCGGAGCTTTGTAAAAAACTTGATTCCGAAGTCCAAGCTTTTAAGAATAGACCGCTTAATATGTATGATGCACCTTTTTTAATGGTCGATGCAACATATTTCAAAGTTAGAGAAAACCATCGGGTTGTATCTAAAGCTTTCCTGGTTGCCTTGGCAATATCATCGGATGGAGGCCGCGAAATCGTTGGTATAGATGTATTTGATACCGAAGACAACTACTCATGGCAAACATTCTTCAAGTCTCTTAAGGCCAGAGGACTTGAAAATGTAAATATGGTCATTTCGGATGCACATCAGTCCATACTGCGTGCTATAACCAAAACTTATCCGGAAGCTGCATGGCAACGATGCCAAGTACATTTTATGCGTAACATACTCGATGAAACACCTTCACGCTTCAAAGAAGGATTAAAAACCGAACTTCGAGCTATGTTCAATGCAGACTCCATTGAGAAGGCACGAACTGTTTGCGATGGAATAATCCGCGATTACGAGCCTGTTGCAGATAGTGCTGTCGCAGTCCTATCAAAAGGTTTTGAAGACGCTATGACAGTTATGCAACTTCCCAAATGGCTCAGACCCAAGCTTCGTACATCAAACTGGATTGAGAGGCTGAATCGCGAATTTAAACGCCGGTCTGATGTTATACAGATATTTCCTAATCAGGAATCTGTATTGAGACTGATGGGCGCAGTAGCCATCGAATACAATGATCAACTATCAGTAAAATCACGTGTATTTGCTGAAAAAACATTCAACAAATTCAGGCTGGAGATTCTTCCTAAACTAAAGGATATCGCATCAAATCAACAATCATTGCTGGACGCAGCATAATCATTTTATACAGGATGAGCAATTTACACACAAATATGGACTTGACCCATTTTTTCGCACCTTCGTTGGACCTTTTGTTAATTTCATCATGCCGTGCCAACATAAACAGCCTCAACTTGTGTTTAGATTTTATTTGTGTTGGTCCTTCAATCCATTTTCTTCTGAAGAGCCACCATTTCCTCTTTTTTAAAGAGCGGAATCCCGTTATTTATGAAGTTCTGTTGGTCTTCGCTCCATTTATATCGTGAAGGGCCAACCACCCCGGAAAAAGCCATCCTTGTTTTCCTGCAAACGGAGTTTCAAGCAAATTATTTCTATTTATTCCATATTTTACCTGTTAAATACCCTTTCGTCAACTAAAAAAAGAGAATTCCGAAAAACTCTCTCACATACGTTTCTGAATTCATGATTTGAAACCTTGTTTCAATCCTGCTTCGCACTTTGATGCTAATACGGTACCGTCAACCGCATGTCAATCAAGCTCCATCAGTCGCTTCAGTCTAACCCCTAAACCCGAGTAACGCATGGTTATGCGGTTGTTGTCCACCATGCCGTTCATCTTATCCTCGGAACCGACCATTACCACCACATCTTTGCCGCGAGTTACACCCGTATAAAGCAGATTGCGAGTGGCAAGAACGGGCGGAAACCAGGTCATTGGCATAACCACAATGGGGAATTCGCTGCCCTGACTCTTATGAACGGTTATAGCAAAAGCCGGCTCCAGTTCGTCCAGCTGGTTGAAGTTATATGTCACATGGCGGATCTCATCGAAAACAACAGTCATTTCGTTAAATTCCTTATCGATTTTCTGTATGAATCCCATATCACCGTTAAATATGCCTTCGCCATCCGTGAAGTCTTCATGATTTCTCCACTTCATTTCATAATTGTTTTTTATCTGCATGACCTTGTCGCCTTCGCGGAAGAGTTTGTCCCCGTAAACTTTCTCGGCCTTCTCCGCAAAACCTTCGTCACTCATGGCTGCACCCGGCGGATTTAATACGGCCTGCAGTTCTTTGTTGAGATTTATGCAGCCAAGTGTCCCCTTTCTTACAGGTGTAAGCACTTGAATGTCGCGAACCGAATGAAGCCCGTCGGGACGTATATCTTTATAATAATCGGGGAGCCTTCTGGTGCAAAGCTCCTTAATCGTCTCCAACATTTCCGCCTCCGTCTTTCGGCGAAGAAAGAAAAAGTCCCTGCCCCTGGCATTGCTGTCGGGATACTCTCCGCGGTTAATACGATGAGCGTTAACAACAATCATACTCTCCTGTGCCTGTCTGAATATTTCCGTCAGTCTGATGCAATAAACATATTCGCTGCTGATTATATCATGCAGCACATTGCCGGCACCTACAGACGGCAGCTGATCCACATCGCCGACAATTATCAGGCGCGTTCCCGGTCTGATTGCACTGACAAGTCCGCTCATGAGCATCAGATCAATCATGGATGCCTCATCCACAATAACCGCATCATATTCCAGCGGATTATTCTCATCACGGGAGAACTTCATAAACCCGCCATTCTCACTTCCGCCCATGGATTCGCTTTCAAAGAATGAATATTCCAAAAGCCTATGGATGGTAGAAGCCTCATGCCCTCCCGTTTCGGTTATTCTCTTGGCAGCACGGCCTGTCGGTGCCGCAATGGCAACAGACATGCCGCTGTCCTGCAGAATATTTATTATCGTATTTATAATGGTGGTTTTGCCTGTCCCCGGACCCCCGGTTATTACTGTCACCCCCATATTCAGACTGGTTTCAACAGCACGTTTCTGCTGCTCGGAAAGTTCCACTCCGGTAATATCCGAGGTGCGATTTATCATGCTCTCCACCGAACTGCTAATAGGCTTTGGCACTGCATTGACAAGAGCCCTGATACATTTGCATACATTCTGTTCCGCAATATAATAGGCCGGCAGATATACCACCCTCCGTTCCTCCAGAGAGTCCATATGAACCTCGCCCAAAATCGCCATCATCTCCAGATTATCGCGCACGGTTTCCTGCGGCTGCTCCAGCAGCTCACCTGCCTTCTCGCAAAGTTCTCTCTCCGGCAGATAAGTACTCCCTTCTCCCGCAAACCATCCCAAAGTAAATCTGATGCCGCTGCGAATTCTGAAATCATCGTCTTTTTCGATACCGATTTTTTCGGCAATCGCATCGGCCTTTTTGAAGCCTATTCCGAACACATCATCCACCAGCGTATAGGGGTTTGCCAATACGGTTTCAACCGTATCCTGCCCGTAAACCTGATAGAGCCGCAAAGCCTGTGCCGCACTGATTCCATACTGCTGCAATGACATGGTAACGGCGGCAAATTCTCTGTGAGCCGAAAAGGCGGCGGTTATCTTTGCCGCTGTCTTTTCTCCTATTCCGGATACCTCTGTCAGCCTTTCCGGATGTTTCTCGATTATTTCCAGTGTCTGCTCTCCAAACCTGCCTACAATTGCGGATGCCGTCTTCCTGCCAATGCCCTTCATTGCTCCGGAAGCAAGAAATTCTTTTATACCCTCCTTGCTTGACGGAACGATTTCCTCAAATGTTCTTATCGCAAATTGCTCTCCGTATCTGTAATTATCTATAAACTCTCCCTGCAGCCTATAGCTTTTACCCGCATGAACATTGGGCAGATTGCCAACACAGGTAAATGCATCCGCTTCCGTTTCAAAAACGGCCACAGTGTAGCCGTTTTCATTGTTATGAAAAATTATATCGGCAATGATGCCTTCGTATTCTTCAATCATCTTACCCATGTAATATCTCTCAGGGCGGCTCTGAACTTGCTCTTGTTGAAGCTTCTTGCATACTTAAGAAGCTTATCCCGATCATTTTTGTAAGGGTCTCTATGTATAACAGCAGGCAGCAGACTCAAAAGATACTGTGCTCTTTCCTTATCATCTGTGATTCCCGCCTCAATAATATCATCCGCATCTATTTTCAGATCCTCTTCAAATATTGCCTGATTTTCCCTGAGTATCTGTTTCAGTACGGCATCCCGGCCTTCATGCTTTATGGTTTCCAGCCCGTGAGCTATACTTTGAGCTTTAAGCAGTTTGTCGACATAGTTATACTTATCCCAGCCAACCTTATATATGAAGTCTTTCAATTTCTCTTCATTGCCGCAGAAATACAATTTGGGACAAACATGTTTGGCATCATCAAGATACATGAGAGTTTCCTCGTCATGCGGTAAATGGTTAAGTGCCTTTTCGTACTTGCGGTCGAACACCAGATAGAACAGACCCAATCTCCTTGTAGGAATCCTCTTTGTCCTGTCAATTCCTTCACAAAGCCCATCGTAATCTTTCCTTTCACGAGGATTGTTGGAAATGCCGTCCGGGCCAACAACTGTATCAAGCAAATTCATCCCCTTAAGCATTTTAAGGAATTTACCCGCATGGCTGCCGGAAATCGCTAAAATAAATTCATAGAGAATTTCCTCTTTATCCGCGAATTGAGCACGATCTGCATTAGCCATCGTCACATCATACAATTCCTTGGAAAAATCGAATCCGTAAAGACCCACATATCTCAAAGCCTTGAATATAAGTGCCGGATTCTTCTTCATTCTGGCACCGATATCGCCTACCGGTTTCAACAGTCTCTTCCTTATATCCTCACGTCCCTTGTAGGGGTCCACCGCCGAACCGTTCTTACGCTCGGCTGTCGCCTCACAGGTGAAATCATAGAGTCCAAGCTGATCCTCCAGACTTCCCTCCAGTGTCACGATGTCCACAACAACTCCGTCATAGTGGTCTGCCACATTCAGGTCATCTGATTTAACAAAGGTACTTTGATCCAGTCTTGTCATTCTTTTCCCCAGCACTTCACCATCCGGGAACATCTCTCTGATTTTTTCCTGCGGACAATCCGTATACATGTCCCAATCAAGGGGTGTTTCGCCCATAAGAGCACTGACAATGCACTGTCCTGCGTAGCAAACATCGTATCCGGCATCGTCTATTTTTTTTATTATCTCTACAATTTCATCAGGTCTTTTTATCATCTTTTTACCCCGCTACTTACTTACACGATATATTGTTCTGTTGTCCAGTGTCCATATACGTTCACTGAATTCCCCCGGCTCAGTACTTTCGAGGGCCTCTTCCATATCATACATTTTAGCATCTATCATGTCCAGATAGTGGAGCATTTCCGCCTCCGTAAACAGAGGTTTCTTCGGGCTGCCAAACTCCGGCTCATAGTGATGTGAGAGTATCATATGTTCCAGCATCACTGCCTTCTCTCTGGGAATATTCATCTCTAAAGCCATCCTGTCCAGATCCCTTACCCCCATGACCAGATGTCCGAGCATCCTTCCCTCGAAGGAATATCCGGGAGAAATACCATATTCATTTGACTCAATTTCCGTCATCTTCTGATAATCATGCAGTATAATTCCCGCCATCAGCAGTTCACAATTCAGGTTTGTATAAACCTCACACACTTTCTCGGCAGTCATGAGCATACGCTTGATATGCCACAACAAACCTGCCATTTCAGCGTGATGGTTCCTTGACGCTGCGGGATAATACATCAGCTTCTCTTTGTTCTCTTCCAGTACCCTTATGCAAATTCCTTTGAGATCTTCATCGGCAAAAGCTTCTGCCACTTCATATATGAAAGCGTACATATCTTCCGGCTTTTCCGGAGCGGCCTTGATGTAATCCGTCATGTCCAGCTCATCCTCGGCACCCGTCATTCTCAGCTTTGAAACTTTAAGCTGCTTCATCCCGTTCCATTCGGTCACAAGTGCTCTAACCTTAACAATGCTGCCTTCCTTGACACGTTCCAATCCGGCTATTTCCTCATCTGCAACATCCCATTTCTTGCCGCTGATTTCCCCCGTACAGTCACCCAGCAGAATGTCCAAGTAGGTTTTTTTATTGGATCCCACCTTCAGCATCAAGCTCTTAACCATGAAATAGGAAATGAATTCTTCATTTGTTTTTAAATCCGCTATGTATTTGTCTTTCATTGAGTTTCCCTTTCATTGTTCATACAAAATCAGTATAACATAAGTGTCATAATTCTTTCGCATTAAATAACGTATACCCCTCGTAGTAATAACTGTGGTCGATGCCTTTCATGTATATTTCTTTGCTATTGATGTCATCAGTAAGCGCTGTCTTTAAAATGCACTTGATTTCTATATCTTTAATAGGGCTGCGTTCCATTGCCAATAGATAATCCTCTTTATCTACCATACTCCAATCAATTACTTTGCCGATTTCTTTTTTTAAAATATGGTTAAGCCAAATGCGAGTACTTCGACCGTTGCCCTCCCTGAACGGGTGTGCAATATTCATTTCAACATATTTTTCAATTATCTCATCAAAGCTTGACTGAGGCATGTTATCAATTTTTTCGAGAGCAACTTCAATATATACAATCGGCACAAAACGAAAGTTACCCTTTGCTATATTTTCTGTACGTATTTTGCCTGCAAAGTCGTAAATATCCCCAAACAAATAATTATGTATTGCCTTTAGCGTTGAAGTCTTGCCTGTGGGCAGATTATCAAGAATTCCTTTTTCAAAAAGCTCTACGGCCTTTTTTTTACTGATTCGTTCTTCTTCACGAGCAAGATCAGCTGAACTTTTGAGTCCTAATTTATTTTCAAGCATAATTCCCTCTCATGCCGCAACCCAATGCAACTTGCACCTATAGTGTTCCTCTCAAAACTCAGGTTAATATACGGATTTATTATAACACAAAAACGGTGCAGCCTCTATAATTAAGATTACACCGTTTTGTTACACCGTTTCTTAAAATGTGCTTATTCAATAATTTCAGTTACAACACCGGAACCTACTGTTCTGCCGCCTTCTCTGATAGCGAATCTCAGTCCTGCCTCTATAGCAATCGGTGTGATAAGCTCGATTGTCATAGTGATGTTGTCTCCCGGCATGCACATTTCCGTTCCTTCAGGAAGGGTTAAATCGCCTGTTACGTCCGTCGTTCTGAAATAGAACTGCGGTCTGTATCCGTTGAAGAACGGGGTATGTCTGCCGCCTTCTTCCTTCTTCAGTACGTATACCTCTCCTTTGAACTTCGTGTGAGGCTTTATCGTACCCGGATGTGCCAGAACCTGTCCTCTCTCGATGTCGGTCCTCTGTACTCCTCTGAGCAGTGCTCCGATGTTGTCACCTGTCTGTGCCTGGTCCAGAAGCTTTCTGAACATCTCAACGCCGGTTACAACCACCTTTCTCTTTTCATCGGTCAGGCCTACAATCTCTACTTCTTCGCCTACCTTCAGAGTTCCTCTTTCAACTCTTCCTGTTGCTACCGTTCCTCTTCCCGTAATGGAGAATACGTCCTCCACAGGCATCAGGAATGGCTTTTCCGTATCCCTTACAGGTTCAGGAATGTATTCGTCCACTGCTTCCATCAGCTCTATAATCTTGTCCGCCCATTCTCCGTCCGGATTTTCCAGTGCCATGAGTGCCGATCCTCTGATAACCGGTGTGTCATCTCCCGGAAAGTCATATTCGTCGAGAAGTTCTCTCACTTCCATCTCTACCAGATCCAGAAGTTCTTCGTCGTCTACCATGTCGCACTTGTTAAGGAATACGATGATATAAGGTACACCTACCTGTCTGGACAGCAGGATGTGTTCTCTCGTCTGAGGCATTGGACCGTCTGTTGCTGCACAGACCAGAATAGCTCCGTCCATCTGTGCCGCTCCCGTAATCATGTTCTTAACATAGTCTGCGTGTCCCGGGCAGTCAACGTGTGCATAATGCCTGTTCGGTGTTTCATACTCAACGTGGGAAGTTGAAATGGTTATTCCTCTTTCCTTTTCTTCAGGAGCCTTGTCGATTTCGTCAAAGGCTACTTCTTCGCCCAGACCGTATTTCTTCTGAAGAGTGATAGTAATTGCTGCTGTAAGAGTTGTCTTGCCATGGTCTACGTGACCGATTGTACCAATGTTAATGTGTGGCTTATTTCTTTCGAATTTTGATTTTGCCATGTCTGAATTTCCTCCTTAAGAAAACCTTTAACTAATACCGCTCGGGCCATAGCCTTTGCACAATTATTCTGATTGGAGCTGCTGAGCAGACTTGAACTGCCGAACCTCTTCATTACCAATGAAGTGCTCTACCGACTGAGCTACAGCAGCACACCAGTACAATTTATGATATATTGTTTTGGCGTGCTTGTCAATTGGAACTGCTCTATTTGAAGAATTCCACCGCTGCCTCAAACATCTTCATATCGAAGGTCCCCGGAACATTTTTATAGAGACCGTATCCGACTCTTTCGGCATGACCCATCTTGCCGAAAACGCGTCCGTCCGGGGAAGTAATACCCTCAACGGCATAGAGAGATCCGTTAGGGTTATATTTGATGTTATCGGAAGGCCTTCCCGCTTCATCCACATACTGAGTCGCAATTTGGCCGTTTGCTGCCAGCTCTCTAACAAGAGTTTCGTCAGCCAGCAGCCTTCCCTCACCATGAGATACCGGTATCGTGAAAATATCTCCCACCCGGGTCTTTGCCAGCCATGAAGATTTATTTGATGCCACACGGACGCGTACCATTTTGGACTGATGGCGTCCGATCTCGTTTAATGTCAGGGTCGGACAATCGGCATCAGTATCAATGATTTTGCCGTAAGGCACAAGTCCCAGCTTGATGAGTGCCTGGAAACCGTTACACATTCCGCATATCAGCCCTCCGCGGTTATCCAGTAAATCTGCCACCCCTTCGGAAATAATCGGATTTCTGAAAAATGCAGTAATGAATTTGCCCGATCCATCCGGTTCATCTCCGCCGGAGAATCCGCCGGGGATGAATATCATATGCGATTCAGCCAGCTTGTCAGCGAACCCTTCAAGAGACTCCGTGATGGCATCCGCACTCATATTTCTGATTATAAACACTTCGGCTTCCGCTCCTGCATCAGCAAAGGCTATGGCGGAATCATACTCACAGTTGGTGCCAGGGAACACAGGAATGAGCACCTTCGGCTTCGCAGCCTTGATAACGGAGGAATTTAATTCTCTTTCACCTTTGAAATCCAAGTCAGGTATATCCTGCTCAGCCGCATCTATATTGCACGGATATATTTCCTCCAGCCTGCTCTCATAAATATCCAGAAGCCTTTCCAGTGAAATGCTTTCGTTATCGCCGGATGAACCGCTCATGGCGCATCCCTCAACATAAATGTGCTTAGTCTCAACAGTATATCCCAGAGTTAGAGCTTCAAAGGAAGATTCCGCTGTTATTTCGGTATCTCTGTCAACTTCAACGAGGAAAGAACCGTATGCATATCCAAATAAGCTCTCCGCAGCTTCACCGCCAAAGGCTCTGTCGTATTCAAAGCCTATCATGTTTCCAAAGCCCATCTTCATAACGGCTTCAGCCACACCTCCCGGTCCAGGAGTGTATGCGGTATAAATCTGCCCCTGCTTCATCATCATGTTTATCCTGTGCATGATCTTCTTCAGGCTGCCCAAGTCCGGCAAACCGTTGTCAGCCGCCGCCGGGCGAACCCAGATCACCTTATGTCCGGGAGCCTTAAACTCATTTGATATCACATCGTCCACATCCGCGGTGGTGACGGCAAATGAAACCAAGGTAGGCGGAACATCTATATCTTCAAAGGAGCCGCTCATTGAGTCCTTGCCGCCGACGGATGCTATTTCCAGCCCCTGCTGTACCTGCAGTGCACCCAGCAGTGCCGCCATCGGCTTGCCCCATCTCCTGCTGTCTTTACCCAGCTTCTCGAAATACTCCTGGAAGCTGAGATACATGTCATTGTCACCGCCGCCCGCGGCAACCAGCTTGCACACGGAATCCACAACCGCCAGATATGCGCCGTGGTAAGGGCTCTCCGACGAGATGAACGGATTGTACCCCCATGACATAATGGAGCAGGTATCCCCGGTCATGTGCGGATGGGAAATCTTCTGAACCATAACCTGTACCGGGGTCAGCTGATGTTTTCCTCCGAAAGGCATAAGTACGGTACCCGCACCTACGGTTGAATCGAATTTCTCCGACAATCCTCTCTTGGAGCATACATTCAGATCTGCCGCCATAGCTTCATACTTTGAAGCAAAACCTTCGCCCGTTATCTCCAATCCCCCGGTTACAAACCCGGCTGCAGGGACAACAACACTGATGTGCTTCTCGGCACCGTTGGAATCCAGAAACTCTCTGGATATGTCAACTATCGTCTCGCCTCTCCATTTCATAACAAGGCGAGGCTCCTCTGTAACCGTCGCTACTACTGTGGCTTCCAGATTTTCATCTGCCGCCATTGATTTGAATTTTTCCGCATCCTCAGCAGCAACAACCACAGCCATTCTCTCCTGGGATTCGCTGATTGCCAGCTCCGTTCCGTCCAGTCCTTCATATTTTTTCGGTACAGCATCCAAATCTATGTCCAGACCGTCCGCCAGTTCTCCGATTGCAACGGAAACACCGCCGGCACCGAAGTCATTGCACTTCTTAATGAGGCGGGATGCTTCACCGTTTCTGAACAACCTCTGCATTTTTCTTTCTTCCGGCGCATTCCCCTTTTGAACTTCCGCTCCGCAGCTCTCCAATGAACTGAGATCATGTGATTTTGACGATCCTGTCGCTCCGCCGCAGCCGTCTCTGCCGGTTTTGCCGCCTAAAAGGATTATCGCATCGCCGGGCTCCGGCTTCTTTCGAACAACATTTTCACGCGGAGCAGCTCCGACAACGGCTCCCAACTCCATATGCTTGGCAACGTAGCCATCATGGTATATTTCCTCAACCAGACCCGTAGTTACGCCTATCTGGTTTCCATAGGAAGAATAACCGTCGGCAGCTGCGGTCACTATTTTTCTCTGAGATAACTTGCCTTCCAACGTTTCTTCCAGTGGTCTGAGCGGATTGGCGGCACCGCTTATTCTCATTGCCGTATACACGTATGCTCTCCCTGAAAGAGGGTCTCTGATGGCACCGCCTATGCAGGTTGCCGCACCCCCGAAAGGTTCGATTTCAGTAGGATGATTGTGAGTTTCATTTTTAAACAACAGCAGCCAGTCTTCTTCCTTGCCGTTGAACTTCGCCTTGATTTTGACCGTACATGCATTAATTTCATCGGACTCATCCAAGTTGTCCAGCTTGCCTGCTGCTTTAAGTGCTTTGGCTCCGATAGTGCCGAGATCCATTAATGTTATCGGTTTTGTTCTTCCGATCTTCCTGCGGGTCGCCAGATATTCGTCCCAGGCGGCAGCTGTGATTTCGTCTTCAAATTTAACGTCGTCTATAACCGTGTTGAACGTGGTATGTCTGCAATGATCGGACCAGTAGGTATCAAGCACTTTTATTTCCGTGATGGTTGGATCCCTTTTCTCAGAGGCGAAATAGCCCCGGCAAACTCTGACATCGTCGATATCCATGGCAAGACCCAGCTCTTCAATGAACGCATCCAGCCGGTCATCCTGCAGATTGATGAAACCGTGGAGTATTTCAACGTTTTCAGGCACTTCATATTCGGTCTTCAAAGTCTCCGGCACTCCCAGATCCGCTTCACGACTCTCAACCGGATTTATCACGAAATCCTTTACCGCCTCAATATCCGCTTCGCTCAGGTCACCTTCGAGAACATAGACCTTTGCACATTTAACAACAGGCCTTTCCTGTTGCGAAATAATCTGTATACACTGCGCTGCCGAATCAGCTCTCTGGTCGTACTGCCCCGGCAGTGCTTCAACGGCAAAAACAAAACCTCCCGCCCCGGCTTCAGCAAAATCTTCATAAACTCTATCAACCTGAGGTTCGGAAAAGACCTTGTCAATGCAAGTCTCAAACAGTTCTCTGTCGATATCCTCCACATCATATCTGTTCAGTATTCTTATGCTCTCAAGACCTTCAATGCCAAGAAAGGTCTTTACTTCCGACATCATGGCCTTAGCCTCATTTGCAACGGTTTCCTTTTTCTTTGCGTATATGCGGTAAACCATGTTTATTTCCTTTCCGCCTCAAGAGCTTTTTTGCCTATATCATTTCTGTAATAAGCTTTTTCAAAAGATATTTTCTTAACATTTGCATAAGCGTCTTCTATTGCGGATGCCAAGTTCCGGGACCTGGCCGTTACCCCCAGTACTCTTCCTCCGGATGTAACAAGCTCACCCTTTTCGTTCAGCTTTGTCCCCGCTTGGAAAACATCCACATTCCCGTCAAGCCTGCCCATACTGACAGTAAAACCCTTATCATAACTCTCAGGGTAACCGCCCGATGCCATTACGACACAGCATGTGGAATCTTCGGAAAAGCGCACATCGGCATCTGCCAGGTTACCGTCTGCCACCGAATTCATTATTGTGAACAGGTCGCTGTCCAGAAGCGGCAGCACCGCCTGTGTTTCCGGATCTCCGAAGCGGCAGTTGTATTCGATGACTTTTGGCCCCTCTTCAGTGAGCATAAGTCCGAAATAGAGACATCCCTTAAAAATCCTTCCTTCCCTGTTCATGGCGTCTATTGTAGGAATGAATATTTTTTTCATACATTCATCGGCAATTTCTTCCGTATAATACGGATTAGGTGCAACCACACCCATGCCCCCGGTGTTGAGACCCGTATCGCCATCCCGGGCTCTCTTGTGATCCTGTGAGGATACCATCGGTATAAGCGACTTGCCGTCGGTAAAGCTGAGGACAGATACTTCGGGACCTGTCAGGAATTCCTC
Source organism: Candidatus Allocopromorpha sp. (assembly GCA_040768865.1). Lineage (GTDB taxonomy): Bacteria > Bacillota > Clostridia > Peptostreptococcales > Anaerovoracaceae > Lentihominibacter. Next base: position 1,045,457 of record JAXGMD010000001.1, on the reverse strand, counting down.
AATAACTATTGTGCTTCCGCTCTCTCCGAAAGCCTTGTCTTTCATCATGGATTTAACCGCATTGACTGCTTCCTGACGCGTTTCAGCAATAATTACACCCTTACCCAGTGCAAGCCCGTCAGCCTTGACTACTGTCGGAATAGGAGCATCCTCCAGATATGCCAGTGCCGCATCCATGCTGTCAAACACCCGGTATGCCGCTGTGGGAATACCGTATTTTTTCATGAGGTTCTTCGAAAAGACTTTGCTTGCCTCGATAATTGCCGCAGACTTGTCGGGTCCGAAGCACTTTACGCCTGCAGCGGTCAGTGCATCTACGGCACCTGCGGCAAGCGGATTATCCGGCGCAACGACGGCGAAGTCGATCCCCTCTTTCACGGCAAATTCAACCTGTGCATCTATCTCCATCGCTCCTATGTCGATGCATTCCGCATCTGCGGCAATGCCGCCGTTTCCCGGCAGGGCATAGAGCCTGTCGATATCGGGGTTCTCTTTAAGTTTTCTTATTATGGCGTGTTCACGGCCGCCCCCGCCTACTACCATTACTTTCATTTAAGGTTCCTCCGTGCCGAATCTTCTCAGTGGTGGAAAAGTCTGATTCCATTGAATACCATCGTTATTCCGTATTTATTGCATGTTTCTATAACCTGGTCGTCTCTGACCGAACCGCCCGGCTCACTGACATATGATACGCCGCTCATTGCAGCACGCTCTATGCTGTCTCCAAATGGGAAAAAGGCATCCGATGCCAGGGATCCGCCGGACAGTCCCGACAGATATTTTTTCTTTTCTTCCGCGGTAAGAGGTTCGGGCCTTTGGCTGAAAAATCTCTGCCACACGCCGTCAGAACATACATCCATTTCGTTTTCGTTTATATAGGCATCAATGGCATTATCTCTGTCGGCTCTGGCAATATTATCCTTAAACGGCAGGTTCAGCACCTTCTCGTGCTGTCTCAAATGCCATGTGTCCGCTTTATTCGCCGCCAGACGGGTACAGTGAATTCTTGACTGCTGTCCGGCGCCTATTCCGATGCACTGACCGTCTAGGGCGAAGCACACCGAATTGGACTGGGTGTACTTCAGTGAAATCAGAGCGATAATCAGATCTCTCTTCGCGCTGTCCGGAAGCTCTCTGCTCTCGGTAACTATGTTGGTAAGCAGACTTTCATCTATCTTCAGTTTATTGTGACTCTGTTCAAAGGTGATTCCGAAAACCTGGCGGTTTTCTGTTTCTGCAGCTTCATAGTCGGGATCAATTTTAATCACATTGTAGTTTCCGCCCTTCTTTTTGCTCAAAACAGCCAGCGCCTCGTCAGTAAACCCCGGTGCAATGATACCATCGGAAACTTCTCTCCTGATAATCCTTGCGGTAACTTCATCACACTCGTCCGAAAGAGCTATGAAGTCGCCGAAAGAGCATAGCCTGTCCGTTCCCCTGGCTCTGGCATATGCACATGCCACGGGAGATTCATCCAGACCCTTGATGTCATTCACGAAATATGTTTTTTTCAGAATATCGGACAGAGGGATACCCACCGCTGCAGATGTGGGACTGACATGCTTAAACGATGCCGCAGCCGGAAGGTCTGTAGCTTCCTTTAATTCCTTTACAAGCTGCCATGAATTGAAAGCATCAAGGAAATTGATATATCCCGGTCTGCCGTTAAGTATTTCTATGGGCAGTTCGCTTCCGTCCGCCATGTATATCTTCGCTGTTTCCTGGTTGGGATTGCAGCCGTATTTAAGCTTAAACTCTTTCATTCTTGTTAACAATCCTTTTTTCATATTGCCCGTTTTTTGCATCCGTATATCTGACATACAGGGAGATTCTGTTATCTCTGTTCAGGTTCTCCCAAATAAGCTCGGTGAATTCATCAATATCCTCCGGTATACCGACTCTCAAAGGTTCACCCCTGAAGGCCGGAAGAGGGCTTCCGTCACGAACATAGGTGTGGATGAAATGACCCTGCCCCGGTTCGGTCTCATAATTAAAAATGTATCTGTTACAACGGGTTCCTTCCCTGTCGGCGCTCTTCAGAATGCTCAGCTTATAAGAAAAGTCATCCTTACCAAAGGTAATCATTCCGCTTATTCTCGGAGTCAGGTTGGGATAGTCAGGCTCAAACTTTCTGGTACTTAAGGCCTCTTCAAAGGTTTTGCCCGCTTCCAGATAATCGTATATTGTGTCCGTCTGGTCACCGTTTGTAACGATGAGATTATTGCCGGACTTTCTTATTGCCGCATAGATAATCAGTGAAGGATCCTCAACCTTAGATGGATCAAAGGGCTCCGTGTACAGTTCCTCACCGCGAAGAGAAAAAACTCTGTTTCTGCTGTTTTCGCTTCTGCCCATTATGAAGTAGGCAACTACAGCCCTGCCGGACTCCCTGCTCTTGCCCAGCACGATTCCGCGGCCCACATATGAATTGTCCGCAATGAGGCTGCCTATGTTATTTGTTCCGTAACTGCTCATTTCTGTCTCCTTTGCTTCCGCTATATCCTTACAGACCATCTCTACAGCCTTCGGGAGGATCTGCCACTCCGCCTCGGTCATTACTCTCTTCTGAAGGATTTTAGCCGTGTCCCCCTTTTTTACGGGGACGGCTTTCTGCATAATTATCTTACCGCCATCGGGTATCTCGTTTACGAAATGCACTGTAGCTCCCGTTACCTTGACCCCGTATTCCAGCGCCATCTCATGCACCTTCAGACCGTAGCAGCCTTTCCCGCAAAATGACGGTATCAGGGAAGGATGTACATTTATTATTCTGTTCTCGTATTTCTTCACGAAGTCGCCGCTGAGGATTTTGAGGAAGCCGGCAAGCACGATAACTTCGATATTATGCTCTTCCAGCTTCTCAGCAAGCCTGCGCTCGAATTCTTCCTGTCCGCCACACATCTTTTTTGTGATTGCAACTGCTTCTATTCCCGCTTTCTCTGCACGCTTCAGCCCGTATGCTATGGAATTGGAGGATATAACCAGTTTAATGCGTCCGCTCCTGATTACACCTTCTTTCTGTGCGTCAATCAAAGCCTGCAGATTGGTTCCGCCTCCGGAAATGAGAACTGCAATTTCGGTTTTTTTCATTTTCCCCTCCGGTATAAATAATCACTCTAAGATGACACCTTCTTCGGACTCAACGATTTTTCCCAGTACGTACGGTTCCTCGCCGTTTTCTTTCAAAATTTCAATTGCTTCATCAACATTTTCAGCATCAACTATGCAGGTCATACCGACACCCATATTGAATGTGTTGTACATGTCATGTTCGGAAACCCGTCCGCGTTCCGCAATAAGGTCAAAAATAGGAAGAACTCTTACGTCATCCTTCTTTATTTTTGCACTCAGTCCGGCAGGCAAAGCTCTCGGAATATTCTCGTAAAACCCGCCGCCGGTAATATGCGCAGCGGACTTGACCTCCACCTTTTTCATGAGTTCCGTTATCGCTCTCACATATATCTTTGTAGGCGTAAGCAAAGTCTCCATTAGGCTCTTTCCGTCCAAGGCCTCTTCAGGACCCGTTATATCCGCACTGTCCACATTAAAAATCCTTCTCACCAGTGAGAACCCGTTTGAATGCACACCGCTTGAAGGCAGTGCGATAATAATATCCCCCGCATTTACATTTGCTTTGTCAGGAATCTTCTTCCTGTCAACGATGCCCACAGCAAAGCCTGCCAAGTCATATTCATCCTCAGGGTATAATCCCGGCATTTCAGCAGTTTCACCGCCGAGAAGTGCTGCACCTGACTGTACACATCCGTCGGCAACACCCTTGACAATCTGTGCGATTTTTTCAGGGTGATTTTTCCCGCATGCTATATAATCCAAAAAAATAACAGGCTTTGCCCCGCAGCACACAATATCATTCACACACATTGCAACAGCATCTATACCGATAGTATCATGTTTATCCGCCAGGAATGCCAGCTTCAGCTTGGTTCCCACACCATCTGTTCCGCTGACCAGAACCGGTTCTTCCATTCCTGAAATATCCGGAGCAAACAAGCCGCCGAAACCGCCGACATCCGAGAGCACACCCGGTATCACAGTTCTTGCCACATGCTCTTTCATAAGCTCAACCGACTCATATCCTGCGGTAATATCAACTCCGGATGCTGCATAAGCATCTGATTTGGATTTTTTCATCTTCTGTCCTTTCATTACAAAAAGGAAACCTTATTTCCCTGTCCAGCAATATGTGCACACCTTGCTCGGGTCAAGCCCTATTGCATCTAAAACATTATCAACTCTCTGGTATCCCATGGATTCAAAGCCCAGCTTTTCACATACGGCTTTTCTGAGAGCCTTGCCTCTTTCCGTGGTTCCGTCACTGTATTCGCTTATATATTTATCTCCTTCAGGTCCTTCCAGTTCCATAATTATTCTTCTGGCCAGAAGTTCATCATCCCGGTTATGCCTGGAGAATGTCAGATACTTGCAGCCGAACATTACAGGGGGGCAGGCTGATCTCATGTGTACCTCTCCGGCCCCGTTCTCATAAAGGAAATCTACCGTTTCTTTAAGCTGGGTCCCCCTTACGATGCTGTCATCAACGAAGAGAAGCTTCTTGTCTTTAATAAGCTCCTTTACCGGTACCATTTTCATCTTTGCCACACGGCTTCTTTCCTCATCGTTCATAGGCATGAAGCTTCTCGGCCATGTAGGAGTATACTTTATAAATGGTCTGGCATAGTTTATGTCGGTTTCATTTGCGTAACCGATAGCGTGAGGAATACCTGAATCCGGAACCCCTGCAACAAAATCCATATCGAAGCTTTCACCGCATTCCCTGTCAAGCTGTGCCAGCAGATGACCGTTTAGATTTCTCATTCTTTCAACATTTCTGCCTTCATACGAAGAGTTCGGGTACCCATAGTAAGTCCATAGAAATGCGCATATCTGCATCTCCTCACCCGGTTCAACCAGCGTTCTGACCGAATCGGCGGCAATTTCCACAACTTCTCCCGGTCCCAGTTCCTTTATGGTTTCATAACCCAGTTTCTCGTATGCGAAAGACTCAAAGGCCAGACTGTGGCCGTCCCTGTCTTTCCCTATCAGCATCGGCGTTCTGCCGTATCTGTCCCTGGCCGCTATGATGTTGCCGTTCTCCTTCATAATCAGGATAGATGCAGACCCTTCAATAGAATTCTGCGCAAAGACTATCCCGGCCTCAAAACTGCTCTTCTGGTCTATGAGGGACGCCACAATTTCCGTGGCATTGATTTTACCTCCGCTCATAGCATCGAAATGTCCGCCGCTGAATGACAGATATGACTGCATAAGCTGCTCCTTGTTAAGGATGTTACCTACTGTAATAATCGCGTAGGTTCCGAGGTTTGATCTTATGAGCAAAGGCTGCGGATCGCTGTCGCTTATGCAGCCTATTCCCGAATTGCCTGTGAAATCTTCTCTGACACCTTCGAACTTGGTTCTGAAAGGTGAATTCTCTATATTGTGTATTTTTCTCTGGAACCCGTATTCGTCGTTCATGATCGCCATACCGCCGCGTCTGGTCCCCAGATGTGAATGATAATCCGTGCCGTAAAAAATATCCATAACGATATCTCTTCTCGATACCGCTCCGAAGTAACCGCCCATTTAGTTGCCCTTTCCTTATCTTTCGGTAATAGCTGCAAAAAACAGTTCCGACAGGGTCATAGGATCCACATATTCGCCATCCTTATACACTCTCATGTTTCCTGAAGAGATTTCGTCGATAAGCATCACTCTGTCGTCTGCATCATAGCCGAATTCAAATTTGATATCGTATAGGATTAACCCCTTTTCCTTCAGATTGTCAGCCACAATTTGAGTTATTTCCTGCGTCATTGCTTTCATGTTCTCATACTGATCATCTGTCATTACACCCAGTACTATGAGCCCATCCTTTGTTACAAGGGGATCACCCTTTTCGTCATTCTTAAAGGTCATTTCCACATATGCAGGCAGATCGGCACCTTCTTCAATGTATTCACCATACCTTCTAAAGAATGAACCAACGGCTTTGTGTCTGCATATTACTTCCAGTCCCTTCCCAAACACTCTGGCGGGCTTAACCGTCATTGTTGTGTTAACCGGGTCTGCATCAACATAGTGGGTCAAAATTCCGGCTGCATTTATTTTTTCAAAGAAATAAGCGGACATTCTCAGATTGACATCACCGACCCCTTCGATTGTCAGGCCGACAGCGTTTTCTCCCGGGTCAAACACTCCATCCCTGCCGGTACAGTCATCCTTGAATACCAGCAGATAGTTGCCGTCTTCCTTCTTGTAAACATCCTTTGTTTTTCCTGTATAAACCAGTTCCTTTTTCATTTTTCCCTCCGATTGTATCGATATCAGATATATTAATATCAAAGCCTACAGCTGCAGAGCAGCATCTCCGGCAAGAACGGTTTCCGAAGCTTTCGCTCTGAACTCTGCCAGCTTTTCTGCCAGTTCAACATTGCCTAGGGCGAGAATCTGTATTGCAAGAATAGCGGCATTCTGTGCACCATCGATAGCAACAGTCGCAACGGGAATTCCCGATGGCATCTGCACTGTGGAAAGAAGAGCGTCCAGACCGTCAAGCGCCGATGACTTGACAGGGACACCTATAACCGGCAGTAACGTGTTTGCCGCAAGAGCGCCTGCCAGATGAGCGGCTTTTCCCGCGAATCCTATTATGACTCCGAATCCGTTTGCCGCGGCATTCTGTGCGAAGTCCTTCGCCTGCTCCGGAGTTCTGTGGGCAGAATAAATGTGTGCTTCGTAAGGCACCCCGTACTCTTTAAGAACATCTGCAGCCTTTTCAACCACAGGCAAATCGCTGTCACTTCCCATAATCAATGCTACTTTTTTCATCATTTTATCCTTTCCAAAAACCACAAAAGGCAACCTGCTTCGTATGGAAAACAAGCTGCCTGAACCAACCATTTTTTTCGGCGCGTGGTAGAGACGTTCAGGCCGTCATGCTGAACATATATCAGTAAGCTATTCAATTTTGACACGGAAAATGTCAATCCGATGTCCCTGATACAATTATACTCCTGCTGTTAAGGTTTGTCATCAGAATTTGTCGTTTAGTTCCAGAGATAATCGTTAACTTTTTTCTTTGTGCGCTGAAGCGCGTTATCAATTGATTTCTTGGTTTTTCCCAGCTTACCGGCAATCTGATCGTAAGTATAGCCTTTAACGGCCTCACTGAGCACCTGCATCTCAAATTCGCTGAATATGTTGTCCCCGTTATAGAGAATGTATGCGGCAACGTCCTTTATAATGAGCATTTCCTCAGGACTGTACGCATCCCCGGCACGAAGAGTATCTCCCAGCGTCACTCCCTCATTCTCACCTGTTGACATCTCTGAATCGGATTTTATCGGTTTGTTTAAAGATATGGAAGTATTAAGCGGCTTGTGTTTGATGCGGTCAGCCATTCTTATTGCGCTTATTATCTGTCTGGTTATGCAGACCTCCGCAAAAGTCGCAAAAGCTGCATTTTTATCCGGATTGAAACTTCTGATTGCCTTCATCAATCCTATCATTCCTTCCTGAATGACATCATCCGCATCAGCTCCTGCCATATAGTAAGCCTTCGCTTTTCCCGTCACGATACCGCTGTACTTCCTGAGCAGAGTCTCTTCAGCCGTCATGTCACCCGACTGTGCATCAGAGGCCAGCAAGTTATCCGGATTTGTTATTGAATTTATCAGATCCTTCTTTGACATAACCGGCCTTTCTAAAGCCTTTGCTTGACTATTTCGTACATGAGTATTGCCGCCGCATTGGAGGCATTCAGCGAGTTTACTTTGCCTTTCATGGGGATGCTTACAACCACATCACATTTTTCTTTTACCAGGCGGCTGATTCCGAAACCTTCACTGCCGATTACAATAGCCACCGATCCGGTAAAATTCTGATCGTACATCGGATTATCACCCATATCACAGGCATATATCCAGACTCCTCTTTCTTTCAACTCGTCAATGGCATTCCCTATGTTTGTAACTCTGGCACACAGCATATGCTCGGCGGCTCCGGCACTTGTCTTCAAGACTGTTTCATTAACAGAAACACTTCTGCGTTTGGGAATAATTATTCCGTGTACCCCTGCACACTCGGCCGTACGCATTATGGCACCCAGATTGTGCGGATCCTCCAGGCCGTCAAGTACAACAATAAAGGGTTTCTCATTGCGCTTATCCGCCAGAGCGAGGATATCCTGAATTTCGCAGTATCGGAAATCAGATGCTACAGCTATAACCCCCTGGTGATTTGAATTGGTCAGCATCCTGTCCATAAAGGCTTTGTCACTATAGTAAACGGGGATTTTTTTATCCTTGGCAACGGCAATTATCTGTCGAATGGGCCCGCTGAAATAATCATCGCTCTTCTGTATGTTTATTTTTTCTATTTCCCGGTCTCCCTTGAGAGCTTCAAGTACCGCATTTCTGCCTATTATAAGATCGGACATTGTTTGTATCCTTTTTCTATTCAGCTACAGCTTCTCATACTTGCGAAAGGTATATCTGTAACCTGCTTCCTCCTGCGGCTCCGATTCCCAGGTAACCGTGTAACCCAGCTTATCCAGATCCGGAAAAAATCTGTCCGCATCAAAGGAATGATCTATCCATGTCACATATATGGCATCCACATAATCAAGGAAAAGTTCATAAAGTGATGCTCCTCCGCATATAAAAACTTCATCGAAACTCTTCGCAGCTTCCAGCACTTCTTCCTTGGTGTGGCAGAGAATGCACTTGTACTCCCCGCATTCTTTCATGTTATCTCTCAGCGGAATCTCGAAGTTCGGATCATTGCTGAGCACTATATGGTTTCGATCCGGCAAAGGTTTGCTGCCCGGCAGAGATTCAAGAGTTCTTCGACCGAAAATAACGCACTTCCCCCGGGTTTTTTCCTTGTAGTATTTCAGGTCACCCGGCAAGTGTGCCAGCAAATCGTTATTTTTACCGATTCCCCATTTTTTATCAACTGCCACTATTAAATCCATGTTTCTCCTCCGTCTGAAGCAAACTATATCCTCTTCTAACTATATTGCAACAGGAATATCCGTAATTTGCGGATTGGTCCTGTAGTCTTCAATTTTTATATCCTCTACTGTAAAATCGTAAAAATTTTTTATTTCGGGATTCAGCATGAATCCCGGTGCCGGATATTGCGGTCTTTCAATCATTTCACGTACTATATCCGCATGTCTGTCATAAATGTGAGCATCGGCAATTACGTGCACCAGTTCTCCGGGAACCAGATCCGATACCTGTGCCATCATGTGAACCAGCACCGCATACTGAACCACGTTCCAGTTGTTGGCTGCAAGTATGTCCTGTGAGCGCTGATTAAGTATGGCATTCAGCCGATTCCCCGTCACATTGAAGGTCATGCTGTATGCACATGGTTCCAGACCCATTTCAGAAAGGTCGGCAAAATTGTATATATTGGTCATTATCCGCCTGGAATAAGGCGTATTCTTCAACTGCCAGATAACATTGTCAACCTGGTCCATTTCACCCTGGGCAAATCTGTATTTAACTCCCATCTGGTAGCCGTATGCTTTGCCGATAGTTCCGTGTTCGTCAGCCCATTCATTCCATATGGTGCTCTTAAGTTCGCTTATTTTGTTGGACTTCCTCTGCCATATCCAGAGCATCTCATCAACGGCACTCTTTATGTATGTAGGTCTGAGTGTCAGTGCCGGAAACTCCTCCCGAAGGTCGTATCTGTTCACAACACCGAACTGTTTAATCGTGTGTGCCGGTGTTCCGTCACTCCATCCGGCACGGACACTGTAACCTTCACTGGAGAATCCGTTGTCCAGTATGTCTCTGCACATATTCACAAAAAGCACATCCGCCTTGCTCATAATAACCTTACTTTCCTCAATAATAAATTAACTTGACATTAACTTGCTCAGATTCCCGGCTGCCAGAAATCATGCTTCAAAATAACCAGCTTGATGAACAGGCCAACAAGAGCAACTACTATAATAACGATACACCAGAGTTCAAAGGAGTTCAGACCTCTGAGACCCTTTTTCTCCTTTTCGCCCTCTTCTTCCCTGCGCCTGCGGTTCTCCTTATCGAATTCACGCCCGGTCATATAGTAATCCATCAGCCAGCCCTTTGATTTGTTTCTTGATTTTTTCTTTTTGCTTTTGTTTGACATATCCCCTATCCTTCGATTATTTCCACGGCACGATTCATAAGCTCTGTCAGTCTCTCCTCTTTATCCGCCAGATAAAGATATCCGACCAGAGCCTCAAATGCGGTAGCCCATTTATAGGTGATGGGATCCACATTTTTCGCCTTCGAATTGAATTTGTGGTTTCTTGCCCGCTTTACAAGCCTTTGCTCTCCTTCGGACAGTTCTTCAAACATACGGCGTATTGCCTCCGCCTGTGCACCTGCTCTGACATATCCGGTTGCAACTCTGTGCAGGTTATTGACCCGTGCCATGCCACCCTCAAGGAGCTTCTCCCTTATGAACTTCTCATATACCGCGTCACCCATATATGCCAGCGCTTCGGTGTTTAATCCCTTGATGTTTTCTCTTTTCATTCTCTTACAATCTGTACCCCCTGCGGCGTATCCTTAAGCGTTATTCCTTTCGCCTTGAGCAGATCTCTTATTTCATCGGCTCTTGCAAAGTTCTTTTCCTTTCTCGCTGCCTGCCTTTCATCAATAAGGGCTTTTATCTCCGGATCGATATCTTCAGCCTCGGTTTCTCCGCCCGCATCCTGCTGAAGCAAACCGAGAACCGTGGTCAGTTCCATAAGAATATCCAGTGCCCCCTGTGCGAATTCTTTTGAAGCACCCCCTGCAACAGCTGTATTAATCGCCGTTATAAGCTCGAAAACAACCGAAATAGCATCTGCCGTATTCAGGTCATCGTCCATTACCTCACAAAAATCCTTTCTATATTTATCAAAGCTGTCAAGCGCAGCCTTTTCGGTATCGGAAGCATCGACATTATCTCCGGCTGTTGCAATCAGATGCTTCAGGTTTGACTTGGCATTGCGCATTCTCTTAAGCCCGTTTTCCGACTGGGCCAGAACCTCCGGATTAAAGTCGATGGGTCCTCTGTAGTGACCGCTGAGAATAAGGAATCTGAGGACCTCTCCATCATATATGCTAAGCAGATCCCGTACAGTTTTGAAGTTGCCCAGAGATTTGCTCATCTTGACACCGTCAACATTTATATATCCGTTATGCATCCAGTATTTAGCCAGCTGCTTGCCGTTATGTGCTTCAGACTGTGCAATTTCATTTTCATGATGAGGGAACTGCAGATCTTCTCCCCCCGCATGGATATCTAGGGTATCCCCCAAGTATTTTTTTGACATAGTTGAGCATTCAATGTGCCAGCCGGGTCTGCCCATGCCCCAGGGTGAATCCCAGGCAATTTCCGAATCTTCCTTACGGGCTTTCCAGATAGCGAAATCAAGGGGATTTTCCTTCTTTTCGTCCACCGCAACGCGAGCCCCCAGCTGCAGGTCATCTGTTTTCTTTCCCGAAAGCTTGCCATAACCGTCGAACATCTTTGTTCTGAAATAAATATCACCGTCCGATTCATATGCAAACCCCTTATCTACGAGGTCAGCAACGAATTTGATGATATCATCCATCGTTTCCGTTACCTTGGGATGGACAGTCGCCTTCTTCACATTGAGAGCTGCTGCATCTTTGTAGTACTCTTCTATGTACTTTTCGCTTATATCCGCTGCACTGACACCCTCCTCCCTGGCACGACTGATGATTTTATCATCAACATCGGTAAAGTTCTGAACAAACTTGACTTTATAGCCGCGATACTCCAGATACTTTCTCATGGTATCGAACACCACGAAAGGTCTGGCATTTCCGATATGAAAATAGTTGTATACGGTAGGACCGCACACATATATTTTTACTTTTCCCTCTTCAACAGGAATAAATTCCTCTTTTTTTCTCGTTAGAGTATTATATACTTTCATTTCATTTCACCTTATTTTTCCGTCCTGAACTCTTCAAGGAGCAAGTCCACATCTCTCATGGAACATCCCGTATCATCACAGGAAACACAATCGCAGGAGCCATGCTTCTCCTCATAAACCTGATTGTTGATTTCCTGTACTATTTCATCATACTGACAATTCTGGCTGCACCTCTTGATTGCTTCCCGTCCGTATTCTCTCACTATCAGCTCTTCCAGTTCCACGACCCGGCGTCTGAGACACTCCAGTTCAACAGCTATAGGGTCCGGCATATCAACCTGATCCATTTCCGATGTGGGACTGCCGTTCACCCTCACAACGGTTCCCGGAATGCCTACAACCGTACAGCCATCGGGAACCTCCCTGAGGACCACTGCTCCGGCTCCAATCTTGCAGTCATTTCCAACCTTAAACGGCCCTAAAACCTTTGCCCCCGTACTGATTACACATCTGTCTCCTATGGTTGGGTGCCTCTTTCCTGTATCTTTTCCTGTGCCTCCGAGAGTCACCCCCTGATATATGGTAACATCATCTCCTATTTCAGTTGTCTCACCTATTATAACCGCCATGCCGTGGTCAATTACGCATCTGCGCCCAATGGCAGCTCCCGGATGTATCTCAATTCCTGTCACCCACCTGGTCAGCTGAGAGATTATTCGGGCAATCAATTTTAAATTATGCTTGTAAAGCCAGTGTGCGGTTGTATGCCACATTAGAGCCCATACACCCGGACAACACAAGAAAACCTCCAGACCGTTCCTTGCAGCCGGGTCCCTTTCCATTACAGCTTTTATGTTTTCACGTGTTCTTTTAAACATTTCCTTTTCCCCTTTTTTCGTCCGTTATGTTTCTCATTATGTTTACAGCTCTTCATCTTCCATTTTGTCTACGTGTTTATCCACGTGCATATAATCATCTCCATGAAAATCCGATCCGGTCGTAATATGCAGATGGTATTTTTCCGCAATTTCAACAAATCTACCGGCTTGTTCCTCACTATGGTCCGGATGGAAGCACTCCAGGCCTTTGAGACCCTGTTTCTTGAGCCGACCAATCAGTTTATCGGCATTTGCATAAAATTCCTCGCTTCCTTCCGGTCCCATTCCTCTTATCTGTATCGGATGTGCGAGTACCGGTGTACCGCCGGCTTTTAATATTACTTCTATAGCATCTTTAGCTGAAGGCTTTGCTTTTTTAACCTTTCGCAATTTCTCACTTCCCAGTATTTCCGGGCCGAAAGCCTGTTTCTTGTTTGTAATATAGCCCTTTCTCACCAAGGCATCCGCTATGAGCGGCTTCCCCACGAAACTGTTCTTTCCGATTTTTACATCTTCCGGACCAACATCGTAGCCTGTCTCCTGCAACGCTTTAAAAAGTCTGGTGTTTCTGTCTTCCCTGTTGACTATCAGCTGCTTCAGGAAACATTTAAGCTCTTCGGAATCCGGATCTATGTCATATCCGAGAATATGGAGTCCGACTCCCTCTTCGGTCTCAGCTGCAATTTCCAATCCGGGAATCACCTTTAATTCCACAGCTTCGGCTGCAACCATTGCCTCCGGAATACCATCAACATTGTCATGATCGGTTATGGCAATTATATCGTAGCCTTGATCCTTAGCCTTTTTGATTATGTCCGTCGGAGTAGACTGTCCGTCGGAATATGTTGTATGTATGTGGTAATCCACCTTGTATTTATCCATTTATTTCTTTCACTGCTTATCTTTTTTTCAGGGATTCCATATTATTCCTCTCGCTGTAAGCTTCTTCACCTTTTGATGGGGGTGCTTTCTCGCGATATAGTATAAAAGTGTACGCGGCACTCGTGCGCCGCGTACATTTCTAAGCTCTCATCTGTCCTGTTCTCCGATTATTCATCCTTGAAAAGGGCTTCAAGACCTTCGAATGAAATCTCATCTGCAGGTATTGCCGATTTCGTTGACTCTTCAACCTCATCAGCAGTTGCATCTATTTCCTTTGCATCTGTTTCCTCTGCAACCACAGCGGCAACCTCCGCTGCCAACTGAGCCGTTGCCTCCTGTTCAACTTCTTTCTCTATCTCTTCCAAGTCATCCAAGCTGATTTCTTCCACAACGGCGGCCTCGGGTTCTGCAACTTCTGCAACGCTGTCGGTTATTATCTCTTCAAACTCTTGCGGATTTATTTCCTCAATCCCTTCAAGGCTGATTTCTTCCACAGGTTCAACAACCTCCGCCTTGTCAGCATCCGGCAAATCGGCGAATATATCTTCAAACGAAACCTCTTCCAAAAGCTCTTCAATATCTGCATCGGCCTTTGTCGTTTCTTGCGGCGCCAATTCAGAAGTATCCTTATCAATTAATTCTAAATCAATATCAGCGGACAACTCATCTGCAAGTGTACCAATATTGTCCATAATCTCGCTCTTAAAGAATTTTTCCGCAAATATTTCGTCTGTCGCAAACAGTCTTTCTGTCGGCTGTTCAGATACGGTTTCCGCAACAGGCTCTTCCTCGTCCGGAGCTTCAGCAACAAGCTCCTCAACCGGAACTTCAGCAACAGGCTCCTCAACCGGAACTTCTATCTCTGTTTCCACCTGAATTACGTCTGCGGGGATTGCTTCTTCCTGCTCGGCCGGGACATCCAAAATTTCCTCTATGCCCGTATCAGGTGTAGGGAATTCAACCACTTCGCTGCCTTCGGTAACTGTCCACTGGCCTTCCTCTGAAATGCTGACCTGAGATTTCAGTCCGTTCAGGCTTGTCGCCGTCCGCAGGATATTGGTTCTGATTTCCTGGAATTCCTCTTCCATTGCATCAATTTGCTGCCTGTATCTGAGCTTGATTGCATCGAGTTTCTCCTTCTCCGCTTCAACCTCAGCTCTCATGGCATCTCTTTTAGCATCAGCCATATTCCGTGCCGCATCAAGCTCTTCACCCAGCACTTTCTTTTCACTCTCAAAGGCTACTCTCAAGTCTTCAATCTTAAGCTGCTTCTCCTTATACTGCTTCTGGGCATTTGACATAAGTTCGTATACTTCATCATTTGTCTGCTTCACCATATCATCATGATATTTCTGCGCGCTCATCATGATGTCCGCATACTGCAGACTCTTTTCATCATACTTGGTGCATCTTTCCGTTAATTCTGTCAGCTCTACTTCATAGTGCTTTTCCAGCTCCTCTATGTGAGTCTCATAAAGATCACACAACTGCTGAATACAAGTATATACATCTTCCTTGTCAAACCCTTCTTCTGTGTTCTTCCTGATTCTCATTCCCTTAAGAAGGCTTATGACTGTTTCTCTTCTTTTTTCTTTTAATGTGTTTTTATCCATTTAATGTGTCCTCTTAAAATATGTCCTTTACGGATTTTAAATAAATGTTTAAAACTGTACACTCCTTAGTATTATATCACTCTTATCGCTCTTTGTCTCGAAAAAACATCTCTAAGATTTTGTTCTTTATAAAAAATTATTAATATTTTCAGTTGACTTTATACTGCTGTCAGGGATATCATAGTAAAGGTTACTTTTTATTTTGACAGCATTTTTAAATGCAAAAAACAAAAAGTTCGGAGGATTCATGAACGTAATCGAATTTAAAGCCAACGGCAAGGTTTTTCTTTTCACTGCGAAATCCCTTATCATCGATGGCCGCGAATATTCTTATACCGAAATGAGTGCTATAAAGCATTCATCAGCCAAACATACTTACATCTTCAGATACAATGGCACATGGCAACAGCTGGTCTACGACCCGACGGATGCACAGAAACTGGGAACTCTTTTCGCACGTATTGTAAAGATGAACCAGACCCGCTTAGCCAAACAGCAGGCAGCTGAAAGAGCTGCTCCCGTTGAACAGGCTTTCACCGTCCAACCATCTGCAACAATAACAGGTACCGAATCATTTGCCGAGGCTCTTTCCAAGGCTATCCGTGAAAGCGATGCGAAAATCGAGGCGGCGAACATACCTGCAGAAGCACAGGCTGAGACCCCGGCAAAAGCACAGGCTGAGACCCCGGCAAAATCACAGGCTGAGACCCCGGCAAAATCACAGGCTGAGACCCCGGCAAAAGAGAAAGAGGTTAAGACAGAAGAAACCAAGATTGCGACCGGAAAAACTGAGGAAATAATCCCGGCTAAGGTTCTCACACCTGAACAAGCCGAAAAAAAATCCAAGCTGAAAAAAGCATTGATAATATTTTCAGTAATCATCGGTCTGTTTGTTCTTCTGGGGGTAGGATATTTCTTCGTTTTCGGTCCTGCAGATGACCCGACAATCAACACTGATACAAACAAAGAGCAGCAGTACAACGATATCGATGAACTGATTGAAGATCTGGATGAATAAGAAGGCGTATATACATTTATATTTATATGTACAAGCCACTGTAGCTCATCCGGCAGAGCAGCACATTCGTAACGTGCAGGTGGCCGGTTCGATCCCGGCCAGTGGCTCCATGGGGCATTGGCGCAGCTGGGAGCGCGTTTGACTGGCAGTCAAGAGGTCAGGGGTTCGATCCCCCTATGCTCCACCACTACTGAAAAGAACTGCCGCAATAAGAAATTATTGCGGCAGTTCTTTTTTAATGTTCCAAATCAAAAATGTATGTACCCAAAAGTAAAGGCTTTAACTTTAGTAACGACCCCTACATCGACGCCTTTGCTAATGCAGCTATGTTGGTCTTTTTGCAAAACCAATCCTTTAGAGCCAACTGAACTGTACCCCATTTAGTGGACACAGTTCAATTTGAGGTGTTGGGTCTTTTTGCTCTCTCCAAATATGACGCTATTTTTTCTCTTCTTCATTGGAGCTGATAATTTCCGTAAGTGAGCTGGCAAGTCCGGCCATGCTCTGAATCTCCGATGGTATAATTATTTTTGTCGCTTGTCCGTTTGAGGCTTTTTCGAAAGCCTCAAGCCCCTTTATCGTCAGCACTTCCTTGGTTGCGCCGGCATTGGCAATCATCTTTATACCGTCTGCCGTAGCCTGCTGAATTTTGAGAATCGCTTCAGCCGCACCCTCTGCTTCTCTTATTGCCTTCTCCTTGGCGGCCTCAGCTTCAAGAATCACCGCTTCCTTATTACCTTCTGCAATAAGAATGGCTGATTTTTTCTCACCCTCAGCCTTGAAAATAATTTCTCTTCTCTCTCTCTCGGCTCTCATCTGCTTCTCCATGGCCATCTGTATGTCCTTAGGAGGATTGATGTTCTTAACTTCAACACGATTTATTTTTATGCCCCAGGCATCCGTCGCTTCATCAAGCACCAATGTTATTTGAGAGTTAATATGCTCACGGCTTGTAAGTGTTCCGTCAAGTTCAAGGTCGCCTATGATATTTCTTAAGGTAGTGGCACTGAGGTTTTCAATTGCCGCGATAGGATTTTGAACACCATATGTATAGAGCCTCGGATCCGTTATCTGGAAGTATACTACCGTATCTATTTCAATCGTAACATTGTCCTTTGTTATAACCGGCTGAGGCGGAAAGTCAATGACATGTTCCTTTAACGATACCTTTTGGGCAATCTTATCAACCAGAGGAATCTTGAAATGTAATCCGGTCTACCAGGTCTGCATGTATTTCCCCAGTCTTTCAATTACATATGCATTGGCTTGAGGTACTATTCTTATGTTAGTTACAATCAGTCCTATTACTACAAATATCAGCAGTAAAACAAATACTATAAAAATAAAATCAGTCATTTTTTTCTTCTCCTACAATTAATGTAACACCTTTAACTTCTTTTATTACGGCTTGCTGTCCTTCAGCAAGCGGTTGGGCTCCTTCAGCCAGAACAGCCCGCCAGCTTTTGCCGTCTGCATTTATCCGTCCCGGAGATTTCCAATCTATTGACTCTTCAACCACTCCCGTTGTTCCGATTATGGCATTGATATTGGTTTCCTCACCCTTGCTGTTCATTTTTCGCTTGGCAATGGGACCCGTAACCAGCAAAAGAACAACTGAAACGGCAACAAAAATAACTATCTGCAAAATCAAACTGCCGCCGATGAGAGCCGTAATCGCTGCCGCAAAAGCTCCTCCTGCAAACCATATGCTCGTCAATCCCATTGTCAGAGCTTCTACAACAGCAAGCACAACCGCAATGGCTAACCATATGAAAATCGGGCTTGATATTATTGTAATTATATCCATCACATTTACCTCTTTTCGCGTTCTGCTTTATCAACCATTTCCCACATTTGACTTTGCGTAAGAAGTCCGCTTTTTACAAGCTCCTTCAGGCTTCTTTCATAGGCGGACACTTTAGGCTCATCTCCCGAATTCCAACTGTCTGCAACCCTATCGGCTTTTGACTGCAAATCGTTGTTCTTTAGAGGGTTGCTGATAATATTTCCAAGGGGATTGCTCGTTTTCCCCTCGGATCTTATGTATGTCATCTGCTGATTGTCTCTTTTGCTTCCTTTTTTGTCTCTCTGGTTTATTATTGCGACTGCAACAATAATTACCGCAATTACAATAAATATACTAACCATGCTTACAAATCGCATCCTTCCTTCTATAGTCCCGGATTTTCTTTTTCAAGAGTATTATATCATCTCAATCTTTATTCTAAAAGGAGAATTCCGGCCGTTCCCCTCCTGTGCACACTTTACCGTAAAAAAGGCGGGACTCGTTGGAATCCCGCACTGTTCTCAAATTGCCGCTACTCCTCACTCCGGTTCTCCTCTGAGAACCTGATGAGTTTGGATGATGTGTTGTGAACGAAGTCGCTCTTTCTGAGAATAACCTTTTTAATCATTCTGTAGGCAGGTGCCGTGTCATTGATTTTATCCACTTCCCGCCAGATGAGCTGTTTAACGTCATCATCGGTATATTCAGCACCTAATATTTCCTCTATTTCTTCCTCATCCACTTTGATTGAGGCAACAATCAGTGTGTCGCTTCCGGAGACATTTTCATCCTCGAACACGAAAGATTCCTGAACAAACGGTATAAGTCCCAATTGATATTCCAGTTCTTCCGGATACACGTTCTTGCCGTTCTTGGTGATGATTACATTCTTTGCTCTGCCTGTCAGATAGGTGTATCCGTCATTGTCGGTGTACCCGAGGTCACCGGTGTGGAACCATCCCTCTTCATCAAGCACTTCGGCTGTCCCTTCAGGATCATCAAGGTATCCCATCATGATGTTTTCGCCCCGAAGGCATATTTCTCCGATACCTTCTTCGTTTTTATTTATTATTTTGATTTCCTGTCCGGGAAGAGGAACACCGATGGCCGCTGAGTTTGGAGCGTCCTGAGGATTCAGGGCTCCCATAGGCGCAGCTTCTGTCAAACCGTAGCCCTGAAGCGCATTGATTCCGAAATCTTTAATGCCCTCTAAAATGTTAGGGTCAATCTTGGCACCGCCGCATATCATGGTTTTCATCCTTCCTCCAAAGATATCTCTGATCTCCTTGAGGAAGATATCGCCAAGATCCAGACCCGCCTTCTTCGTGATTCTGTTTACCTTGAGAACTCTCCTGAGCAGTTTTTCCTTGCCCTGCTTGCGAACATTCTTCCAGATGGTATTATATAATTTCTCATAGAGAGCAGGTACGCCCAGCAGAAGTGTCGGCTGTATTTCCTTCAGGTTCTTTGTTATATATTTCAATCCCTGGCAAAAACCTACGGAGCAGCCCTTGTAGAATCCAATCAGGAAAGTGCATGTGCACTCATATGTGTGATGGAGCGGCAGGAATGAGAAAAATCTGTCATCCTCCACTAATTCAAAAATCGTAGGACCCATCATAAGCTCGGAGCAAAGGTTTTTCTGATTTATCATGACGCCCTTGGGGACTCCGGTTGTCCCTGATGTGAATATAAGCACACTCATTATTTCATTATCCACTTCGGCATCAAGATACTCTCTTTCGCCCTCTTCCACCAGCTTCTTACCTTCTTCCTTGAGCTGCCTCCATGAAAGTATACCGTCATTTTCTTCATCCAGATCAAAGCTTATTATTATTTCCAGGTCGGTGTCTCCACTTGCTTTGATTTCCTTAAAAATATTGATAAATTTGCTGTCAGCCACGACAGCTGCAGCTTCCGATCTTATAATCTGATTCTTCAGCTCTTCCCCGTTAAGTTCCTTATCCAGGGGGACAATGCAACCGATACCTCCGGTTACAGCCAGATAAGCAGAACACCACTGATAGCAGTTTTGCCCTATAACAGCAACTCTCTTGTCCTTAAGCCCCAGCTTCATCATGGAGGTTCCCAGTCCGTTTACATCATGAAAAACCTCCCTGTATGTGGTGGGCTCATATTCACCGTCAGGATCCCACTTCTGCAGATATGCAATATTATCCCCATAATATTCATTTGCCTTGATAAGCAAATCCTTCAGATCCGTTACCGGCCATCCGTCTCTTACCTTGACATAAGGTCTCGGGTCGTCCTTAACCTTCTGCATAACTCCATCAGCCCACTCCATTGCTTTTCTTCTCTTTTCTGTAATTTCCATAATTAACAGTCTCCTTTGTTAGTTAATCTAACTACTTCGGGCACGGTAATTTTATCACATGTTAACTGTAATGCAAATACTTTATATTAAAAAAGGAATCCCAACAAGATTCCCTTTTGAACACAGGATAGTTGTCTGATTTATCTCTGCTTAATCTTAGCTGACTTTCCTGTTCTTCGGCGCATATAATGAAGCTTTGCTCTTCTGACTTTACCGCGCTTGGTTACTTCAATTTTCTCCACCAGCGGCGAGTGCAGCGGAAATGTCTTTTCCACACCGACGCCGGAAGCGATTCTTCTTACTGTGAATGACTCTCCGATTCCACCGTTCTGTCTCTTCAGAACGAAGCCCTCGAATATCTGAATTCTTTCTCTGTTACCTTCTTTAATTTTAATGTGCACCTTAACAGTGTCTCCAACATTAAACGCAGGGATGTCAGACTTCATATATTCCTTTGCTACCGAGTTTAATACGTCCATTGCTCTTCCTCCTTCCCTTCGAAACGTTCGTGCCTTAAATAACTTTATGTATCAGACAGAGGACCGCCCGTAAAATACTTCAGCTTACGTGTATTGTTCCACACACGCTTGATTATTATACATGACCGATGCCTCTGAAACAAGCCTTTTTTAACACTTCCTATTTAGCTTCCTATTTAGCCCTCGGATGAGAGTGATCGTAAACATCCTTAATTCGAATTTTTGTGGCGGCCAGATACATCTGTGTGGCAGTAATATCTTCATGACCCATTAACTCCTGCAGAGACTTGAGATCCGCACCGTTCTGCAGCATGTGCACCGCAAAAGAATTTCTGAGGGTATTCGGTGTCAGTACACAGCTTAAACCTGCTTTCTCCCCATATTCCTTCAATGTTTTCCATAGCCCCTGCCTGCTGATCCTCGCACCGGCGTAATTTACAAACAGAGCCTTTTCCTCACTTCCTTCCTTCAGGAGATTGTCACGATAATTAAAGACATATTCCTCGAGTGCCTCTCTTGCAGGACGTCCCAAAGGAATAATTCTTGCTTTGTTATTGGCAGCCGAAGCGGTAATAAATCCCATACGGAAATTGACATCCTCCAAATCGATCTCAATCAGTTCGGATGCCCTGATTCCCGTAGCATAGAGAATCTCCAGAATCGCCTTGTCCCTGATTCCCTTAACGGACTTCCCGGGACATTCCATAAGTCTCTCCACTTCTCCGATGCTAAAATATTCGGGAACTTTTTTTTCAATTTTCGGTGCCCTTATATTGATCGTCGGATTATCAGGTATGATTCCGCTCTGAGCCAGAAACGTAAAAAATGCTCTCACAGAAGCCACCTTCCTGTTAACGGTTGATGCGGATTTGCCTTCATCCTTCAGGCTGTGAAGATAGGCCACTATCTCAGTGCTTGAGATCTCTGTAACATCACTGATTCCCCGTTCCTTCTCAAAGAAAAGAAAAGCATTTACATCTCTCTTATATGCCTCCAGTGAGTTGGCAGCCATTTTCTTTTCGCTTTGAAGATGTTCAGCAAAAGCTTCGGTATACATTGTATTACCTCCGTTCACCGGCCATAAGAAGTGCCGCCAGGGTTTTGGCATCAACCAGCTCCCCGCGCACGCCCATTTCATACACTTCATCGAAAGGTATCTCTATAACGTCCAGTGCCTCATCCTCATCGGGACACTGCTCCCCGGGATTAAGCCCTGTCATTAAATACAAGTGAATTACCTCTTCAGAATAGGCACAGCTGGGATTCACATCCCCCAAATGTAAAATATTCTCTGCCGTATATCCCGTTTCCTCTTTGAGTTCGCGAACCGCTGCACTTATCGGATCTGTCTCTCCGCAATCAATCTTTCCGGCAGGAATTTCCAAAACCGGCCTCCCGCAGGCATATCTGTACTGGCGCACCATAATCACTTTGTCATCGTCGGTCAGGGCCAGCATCGCAACGGCACCGTTGTGTTCAACAATTTCGCGGTATGCCTCTCCGCCTGCTGCTGTCACTCTGTCGCGGCGCAAGTTCAGAATAATTCCCTCATATATTAGTTCGCTGTCTATTCTCTTCTCTTCAAAAATCATTCTTCAGTCATCTCCCTTGAACGTGCAACTGCCGCTCTGAAGCCTTCCTTTATTTTTTCTTCGAAACCGTTAGCCTGCAAAACCTTTACCGCCTCTATGGTGGTTCCGCCCGGTGAGGAAACATTTATTCTCAAATGCTCCGGACTCTCGCGATTCTCGAGAACCATTTTTGCCGCTCCCAGCACTGACTGTGCAGCAAAAATTCTGGCCTTGTCAGGTTTCATCCCTTCTTCTACAGCCGCCTCAATGAGCGCATTAATATACATATATGTGTATGCCGGGCTGCTTCCGCTGACTCCGACAATGCAATCCATGAGTTCTTCTTCAACCTCCTCGGTTCTGCCCACAGCATCAAAAATCATTTTGGCTTTATCGAAATCCTCCGCACTTACATTGCCGTTTCTTGTCATGGCCGTCATGGCTTCACCAACCTGCGCCGGTGTGTTCGGCATAATACGAATCAGGCGGACATCAGCCCCGAGAATAGCCTCCATACTTGCCAGACTCACACCTGCCGCCATGGATATTATCAGCTTGCCGCACCCCTTTATCTCTTCCAGAACTCCGGGAACGTCCATCGGCTTGACACCCACTATCACGATATCCGACCGCTGAGACAGGACAAAATTATCATTACATATTTCAGTGGTCGGTTCGCTCTGCACGGCGTTTCTTATGGCCTTTGCCATCTCCTCATTTCTCTCCGTCGTCCTGTTGTGAATCAGAATTGTGTTGCCTGCAGCCGCCGATGATTTGGCATATCCCCGCAGGATGGCTCCACCCATATTTCCCGTTCCAATAAAACCTATCTTCATTCCAGTTCCTCCCTAATAAACTTACCTGCCAAGGCCTTTGTAAAATAATTTATTTCCGCATATTTGATTTCATCCCGCTCCGCAATCACTAGAAAGCCGTTGTTGTATCCGGGAAATAAAGCAATATCCCGGACACTGCCTGAACCCATAGTCTCTCCGGGTTCCAGCCGCAGCATTTTTAAATCAATTACCGCCAGTCCCGAGCTGCGTACTATCGGAATCTCAAACTCAAAGGATTCCTCCATTCCGTTAAACACGGATCTTATATCTCTACCGTTCCAGTCGAATCCCACATAATCAACAGGCAATCTGCCCGGGGTAAAGAGCTGTCTTCCTCTTATCTTCAGGACGCTTCTGCCCAGATCCGGTCTTCCCGTAACAAGCCGAATCCCTGACTCGTAAACGGGAAATCCCATCCTGAACATGGCCTTATGAAAGTCACATTTGCTTATAACTTTTGTAAGCCCCGCCAGCTGCCGCACATCGTCTTTATTGTGGAGCAAAATCTTACGCTCCGACTCCTCATCCGCCGTAGCCTCATAGTGCTTATATAGTTCCGCACTTTCAGCACCACTGATTTCATCCTCTCGTGATGACCAGAGTCCCATATAGTTTTCCACAGTCTTCTGCTTCAAATTCGGCAACAGACTTTTCAGCGGTGAATGCCCGCTTATCACTCTGTATAAATCCAGATTATATACTTCTTTCATTACAGGCAGCCCGTGAAATCGCAATCTCTGCTCCAAAAACGGTATATCGAAGTATTTTCCGTTATATGTTATCACAGCATCCAGTTCTGCAATTTCACTTATGAATGCCTCCAGAGTTTCGCACTCCCGTGTTCTGTTCTCAACGAGGAACTGAAAAAGTTTGCCCTCTCCGTATTTATAAATGCCTCCCAGTATGCACTCGGACCATTGAGGGTTAAGACCTGTGGTCTCTATATCAAGCACACCTATATTCATTCCATCGAAGTAAGCATCCCACAGCGGACCTTCATAGACAGTTTCACTGCAGGGTTCAATAAACGTTTTCATAATCTTGTCCTCTTACTACGCACAAGTATACCACATTTTTATGTAAACCACCTTAAAACAGATAAAAAAACAAAAGAGACCCGAAGGTCTCTTTTGTTAAAAGGGGTATTGGGATTAGAGATTAATGAGGTTATCAGGGGGATAACCACAACTAAAGTATAAGGTATTGCTTGTTAAAAATCAAGCAATTTGTTTCAAAATGTAGCTTTTGCAACGAAAAAAAGAGCCCTGACGGGCTCTTTTTGCATATGCCATCCGACATATACCTATTTTGTCATTATTTGGCTGTTTCTTCTGCCAGTGCCGATTCAAATATTTCCAAACCTGCAGCCAGCTGCTCATCGGTTACACACAGTGGGCAAAGGAATCTGATAACGTTTCCGTAGGTTCCTGCTGATTCTATCATGAGACCCTTGTGCATAGCGTTCTGAACAATTCTGTTAACAAGATCCGCATCCGGTTCCTTAGTTGCTCTGTCCTTAACGAACTCAACGCCCATCATAGCTCCAACGCCTCTTATGTCACCGATGCAGTCATATTTTTTCATCAGTTCTTCAAACTTGCTTCTTACGATTCCGGCAATGTGAAGAGCCTTTGCAGGGTAGTTGTCCCTCTGCATAACTTCGATAACCTTCAGAGCAGATGCCGCTGCCACAGCGTTTGCACCATATGTTCCGCCGATTGTTCCCGGAGTTACCGCATCCATGATTTCCGCACTTGCGGTTACGGCTGAAATTGGCAGACCTCCTGCCATTGACTTGGCTGTTGTCAGAATATCAGGAGCTGCTCCCACTTCTGCATAGTATTCCGATGCAAACAGTTTCCCTGATCTTCCCCATCCGGTCTGTACTTCGTCACAGATCATCATGATGCCCTTATCATCACAGATCTTCCTGACAGCCTTAACCCATTCAATCGGAGCAGGAACAAATCCGCCTTCTCCCTGTACAGGTTCAAATACGATAGCAGCACACTGATCGTATGGAGTCGCTTCGACGAATACTTCTTCCAGCTTCTTAACATAGTATGCAATAGCTTCGTTTTCACTCATATTGCCGGGTGCTCTGTAGATATTTGGGAACTCTGCTCTATACACGCCGTCCGGGAAAGGTCCCATGCCGATTGCATAGACCTTCTTTGCAGTCATCGTCATAGTCAGGGCCGTTCTGCCGTGGAAAGCGCCTGTGAATACGATGATGTTAGGTCTGCCTGTATAGCTCTTTGCAATCTTAACAGCGTTCTCATCAGCCTCTGAACCCGAGCAAACGAACATTGACTTTTTCTTATCACCTCTAACAGGTACAATCTTGTTCATTTCTTCCGCCAGCTTAACATATCCTTCGTGAGTAGTCATGTTGAACATTGAGTGGAAGAACTTGTCCGCCTGTTCCTTTACTGCAGCGATACATTCAGGATTTGAATATCCTATATTGAGTACGCCTACGCCGCCGATCCAGTCGAGGAAAATGTTTCCGTCAACGTCTTCAAACATGGCGCCTTCGCCTCTTTCGATTACCGCTTTGTAAGCACAACCGATTCCCTTGGGAACTGCTGCAGCTCTTCTGTCCAGCATAGCCTGTGCTTTTGGACCAGGCAGTGGGGTAACGATCTTTGGTAATGCTTCTCTTAATGACATAGTTAATTCCTCCTTGAATTATGTTAAAATGAAACCATTAGTTGCCGCATATTGCACTATTCCGTCTATCGTATTTTACTACAAATCCACAGCTTTGTACAAGGAAACAAAACAAGAATAATGCTATTGTGCATTAGTTAATACCAAGCTCCGACAGCTTCCTGTACAGTGTAGCTCTTGACATTCCCAGCTCCCTGGCAACAACGTCCTTGACACCGTTATGCTGCTTCAGCTTTTTGATTATTATCTCTCTTTCGTAGTACTTGACCTGCTCCGCAAGAGGTTTATCCATATTGCTGAATTTGGTAATTTCCTCTTCCTTCCTGAGAATTCTGGCAGGAACCTCCTCTATAGTTATGATGTTGCCAAAAGCCATGTTTGTCCCGTATTCCACCGCATTCTCCAGTTCCCGCACATTGCCGGGCCAGTCGTGATTCGTGTACAGATCCTCAACCTCCGTAGAAAAACCGCTGATTCTTCTGTTCATAAACGCATTGTTTTTCTTAAGGAAATGATACATAAGCATTCTTATATCTTCCTTGCGCTCTCTGAGAGGAGGAATATTAAGAGGTATAACACTCAACCTGTAATACAGATCCTCACGGAATTTGCCTTCATCTATGAGCTTCTCCAGATCCCTGTTTGTTGCCGCAATTACGCGGACATCAACGATGATATCTTTGTTACCTCCCACTCTTTCGAATCTCATGTTCTGAAGCACATGAAGAATCTTTACCTGCAGATGCAGAGGCATGTCCCCGATTTCATCAAGGAAAATGGTACCCCCGTCAGCCAATTCAAACTTTCCCGCCTTGCCCTTATCCGATGCTCCGGTAAACGCTCCCTTCTCATATCCGAAGAGCTCACTTTCAAGCAGGTTTTCGGGAATGGCACCGCAATTCACCGTTACAAAGGGACCGTCAGCCCTGTTGCTGGCATAGTGAATTGCCTTGGCAAACATCTCTTTACCCGTTCCCGATTCGCCGGTAATAAGAACAGTGGAGTTTCCCTTGGCAATAACAAGGGACTGTCTCTTTGCAGTCATGATTTTTTTGCTGTTTCCGACAATATCATGGACAGTATTCTTTATCTGTCTGTTATTAAAGGTGTATACCAGCTTTTGTGCTTCCTCTATATCCCTGAAAGATACAACAACCTCTTCAATTTCATCACCTGTTATTATCGCCTTTACCGTAACTATAAAGTGGTGCTGCCTGTCATCTATCTTAAATATCTCTTCATTTTCTGTATAGCCCCTGCCTGTTTCGAGGACCTTTATGACCGGGCTGCCCGGCATAAGGTTGCTTATATGTTTGCCTATGAGATCCTTTTTGGTTGTTTTAAATAGGGTGGCTGCCCTGTTGTTGCAGTGTTTCACATATCCGCGAACATCCAATGCAAAAATTCCTTCGTGAGCGGTTTCGAGAAATGTAGACATTTCGTCACGGGATACGGATACACTGGTAAGCGTAGCCTGCTGATCCGCTTTAGCGGCCAGAAGATCCGCCATTCTTTCGACAAAGCCAACCATGTTTCTCTTGGCATCCGACAGAATCTGCTT
This sequence comes from Candidatus Allocopromorpha sp., assembly GCA_040768865.1. Classification (GTDB taxonomy): domain Bacteria; phylum Bacillota; class Clostridia; order Peptostreptococcales; family Anaerovoracaceae; genus Lentihominibacter. Next base: position 1,017,911 of record JAXGMD010000001.1, on the reverse strand, counting down.
CTGTTCCTCATTAAAAGCAACCAGTCCGATTATTCCTATGGTGTCATTGCCACATATAATCGGCGTACATATTTCGGCCCGTTCGCCGGACATGGTGGCACCCAGTCCTTTTTCATCATACCCTACTTCCGCCAGTGCATCCTCGATATATTGAGTAACTCCCATGCGCAAAACCCTTGCATAGAGGTAATTACCCTCCAAGTCACCGCTCTCCTCTTTTTTACCTATGCGATCATGATAAACACCGGTTCCCCCTATAACGGTCAGCTTATTATCGACAATTTCGACTTCTACACCCAGTGCTATACTGATAGCTTCAGCCACCTGCTGTACACTCTCTTTAATAATCTGTAAATCCGACATTGTAAATCTCCTCACGTAACATACCTTGTCTCTATCTTAACACACTGTATCGTTTTTGTGACAATGTTTTCTCAAAAAAGCACCCCGGCGGGTGCTTTGTCCTTCTCTATATCATTTACTGTTTCTGTTGTCCCTTCTTAGCGAGCGGCTCTTTCCTGCCGTTGTTTTCCGGATTCCTCTTCTATTCTGGCCAAATCCGCCTCAGTCAGTTCCACACCGTCAGGTTCGTCGCTCTCGGAGATAGCAGCACCCAGATTGATGGCCGCTTTCTCCAGCTCCAGTATAATATTGTTCATCCTTGCCAGCTTATCCGGAGAAGTGTTATGGTCAACGCTCAGGTTCGTATTGTAAATTATATCTTCCAGCCTTCTTCTGACATTAAAGAGATTCTCTCTGGTGTCGTTCACAACTTTTTCATCAACCGCTTCTTCCATGGCTTTCTCCATGGTTACAGCCGATCCTCCCACTTCGAGCTCATATTCGCTGTTGACGTTAACCGCTATCGGTTCGTATCCCAACTCCTGTTTCACGGTTTCGGCGAAATCAATTTTTGCCTGCGGTTCTCCGTGCACCAAGAATATCTTCTTCGGTTCCACTTGGAATCCCTTAAGCCATGCGAGCAAACCGTCTCTGTCGGCATGGCCGGAGAAGCCCTCCAGATTGTGAATTTTGGCAACGACATTAATCTTTTCACCAAACAGAGTGACTTCGGTCGCACCTTCAATCAAGGTTCTTCCCAAAGTTCCTTCCGCCTGATATCCCACAAAAACAATGCTGTTGCGCGCATCCCACAGGTTGTACTTCAGATGATGCCTGATTCTTCCGGCTTCGCACATGCCGCTGGCCGAAATAATCACCTTAGGGTTGCGATCGAAATTCAGCCACTTGGATTCTTCCGTTGTCTTTGTGAATTTCAGATTGTCAAATTCAAGGGGGTGGTCGCCTTTGCTGATATCATCCTTGGTGCCTTCATCAAAGACCTGAGCGTTTTGTTTGAAAACCTCTGTTGCGGCATTTGCCATAGGGCTGTCCACATAAACCATCACATTCTGCAGTTTCTTTTTTCTCGGATCGTCCTTACTGTCATATATTTTATTAAGTTCATAAATAAGTTCCTGCGTTCTTCCCACAGCAAATGAAGGGATGATGGTATTTCCGCCGCGAGCCGATGTCTCTATGATAATATTGATGAGATTGTTTACATCCATAATATTTTCAGGGTGCAGCCGGTTTCCGTAAGTTGTTTCCATAATCACATAATCAGCTTTTTTGATTATGGTAGGATTGCGCAGAATAGGTCTGTCCATTACACCAAGATCGCCTGAAAAAACAATTTTCGATACATTATTGTTTTCCTCAACCCACAGTTCAATTACCCCCGAACCCAGAATGTGACCCGCATCATTGAACACGATTCTCATCTCCTCGTTTAACTCGATGAGCTGGTCGTAAAGGACGGGTTTCACATACTTCAAAGATTCCTCTGCTTCCTTTTCCGTATACAAAGGTTCAACCAGCGGTCTGCCTGCTCTCTCATTCTTTCTGTTATGCCATTCCGCTTCCTTCTCATGTATGTGTCCGCTGTCTTTCAGCATGATTTCCAGCAAATCAGCGGTAGCATCGGTACAGTAAATCTGGCCGGTAAAACCTCTCTTTACAAGCAGAGGAATTCTGCCGCAGTGATCAATATGTGCATGGCTCAATATCACATATTCCACTTCCGAAGGTTCAAAAGGAAAGGGTTCATAGTTCATTTCCTCCTGTGCCTTACCGCCCTGGAACTGCCCGCAATCGAGCAAAATCTTATGTTTATCCGTAGTTATCAGATGACACGAACCCGTTACTCCCGTAGTTGCCCCGTAAAAATGAATTCTCATGTTTTCCTTTTCCTCCTACTCAACAATCTTCTTAATCAATTCTCTGCCGGTCGGCATATCGCTTCCTATCTCAAAAGCCTTTTCCGCTTCTTTGGCCGCCGCTTGTATCTTATTCTCATTATTACCGTACAAGGTGCAGAGGAGATCCCCCACTCTGACTCTGTCACCGGTCTTGGCAGCGAGAAGAATGCCTGCCGACAGATCCACCGAATCATTCTTTTTCTCCCGTCCCGCACCCGTATGCTGTGATGCCGTGCCGATGGTCATGGCATCCACCCGCTGAATATATCCGGACGCCTTGGCTCTTACCTCTTCTTCCTTTCCGGCCTGCGGAAGCAGACCGTAATCCTCCGTAATGTCCGGGTTGCCGCCCTGGGCCGCCACGAATTCCCTGAATTTCTCCAAAGCACTGCCATCCGAAAGAGCTGAACTCGCTCGTTTTGCCGCCGATTCGATATCCTCTCCGCTGCTCAAATGAATCATCAGACCGGCCAGCTCAATCGACAGCGACCTTACATCTGCGGGCCCCTGTCCTTTGAGAACATCAATTGCCTCCCGGACTTCCAGTGCGTTGCCCACAGCCAGTCCCAGGGGTTCTTCCATGTCAGAAATCACCGCCAGGGTTTTCTTGCCGCTTCCTTTTCCTATCTTCACCATCATTTCAGCCAGAGCTGTGGATTCCTCCTCGCTCTTCATAAAAGCACCGCTTCCCGTCTTTACATCCAGAACTATTGCATCGGAGCCTGCAGCAAGCTTTTTGCTCATTATACTCGCAGTAATCAAACTGAGATTCTCTACGGTTCCCGTTACATCTCTCAAGGCATACATCTTCTTGTCGGCAGGGGCTATATGTCCGGTCTGTCCTATAACCGCGATTCCTGTCTCGTTTACCTGTCTTATGAATTCTTCCCGTTCCATTGATGTTCTGAATCCCGGTATTGCCTCCATTTTATCCACAGTTCCTCCGGTAAATCCCAGTCCCCTGCCGCTCATCTTGGCAACAGGCACCCCGCAAGCTGCAGCAAGAGGTCCCACAATGAGGGTGGTCTTGTCTCCAACCCCTCCCGTGCTGTGCTTGTCGACTTTTATTCCTTTGATTCCGGACAGATCCACCACATCTCCCGAATCTCTCATATACCCGGTAAGAGCAATCGTCTCCTCCTCATCCATTCCATTAAAATAAACAGCCATAAGAAAAGCTGCCATCTGATAATCGGGGATACTTCCATCGGTGTAGCCCCTCACCATATATTCTATCTCTGCGGGGGCGAGAATTTTGCCGTCTCTCTTTCTTGTTATAATATCAACCGTGTTCACTTCGTCCGCTCCTTTGTCTTTTTATTATACTACAAAACGAGATGAAATGAATAATCACTTTCAGTTTTACAGCAAACCGGAAATTCATCGGCACAAACTCTGAAGGTCCAGCATTTATAAATTTGCAATCAGATTTAATCATCATCTTTATTGAGGTGTGAATCGCAAAAAGACTGCCTGGAAACTTTAATTTGGTTTCCAAGGCAGTCCGTTTTTCTCTCAAACCACCGTCAAGCTTAAATAGCTGTTCGATAGTAAAAATGGTTGATTTTTAATCGTACTTCTGCTTGAACTTGATATCCTTTGACATCTTGTGTCCTTCTTTCTCCTTAAATTCGCCCGGAACGATACAATCCTGTACAGGGCAAACATTAAGACAGAGGTGGCAGCCAACACATTTTTCTTCATTCAGGATTGGTTTCCTCTTCTTTTCATCCCAGTCAATTGCCTGATGAGCGGCATCGTAGCAGGAGATGTAGCATCTGCCGCATCCGATACACTTCTTCTCATCGAATCTAGGGAAGAGCATGAAGCTTCTGTCCAGATCTTCCGCAGGGATGAGGTTAGGGAGTGCAATTCCGATGAATTCATCCAGATTGTCGTAGCCCTTTTCATCCATGAAGTGCATGAGGCCTGAAGTCATGTCTTCAACAATTCTGTATCCATACTGCATGATTGCCGTAGTAACCTGAACGTTTCTGCATCCTACTGCTAGGAACTCCGCAGCATCTCTCCATGTTTCGATACCGCCGATGCCTGAGAGCTCGTGTCCGTAGCCGAAATCGAACTTGCCGCCTTTAACCATGTTATGGATTTCCTCATCCTGCTGCACCTGTGCACAGAATCTGAGAGCAATCGGCTTAACTGCCGCACCGGAGTATCCGGAAATCGATGATTTACCGTTTACTACAGGCATACCTGTGTTGTTTTCAAAGTCAATGTTTGTGATTGACTTAATGGTGTTGATAGCGGAAACCGCTGCTGCACCGCCCTTTACGGCCGCACGGGCATGTTCCTCCATATTCTTACAGTTTGGAGTCATCTTGGCTACAAACGGAATGTGCGGAACTGTTTCCGACACTGCTTTTGAATATGATTCAACCAATTCATTGTTTGTACCGACATCGGAACCCATGTCGTGTGAAGTCATCTGCGGACAAGAGAAGTTTCCTTCAATAATCTTTGCCCCCGCTTCATCTGCCATTTTCGCGAGCTTCTTCCATTCATCAATGGTTGAACCCATGATGGATGCTACAGTAACGTGTTCAGGATAATCCCTGCACAGCCTGTAGATGAATTCGAAGTTCTGCTCAGTCGGCTTATCGGAAATCTGTTCCATGTTCTTGAATCCCAGCCAAGGAAGACCTTCCTTGTTAGTCTGGTCAAATCTCGGTGAACATTCGTCCGCTACGAAAATACCGACGGTTTTGAAGAAGCATCCGCCCCATCCGCTTTCGTAGCACTTGGCAACCATGTCATAGTTACCGCCTACCGGTGATGATGAAAGAAAGAAAGGATTCAGACAATCAACACCCAGATATTTCAATGATAAATCTTTTTTAACTGCCATTCTATTTCACTCCTTTCTTTTCAAGGTAAGCAATCATGGAAGCTGCCGCTTCCTTGCCCTTTGCAACTGCTTCAACAACAGTATCTCCACCGTTTACAACATCTCCTGCCGCGAAATATTTTCCGCCGGCTTTGCCCTTAGGAGCTCTCACTGTTTTGCCCTTCTCTTTAATCTTAACAGGAGCGATTTCAGTTATATCCGCAGGGCCCTGTCCGGTTGCGAATACGATAATGTCAGCGCTGAATTCAGCTGAAGCCTTCTTGTCATAGAATCCCTTGAATTCTACGGAAGTAACCTTCTTACTGCCATTTATTGCTGCAGGAGCCAGTCCGGTAACCATTCCGATCCCCAGTGACAGAGCATAGTGGAATTCTTCAATAGTGCCCGGTGCTTCTTCGATGGTTCTTCTGTAAACGATCTTAACATCTTCAGCTCCCAGAAGCTTAGCTGTTACCGCACAGTCCGTAACGGAATCACCACCGCCTATGCAGAGAACTCTCTTGCCTGCAAATGAAGGCTTAGTGGTCTTTGCTTCCTTAAGGAAGTCCAGTGCGCCGTAAACACCTTTCAGGTCAGCGCCCTTGATGTCAGGAATTGCGCTTACTCCGCAACCCGCTCCGATGAATACCGCATCGTAATCATCCAGATCACCGGCCTTTACTTCGGTGTTGAATACGAACTTAACACCCAGACCTCTGACCTGAGCAACGTCGTGATCAACTACTGCCTGCGGAAGTCTGGAAGGAACGATAGCATATGAGGTTGCACCGCCTGCTTTTGCTTCCTTTTCGAATATTGTTACTCTGTAACCGGCCTTTGCCAGTTCAGCCGCACATGCCAGTGATGCGGGACCTGCACCTACACATGCGATCTTTCCCGGTTTCTTCTTTGCCGGAGCTTTCAGAGTCTTCATCTTGAAGAGCTTCTCCTGTTCAATGGCGTATCTCTGCAATTTACCGATCTGGATAGGCTTATCGATACCGCATCTTGAACAAGCTTCTTCACAGAGTCTGTCAAAAGGGCAAACATGTGCACATGTTCCGCCCATGATGTTGTTTTCTCTGATTGTCTCGGCTGCACCCTTAGCATTTCTGAATCTTATCGATCTTATGAACTTACCCGGGTCTGTTCCTGCAGGACAATCCCTGCTGCAAGGTGCATCGTGGCACAGCAGACATCTTGCTGCTTCTTCCAAAGCTGTTCTGTGAGTGAATCCCGCAACAGCTTCAGCAGTGTACTTTGCTTTTACTACTTTACTCAATTTTATTCCTCCTTTTCAGGTTCTCGGATAGTCATCCGACGTGAGAACATAACCCTCCACGCCGGCTCAATCCATTATTTTAAAGGTCATGCCTATCGGGTCGACTAAAACTCATCCGATGCATCGCACTTGAGAACCGCATTGAGAGTAGCGGTTGCAACTGCTGTGCAGTCTTCGTCGGATACGAATTCATCTTCACAGTGTGAAAGTCCGTCCTTGGTTCTTGCGAACAGCATTGTGGTTGGAATCACATATGCGCAGAACTGTGCGTCATGTCCAGCTCCTGACAGAATCTTCTGCCACTTGGCTCCCATTTCGTCCATGGATTCTTCTACAAATCCTATGAGTCTGGAGTCAAACGGAACCGAATCTCTCTTCCAGTTTTCTTTGATTTCGCACTTGCACTGCTGCCATTCCTGAGATGCCATTTCTTTCAGGATTTCCATGCATCTGGCTCTTACAGCCGGTTCAGGATGTCTTACGTCCAGTGAAATAACCGCCTCGTCAGGAATTACCGTATGGATGCAAGGGTGAACATGGATTTCACCTGTGGTATAAACGAACTCAGGCATTCCCGCCGCAACAACTTCCGCATTGTAAGCGTCATATCTTCTGTGCAATTCACAGATGAAGTCCGCAGCAGCGTGAAGAGCGTCATGTCTCTTTGCCATCGGGAATGTACCGGCATGAGCTGAGAATCCGCTGAACTTGATTCCATAGTTGAACATGCCCATTACCAGCTGTACCGCTCCTATTTCGTTTCCGGCATCTTCAAGGATAGGTCCCTGCTCCAGATGCGCTTCAAACATTGCACAGTACTTGTCAGGGCTAAGTCTGTTTTCCTTAGGTCCTTTGAACTTGCTCGCTGCCAGAGCTTCTCCGAAATTCGCATAAGGGGATTCATCCATCGGTTTGGAAGCCATCATGTTTTCATACTTGAAATTCGGTTTCAAATCGTCAGGCAGATAGTCATAGCAGATAATGCCCGATACCATCATTGCCGGCGGGTAGAGTGACCCTTCTTCGTTTGTCCATATCATTGCAGTGAGCGGGTGCTTATGAGGGATGCCCTCTGAAACTACTGTTTCCAGTACCTCCATACCGGTCATAACACCCAGAATTCCGTCGTAATTACCGCCGTTCTTTACAGAGTCACAATGTGAAGCCATAACGATTCTCTTGGCATTAGGATCTGAACCTTCAATTGTAGCGTACATGCATGCCAGATCATCGTATTCAATCTTAGCCCCGATGGCTTTCATTCTCTTCTCAAATTCTTCTCTGGCCATGTTGGCTTCCTCGGAAAGCGAGTATCTGGTGATACCGCCGTTTCCCGTATCGCCGAACTTGGAGAAGGTCTTGATCTTGTCTGACATTCTTTCTAAACTACACTTATACATACAATATCCTCCTTTACTTTGATGAAATATTTATTAAGGTAATGGTCTTGAAACCAGTTACATACCTATCTACAATTATAAAGTATTTTCTGACAATTTCAACCCATTTAAATAAAAAAGACCCGCTCCGGTCTTTTTTATTTTACCAACTCAACTTCAGTTTTTTAGCGGGACATACAAAGTTACACAGTCCGCATCCTGTGCATCTGATTCTGTCAACTCTTATAGAATCACCGCTTCTTGATATGGCTCCGTACATACATGTATCAATACATTTACTGCAGCTTTCCCTGCATGCAACACTATTGGCTCTGCTCACTGCAGGCTCAAACTTCATCTCATCAAAGGCTTTGAGCTTGTCCAGAGCGGCACCTCTTATGTCAGAAATGTTTTTCAGATTGTGCTCTCTCCCCCATTCTTCCATTCCCTGCAAAATCCCTGCAACAGCACCCCGACCTCCAAGCATAACCGCCGTAGCCACCTGTACCGTGTCGGCACCGAGCATCATATATTCAATTGCGGCATGTGCACTGTCTATTCCTCCTATTCCGCTTATAGGTATGTCCACCGTCTGCGAAATGGTTGCAACGGATGCCAGCCCGAGAGGCCGGATATACTTGCCGGAAATACCTCCGTATGTAGCCAGTGATGGAGATGCCGTCTCAATATCCACACCCAGAATTCCCCTGACGGTATTAATGGCACTTACGCCGGCACCGCCGGCATCCTTAACCGCTCTGGCAACCTTGGAAATATTTGTTGTATTCTGGGACAGTTTAACGAGTACGGGTATTTTCACCGACCCGACAACTTCTTTCGTCATCTCAAAAATTATATCCGAATGAGAAGCTATAACCTCCAGTGCTTCTATAGCCGGATTTGATACGGAAAGCTCTATTGCATCGGCCCCGTATTTCTCCATCTTGCTCGCCAGATATGCCAGCTCCGATGGAGAATGACCGGAAATACTGGCTATTATTGCCGCACCTCTGCCATCGGGTCCTTTGCCCAGTCTGGCAATTTCCATCTCCCGTTCCCAGCCTTCGATTTGTATGTCGCTGTACAGTCTTATATTCTGTGCCCCCATACTGTCACTGGCAATTCGAGGTCTGACATCAAGCATTGTATCGCTGACAATGCTTTCCGTTACCACAGCACCGGCACCGGCCACAATTGAATTTCTAAGACCTCTTCCGTCTCTATTCCATGGACCCGCTGCAATAAACACCGGGTTTTTCAGTTTCATTCCAAGAAAACTTGTCCGCAGCATCAGAACATTTCTCCTATTCTTCCCTTGTTTCCGCATGATTTCCTGACACGCATCTTTGTTTGCAATACAATATGTCGGCGGTCGGATTTCCCGCCCGCTCTCTTTTTATTCTTCCTGTCTGCATTCTCCTCTATAAGATCAAACAGTATTCGGGCGCCGTATATGCCCATCTTTCTGAACGGCTGCTCAACAGTGGTAAGTTTCGGCTCCATCAGGTTGGACATTCTGTTGTTGCCGAATCCGGCTATTGCTATATCCTCCGGTATCTTCAGGCTGCTGTCTTTGATTGCATCCATAGCTCCATAGGCAATCTCGTCACTTGTTGCAAAAATCACATCCGGAAGCTTTTGCGCATTTACCCTGTCTTCACCGGTAGATTCGGCAATCATCTTCTTCATACCTAAATATCCGCCTTCAATGTTGTTTTCAACACATCTGATAAGCTCTTCGCTGACCTTTTTGCCGCTTGCCTGAAGCACATTTTTGTATCCCAGCAGCATGTCCTGCATTTCGGTTTCCGGATTATCACCGCACAGTATCCCTACGGTTTCATGTCCGCACTCAACCAGATGAGCAACCATTTCAGCTGCTCCCGCTCTGCAGTCCACATTTACCGAGTCCCAGTCCTGAATAACCTTTCCTCCACCTATCAGCACCGTTGGTATTTTTTCATTTCGAATCCAATTCATATATTCATCGTCCAGATTCGTGAACATCAAAATAAGGCCGTCAACCTTTCTCTTAACCAGCTGATCGATATATTCCTTCTCCATCTGGGGGTCCTTTTCCATATTGCACATGAAGGTGATGTACCCCTTCTGCCGTGCCACTTCCTCGACACCGTTTGCAATCTCCATGTAGTTGGAATTTATCGTATGGGGAATTACGAGGCCTATGGTCTTTGTACTGTTGAAGTTCAATCCTCTGGCAAACCAGTTGGGAGTGTACTCCTCCTCGTCAATTACCTTTTGAATTTTTTCTCTGGTTGCAGGTGCCACACTGTCCGGATGGTTCAGAACTCTGGATACTGTGGCAACAGATACACCTGCAGCCTTTGCTATCTGTTTGATATTCATATTATAATTATCGCATTATTCTAACAATTTGGCAAGGGCTCAGTAATCCCGCTTGCGCTTGAGCGATAAAAAAACGCCTGCTATGCACATTATGGTAAATATTATAAAGGCCGTTCGTATGACTAACACCAGCCCCGCCGGTTCAGCGGCAATCAGCTGAATCCCGGGCAGAGCGGCAGAAACAATAATTGTAACGATTACCATGCTTAATGTCTGTCCCACTGAGCGCATTGTATTCAGCACTGAATTGGCTATTCCATAGTCCTTTCTGTCAACACAACCCATAACCGCATTGGTATTTGGCGATGCAAAGAGGGAAAATCCAAGTCCTGTTACAGTCAGTGCTGTGATAACGTATGTCAGAGAAGTCTCCACGCTCACAAAAATAAACAGTGTTGTGCCGACTGCACAGAGCAGCATTCCCAAAGAAGACATTCTGAACGGCGAAAAGCGATCTGACAGGCGCCCCATTGTCGGGGTCAGCAGAGCCATAACCGCCGGCTGCGTAATCATTACCAGTCCCGCCGTTGCTGCACTGTATCCCATAACAATCTGAAGGTAGAGAGAGATCAGGTATCCGATTGCAAAAGTTGCCGAATAGTTCAAAAGTGCTGAAATATTGGACATAGTATACCCTATGTTGCTGCGGAACAGTGAAATGTTCAGAACCGGATTGGGATCTTTAAGCTCGTGAGCTATAAACAGAATGCCGGTAATCAATCCTGCCCCCGCAATTATCACATATTCAATCCCCCGTCCGATGAATGACACCCCAAACATAAATGCGATTATGAAAATCATGAACAAAACTGTTCCCATTATGTCGGTGTAGGAGCTTTTCCCCCTGTCTTTTCTGTCAGTAATGAATGCCAGCATAACCGCAAGAGGAACAACGAGCACCACGGAGACGAACAGAAAGATGCTTCTCCATCCGAAAGTATAGGTCAGAAATCCGCCCAGAACCGGTCCAAGAGCCAGACCGGTATACACTGCGGCAGTGGAAAGCCCCAATACGCGGCCTCTCATATTACCCGGATACGCACTTATCAGAATCGGCATATTGGAACTGAGAACCATAGATGCACCAATCGCCTGAGCTACGCGAAATGCAATAAGAATACCGATTGAGGATGCAAATACCGAGACAGCACAAAAGATGATGAATATAATCATGCCCGTAACCATAACTGTCTTTCTTGATGTAACATCGGCAAGCCGGCCAAAAGGCACCGAAAGAGCCGCTACAGTCAATATGTATGCGGTTACCATCCAGCCTACGGCAGAAGCGTTTGCCCCAAATTCGGCACCGATGGCGGGAATCGCCAGATTCAGTGAATTCCCCATGAAAGGCATAACAAAAGCGGTCACCATATTGGTGACCAGGGCCGCACGGCGCAGCTTAAGCGTTTCTTTATCTGCTATTTCATTATTCTTTTTATACAATAATTTCCCCTTTCAGACTGAATGTGTTTGAACCTGTTATTCTGACAGGGACAATTTCCCCTATGAACTCATCAGGCATATCTCCCTCAGGCAGGGTAATATCAACCAGCTTGAAACTCTCCGTCCTGCCGGAAAGAGTCCTCTTTCCCCTCTTGGCAAAGCCTTCAACCAACACATCACACACACGTCCTCTATAGGCGGCATTGCACTCAGCGGCGGATAAATTGATAACATCAACCAGGCGATTAAATCTCTCATGCTTCACATCATCGGGAATCTGTTCCGTATAGTTTGCCGCAGGTGTGCCGATGCGGGGCGAAAACAGAAAAGTAAAGGCCGAATCGTAACCCACCTCTTCAGCAAGGGTCAGCGTTTCCTCAAACTGCTCCTCCGTTTCCCCCGGGAATCCAACAATAATATCCGTGCTTATGGCAATCTCCGGAACGGCTTCACGGAGCTTTCTCATCAGACCAAGATACTTTTCCCGAGTGTACCTCCTGTTCATCCGTTCCAATACCCGGTTATTCCCGGACTGTACCGGCAGGTGAATATAATTGCAGAGTTTATCGCATATTGCAAAGGCTTCTATAAGCTTTTCGGACAGATCCTTGGGATGCGAAGTCATGAAACGGATTCTATCCAGCCCGTCTATCTCTGCTAAAGCATATATGAGATCTGTAAAGTCCCACTCCTGTCCGCTGCAGGAAGCCTCTCCCTCGGGAATCCCCTTGTAGGAATTCACGTTCTGACCCAAAAGCGTAATCTCTCTGACGCCGTCAGCCGCCAAATTACCAACCTCTGCAACAATGTCTCCGGGTCTTCTGCTTTTCTCCCTCCCGCGGGTATAAGGCACCACACAGTACGTACAGAAATTATTGCATCCGTACATTATGTTTACAAAGCTCTTATGTCTGTATAGTCTTGCTGCCGGCAGCCCCTCCACGATGGTATCACTGTCCGGATATACCCTTGTAACTCCGGTCTCCCTTGAGCTGCGGTTGTTGCTGACCTTTTCCTCGCGGGCAGCATACATCTCATCAAGCATGCCGGGAAATTCATGAATATTGTGGGTACCGAAGATAACATCAACCCATGGATAACTCTGTCTCACCTTTTTTATAAGATGATCCTGCTGCATCATACAGCCACAGACGCACACTACGAACTCAGGGTTCCGTTCCTTCATCTTTTTTAGCTGCCCCAACGTACCAAAAAAACGCTTGTCAGCATTCTCCCGAATGCTGCAAGTGTTTATAATTACCATATCTGCATCCGGGCGAGACTCCTCGCCCACGCAGACATAACCTCTCTGTTGAAGTAGCCCTGAAATAATCTCGGAGTCATGTTCATTCATCTGACAGCCGAAGGTTATTATATTAAAGGTCCTGCTCATGTCTTCTCTCTCTGCCCATAAGCATATCAACCGCCTCGGAAGCCTTAAGGGTTCCCTTTGTTACTTTGTATATGGCATCGGTAATAGGCATTTCAACCCCTGCTATCTTAGCCAGCTCATAAGCCGCCTCAGCAGTGAACATCCCTTCAACGACCATACCTATCTTCGCGACAGCTTCGGCAGGAGACATCCCCTCTCCCATCATTATGCCGCACCTGCGGTTGCGGGAATGCATGCTTGTGCATGTTACTATCAGGTCGCCTGTGCCCGTGAGCCCTGCGAAAGTTTCAGGTTTTGCACCCAGTTTCAGCCCCAGGCGCGTAATCTCCGCCAATCCTCTGGTCATGAGAGCCGCCTTAGCATTGTCTCCGAAGCCCATTCCGTCCGATATCCCCGCTCCCAATGCTATAATGTTCTTAAGAGCTCCGCCAAGCTCGACTCCGACAACATCATCGGATGTGTATACTCTGAATCTGTCCGTCATAAACAGATCCTGAATTGCGAGAGCCGCATCTATATTGCGCGATGCCGTTGCAACGGTTGTCGGAAGCTGTCTGCCAACTTCCTCCGCATGTGACGGACCTGACAGAACGACATATCTTGACATGCCCTCCTGTCCCATAATTTCCTCCGCGATTTCCGACATTCTCATGTGAGTACCCTGTTCTATACCCTTTGCAACATTTATGATAAGAGCATCCTTTCGTATGTACGGAACGGCAATCCTAATCGCACCTCTGAAAAACTGAGCCGGTGCGGAGAAGAGAACAACATCCGCTCCCTTGACCGCCTCCTCGCTTGAATATGCAATTTCAATATTTTCGCTTAAAGAAACCCCCGGAAGATATTTCACATTCTCATGCTCTTCTTCCATTGACTTCAGATGATTCTCGTCAACATCATATATTTTTACTTTGTTGCCTTTGCCGGCAACAACAGTGGCAAGCGCCGTCCCCCAGCTTCCTGCACCTATAACTCCGATAGCAGCCATTACACATCCTCCTTCCGAATATCTTCCTTTTCCTTTTTTTCAAATATACTCATAACAGGTTCCTCTCCGCGAATCAGCCTGCCCATATTGGCTCTGTGTTTAACCAGCAGGATAACGGACATAATAAGAGTAACCCAGAGAAATTCCGGCTCCATAAAGAATGCTGCAACAGGCAGAGCAACCGATCCGACTATGGATCCCACCGACATCCTCTTTGTAATCAGCACAAAAATTGCTACAATTGCAAGCATTACTCCCGCATACAGCGGATTAAAAGCCAGAAGTACACCGAAGGTTGTCGCTACACCCTTGCCCCCCTTAAACTTGTATATCATCGGCCAGACATGCCCCAGGAATACGAAAAGCGCACAGCAGGTCGCCCCCATGCTCCCGGCAAAAACAAAACCCATTATGACAGCCACGGCGCCCTTGAGCACATCAATCACCATGGTGATCGCTCCTGCCTTTTTACCCATTACGCGAAGTGCATTGGTGGTTCCGGCATTGCCGCTTCCTTCCTTTTTGATGTCCAGGCCGGCACGCTTCGCCATGATTATTGACGGCGAAATGTTGCCGATAAAATAAGCTATTACGCCCAATATTGCTATAATTACAGAAGTCTGCATTTATAAATACTCCTCTTCTTTTTCATCCTTCTCTCTAAAGACAAACTTGATTGATGTCCCTTCGAATCCGAAAGCATCTCTGATCTGATTCTCCAGATATCTGGCATAGGAAAAGTGCATTAACTGTCTGGAATTTACCTTGAAAGAGAACAGCGGCGGTTTAATGCCGACCTGAGTTACATAGTATATTTTAAGCCGCTTGCCCTTGTCCGCCGGCGGCTGCTTCATCATAGTTGCATCAATAATAAGTGTGTTGAGCTGACCGGTTGAAACTCTCATAGCACGTTTCTCGGCCACATATTTGGCCATACCGATAACCTGATTAACACGCTGTCCCGTCAGCACCGATATGAAAAGTGACGGTGCATAGGACATGAACCCCAGCTCGTAGGACATTTTCTCCCGAAAATCTCTCATGGTGTTGGTTTCCTTTTCTACCAAATCCCACTTATTCACGAGAATTACAATTCCTTTGCCCGCCTCGTGAGCTATGCCCGCAATCTTTTTGTCCTGCTCTGTAATACCATCCGTCGCATCAATCATCAGCAAGCACACATCGCATCTTTCTATGGCGGCAACAGCTCTTATAACACTGAATCTTTCAATGTCTTCGTTCACCTTGCTTTTCCTTCTTATTCCCGCCGTATCGATCAGTGTGTATTTCTCCCCATCGTGTTCAAACGGTGTGTCAATGGAGTCTCTTGTAGTTCCCGCAATGGGTGAAACAATTACCCGGTTCTCCCCGAGAATTTTGTTTATAAGAGACGACTTGCCTACATTCGGCTTGCCGATCATTGCTATTTTTATTGAATCATCCTCTTCCAGCCCGGCCCCTTCCGGGAAGCTGCCCACTATTTCATCCAGCAGGTCACCCAGGTTAAGCATATTTGCGGCGGATACAGGTATCGGCTCTCCCAGCCCAAGTTCATAGAAATCATATAAATTCGGTGAAACTTCAGGCTTGTCCATCTTGTTTACCGCAAGGATAACTTTCTTTCCGGTTTTCATCAGCATCTCGCCTACTTCTCTGTCCGCTGCAGTCAGTCCCTCCTTGCCGTCAACCATAAAAAGAATTACATCGGATGTGTCCATAGCCATTTCAGCCTGCTCTCTCATCTGAGACAAGATAATATCCTTGCTGTAGGGCTCAATTCCTCCCGTATCGATAAGACCGAAATGGATTCCGTTCCATTCGGATTCGGCGTATATTCTGTCTCTGGTAACGCCGGGGGTATCATCAACGATAGAAATTCTGTATCCGACAACCTTATTGAAAAATGTTGATTTTCCCACATTGGGACGGCCGACTACGGCCACCAGAGGTAAACTCATGTCGCCTCCTTCGCTCTGCTCGGCAATTATCGGGAACCGTTAAGCGTCGTAGAGCACCGCACGCTAAAGTGCTGCACTATTGACGCCGAATATCCCCTGTGCGAATTGGTTCGGGTCAAACTCTTTCAGGTCCTCAATACCTTCTCCCAGTCCTACAAACTTGACCGGCATATCGAATTCATCTGCAATGGTAATCACAATACCGCCCTTCGCGGTACCGTCCAGTTTTGTCAACACTATGCCTGTAATGTCAGCGACCTCACCGAATTCCGAAACCTGTGAGACCGCATTCTTCCCTGTTGTGGCATCGAGCACGAGCAGATTCTCGCGGGTTGCTTCAGGCCATTCTCTGGAAATAACCTTATCCATCTTGTTGAGCTCGTCCATAAGGTTTTTCTTGTTTTGCAGTCTGCCTGCGGTGTCACATATAAGAACATCCATGCCCTTCGCTTTTGCCGACTGAATGGCATCATATATAACGGCCGACGGATCGGCACCTTCCCCGTGTCTCACCACATTTACTCCCACACGGTCGCCCCAGATACACAGCTGCTCACTCGCCGCCGCTCTGAATGTATCGGCAGCCGCCAGCATAACCTTTCTGCCGTCTTTCTTCAGTCTGTGAGCTATTTTAGCGATGGAGGTGGTTTTTCCCCCGCCGTTTATTCCTATCATAAGAATCACAAGAGGATATCTGTCGCTAAGATTTTGCGCCTCTCCCTTGTTAATCAAACCGGCAATAATCTTTCCCAGTCTGATTTTGATAACTTCCGGCTTTGTGAGATTGTTGCTTCTAACCTCCCGGCGAAGTGTTTCAACAATTTTTATTGTCGTTTCCATTCCAATATCCGAGGTGATCAGAATCTCCTCCAGTTCTTCGAAGAAATCTTCATCTATGGACGGACTCATAGTCAGCGCATCGGTTATTCGCTGGGACATTCGCCCGAAAAAGCCTATATTTTCGCTTAACATGTTATCTCCTTTTTTATTTAGTGTATGTACTCAGATCATCCGACATATTCAGCGACAGAACTTTGGATACACCGCGCTCCGGCATTGTTACGCCATAAAGCACATCTGTCTTTTCCATGGTTGCCTTCTGGTGTGTAACCAAGGTGAACTGAATGTCATCAAACTGTCTCAGACATCTGATAAATCTCTCAATATTAGCATCGTCCAGTGCGGCTTCCACCTCGTCCAGAACGCAGAACGGTGTAGGCTTAGCCTGAAGAACGGCAAACATCAGCGCAATTGCAGTCAGAGCTTTCTCCCCTCCTGACAGCAGATTGATGTTCTGCAGCTTCTTGCCCGGCGGCTGTGCCACAATATCAATTGTCGATTCCAGAGGATTGTTTTCATCGGAAAGCCTCAACTCCGCATGCCCGCCGCTAAATAGCTCTTTAAACTGCGCCTCGAAATTGATAACGATCTGATCAAAGCTCTCCTTAAACAGAACTCTTATAGTTCTGTCCATGTCGGAAATAATCTTGTTCAGGTCATTCATAGCCTCCTGCATGTCATCTCGCTCTCCCGTCAGGAAGTCCAGCCTCTCTCTGACGGTCTCGTATTCCTCAATGGCTCCCACATTGACCTCGCCCAATTCCCTTATTCGGTTCCTTATCTGTCTGTTCTCCCTGACGGCAGTGGACATTACGAATTTGTCAGACCTGAATTCCATGGCCTGAATATAGGATATCTCAAAATCCTCCCACAGCTTTTCCTTGTAGGTTTCAAGCTGGGTTTCATTTTTTGCCTTTCTGACATCCATTTCGTATTTCTGATCCTGGAGATGCTGAATCTTTTCGGTGAGCGCCTCTCTCTCTTCATTCAGCCCTGTCAGTTTCGCTGTCATTGCAGCCTTTTCCTCCGAGACCGCATTCAAATGCTCTTCTGCATCCTGCTTGAAAGCTTCCTGCTCTCTGATGAGTCCGTCAACATCCCCGTGTCCTGATGTAAGTTCCGTTTTTTCCTTTTCCTGATCATCCATCAACTGTTGCTTGAGCAGAAGTTCTTCGTCAATTTCTCTGATAAATGCATTTATCCTGGCAACGAGATCATCAGCGTGAGCTTTTCTCTCATTGCAGGTTGTAACCTTAATTCTTGCCTCTGTAATTTCCTCATTTATTCTGTCAAAGCCTGCCTTCCCCTCTTCATACTCAACAAGCTTAGATTCACTGAGCCTCTCAATTTCCTTGATTTCGGCAGTATTCGCTTCAATTTTTGATTCCAGTTGTGCAATCATTCTCAGAGAATTATCCATCTCTATACTGATGCTCTCCAGCTCTCTTTCCATCCTGCCGGCACCGTTTCTCATATCGTTAAGTGCTTTTTCGTATAGTTGAATTTCATTGTCCTTAAGAATGAGTGCATGTTCATCGGCACGGATTTCACTCTCCAGCGCCTCTATTTCTCCGGACAATCTGCCTATGACATCGCGCAGGCCTTTCAGCTCTTTCTCACCACTCTCCCGCTTCTTCTGCCCATCTGCAATCTGCCGTGCCAGATCTGCAATCTCTGTCTTTCTGTCCAGAATGTTGGCCGTCTTGTTCTTGTACCTGCCTCCGGTTATAGCGCCGCCTGCATTGATTATCTCGCCTTCAAGCGTAACAATACGCATACTGCTTCCCTGCCCGGAAAGCCTGACCGCATTATCCATATTATCCACAATAGCAACTCTTCCCAGCAGATATTCCGCCACATTGCTGTATATGCCATCGTAATGGATAATCTCCGGACCGAAACCTATGAATCCCGGTTTTCCCCTCAAGCTCTCGTCTCTTCCCCCACGGCTTTTTATAGATGCCAGAGGCAGGAAGGTCATTCTGCCCGCCTTGTTCTCCTTAAGAGATCTGATGGCTCTCTTGGCACTTTCGTCATTGTCACAGACAATATTCTGCAGTGATGCACCCAATGCGGTTTCGATAGCGGTTTCATAGCCTTTGGGTACCTCTATGAGCTCTGCAACCACCCCGTGAATTCCCGTCAGCCCTGATTTCATGACATGCTTCACAGCATTGTTGTATCCTTCATAATTGCTCTCCATCTCCTCGATGGTCTTTTTTCTGGCACTTAATCTGCCCAGAGTTATTCTCAGCTCCTCGGTCTCCCCGGCAAGGCTGCTTTCCCGGGTCCGATTATTCACAAGGGTTCTGTGCATCTCTTCCGCCTGAGCTTTTTTCCCCTCGATGGAATCTTCAATCCCTGCCTTCTCTCCTTTTGACAGGTTCAGGCTGTCCAACGTTTCTCTGTTAATGTCCTCTCCCGCATTCTTTTCAGAAAGGAGCTCTTCCTGCCGCTTGCGCAAAGTCTCCTGTAAATGTTTAAGACTGTTTATCTCAGCTCTTTCAGAATTGATTTCTCCGGATTTTTCAAAGATATCGTTTCTGTATCCGTCGACCTCATCCATGAGAGCAGTCATTTCTCCCGTCAGTTCGTTGAACTTCTCAATTTTTTCATGCAGCTTCCTGCTTTCTTCTTCAGCCTCATAGTCAATCTTTTTCTTCTCATCCGCAA
Organism: Candidatus Allocopromorpha sp.; assembly: GCA_040768865.1. GTDB lineage: Bacteria > Bacillota > Clostridia > Peptostreptococcales > Anaerovoracaceae > Lentihominibacter. The sequence continues at coordinate 998,479 of JAXGMD010000001.1, read as the reverse complement.
AACCTTCCGCATTGGTCTGTTCCCGGAATTTCTTCTCCTCCAGCTGATCAATTTCATTTGCCAGCCTCTGCCTGTTGTTCTCAATGGCAGACAGCTTTTCTCTGTCCAGTTCTCCCCTGTTTACAAGGGCATTGAGATCGTCAATGGATTTTATCAGCTTTTCTCTGGCGTCAACGGACAAAGCCTCCAAAGTTTCATTCCGGCTGTTACTCTCATTGATCTGCACTTCCAGTTCCTGCTTGTCTGACTTGAGCTTGTCGAGAGAGTAGTTTATATTACTTAAATCTTCCTCAGCATACTGATTCTTAAGCTCCAGACCCTCAATGTTTTTGAGAATGATATTGATTTCCAGTTCCTTATGCCTGTCTCTGAGCCCCAGGTATTCCTTTGCCTTGATGCTGTCCTCGCGAAGTCCGTCAATTCTTCCTTCCAGCTCGCCGATAATATCCTGAAGTCTGTCCATATTAAGATTTGTCGACTCCAGCTTCTTTTCCGCTTCGGCTTTTTTGACTCTGTAAGCGACAACTCCTGCAGCCTCTTCAAATATCTCTCTTCTGGATTCGGTTTTATTGTTTATGATATCATCAATTTTGCCCTGACCGATTAAGGAATATCCGTCAACTCCTATGCCCGTATCCATAATAAGCTCGCGTATATCTCTCAGTCTGCACTGATTACCGTTAATGTGATATTCGCTTTCGCCGGATCTGAACATTCTTCTGGTAATGGCAACTTCTTTGTAATCGATAGGCAGGCTGTCGTCACTGTTATCGATTACCAGGGTCACCTCGGCCATTCCTCTTGATTTCCTGCTGTCGGTTCCGTTAAAGATAATCTCTTCCATCTTGCCGCCCCTGAGCATCTTGGGACTCTGTTCCCCCAACACCCATCTGATTGCGTCGCTGATATTGCTCTTGCCGCTTCCGTTCGGCCCGACGATTCCGGTTATTCCCTGATTGAATTCAATTGTTACAGGCTCGGCAAATGACTTGAACCCGTGCATTTCTATTTTCTTAAAGAACATTGTATATCCCTGTCAAAGCCTCCTCCGCAGCGTTCTGCTCAGCCTCTTTCTTGCTTTTCCCCGATCCTTCCGCTACAGCTTCTCCGTTTACCACCAGGTTCGCTGTAAAGGTTTTGCAGTGATCCGGACCCGACTCGTCCACGGTGGTATATCGGATATCTCTGATCCCCTGTGCCTGCAGCACCTCCTGCAGTGCGGTTTTAAAATCATTAATTACATATTTGCCCCTTTTGGCATCTTCAATCGCATCGGAAAAAAGTTTAAGAACCGTCGTTTTGGCAGCTTCATAGCCTTCATCCAGATAAACAGCTCCGATAATGGCTTCCATCGTATCTGCCAGAATGGATTCTCTCTTACGTCCACCGCTTTTTTCCTCTCCGACACCTAACATCACATACTCGCCCAGCCCGATTTCTTTAGCCGCACGAGCCAGAGATTTCTCACATACGAGAGTTGCTCTTATTCGTGACAAGAATCCCTCCTCCTTTTGAGGAAAGATTCTGTACAGTTCTTCTCCTATAATAGCATCCAAAAAGGCATCCCCCAGAAACTCCAGCCGCTCATTGCTCATTGTCCCGCTTCCCGTTTCACATGCACGGGAACTGTGGGTGAGTGCAGTGTCCAGCAGTTTCCTGTCCCTGAACCTGTGCTTTACTTTTTCTTCGAGTATTTCTCTATCGTTCACTCTTTTTTATTCCTGTTCCTCTTCCATAATTTCTTCCATTTCAAGGAGTGAAGCCTGGATTACTTCCACAACATTCTCCCTGGCGAAAGGAAGAGCTCTTATAATGGCGTTCTTTACAGCAACCGATGTGGACGACCCGTGCATTTTTATTACCGGCCCGTTGACGCCTAAAATAGGTGCCCCGCCGTACTCCTCGTAATCAAACATCCCTTTAAGATCTTTCAGGTCACTTTTAATCAGCAGTGCAGCCATCTTTGTCTTGATGTTCTGCATCAGCTTGCCCCTAACCAGATTAAATACACCTATGGCCATGCCTTCTGTCAGCTTGAGTATAACATTTCCGGTGAATCCGTCACAGATTATGACATCACAAGGTCTCTTAGGAAGCTCTCTGGCTTCGATGTTTCCTATAAAGTTCAGATGTGATGCCTTGAGCATCTGATATGCATCCTTTGTGACACTCGTCCCCTTGCTTTCTTCAACTCCCAGGTTAATCAGTCCCACCGTAGGCTTCGGAATACCCCATACTTTCTCCATAAATATGCTTCCCATTATTGCATATTCCAGAAGGTTTTGAGCCTTTGATTCGGAACTGGCTCCCGCATCGCACAGAAGTGCAGGCTCCTCTCCCGTCATTGCGGGATAAATGCTTGCCAGTGCCGGCCTGTCCATTCCTTTGATTCTGCCCAGAATCATTCTGGCACCTACTGCCAGTGCCCCGGTATTTCCGGCTGAAATAAGAACCGCATTCTTGTCCTCTTTCAGCATATTCATTGCCACAACCAGAGAGGAATCGGTCTTTCTTCTTATAGCTCTGACGGGACTGTCCTCCATGGAAATCGTTTCGTTTGCAGGGATAATCCTTATCTGACTGCCATCGTATTTGTTTTTTCTGAGTTCCTTTTCTATAGCATCAGGCAGCCCTACAATGCATATTTCATCATCGATTAACTCGGTTGCTTCAACAGCACCCTTTACTATTTCTTCGGGGGCATGATCTCCGCCCATTCCGTCCAGTATTACTCTCATTCCGCATCCTCCTGTTGTTTGTAATCGATATCGGCCATTTAATCTACCGAATTTTTGCGATAAATTCCTGCGTTCTTTTCTCAATATCCGGTGCCTTAAAAACTGCCGATCCGGCAACAACAATATCAACTCCTGCATCAATGACATCGGTTACATTATCAGGTGTAACACCCCCGTCTAATTCGATTTTGAAATCAAGCATTCTGTCTTCTCTGATTTTCGTCAGTGCCGTTGCCTTTTTCAGCACATTAGGAATCAGTTTCTGTCCGCCGAAACCCGGATTGACCGACATAAGAAGAACCATGTCCACGTCTTCCAGAATATATTCCAATACTCCCAGCGGAGTTGCCGGGTTTATTGACACACCTGCCTTAACTCCCAGGGATTTCATGTACTGTACCGTTCTGTTCAGGTGCGCGCACGCTTCTGCATGCACAGTTATGTATTCGGTCTGTGCTGTAACGAATTCCTCCAGATACTCGCCGGGCCTGTCTATCATCAGATGGATATCAAACGGCAGAGTTGTATGCCCAATAAGGCTCTTCATAACTGTGGCACCGAAAGAGATGTTGGGAACGAAATGCCCATCCATTATATCCACATGTATGAGATCCGCCCCGCCCTTTTCAATTTTCTTGACGTCATCTGCCAGATGTGCGAAATCCGCAGACAGAATTGATGGTGCCAATTGTTTCATTTTCGTATTTTCTCCATTTGAGCACAGTATGACTCATATCTTGATTCGCTGATTTGTCCTCTTGACAGAGCTTCTTTGACGGCACATCCCGGTTCGGCAATGTGCCTGCAGTTATCATATCTGCACTTTCCGGCAAATCTTCCTATTTCAGGATACAGAAACTGCAGCTCTTCCTCATCAGCCTCCAGTATTTCGAAAGATGTAAATCCCGGTGTATCAAAGAGCATGGTTCCCCTCTCCTCATCCACGGTAAAAAGTTCCGAATGTCTGGTGGTATGTTTACCCCTTTGTGTCTTTTCGCTTATACTTCCCGTTTTCATTTCGGCATGCGGAATCAGATGATTAAGTATTGTTGATTTTCCCACTCCCGATGGACCCGCCAGGGCAACAGTCTTTCCGGCAATAAGTTTCTTAAACTCTTCCAGTCCTTTCCCTACACGTACATCTACACAGACCACCGGGTATATGGGCTCGTAGATTTCACGCAGCTTATTCAGTGTCTTAGCTGCCTCCCTTTCGACACCATTGCCGTTTATATCCGCCAAATCGCATTTGCTGATGCAGACAATAATCTCTGCATGAGCCTTTTCCGCCATTACGAGAAATCTGTCTATTGTTTCTATAACAGGCTGCGGTCTCGTTACCGCAGTGACAATGGCGAAACAATCCACATTTGCCACAAAGGGTCTGATGAAATCGTTCTTTCTCGGCAGAATCTCCGTAATCAGACTGTCATCATTATTTTCTATAATCTCCATCATAACCCGGTCACCCACAGCCGGCTTGATGCCTCGTTCCTTGAATATGCCGCGAGCTTTGCATCTGTATACTGCTTCGCCGGATTTCACATAATAAAATCCGGCGATACCTTTTACTATTGTCCCTTTAAGGGTTATGCATGTACTCACTGCTTATTCCCCATCAGGTACTTCAGGGTCTACAGGTTCCGGTTTCGGAATTACGCATACGGTAATGGTGATGGTTGTTCCCTTCTTTACCATGGTGTTGGCAACTTCGCTCTGCGCCGTTACATAGCCTTCCTTGTAACCTGAGGTGTACTCTTTCTTAACCACATTGTATCTGAGCCCCGCATTGGCAATAAGAGCCTCAGCCTCATCCTGCGGTTTGCCCACTACTCCCGGAACAGCAACCTTGGCCAGAGAGCCGTCGCTGACAACCACATCAACAGATGAACCCTTCTCCAGTTCACTTCCGGCCGACGGGCTCTGGCTAAGCACGGTGCCGGCAGGCTTATCGCTTGCAGATGTTGTAACTTTGCCTAATTCGAAACCTGCCGCTTCCAGATATTTTTTCAAATCCCCTTCCATCTTTCCTTCAAGATTCGGTACCGAGCCATCGCCTCTGCCCTTGCTTATATTAAGGGTGACCGTGCTGCCCGTCTTAATCATTTCGCCCGGTTCGGGGTCCTGGGAAACCACCAGCCCCTTGTCAACAGTATCGCTGATAACCTCGTCTCCCTTCTTGACCTTGAGATCTGAATTTGTCGCTAACTCTTCAGCCTCTTCATAGGTCATGCCTTCAAATGTAGGGGTCTCTATCTCTTCTCCGCCTAAGATAAAGATGGCTCCGATTATTGCCAGCAGCAGCACGGCTGCCACTGCGACAACAATCCCTAAAGTCTTCTTTGATGATTTTCCCTTCTTGCCGGCCGGTCTTTTCCCTTCATAGATATATTCTTCATCCTCATCGTCATCATAGTCATTATAAACCGTCTCCGCAACAGGTACTCCGTGAGCCGGAGCTTCAGGTCTTGATGAACCCCTTCCCAGTAGAACGCCGTCACCTACAACGCTGTTGACGAATTCCAGATTGTTAAGCGCTTCAATAAGTTCATCCGCTGATGCAAATCTGTTAACCGGATACTTGTCACAGCACTTCATGATGATATGTTCCAGTGCGGGAGGAACTCCGCTCACTACCTGTGAAGGCGGAATCATTTCTTCGTTTATATGCTGAAGTGCAATGTTTACGGGATTTTCACCGTCAAAGGGAACTCGTCCGGTCAGCATTTCATACATAACAATTCCAAGTGAATACAAATCTGACTTTTCATCCACATATCCGCCCCTGGCCTGTTCAGGTGAAAAGTAGTGCACCGATCCGACAATACCGTCGGTATTGTCTACAATAGTCGCCGCATTTACCGCCTTTGCTATACCAAAATCTGTAATTTTGGCCGTACCGTTGGGAGTAATCATTATGTTATGCGGCTTCACATCTCTGTGAATTATATGGTTTTTGTGAGCGAATGACAGAGCTGATGCAATCTGCTTCGAAAGTGTTATCACCTTCGGATAGGACATTCCATTCGGATCTTTCTTGATGTAATCGCTCAGCGTTTTTCCTTCAATAAGCTCCATTACAATATAGTGGATGTTGCCCTCTCTTCCTACATCGTAGATATTAACGATGTTCGGATGAGACATGCTTGCAGCATTCTGCGACTCCCTTCTGAAGCTTTCTATGAACTTGTGGTCGTTGATGAACTCAGGCTTAAGGATTTTGATAGCCACGAATCTGCTGAGAAGTCTGTCCTTGGCTTTGTATACCACTGACATACCGCCCTCACCGACTCTTTCAAAAAGTTCATATCTCCCTGCGAGTACTTTACTCATACTTTCCTCCTAAAACTTTTATATTTTGATGCAAACCACCGTAATGTTATCACGGCCTCCGGAACGAATTGCTTCATCCACCATTTCTGCGCATATATCATTCATGCTTCCGCCGCCACCCAGTATGGCTTCCATCTTCTTTTCTCCCACTTCTCCGTAAAGCCCGTCCGAGCATAGCAGCAGTATATCGTTCACTGCCAGCCCGACCCTGTAGAAATCAGGTTCGACACGGCTATCTGCACCTACCGCCTTCGTTATCACATTCTTTTGTCTGTGACTTTCAGCCTCATCTTCAGTGATTACGCCCTTTTCTATAAGCTCATTGACATAGGTATGATCTCTGGTTATTCGCTTCATGTAACCTTTTCTGTAAAGATAAGCTCTGCTGTCACCGATATTTGTTATATATGCAGAGCCTTCATGTACATAGGCCATCACCACCGTTGTGGCCATTCCTCTGTTCTGCGGATTTTGCATTCCCAGTTTATAAACACTGCTGTTAGCTGCATCCACCGCCTCCGTGAAAAATCCGAAAATTTCATCGGGAGTCTCCTCTCTCTCAATATTGCCCTCTTTTACAAATTCCGCTATGGTCTCCACCGCCGTGTTGCTGGCCAGCTCTCCGGAGTTGTTTCCTCCTACGCCGTCAGCGACTATATAGACATTCAGGCTGGGAATAACGAAGCATGCATCTTCGTTATTCTTTCGGACGACCCCTCTGTTACATTTAAATCCTATCTGTTGGACCATGTTTACATTATTCTCCTATTTTATTATTCCCGCCTTCTTCATTACGCATATGAAGAATCCATCGGTTCCGTTAACATTCGGAAGCAATAACATTCGTTCCGTCTTTGAGAAGGAAGAATTTTTCTTGAGAAATTCCGCTACCACCTTCTCGTTTTCATCCGGATTGATTGTGCATGTGCTGTAAACCAGTGTTCCGCCGGACTTTACATAGGATGACGATGCAGACAATATGGCAAGCTGCTTCTTGGGAAGCAATTCAATATCATTGTTCTTTTCCCTGTATTTAATCTCCGGCTTTCTTCTGACCACTCCCAGACCGGAACATGGAGCATCTACCAGTACTCTGTCCGCTTTCTCCACCATTGTGGAATCAACTCTCGTTGCATCCCACGATCTGGTCTCTATGTTGGTAATGCCCAGTCTTTTAGCTTCTCTGTTCACCTGTTCAAGCTTCCTTCGGTATATGTCAGATGCGATAATACGACCTGTATTATTCATCCTTTCCGCGATAGCGGTAGTTTTTCCTCCCGGAGCGGCACAGACATCCATTACGAGATCACCTTGCTTAGGATCCAGTTTTTCCGCAACTATCATGGAACTTTCGTCCTGCGGCGTGAAAAGTCCGTGTTCATACATTTCGCTGTCCAGAAGTCCGCTGCCCTTAACATAGAGTGCATTTGCACAATTTTTCCCATCTTCAACTTCGAAGCCTCTGTCTCTCAGTACATCAATCAGATCCTGTTTCCTGATCTTAAGCCAGTTGGCTCTGATTGTCATAGGAGGTCTCTCGTTTCCCGCCGCCAGAAGCTTCTCTACAAAGTCAGTCTTGTAATAACTCAGCCATTTCTCCACAATCCACGGTGCATAGGAATACTTTATGGAAAGATATCTGATCTCATCTTCGTCTCTCTCCGGCAGCCTTAAATGAATTTTTTTATTCTGATACTCTCTCAGAACTCCATTAACCAGACCGGCTTTGCCTCTGGCATATCTCTTTGCAAGAATCACGCTCTCATTCACCGCTGCATATTCCGGAACGGAATTCATATATCCCAGCTGATATATCCCCATTCTTATTATATTAAGCTCCGCCTGCTTCAGGCTGTCTATACCATCCCTGAGCAGCAAATCTATGTAATAATCCAGTGTAAGCTTGTTTTCAAGAACTCCGTACACCAGTTCCCTGACAAAGGCGGGCGAATTGGGCTTGTTTAAGGCTATCTTGTGATTAAGTGCCAGGTTTGAATAAGCCTTTTTATCTTCAACATCCTTTAATGTTAAATATGCTGTCTTTCTGTTGGCATCCATTAATTGTTCCTCCCCCTGATTAACAGGATCCTTACAAGGTTAAGTATGGAGGTTGCCAGTGCCGCAATATATGTCATTGCCGCCGCTGAAAGAACCGCCTTGGCTCCCTTGACTTCGCTTTCATCAATTATGTTCAGTGCAACAAGCTGGTTAACAGCTCTTTTACTGGCGTTAAGTTCCACCGGCAGCGTAACCGTATGGAACAAAACCACAACAACGAACATTACAATTCCTATATCAAATATAAGGTTCCCCGCTGTATGGCTTCCCGCATAGATAATTGCCAGGCCCACAAGAATCAGCGGCCAGGAAGCTCCTGATACAAAATTTACGAACGGCACCATGGCTATTCTGAAATTCAGAAAGCTGTAATCGGTTCCGTCCTGAATGGCATGCCCTGACTCGTGAGCCGCAATGGCAACCGCCGCAATGCTGGATTCCATCGCAGTTCCCTCAGAAAGCTGCATCTTGTCTTCTTTAGGGTTGTAGTTGTCTGTTAACTGCCCGGCTATCTGCGATATCGGAACATGCTTCATTCCGTTATTATCCAGAATCTTTCTGGCTGCCTGCTTCCCGGTGATCCCGCTCTTTACGGGAATCTTCGAGTATTTGCTATAAGCACTTTTTACCTTTGCCTGAGCAAAAAGGGTGAAAAGAATTGCCGGTATCAGTAGTATAAATGTGGGGTCAAATATTCCAAAATACATAAAATCACCTCTGACGAATATTTTATATTAAAACTGTTCCGATTTCAATGTAATTGCCTTTTAAAAATTCTCCTGCCGCAACACGTTTTCTGCTCGGCGCCTGTACCTCAAACACCCTCAGAATGCCGCTACCGGCAGCTATATCAATATGACACTTGTCAACAGCTATGACGGTTCCCGGTTCTGCACCGGACACACCGTTTGGAATCGCTTCCGCTTTCCATATTTTCAAGGGCTTTCCACCAAGATATGCATAGGTACCCGGCCAAGGATCAAAGGCTCTGATCGTCCTCTCGATTATGTCCGGTTCCTGAGTGAAATCTATATGCCCGTCCGATTTGGAAATCATAGGTGCATAAGTTGCCAAACTGTCATCCTGTTTCTCCGGACATGTTTCTCCGGCTTCGACCTTTTTCAGCGTCTCGACCATCAGCCCGGCTCCCATCACCGCCAGCTCATCGTGGAGCTGTGCTGCGGTTTTATCTCCTATGGGAGTGGAGGCTCCGGCAAGCATATCACCTGTATCCAGTCCCTCCTCCATACACATAATGGTTATGCCCGTTTTCTCGTCTCCTTCCATGATGGCCCTCTGAATCGGTGCCGCACCTCTGAATCGGGGCAATAATGAGCCGTGAACATTGAAGCATCCGTACTTGGGGACTTCAAGCAAAGCCTTCGGAAGAATATTGCCGTAAGCCGCCACAACGACAGCATCGGGCTGTACATTCTTTACAGCTCCGAGAAATTCTTCGTTGTCCTTTATCCGCTCCGGCTGCAAAATCTCCAAACCCAGCTCCAGAGCCTTCTCCTTAACCGGCGGAAACTTTACCTTCTTCCCTCTGTCCCTCACACCGTCCGGCCGGGTTACTACAAGTACTATATCGTGTCCCGCTTCATGAAGGGCCTCCAGAGCAGGAACGGCAAAATCCGGGGTACCCATATATACTATCCTCATTTCTCTTCCTCCGGTTTGATCTCATGCATTTCCTCCGCCTTGTCGGTATACAGGACTCCCTCCAGATGATCGAACTCATGACACATTACTATTGCATCCAGACCCTCGAATTCATGTTCATGTTCCTTGCCGTCAATATCCAGCCCCTTTATTTTTATCATTTCAGGTCTCATAACCAGACCTGTATATCCCGGAACGGACAGGCAGCCCTCTTCGCTTTCCTGCTCTCCTTCCATAGTTATGATTTCCGGGTTGATAAAAACATACAGCCTCTCCGGCTCCGGTTCGGCAACAAAAATTCTTCTCATTACTCCCACCTGCGGAGCAGCCAGTCCGAGACCCTGTGCACTTCTCATTGTCTCAACCATATCTCCAATCAGCTGCTTGGTTCTGTCAGTGACTTCCGCCACCTCTCTGCAGGTTTTTCTCAGTATCGGGTCACCCTCTGTAATTATGTTTCTTAATGCCATTATATTCCTCTCCTCTTGTTCTTATACGAAGCTGTAAGGGTTGATATCAACTACAGCAATATATTTCTTTCCCGGTTTTGCCTTTGTGTCCTCCTCTTTAATGGTTCTCAGGCAGGCGGAATATTCCTGTCTTTTGCCTTTAGGACATTTAATTATGAGCGAATATCGGTAAGTATCACGGATTTTGCTCATATAGGCTTCCTGCGGCGGAAATATATTCTTCCTCTCATCTTCCTGAACGAGCCCTGTCATTCTTTCATACCAGCTTTGGGCTCCCGCCTCCGCCGCAGCAGGGCTGTCCGCGGTAAAAAGCACCTGAAAGATGTCGCTGTAAGGCGGATAGTTCATGTATTTCCTGAATTTTATCTCATTTTCATAGAAGCATTCATAATCCTGCCCGGCTGACATCTGAACAGCATAGTGCTCCGGATTGTATGTCTGTATTATTACCTTTCCCTCCTCTTCACCCCTGCCGGCTCTGCCGGCCGCCTGGGTTATGAGTTGAAAAGCCTTCTCCGGCGAGCGAAAATCCGGTATGTTCAAGGATACGTCAGCCGATACTATTCCCACCAGACCGACGTTTTTGAAATCCAGCCCCTTCACTATCAGCTGAGTGCCGATAAGTATGTCCGTCTTGCCTTTTTCAAAGGCTTTGAGCTTCTTTCTCAGCTGGCCTTTCTGCCTGATTGAATCCATATCCACTCTTTCCGTAACAGCGTTCGGAAACAGTTCTCTGACTGCCTCCTCCACCTTTTCCGTTCCCGTACCGAAATATCTGATATAGCCGCTCCCGCATTCCGGACATTCGGTTATCGCATCACGGGAGTAACCGCAGAAATGACAGCTGAGGTCTCCTGAGCCTTTGCCCGCTCCTCTGTGATACGTAAGTGAAAGCCCGCATGTAGGGCAATCGGCCACATAACCGCATTCACGGCATGAAATAAATGTTGAGTAGCCTCGCCTGTTGAGAAAGAGTATTATCTGTCTGCCCTTTTCCAGCTGCTCACTGATTTCAGAAGCCAGCTTCCTGCTGATCACGGATCTGTTGCCGTCACGCAGCTCCTCCCTCATATCAACGATTTCACTCTGCGGCATTGGATTGTCGTTGTATCTCTTTGTCAGTCTGATAAGCTTATATATCCCTTCGCAGCTCCTGCTGTACGTAACCACCGACGGTGTGGCACTTCCCAGTATGATAACCCCTCTGTTGTCTCTGTCCTGAAGCCGCTTGATAGCCACTTCAATTGTATCGTATTTAGGTGTATGGTCCGATTTGTAGGTGGTTTCATGCTCTTCATCCGCCACTATCAGTCCAATATTCTCCATCGGTGCAAATACCGCTGACCTGGCTCCGATTACTATTCTTACCGTTCCCTTCCTTATTCTCTGCCACTGTTCATATCTTTCAGCCGGACTCAGTTTGGAATGGAGTACCGCAATATTATCCGCACCGAACACCTCCGCAAATCTCTCCGTTATCTGCCCGGTAAGAGAAATCTCCGGCACCAGGATTATGGCTCCCTTTCCGACACTCATTACCTTTTCGGCTGCCCTGATATAAATTTCCGTCTTGCCGCTGCCGGTTACTCCATGGATAAGAAACCGGTCATGCTGATTACTATCAATGGAATCGGAAATAATTTTGATAGCCTGCTGCTGCTCATCATTGGGTTCTATGTCTCCGACGGCAGTTTCATCATCAGCCTCTGCTAATCCCGTGAACTCCATGTTCCGTTCACCTTTTTTGAGCGGAGCTCCTGCAGGGGTAAAACATTTGATTGCATCTATATATCGGCAAATGTACCTTTCTCTCATCCATATGGCGGTTCTCACCATTTCCTCCGTCAGAGAAATGCTCTCCTCAACACTGTCCACCGCCTTCAGCTTATTGATAAGCCCTGCCTCCAGCACAGATTCACGATCCGTAAGAGATATGACATAACCTTCTCTTAAGTTTTTGCCGGTTGCGAAGGGGACAAGAACTTTACTTCCAACCTGTACGCTGTCATTACTGCAGGCATATGTGTATGCCGTATCGGTACTATTGCTTCTGTTGTCTATAATTACATTCGTGTATTTCATCCTGTTTATTTGTGTTTGCTGAATATGCAGCCGCAATAATCCTGTCTGTACAATCCGTATTTTATGGAAAGTTCAATAGTTCTTTTGAATCCATTCTGCTTCTTGAAATCCCTGTCCAGGAAGCTCAGTCCGTATTTAACCGCCAGTTCCCTGCCTATTTCCGATATCTTTTTATAGTTTTTGTACGGACTCACTGTCAAAGTGGTTCCGAAATAGTCACACCCCGCCAGCTCTGCTGTTTCCGCTGTCTTCTCCAGTCTCTGCCTGAAACAGATGGTGCATCTGTCACCGCCCTCAGGATCCTCTTCATGGCCAATGCAAAGTTCAAGGAACAGTCCCGGATTATACGGCCCTTCCATAAACTTTACCTCATCTGCATCCATTACAGCGATACCGCCTCCTAACCCGTGCATGCGTTCTTCATTGAACAGTTCAATGAATTTTATCTGTGATTGACGGCGTTTCCTGTATTCTTCCTCCTCCGTAATGCAGGGATTGTAAAAGAATACGATAATGTTAAATTCGCCGGCCAGCCTTTCTATCACAGCAGTGCTGCAGGGTCCGCAGCAGCTGTGAAGCAGCAGCCTCGGTTTCTCTGCACGCACATCAAAGCCGCTGTCCGACAACAGCCCGCTATTCTGCCCTATGCTTGTTTCTATTACTGCCGTTATTGAATCTGTCGAATCCGTTTTATCCTTCATCCCAATGCCATCCTGTGCTTTGCGTTTTAAAAATCTACATTATAAGATATTATAAGACACTTCATTATACACCAACTGCATCCCGGTTGCATCTTCTAAGTTTTCGCAATTGACGACTATCAATTGACGAATCCCATCCTTCCGATATAATGAACTCATGAAAACGAAACCGATTATATTTGATTCGAATGACGGACAGGATCTCAGAATAAACATGATCAGTTCCTGGCTTAAAAGAACCTTTGGCTGTAAAATTGTCAAGCTGTCCCTTGACGGCGGATTCACATGCCCCAATCGCGACGGATCCAAGGGAACGGGCGGGTGCCTGTTCTGTTCGGAAAGCGGTTCCGGAGACATGGCCAGCGATACAGCTGCAACCGGTGTGACAGGTATCCATGATGCACTTAACAGACAGATCAACCTGCTTTCCGTTAAGTGGCCTGATGCCGGGTACATTGCATATTTCCAGAGCCACACAAACACATATGCATCTGTGGATGAGTTGCGTGAGAAATATGAAGCGGCACTGGAACATCCGAAAGTTGTGGGAATCGCTATAGCCACCCGGTCCGACTGCATTTCTGCAGATGCGCTGGATCTGTTGAGCGAGCTGAATGAAAAAACCTTTCTCTGGGTAGAGCTGGGGCTTCAGACCATACATGACAGCACTGCAAAAGCTATGAACCTGTGCCATACCAGAGCGGACTATGATGATGCCGTTGAAAGATTGCATTCCCGGGGCATACGTATCGTAACCCACTTGATTCTGGGTCTGCCCGGTGAAACAAGAGATATGATGCTGGATTCCGTGAGATATGCGGGGCGAACCTTTGGTATCAAACTTCATATGCTCAATGTGGTAAAAGGTTCGGGTATGGAAGAAGCTTATCCGGACTATGTTCCCTTCAACACTCCGGAAGAATATATCGACCTTCTGATAGATGCCATCGAACTGATTCCTGCCCATGTCACCCTGCACAGAATATCCGGAGACGCTCCCAGGGCAACGCTGATAGCTCCCCAATGGAGCTACAAAAAAAGAACCATACTCAACGGTATCCACCGTGAGATGCGCCATCGTAACACATGGCAGGGTCGTCTTTAAAAAAAATGGTGCCCAGACTCGGAATCGAACCAAGGACACGGGGATTTTCAGTCCCCTGCTCTACCAACTGAGCTATCTGGGCAAACATTTTTATTGAGTTGTTAATTGATTGGTGGGCCATCGGGGACTCGAACCCAGGACCTGCCGGTTATGAGCCGGACGCTCTAACCTACTGAGCTAATGGCCCACATCGCAGCGACCTCGTGGGTCTCATCAATTAAGATGGTCGGGGTGGCAGGATTTGAACCCGCGGCCCACTGGTCCCAAACCAGTTGCGCTACCAAGCTGCGCTACACCCCGATATTTAATTTTTTGGCAGGGGCAGTAGGAATCGAACCCACGGCACGCGGTTTTGGAGACCGCTGCTCTACCAGCTGAGCTATACCCCTATGCTGTTGCCTTTTTATATAATATATATGGCGGAGAAGATGGGATTCGAACCCATGCGGCCCTTGCGAACCCTAACGATTTAGCAAACCGTCCTCTTTAGCCTCTTGAGTACTTCTCCGCGGATATAACTGAATGTGGCGGAGAGGGTGGGATTCGAACCCACGGCCCCTTACGGAGTCACCGGTTTTCAAGACCGGCTCCTTAAACCACTCGGACACCTCTCCTCATGCTGATTCATCTACAGAGTCAATCTCTTTTTATCGATCTCCCCAGCCTGATAAAATGGTGACCCATCGGAGATTCGAACTCCGGACACCTTGATTAAAAGTCAAGTGCTCTGCCGACTGAGCTAATGGGTCGTATTGGCTGGGGTAGCAGGACTCGAACCTACGCATGACGGAGTCAAAGTCCGTCGCCTTACCGCTTGGCTATACCCCATCGTTTATGTACTTAAATTATGCTGTTTTCTTAGAATGGCGAGCCCACAGGGATTCGAACCCCGGACACACGGCTTAGAAGGCCGTTGCTCTATCCAGCTGAGCTATGAGCTCGCAATTGGAGCGGATGATGGGAATCGAACCCACGCCATCAGCTTGGAAGGCTGAGGTTCTGCCATTGAACTACATCCGCAAAATATTGGAGCGGAAGACGAGATTCGAACTCGCGACCCTCGCCTTGGCAAGGCGATGCTCTACCCCTGAGCCACTTCCGCATGTTTAACAATGTATTTATTTGGTCGAGGGAGGTGGATTCGAACCACCGAAAGCTCAGCTAACGGATTTACAGTCCGCCCCCTTTGGCCACTCGGGAATCCCTCGACGTCATTTGTGCAAAAAACATTATAGCACAAAATGCATGAATATCCAATGTCCTTTTCTGTGGAGCTGGCGGAGGGAATCGAACCCCCAACCTGCTGATTACAAATCAGCTGCTCTACCGTTGAGCCACGCCAGCATATGTCTTTTATGGTGGGCGCTATAGGGCTCGAACCTATGACCCTCTGCTTGTAAGGCAGATGCTCTCCCAGCTGAGCTAAGCGCCCGAATACATCAACCAATTTGTCTGACGCACTTACTTAATATACAGTAAACACATATTACTGTCAAGCATTTTGTCGTCGTATTTTTTCAATTGTACGCACCGAATCTATCAGTTCCGCACTGCCGGAGGTGACGTTGGCGAAGAGGTCCTTTACCGGCTCAGAGGCTTCACTCACAGCTATCACAGAGAGGTTAACCTTGTCATCGTACTCGATATCGGAAATAGAAAATTCCCGGGCTTCTCCCGTTATTTCTTCTGCCGCCAGCTGCTGAATTTTTGTAAGGTATGTGTAATCAATTCTGAAGGTCATTCTGCAAACCTCCTGAACACTGCATATCCCCGCTGCATCTATTGCCATCCTGGCACTGCTTGTGTAGGCTCTCACCAAGCCGCCCGTTCCCAGTTTGATTCCGCCGAAATATCTGGTCACCACAATGACCAGGTTGGTAAGTCCCTCATTGACCATCATATGGACCATTGGCGCACCTGAGGTTCCCTGAGGTTCCCCGTCATCACTGGCCCACTGGATCTGAAATCTGTCTCCCAGCACCATAGCGGGAACATTGTGGGTAGCATCCTTATATCGTGTTCTTATCTCGGCAATAAAAGCCTCCGCTTCCTCACGAGTATCAACCGGCTTGGCGTGGGCGATAAATCTGGACTTCTCTATTATCTGCGTCTCCGACACTTCTTTTGCTATGGTCCTGTAAATCTCCATCTACACCTCGTACTGTCTGAATTTACCGTAATCCGCTTCATCCATTTCAACCGTAATACGCGTTCCTCCGACTTGATAATCCATATTCTCCACGCGGGCATGTTCGCATATATACGACGTAATATTCCCCTTATCGTAAGGAATCAGAAGAGTTGTCTTCACCCGCCCCGCAAAAACCTTTTCCCTTATTTTTGCTGCCAGAACTTCAATATTCATACCGGTTTTTGCGGAAATAAATACCACATCATTTGAGACGATATCAATTGGTTTTTTATCGACAAGATCCATCTTGTTATACGCCCTTATGGTTGGAGTGGTGCCTGCACCAATCTGTTCTATAACCTTTTCCGTAACGGCAATCCGGAAATCGCGCCCTTCTGAATCGGAGCTGTCCACCACATGAATCAGCAGATCCGCATATCGAACCTCTTCCAGCGTGGATTTGAACGCCTCCACCAGTCCGTGAGGCAGCTTACTCACAAAGCCTACCGTATCTATCAGAATGAAATCACTTCCGGGCCCAAAAGAGATTTTGCGATGCTGCGTATCCAGTGTAGTAAAAAGCATGTCCCGGGATTTCACCGTTTTGAACCTGCCCGCTTCAGTATCAGCTGAACCGTTCTCCGAATGGGCAATTTCAATCAGCGCGTTCATAATGGCGGATTTGCCCGAATTGGTGTACCCCATAAGTGCAACAATGGGCACTCCCGATTTCTCTCTTTCCGCACGCTGCACCTTTCTGGTGCGCTTTAACTTATCCAGTTCCGCCTTAATATCATCAATGCGGCCGGTAATGTGCCGCCTGTCGGTTTCCAGCTTCTTCTCACCCGGACCCCTTGTTCCTATTCCCCCGCCCAGTCTCGAGAGCGCCTTGCCGAAGCCCGTCAGCCGTGGAAGCCGGTACTGAAGCTGTGCCAGCTCAACTTGCAGTTTCCCTTCCTTAGAAGTGGCTCTGTCAGCAAAGATATCCAAAATCAGAATGGTTCTGTCAATGACCCTGGTTTCAAGAATTTCCTCCAGATTACGAATTTGCGCTCCGGTGAGCTCATCGTTAAAAACAAACGTATCGATCTCCATGGCGGCTGCCAGCTCAGACAGCTCTTTAACCTTACCTCTTCCGATATATGTGGCTGTATTCGGTCTTTCCATGTACTGCACCACTCTTCCTGCCACCTCAATATCATCCGCTTCGCAAAGTCCTTCCAGCTCATCCATCGACCTTTCTGTTTCATCGCTCCTCTGCCGGCCGTACTGCAGCCCCACGATTATTGCACGATACACCTCTTCTCGAATTACTCTGTTTTCTTCATCAAATCTAAGCATGATATCATACTACCATATTTTCATTGCAGGTTGAACTTAAAAGGGGCAGGTAGTAACTGCCCCCGGTATTTCCTGTCCTGCATTTTTTAATCTTCGTCATCAGATACTCATCTTCTGAAGCTCCGACTTGAACTTGGAATTGAGAATCTTGATACGTGTTCCCTTCATCCCCAGCGATCTGGATTCGATGACACCCGCACTCTCCAGTTTACGGAGTGCATTTACTATTACAGATCTGGTGATACCGGACCGATCAGCTATTTTGCTTGCCACTAGCAATCCTCCTTCACCCTCAAGCTCCGCAAAAATCTGCTGTACCGCTTCTATTTCCGAATACGACAAGGTCCCTATAGCCATCTGCACCACGGAGATTTCTCTGCTTTCCTCTTCTTCCTCAACAGTCTTCCTCCTCTGTATTTCCAGTCCTACGATTGTAGCTCCGTACTCCGCTATGGCTATGTCCTCATCGCTGAAAAACGGCTCATATCTGGTTAGCACCAGTGTACCCCATCTGGTACCGCCTCCTATAATCGGAATAACGGTGTGCAGCTTGTCCGATGTATCATAGTCGTATTTAAATATTTCCAAAGCTTTCTCACCGGACATGTTGGCAGCTGTTTCCTTTACTTTTAATAATTCTTCATTGTACTCGCCCGGAAATGCCTCTATTCCGGTTTCAGCATCCCTTATTGCCGAGCTGTCGGATTTGATTTTATATGCTCCGCCTATTACCTTCCCTCTCACGTTTATTACATAAACGTTGGCATCCATCATATCGCTCATGATTTCACACATTTCATCGAATGAAAATGCTCCTGTCGGTGACTCCTGGAGCATCCAGTTCAGTTTTCTTAATTTTGCCAGAATATTGCTCATTTTATTACCTCTTCTAATTTAATATCTCCCTAAAGGGCTATGATTTTTTCATCTCTGCAACTCTATTATTTCACTTTATTTAACCAAAATCAACTGATTTTTTTGATTTTTCTAAAAAGTTCCAAATGTGGAAACAATTAAAAATCGGGCGGGGTTACCCGCCCGTTGACGTTTTTATCAGAGAATATATTTGTCCAAATCCTCCGGATGAATCTTCTCCTCAAATTTCTTCTTAACATACTCCCTGTCTATTACGACCTTTTCTTCCTCCATGTCTGCGATGTTAAATGAAATATCCTCCAGAAGCTTCTCCAGAATTGTGTGAAGTCTTCTTGCTCCGATATTTTCGGTCTGCTCGTTCATCAGAAATGCCATAGTGGCAATCTCATCTATGGATTCTTCCGTAAACTCTATTTCAATTCCTTCCGTCTCAAGCAAAGCCTTATGCTGCTTCAGCAACGCGTTCTCCGGAATGGTGAGAATCTTTACAAAAGTTTCCTGATTCAGGTTTTCCAGTTCCACCCTTATAGGGAATCGTCCCTGGAGCTCCGGAATGAGATCCGTAGGTTTGGATGTATGAAAAGCACCGGCACCTATAAACAGGATATAGTCGGTCTTTACCGGACCATGCTTAGTGTTTACAACGCTTCCTTCAACAATAGGCAGAATATCTCTCTGCACTCCTTCTCTGGAAACATCGGCACCGCTCCTGTAACCCTGTCCTGATGCAATCTTGTCAATTTCATCAATAAAGATGATTCCATTCTGTTCCGCATTATGAAGTGCATCTTCAGTAACCTGATCCATATCAATGAGATTCTGAGCCTCTTCCTCTCTCAGGAGCTTGCGTGCATCCTTAACTTTTACCTTTTTGTTCTTTTTCTTCTTCGGGATCATATCGCCAAAAATATTTCCGATGGCAATCATTCCCTCATTTCCCACATCCAGGTTGTTCTGCTTTGGCTGTTCCGTCAGCTGAATTTCAATATACTGCTCCTCCAAAAGACCTTCTTTAAGCTGCTGACGTACCTGTTCTCTTGCCAGACCCACATCATCCGCAGCATCCTCGGCTGCCGCCTGCTGTGCCTGCTGCTTCTCATACTGTTCCTTCTGGCTTGTATATCCGCTGTTTCCGAGTATGAAATCAAACGGACCGCGGTTCTGTCCTCCGGCAGACTTGCCTTTTCTCCCCGGAATAATGGCTTCTATGATTCTCTCCTCAACCAGTTCATCCGCTATCGAGTATTTCTCTTCAAGCATCTGCTGTTTGGTGATTCTGATGGATGCTTCCACCAGATCTCTGATCATTGAATCAACATCTCTCCCCACATATCCCACTTCCGTAAATTTAGTGGCTTCAACTTTGATGAAAGGAGCATCCATAAGCTTGGCAAGTCTTCTGGCAATTTCAGTCTTTCCAACACCGGTAGGTCCCATCATCAATATATTCTTAGGAGTGATTTCCTCTCTCATCTCATCAGAGAGAAGACTCCTCCTATATCTGTTTCTCAATGCTATTGCAACCGACTTTTTGGCATCATCCTGACCGATAATATACTTGTCCAGTTCAGCAACGATTTCCTTAGGTGTCATCTGATAAAGTTTATTCGACATGTTACACCTCCTATAGCTTTTCAATGGAAATATGGTCGTTAGTGTACACACAGATTGATGCCGTAATCTCCAGTGCTTTTCTGACGATTTCCTCAGCGCTTAAATCCGTATTGTTGTATAATGCATTAGCTGCCGCATATGCATAGTTTCCGCCGGAACCTATTGCCACAAAAGGCTGGTCCGGTTCAATGACCTCACCGGTTCCGGAAATTACGAGCAAATTCTCCTTGTCGGCTACAATCATCAGCGCTTCCAGATTCCTGATAGCCTTATCGGAACGCCATAGCTGTGCCAGTGCAACAGCCGCTCTCTTCAGATTGCCGCCGTGCTCCTCCAGCTTGCCTTCAAATTTCTCCGTTAATGAAAAAGCATCTGCAACGGATCCCGCAAATCCCGTTACAATTGAATTTTTATATATCTTTTTGACTTTCTTGGCTCCATTCTTCATTATGGCGGTTTCGCCCATTGTAACTTGACCGTCTCCGCCGATGCAGACATCATCGCCCCTTTTTACCGCACATATGGTTGTCGCATGAAACTGTATCATTAACCAATCCTCCTTGATGTAGCTTATTAGCACTCTGCCTTTTTGAGTGCTAATTACAATTTACTCTCTATGCCCCTACTTGTCAACCTCTTTTTCCTTATAATCGCACTCTTTGTTAGAACATGCGAAAGATACAGACTTGCCGGCCTTCTCAACAATCAGGCTTCCGCACTTGGGACATTTTCTATCCGTAGGTTTGTCCCAATAAGCGCGTTCACAATCGGGATAACCGCTGCATCCGTAAAAGACTTTGCCCTTTCTGCTCTTCTTCATAATAATTTCCCTGCCGCAATCCGGACACGGGATTCCTGTCTTTTCTTCCTGCTTCTCTATTTTCTTCGTGAACCTACACTCGGGATAACCTGAACATGCGGCGAAGTTTCCGTATCTGCCGTGTCTTTTTACCATCGGCTTTCCGCAAAGTTCGCAAAACTCTCCTGTCGGCTCCGGATCTTCCGGTTTCGGCGGACTGATAACACGCTTCGCCTCTTTCAGTTCCTCTTCCAGAATCACATAGTAATCTCTTATGATATTCTTCCAGTCTGTTCCCTCAGATTCGATTACATCAAGCCCTTCTTCCATGTTTGCCGTGAAGTTCACATCAACGATTTCCTTGAAGTGCTTTGAGAGCAAATCAATTACCTTAAACCCCAAGTCCGTTGGCACAAGGGATTTCTTTTCCTTCTTTACATAGCTTCTCTCCATCAAAGTGGCTACTATAGGCACATACGTACTCGGTCTGCCTATTTCCTTTTCTTCAAGATCTTTAACAAGGCTGGCTTCAGTGAATCTGGCAGGCGGCTGTGTGAAGTTCTGCTCGCTGCGTACATCCACAGGTGCCGGTTCTTCGCCCTGCTTAAGATCAGGCAGCCACTTGTCATCATCCTCTTGTGATGTCTCATACACTTTCAGGAATCCTTCAAATAGAATCTTTGATCCTGTAGCCTTGAATTCATAGTCCCCATTGGAGATTCGTGCGGTAACCGCTTTAATCTTCGCCGGTGCCATCTGACTCGCAACTGTTCTCTGCCATATTAGTCTGTACAGATTGTACTGATCCTTTGTCAGCTCACTTTTTATTGATGCCGGTGTGAGATCAATATAGGAAGGACGGATAGCTTCATGAGCATCCTGTACATCCTTTTTCTTGTTTGAATATACGATTCCTCCGTAATATTCAGCACCGATATTATTTACAATATAATCCTTTGCCGCCTCTCTGACTTCATCGGAAAGCCTTACCGAGTCAGTTCTTATGTAAGAAACAAGACCTACCGTCCCTTTCCCTTTGATTTCCAGACCCTCATAGAGCTGCTGCGCGATCATCATTGTCTTCTTTGTAGTGAAGTTCAGCTTATTGGCGGCATCCTGCTGCAAGCTGCTGGTGGTAAACGGAGGGTAAGGTTTTCTTGTTCTCTCCTTCTCTTCGACGGAGCTGACCTTATAATTCCCTTTATCAAGTTCAGCCAGTACGGCATCACTCTCATCTTTATTGCTGATTACAAGTTTCTTTCCTTTATATTCCGCAAGCCTGGCAGTGAAGATTTTGCCCTTCTTGAAATCAACTTCTATATTCCAGTATTCTTCAGGAACAAACGCCTGAATTTCTCTCTCTCTGTCACAGATTATCTTCAGAGCCGCAGACTGAACTCTGCCCGCAGACAGCCCTCTTCTAATGGCTATCCAAAGCAGCGGACTTATAAGATATCCGACCAGCCTGTCCAGAACTCGTCTCGCCTGCTGTGCATCAACCAGATTACTGTCAATGGCTCTCGGATTCTTTACGGCCTCCTTAATGGCCTTGGCAGTAATTTCATTAAAAACTATTCTGCACGGTTCCTTTTCATCCAAGCCCAGCAGAAATGCCAAATGCCACGATATAGCCTCCCCCTCCCGATCCGGGTCGGTTGCCAGATATACCTTTGATGCATTCTTGGCTTCCTTCTGGAGTTCCCTGATGAGGGGAGCTTTCCCTCTGATCTTAATGTACTGCGGATCGAAATCACGTGCCGCATATTCACTTCTGTTCTCCTCGGGAAGTTCTATCCCCAGTCTGCTCTTCGGCAGGTCGCGAACATGCCCAACGGAAGCAACAACCTTGTAACGGCTGCCCAATACTTTTCCTATGGTTTTTGCCTTTGAAGGAGATTCCACTATTACCAGTGTTTTCTTTGCAGATGCCATTAATATCCCTTTCTTTTGTTATGATTCATTTTCTAGTACCCAATTATAGAGCATAATTACACGTTTGCAAGAAAAATTTTTCCAATTGCCGAAAAAATGAAACCTTTCATTTCCATAACCGACAGTATGGGGTTAACATATGCCGGCGTACGGTTTATGTACATACAGACCTCGTCAATACTCATTTCTCCTCTTTGCTCCAGCAGGAGAAAAATTTCCAGCTCCGTTTCGCTGAGCTTTTCTTCAGCTTCTATTCTGCTGACTTTTTTCAGACCCAGCGGTTCCAGAACATCATCCACACTTATAATGGGAATCGCTCCTTCCTTGATAAGCTTATTGGTACCAAGGTTGTACTGACTGTCAATATTCCCCGGCAGTGCGTAAACCTCGCGCCCCTGCTCCGCAGCCAGTTCCGCCGTAATAAGAGCACCGCTCCTGTTCCTGGCCTGAATCACTACGGTCATTTCCGATATACCGCTGATTATCCTGTTTCTGTTGGGGAAGTGATACCTTTCTGCAGGCGTCCCGGGGGGATACTCGCTTATTACGATACCGTTGCCCTCTATGGCCGCCTTAAGCCCTCTGTTCTCGGGAGGATAGCAGACGTCAACGCCGCATCCCAGAACCGCTGCCGTTTTCCCTCGCACGGAAAGAGCTCCTCTGTGTGCAGACGAGTCAATTCCGACGGCCATGCCGCTTACAACCGTGATTCCCCGTTCCGCCAGCCTGCCGGATATTTGTTCAGCCATGGTCTTGCCGTAAACCGTCGCCGTCCTGGATCCGACTACAGATACGCACCTGCTGTTCAGTACAGCCGGATTTCCTATGTAATACAGCTGTTTCGGATAATCCCTTATTTCCTTAAGCAGAGCCGGATAATCCGGTTCTCCCGCTCTTATTATTTCTATATCCATTTCCTGCACCCCTGATAATCCTCTTCAACCGTGCCTGCCCTGTACTGAAGCGCTTCCGCCACATGAACCGTTCTGATATCCTCCGCTTCCTCCATATCCGCAATGGTTCTGGAAAGTTTCAGAATCTTGTTATAGGCTCTCATTGTCAGATTCATTCTCTCGTAGGCAGAAACCATCATTCTGCGACTTTCCTCGTCAAGCAAACAAAATTTTCTGATTCCACTCTCATCCAGCTCTCCGTTGTACTTGTATCTCATCCCTCTGTACCGGTTTTCCTGAAAAGTCTTTGCCCGTATGACCTTCTCCCGCATCTGTGCCGAGGATTCCCCTTTAATATTCTCCCCTATCATTGTCAGATTCTCTTTGTTCACCGGGCTGACCCTGATATGCATGTCTATCCTGTCCGTGAAGGGACCCGTTAACTTCCTTCTGTGACTGTCCAGCTGTTTCCCGGAACATGTGCATATTTTTCTTTCATCCCACAGGTTCCCGCATTTGCATGGATTGGCAGCAATAACTATCATGACCTTCGACGGAAAAACCACTTCCTCAAGATGTCTGTTAATCCTTATAAATCCTTCCTCAACAGGCTGCCTCATGGCATCAATTACGCCCGCATCGAATTCACCCAGCTCATCGAGAAACAGTACCCCGTTATGTGCCAGCGATAATTCGCCCGGTCTCGGTCTGCTTCCGCCTCCGGTAATCCCAATCTTTGAAATTGTATGATGAGGACTTCTGAAGGGCCTTTTCTCTACAATGGGGTATGTTTCGGAAAGAAGTCCCGCCACGCTGTATATCCCTGTTATCTCAATCTTTTCGTCATAGGTAAGCTCCGGAAGAATAGTGGGTATTCTTTTTGCCATCATGGTTTTGCCGCAGCCCGGACTTCCTATCATCAGCATTCCGTGATTCCCTGCCGCTCCTATAGTTATAGCCCGTTTGACACTTTCCTGCCCGATAACCTGTGCAAAATCCATTACTTCCGTACTTTTGCCATGCATCCTTTTCTTTCTTATATATACACCAAGTTTACGCTCTCCGAAAACATATTCTGCCGCTTCCCGGAGGGTTCTCACAGGAAGTATATTGATATCCTCCAGGATTGCCGCCTCCTCTGCATTTTTTTCCGGCATCACAATATTCCTTATTCCCGCCTGCCTCAGGCTTATTACCAAAGGCAGCACGCCTCTGACGGGATTTATTTCACCGTCCAAAGACACCTCCCCTAAAAAGGCCGTGCCCTCCAAGTCAACGACCTCCCTGCCCAGCATCATTATCCCCAAAGCTATAGGCAGGTCAAAATGACTCCCTTCCTTTGGTATGTCGGCAGGAACCAGATTCACAGTAACTCTCTCATTGGGGAAAATATATCCGCTGTTCATTATTGCCGGCTTAATTCTTCTGCAAGACTCCTTAATCGTCGTATCTGCCAGACCGACCACATAAAATCCCGGCAGACCCCTGTGCAGATCCGTCTCTACAATCACCGGACTGCCTTCAACTCCCGAGAGAGTCGCCGTTTTCACTTTAGTAAGCATATGTATCCTCTCTCTAAAAAGCGTTTGTCGTGTGCTGCACCACAACCTCCATAACCTGAAAATCATATCTTCTGGGGATATATCCCTTTTTCTTCATTTCATCCATATAGCACATTGCGGCTCTCCTGATATGATTCTTCTTATCCTCATCGATTACCTCGCATGGTCTGCCATACCTGAAACTCTGCCTGGACTTGACCTCCACAAAGCTCATCTCCCCATACCTTTCCGCAATAATATCTATCTCCCCGTATTTGCACCTGTAATTCCGCCTCAGAATCTTATAACCTTTGGCTCGCATCACATCGGCTGCCGTATCTTCACCGATGCTGCCGAACAATCTCTTATCCATGCAAAATCTCCTTTCCCATATTTTACCATATTGCATTTCCATAATATCCTAACTGGTAATATTTGTCAATCTCCAACACCAAAAAAGACGCTTCCTTATAGGAAACGCCTTTTAATAAAGCTGATTTTGTTGTGTATTATGACTTGTATGATTATTTAACCCGGAATTTTTTATTCAACAGAGTAACGGTCTGCTTCTCATCAGTGGCAACTACCTTGTAATAGTAGGTGCCCTTTTTTAACTTGCCAAATCTCAGTTTTGAGTCAAGCCTCTTGAGGCGGAACGATTTAACGGTAAGTTTCTTTGAAGCTTCAAGTTTCTTGGTTCCTGATTTGGTGTAAACCCCCACCGTTACCTTCCTTAGTTTATAGTTGGATGTTACCTTGCCTCTTACGGTGAACGGTCTTCCGAGCTTCAGAGTCTTAGGGCTGGTAAAGGAAGTCAGCTTGATTACGGATTTCGGCTCGGTTACAGCAGTGTCGGAATCGCCTGTCGTACCGGATCCGCCGTTCACTTTTTCGTCAACAACATCCGACGTGGCAAAGCCGCGTTGAGTAACAGTTGATCCGGCATTTCCTACTTTAAAGGCATGTTTAACGGTGATAACTCTTCCCGTTTCGTCCTTGGCATAAATGGTGTAAGTATACTTGCCGGTGTTCAGCTTGCTGAACTTCATATCACGGTCAAACTTGTACAGATTGTATGCGGTTGCCTTTGGATTGACACTCTTCTTATAGACCACTTTGCCCTTACTGTCCGAAATCGTGCCTGCCAAAGCTGTAATCTTATAATTAGAAACGGCATATCCGCTGACGGCAACGCCCCTGCCCTTCTTAACGGCATCCGGATAGGAATATCCGCAAAGACCCATATAGGACTTGGCTGTAGGATTCGCTGCCTTTCCGCCGTAGGTTCTCCAATATCCGTTGAGAACCGCTTTGCCTCTTGATGCTGCCACCGCAACAGTGTTTGCGGGGATTTCATAAGCAAGGCAGAAGTGCTGTGCAGCCAAATATGCTCCGGCAGCATTGTCCGGAACACTCTGCAAGGTTTTCCACACTGCCGGATAAGATTTCTGAAGTTCTTCAATCATGAACTCCAGCTGCATATCCGCATCACCGATTGATACTTTCTTTTCCAGCGCCTTATTAAGAAGCTTGGCTCTTCTTCCCAGAGATGTCCACTGGCAAAGACCGTAACCGAAGTAGTCTGTGTTAAAGCTCCTTTTCTTGCCGGCCGGTGTCTTGTATTTGCCCTTACCTTTATCAACTGCTTTAGTATATTCCCGGTCGGTCATTTTGAGGGCTTTGTTGTAGGTGTTTTCCAGATTGTCGGATTTCATTCCGCTTTCTGCGTAGATGTTTACCATAACTCCGCATGCGGCTGCCTTGTTCAGACCGACGGTCTTCGTCAGGTATTTATAAACTTTATCTGTTGTGGAGATCGGTGCCGCATAGCTGGATTCACCAAAAATCCATGCCAAATCCGGCGACCCTTCCTCTTCGGTATATGCAGGCTCCAGTTCATCCTCCGGAGTTTCGGCAATCTTATCGATTTCCGGCTCCGCTTCTTCAACTTCGGCATCGTCATCGGCCAATCTGTAGACCGTTATCCACGGCACATCCCAAAGCTCATTCAAGTCTTCTGAAAGCACATAACAATCATCCCATACAGGTTTCATGGAATAAAAATAGAGTGTGTTATCTTCTTCCAGATTTTCAACCGCTTCCCATGTCACATCCAACGGAGTCGCGTAATCGCCGCCCCCGAAATGCACGTTAATGGACTCCGGAAGGCCTTCAGCAATTTCCTCTTCGGCAGGATCTCCGTCAAAATAGTATTCCGTACTCTCCAACGGTTCGAATCCGGTTATTTCCCTGCTCCCCGAATCCGCAAAGGTTACAGTCGGAATCAGAGTCAGAACCAGCACTGTGCTCAATATGAAACATAAAGGTAATTTAAGGTATTTGTTTCTCATATAAGACATTCCTCACAATTCTATCGGATACATCCTAACATTTTTACCTTAACTCACCATAAATCCGCTCTTAATTTTCGTTAAGATTTTTTTCTTTTTCTTCAGGTAAAATCTCCGGAATATGCACCGTAAATTTAGTGCCGACACCCTCTTCGGACTCAACATCTATACTTCCGTTGTGATCCTCAGCTGCCTGTGCCGCAATGGCCAGCCCCAGACCCGTACCTTTGCCCGTCTCCTTGGTCGTAAAGAAAGGTTCAAAAATATTCTTCATAACACTTGCCGGAATTCCTTCCCCCTCGTCTCTTATTACAATAAGGTTCTCTCCCGATTCTCTGTATGTGGAGACATATATATTGCCGCCCTCGTCGTGCATAGCCTGAAAGGCGTTAAGTATCAGGTTAAGAAGCAGCTGAGAAAGCTGAACCTCATTTCCGAATACGGTTTTTCCCGGACAGTGCAGATCTCTCGATATATCCACATTTTTCGACAGTGCCGGTGCAGACACCTTAAGCACCTTGTTAACCAGTTCGTCAGGTGAAAGCTCTTCAAATACAGTTTCCGTATTCTTTCTCGACAGCTCTGACAGTCTGGAAATTATGTCCTTGGCTTTGCACGATGCATTGTATATTTCCAGAACATCATCGTATATACCCATATCCTGAGGCAGCTTTTCCAGAGTCATCATACTGTATCCCATAATAGGTGTCAGCAGGTTATTAAATTCGTGAGCGATACTGGATGTCAGTGTGCCTATAGTCTCGAGTCTCTGATGATGAGCCAGTTCCTGCGTCCTTCTCGTCAGCTCTTCCATGGCCTTATTCTTCGCTTTAAGTTTTCGCAGCTCCCTGCCTGCTATAGTGGCTCTTCGCCTGTATTTTTCCGCAAAAGCAACTATAAGCAGCACACCCGCAGCCGCTATAAACATTCCCGTTACCAACCATGCTGTTGTTGCTTTCATGAGAGAGATCATCTTGCCGGAATCCGCTGCAACAGTTATAGTAAAGAGGCGGTTCTCCGTATTTGCTGCCGGCATTGTGATTTCACGCATTCCCTTCTTATCAATACCTCTGCTTTCCAGAACAATATCCCCCGTTAAATCTGCCAGCCTGATGCTGTTGCTGTCCCCGGCAATCTTGTTTTTTACATAATCAAACAAAGCTTCAATGCTCATAATGCCCGCATAAGACAGATTTTCGTCAACCTTATAGATAAATGCCAAGCACATTTTGCCTTCAGGATCGGTACACCGGTATATGTTGTCTTCTATCCTGTCTTCTACGAGGTAATCGTTGCTTCCGTCGGTGGAAAGAAACACTCCCTTGATGCCGATTGCCAGCATGGTCTGAAACATCTGCCTGTTGGCCAGTGAGCCGCTTTTCATCTGAGCAAGCATGTCTGAAGTATCACCTGTTCTGGCCCACAAATCCTCCGCATATATGAATTCCTGTCGAGTGACCGTATACTCTAAATCCCCGTCGAATCTCTCGAGAGAGTTATTTATGTTGTAGTCAATTGCCTGACCCGTTTCCCAAAGGGATGCGTCGAAGTCCGCCAGAGTCTCATCGCGATAGTGCCCCAGGGCAAGTAAAATAATAAACCCCGCCACTGTTATCAGCAGAGCCGACAGAATAACCCCCGCAATGGGTTTAAGTTTTTCTCTCTTTTCAATATTGCCGCTCATCCCCGTGTACCTCTTGACAAAGTCAGTTTGACATACTTATACTAAAAATATACATAAAACAAAATCTCGTGTAAAGGAGAAAAGATATGAAACACATTGCTCTTATAGTGGATGACGATCCTGCGATACGCACCATGCTTTATAAAATAATGCAGAGCAACGATATCGACGTCCAAATGGCATCCAGCGGCGAAGAAGCTCTGCAAATGACAGAAACCAAAGAATACGATCTTATTCTGCTGGATATAAATATGCACGGGATGGACGGTTTCGAAGTTATAAAGGCTCTGCGCAGCCGGGGTAAGGGTCTGCCGATTATCGTAGTGAGCGGGCGAAAAGCTGATTACGATACCCTCTACGGTCTTGATATCGGCGCCGACGACTATATAACCAAACCCTTCAACCCTGTTACTCTCGGAGCTAAAGCAAAAGCTCTCATACGCAGAAGCCGCAATAATATTGCGGACAGCAGCGTCATAAAGGCCGGACCATTTACATACGACGCAAGAACTCTGAGATTCTACAAGAATGAAGAGGAAATCCCTCTTTCCTCAAAGGAGAGTGCCATGATTAAGCTCTTTATCGACAATGTGGACAGAATATTCTCCAAAGAAATGATCTATACAATGATCTGGGGCGAAACCCTCATTGACGAAAACGCCATCATGGTTTACATAAACAGACTGCGGCAGAAAATTGAAGATGACCCCTCCAATCCGGTCTACATACAGACTGTGCGCGGACTTGGCTACAGATTCGTAATCTGAAGGCGGACTATCTGTTTTTTTTACTATCTGTTTTTACCCCAGAAGTTTCTCGTAAACAGAATTATTATCGTAAACAGCTCCAGCCTGCCGACTATCATAAGGAAGCCGAGCCACAGCTTGATGGCAGGATGGAAGAATGAGAAGTGTCCCAGGGATGCCGCCTCTCCGAACGCAGCACCGGTATTCGAAAGGAGACCCAAGCTGGATGTCAGACTGGTTTCCAGATCCAATCCCTGAATGGACAGAATAAGCGTTGAGAGCAGCAGAATACCTATGAAAGTGAATATGAACACCGTGATGTTCGACACCACAGGCGCCGGAATGGTGCTTTTTCCTATTTTTACGGCAACCACAGAGCGAGGATGTATTCTTCTGACGCTGCCGCGGGCAATCATCTTCAGCAGCACAAGAACACGGATGACCTTCAGGGAGCCTGCCGTAGAGGCGGCACATCCGCCTATGAACATTACGGTCAGAAGTATCATCTGGCAGGCGGCAGGCCACCCCAGATAAGGAGTTATCGTGTATCCCGTCGTACTCGTGAAACTGGCAACCTGGAAGAAGGAGTTTCTGAGTGCCTCAGTCAGCGGTTCCCCGTTTACCGTTACCAGACCGAAAGTACATATAGCGACAGCGCTCGCTATAATAACTATGTAGGCACGAAGCTCTGGATCCTTGGTAAAGTAAGACGCCTTTCCCGTAGCTGCATAGTGATACAGCACGAAGTTTACGGAGGCCATAATACAGAAAAATCCAACTACGAGCTCAACATACAGACTGTCGTAGTAAGAGATTCCTTCAGTCGGAACCAGTGTTCCGCTTGTACTCACGCTTCCAAGAGTTGTGATTACCGCATCGTACACGGGCATTTTTTTCGAAAGAGCAAGAAGAATAAATTCTGCAACAGTGAACGTAGAATAAATTAAATAGAGAACCTTTGCGGAATCGCTCATTCTCACTCTGGTCTTCTGCAGAACCGGACCGGGTGCTTCCGCCCGGGCTATTATCTGCCCGCTGACACCCAGAGCAGGCAAAAGCGATATAACAAAGATCAGAATTCCCATTCCGCCCAGCCAGTGAGATATTGCCTTCCAGAGAATAATGCTTTTGTTGGTCAGTCCCCCAACAATGGTTGTGCATCCGGTTGTGGTAAATCCCGTAACAGATTCAAAAAATGCATCTATATAGTTGTCAGCCACATCTGACAAAAGATATGGGAAAGCTCCGATCAGAGAAGCTACAATCCAGCAGCAGGCAACAAGAAGGAAACCTTCGCGTGCTCCGAATTTCTTTTTATCCGCCCGAATAAAAAATGACAGAGCAAAGCCCAGGCCGATTGTTACCGGTACGCAGATGCGAAAAGCAGCCGCGGCCAGCACATCTCCCGTCACTTCAGCGTATATCCACGGAATTATTTCACCAATTCCGACGATCAGGATGATAACGCCCATTATTTTTGCTATAACTTTATAGTTCGTCATAAAAACTCCGATTTTTTTCAGTCCGTTCTCCAGAACCTGGGTGTAAACAGCACCAGTATGGTGTAGAGCTCCAGTCTTCCCGCTATCATAATAAGGGACATGAATCCCTTGGTAAACCAATGCATTTGTGCGAAGCATGCACTGCCTCCGCCGTGATCAATGAGTACGGGACCCACATTACCAAGCAGTGAAACGGATGTGGTAAAGCAGTCCATAAAATGAACATTCTCCAGCGAAAGAACAAAAGCTCCCACAAATACCATTACAATATACAGAAACAGGTGATTGGTTATTCCCGAAACCGTGTCGTTCGGTATCTCTCTGCCGTTCAGCCTGACAGACTTGAATACCGTGGTATGCAGCCTTGTTCTCAGCCTGAAAAAAATGAGCTCCGACAGCACGATAAAGCGCACAACCTTGTTGCCGCTGCCGGCAGAAGATGAACAGCTCCCGATAAACATGAGCATCAGTAAAACCATCTGCGAAAATGCAGGCCATGCCAAAGGATTGTCCGTGGTATACCCGGTGGTCGTAAGAACGGATACCGCATGGAATATTCCGTTGGAAATATCCTCGGCTGCCGTTGTGCCTTCAAAGCTGAAATTGAATGACAGGAAAAGCAGCAGAGATGCCAGCAGGATAATAATCCAGTAAAGATTATATTCCGTATCGTATTTAAACACTCTTATGCCGCTTCTTATCGCCGAGTGAAACAGAGTAAAGCTGGTTCCGAATATAATCATAAAAAAAACTATGACATATTTGATATATAAGCCGGAGTATGCACCGGAATCATCTGCTGTGAAATGTGTGAGCCCATTGTTGTAATTGGAGAAGCCTCCTGTGCTTACGGTTCCCATGGAATGAATAAATGCGTCAAATATGCCCATGCCTCCGGCTGTCAGCAGACCTGCCGCAGCCACAGTCAATATGGTTACGGCGAGTATTAAGCCGAACATTACCCTCTTGGTTTTGGGGCTCATTAAATCTATTCTGCAACTCGGTTCCTCCTGCAAAACAATATCGCTGCCGTTGATTCCCAGACTCGGTATAAGTGCTGCCGCAAATACCAGAATACCAAGGGCGCCCAGCCAGGAAGTAATGGATCGCCAGAAAAGAATTCCATGAGGCAGACTCTCCACATCTTCAAATACCGTTACGCCCGTAGTGGAAAATCCGGAGGCGGACTCGAAAAATGCGTCAACGGGGCCGGCAATAATATCCGTAAAAAGATAAGGTAAGGCGCCAAATACGGATGCCGCCAGCCAGCATACGGCGAGAACGAGAAATCCGTCACGCACACGCAAAACCCTTGTCCCTGTTCTGAACAAAAGGAATAGAGCCGTTCCTATCAGCAGACCGATCCATATGGCATGTGCAAACCCGGCTGCTGTACGCATTTCTCCATAGCCAACGCAAACCAAAAGAGGCGGTAACATAGCAAAGCTGATTACCACCAAAGAAATTCCCGATATTTTAAATACTGAACTCAGCATCTGTTTCATAACACTATCTTCTGAACAGACCAAACCTGCCCGTATCGGTCAACATCTTTTCAACACTGGCCAGATCGTTGAGGAGTGCCAGAAGCATAACCTTGTCATCCTCGTATATCTCCGTGTCTCCGGAAGGAATAATCACTTTGTTTCCTCTGTGAATAGCTGCTATTATAACGCTTCTCGGCAGCTCCAGATCTTTAAGCGGTATATCAAGAATGTTCATCCTCGGCGTAGCCACGATTTCCATAATCTCAGCCTGCCCCTGTATCAGCTGCGATGAAAGCACCTTCTTGTTGCCCTGAACCAGACGCATAATAGTGCTGGTAGTGATGTCCAGCGGATTGAGAGCCATATCGATTCCCATTTGCGAAATGATTTCCGTATAACTCTTTCTGCTCACCTTGGCGATTACGTCCTCGACTCCGCACTGCTTTGCTGTAAGTGCCAAAAGCAGATTGTCCTCATCAAAACCCGTGGTAGTTACAACCGCATCCATGGAATCCAGATTTTCCTCTTC
Source organism: Candidatus Allocopromorpha sp. (assembly GCA_040768865.1). Taxonomy (GTDB): domain Bacteria; phylum Bacillota; class Clostridia; order Peptostreptococcales; family Anaerovoracaceae; genus Lentihominibacter. Next base: position 964,904 of record JAXGMD010000001.1, on the reverse strand, counting down.
CAGTAGAGTCATGTCCGTTGCGTCTCCATTAAGAACCATTACATCGTCCAGATGCGTTGACAGATAGTGACATCTATCCTTATTTTCTTCTATTATTTTGACAGCTATACCGAATTCGGACAGCTCCCTGGCCAGATAGAATCCGGTTTTCCCGCCGCCCATAATCATAACCTTCTGCAGGTCGGTATACTTGCCTCTCTTCTCGTGAACCTTTTTCGAGAGCTCCTGAATAGGTTCCTTCTCTCCGACAACATAAAGGCAGTCCTCTTCCTCAATAACATCTTCACCATGAGGAACGATAACCTTACCGTTTCTGGATATTGCTACAACCAGCATTTGCGGAAAGACTCTCCGGAATTCTCTGATCGGCAGATTAATCAGCTGTTTATATTTTTCGGCGTAAAACTCAAGGAGTGAGATTTTGCCCGATGAAAAAATTCCGTTACTCAGAGTATACTTCTCAACCAGATATTTATATATCTCCACTGTAATCCCCAGATCCGGGTTGACGATATAGTCAATCCCCATTAGAGATTTGATAAAATCAATCTGCTGCATATGTTCCGGATCTCTGACTCTGGCTATAACCTTGCCGCACCCCAGCTTCTTGGCAAAGGCCGCAATCACTATATTGGTTTCATCGCTTCCCGTACATGTGATCAGAAAGTCATATGATGAAATGTTAATATTCTTCAGAGCCCTGGTTTCCTTGGCATTTGCATTCACAGTCATTACATCAACATGTGAACTCACCTTATTAAGAATGCTCTGATTCGTATCTATTATTGTTACGGCATGGTCGCCGCCCAGGAGTGCATCTGTAACCTTCATGCCCAGCTTACCCGCTCCGACTATTGCTACTTTCATTGTGTAACCTCTTCCGTTCTATTCGCTTCTGCCGTTTTTTACGGCCGGTCTCCGAATCAAACCTAATTATACAACTATTATAAAGCATTTCAAGTAAAAAGGGCGCGACTCTTATAAATCGTGCCCTTAAAGTGTTCTTCGGGAAATATCCCTTAAAGGTTTTGCTTATTTGCCGCTAACAGCTTCCAGGAAAGCCTTTGCATCCTTTTCGTCCGCATATTCGGATTCCATTTCTCTAAGGCCTGCAGGGAACTCGTACTTCGCCAGTCTTTCCACGAACGGATCCGGATCAAAGTGTTCAGGACCCCACGCACCCGGCTCATTCCAGATACCCTTGGCAATGAGTTCCAGCATGATTACAGGACCTACCGCTGTCTGTGCAACTACTGAATTTGTAGTATACTTTTTAACGCATTCCTGATTATCGGCAATCTGATACAGATAAACCGATCTGTACTTGCCATCCTTCCAGCCTGTTACCCATGTGCCTGCACAGCCCTTGCCTGTCATTGTCATCGTGGCGTCTACCGGTGAAGGGATAACCTTAACTACGAAGTCTCTTGGTGTAATTTCGCTGTCGCCAACCTTAATCTTGTCTCTCTTGTTGGCAAGCCCGTACTCATGCAGAACCAGCAGCTTAGTTCTGAAGTCCGCAGGAACGCCGTACTTGAAGGTTACTCTGTTACAATCAATTTCTCTCGGAATAAGCAATATTTCTTCATGTTCAACATTTACTACTTCAACGTCGCCGATTCCTCCCGGGAAGTTAAAGATTTCAGGCTCTGAGAAGTGCTCCGTACAGTACCAGTGTCCATCAGGATACTCTTCGGTCTTTTCCCAGATTACAGGTGGCTGCAGACATTCTTCGATAGTTGTCCATACGGAGAATCCGAAGTCGGAATCGGTATTTCCATAGTTGTCACCGTCTCTTACGTCAACTCTGTCAATCTTGTCAAACAGGTGCTTAGCGGCATACTTGGCGAAAACGTCAGACATTCCCGGCTCAACACCTGATCCGCAAATTGCCATCTTGCCGGAAGCTTCCCATTCCTTCTGTTTGGCAAACTGGTAGTCACCCAACTTGATGTGAGCCAGTTCATAAGGCTTTTCAGGATGCTCCGTGCCAAGTGTCATAGCACAGTCAAGGTATCCGAGCTTGTTTTCCAGACAGGTGTCAAATATGCATTCGTTCATTCTTGGGTCAACAGCGTTCATTACGAAATCACATCCGTGTTCTTCCGCAACCGCTTTGATGCTCGCAGGATCCTTAGCATCGATCTTTGCAGGGACGAATTTGCCGCCGCCGCAGATTTCGTTAGCAACCTTTTCAGCTCTGGCCAGATCATAGTCAGCTACTACAACCTTTTCTGCCCAGTCGCCTTCTGCACCGGCTCTCTCGATAATCTTTGCTGCTGAAGTCCCTACTCCACCTGCTCCGATAATAAGTAATTTCATCTTTTGTACCTCCAAATATTTTTATAAAAATAAAATTATTTTTGTCGCTATATTAATAATATTAAATTTCCTTGCTCATTTCAATGAGACTTTTGCTATATAATAGTACTTACTTGCTGTCTATCAGTATTAGCTCGGCTCCGAGCCCTTTAAAAATACTTCTTATGCTCAAAGCATCTGAACTTGTGTATTTAACGGAGCTCACACTTGGTTCCGTCAGCAGACCCGAGATAAACTCCTCCCTGAAGCTGTTTCCCTCTTTTGACGATGTTGCTTCTTTTATCTTTCTCAATATATTTTCCCTGTCAAGTCTGTAACGTATTATTCTGCACTCCCCGGAGAATCCCGTACATCTGATAAGAAACTCGGATTCGTTTTCGTAGTTTCTTACCACACGCATGAGATCCGAACCTCCGGCAATCCTCCTCAGTGCACGAAAAACATTATCGTCGTAATTATAAACCAGTATGCTCAGGCTATCCAACGCCCCGGGAAATTTGCATTTCGTAGTGACCATGTAGTTGTTTCCGGATGCAATCAGATTCTCACCCATATCCTTCAGTATCATGTATGGTTCGGCGAGAACCGCATTGATGCCGCGCTCCATAACTTCCGCCATCTCGGGCTCACCCTTTTTTATCTCCGCATAATCATCATATATATCTACATCGACGATTACAGGTCTTGTCTTCATCTTGTCCATGTAGTCAGCATAGACACCTTTGACCTGACGCCGTATAGCCTCCTCGATCTTTGCGGGCGTGCACCTTTTATATCTGGCTTCAATTTCCCTGCTGATAATTTTGCCTATATATTCTTTCCTGTATTCCAGCGGATGCATTCCGAACCAGTGTTCGAAGTGCTTGATGTAATATCTTACTGCAGAAAAACCCACTTCCTCCGCAATTGCTCCTATTTTCTTTCCCGTTCCCAGAAGCAGCTTCTCGGACTCCTCAACTCTGATATAGCTGAGCAGATCCTGGAAGCTGAGACCCGTTGCTTCCTTTATAATATGCGACAGATAGTAAATTGACAGATGCTCTCTCTCCGCTATCTCCCCCAGTGTCAGCTTGCGATTGTAATTATCGTACATGTGATCGGTTATTCGGTTCAGCCTTCCGGCCAGTACCTTGTTTCCCTTGTTCTTGGCTTCATTCTTGAACTTGCCGTCCTCCATGACGAAATACCGGAAGTCGGACATGAGACAGGCTATCAGATTGTGAGTGCTCTCAATTACTTTGTGTTCGTATCCGTAACCCTTCTGCAAAACCTCCATCATTATTTTGGCAAGAATGTTCTTCAAAACCTCAAGACTCTCGTCACTGTCATCCTCCATGTCCGTAACGAAGAAGTTGTTTTTTAAATTGTCATAGTACCTCGAAAAATATGTCAGATCCATTTGAAGCATCATAACCATATTATCTTCGCCGGTACTTTCGAAGCTGTGCATTTCTCTGTCATTCAGTATGTATATGTCACCCTGCCTGAGAACATAGTTGTAATATCCGTTTCTGAGCTTCACGCTCCCTTCAAGTACATATACCATCTCCATATCGTCGTGAAAGTGAATAGGATAGTCCTCAATGTTGGCAGTAATCACATTTATGGGGAGTTCATCCTTATACATAATTTTTTCTTTTAACACTTTTACACCTCCGCTTTATGGTTTTATGTAAATCGATGTTCGTATTTGTAAATATTTGGTTCAACAACACGATATTGTTACAAAATTAAGGGTTACAAGAGTTTTCCACAGCTTTTTCGGGATTGTATACAATATTATCCAAGGGTTGCTGTGTATAACCAAAAAATTACTATTGTTGAAATTTCAATGATTTGGCGTGTCAAGTTCTTTTTTTGTTTCCCGTTTATCCACAGGTTTCACGAACAACAGCATTTTTTGTGTAAAATCCGTGTAAATGGCGAAATTAAGCGGTTTACAGGTTTTTTCCATAAAATAACTGTAAATTTCTGTTCGCAATAAAAATCAACCGCAAACTAATACTCATATATTTATTATACTCCAGGTCAGCTTCTTTTACCAACTAAAAAATTGACTTTTTTGCTCCAATACTATAAACTTCTCTCGACAGAATTGCTGTTTAACGAGGAGAATGCATAATGAGCACAACAAGATTATACCAAAATGATGTATATGTTAAGGAATGGGATGCCCAAGTGACGGAGGCTCGCCTGATTGATAAAAAAACTTATGGAGAGTGCTGGCAAATCCAGCTGGACAGGAGCGCCTTCTTTCCGGAGGGAGGCGGTCAGAGCTGCGATCTGGGCAGAATAGGCTCACTGGAAGTCATAGATGTTCAGGAGGACGGCGAGAAGGTTTTGCATTTTGTCAAATCCGGAGAAGAAATTCCTGAGGTTGGCTCTGCAGTACACTGTGTAATTGATTGGGACAGGAGGTTCGACAATATGCAGCGCCACTGCGGAGAGCATATTCTTTCGGGAATATTCTACAGAGAATGCGGCGGTGTCAATCGCGGATTTCATATGGGCGATGACTACATGACTGTGGATATCAGTCTGGAAGATGAGCCAACCAATCCGCTTATGAAAAAACCGGAAAAATTGACATATGAAATGGCGATTCACTGTGAAAGACTGGCTAATGAAGTCATCTGGTCCAATCTGCCGGTAACCGTTATGAACTTTGATGACAGTGCGGAAGCCGAAAAGCTCCCTTTGAGAAAGAAGCTTGCTCTTGACGAGGACATATCAATTGTCTGCGTGGGTTCTCCGGAGAATGCCGCCGATTGCGTAGCATGCTGCGGTACCCATCCCACAACATCCGGTCAGGTGGGTCTGATTAAAATATACAAGGTTGAGAACTACAAGGGGATGTTCCGAATATATTTCGAGGCGGGAAGCAGAGCTCTTACCGATTATAACGTGAAGCACAGAATCCTGACGGATCTGTCCAACCGCTACTCCTCCTCCATCGAGGACTTCCCGGACAAAATTCGCATTCAAGAGGAGAAACTTGCTGCGGTCAAAAACGAGCTTAATCACATTAAAAAAGCCTATATCGAAAATGAACGTGTCAAACTGAACGGGATTCTCGCAGGCGGGGCTGTCCCTGATGACCTGATATTCTCCGACAAAGTCGTAGTATATCCCCTGAAGGATTTATCTATGGATGATGCCTTTAACATGGCTAAAGAATATATGGGCAAACCGGATTATCCGGGGAAACTCATTATGCTGTACTCGGTACCTCAGACCTCATACATTCTGGTTTCCGACGGAGCCGTTAAGTGCGGTCAGCTGGTAAAAGAGTATGCCGGATTCTACGGCGGGAAGGGCGGCGGCAGTGATGTCAGTGCCCGTGCCATATTCACTTCCCATGAGGATGCGCGTCTGTTCGCGGATCTGATTATCAAACATTTGAAACGGGATTAAGATATCACCGAGTGTGTGAAATAATTTCTGTAAATTATCCGTCCTATGGTAATTGAGATGAGAACCTGCCAAACCGGCAGATTCCGATTGACACATTTAATATAAAATACGATTCAATGCAAGTCAAGCGAGACCTCCGAAAAGAGATCTCGCTTGATTCATTTTTGGGGAATCAGATAGGTAACCGACCTTCATACATTATGCTGAGCTCCCCATAAACCTTAGCCCAGTTTCTGAGTGGTTGACCCCACCTTTTCGTTGCCTGGAGTGTTGACAGGTAGAGTGATTTAAGCAGCGCCGTATCACTTGGAAATACAGAACGCTGGCGATTCAGCTTCTTGTATGTGCTGTTTAAGCTTTCAATGGCATTGGTAGTATAGATTACCTTTCTGACATCAGCAGAGAATTTATAGATTGGAGTAAGCACATCCCAGTTCTGCTCCCAGCTCTTCATGGCATTAGGGTATTTCTCACTCCATTTTTCGGTTACACGGGATAGATTGGCTCGTCCTTGCTCTTCGTTAGGAGCCAGATAAATCGTTCTTAAATCAGTGGCAAATGCCTTCTTGTCCTTGTAAGGAACATACTTTAAGGTGTTTCTGATTTGATGAACAATACAGCGTTGATATTCTGTGTTTGGAAATGCTGTCTGAATGGCTTCTTTAATGCCGGTAAGACCGTCGGCACAGATAATCATGATATCTTTTACACCACGGTTCTTAAGGTCGTTAAGTACACCGAGCCAATATTTAGCACTCTCGTTTTCGCCAATCTGCAGACTTATGACATCCTTTTTTCCATCAAGGGTAACGCCCAGTATTACATAAGCTGCAAGTTTCTTGATGATGTGATCCTCTCTTGCCGAAAAGTGTACTGCGTCAATAAACATGATTGGATATATCTCGTCCAATGGGCGATTCTGCCAATCAGAGATATCCTGAAGTATCTTGTCGGTAACATCGGATATAAAGCCTTCGCTGCATTCAAAACCATAGATTTCCTCTATCTGTTCGGAAATCTGACGAGTGGTAAGACCTCTGGCATACATGCTGATTATCTTACTGTCTATGTCCGAAATGTCCTTCTGGCGTTTCTTAACAACCTTAGGTTCAAAGGTAGATTGCCTGTCCTGAGGAACATCAATCTGAAATTCACCATAATTGCCTCTTACGGTCTTAGGCTTGGTTCCGTTGCGATAGTTATCGTTATCACTTCGCTCATAGCTTTCGTAACCTAAGTGGTCATCCATTTCGGTTTCCATCATAGACTTGATGGTACCTCCCAAAAGATCCTTGAGAGCTTCCTGAATATCATCGGCAGTTTCGATGTCATACTCATCAATTAGTGCTGCGATGATATTTTTCTTGTTTTCGTTCAAGGGCTTTACCTTGTAAACTTCTTTTTTCTTGTTAGCCATAAAAATATCCTCCTATGGGTTTTTTTATTTTACCATAGGAGGATACTCATTTTTTTATTTACAGACTTTTTTTCACAGTCTCATATCACCTTTCAGATTCCGGTCGGATTTTTTTGCATTATAACCGGAACAATCTGTTTTTTTCTCGAGATTACACCGGGAAGGAACTGCCCCTGCTCAAAATCGTCTCCGAATGTGCGGAGCAGGAAACTTTTTTCCTGAGAATAAGCGTAGATGTAGGAACCTTGCTCCAGAATATCAGTTATCACAAGCATGGACGATAGAATTTCTTCATCCTTAATAGTATTTTCCTTTAGTGTTTTCAGAATTTCCTTTTCCCGTGTCAGCATGCTGTCCCTGTCCATAGTGTAGATTTGTGAGATTCCTAAACTTTTACCACTCACATCAAATCGCTTAAAGTCCTGCCTCAGGAGCTTTTCCATAGGCTCGCTTGCATCTATGTGGCTGCCGACGGTAAACATCTTCTTAGCATATTCCCCGCGGTTTTCTACCACACATTCCAATCTCTCTATGGCCTCACGGTCACGCAGAGTCGTCGTGGGCGAAAGGAGATTGAGTGTATCCGATAAAATTCCGCTCAGCAACAGTCCTTTTATCCTCTTTTCGGGTTCTATCCCGGCTTCCCTGTAGAGCCTTTCTACTATTGTGCAGGTGCTGCCTACAGGCTCATTTCTGAAAAAAATAGGTTCGTTTGTCAGTAGATTTCCGATGCGATGATGATCAACCACTTCTGAAATCTTTGCCTGCTTGATTCCGGATGCAGACTGAGATGATTCATTGTGATCCACCAGGATAACTTCCTTCCCTGATGACAGAAGAACATGTCTTCTGGCCATAAGCCCCAGATATTTTCCGTCCTTGTCAACCACAGGATACATCGAAAAATTCGTGTTTTTCATTACCTCCTCTGCCACTTCAAGAAGATCTTCTTCTCTGAACATCTTCAGGTTTTTGGTACGAGCGATAGAGCCAATCTCATTACATTGTGTAAGAATCTTTGAAATCGTATATGTGTCAAATTCACAAGAAAGTATGCCCGTATCTTTGCTCGCAGCTTTTTCACATATGTATTCAGGAAGCCCGTGACCGCCTGACAATAGAATCAACGGGACATTGTTTTCAATTGCACTTTCGATAACTTCATGTCTGTCGCCCACGATGAGTATTCTGTCGGGTGTCAGAATGCTCAGAAGTTTTTCGTTTGTAGTATAGTATGCGGCTACTGCAATCTTTCCTTTGTAACGTTGGGCGCACGGGGTGAGTTCTTCCCCTTTCAAGAGGGTTTTTAAATGCCTCAGCGAAGTGTCGAGATGATATATATCCCCGTGAATCATGTTCATGGCTATGTCATGCATGGTAACAAGACCCGTAAGATACCCTTGCTCATCTACAACCGCAAGTGAGCGCTGAGAATTCCGGTGCATCTTGTTGAATATTTCCCCTATTGACTCTTCTGCCGCTACGCCTTCCGACTTAGCATAGGGCACATCTTTTATCTGTGTCTTTACATCTTCAAGAAGCGGGGGCTCTTCCACACCGAAGTGTTCAAGTACAAAAACGCTCTCCTTGTTCAACGGGCCAAGTTTATAGGCTTTCGAATTTCGGCCTTGCAGATTCTTCAGCTCTGCCAGTGCTATCGCAGAACAAATGGAGTCGGTGTCCGGATTTTTATGTCCAAAAATATGAATCATCATTTCTCCTTTCAGCAAAGGTTCCTCAAAGATTATATTGCAAGAAGAACAGTTGATTTTATTTAATATATATCGTAACCGTTCTTCGTCCCCAGCGAACCGCTTCACCGCGGGTGTTAAAAAACAGGTCTATTCGATTACCCTTTATGGCACCTCCCGTGTCCTCCGCATGGACTTCACCGTATCCGGGTACATACCCGTAGGAGCCCATGGGAATGGTTCCGCGGTCAACGGCCATTGTACCCCGCTTGGGCCAGGTTCCAGTTGCTGTTCTGTTTCCGGTGTGGGTATATCCTGTTGCAACAACGGACATTCTTCTGCTGTATTTTTCACCGTCATATGCAACTGCAGTCCCGACCCGTATTTTCTCTGCAACGGGTTCTTTAACCGTCTCACGATCCACTTCTCTTCGGCTTATTTCCTCGCCGCCTAATGTTCTGACCTCATAGGTGACCCTGTCAATACCCTTTATTCCTTCGATAACTTTTTCGGTCTTTCCTTCATCAAGCTCAGAAGTGTACTCCTTTTTTGTCCGAAACTCTGTCCGTTCCACCTGCTCTTTCCTGAAGACCTCCATGGTGTCGATATTGATATTCATTCCGTCCTTCAGATCGGCAAGTGCTCCCGGCGCTAGGACATCCTCATCACCCAGAGTTACACCCCATTCCTGCAGAAGTTCCCCGACGGAGCACGCAGTTGTTTTGCAGCAGGCGGTCTTTCCGTTCAAGGTAACTGTAATATCCTTAAACACATAGGAAAGATACGCATATGCTCCCACAAGAACCAGATTGATTCCTATGGCAATTGCAAGAACTCTTATAAACTTCTCCTTTTGTAGGAGTTTTACTCTAAGCTTCTCTTGCCATTTCATAGATAGCCTCTGCGTATATCTCGGTAAGTTTCACCAGATTCTTAATGGAGATTTTCTCGTCCTTCTGATGAGCCAGCTCCGGTTCTCCGGGGAATCTGGCGCCGAAGGCAACGATATTGTCCATCGCTCTGGCATAGGTTCCGCCGCCTATTACCAGCGGCAGACTCTCCTCGTCACCTGTATGCTTACGATATATGGACATAAGCGTACTGATCAGCGGACTGTCGGTTTCCATATAAATAGGCGGTTGATGCCTGCCCTTGATAATCCCGATTCCATACTCGTCCAACACAGTCATAATTCCGGAATACACCACATCATCATTAAAAGTCACGGGATACCTGATATTTATGGTTAGGCTGACTGCATCTCTCGTCAGTTCAATCTTCCCTACATTAAGGATCAGCTTGCCGGAAGGCTCATCTTCCAGATTACAACCCAGCCTTTCTCCATAAAAATCAAAACCTATACACCCATTGTAGAAATCTATAAAGTCCGTAATATCATCACTCGCAAAATTCAGATAGCCCAAAAATTCCATAAGAACAGATATGGCATTTATCCCCTGTTCCGGTTTAGCACCATGAGCAGACTTGCCCTGAACTGTGATTTCCAGACTCTTGCCAATGCCCTTGCAGTTTATCTGCCAGCCCTTGGTTTTGCGAAGATCCGCAATCATCGCTTTGATGGTCTCATAGCCTGCACCCGTGGAATCATGGAGCACGGCTCTGGCTGAATCTGCCACAGAGTTGGCAGCATTTCCCCCTTTTAACGATGTCAGCTCCAGTCCTTTGGTCTTGCACGGTGCAAACTTCTTAACCATATCAAAGATAAGTATGCCCTTCTCCCCGTGTATTACCGGGAAATCGCCATCGGGAGTGAAGCCGCAGTCCGGTGTTTCATCCACCGCTTCAAGGTAGTACTTCATACCGTTCCAGTTGGTTTCTTCATCCAGCCCCAGAATGAGTCTAACGGTTTTGCACGGGCGGAAGCCGCACTCCTTAAGTGCCTTCATAGCGTAAAAAGATGCGATCACCGGTCCCTTATCATCCATGGCACCTCTGCCGCAGACATAGCCGTCAATCACCTCTCCGCCGTAAGGATCGAAATCCCATCCGCCGCCTTCAGGAACCACATCCAGATGTCCCACGATTCCGACGATCCCCTCACCGGTTCCGGCGAAATCAATGTGCCCGCCGTAATTGTCAGCATTAAAACAGTCGAATCCTTCTTTTCCCCCCGCTTCAAGCATCATTTCATAAGCTTTCTGAACATTCTCGCCAAAAGGAGCCTTATACTTCTCTTCGCCGTCATTCTCCACGGCAACGCTCGGCACCTTTATAAGGTCAGACAGAGATGAAATCATCTCTGCCTTGTTTTCTCCGATTTTAAGTTTAATCTCTTCCGGAAACATTATACGGATTCCACGTAGGAAATATCATCAGGATAGCTTTCCTTCAGAATTTTTTCAACGACACCTTTAATTGTCATCTGAGCACCCGGACAGCCTGCACAGTGTCCCTTCAGCCTGACCTTGACAACCTTATCCTCGGTGTATTCAACGAATTCGATATCTCCGCCGTCTCTTTGCAGAATCGGTCTGATAACTTCCAGTGCTTCATTGATTTTCTGTTCCATTTTTTCTCCTCTCTTACTGTTCCTCTTCTTCCTTAACCGGTTTTTGTTTGGTCGGTTCTACCGTATATATTGTTCTCATCGACATATTTTCCCATGTCGTAATGAAAGCCGTCTTTACCGGGTCTCCGAAAATACTGAAGTGAATCAGCCCCGTTGCTCCTTCGAAGCTGTAGTCGGGGCTTTGCAAAACCTCCAGAATCTGCGGCCCTTCAGCATCGTCCGGTGCCTTGTCCAGAGCATCAAGCGCCACACAGTACGCGTCATATCCCAAGGCAAAATTATCCGACGGGTCCTCTTCTTTTCCGTACATCTCCCTGTATGCATCCAGGAATGCCTGTCTTTGCTTACTTACCGCAGCTGTGGTTGCCCTGCCTTCCGATGAAAAGAACTGGACAAAGGCTAAGTTATTGTAGCTTACATAGGGTGAAAGGGATTTGGCAAACTTTTCGTTTCCCCACTCCTGATCTCCCATGAAACGTGTATTCATGCCCAGTTCAGCAGACTGATTGATTATATTAGCGGCATCTGCCGTTTCTCCGGGCAGAAGAATGCTTGTCGCACCGGATTTTTTTATTGCCCTGAGCTGCTTGGAAAAATCTTTGGATCCCGGAACGTATTTCTCGTATGAGGCAATAGCATCGTCACCCTTCTCACTGGTAATTCGGTCTGTAAAGCTGGCTGCCATAGCCATTGCAGCATCATCCTTTTCAGGGAGCATAACTCCCGTTTTCACTTCATCACCGTCACTTAGCACATACTGTGCCAGAAGGTCTCCCTGATTGGCATCGACATAACATACTCTCAGGTAATAATCGTAGTTTTTTGTAACCAGAGAGTTTGTATTCGTGATGGAAATAGAGGGAATCTTTGCCTCCTCGATGCTGCCGGCCGCCGCAAGAGAATATACACTCCCGTAGCTTCCCAGAATCATTTTCGGTTCCTTGGCAATAAGCGTATCGACAGCTGTTTTCGTGGCATCCACATCTGACTTGTTGTCGGAAAAAACCAGCTCAACAATCTTGCCGTTAACATTGGGGTATACTTTGTTTGCAAGCTGAATTCCTCTGATTTCTTCAGAAGCGGCAAGTGAATCCACACCGGTTACAGGCTCAAGAACACCTATCTTGATTTTCGCTCTGTTATCTTTGGATTTATCGATAAATGCCGCCTTGAAATTATCAAAGGTTGTGCAGCCCGTCAAGGTCACTGCAAGAACCATCGTCACCGCTATTATTGTTGTAATTTTAAGCCTTTTCACGAATTTCACCTCTTATAAATCGTACCGAGACATTATACTATTTTTGGATACAAAGGTAAAGGCTTGCTGTTCTTTTGATAGTGTCAACTTGTTGTGGAGTTTTTGATTGACATCAACTCCAAAGTGTATTTCTAACAGTTCCAAATCCTTGTATTAGTATTTGAGTTCCACTGGTTCCATCAAATATAGGTGGTTCACCTTCAAATACAGTCCAATCCACAGCTCCTGATATTGCTTCCTTGATAAACTGTTCCGCATATTCGCTGTAAGTCTGTTTCTGTCCCTTTTTGAAATCTTCAGCCATGATTTTTCCGCCGTTTTTAACATACACACGTAGCTTTGCCGGCTTTCCAAGACCCGCCTTACTCCAGCCCAGAGGATCTCTGCTAAACCGCTCAGATAAAACATGACTAACCTGTGCTTCCGTACAACTGCCGAATATATTTAAATTTTTACGATTTACAATTTCGTTCCAATTTCCAAACAGATATGTACCAAATTCTGAAATATGCTTTATCTGATTCTCATCTTCTGCAATATCATAAAGGCTCTGAAGGATTTCGTCTGCCTTTGCTTTATCTTCTTCTTTTATGGCTTTTGTTATATGCGTTGATACCTTTTTACCGGGAAACTTGTTGGATAAGCTTTTGACTCTTTTCCCCAAGTGATAGCCATCCATGACATGAACAGTTTGTGGAAAATTCTCCAATCCGTTTTTAATCCATCTTCCTCCGTCTCCATGAATAAAAATCTTCTTAACCTTTGTTACATCATAGGCTTTATCAAGATAACCTTCCACGCTCTTCCAAAGATTCTTTGTGTCAAATGATTCGTCTACAAAGTGCATGGTTCCAATTGTTTTATGTCTTTTTTCATTTTCGGTATCCATTCCTTCGGTCACTGTAACCAGTGGAACAATCTTGCTGGATTTGCCTTTCTCCTTATTTGGTTTTTGCATATGTGCATGGTCTTCGTCTGCATATATGTGAAGCTCTCCTATGTCTTTCTTCTCGGTGCTCTCCGGCTCCTTTTCCATTGCAGGCAGTTTACCGATATGGTTCTTCACAGTCTGTCTGCTTAATTTTCCTCCGCTGGCAATAGCCGCACTCTTTGCATAGGACATATCCGTTGCAAGAGTAACCATAGCAGCACTCAAATTGTCTCCTATTCGCTCATATGAACGAATGCCTGTTATGTGATCAAGAATGAAAACATATTGGTCATTGATTTTATCATAGTAGTAATCACGAGGAAGCTTTAGTATTCCTAATTCGGTATGAAGTTCTCTCGCTCGTTCCTTTTCTTTTAGAACCAGTCCCTGTTCTTTACGACCGGCCTTATCTGCTCTTATCTGTATGTTTAGCCCTGTAAAAATCGTTTCAACGATTGCTGATGCTGCTGATTTGCAATCCTGTAACACATCTGAAGATAGTTGATCAACATCCTGAATTCCACCCGAATATGCTTTTTTTGTAATTTTCCTTCCCAATTCTTGTGTTATTTCCTGTATAATTGTTTCCATAGAGATCTTCCTTTCGTTTAATAATTTTTGCAAAACTATTTTAACACTTAGGAATTGATCTCTATTTCTTTATTTTTAAAAATTCCACAATTATTTTACACTAACACAATGAACTTATCGTAGGAGAGGATTATGATGAGGAAATTGCTTTTCACAAGTCCGATTATTGTTCAGAGGGAGCGAGCACCGAATCAAGATATTCATTGGCATGAAGATCCTGAAGTTATTGTGGTGCTCAAGGGAAGTCTCAGCCTTCAAATCAGCTTTGAGAAGTTTATCCTTGAGGAAGGGGACATCATGATTGTCAACAGCTTCGAGTCCCACAAGACGTCTTCAATCAAGTTGGGTACGGAAGCGTTGTTCCTCACCCCGGAATGGGAAAGGTGCCTTGATATACAGCCCTACTTCTATGAATCTCTTGCCATTGCCGATTATTCCGTGGGTTTTGCGGAAATCCAGGCAAATCGGGATCAAGTTATGAGAGCCGTTCTGCTGCTGCTGAAGACTCTTCCCCATGACCGATGGAATAAAGAGGTGGATAAGCAGACCTTGGATGAGATTTTGAAGGCCCTGAAAAATCTATTGGATCTTTTTTCGTTGATCTATCGACCAAAGGTTCAGAAAGGTGACGGGCTGGTGGAGGCATGTGACAAGAAGATACAGATGATGTATCGGATGATTCACTACCTGTATGAAAACTATAATCAATCCCCCAGCCTGGAGGACTTTGTCAAGACAGAGCACTACAGCCTCTACCACATTTCTCACGTCATCGGGGAAATCACCGGAACTTCTTTTCGGGACTGGATAACCTACATTCGAGTAGAGCAAGCGGAGAAGCTTCTCTTGTCAACGGATCTTTCTATAAATGATATCGCCCGGCAGGTGGGCTTCTCCAGCACCCGATATTTTAATTCCAACTTCTTTAAATGGTATGGCACGACACCTACCAGTTTTCGACGTCTGTACCAGTCCAAGTACGAAGGAGGCAATGAGGCCGCCAAGATGGATTTACTGGCCATTCAGAACATATTGGATCATGAACAGGGGTTTTAATATCAGAAAACTCATTATTTTTCAACTTTTCGCAAGTAAGTACTCTTTTTGCACAAGTAGATAGGTAGAATTCCTTTTCCTTAAATGTAGACTTAATGTATGAGCTGAGGATACTTAAGCCCCTATTTGTTATAATTTAAATTAGATGAAAGGAGTGGAACATGCATAGCAAACTTGTTAAGTCACCCATGCACGATTGGCATTTTGAGCATGGAGGAACTACCATGTGGGATGACAATCACCCTTGGGCGTGGACTTACGGCCCGGACTGGAAGAAGGAGTATGATGCGGTGAGAGAAGGAGTCGGCCTACTGGATCTCTTCTCCCTCTTTGTCTATGAAGTGAAAGGCAAGGAAGCCGATAAATTCATCCAGAGGACCTTTACGAATTTAGTCTACACCATGAAAGTGGGGCAAATGAGATATGGTGCATTTGTGGACGAAAACGGAATTATGATTGATGAGGGATGTGTCTATAAGTTCGGTGAGGGAGACTATCTGATTGTTGTTAACGCCGGGGACATTTTGAAGAAAATGGAGTTCTATGGAAAAGGCTTGGATGCGAGAATGAAAAACATCACTGAGACCAGGGCGACCATCGGAGTTCAGGGTCCGAAATCCTTGGAGCTCCTCCAATCCGTAATGGATGAGGACATTTCAGACCTGAAGTTTTTCCGTTTCCGCACCGATTTAACCATTGCCGGTAAAAAATGCTGGATTTCCAGAAGCGGTTACACCGGTGAAAAGGGCTATGAAGTAACGGTGGCCTTTGAGGATGCTCTTTCTGTTTGGGAGGCATTAGTGGAAAAGGGCGGCGTGTCCTTCGGAGTAGTAGCCTTGGAACCGATTCGTGTAGAGGCGGGGCTCATGCTCATCTACGAAGACTACAGGCCCAATGAGTCATCTCCGTGGGATTTATCCATGGACTTTACCATAAAACTTCATCCGGACACAGTAGGAACGAAGGCTTTAGAGGAGTACCGGAAGGTTCTTCCCAGAAGATTTAAGACATTGAAGATTGAGGGAGACGATCTGCCGGAATTCCACAGCGGTATATATGTGGACGGAGAGCCTATCGGATTGATTAAATCACCGGTCCACTCTCCGTTGTTAGGAGTCATTGCATTGGTTGTTCTTGAAACGCCTTATGCAGAAGATGGAACGAAGGTGGAAGTAACTATTAACGGAAAGTACGTTCCTGCGGAAGTGGGACCTATTAGCATCTTCGATCCGGAGAAAAAGAAATTGAGGGGGTGAATGAAAAATGACTAAAAATGTACAGCCTACAGTTGCCAGAAAAGCCGGCGTGAAAGCGAAAATAGGTTATGCCTTCGGTGCTTTCCCGGACTCCATGGCGTATAATTTATTCTACGTGTATTTCTTGTATTTCATTACAGATGTTGTGGGTCTGCCACCCATTTACGGAGGGATGATATCCCTCATCGTTATCCTTTGGGATTCCATTACAGACCCGATTGTAGGTTTTCTGTCTGACAACTGCAAATCCAAATACGGAAGACGGAGACCTTTCATGATTGCCGCATTGGTACCTTTGATGGTATTTATGATTCTTATCTTCGTTGCGGTAAATTTCGACCCGATTGTATCTTTTATCTACTACGTGGCGATGGGAATTCTCTATTGGACCGCCTACAAAGTGTACGTGATTCCTTACTACGCACTGGGCGCTGAAATTACCGATGACTTTGATGACAGGACGAACCTGCGAGGTATTTCGGGAGTCGCTATGTACATCGCTATGTGGTTTGTCAGCTCCGGACCAATGGTGATTCTGGACAGAGTTACCGCCGCCGGCGGAACGGAAAAAACCTCATGGCTTATTACAGGGGTAATCCTAGGGATTATCGCCCTGATTGGAGGCCTGATTTGCTGGGCAATGACCAAGGGGAAGGAACTGGTGGACCTGAAAGATATCGGCGATACCAGTGATCACAGGCTGATTCACAACTATGTGGAGCTCTTCAAACAGAAAGCGTTCCGAAGATTCCTGATCATGACATTGATATACAATATTGCCTTTGCAATCGCTCTGGCAGCCTTTGTATATATCATGGATAACAACTTGGGATTGAGTGCGGCCAAGCAGGCCTTCTACTGGACCGTCTATTCTGCATTGACTCTCGGATTTGTTCCGATTTGTAATGCCATTGCTGTGGCTATAGGTAAGAAGAACGCCATGATCGGATTAACCGGGGTTGCTATCTTCGGCTGCTTCCTCTACTACGCCATGGGTATTAACAGCTTTGCTATGCTGATCGGATTCACCATTTTCTATAACCTGGGTAATGTATGCTACTGGACGGTAGGATACTCCCTCATGTATGACAACGCGGAGCTGGATGAATTTATTACCGGAAAGAGAAGAGAGGGTGCCATCACAGGCTTCTCATCCTTCATGCAGAAATTCGGTTCTGCGGTGGGTATGTACACGACCGGAAGCCTTCTCTCCTTTTTCGGCTATGACGGAACTGCTGTAGCACAGACCGCGGAGGCGTTGCGGGGAATTATCACCGTTAACACTCTGGTACCGGGGTTGCTGATGGTTGTAGGAACGATATTCATCATTATCTATCCGGTTAATAAGAGAAGATTTAACAAGCTTCTGGTTATCCTCCGAAAGAAGGAAGCCGGCGAGCCTTATGAGCTGGATGAAGACGTTAAGAAACTGTTCTAAAATGATACGTGTTCAGAGATCCAAAGGATATGATACGTGTGCAGAGGTCCAAAGGGCCTCTGCATTTTTGTGCCATGAAAAGCCCTCAAGAATCATATCATATGTGACAATGGCGGACAAATGATGTAAAATAGGCAATGATATAAAACAGGTATGGAGGTTTTGCAGTAATGGAAGCAGTAATTCTTGACGGATATACGATAAATCCGGGAGATTTGACATGGAAGAGACTGGAGCTCATTTGTGATAAGGTCACGGTTTTTGACAATACTCCCCCTGACCGCGTTGCCTCCAGAATCGGAGCGTGCGATGTCGTGATGACAAGCAAGTGTCATGTTACCCGCGAAATTATGGAAGTGTGCCCGAATATTAAATATATAGGATCTATGGCAACGGGCTATAACAATATAGATGTGCAGGCGGCAACAGAAATGGGCATCGCGGTTACCAACATTCCGTCCTATGCGACGGATGCGGTGGCTCAACACACCTTTGCTCTCATGTTGGAGCTGACAAACCATGTGGGACTTCACAACGAATCGGTGCAGCTTGGCGAATGGGGACGCAGCAAACATTTCTGTTACTGGGTCAAGCCTATCTCTCTTCTGACCGGAAAGTCCATAGGTATTATCGGCTATGGTGAGATCGGGAAAAAAGTTGCCGAAATAGCCGAAGCCTTTGGAATGACCGTGAACATTTTCAGCCGCGATGCAGATGCGGCAATGAAGTCGGACTTCGTGTCACTGCACTGCCCTCTGACTGAAGACAATGCAAAAATGGTGAACTCTCAGTTCTTGGTGAACATGAAGCCGGGTGCATATTTCATCAATACGGCACGTGGCGGTCTGGTGGACGAAGAAGCCTTGGCCAGTGCAATAAAAGCGGGTTTCATAGCCGGTGCCGCTGTCGATGTTCTGGAAACGGAGCCTCCGGCGGGCGGCAGCCCTCTCATGGGTCTTGAGAACTGTATAATCACCCCTCACATGGCATGGACCCCTGAGGAAATGCGCCGCCTCATAATTGATGTAATGGCGGACAATCTGACCGCATGGCTGGACGGCAGGTATTTAAACAGAGTCGACGGATAGTTATTCCGTCGGCTCTGCTGTTCTTACACGAATTCCGTTTCGATAGTAAGCATTATATCATTGTCGGGATACTCTTCTCTCATGTAACCCATGAACTCCTCACGCAAAGCATCCCAATCCTTAATCTCGTAATCCACAATCAGGTCACAGTATATTCTGTCCGTATCCGGTTCTAAATAAATGGCATGGAAATTCTTCACGTGTTTATGTTCCCTTACAAATTGAGAGATATATTTGCGCAGAGCCTTTGATTCCTCGTGGTCATTATCAACGGCATAGATACCGAATACCATCGTAACATCGTATTCATGCATGATGCGCAGCTGAAGAGCATGAATGAATTGGTATGCTTCTCCGACGGTTGTCTCGTGATCTATTTCCACATTTACCGACCCGGTCCATGCTTCAGGTCCGTAATTATGCAGCTTCATGTCAACGGCATAAATAATCCCTTCGGTTTCACGTATTTCCTTATAGATTTTTTTTGCCAGTTCAGCTGATCCCGCTCTTCCAAGCAGATCCCCTACCGTATCTTTAAGAGTATCCAATCCTGTCTTAATAATGAGCAGCGAAATCAGCATTCCGGCATAAGCATCGACAGAAATTCCCGCCAGCAGATATATAAGTATTGAAACTATGGTGAGTATGGATAGAAAGGAATCATTCCTGCTGTCCAGTCCCAGTGCTTCCAAGCCGCTGGATTCGGTCTTTCTTCCCTGCCTGATTGTAAAAATACCCAGCAGGAATTTAGCAACAGCGGTTATGCCCACTATAATAATTATCATATAGGACACATCCATCTCTCCGGGGTTGAATGCCAGCTTGATGGAGTTTGTAAGCAATTCGACTCCGGTAATAAGTATAATTACTCCTATTATCAGTCCCGTAAGATATTCTATTCGCCCGTACCCGAAAGGATGTTTTTCGTCAGGCATCTTTCCGGCAAGCTTTGTCCCTACCAGCATGAGGATTGATGTAAGTGAGTCCGTTGCATTGTTAACGCCTTCAGATATAACGGCAATCGACGATGCAAACAGACCGATAACCACCTTTACCGCCGCTACCAGCAAATTAACCAGAATTCCGATAATTGAAGTGGTTACAATAACACCTTCTCTGCTATCCGGATTCTGTCCGAATAATTTACACATTAAGTTCATTTATTCTTTACCGCCTTTCTCCTTTCGGATCTCTGCAGCGCGGGCATGCCCGATGAGGCCCTCTCCTCTTGCCAGTTCAGAAACCAGCGGAGCAATGACTTTCACGGCATCATTATCCATCTTTTGATGTGTGCATGTCTTCAGGAAGGTTCCTGCCCATACACCGCCTGTGTATCTTGCCGCTCCCAGAGTCGGCAATGTATGATTGGTCCCGGAAGCATAATCTCCGAAGACCTCTGCAGTGTTGGCTCCGATAAAAAGTGAACCGTAATTTCTCAAAGCCTCAACAACTCTTTGTTCATCCTCCTCCGCAACATTTACTTCCAGATGCTCCGGTGCGTATTCGTTGGCATATTCAACAGCCTCATCAAGATCTTCCGCCAGAAGAACTTCTCCGTATTTCTCCCAAGAGGCTGCCGCAATCTCCCGGGTCTCCAAACCTTCCAGCTGCTTCTCAACGGCCGCAATTACCTCTGCAGCCAGCTTCTCATCGGTGGTCACCAATATACCCTTGGCCTCTCTGTCGTGCTCAGACTGAGCCAGAATATCAGCTGCAATAATTTCCGGATCCGCACCGCCATCTGCTATAATCAGCACTTCGCTGGGTCCTGCGATGAAATCTATCCCCACTCTGCCGTAACACTGTCTCTTGGCCTCGGTAACAAAGCTGTTCCCAGGTCCCGCAATTATGCTCACCGGCTTAATTTCTTCTGTTCCGTAGGTAAATGCCGCAACAGCCTGCGCACCGCCAACGGCATAGATTTCATCCATCCCCGCAATCTCCATGGCAATCAGTGTCAGCGGGTGAATGCTGTCTGTTCCCTTCACAACAGGCGAGCAGGCACAAACTCTTTTCACTCCCGCAACTTTAGCCGGTATCCCCAGCATCAGTGCAGTGGAATAGAGCGGATATCCGCCTCCCGGCACATAACAGCAGCAGGAGTCCACAGGAATAATCCTGTGTCCCAGATCAACACCTTTCATAGGCGAAAAGGACTTCAGGTCAGAAATCGTTTCTCTCTGTGCCTCTGCAAAGGCTTTGATATTGGCAGCCGCCAGTCGAATGCTCTCTATACTCTGTGCCGGCACAGTACGGTAAGCCTCATCTATTTCCCTGCGGGTTATCTTTAACCGGCTTCGTTTGCAGCCGTCGTATTTCTCATTGTATCTCTTAAGTGCCGCATCCCCTTCCGACTGTACCTCGCGGATAATATCCTGCACAGTGTTCATGAGACCGGTTCTGTCTTCTTCGGTTCTCTTCGCTGAATCTTTAATGGTCTTCATCTAACCGCCTCCTCGCTGCAGTGCTTACTTGGGCTTCTGCCATCCAAAGGTGTTCCTCTCCCAAAAAACTCCGTCCGCATATCCCTGAATAGTCTTATCGCTTTCGGCCATTTCCAGCCTCTTTTCCGCCCACACACAGTACTGTCTGTTCTGTTCTATGCCGATGTAATGTCTTCCCAGTTTCTTGGCTGTGACGGATGTACTCCCCGAACCCAGAAACGGATCCAGTATCAGATCTCCCGCATTGGAACCGGCAAGTATCAGTTTGGCCAGCAGTTTCTCAGGCTTTTGTGCAGGATGAGCGGTGTTTTCCGCCATAGACCAGTATGGTATGGAAATGTCATCCCAGAAATTAGACGGGCAGGTGTTTCTAAAATTGCCCGAGGCTGTTTCTTCCCAGCCCCTGGGTTTGCCGTTCACCCTGTATGGAGCTATTACTCTTCGCCGCATTTTGACATCATCCACATTGAAGACATAGTTTTTTGATGCCGTGGCGAACCAGATATCTTCCATCCCATTCTTCCAGTTTTTCCGGGCTCCGCGTCCCTTTTCTCTCTGCCAGGTGATGCGGTTCCGTATTTCGAAATGCTCCTTCAGCACCATCCCTATTACGGGACTGGAACTCCAGTCGCAGCACACATAAATTGAGGACGTCTCCTTAAGCAGCGGTTTCACATGTTCTATCCAGCGTTCCGTATATTCCGCATATTCCTCATCCGAAGACTTTCTGAATTTACTGCCGTTATAGTCCTTATCCAGATTATAAGGGGGATCCACAATGAGCATATCAACACACTTCTCCGGCAGCAGAGGCAGCACTTCAAAGGTATCGCCGATAATGGTTCTGTCAATTACATCCTCTATTGTCACCGGCTTATCGACAGAGATGCACCTTGCCAGATAATCCCTGCCTTCCTCCACGGTTATGTCGATTGTCTTATTTCTTCCCGATTTCATTGATCTTCTCGTGAGTGTGTTGAAAAACACGGGCAGATTTATTTCTGCCCGTATTTTTTTATGCTCTTGATTACAAGTCGATTTCCTCGCTTCTTCTTGTATATTTTGGGGTTTAATAATATTACATGTTATACGATTATAACATAATAATCGCAATATGAAATATTGTTTCGCTTATTGAAAGGAGCAAAACGATGTCAGAAAGGGGTTATTAGTTCTTATATCATTCAACCATGAACTTCCTGTTGTCAATAACCGTTTCAACACCTCTTGATGCGTTATATTCCCTGCAGGCATCATAATATGCCCGCATATTTTCGTTTTCAATAGATGGCGGCAGGTCACAGCCGGACGATAGGATAAAGTGCGGATAGTCTTCCATATCTTTCAGCAGCTGCAAAGTCGTTTCTCTGATACTTTCAGGATCCCCCAGGAAGAACACTGATGATGGATCCAGATTCCCGAATACGAGAATGTCCGCAGGAATCTGAGGCATGATATCCTTCATATCCACACCGTTTCCATATGAATGGCCTTTGCAGCCTGTCCTGTACATTGACTCTACAGACTTGGTAACTTTACCGCAGTTATGAAGAATCAGAAAGAAGTTTTCATCCTGAACAGCATCGACGATTTCCTTGACGTACTGTGATGAAAACTCGTCGAGCATTTTGGGATTCATCAGTCCCGCAGTCGGTTCGGCAATGAAAACACCGGCCGCTCCCGCATCCTTGTATCCCCGGGCTCTCTTGATAAGCCACTCTGTTGCTTTTTCGATCAGAATTTTAATTGACTCTTTGTCTTTGATTGCCATCATCAGCGCATCTGTAACATTAATCAGATCAGCCGCCAGTGAGAAAGGTCCCAGCATTCCGCCCATAACAGGTCTGTCCGGAATCAGAGCCTGGGCCTCCTTGACAGCTTCGTTAAAAATATCGACCCTGCCGCTGTGAATATCGGGAACCTTCAGTGCCCTGATGTCCTCGGCATTCTTAACAGGATGAACACAGATGTTCGGTGCCTGCTTCTCGCTGTATTTAACCTCTCCCCCAAAAGCTTCCGTATCGACTGTCAGATCCATACCGGTGATTGCCGCAATCGTTTCGGGATATTCATCAATTACCTGCTTCATGGTTGCCGCAATATTTTTCGGATCGCTTACTGAATCCGGAACTGACATCCCCATGTTCTGAAGAACCGGGAAGTAAATAATCGGAAGATTCTTTACATCCTTTGCGGCTATAATATCTTCTGCCCATTTCTGCATATTAAATTTCATCTCTTCACCTCCTGATATACCAATACTATCATAAAAAAGCCGATATCAACTATAACTGACATCGGCAAAACATCAATTTATTTTTTATTTTTATGTTCTAATCACAACAATTCTTCGCGTTAATTCTTACAAACCTGATAATTGTTATGTTTACTATAATTATTATCTTAAAATATCACTTGTTTTGCAACTTCAGAGATTTAAGGAAGACTTTCTGCTCCGATGTAATTCTCCTGCTTTCTATGGCCTTTTGTATGGTTTTGTTGTGCGTCCATGCATCCAGCTTTTGCTCCGTTATATAGGGAAGCACCGTGTCATACTGCTTGGCCAGTGCCGTCGCGAAATACCATGCAACCATCATGTTTATATAGTATTCCTCCGAACGCAGCTTTGCGACCCGTTCGGGATATTCGGATGCAAAATCTTCGTCCAGGTAATGCCTCATCAGCATTCCTATTCCAAACCGTACCGTATAAGTGTGGTCTGAGCAAAGCCATTGTTCTATATGAGGCAGAAGGTTTTGCTTTTGCTTGCCGAATACTTTTGGCGACATCTGGTCGCAGGTCGCCCAGTTGTCAACATACGGCAAGAATACGTCGACACCGTCAATACAGCTTTCGAAGTTCCTGTCCAGCGAAAGAATGAACGCGTGCAGCTGATTCTCTTCGAAGTATCTGTGGGGCAAAGCCTGCATGAATGTCTCCGCCTCGCCCAGCCTGACCAGTTCTTTAGCTATGCTCCGCAGCCGGGGTGTCCTAACCCCGATAATGGAATCCGGATTGATAGTTGGAATCAGCCCTGCCTGAAACTTCTTATACTTGCTGTCTTGTGCAATGAATAATTCTTTCTGAATATCCATGATGGTTTCCTGTAAATTTATGCGAAAATGCACGGATTGTTCTCATCGACAATCTCTTCCCGGCACTCTACACCGAAATACTTTTTGAGCCCGTTTACAAGGTCGTTAGCAACATCATCGGCTTTTTCCGGCGGAACATCCCCAAGTATCTCTGAAACGAAGAGGATGTCTTTAGTGCTGTCCCTGAGCAGACAGTGTCTGGACTGCTTCCATATGAAGTGGCGTGTGATTATTTTCTTTCCGTCCGTATAGCTGACTTCACCTGCCGGTACACTTTCCGTTTCATTGCTGTCAAGCGCGCAGAAGTTATCACCCTCCGCGGAGAGTCTCAGCGTTATGCATCCGTTAACATCAGCCAAGTCGTATCCGCCTGCAGGCATGATATTCTTCAGTGAAACCGCATTATAAAAGTCCACAATCGGATTAATACGAAACGGCTCATCGGTTTTGCCCGCACGGCGCACCATCGCTTCAATGGATGACGGATATAGCTTTCTCCTGACACCCACAGCCTTCATACTCTCACCCCATGGCTGAATAAGCGGGTGGGACTGAGGGTTTCCGTATTCAACGGCAGCAGCTTTTGCAATCTGCCACGCTTCTTTTATTAACTTTTCTATTCCGACCGGATCAATGCACTGAGGCATATCCTTTACCACAACGGTCACAATCCTGAGCCCGGGAAACAGTTCAAATATTTCCTTGTCAACTTCGAATATCTTTTTGCTCATAGCCCGCTCTCCTTCCATATGCAAAACCCTTCAGCTATTTGTTGATCAGGAACAATCCGACCAGACAAACTGCTATTCCCAGTATCTTGGTTCCGGTTACATGCTCCTTGTAGAGAAAGTAGCCGACGGCAATAAGTGCTATTCCCAGAAACATGGATTTGACGATGTAGCCGGTGTTCATGTTCCAGCCCACCTTGTACATGTAAATACTGCCGGCTTCCAGACCGACGATGGCAAGTCCAAGGACGAAGCTGGTCCAGTTTATCGACTTGTATTCTTCAATAATATTTCCACCGCCGCTGACTATATAATAGATAACCAGCGAAACCGCCGCACCGACCAGATATGTTATGGTCAGACCGACAAAGGGGTTAAGGGTTGACGGTGTCGACTTGGCGGAAATCTGATAAAAAATATCCGCAAATACCGCAAGTGCTATGGGCCAGTAAATACTCATATTTGTTACTCCACAATTCTCCCGTCTGTCGAAACGGTAACTATCTGCCAGGGAATGAATTTTCCGCTGAGCTGCAGTGCCCTTTTGGCAGCATTTTCGATTCCTCCGCAGCACGGAACCTCCATGCGAACAACGGTTACACTTTTGATGTCATTGTTCTTTATTATTTCTGCCAGCTTCTCCGTGTAGTCTCCCTCATCCAGTTTAGGGCATCCGATGATTGTCTTGCGATTTCGGATGAATTCCTGATGGAAATTTCCGTAGGCATAGGCCGTACAATCAGCTGCAATCAGAAGGTTTGCTCCATCGAAATACGTCGCGCGAACAGGCACGAGTTTAATCTGTACCGGCCATTGAGTAAGCTCGGAAAATCCCCTGTTAATCTCCTTTGAGTGTGTTCCGGGGCAACCGCATGCCAGAGTCGCCGGCTCTTCATAGGCGGGAGCCTCCCTTTCCTCCATGGAGATCGCATCTACGGGGCAGGCGGGAAGGCAATTACCCAGACCATCGCAATAATCTTCGCGGACAAGCTTGGCCTTGCCGTCAATCATCTGAATTGCACCCTCGTCACAGGCTTCAGCGCAGGCACCGCAGCCAATGCACTTCTCTTCGTCAATCTTAATGATATTGCGCTTCATCTCATGTCTCCTTCTCTATCCTGAACACATTAATCACATCGCTGTCCGGACAGCAAAAGCGAATTTCTCCGTTGTGTGCCGGCGGCACCGTGCCCCCATATCTGAGAATATCGATATATGGAAATGCTACATGCATCGCCATCGGGCAAAGCTTTCCTCTTTCAGTGTCAAAGTCAAAGGTATCGCCGACCTTGTGACCTCTGTGGCATGGGTATTCTCCCTTTCGTTCAACCAGGGTTATTTTAATTTTAGGTTTCATCTCGTTTCCTCCAATCCCAGATTACTTTGATTTATCATATACATGATACTATAATAAATAGAACCGGTTTGTTGTATTTACAACATGCTTAACATAATCCTTTTAAAACCATTTCTTCTTTTTGAATATGACAAACATAATCAAAACCACTATAGAGCTTAATATTACAACATACAGATAACCGAAATACCATGCGAGTTCAGGCATATTCTTAAAATTCATCCCATACCAGCCCACTATAAGATTCAGAGGCAGAAATATGGCGGTTATTACCGTGAAGACTTTCATAATCTGATTTTGCTCTATATCGATTTGTGCCTGATACGCCTCCCGCATCTGCGTGACATAGTCCCGCAAATTCATAACATAATAGAGGTATCTGTGTACTCTTCCGTTTATGATTTCCATATGCCTTTCTCCGTCGGGGGTAAAAATTTTATTGTCATTGGCACAAAGATTATCCATGATAAGATCCAGCTGTTCATAATAGCGTTTCAAGGAAAGTAATTCCTTGCGATAAGATATGATTCTACCGGAATAGTCCTGTTTTGAATCGGTTATGGCAGAGTCTTCAGCCTCGGTAATTTCTGTTTCAAAGTTTTCCAGATAATTTATATCATCCTGAAACAGGTTCACAAAAAACGTATACAAAGCCTTTTCATTGGACAACCCTTCCGGCAAAAGCTCCGAAATATTATCTAAGCATTCTTTGGTCTCGGAAAAGAAAAACAAATTCTCACTATCCATGTAAATCAAAACCTTGTGGGGCTTTTTCTGCTGTTCCTTTATATCTTTCCATTCGAAGGCCAGAATGTTTGACTTCTCAAAACTTTCAAATGTGAATGTCTGCTTTGTGCTTATGTACTCCGCTACCTTTGGCTCAAGCAAATCTGTAATTGTATCTATTTTTGAAAAAAGCAATGCCAGCTGCATGTTGTCACCTCCGCAAATGTTTATGGTGTAATTATAGTACAATTAACCTGTAAGCACAAAGGAATAAGCTCAATGCTTTTTTGCATTAAAGTTTAGTGTCACCCCCCTTGATTATCACAAGAAAAATGCTTATATTTTACATGTATACAATGTTCATTAAAATGCAATTTAAGCTAAAGGAGGCACAAATGGCAAAAATAACTCGTGGTTGGCAGTTTACAGGTACAAATGAACCTTTATCTTTCGTGGAAAAGGAATTGAAGCCTTTGGAGGAAGGTTATGTACGCATAAGAACACATAATGCAGGTCTATGCTCATCTGATGTTGGTGCTCTGAATGACCCCACTTGGATGAATTTAATCAGTGTTCCGTGTATTCTGGGACATGAAATTTCCGGTGAAATAATCGAATTGGGCGAAAAAGTTGAAGGTTGGAAGATAGGGGAAAGGGTAGCAATTTGCCCTATGCCTTGTAATGGAGCTTATGGCCCCGGGTACGGCCGGGACGGCGGTTACGGAACAATCACATCCGCACACTCATCAATGCTCATCAAGGTTCCCGATAATGTGAGCTCTGATCAGGCAGCAGCTGCTACTGACGCCGGTATGACATCCTACCATGCGGTCGTAGTGAAGGGAGAGGTAAAAAAAGGCACCAAAGTCGGTATAATCGGTCTTGGCGGACTCGGAACCGTCGGTATGGATATAGCTATCGGTAAAGAGGCCGAAGTATATGTGGCCACGAGAAAAGAAGCCGCTCAGAAAAAAGCAATGGAGCACGGTGCAGCTAAAGTAGCTTCAAACATAAAGGACTTTAAGGATGATCAGCTGGATGTTATAGTTGATTTCGCAGGTACCGAAACCACTGTCAAAGAAGCAATGGAAATCGTAAAACCGGGCGGCAAAGTGGTTCTTGTGGGGATGCACTCTCCTGAAGTCCACATAAACGCTAATGATCTTATTCTTCGCCAGACTCAGCTTGTGGGATCTATGGGCGGAACAAGAGAAGATATTGCAGATGTTATCCAGCTAATCAGTGAAGGCAAACTGAAAATAGGTGTAGAATTAATTCCGCTGAGTGATGTCGCACAAGGTCTTAAACGTTTGGAAGACGGTCAAGCCGATGACCGCCTAGTGATGTACACCACAGCAGACGATTTAAAAATAGACCTTCCCGCTTAAGGAAGTATATGAATGTTATGGGGCAGCCGTTTGGCTGCCCCATAGTATTCATTTGACATCAGTGTTCTTTTTAAGTTCTGGTACAACAAATTGGAGTTAAGTGGGAGAAAAAATTACAGATTTCCGCATAAATAGCTGTTTTTGCAGTATTTTTACAGAAAAGTTCCAATGTATATCAGATGCATAACTATAAGCAAAGGCATACATTAACATAAATAAACAAACTTGCTGGTGATAGGCGGAGTAACGATACTAAGTTGCGATATGAAACTCCTTTTCTGTTGGAGAATAATAGTTTATGAGATTGTACTAAATATGTTTCTGTAAAAAAAACAGAAATACCAAGATTCTTGCAGAAACTTAAGGAACACTAATGATATATTATCTTATTACAGGCGCTACGCCCAAATATATGTGCATAAACTTACAACGCAAAGAATATAAATACGCAAATCAACGAAATTCCTATTTACCATCCCAATCTACACGGTGGATACAATATGCGCAAAACTTGCTGTATTTTTAAGTTTTACGCATACCAATGCAAAAAAACCGGCAAGGAGGAGGATCCTTGCCGATTTTTCTTCAAACTCTGTATTATTATTTATATTAATGTTTTATACAAACAGATTCACATTGGATTCTTCGGCATCACCCAAGTAGGATGCCACGCCGGCCAGTTCAACTCCGTCAATCAGCTCTTCTTTCTTGATTCCCATAACATCCATTGACATGGTGCAGGCTACCAGCTTAACGCCGTTTGCCATTGCCATCTTCATGAGTTGTTCAAGAGAATCTACATTCTTGTCCTTCATGACCTTTTTCATCATGGCGCTTCCCATTCCGCCCATGTTCATATTGGAAAGTTTCAGCTTGTCTGTTCCCTTCGGCATCATCATGCCGAACATTTTTTCTATGAAGGTTTTCTTCACCGCCGGTGATTTAGCTTTCCTGAGGGCGTTAAGTCCCCAGAAAGTGAAGAACATGGTAACCGGTCTGCCCATGGCTGCCGAGCCGTTGGCGATTATAAATGATGCCAGCACTTTGTCCAAGTTTCCGCTGAATACGATGATCGTCTTGCCCTGTGCATCCCTGCCGGCCGCCCCGGTTGTAATACTGTTTCCCGGTGAACCGCTTCCTTTCCGGATATAGACAATATTTTCGTTTCCTACACGTTCCTTTTTCAGAAACGTGTTTCCGGTTCTCCTGCACCAAGCTTCCACGTCAGCTGCAAAGCCCATGTCCGTCGCCCTGACTTTTAGAATTTCGCCTTCTTCCATCTGGTTCAACTGTTCATTAACGCTCATAATCGGTCCCGGGCACTGCATGCCGCAGCAGTTCAGCACTCTGTATTCCTTGTCGGCTGTTTCCAAATCTTCTCCCACTTCATGTGATTCAGGGGCTTTCCCGAATCCTTCCGCCGGAGAACTCCCTATTCTTTCTTCATAGTGCATCGACTTATAGAATCCGGTTCCACCCGCAAGTACCGATACATTATCAAATCCGTTCTGCATCAGAACCCTGGCGGAATTGTATGATCTGACACCGATTGTACAGTATACGATTATGTGCTTGCTGCGATCCAGCTCGTCAATACGGCCTCTCAGCTGAC
Organism: Candidatus Allocopromorpha sp.; assembly: GCA_040768865.1. Taxonomy (GTDB): domain Bacteria; phylum Bacillota; class Clostridia; order Peptostreptococcales; family Anaerovoracaceae; genus Lentihominibacter. Next base: position 934,562 of record JAXGMD010000001.1, on the reverse strand, counting down.
CCTGTGGTATGTGTACTGAACCCGGAATTGAGAAAACTATTCGTTCCATGTCTTCGCTCACATTCAGCACTGTTATGCCATTGTCCGCCTCTTTAGCCAGTTCGGCATCCAACTCATGAGCTTCCGTAAATTTCACCATACCTGTCAGGATATTTTCCGCAACGTAGCCAAGCATATTTACAGGATCTTTAGCCGATGAATACGGCGGCGCATAGGCCAGTTCAAGTTCCTGAAGCATGTATATGTCTCCGCCGTTGCGAATTGTCGCTGCTAAAGTATCTATCCTCTTGTCAACGCCTTCCTGTCCTACAATCTGACCGCCGAAGATTTTCCCATCCGGTGAAAAAATCATTTTAAGCGTCATATTCGTCGCACCTGGATAGTAACCGGCATGGGATTTCTGGTTGATCAGAGCTACATGATAGTCACAGTCCTTAACGAGACCGGCCGCCTGCAGCTGCTTCTCGTTGAGCCCTGTTGCGGCAACTGTATAGTCGTAGATTTTCGCTACAGATGTTCCCATGCTTCCTGTGTAGTGACTGTCTCTTCCGGTAATTATGTCCGCCAAAATTCTTGCCTGTCTGTTTGCCGGTCCTGCCAGCGGAATCATTGTTCGTTCGCCTGTAATGAAGTGATCCGTTTCAATTACATCGCCTATTGCATATATATTTTCAAGAGAAGTTCTGAATTTATTGTCAACAACAATGCCTCCTCGTTTATTGAGTTCAATCCCCGAGGATTTTGCAAAACCGCTGTTTGGTCTGATTCCTGCCGCCATAATAACCATATCCGCTTGCAAACTGCGTCCGTCGGAGAGCACAACAGTCGTGCTCTGTCCGTCATGTATAAACTCACTTACTCCGGTGCCCAGTAACAGGTTAACATCATTCATAATCATATTTTCATGCACCAGATTCGCCATATCTTGATCCAGTGGTGCCATAACCTGCTTTTGCATTTCAACCACAGTCACATTAAGTCCCAGCTCACTGAGATTTTCGGCAATTTCCAAACCGATAAAACCTCCGCCTACAACTACTGCATTGCGAGGGTTTTGCTCTTTAGTGTATTTCTTTATACTATCCATCTGCGGAATCGTCCACAAGGTAAAAATATTGTCGGCTTCTATTCCGGGAATCGGAGGTGTGACAGGAGAGGATCCCGTGGCAATTATCAGATTGTCGTAGGATTCGGTGTATGTCTCTCCTGTCTCGGCGCTCTTCACTCTGACCGCCTTTTCTTCGGGTAAAATTTCCGTGACTTCGCTGTGAAGTCTGACATCTACGTTTAATTTCGCCTTCATTGTCTGCGGTGACTGCAGAAGCAAAGCTTCTCTGTCTTCAATTACGTCCCCTATGTGATAAGGCAGCCCGCAGTTTGCATATGATATGTATTCGCCTTTGTCGAGAATGAGTATTTCCATATGCTCATCTCTTCGCCTTAGTCTGGCCGCTGCAGTTGCTCCGCCTGCAACTCCGCCGATGATTAATGTTTTCATCTTAACTTCCTCCTGTGTGCTCTTATGTCAGCCTATATATTAAAAAGCTATTAACTGTGTTAATAATATATCTTTTGTTTTTTAATTACTGTGACATTGTCACCAAAGATACAGGTCGGAAAAATGAGGTCGGAGAAATGTTTAAATGAAACTTAACTTCCTTTTTTATCTGTCTTATTGTAGAATTGGGTTATATCGGGAGGTGCTTATTTATGAGCAGAAATAAAGTTATATTTTTTATTTTGATTCTGGTGATAGCGTTTTTTGTTCTGCCGGACTCCGGCATTTACGGCACACTCAAGGCAAACCTGCTGTCCGCGCTCCCCTTTGTTATGATGGGTATCATTATATATCTCATCGTAACCATAAATCTTCTGAAGCGTGCATGGAGAAAGCTTGATGCTGAACCTAATGATGAAAATACGATAAAATTCGCTCAAATGATGAATATAACCTTCGATGTCAAAAGAATGCTCGGTCCTACAAATCTGATTGAACTTTACAGAAAAGTTAACTTCTCACCAAGAGTTTCTTTTAAGGCAAAGCGTCTTCTCTATGATGCCATGAAACGAAAGAGGCTGGATGTTCCGCCTCCAGGAGAGGGTGCCGATGTTGATGCCATTCTGGCCCGTTCCGGACGCACCCCTGAAGAAATTAAAGCGGCAAGAATAGCTGCTGCCGCTCAGGCGAAGAAGAAGAAAAGGCGTAAGAAGTAGAAAGGTATAAGTAAATGTAAAAAAACAGGAGACTCATCGAATCTCCTGTTTTTTATCATCTTTGTCTAATAGCAAAAGCTCTTGATTCTCGTCTTCTATTACCAATTGCTGCTTTTCATTATCAAGAACAGAAATACCGCCATCAACGCCGTCAACAAGTATATAGTACATCTGACCATTTTTGTCCATGCATCCCACCACATAGAACCTTTTATAGAACTGATCCTCTTCGATTATCTGCATTGTAGGAGTAAACATCAGCTTGGCCTTGCCGATATATTGCTTAAGGGTAAAGTCATGACCGATGTCATAGCACTCATGTAACGGTACAACCACTTCTAATGCTTCATCCTCGTGAATATTAGCTTCTTCGAACTCCGGTTCTTCGCGAGCCTCGTACACGGAACCCGAAACCCTGTCTATGACACAGTCGGAAAGTTTATTCAGTTTTTCTCTGCGCTTGCCGCTTCCCACAGTAATCAGATACCTGAATCTGACATAAGGATAATAGACTTCTTCTATATCCTGTAAATCCAGATTGGGGTCTGTCTTGAGAAGCAGAAGCAGGGCCTCTCTGGCTGTATAACCGCACTTCAGGATTTTGGAATTAATCATATGCCATTCTGCTGAATACGAACTGAGTTATAGCCTTGTTCTCTGTTGAGAGATGCTTTGAAGAAGCAACCTCTACACTCTTTGATACGGCTATCTTCTTGCCCTTCGCTCTCTCCATGAGTTCCATCATTTCAGGGCTTGTCGGTTTACCGAACTGACTTCCTATAACCATGGCAAGTATTGAAACAATGATACCCGCAAAGAACTGGTGTATTCCTGTTGTCAAGGCCAGATCCAATTGTGCCCAGACAAAACCGACACCGCCGCCTAATACCATTGAGGCAAGCATTCCCGTAGAGTTTGCCTTCTTCCACCAGATTGCGCACACATATCCCGGCAGAAATGCGCAACCCATAAAGCTGAATGTGTCAACGATCAGACCGAAGATTCCAGGAGGGTTCAGTATAGCAATGGTAATACCTACAATACCTACGACTACTATAGCTCCCCTTGAAACCATTACAACACTCCTGTCGCTTGCATTCGGTCTGAGCCAGTTCTTGTAGAAATCGATGGATGCTATGGTTGCAATAAGCAGCATAAGCGCCGCAACGGTACTCATAATAGCTGACGTGATAGCTGTAAGAACGATACCTGCAATTACTCCAGGGAACATCATTTCTGCCAGTGACGGAATTATCATTTCAGTATCTCCGTTAATAAGAGCTTCCGGATTTGCTGTGAAGATAACCAAACCGCTCAGTCCAAGGAAGTATGGGATAAAGCAGAAAAGCTGAGTCCAGATAGTTGCATATAATACCGAAGTTTTTGCGACTTTTGGGTTGGCCATAGCAATATGCTTATTGACACTGTGAGGCAGTCCCATGTAACCGATCAGGTAAATGAGAATTGCTCCGGCAATAACACCGTAACCGCCTTCATACATATTATCCTTACCCCAGACACCAAGACGTGTAGGGTCAATCTCTGCTATTGCTGTATTGAGACCTGTGAATCCTCCCATTTCTACCATCACCAGGATGAAAATCGTAATCAAAGATCCGATCATTATGAATCCCTGAATAACATCGGCCCATGCTACAGCAAAGTAGCCGCCTATAAATATATATAACAGAATTACTGTTACACCTACCACAAGTCCTATTTCCAGAGGCCATCCGAACAGGGTAACCAGAGTCTTGCCTGTAGCCATAAACTGCCCAAGCACATAAGCTGACAGACCGATTAATGCTATTATACATCCTATCACCTTGACAGGGACCGACTCATATCTCTTTTCCAGATACTCAATGGGCGATATACAATCCAGCAGCTGTGAAAGTCTTCTCATTCTTCTTCCCAGAACGGTGATATTAACAAGGCCGCCCCCTGCATCACCTATCGCATAGAAAATTGCGAAATAACCCATAGCATAAGCTTCCGAAGGAGCACCCATAAACATAAATCCACTCATTGCAGTCGTCTGCAGAGTAAGTGCCGTTACCAGAGGTCCCATAGCTCTTCCGCCTACCATATAGTCTTCTGCCTTCTTGGTCCTTTTGTTCCAATAAAGACCGATACTGATCATTCCGATAAAGTAGATAATCAGTACAATTGCTTCCACTTTCATGATTTGACCCCCTCTCCTTCATCAAGAACTTCGCCGAATTCGGTATCATCTATCTGTGCATCCTGCTTCTTCATAATGAAATACACTATGATAGCAGCTGTCATATAGACGAAGGGCCAAATCATGATAGCAAAGAATGTGCTAATTGGCATTCCTATAATCATGCTCTCTCCTCCTTACTAAAAAATAATGACAATAATTCATGCCATCATTTTAACAAATTTTCTGAAAGCTTTTAATGTTTAGAAGTGTTATTTAATATTAATTTATAATCCCCTTTAAGGCTTCTTTAACCTTTTATCACGCTGATGTTAATACTCCCGCCTATTATAATCGGTTTTGTATGCTTTTATCTTCTTTGAAACCGTAATTCTGTGCTTATCCATAAATGAAATTATAACAAATAGAAGTGCGTTAAGTATAAGAGAGGCAAGACCGCAGATACTTGCATCAGCAATGTTAAAAATTACACAAAGAAGAAATACCGACTCGCCTGCAACCAGTCCCGCTATTGCCGCCTTTGATGTTGATTTTGACCAGAACAGTGCCCCCATTAAAGGAACAAACAGCTGCCCCGTGCCACCCAAAGCAATTATCGCCAGATCAAATATACTGTGAGGAAATACTATTACTAAAATATATGATATAACCGAAACAGCTAACACCATCCGCTTGGCAATGATCACCAGTTTATTGTCGGGCATCTTTGGATTAATATACCTTTTGTAAATATCTATAGTGAATACTGCAGACAGGGCATGGACTTGGGAGTTGGCAGTAGAAAAAATCGTTGCAAATATACCTACTATGACAAAGACGTATAAAAACGAATTAGCATACTTTTTAATCATTTCTATGAGAATAATATCCGGGTTTGTTACATTCTCAGCCAGAACTACACCTGCACTTCCGGCAAAAAGAACCCCGATACATATAACCGATGTCAGAAAGAGCAGGAACGGTAAAATATTGAAATTGTTAGCAGATTCCGACGAATAGTTTCTTATCCACATCTGCGGTCCCATAAAAGCCCCCACCGGCACTATGACAAAGAGAGAAAGCCAGATGGCTGCTCTCCTGCCGCCGTCTTCCAGCGTCATCGATACATTAAGCGGATCTCGTTTTATCAGTTCATTAAACACAATGTCGGTTCCGCCGGCAGTTTTCATCAGAAACAGACCTGAACTTAAAATTGTGGTAACAATAAGTGCCCCGTAAAAAATATCCGTCAAAGCTACGGCACGAAGTCCTCCGGCCCACAGATATGTTACAAGAACAAAGAAAAAAACAACCCCTGCCACGTGCCATGATACGGCCCCTCCGGTGGAAGCTTGTATTGCAAGCAGCCCGCCCATGGTCTGCACCTGAAGATATATCATTGTATGTACGATTGTGATGGTCGTTACCAGAATGTTTAATATTTTTGAATCATATATGTCGTCAAAAAAATCTGTCGGGGTCATGTATCTGTTGATTCTGCTGTAATGCCACAGTCTTCTGCCAATTGCAATAAACAAAACCGCAAACAGGGCGTCCCACCCTATTGTTGTCATGTATATGGGTCCTTCCTCATAGAAATACGATATGGCTCCCATGAATGCAAATATGCTCATCCATGTGGAAAAAACCGTGGCATACATGGGAAATGTCTTTAGTTTCCTGCTATGCAGTATGAAGTCTTCAGTTGTAAAGACAGATCTGTTTCTGGCATACTCCCCAAGGAGCAGAGGAATGAACCCCAACGCGGACAGCATTAGCAGCGTTAATGCGTTTGTAATCATTTTTTCGTCTCTTTTTTTCTTTAAACTGCTTTTTTAAACTTCTTTTTAGGTTTATTTTACTTTTATTTATACCGGATTTTCGTTATAATAGGTGGAGGGCTCTTTATGACTTCTACGTGGTTGCTTATACCTGCCATACTTACATTATTAATATCATCATTGTATTTTCATTTGTCCTTCAGGAAGAATGAACAATTCATGAAATATTGGGGGTTCTTCTGGTTGGCATATTCCTGCAGTTTATTATGTCTTTTCCTTTATTTCTCTTACCCGACTGCAATTTTTCTGGAGGTCAGAAAGATAATAGACATGTTCAATTTACTGCTCCTGCTCTATGGAACATATTCATTTTTGCATATGAAAATACCGACCTATTGGCATCGTTTCTCTCTTTATATGGTTCTGCTGGCCATAATCTGTATAATTTACAAATTTTATCTGCTTTCCTTCTATCTGCCGATATCCATATATCAGATTATATTGGCAGTATTCACTTGCTACAATATATTCGGAAAATGGAAGGCGGCAAAAATCGAAAGGTTAATTGCCGCTTTGGTATTCCTGATATGGGGTTTGAGCAAATCGCTGCTGTCCATTGTAGAAATATTCATCGCACTTGAGTATAATATATACATCACTGAACTCATGTTGTCAAATATAGTGAATTTCTGTATGCTTGCTATCTACATAGTATCTACACGAAATGAAAGCGAACTTGTAGATTCACTCTACAAGACCGTAGTTGAAAATTCCAAAGATGCATTCTTTTATTATGAACTGTCCCCTTACAATGCATTCCGGTATGTGTCCCCATCAATCAGGGAAATCACGGGTTTTTCATCATCGGCCTTTTATAATAATCCGCATTTCTATCTTGATCTCGTTTCAGATAATCAGGTACAGGAAATCACAGATATTTTTAACCCTAAGGAGCCATACAGCGAATTACATACAGTGGAGCTTTGCAGGAAAAACGGTGAGAAGTTCTGGGGAGAGTTCAGCTGTACGGTAATTGAAGATGATAAGGGAGAGACTATCGCTCTGGAGGGAACCTTGAGAGATGTTACCAAGCTGAAGACCGCTGAGATGGAACAGCTTGAATCTGCCAAGGGACGCAACATGCTCCTTTCGTATATTTCACATGAATTGCGTACACCCATCACCTCTATTGCCGGCTATTTAACGGCAATTACCGATGAAACTTTGAGCAGCCATGAAGAAAAGATGGAAGCCATGGACATTATTACATCAAAGACTCTTACTCTGAAAAAGCTCATAGATGACCTTGATCAGCTTACCAAAATAGAAACACACCAGTTCTCCATGGATTTTGCAACTTACACCGCAGCTGAAGCTGCTGAAATGATGATAGATAGCAGCATAAGTGACGCACGCTCCGCAGGCTTTGAGGTGGTTTTGAACTACGATGAATCCCTTCTGGCCGCACACTGGCTGATTATAGATGCCGACAGAATTAATCAGGTGTTTTCCAATCTGATAAACAACTCTATCAAATACTCTGACACCGTAAAGAATCTGTGGGTAACATTCGGTATTGATGATAATGAAGAGAACTTCGTAGTCTCCGTCAGGGATGAAGGGATTGGGATAAAGGCTAAGCATCTGCCCCATATCTTTGACAGATTTTACAGAGCGGATACCAGGGAAAATACGGAGCACACTATTGGGGGGAGAGGTCTCGGTCTTACCCTATGCAGGGAAATCATAAAAGCACATCAAGGTGAAATGTTTGCCGAAAGTACTTATGGTAGCGGCAGCACATTCACTTTTATCATTCCGATATTCAAGGAGGGAATATAATGTCAAAAGAAAAGATACTCGTTGTAGACGATGAGCATGCCATTAACAAACTGGTTTGTTCTTACCTTGCCAAGGAGAACTACCTGCCGCTTCCCGCATATACGGGAGAGGAGGCGCTGGAAGTATTGAAGAGGGAAAATCCGGATCTAATAATACTGGATGTTATGCTTCCTGACACGGAGGGACCCGAACTTTCTCTTGAAATCAGGCAGCACACAAATGCGCCTATTATCTTTCTGAGCTGCAAAACTCAGGAGCTGGACAAAATAATAGCTCTTTCTGCCGGCGGAGATGATTATATGACCAAGCCGTTCATGGCGGGCGAACTGATTGCCAGAATAAAGGCACACCTGCGCAGGCAGAGCACACTGATAAAAGAATCCGCTCAGCATCTGGATAATGTCTATGATTTCGGAGATTTAAAAATAGATTTTGATACTCACGAATGTACTGCCTATGGCAAAGAGGTAAGCCTCACATCCAAAGAGTTTAAAATACTTAAGCTCCTCGTTGAAAACCCGCGTAAAGTTTTTCCTGCCGCGCAAATTTTTGAAACGGTTTGGAAGACCAGCTGCATGAAGAATGATGCAAAGACCGTTATGGTCTATATCAGCACTCTGCGAAAAAAAATTGAGGAAAATCCTAATGAGCCAAAGATAATAATAAGCGTCCGCGGTGTAGGCTATAAGTTTAACCAGAACCTTATAAGAAAATGACCGGCATTATCACCGGTCATTTTCTTTCCTGAAAAACGGCCTTTTACCCCAGCCCGTTTTGTATGCATAAAAGAATACCATACATAAGTATAACCACCAGCAGAAAACATAGCCATACAAAAACGGCATTCCTAAAATAAATGGTTCAATCTTGCCCATTACCAGAAATATTCCCGGGAATTCTATGGCACAGAATCCTATTATGATGAGAATTATTATGATTTTTTTTCTTGTTGTCACTGTGATGCTCCTTATTCCGTACTCAGCTTCTTCAGGTATTCAAATGCCTTTCCTCTATCAACAGTTCCCGACTTCTTATCCGGCATGCTTCCTTCATAATACGAGAATGTTTGCGGAGCCGCTGCACTGCCAACCGTTTCTGCAGCATAATCCTTCTTTTCGCTCATGTTGAACACCTGAACGTGAAGCGTTTCGGAATATGCTGTTGTTCCGCTTGTGTATGAACCCGTACGCGTGTATGTCGGATAGATGTATACAAACGTCTGATAATCACCCAGACCTTCCGGAATCATTATTCCATTCTTTTTGGCATCGGACAGACGAAGGTATCCATTGGAATTGTACTCCCTTTTTGTGCTCCATTCTCCGGTAGGAGGAGTTGCCTCGTACACCAGAACCTTTCCGGTCAAAACAGCGTCTCCATCAACTTTATCATACTTCGCACATTCATTATATACCTCGTTCAAATCTTTTTTCAGAAGCCCTTCCAGAATGCTGACAGCCTGCTCTTCTGTAACGTTGGGGGTTTCAATTTCCTTCACAGGCATCTCGCTTCCGCCGGAATAGACTTCCCCCGGTTTATTCACCTGAATTTTGTCATTAACAAACTGCAGGGTTTTAATAAACAATTCGCCGCTCGGATCCAACTCATATCCGGTATCCGGGTAAATCAGAAGCGTTTTGAGGTTTTTGAGAGATGCAAATTCCTCAACATTATGGCTCGGCGACGAATAGCTGAACACGACCGTTTGAGGTGCTTCTTCATCCGTGTTTTCTGTAATATCACTTGGTGACCATGGAACTTCTCCCGTTCCGGTGTCGCCGGTAGCGGCATCCTCAAAGGTCCCTTCTACGTGATATTCATAATATGGCGGAACAAGAGAGATAGTTTCGACTTCTTTCAGCATTTTGAGGTTGCCAAAATCCATACCCCACTGGTATCCGATTTTAACGTTTTTGATTTTGCCGATTCTTTCAAGGTCCTTCCCTTCATAGTAAGCGGAAACATCCGGCGACTCCATATAGACAGCATCGGCCTTATCAAGCATCTTTGTCCATTCATGTACTTTGGAAGAATCTCCGCAAAGAACATAATAGTCCAAACCCAGACATTCTATGGAACTGCATGGCATCTGTCCGATTCTTTTGTCCAGTTTGCTCTCAAGCTCATCTCCCATGTTACCCGTAGTGGTAAACACAATAGTACCAATATCCTTGCCTTCTATACAACTATCCAGAATATCCATAGTTTTGTCAACATCGCTGTTTAAATCCATACTCAGAACCAGAGTATCCCTTTCTGAATCATATGACATGTCAAGAAAACTGTCGCCCTCATTTTTCGAAAGTTCCTCGTGTGCCTTCTCCAATGCGGATTTGCCGCATCCGCAGAGCGCAATCACCATAATCAATGCAAGTATCGCTGCCGACACTAATTTTACACGCTTCTTCATGATTGTATACCTCGTTTCTTTATCTACCTCATTTCTTCAAAAAAGATTATTTCTCCATTAATTGTGTTGGAATAGCTCATAAACGCAAAACAGAAGCACCCGATAAATAATTCAGGTGCTTCTGACTTTTGCCACTTACACTTTCGGCTGCTGCTGTGTAATGCAGTGAATATTACCGCCTCCGTAAGCAACTTCCCAAGTGTCAACTCCCACAACCTTGCTGTCAGGGAACATGCCCTGTATCTGCTCCAGAGCAAGAGAATCATACTCGTCACCGTATTGAGGCACAATAACGCCGTCATTAACGATGAGGAAGTTCATATATGATGCGATAGCAATGTCTCCGTCCTCTCTCGGCAGAGTTCCTTCCACCACGTCAATAGCAAAATCTCCGCTGATCACTGTAGGCACCTTCGGCATGGTCAACTTGTGAATCTTGAGTTTTCTTCCCTTGGCATCTGTCGCCTTTTCAAGGATGCCATATGCCTGGTGGCATGTTTCATAGAATGGATTCTCTTTATCATCAGTCCATATGCAGGCGACTTCACCGGGTCTCACGAAACAAGCTACATCATCTATATGTCCGTTTGTTTCCTCCGGGTCTATTCCGTCCTTAAGCCAAAGAACCTTCTCTACATTGAGGTAGTCTTTAAGCTTATTTTCGACTTCCTCTTTCGTAAGATTAGGATTTCTTCCTTCACTGAGGAGGCACATTTCAGTTGTAAGAACCGTTCCCTCGCCATCCACATGGATTGCACCGCCTTCGAGAACAAAGCCTTCTGTTCTGTAGCTGTCTATACCCTCAAGCTCACATATCTTTCCCGCAACCTGATCGTCCAGATCCCATGGGAAGTAAAGTCCGTCAACCAGACCGCCCCATGCGTTAAATTCCCAGTCAACTCCTCTGATATCGCCCTTATCATTTATCACGAAAGTCGGTCCCGTATCTCTTACCCATGAATCGTTATTTGACATTTCGACCACTCTGATTTCAGGCGGAAGAACATATCTTGCAGTCTGATACTGTGCCGCCGATACGAGCATGGTAGTTTCAGCAAACTCGCTGATAGCCTTTGCGACCTCAGCATAAGCCTTTTGTGCCGGCTTGCCGCCATCTCTCCAGTTATCGGGTCTTTCCGGCCATACCATAAATATCTGTTTCTGCGGTTCAAATTCCCCCGGCATTCTGAAGCCGTCGGCCTTCGGTGTTGAAGTTAATCTTTTCGCCATTATATCCTCCTTTTCTTAATATATAATAATGTTTGTTTTTATTTTGAGCTTTTGACGTCCGGCTACAACGCAAAACCCAGAACAGCGTATATTATTCCCGTTGCCACAAAAGCTATTATGGCGTAAGGCAGATTAACAACGGCCAGCTCGGTCGATTTTCTCTGAACCGACTGAGAAACCATCAGCATCTGCTCTCCGAAGAAACATGTGGTTCCTCCGCATACCGCTCCGGATACAACCGCCGCTATGGTAAGATACACGTTAACGCCAAATGTTTCAGCCAGCGGAACTGTAATAGGTGCCATTAACAGTATTACCGCCCAGTAATCCACCCCGCCGAATGCCAGCAGTGCAACAACCACAAATGACAGTACCGGAATTACTCCGCCTGCCAGGAACGGGGTAGTTGTTTCAATTACATATTCGCTGAGTCCGATTCCGTTAAGTCCATCAACGAAAACGAATACCAGAAGCAGAATCACGAGAATATCAATCATGCTGTGAATTCCTTCAAGGAAGTTTTTGAAGAAGTCGTCAAATGCCATCTTCTTTCTTGGGATATAGAGTACAAAGCATGTCGCTATAGCACAGAGAACCGATACTACCAGGTCATTGGTGTAAAGCATAACTCCAACCAGCACGACAACCGGTATTATGAAGTCTCGGAGCTTGCCGTCTTCATCAAACTTCTCCGTTTCTTCGCTTTCCTGAAGACCCACCATCTTCAGTTCCTTAGACAGCCTCTTGAGCGGTCCGATCTTCGGCAGAATGCCTACAGCCAGGAGAAATGCTACCAGTACGATCATCATCGGATATATGAGGAACTGAACAACCTGCATATACTCGGTAAGCATGTTGGAGTCCGCAGCGGATATTCCCGAGTCCTTCATAATACCGAACACGAATACCGCCATCGCTGTCACAGGTAGCAGAGAACAGATTGGAACACCCATTGAAATGATAATTGTTCCAAGCCCCTCACGTGTAACATGATGCTGGTCGGTTATGCTTCTTACCGAAGGTCCTATAGCCAGGTCGTTAATGTAGTCGTCTATACAGAGTATTAAGCCGAGAATCCACGTGAATACCATACTGCTTCGCTCCGACTTGATGTATTTGAGAGCCAGCTTCCGGAATCCGTCGATTCCGCCCGACTCAAGCAGAAGCTGAATGAGTCCGCCAAAGAGCGTCAGCATCAGCAGTATCCACGGGAAGGTGCCTTCCTCCATTACTGCATAAAACGAGTCGGTAAATCCGACAATAAATCCGCTGCCCTCCTTGAGAACAAACACCATGATTATCGGAATTATCATCGACTCCAATACACGTTTTGTAGTGATTACAAGCACTACCATAAGTATTAACGGTACAATTGTCCAAAAACCTAATTCCATACTGTTTCCTCCTTCCCTGCAAGGTTATAATTTATTACCATCCGCAAAAGCATCTCCCACCACTTCTCCGAGGGCGATGTATTTGTGGTTTACCGGATCATATGTGATAGGTCTGAACTTTGACGGATCTATGTTGCCATCTGAATCCAGCACACTTTCATCAGCCTGAATATTTACAATTTTACCAATCATAATGTGAGTTTCTTCGTCATAGCTGAGCAGCTCACAGTCAAGGGACATCTTCAGCTCATCTATTACCGGTGCGTCAACAAATTCGCTCTTTGTTGCATGGAAACCCGCCTTGGCGAACTTGTCCGGAACATCGTTCCCCGATACTACTCCCACATAGTCACATTCCACCTCATGCTCAACATCACCGACAGCGACGGTAAAAGCTCCTCGCTCTCTGGCATTAAGTATGGTCTTATGTGTTGGAGTTACACACATTGCAATCAGGTTCTCTCCCGCCATTCCACCCCATGCGGCATTCATGGCGCATGGTACGTCATCCTTGTCATATGCTGAAATTATTAAGACCGGCATAGGAAAGAGCCATGGATTTACTCCGAAATTCTTTTTCATAGTATAAATTCCCCTCCATCGCTGCTCGTCCACAATATTTACATACACTTACATTGTAAAGCATTATCGTAAAATAGGCAAGGAAGCCTAAACTTTGCTTTAAGGCCATAAAGTATAAAAAATCAATAACAGATAACATGTTAATGGGTTATAATCAAGATATGAATGAGGTGATTATCATGGAAGAAATCAAAGAAATACTGCGCAAATTCAATGAAGAGCGCCACTGGGAGCAGTTCCACACACCCGAAAACCTGGCCAAATCCATATCAATAGAAGCTGCTGAAGTTCTGGAATGCTTCCAGTGGGATAACAGTTATGACAAACGGGCTCTGACTGATGAAATTGCCGATGTCATGTGCTATTGCATCATGCTGGCCGATGAGATTGATATCGATCTGAAGGAGGAGATTATCTCCAAGATTAAACGCAATGCGGTAAAATACCCGGTGGAAAAGAGTCGGGGAAGTTCAGCGAAATATGATGAATTATAGTGGCGAATTATAATTTAAAAATATCTGTCTTTTTTCCGCTTTTATTAAACAGGAGGTTCATACCTAAAGAAATGGATAGAGAAATAATCAGAATAGGAGACACACCACTGAGCCTCTCAATATATTCCGTGGAGAGCTCACCTACACATAAGAACAGCTTCGGGACCGTTGAAATAATATTCTGCCTCAAAGGCAGCGTGCGGCTGGGATATGCCTACGAAGATTTTACGCTAAAAGCTGGGGATTATATTGCGATGGACAGAGATGCGTACTTCCTTTACAAAGGCAAGGACAATGTATGCGTTTCCTTTTATCTTGACATGCTGCGATACGAGGAAAAATACCCTTATGTAAGGCATGCTCTCTATGTATGTGAAGGAGTCGATGAAACAGATGTGCCCGATTACCCGCGGCCTTCGCACATAAAACTCAAGGGGCTCATGATCGCTGCTCTTAAGAGTGCGGTTGAAGGCGGGAGCGAGTCACAAATACAGAATATCGCTGATAAAATGGCAAACCTTCTCGTGAACAGTTTTGACATAGTTTTTTATCATTATGGCAATGAAAATATGTCTGAAAAAGCATTGGAAAGATCCCGCTTTATTACGGCATATCTTCAGGAGCATCTTCACGAGAACATCTCAATGAGGACTCTGGCAGCAGAAATAGGGATTACAGAAGGATACCTTTCAGAATTTATGAGAAAAACATCCGTGGGATTCAGAGGTATGCTGGGATATATCAGAGCCAACGAATCAGAAGAATATTTACTTAACACGAATAAAACCATAATGGAAATATCCGAAAACTGCAGTTTTTCCGATGTCAAATACTACTATAGCGCTTTTAAAAGGTGGTATAAATGTACGCCTGCACAGTTCAGAGAACGATACGGTAAGATTACTGGAGCTGTATCATTAAAGTAGAGTCGTCAAACGCACCAACTAGATGCTACAATAGCATTGAAAGGACGGTGACATTATGCACTACGATAAAGCCTTTAAGGAAGAAGCCGTATGCCTCTCAAATGAGATTGGCATAAAGAAAGCTTCCGAACAGCTCGGCATATCATACAATACCCTTGCCGGATGGCGACGTTCCAAAGCTCGCTATGGAGAAAACGCCTATATTGGCAGCGGGAATCGGCATAAGCCGACAAATGCCAAGGAACAGCGCATTCTCGATCTTGAAAAAGAGAACCGCGAGCTCAAACGAGCCAATGATATCCTCAAGGATGCTCTAGGTTTTTTCGCAGAGAGCCGAAAGAAGTGAGAGCACATGAGCGCTATAGGTTCATCCATTCCCGGAGAGAAACCTGGCCGGTCAAGATTCTCTGCGAAACCCTTGAGGTTAGCGAATCCGGATATTACCGATTCGTTAAGAACCTTGGAAAACCCGGTAAGGATGAGGCTCTTTCGGCGGCCATCAAAAGCATCCTTGACGAGGATATATATAACGATAACTATGGTGTTCCTCGCATGAAGCTTGCACTGGAGCAGCGAGGAATCAAGGTCGGCACCAGACGGCTGACCCGCGTTATGCGAGAAAACGGCTGGCTCCACAAGCCAAACCGAAAACCGCATGGTTTAACAAAATCCACGACAGAGGTACAGGAAAAGGAAAATCTAATAAAACAGGATTTCACTTCATCAAGTCCACTATCTCTGCTGTTGACCGATATTTCTCAAATTCAATGTTATGACGGAAAGCTCTACATGTCACCCATACTGGATTGCTTCAACGGAGAAATCGTTTCTCTGCAGATGCGCTCCAACATGAAGAAAGAGCTATGTATTGATACGGTTCGCGCTCTTGCCAAGAAGGATATACCATGTGGTGCAATCCTGCATAGTGACCGTGGCAGCCAGTATACCAGCGATGCCTTTAAGGAAATTCTTGCAAGTTACGGCCTATCGCAGAGCCTCTCCGGTGTTAATCATTGTTACGATAACGCTCGGATGGAGAGTTTCTTCGCAACACTTAAGAAAGAGTTATTGTACCGTCTTCCCACCTACCGGATGAAGATGGAGGAAGTAAAGCGATGGATCTTCCATTATGTATTTACCTATTACAATCGGAAAAGAGTCCACACCAGTAATCCGGGAGGCCTTCCACCGGCGGCATACCGAAGGCTTCAGGAAAAACCGTTATTGGCCGCCTAACAAATCAGTGCGTTTGGAGACTGCACTTTTCTTGACAGTTCCAAACGGTAAAAAGTGAGTTGTGCATAAGATAGAGAATGCTCGCTATCATTAATCCCACAACTGCAATAGTAATAGCAAAATTGATGTAAATCTTTCTCATAAAATTTCCTCGATTCTTTTAATTGTTTTTTTCAGCCACTCAATCGTTGCCTCATTCTGCACTATTCCGTAATCCAGAACAAGGTCGTATGAGAAATTCTCCGGTCTGGTTGAAATATACTCCTGTAATTCAAAGTAAACTTGTTGTTGTATGCTTAAATCATTAAGCGCATTTTTCAAATCCATCAATATGGCAGGATAATCTTTCCTTTTGCTTACAAACAACTTCAGCAAAAGCTCATCTCTGTAAATGGTCGTGTATTGATGGTTTGATAACCATTCGGACAGGGCCTCTCGTCCGAGCTCGGTAATTTCGAAAATATTTTTATTTCTGTCGCCCTTTTCCGGTAATTTCTGTATAAGTTTTTCAGCGGCAAGAATTTGCAGAGTCCTATGTACATTACTGTAAGACTCATTCCAAAAATATCCGATGGACTCTTTTGCAAATTTAGCCAGATCGTAGGCTGACATTTTTTTAATATTCAGCAGACCCAATAAGGCAAATTTTGTTGACATGACAACCTTCCTTGTACCGAAATTATATAAACCCCTTAAATACCCTCATAAAAAAGAATAACATATCTATCAGATATGTTAAATATTCTTTGTGTTTATTCTTTGTAAAATTTATGTGTGTTTTAACTCTTGATGATTCGCACCTTCTGCCCCGTACGGAACACCGCCATGTGGTCTTTGTCCATAGCCGCTTCAATTGCAGCATCCGGATCCGTTATTACCGTTCCGGCAAGTTCCAGTGCCCCATGCTCAAGCAGTATTTCCGACAGAGTCGTTGTCGGACCCACAAATATTCCGCATGTGTGCGGACTGCGGCGGCACAGTTCCAGCAAATGGGTTGCCGTGTTGTTGGCAAGTGTTGCTCCGGTCATAAATACAAAATCCTTGCCGGGAATTATTTCGTCACACATCTCCGCCGGATAGTCCCCCGGCTGCGGACGTTTCTCCAGTACGGATACGCTTGCAGCATCCTTCATATGCATTTCCAGGCCACAGAAATGGCCGACAAATGCCACGTCCTTTCCTGCAGCCTGCCTGCCGTATTCAACAAGAGAGTTTGTTGTCATATCCACTTTCAGAGTGCCGGCCTTTTCCAGCTCTTGCAGTCTTTCAAACTGATTGTAATATGTATTGATTGCCGCCATGCTTATTCCCTGTTCCACCAGAACCGGACTCTCAATAAGATTCGCCAGTTCACGCAGGGAAATTCCCTCATACTCCTCATAAAACCCGATTTCATGTCCCGCATCATACAATGACGCAACACCCGCTCCGCATGAGGCTTTTATAGCAATCCATGTTTCACCTACGGCTATTTTTTCGGCGACGATGTCTTCCGATATTCTGTTTATTAATTCTCTGTATATTGGATCCATTTTCTTCCCTTTTATTTGCTTAATTAAACATTAAAACGATCATAGGCTTCATTAACAATCCGGCTTTAGTACTCTATCTCTCCTTGAACAGTTTCGCCGTTTTCCCAGACAATAAAAGCACCCTGATTGCGCCCTTCGGCCGAGTATATAACCACCGGTGTGGAATTTTTAACATAAAGATACCATCCGTCTACCCACTTATACTCCATGCAGTCATTGCCCCCTATATCTATCTGCCCCATATACTCCAGGCTGCTCATATCATAGTCTGTGTTGGAGAGCAGGTCAAGCAGTGCCGCTTCGGCTTCTTCGCTAAGGTTCCCCTCTTCGACCGATTTTGTTTCACTGCCGGATGGTTCCGCTTCGCTGCCGGAATTACCGCAGCCTGAAAGAAAAAGCGTTAAACCCAGTGCAAGTATCATGATTATGATTATAACCTGTTTCCTTTTCATTCTATTCACCCGCTTCCCCGGAACAATCGATACCGGAATTTCTTTCATTTTTGCATATTAAAACCGGACTGTCAATATACCGTCAGCTTTAGCTATGTGGTTTTCAAATTCAAATAATTATGGTATTATGCACAGGGGGGTTAAACTATGGAAAAAATATTAAAAACCAAAAACTTAATCATTTTTGTTCTTGTTTTGATGGTGGGAACAACCTTCACCTTCGGGTTTGTACAGGATAATTCTTTTGCTGCCGTTCGAAAGCCGGCAAAGGTCAGCAAACTTTATGCTGAATCGTACAGCACATCTCAGATAAAGCTGTCCTGGAGCAAAGCCAAAAGGGCAAAAACCTATCGGGTTTACATGTACTCCGATGGCAAATATAAATACATAAAGAAAACAAGCCGACGAAGCTATATTGTTTCAAAACTGAAATCCGGCAAAAAATATAGCTTTAAGGTAAGAGCCTACAACGGCAAAAAGGCGGGCAAATTCAGTCCTGTCAAATCGGCATATACGAAACCATCGGCTTCTTCCAAAGGGGATATATCTGCCAACAAACTGACTCTTTCCGAGATACGGAGTGAAATGCTATTGCAGATTAACGCCAAGCGTAACAGTTCCGGTAAAAAATCTCTTGAACCTTGGTCTGAAATTGATAACTTGGCACAGGCCAAAGCACGGGACATGCATGCTACGGGCACTTTCAGCCACTATTCAAAAAAACTGGGTTATTTAAATAATCAACTGGATGGTGCCGGGATTTCTTATTGGGCCGCCGGCGAAAACATCGCTTATGGACAGAAAACCGTGAGCAGCGTCATGAACAGCTGGTGGAACTCGCACGGGCACAAAGCCAATATTCTGAATACTGATTACACCCATGTGGGAATCGGTTATTACAAAGGCTACTGGGTTCAGGCCTTTGTGCAGCCACAATAAAGATACTTTTATACATTTAATACCAACTGTTCCAAAAGGAGAAAAAATGAAAGAACATATTATTTCACACCTCGTTAAATCAGAAGACCTGAACCATCACGGAACTCTGTTTGCAGGCCGTTCCGCAGAATGGCTCGTTGAGTCAGGATTCGTTGCGGCGGCGGCGGAGCATGGTCGTCCTCAGGATGTTGTATGTGTAAACGTTCACGGGTTTGTTTTTAAGACACCTGTACAAAAAGGGGCCATCCTGACCATGTCATCCCGTATTGCCAGAGTAGGTCGCAGCAGTATGACCATCTATGTTAAGGCAGTTGACGAAATTGAAAATACCCAGAATGTCAGCGGCTTTCTTACCTTTGTATGCTTGGAGCCGGACACACAAAAGCCCAGACCTCATGGAATAGTTCTGGACGAAGCCCAGTCTCCCGAGGAAGAGGAAATCAGACAAAAGGCAAATGAACTATTTGATAAAAAATAAAAACATGATTTTTTTAAGACTTAAAAAAAATCTCCCCGAAATAACACGGGGAGATTTTTATGCTGTTTCTTATGAATTTGCCAGCGCTTCCTTATCAGCTTTGTACTTTTTAACGGCTTCTATCAGCTTAGGTACAATAACCTTTACATCACCTACTACGCCAAGGTCGGATACTTCGAAAATGGCAGCAGTATCGTTCTTATTGATGGCGATGACGCAGTCGGATCCTTCCATTCCCGCCACGTGCTGGATGGCACCGGAAATACCGCAAGCCATATACAGTTCAGGACGAACGGTCTTACCTGTCTGTCCTACCTGTCTGTCTCTCTCAATCCAGCCGGCATCTACGTTAGCTCTCGAGGAAGAGATTTCTCCGCTAATCTCATCAGCCAGCTCCTGCAATGTAGCGTAAAACTCAGGGCTGCCGATTCCACGACCGCCGGAAACCAATCTCTTGGCTTCTGTGATGTCTACCTTCTTGTGAGTTTCCTTTACTACCTCACGTATAACAAGGTTCATGTCTTCAGGCTTGAATTCCACTTTTATTTCTCTGATTTCTCCGGTTCTGGAGTGGTCAGGATCAAGACGCTTCATTACGCCGGGACGTACTGTAGCCATCTGAGGGCGATGGGTCTTACAGAGAATTGTCGCCATAATGTTTCCGCCAAAGGCCGGTCTTGTCATGAAGAGAAGTTTCTTTCCTTTGTCATCTTCATTTTCCTTCCATACATCAATGTCCAGCTTGGTGCAGTCCGCAGTCAAACCGGTGTAGACTCTTGAAGCCACCCTAGGGGCCAGGTCTCTGCCTATTGCTGTTGCTCCGAACAACACAATTTCCGGGTCACATTCCTTAATTACCTGAGTCAACGCCTTGGTATACGGTTCGGTTACATATTCGGCAAGCATCGGGTCTTCTACCACCACAACCTCATCGGCTCCCGCCTCAATAAGTGTAATCGCTTTATCCTTAATATTGTCTCCGATAAGGACACCCACAACCTTCTGCCCGAGATCCGCTGCCAGTTTGGTGGCTTCTCCCAGCAGTTCATAGGCGACTTTTGCGACATTTCCGTCTCTTTGTTCAGCCACTACATAGATATCTTTACTCATCTTAAAGATTCCTCCTTTTCTACCTGCTATATGATGTGTCTTTCTTCCAACTTCTTGATAATGGCTGCAACCGCTTCATCCGGACTCAGATCCGTCAGAATCGTTCCTGCACCCTTCGCTTCCTTGGTAAAGGATTTGAATACATTGGTAGGAGAACCCTTCAGACCGATTTTGTTAATATCCAACTTGTCTTTCAAGTCCTCATAAGAAATGACTTTTATTTCCTTGTTGTATGCATCTATGATACCGCCTGCATGCATGTATCTAGGCTCAGCAAGCTCTGCCAGTGCAGTAAGCAGGCATGGCAACTTAACTTCCAGAACATGGTAACGGTCTTCATACTGTCTCTTTACAATAACCTTTCCGTCGGTGATTTCGTAAATTTCTTCCGCATAGGAAACTTGAGGAATTCCTAAAGTTTCTGCAATCTGCGGGCCCACCTGAGCGGTATCTCCGTCTATTGCCTGACGCCCGGTAATAACCAGGTCATATCCGATTTCATCCAGTGCTGTTGCAACAATCTTTGCGGTTGCCCATGTATCGGATCCGCCAAATTCACGTGAGGACAACAGAATTGCATCGTCACAACCCATGGCAAGAGCTTCTCTCAGTGCAACATCAGCCTGAGGAGGTCCCATACAAACTACCGTAACTGTTCCACCATATCTTTCTTTCAATACCAGTGCCGCTTCAATACCGGACTTGTCATCATGGTTTATGATGCTTGGTACGCCTTCACGAATTAAGGTATTGGTTACCGGATCCAGCTTTACCTCGTTGGTGTCCGGTACTTGCTTTATGCAAACGACTATTTTCATCGATATTTCTCCTTTCGTCTCGCTGCTCTCATTTAAAATATTTTCATTGCGCCGGAGATAACCATTCTCATAACTTCGGATGTTCCTTCGTAGATTTCGGTAATCTTAGCATCTCTCATTGCTCTTTCAACCGGATACTCTCTACAGTAACCATATCCGCCCATAAACTGAACACAGTCTCTGCAGACATCGTTGGCCATCTTTGAGGCAAACAGTTTAGCCATAGCTGCATCGCTGCCATAGTTTTCGCCGCTATCCTTGGTTCTCGCCGCTCTCCAGGTCAACAGTCTGGCTGCATCGATGTATGTCTGCAGGTCTGCAATCTTGAACTGGGTGTTTTGGAACTGAGAAATTCTCTTGCCGAACTGCTTTCTTTCCTTTACGTACTTGATGGCTTCGTTAAGCGCTCCCTGAGCGATACCTACGGCCTGCGCCGCAATACCTATTCTTCCGCCATCCAGTGCCGACATGGCAATTTTAAATCCTCTTCCTTCCTGACCGATACGCTGATCCTTAGGAATGCGCACATTATCGTAACTCACTTCGCAGTTGGAAGCTGCACGGATACCCATTCTCTTGATATTCGGACCAACGGTCAGACCCGGCGTGTTTCGATCTACAACGAAACAGGAAATCCCTCTGGTTCCCTGAGACTTGTCTGTCATGGCAAACATAACAAAAGTATCGGCAAAACCGGAGTTGGTGGTAAATATCTTGGTTCCGTTGATTACATACTCATCTCCGTCCAAAACCGCTTTGGTCTGCTGTCCGGCAGCATCACTTCCCGCGTTAGGCTCAGTCAACCCGTAGCAGCCGGTCTTTGACCCGTCAACCAAAGGTCTCAGCCATTTCTGCTTCTGCTCTTCAGTTCCGAAGCTGTCGATGCAGGAACATGCCAGTGAAGTATGCACGGAAATAGTGATTCCTGTACTTGCATCCTGCTTTGAAATCTCTTCCATAGCCAGTGCGTATGCCAGATAGTCTCCGCCTACTCCGCCGTATTCTTTGCTGTAAGGAATTCCCATGATTCCGTAGCGATGCAGCTTTGCAAGCAGATCCATGTTGAATACTTCCGTCTCATCCATCTCTTCCGCCAGCGGTTTTACTTCATTTTCCGCAAACCGGCGAAACATTTCCTGTTGCAGCAGGTGAGTTTTTGAAAGCTTAAAATCCATAATTGTTTCTCCTCCTGTGTGTTTTATATTTAATTATGAAATACTTATTTTTCTGCGAATACCGGCTCTTCCTTCGCAAGGAAGGCCTTCATTCCCGTAATTCTGTCTTCAGAACAGAACGTGTTAACAGCAACTTCCGCCTCGTAGGCAACACCGTTACTTCTATCCATATCCATGCCCTTGTTCACTGCGTTGATGGCCATCCTCACACCAATCGGGGACTTGGTCATAATCTTCTTTGCAAAGTCGATAGCAGCATCTACAAGCTCCTCCGGAGCGAATACTTTTTCCACCAGACCGATACGCAGAGCCTCCTCGGCATCAATCATATCAGCGCTGCAGATAAGATACTTGGCCATGCCTTTTCCTACAATTCTCGGAAGTCTCTGAGTTCCGCCGAAGAAAGGAAGAATTCCCAGATTGACTTCAGGCTGACCGAACTTCGCCTTTTCGGAAGCGAAACGGAAATCGCAGGCCATAGCCAGCTCGTTTCCGCCGCCTAAAGCAAATCCGTTTACGGCAGCGATAACAACCTTATCGATATCCTCAATGAGATTCATCACTTCCTGTCCGCGTAGAGCCATTTTTCGGATTTCCGGTGTGGAAAGGTCCACCATCTCGGAGATATCGGCTCCCGCTACAAATGCACGTCCCTCTCCGGTCAGAACAACAGTCTTTACTTCATTGTCTTCCTTAATTTCTGAAAAAACGGCATACAGTTCATCCAACAGCTCAGAGTTCAGCGCATTTAAAGACTTGGGTCTTGTAATTGTTACGATTCCAACACCATCTTTTTTTTCAATCGTTAAATTATTATATGACATTATTTGCTCCTTTCCTAACTAAAAAAGTTATATCTTTCATTATCACAAGTTGCTTTTATTTTCCCATAGCTTTCTGGGTAAGTCCCTCAAGCCAGAGCTCCTTGTACAGATTTTCAATATCATCCTGGTTCGGCGTTCTTCTGGTATTTCCCGGGCTTCCGCTTGCCAGAGCATCGCTGGCCATCTTAGGAATATTCTTAAAATATTCTTCCTCAGTTGCACCGCTGTCCTGAATTGTCTTGATATTAAGAGTTCTAAGAAGCGCGAGAGTCGCTGTTACGAAAGCGTCCGCAGCCTCATCATTTGTCATGCCCTGACGGAATACACCAACAACCTTGGCCAGCTCAGCAAGTCTCGCCACAGCACCGGGCTTTATATACTTCAGACAAACAGAAAGCAGGATTGCATTTGACTGACCGTGGGGTACATTGAAAAGGGCTCCTATCGGTCTGCTCATCCCGTGAACAATGGTTACCGATGCGTTGCTGAATGCAATGCCGGCCTCCAGTGCCGCCGTCGCCATTTCTCTTCTTGCATTTAAGTTGTCTCCGTTAGTGTATACTTCGTAAATGTTTTCAAAGATTTTCTTAACGGCAGCTTTCGCAAAGAGATCTGTCATAGGGAAAGCCTTAATGGATGTGAATGCCTCAATCGCATGGGTAAGAGCATCTACCCCTGTTGCAGCAGTAACTGACGGCGGAACGGTCATGGTAAATATAGGGTCTACCACTGCCAGGTCAGCCATCAGTTTGGCATCGCTGAGAAGCATCTTTATATCTCTGTCCGTGTCGGTTATGATGGAAACCTTTGTCGCTTCAGATCCGGTTCCCGCCGTTGTAGGAATAGCAACTATAGGCGGAAGATTTTTTTCAATAACCTTGCCCATATACTCGGTAATGCTTCCTCCGTTGGTTACAACCGCACCAATGGCCTTCATCGCATCCATAGGGCTTCCTCCGCCGATACCTATAAGGAAGTCACAGCCTTCTTCCTTGTAAATCCTTACCCCTTCATCAATCATGGTGTGAGTAGGCTCCGAATTGATTCCGGGAAAAACCACATATGCCTTACCTGATTTATCCAGTTCATCAGTAAGCTTCTTAACGTTTTCGAACTTAACCATTGCTTCATCCGTAACGATAAGTGCTTTATCTCCATAAGCCTTCATGTAGTCCATGCTCATCTGAATAGCATTTTCACCTGTAATGATGTTCTGGGGAATGAAAAATAAATTTGCCATTTTAATTTTACCTCCATAAGTAAATTACATTAACATTAACGCAATAACCTTCTTCAAGTTAATTATGTTCCTCCTTATGCCCCTCCTTTCAGATTCATAACCTCATCCCTGAATATTCTTTCATCCATGGTTTTAAGATTTTCATCTATTTTAGGTCTGAATTCCATTTGCTCCAGTACATCCTTTTCCAAGTCAATTCCCGGTGCGATTTCTATGAGGTAGAGTCCGTCTTTTCTCAATTCGAACACCGCACGCTCGGTGATATACATAACATGCTGACCTACTTTCTGTGCGTACTCACCACTGAAAGTAATCTGCTCAACTTCCTTGAGGAACTTGCAGGTGCTTCCTTCATTGGTAATCTCCAGCTTGCCGTCACCTGTGGCAATCTTCAGACCGCCCGCTGTGAACGTGCCGCAGAAGAATACATCCTTGGCATTTTGCGTAATATTTATGAAACCGCCACAGCCGGAAAGCCTGGGGCCGAACCTGCTGACATTGATATTTCCCGCTTCGTCCACCTGAGCCAGTCCCAGGAACGCGAGATCGATACCGCCGCCATCATAAAAGTCAAATTGCTCGTGATGAGCCAGAATGCATTCAGGGTTTATCGCCGCACCGAACTGAACGCCGCCTACCGGCACACCGCCAATAGGACCGGACTCTACGGTCAGAGTCATATAATCCGAAATTCCCTCTTCGTTGGCAACTGCAGAGACGAACTCCGGTATACCGATTCCCAGATTAACTATAGTACCTTCTCTCAATTCCATAGCAGCTCTTCTGCCGATGATTTTCTTAGCGGAAAGCGGAGGAGGAGCTATACTGCCTAAAGGAATTCTTACCTCACCTGTCAGGGAAGGATCGAATTCACAGTCATAACTCTGCTCATGATCCTTCGGTTCGGAAATAACCAACGCATCCACATAGATTCTCGGAATCTTCACCAGTCTCGGGTCAAGAGAGCCGCCTTCTACGATTTTCTCCACCTGAACGATAACCTTGCCGCCGCTGTTCTTGGCAGCCTGCGCCAGAGCGGTTACCTCCCCTTCCCCGATTTCTCTGTGCATGGTCACGTTACCGCACTCGTCAGCATATGAACCTCTGAGAAAGGCAATGTCGATAGGGAAAGATTTATATAACAGCTTTTCTTCTCCCAGCACGTCAATCAGCTCTACAATATCTTCTGTAGTCCTCTCATTGAGCTTGCCGCCGCCGTTTCGCGGATCCACAAATGTATTCAGTCCTACATGTGTGATGGTTCCGGGTCTGCCTGCCGCAATATCTCTGCAAAGCTGGGATAGGGTTCCCTGAGGAAGGTTGTATCCTTCCAGTTCATTGTTTACCATCATCTCTCCCAAAGTCTTGGCCGTGTTGTAGTGACCGGCAATCACCCTCTTGGTCATGCCCTTATGGGCCACATGATCACCGCCTCGCCCGTCTCTGTTTCCCTGAGAACCTGCATAGAAGTAGGTGATATCTCTGGGATGTCCCGTATCCAGAAACCTCTGTTCCATGGCACTAATCAAGCTTTCGGGAATCGAACTGCCTACAAACCCACCGGATGCAACAGTCATTCCGTCCTGTACCATCTCCGCCGCTTCCTGTGGAGTTATTACCTTTGCTTTCTTCAACATGTCATCTTCTCCTAACATATTTTTTCTGAAAGGGTCGTTCCTTCCAGAAGATTGAAATATAGTTGAGCTATTATATTGCAGTTTATCATTCTGTTATGATTTTTACAACCATGGTTTGTTAAATTTTTCTCTTACTATCCGGGTGAAATTTTATTTTCCCCCCGCTAACATTGAAAACTCAACAATCCGCTGAATTTCAACGAAAATCATGTATACAATACACATTTTTTGAAGCCTCAAATTATGCGTTATTTGCATCGGCCGGCCATCGTTAAAGTCTAAAAACGATATTGTGCAAGTGCAAAATCTGTTGTTGATTTGAATAAAAATTACTGCCAAAAAATAAAAAAGCCGAAGCTGATTCAGTTCCGGCATTAATGTCTCCTGTCAATAAAGTTCAATCAATTGCGGGCTGTCAGTTTTTTTGCTGTAATATTTATCCGGTATAAGATTCGAATCGTCATAATATGTACTTGCGCATCCTGCACTTCCAAGAGGATAAACTCCATCCTCGGAATATCTCATAAGCGAAATTTTGTCGTTGTAAATTTCACACACAGTTACTGTTAATGTGTTATCTGCCGCTCCGCAGTCAACGCAGTATCCAATGTAGCCGGCATTCATATAAGTAAAATTCAGATTCTCTGCAGTGTATTTGTCGCTCGTTAACTCTCCTTCTGTATATTCAGGGATGAGAATGTTATCACCTGCAGCCAGATATACGCAACCTTGTCCGAGATAACAATCCCATGCTTTTGAGTGATTATGCCCAAATATATAGATAATATCCAACGATTTGGCAGCGTCATTCACAGCGTTAAATACCAAAGACGAATACAGATTGTCTCCTGTAGCATGCACGGAAGAGGTTCTTCCCGAAAAATGAAGGGGTACGTGGCCTGCAACAATAATCGGCCTGTCCTCTCCTTTCTCCGTCAGTTCATCAAAGCATATCTCCATTTCCTCTGCAGTATTCCTGACTTTGTCCAAACTCCCTGCAGTTTTTCCCTGCATCCACGGAAAATCTTCTTCCGTATTAACCACATATACGAGGTAATCTTTGAATTCATGAAGCCCTGAAGCTGATATGGACTCCGTCAGCTGATCATGGTTACCCTGAACGAACAATATATTGTCTGCTCCAAGCCCTGAACATTCTGCATTAACTACATCCTCAATTTCGCTGATTGATTCCTCGGGACTTAACCGAACCCTATCGTTTGTGTAGTCGCCGCATATGATAACTTCATCAATAATCTTCCCATCGCTGCCAACCGCCCTGATAATATCAGTTAAATTGTCTTTCGGTGCACCCCCGTCTTCCTGCTCCTGGTAATCCGATGCGAACAGTATTGTCGTTTTTGCTTGAGAGTCTGAACTGCCGCCGCTGCTTCCGCACGCCACAAGTGTGAATACTGACATCAATACAATCGCAGTTACAGCAATAATTTTTTTTACTCTGATTCTTGTCATTCTGCCTCCCCGATCATCACAAGAGTATACGCGTTTTTCTGTGTTTACAGGTTATAACACTGTGGCATATTTAACAATACAGAATTCAAAAATAGCCTTTCACTAAATACGGCTCTGGTGTAGTATTGAGTTAAGCTTTATCGATTCTTCGGAGGATGTATGAACATTTTAGAAGTTAACCACCTGAAAAAATATTACGGGAAACACAGGGGAGTGGAAGATGTGGACTTCCAAATTAGAGAAGGAGAGATTTTTGGCTTTATCGGTCCAAACGGATCCGGAAAGAGCACGACGATTCGCTGTGCACTCTCTTTGATATTCCCCACAGAAGGGAACATCAAAATCTTTGGCCTTGACAGCATTAAGGACAAAGTTGAGATTGCCCGGCATGTCGGATATCTGCCGAGCGAAGTCGCTTACTACGAACATATGAAGGTAAAAGATCTCCTTGAATATTCGATGAGTTTTTATGATAAGACTAATCCGAAGCGGCTGAAAGATTTAACAGAGAGGATGGATCTTGATATTACCCGCAAAATAAGCGACCTGTCCCTTGGCAACAGAAAGAAAGTAGGCATCGTTCAGGGGCTTCTTCACAAACCTCGGCTGATTATTCTCGACGAACCGACCGGCGGGCTTGATCCTTTGATGCAGCAGCGCTTCTTCGATCTCATCGAAGAGGAGAACAAGAAGGGAACGACCGTCCTGTTCAGCTCACATATACTAAGCGAAGTCAAACGATTAAGCCACAGAATTGTGCTTATCAAAGACGGGCGGATTGAGGACATGAATCAGATTGCAGCACTTCAAAGCAAGCACTATAAGAATGTCCATATTTCAGCAGATTCAGCCATACTGGATCTGTTAGGGAAGTCGGCCATGGTTGAAGTCAGGCAGCGTTTCACCGATCATCTGCACTTTCGCTATAGGGGAGATATCAACTTGCTTCTGAGAGGGTTGGCTCGATTTGATATTAAAAACCTTTCGATAGAAGATCCCACTCTTGAAGAACTCTTTATGGATTACTACGGAGAAAATCATCATGGCGGTAATTAAACAGGAGTGGAAATGGCATCTGAAGCTTCTCAGAGGATGGCTCATCGCAACAGTGCTGACTATTGCTGTTTTCATGAGTTTCTTCCCTTCTTTCAACGAGGGTATGGATGATCTCATCGCTATGCTTCACAGTTTCCCGGTGGAGTTTCTGCGTGGATTCGGTCTTGATATTGAGAGTTTCGGAACCTACTCCGGTTTCCTTGCCTATATATACACTTTTATCCAGCTGCTCTTGGGGATTGTCGCTGTTCAAAGCGGCATGATGCTGATGGGCAGAGAAAAGCTCAACAAGACGAGTGATTTTCTCTTCTCAAAGCCCATCTCACGAAGCAGTCTTTGGGCACAAAAAAATACAGCGGGTCTTCTGGGAATCCTGGTGATCAATGCCATTATTGCCGTCACTGTCTATGGCATTGCCAAAGCACAGGGGATGACCTTTGAACCTGCCATAAGAGATATTCTTTTAAGCAGTGTGATTGTCCAGCTCATCTTCTTTTTTCTCGGAGGATTGCTTGCCAATATGAAACCCCGCCTCCGAACAGTGACCGGTCCTGCCGGTGCCATCGGGTTGGGGTTTTACTTCCTGCTGGTTATCTCCCGTCTTCTGGAGGAAGACGCACTCTCAAAGCTCAGCATCTACGGCCTGTTTGATACGATGCAGGTTCAGCAAAAAGGAATCGATCCATTGAATCTCACGATTGCATTTATCCTCTGTGCTCTCCTTGCCGTAATCAGTTACCGGCATTACACAAGAATGGACGTGGAAATCTGATGAACATCATAAGAACAGAACTGAAAATATCCCTTATAAATATAATCGTGTGGTCACTTGTGTTCCTGTTGTTTTCGTTTGGCTCCATTATAAAATTTGATTCTATTCTTGCGGCAGGAGAGGAGACTCTGGCCTTGCTTGACCGGTTCCCGCGGGTTCTTCTGGCAATTTTTAATATGGCTGATGTCGACGTTACAACACTGCCGGGCTACTTCGCCGTCATAGCAAGCTACTTCCTGCTGATGAGCACCATTCACGGACTGTTCTTTGGAATCAGGCTCTTTGCCGGAGAAGAGCAGGAGAAGACGGCAGATTTTCTGCTGACAAAACCTCGCAGCAGACGAAAAATCTTTGCTCATAAACTCATAAGCGGAACACTTGTTGTGCTCATACTGCAAACCGTGCTCTTTATTTGTAATTACCTAGCACTCCAAAAATACCTCCCGGATGCCCGGACAATGCTGTTCAATTATACTTTTGCATTTCTGGTACTCCACCTGCTCTCATTGACATTCGGTATTCTCCTTATTAATATAGTCCCAAGGGGAAAGGCGGAGAGCATAGGTCTGGGAGTTATCCTTTCAACCTACTTTATACCCGTTTTGGCCAACATGTCCGAAAACTGGTACTTCCTAAGAGATTATTTCCCTTTCAATATGTTTCTGAGGGAGACAATGGAGCTTTCAGGAGGCATTCCGACCGTTAAACTGACAGTCCTTCTTGCCCTGACTATCACCTTTGTTCTCATCGGTATTTTCCGCTTTGAAAAGAAAGATATACTTGTTTAAAACCTGAAAAGTGCTATCAAAATAAACATCTAACATAAAAGAAGGATGGCTGGAAGAACATCTAATTATGAGGAACCACATATGAATACTTTGATACCATTTTTATGTCTGGGGCTTGGAGTGCTGATAAGCTGGCGTGGTTTACCGAATACAGTTCTCAAAAGCTTCGATACTCTAATCAATATTGCTCTGATTATTCTGATGCTTGTAATCGGTCTTAATATTGGAATCAGTCCACAGGTCATGAACAATCTTGACCGCATCGGTTTTAACTCTGCAATGCTATCAATAGCTGCGATTTTTGCGAGTGCATTTCTTGTTTTGTTGTGTGAGAAAACAGTTTTGCCGTTAGAGGGAACGCAGAAGCAATTTACCCCTAATTTATCTCCAGAAAACCAACCGCAAGAAAATCGTTTTTCCCCCTTGATTATCATAATGCCGGGATGTATTGTTATAGGAATTATTATAGGATATTTTCTTTTTTCTGATATTCCGCAATCTGTGCTTAACCTGGTGCTTACGATTTCATTGATTCTGCTTTATATCGGTGTAGGTGTCAGTCTTGGAGAAAATAAAAGCGTTTTCCAATATATTAAGAGGCTCGGATTACGATTGGTTATACTGCCTGTCGCAATTTTCGCCGGTAGTATCATAGGCGGATTGATTGGCGGTCTCATACTGAACGTTCCTCTGAATTATGCTGTGATTTCTGCAAGCGGAATGGGGTACTACAGTCTGACGGGAGCCACGATGACCGACTACTTTGGTATAGAAGCCGGAACATACGGTTTTGTAGTAAATGTACTTCGGGATGTGTTTTCTATTATACTTATGCCGCTTCTGGTCAGAATCAGTAAAGGAAGTCCCATCGCAGCCGGGGCAGCCGGATGTATGGATACGATGCTGGTTCCGGTGACAAAAGCTGTCGGGACAGAATTGGGAGTTGTTGCGCTGATCAGTGGCACAATACTGACTTTTGTTGTTCCGGTCTGGCTGCCAATCTCCCGGGTGTTTTTCATTTAATCTCCACAATTATTTCACACTAACTATGCAATTGCTCTGCAAACAACCCAAACAAAAAGCGATTTTTGTCTGAAAAGAATGTAAATCGTTATTTAACGTATTGGAGGTATGTTAGAATTAACAATAAGGGAAAGGAGGGAAAACGAGGAAGCTGGTGTAATATTTGTAAGAAAGAGAGGAATGCTATGAACCTGATGAAAAAAACTGCGACTGTTCTGGCCGTCCTGATTCTTGCTTTCGGTGTTGCCGGTTGTGGCAATTCAGAGGAAGCAGGCGAGGGAACACAGGAAGAGATGGTTACTGAAGAAACAAACGATGGTAAGACATTTCTCGCAGAAGATTTAGTAACAATAGAGGAAATGTCGGAAATTACAGGGGTTCCTATTGTTGATATCAAGCTTTGGGATAATGACTTTATGGGTTTGCTGGGAGCGACCTACCTTGGAGAAGAAGATGAATATGACGGATTTAAGCTCAATTGCTATCAACAGGCCTATTGCGGTGCGGCGTATGAGGATGTGGAGCACCCGGAGATCAGCGGCAGTGTGAAACAGGAATATGAGGATAAAAAGCTCAGCGCAGAGGAAAGAGGCGCTCTGGAGGTAGTGGAAGGTCTGGGACAGGAAGCTTTCTATGACACCGTCTTAGAGACTTTGTATGTACTCTATAATGATGAAATTTACTTGGAGGTAAATGACGATTATTCCGATGACCCGGCCACGCAAAAAGAAATGGCCATAAAAATTGCGGAGAAAGCTATAGAGAGTTTGGATAAGAAACTGTAAACGATCCTGTGTAAACATAATACAAGCAGTAAGTATCCTCCCGGAAGTTAGAAGATATGGAATGAATTATCACCGGAAGGATTTTATTATCGATACGGATACCGCACAGCATCAGACAGTAAGAAAATAATACAGCTTTTCTCCTCTTTGAATATAATCCACCTCTCCCATATGTCTGAGGTGTTCTAAATGGGCATGAGCCTCCCCCGTTGCAAAGGATTTCTGAGACTGAGGAAATTCATCAAAATTTTTACTCCTGATGTCCCAGTGCATTTGTCTGGTAACATCTCTGACACTTGAATATTTCTTGATTATTAAGGCTTTTCTTACCTCGTCCAGTCTCTTTGCGTGATGACGCTTCAGCTCATCTATTCTCTTTCTATGGTCTTTTACCAGTTCTCTGTGCGATGAAAACAAATGCACAATATCCATATTATAAACTTTATCCAGGTTCTTGAAATAAGTGCCCAGACTATCGCCGTATTCAAAGCCCCAGAATGTAATATTCGGCGTAATCTTTTGCAGAATGTGGTCACCGCAAAAGAGCAGTTTGTGTTTTTTCTCATAAAGACCCGTTATACCCGGTGTATGGCCCGAAAGGTCTATTATTTCAAATTCATAGTCTCCTATGTTCAGGGTATTGCCAATGACGGCTTCCTTATATTCAAGATTCTCCGTAATCGCGTATTTGTAGCCGGGATGTTCTTCTATCTTGAAATTATCTTCCGACAGCCCCTGAAGTATCGCATTTCTATAGGTATCGCCCCAGTTAACATCGGGATTGTTCACTATATATCCGTCAACCTGACTGATATAAACCTCAACGCCTTTCCCTTGTAAAAATGTCGCAAGGCCGACATGATCGGAATGAAGATGGGTCAGATACAGGATTGTGTTGTCAAAATCAAGATCGTGCCTTTTGAAAATATCCAGCATTCTTTCCTTTGTTTCTTCCATGTTGAACCCGCAGTCTATTATCATCGACCGGTTTTCACCCTTGATGATAAAAAGATTTAAATATTTAAGCGGATTGTTCGGAAGCAAAAGCTCTTCCATAAAGATATCGTGATATACTTCTCTCATGCATTCACACCCCGTGCTTCCTCATATATTTTTTTATCCCCTCTGCATCTTTTATCTCCAGGCCTTTCTCACCCGCCAGTGATTCTATATGATGTGTAAACTCGTGATATAATGTATCACGCATTTTTTCTATCAGAGCATCCTCTCCCATCCATGAAAACAGCTTTTCGAATGAACCGTAATATATCTCTATATATCTGCCCATTGATGCATTGCTGTGGTAACTTCCAAGTATGTAAAGATCATCAGCGACAGCATAGGGGCTGCGCCTTACATCAGGAAGAATCATAATTCCTCCGTTCAGCTCCCTGTAAAATTCTTTGGGGAGTTCTTCTGAAATCTTATCCATTTTTTCAGTAAATTCATCAATTGATAACATTTTTTATTTTGAAGAATATAATGTGAAGAGCTGCCCCAAGTTTTTCATTTTGAGACAGCCCCATTAAACTTTAGAAAAATCTATATATTACTTATTTGCTGTGAGCCCAAATCCATTCGGCAATTTTAGGCGCTATGAACTTTTGAGAACGACTGCTGGCTACTATCCCCGCATGCCCCACCGGGTAACAAGCTTCCTCTTTGTCTTTGCTCGATATCATATCCAAAAAAGGAATGGACGAAGACATCGGAATAAGGTTGTCCTTGTCTCCATATACATTCAGCACAGGGTGGGTAATCTTCTTCAGATCGATATGTTTATCGCCAAGGTAGAATTCACCCTTTTTAAGCTTGTTTTCACTCCACAGGTCCTTCATCCATGTTCTGTAATATTCTCCCGCCTGATCCGGACAGTCGAATATCCATTTTTCCATGTGAACGAAATCTTTCATAATTTTAGCGTTATCCAGTACATCCATTAGCCCAATGTATTTACCTGTAGATAAATGATACGGGTTTAACATGATGAAAAAGAAATTCAACATATCTCCGGGAATCATATTGTAAGCATTTACCATCTTGTCGGTATCCATGTGTTTGGACCATTTGAAAAGGACACCGTCTTCTATGTCAAACTCAAAAGGAGATGCTATGGTCACAAGATTTAATACCTTTTCAGGATGCAGGGAAGTATACATAGCAGCAAACGTACCGCCCATGCACTTGCCCATAAGATTTATTTTGTCACATCCCGTAGTCTCGCGGATGTAATCTACAGCCGAGCCAAAATAATCCTCTACATAGTCTTCCATGGTAATGTACATATCTTCTGCTGTCGGATAACCCCAGTCCACCATATATACATCCAGTCCAAGCTCTGAAAGTTTTTTGACAAAACTCTTTGATTGCTGCAAGTCCATAATATATTGCCTGTTCATCAAAGCATAGACTATAAGAACAGGAACGGGATTTATCTCTTTCGCCTGGGGCTTATAATGGTAAAGTTTCATCTTGTCCATGGTGAAAACGGTTTCCTTGGGGGTGGTATCGATTTCATCGTAATTTGTATTCGACAAAATCTCAATTCCCTTTAAAAATCTTTCATAGCCTTCTATTTGTTTTTCGTAATATTCGGTAAATGCCTCCATATCAAATTGTATATCAAATTGTTTCTCCATCTCCATTATGACATAACCCTCCTGCTTCGTATGTGTATGTTGCCCCCCGACTTATTCTTCTTCTTTTTTAGGTTGCTTCGTCCCTTTTTCTTTGTTCAACTGATCCATCTCGCTCCTCAAACTGCGTACTTCCTTCTTCAGATCGTATACCGTCTTGTAAAGGCTTTTCATATCCGAGTTCTTCGGAATAGGCCATAGCTGCAAGTAATCTTCCAGCAACTTATCAAAGTAGGCTTTAAAATCCGACATAGCATTTATAACTCCACCTGCAACTTTGCTGAAATCGTCGGATAAAAACAGTTTGTCGTAAGCTTTTACTATAAGAGATGACCAATACTCATAAAAATCGTCGTAGGTCTTAAGCTCTTTACCTTCCTCCAGAATTTCCAAATAGTCCTGAAATACCTGCTCTGTGGTATCCGATGCAATTTCAAATATGCGACCCCAGAAATCACCGGCAACGGAAACATATTCGTAGTATTTATCAATACTCTTCTCCTGGTTTTCCAAGTGTTCTCTCAATATACCCACTATCGGCATATCCTGTATTTTAGAAAAAGTAGCCTTGTAGGTTTCTCTCCACCCCTGCAAGAACTCTCTGTATGCTGACGGCTCCATGGTAAATGCCTTTACCATGCAATCATTGAAAAGTGAGGCGGATTCCTGCCAAGGTTCCCAGAGCATTCCCATGATTTGTTCGTAAGATGTACCAAGCTCCAAAAGCCTGTCAGAAAGTCCTCGGATAGAATCCGGAACATAAGCCATATAGTTTTCCAATACATTCTTACGGAAATCTTCTTTCCATGCACTGTAAGCTTCTTCTGACTTTTCCTTGTTTTCGTTCAGTACTTCTTTGGTTGCATCGCTCCATAACTTATACATATTGTAATAAGTTGCATTGCTTTCTTTCATCCTCTCATAAACTTCTCTGGAAGTACCGCTCATCTTGCTTATCATATCCATATTGGCTTCTTCAATATTCTTAAAGAAAACTTCAGGGTCAAAAAATGGGAACTTAAGTCCTCCTTCTTCCTCGGATACCTTAAAAGCTTCCGCCCAAGCTTTATACATATTTTTTTGTGCTTCTATAAACTTCTCATATGTCTCTTTGTAATCTGACATAACTCCCACCTCCTAAACTTAAACTTTCTTATAATTCAATTATATTTTACAATACCGCACTAATACTGTTATCAAATGTAAAGCTAAATGGTGTCAACTTTTTGTAATATTTGTTATAGATTAACAGCATAAAAATCAGAATTGTTTGAATATTATTATAGCATTAAAGAAGAAAGAATCAAGTAAAAACAGGAATAATTAAAGTTTCATCATAAGATAATTAAGACAGCCCTGCATCTGCATTCCGTCGTTTAAGATTACGTATACGGGTATTCCTTCGAGAAATTTCCTGAACCTGCCCTTGTCCCTCATGGCTTCCGGAAAGTGCGGTTTTTGAAGCTCCGGGAGTATGGCGGGTGCTATACCTCCGGCCATATAGACTCCGCCCTCCGCAAGGAATCTGAGTGCCATATTGCCGACTTCCGCTCCGAGAATTTCAACATACATTTTCATTGCTTCTTCACATATATCACTGTCGCCGGCAAGTGCCGCCATGCTGACTTCTTCGGGTGTTGCCTGATTAATCGCAACCCCTCTTTCCTCGGCCAGAAATTCGGCTATATTAAACAAACCTCCGCCGCTAAGCACCGTTTCATAACTCACATGCCGGGCGTCCTTTTGAAGGAACCGCAGAAGATTTATCTCTCTTTCGTTTCTCGGGGCAAAATCCGAATGACCTCCCTCACTCCCTATTGGTTTATTACCGATTATCAAACCTTCACCAAGACCTGTTCCCGGGGCAATCACAGCCTTGTTTCCGTCATTCTTCCCACCGTTCCCGGGTGTAACTGACACGAAATCATCCTCGCTCATTGTGATAATACCATAGCCTGCTGCACTTATATCGTTTATAAAAAAAACCTTTCCGAGCTCCGGGATTGCTGCTTTCAACACGTCTTCATGTTCCCTCCATCCCAAGTTTACCAGCTCACAGCTTCCATCTGTAACGGGTCCTGCGAGACTGAAGCAGGAGGCTTCAAAATTACCGCTAAAGGAGGAATCGTTGAGGAAGTGTTTCACAGTCTCATAGAGAGATGAATAATC
The DNA here is from genome assembly GCA_040768865.1 of Candidatus Allocopromorpha sp. Classification (GTDB taxonomy): domain Bacteria; phylum Bacillota; class Clostridia; order Peptostreptococcales; family Anaerovoracaceae; genus Lentihominibacter. Next base: position 897,382 of record JAXGMD010000001.1, on the reverse strand, counting down.
TTTGCTTTGATATCTGCCTGAAAAAATATTCTTCCAGATCCGCCCTTCCCGGGAAAAACATGCAAAGCGGGCATTAGTTCCGCCTATATCTGCCGTAAGTATCATATCTTATCTCCTCGCACCACGCCGTAGACCGCCCATTATCTCTTTGAGCTCTCTGATTGACCTAATGCTGTAATCAGCAATGCAGCTATTTCCTTCTGCTGACAAAAATGCGACATCCATACCGCCGGCGTGTGCCGCAGCAACACCGGCCTCCGAATCTTCAATAACAAGACATTCTGCCGGGCTTATTCCCAGATGTTCCGCCGTTTTCAGAAATCCCTGAGGATCTGATTTGGCTTTCGTTATATCATTTCCATCAACTATTACATCAAAAGCATCAATCAGTCCAATCCGGGAAAGTATGAGCTTGGCGTTTTTGCTCGCAGAACTTAGTCCTATTTTAATTTTTGATTCACGAAGAAAGCTCAGGATTTCCTCTACACCGTCTATTATTATATCAGGTGTGGCCTCTTTGATCTTTGCCCGGTAAATTTCATTTTTTTCAGCTGCCAGAGCTTCCTTTTCTTCGTCGCTGAGATGACCATCATATTTTTCAAGAATTATCTCAAGGCTTTCCATCCTGCTCACACCCCTGAGCCTGTGGTTTATTTCTTCATTGAATTCCACTCCGATTTTGTCGGCTATTTTTTTCCATGCCAGATAATGGTACACATCTGTCTCACATATTACTCCATCAAGATCAAAAATAATTGCCTTATATTTCATTTACTTCTGTTCTCCTGCCTTGCTACTTTTATATTTTCCTCAAGCGTGTATTCTTTTCCATATACTTCAATTACTTTCGGTTCTCCGCTTTCCAGCATAAACATGCAGTTTTCCCTGTCGATTTCAGCTCTTATCACAGATCCTCTGTAGCGAACTTTGAAGCTGTAGCTGTCCCATCTTTCAGGCAAAGTCGGGGAAAAACTCACTCCGTTCTCTCTCAGCCTGCACCCTCCGAATCCATAAACAACAACCATAAAGCAGCCCGCCATGTTAGCCGTATGTATGCCGTCTTCCGTGTTTTTGTGGAGATCTTCCAGATCTATCTGTGCAGAATTGTCAAAGAGCTCAGCAGCCTTTTCCGTCATCCCCAATCTGGCAGCAACTATGCTGAACATTATCTTGGAAAGAGATGAGTCGTGAGTCGTAATTTTTTCATAATAATCAAATGAATTTCTCATTGTTTCTTCGGACTGTGCATCCTCATTTATGAAGTATGCCGCAACCGTATCCGCCTGCTTGCATATCTTGTGTCTATACAGGAACAAAGGATGATAATGCATAAGCAAAGGCCGTTTTTCTTCGGGAATTTCATCAATACCTACATCCCACTCTTTTTTCTGCAGAAACGAATCATCCTGGGGATTGATTTTTAGCTTTTCATCATAAGGAAGATACATTTTATCCGCCGCTTCCTCAAAGCCTTTGATTTCGTCAGGTGTTATACCTATTCGGGAAAGCATTTCCGCTGCGGAGTTTTTTTTCTCCAACATTCTGTATGCTTTTGCCGCCCATTTCATATTAAATGCCGCAACTATGTTTGTATAATAGTTGTTATTAACTATGCAGGTGTATTCATCAGGTCCTGTGATGTCATTTATATGAAATCTGCCGCCATAATAATTCCCTGCACTGATCCAGAGCCTCGCTGTTTCTATAAGCATCTCCGCTCCGCATTCTTCAATGAAGCTCATGTCTCCGGTAGCCAGATAGTACATAACGATCGAATGAGCAACATCACCATTGATGTGGTACTGTGCAGATCCGGCAGGAAAGTAACCTGAACATTCTTCTCCTGAAATTGTTCTCCAGGGATAAAGGACTCCCTGATTATGTCCCATTCTTACAGCGTTTTCTCTCGCCTTGTCCAGTGTCCGATATCTGTATCTTATCAGATTTCTGGAAATTTCAGGATTTGTCAAAGTGAATACGGGCTGTATATACATCTCGCTGTCCCAGAAATAATGTCCTTCATATCCGTCCCCGCTGAGCCCCTTAGGCGATATATTCGAATAGCCGTCTCTGCCTGCAGATTGATTCAACTGATACAAATTGAATCTCATTGCCAGAGATGTCGGGAAATCACAACCCATTTTTACGAAGCAACCGCTCCAGTATTCATCCATACTGTTCCTCTGCCGGCGGTACAATTCATCTATTGGCACATCTAAAGCTTCGTTCAGTTTTTTCTCTGCCTCTGCAAATACATTATCATAGCGCAGGGAATCGGTAAAAATAGAATATTTATGCAGGCGGATGCTTTGCCCTTTTTTTCCTTCGGTCTGCAATGTACAGGTAGCACCGTTTGCGAAGACGGAAAAGCTTTCGCTGTGGGGAGAGTTCAATACATTTTTTACACAGCTGCAAACCTGCAAGTCGGAATTTTTTGTTTCCGCAACTATATAAGATGCTCCGTTTCTTATTTCCGTCTTGCGCGGGAAAATATACCTTACATTTGTTCCGGAAACCCGCGGATCATTTTCTTTTTTATAGTTCAGAACATATCCGTTATGCTCCGATATCAGTTCTATGCTCCCGTCAAAATTTACAGGAGTTACCTCGTAATCTATCAGAAAGAGGTTCCTTATGCTAAAGGAGGCCATCCGTATGATTTTCAGACTTATTTCCCTGCCTCCGGGTGATATCCAGTGGACATTCCGCTCTACCAGGCCCTTGTTTGTATCCAGTGTCAATCTCATGCTTTTGAGTTTGCCGGAATACATAGAAAATTCCTCACCATCAATCAGCAGTCGAATATTCTGTGTGTTTGCGATATTCACCATCGTCTGCTTTTTATCAGGTAATCCATACAGCCTTTCGGGCTGATTCATCTCCACATTCTCATAGAAGCCGTTTATATACTGAGACTGAGTTATTTCAAATTCCTCAGGGCATCCCTCTTCAAAGTCGTATCTGACTCCCAAGTAACCGTTGGCACTATGAAATATCGTTTCATAATAACGCATTTCCGCCGGTATCATCGGAATATCCTCGACTGTATAAAGCCCGTTTACACTCATATATACATTCCTTTCCTTTGTAATCCCATTATAATCCTATGCATCTGCCATGGCCTTAAGAAGCCTGCGCATATCCTGCCATCCTTTAAGTCTGTACCTGGCAGCAGTCTCTCCGGCTCCGACTTTGACCGTGATAACCTCTTTCGGCATCGCTTTGAAAAAGTTTTCATCCGTAACGTCGTCGCCTGCTCCGAATATGAAATCAGCCTTCTCCGCCCCGTCAAAAATCATTGATGCATTTGCCTTGCTGACTCTGATATCTTTAATTTCGAGAACTTTTTTGCCCTCCTGTAAAGCCAGATAGGATGACCCTATTGCAGTACTGAGTGCCATCTTAAGTTCACTCAGCTGCGAAGCCACCATATCCGCATTACACATTCTGTAATGGAATGATAAGGATTCCTCTTTTTCCTCTATTATAGATCCGGGCATGCGGTCCGAATACATCTCCAGCATCGGCCTTATTTCCTCTTTCCATCCACTTGCAACTTCTACTGTTTTGTACCATTCTCCCCCCGGCTTTTTTATCCATAGGCCGTGGGACGCAACGAAACATAAGTTTTTAACTTTGCCGAACCAGTCCTCCAGATTATTCCTGTCACGACCCGTAACTATTGCAACGAGGTTTCTTTTATCTGCGGTAAGCCGTGAAAGCAGTTTTAGGAGTTCTCGGTCAGGCTTGGCCTGCTCGGGAAGCGGCCAGAAACCCACAAGGGTTCCGTCATAATCAAGACATATTATGCGTCTGTTTGCTTTTTTGTAAGCTTCCATAATCTGTGGCAGCCTGTTCTCTATGTTCTGTGTATCGTGTACGGAACGATTTTTGATATATGCTTCATTCAGGCTGTCAAGGAAATCTCTTGCCCAGAACTTTATATCGTATCTTATAAGACGCCTGTGAAGTGCCTTGTTTCTGATTTCCTTTTCGTCGGCGGGCATTTCCAGTGCCTCTCTTATTCCTTCCGCTATTTCAGGTACATCATATGGATTCACCGATATAGCTTCAACAAGCTCACTTGCAGCACCTGCCGTTTCACTGATTATTACCATCCCGTCATAATCCTGCCTTGATGCTATGTATTCCTTAGCCACGAGATTCATCCCGTCTCTCAGTGATGTTACCAGCATTACATCTGACAGGTGATAGTATTTTACGATTTCATCCTGCGGGAAAGTCTGGAACAAATAGTATATAGGCATCCAGTTAAATGACCCATATGTGCTGTTTATCCTGCTGACAAGATTTTCTATCCTGCCGTGAAGTTCATCATATCCCTGTATTCCCTCACGGGACGGAGCGACTATAAGATTCAGATATACCTTGTTCCGGTACCGCGGGTATTTCTCCAGAAAATACCTATAGGCTTCAAGCCGTTCAATTATGCCCTTGCTGTAGTCAAGCCTGTCAACGGAAAGGATATTCCTGGCACCGGGTATACGTGTAAACCCGCCTGTCTTGTTTATGGCATCATCACCTGTTTTCGTCATGGCGAAACGCTCATAATCTATTCCCATAGGGAATGCTCCTACTTTAACCTCCTCGTTTTCATAAAAAACGCTGTTCATGGAATTTTCCAGACCGAGAATCCTCTGGGCACTTCTCATAAAATGGCGAACATAATCGTAGGTATGAAATCCTACGAGATCCGCATTCAGCATGCCGCGAAGAATTTCCTCTCTCCACGGAATCTGTCTGAAAAGCTCATAAGAAGGAAAAGGTATATGCAAAAACAACCCCACTGCCAAATCCGGATAATCTTCTTTCAACATTTCGGGAAGCAGAAGAAGCTGATAATCATGTATCCATACGATATTTTCTTCTCTGATAAAATCCTTAACCGTCTCGCAAAATCTTCTGTTCATCCTTCTATAGGCTTCCCAGGTAGTCTGGTTATATTCCGCTATTGTATTGAAGTAATGAAACAGAGGCCAGATTGTATTATTGCAGAATCCGTAGTAAAAACTGTCCACTTCTTCCTGAGTCATGAAAATCGGAACACACTTGTATCTTTCTCGCAAAATCTCCCGTGCTTCTTCCTTCTCCTCAGCGGTAAGTTCCTCCTCCAGAATACCGGGCCAGCCAATCCAAAGGCTTCCGGACCTTTCATGATAAGTCTTGAGTCCGGTTGTAAGTCCTCCAATACTTTCAATAAACTCAAGACCCTTGTCGGTTTTTTTAACTGTAACCGGCAATCTGTTGGAAATTATTAAAATTGTACTCATCTACAAAACCCCCTTTCTGCTGTTCCTGTATAACATTATAGCATTAAATCTTTTAGATTATTCATGTTCTTTGTCTTATTGATGTAAATAATACAAAAGCCAACCCCCCCTGCAGGTAATCATATCATTCACCAACCCATTTCATCAAGCTGTCAAATGTTCTTGACAAATGGAAGAGTGGTGCTATGATTATATTACGATACTCGTAATATATGAAACTCGTAATTAATTGATTGGAGATATTTAAATGAACGAAAACAAAATAATACATAACCTCTTGGAGATTTTTGAATATAAGAGTGAATATCAACGCCAAACTTCGAATATTCAGCCACAAGATATGTATGTTCTGGAAAGAATATACTTTAACAAGAAATTGACGATTAAAGATATTTCAAAGAAATACAGTATTCCTCCATCAACACTTACCGGAATTATTGACAGACTGGAAAATAAAAAATTGATTAAAAGATTCAGGACGAATGCTGACCGCAGAACAATAGAACTTGTCACTACGCCGGAAGGAAGTGCAATCGTAGAAAAACATCTGGAAGAAGATGAACTGTTTTCCACCAATTTTTTTAACAGCTTAACGGAAACAAAAAAAGAAAAATTCAAAGAGCTGCTTGAAGAGCTGTTGCAGAATATTGAAAAGGATAGTTTGTTTTCACAAAACAAATAATTATAGACGGGGGTGATTATATTGCCATTACTTGAATTTCAAAATGTATCTTTTGACGGCGATGATAAAACTATTTTGAAAGATATATCACTAAGTGTTGAGTCGGGTGACTTCATTTCTCTTGTAGGTCCGTCCGGCAGCGGTAAAAGTACATTACTTAAGCTGTGCAGCAACTTAATCAGTCCCACTAATGGGAATATTATTTTCAATGGGAAAAATTATCTGGATTATTCCCCTGTTGATTTGAGAAAAAGCATTAACTACTGTTTCCAGACACCGCACCTTTTTGGTAACACAGTAATGGATAATATTGAATTCCCGTACTCTATCAGAAAAATGAAACCTGACTTCACAAGAATAAATTCATTGTTCGATATGTTTCATATGTCTGCTGATTATTTAAAAAAAGATGTGCAAAATCTTTCCGGCGGCGAAAAACAAAGGATAGCGCTGATTAGAAGTATGCTTTTTGTTCCGAAAATTCTTCTTCTGGATGAAATAACTTCCTCACTCGATGTGGATAATACATTGATTGTTGAGAGGGTTATCGCATCGCTCAATGAAGAAGGAACAACAATTCTGTGGGTAACACATAATCCGGAACAGAGCAGAAAATATGCAAACAGGGTGTTAAAACTTGCTTCCGGAAAAATTAAATCATTTAAGGAGGTGGCAAAATGGACGCCATGAACAACATCAGTATAATATCTTTGGTTATATCATCATCGCTGGTATTCATAGCACTTTTATTCTCATATTGGCAAAAGCTCAAGCTGGAAAAGGACATTGTTATCGGTGTTGTCAGAGCTGTAGTTCAGCTTGTAATTATCGGATATATTCTGGAGTATGTTTTCGGCTGCAAGAATCCGATATTTACAACCCTGCTGCTCCTTTTTATGGTTTTCAATGCCGCATATAATGCGGCTAAAAGGGGGAAGGCTGTTAAAAATGGCCTTGCAATATCCTTTTTGTCTATAGCCGTTGGTGCCGCTGTAACTCTGCTGATACTTGTATTATCAGAAATAATACAATATGAACCTTATCAGATTATACCTGTCGGCGGTATGATTATCGGAAATGCTATGGTTGCTTTGGGGTTGTGCTACAATCAGATAGCGTCCGACTTCAAAAATAAACGGGAAGAAGTAGAGACAAAACTTTCGTTGGGCGCTGATATTCTTCCGTCCTCAATGGAAATCATTCGTAATTCAATTAAAACAGGTATGCTTCCTACCATAGATTCGGCAAAAACACTGGGCATTGTAATGTTGCCCGGAATGATGACCGGTTTGATTCTTGCGGGAGCACCCCCAATGGAAGCCATAAAATATCAGCTTATGGTTACATTTATGCTTCTGTCCACAACATCAATATCTTCATTTATAGCTTGTTATTTATCTTACAGGGGGTTCTTTAACAAAAGGAAACAGTTAATTGTACGATAAGTTAAATCGCATAGGTTTCCGGTAATTGTGGCAATATTTCCCTTTGCAGGCTATAATAATGAGGGAAGTGATTAAATGAAGTAAGCCGGTCAAAGGAGGACATGACGATGATCAAAGATTTGAGCAGGTATTTAGTCAGGGAGGGAGAACCTCTTAATCTGGATAATTTCTCTACCTTGGCACAGGAAGGGCTGGAAAAGAAAAAGATTGAAAAAGAAGTTATCACCGCTAATATAACGGAAATGCAGGAGTGGCAGGCGAAACTTTATAGCGAAGATAAAACGGGGATTCTCATTGTTTTGCAGGCAATGGATGCTGCCGGAAAGGACGGGATCATAAAGCATGTCATGAGCGGACTCAACCCCCAGGGAACTGAGGTTTCTTCCTTTAAACAGCCCACCGTAGAGGAGCTGGACCATGATTACTTATGGCGCATTCACAGCAAGATTCCGGGGAAAGGGTCAATCGGTATTTTTAACCGCTCTCATTATGAAGATGTTCTGGTGACCAAGGTTCACAACCTCATCGAAGCATGTCGTCTTCCCGAAGAGTACACTTCCGATATCTGGAACCGCAGATATGTGCAAATCAGAAACTATGAACAATACTTGACCGAAAACAGTATCCACGTAATAAAGTTCTTCCTTCACATATCTAAAGAGGAGCAAAAACAGCGGCTTCTTTCCCGCATAGAAAACGAAAATAAGAACTGGAAGTTCTCCAGAGCGGATATTGAAGAACGAAAGCACTGGGAAGAATATCGCCGTGCATATGAACAAATGATTACGGCAACTTCCACCGAACAGTGCCCATGGTACGTGATTCCTTCGGATCAGAAATGGTTTTCCAGGTATCTGGTTTCGGAAATTCTCCTTGCCAAGTTCCGGGAAATAAATCCCAAATATCCGGAACTGGATGAAAAGGATAAAGCGGCACTCAATGAATGGAAAGAAGTATTGTTGAAAAGTTAAGTATTTTTTCGGAGGATATTTATGAAAGTAATTGTTATTGGAGGAGTGTCAGCCGGAATGTCTGCTGCCACCAAGATAAAAAGAGAGCAACCTGATGCTAAAATTGCCGTTTATGAACAAGGAGATTATCTTTCCTATGCAGCATGCGGCCTCCCTTATTATGTTTCGAATGTTAATGATGATTATACGCGAATGTTGATTCGCAGTGCAGATGATTTTGAAAAGGCCGGAATACCATGCTTTCTCAATCATGAGGTGTTAAAAGTTGATACACAGAGCAAGTCGGTAACGATCAGAAATCTTAAAACCGATGAAATCTTTGAAGATAAATATGACAAGTTGATGATTGCATCAGGGGCATCATCCTTCGTCCCGAATATTGACGGAATAAATTTAGAGGGTATTTATATACTGAAAACCATCAACGACGGTTTACGCATGAAGGAAGACCTGACGAAAGATGACATTAAAAATGTTGTAGTAGTGGGCGGAGGATTCATCGGTATAGAAGTGGTAGAAGCCATGCGTGAGATAGGGAAAAATGTAACCACGGTAGAGATGGCCGACCGTATCCTGACAACTTTTGACGAGGAAATAAGCGATATTGCCACAGAAGAACTCGTGCGTAATAATGTTACGGTTTCTCTCGGGGAAAGGCTGCTCAGAATAGAAGGAGAAAAGAGGGTAAAACGGGTGGTCACGGATAAAGGCACATACGAGGCGGATGCGGTAATCCTGGCATTAGGCATCAGACCGAATACCGGATTTTTGTCGGAAACCGATGTTGAGTTGGCAAGAAACGGTGCAATTATCGTTGACAGATACATGAAAACAAATGTCAAAGATGTTTTTGCAGCCGGAGACTGTGCATTAGTTTATAATTATGCTAAAGATGCAAATGCACATATCCCGTTGGGAACCACGGCAAGTAAGTCGGGACGCATTGCAGGCGCTAATATTGCAGGCGAGGAAATGGAGTACATCGGCGCCCTGGGGTCTTCCTGCATCAAGGTGTTTGACCTTGAATTAGCCAGAACCGGATTATCTGAATCTGATGCTGTTGCTATGGGATTGGACTACAAAACAGTCTTTGTAAAGTCCATTGACCGAGCTCGATATTATCCGAATAAAACCCCGATATGGATAAAACTTATCTATGAGAATGATACCAAAAAAATACTGGGAGCACACGCAGCCGGAGCGAAAGGCGTCGTTCTTCGAATTGATATCTTTGCTGTAGCGATTCAGATGGATATGACGACAACTAAACTGGGGATGACGGATTTTTGTTATGCACCCCCGTATGCAACGGTGTGGGATGCGGTGAATATTGTTTGTAATGCAGCAAAGTAAGAAATATATGGTGCATATAGGTAGACAATATGGATAACAAGTATATAGGTAACAACTCAATAGACGGAGGCTTACGGTGCGTGTACGAAGGAGAGTTTTCAGATGTAGAAAATCTGATTATTTCAACTCCTACCAAGGATTTAGCATGCATGGATTATGTCCATCTAAATACGAACAAAGAAATTGATTTAGTGGAATTGTTCAAGGCAAATGAAGAACTGAAGAGAAACATCCCGGAGTGGGAAGCGGAAAGAAATTTTTGTAAAAGGCTGGCTCTGCTCTGTGGAAAGGTGGTTCCTGAAGAGAGAGAAGCATTCCGCAAGAAAACAAGATATGACGTAGTGATAGAACAGCTGAACAATATGCCTGCATATCGTGTTGAGGCAAAGGTTATTTCTGACGAAGAGATTAAGTATATCCAGATTGAATTTTCAGGTGACCGGGACGATGACGGGAAGCTAAGGGGCTGTATTGCAAGCATAAGCAAGCTTAATGAAAGCAGGATAAAAGAGATGAAATATAATGAGGTGGTTAATAAAATCATCAATATTCAGGAAGACGAACTTCGCCAGAAAAACCTTCAGCTGGATAAGACAAACGAACAGATTGTATCTCTTCTCGGTAATATTGTGGAGAGAAGAGATGAAACCAGCGGACAGCACATTAACAGGGTCAAAAGATACACCTATGTTTTAGGCATGCAGGTCATGAATGATTATCCGGAATACAAGCTGACCGAAAGTAAGGTAAATACCATTACTTACGTTTCGCCATTGCATGATATAGGGAAAATCACAATTCCGGACAGCATTCTCCTTAAACCCGGAAAGCTTACTGAAGATGAGTGGAAGGTTATGAAGACGCACTGCGAAAGCGGATGCGAAATTCTGGAACCTATGGCAGGAGCATGGCATGAAGATTACATGAACACCTCCATTGAAATATGCAAATATCATCACGAGAAATGGGATGGCAAAGGTTGCCCTATGGGACTCAGTGGGGACCAAATTCCGATTTCCGCTCAAATCGTTTCCGTGGCAGACTGTTTCGATGCACTTACCAGCAAGAGAGTATATAAAGATGCGGTAGACGTTAATACAGCTATTAGAATGATACTGAACGGAGAGTGCGGAGAATTTTCAGATAAAATAAAGAACTGTCTGATTAAGTGCAGGGATAAGCTGGCCATGGCAATGGCCTCCAGCGCAGAATTTTATGTGATTAGCGACAGATTACCTAAAGTAATAAATAAGATAGGAAAAATGTTCAGGAACATGTCAGTTCTTCTGGTGGATAATGATGATGTTTCCAGAGAGGTCAGCAAGACGATTCTGGAATTAGAGGGTGCCATAGTTCTGGAAGCCCGAAGCAGTTATGAAGCAGCCGATATTGTGGAAAATACCGATTGGTTTGATATGATTATCATGGATCTGGTCATGCCCGGGATGAGTGCCCTAGAAACAATAAGGACAATTCGTCAAATGCCGCGAGTGGTCGAAACGGATATCCCTATTGTAGTCGTCAATGAGCAGGTTACCGATGAAATAATTGAACAGGTAATAGAAGCCGGCGGGTTGGGATGTATCAGGAAACCATTACTGATTTCAGAACTGTATGGGGTATTCTTATCAAGCTTGAAGGACAAGACAACCCAGATTGAAAAAAGGCTTAAGGATACGATTAAACTAATCAATATCGATTGTCTGACAAAGGTCAAGAACATCACAGCCTACACAGATAAGGTGGAAGACTTGGCAAATGATATTTTAAAAGACAGGTTCACGGAATTTGCTATTGTCCTCTGCGATGTAAACGATTTGAAGAAAGAAAATGACTCTTTCGGCCATGATATAGGAGATATCTATCTAAAAAACTGCTGCAAGGTAATCTGCGATGTATTCGCCCACAGTCCGGTGTTCAGGATAGGCGGCGATGAGTTCGCAGTCGTGCTTCATAGTACTGACTATCAGGAAAGAGAAAGTCTCATGATGAAGATGGAAGAAACAGTAGATGTACTCAGTAAAATTCCATCATCGGAAATGGGAAAAGCAGCCTTTGTATCAGGAATGGCTGTTTACGATCCGGTTAATGATAAGACTGTCGGTGATGTAATCAGAAGAGCTGATGCGGAAATGTATGAGAACAAAAAAAGAATGAAAGTTGGAGAATTTGGAGAATAAATTTTCATAATTTACTTAAGTTTTCGTTCCAGCATATCAGGATTCGTTGCATAGACCAAAGCAGTATCCTTTGTAATACGGCCATTCTCATAGAGCTTCCGTAGACTTGAATCCATTGAGGTCATGTCATCCTTGGCTGAAGAGTAAATCAATCCTTCAATCTGCGGAATTTTATTTTCTCTGATCATGTTTCTGATTGCCGGTGTTACCGTCATTACTTCAAAAACAGGGACAATCGAGCCGTCAACGGTTGGAACCAGCTGCTGTGATACGACTGCGTTGAGAACCATTGAAAGCTGCACTGCGACCTGCCTCTGCTGATTTGCAGGGAATACATCAATGATTCTGTCTATGGTATTGGCAGCGCCTATGGTATGCAGTGTGGAAAATAGAAGGTGTCCGGTTTCAGCAGCGGTCATTGCGATACTGATGGTTTCATAGTCACGCATTTCTCCCAGCAGGATTACATCAGGACTCTGACGAAGGGCTGCACGAAGGGCGGTAACATAGTTTTCTGTATCAACATTGATTTCTCTCTGAGTTACGATACTTTTGCTATGTCGGTGCAGGAATTCCAGCGGATCCTCCAGCGTGATGATATGTGTCTCTTTGCTCTTGTTTATTCTGTCAATGATACAGGCAAGCGTAGTGGATTTGCCGCTCCCGGCAGGACCTGTAACCAGAACCATGCCGCTCGAATATTTGCCCATGTCTATGATCTGCTGTGGTATTTCCAGCTCTGAATAATCAGGCAGCTCGAAGGTTATGATTCTTATGACCGCAGAGAGAGAACCGCGTTGTTTGAATGCACTGACACGAAATCTGGAAAGTCCCGGAATGGCAAAGGAGAAGTCATCATCTCCGCCTGTCTCAAGAATACTCAAATCTCTCTCCCCGGCAAGCATGTAGATCTCCTTTAACAGAAGCTCAGTGTCCGGAGGAAAAAGTCTTTCATCGTACTGTTTCACAATCACTCCATTATTTCTTACAGAAACAGGAAGACCTGCAACAATAAAAACATCTGAAGCTCTTTCTTCTACGGCTCTTTGAAGTATTTCTTTTATACTCATTTTTTTCTCCTGACTTATTGTATCAAATGAACCGGCTGATTATAGTCGCGCTCCACTGTGGAAATAACCTGCCATTTTATTATGTTGCCGGCATCTGAAACCTTCACATCCAGAGCCGAATTATTATCGATTCTTATCTGCCAGCTCGTCTTGTTCGTCTTGCCGTTTGCCAAGTCATTTATGTTCTGCTCCGCCCGGTTGCAGGCTTTATAATATGCGGTCTTATGAGCGGCATTCTTTTCTGCGAATTCATAGTCTGCCTTTGCGGTGGAAAGGGAAAGACATGCGAATGTTACAAGGCACAGAATGATGAATACAACAAGGAGCAATGACACGCCAATGGTAGTAAATGGAGCAGGAGAACTGCTATCTTTGCTCATTGTGCTTCACCTCCAGTTCATAAATATTGACGGACCCATCTTCCGGTACCGCACAGATATTGGCACTTATCAGACCTTTATGGACTGTGAGCTCTGCCTTTACCACGTATCCGGCATAATCCCTGTCACATTCCCTGAACTCGTCATCAAAATAAATATTAATTGCTGAAGCCTTGGCATCCCTCTGAATCTCCGCATCGGGATATATGCCCCGGATGACAGAAACAGCTTCGGCTTCGGTATCTGAAGACTGAATCACTTCTGCCAGAGCAGTGCATTCATTAACAGCGAAATTCAGTTTCCCGGAATCCTGACTCATTGTATGTGATTTAACAAAAAACTGTACACAAACAGCGGTGCAGACTGAGAAGAACAGAATCGCGATTATGAGCTCCAAAAGGAACAGTGATGATGAACGTGCACGACTTCTCCGTTTCATTTGTTACTCCGTTTTATGTATTATCTGCTTCTGACACCAACTATGGAGGAGGCTGTCTCGCCGTCTTTACCGGTGCACATGAAGCGGTAAATTCCATTCGCCCTTTCTTCAATCCTGAAGTCTGAAACTTCAGTGATCTCAGAGCCGTTGGCCGCTGCAAAATCAGCTTCGGCTTTGACAAACAATTCCTTTAGCTGCCCGTCATGGTAATAAATATATGTATTATATTGTTCCCCATTGATTTCATCAGTGATAATCACAGAATTGCAGCCGTCAAATTCGCCAACCGCAACTGCGTCTTTTTTGTCTGCGGCATGTATCTTACCGGACACATATGAGAGGGAAGTTCTGGCTGAATTGTTGCGGGCAGAATCCCCTACAACACCTTCATATATATTGGCAGCAAACAGGGTAATAACCAATGCGGAAACCGCAAAAACAAAAAGAAGCACTACAGGGAATATGAAGTCGATCATGTGGTTTCCGGTATTCATGAATTTCGTGGTCCTCATTGATCAAGTACTCCCTTCTGAATGCCGGATAATTCAACTATTGTTACAAGGGGCTTTAAGTTGGAGCCCTGTGCGTGATAGTCGATATAATATTTAGACTCATCATACAATAACCCGTAATGATTCTCAATATATTCCAGGTTTTCCGGATAGAAACCCTCAATAGCATAGCAATAGATTATGCTGTTGTTAAGAGCCTTTTCCAAATTATTTTTCTCACGGTTATCCGTACTGTTTCCAAGGATGTTTATTTCGTAGAAAAAGATGACAATGACAGCAAGAAATATGCATATTATCAGTATAGTTTTTATACCGCTGCGGGATTTCTGTTTATACTGAAATCTTGCCATAAAAGTTCCTGTTCCTCCGTTACTATAGTGTGGACATTATACCCATAAGAGGAAACATTACAGACAGCAGAATGATGCCGACTATAACGGATAATGCTATCACAAGTGTCGGCTCAAGAACTGCCAGAATATTATTCATTCTATTGTCGATTTCGTCCCGGCACAGGTCTGCAATTCTGCCCATGGTTTTATCCATTGAACCGGTCTTGTGACCGACTGATGCCATACGCGCATATACACCACTGAAAATGCCTGTTTCGTGAAGAGCCTTTGATATTTCTTCGCCTTCGGCCAGTCTGCTTTTGCATGCTTCCAGCTTAGCAATGAAACGGGGGTCGTCATTGAGAGCCTCAACAAGTTCCATACTGCGGTCAGGATGGAGTCCGGATGAAAGGGTAAGAGCCATCGCCCCGGCAAATCTGCATGCTGCGGTATTCTCGAATATGAGCCTTGTCCCCCTGAACTTGTAGGCAAGAGCTCTGGTCAGTCTGCGACCACCCTCAGTCTTCACAGCAAGCACTGCAGCAAGAATCAAAAAAAGGAGAAGAACGATAAGAGCGATGGAGTAGTTGTTAATGGCTGAACCGATATCCATCAGAGCCTTTGAGAAGCCTGTCATTTCTGCTCCGAGCTGTATGAATACCTGATTAAAAATCGGCATTACTTTTACCAGAAGGACAATAATCACGACCACCATCATTCCTGCCATGATGAGAGGGTAGCTTATGGTGTTTCTTATGCTCCTGATAAGCTGATCTTCACGCTCATAATGTATTGCCAGAGATTCCATCACTTCATCCAGCTTGCCGGTTTCCTCACCGATTGTCACCATATTTACCATGTACTGCGGAAACATTTCCGTGCCTGCCAGAGCGGTGTTGAAGCTGCCTGTTTTTCGCATAAGCTGCAGAATTTCCTTCAGAATCACTTTTTCTTCAGTGGAATCGGTATTCTCAAGCATGATTGTGATGCCTTCAAGGGATGAGATTCCCGACTTTAGAATTACCGCAACCTGATCGCAGAAAGCTGCGACTTCCGCGTTTGAAAAAGCTTTGTTCAGCTTAGACATCTTGCCCTCCGTCAATAAGTATATTTTACTATGTAATTGCTCCCGTCTCCCACGTAATCCTTTACTGTGGATTTGTCATTGGAGGAGGCAATGGTAGGATCCATCAGCGACCAGTTTACACCATCAAATTGTATTATGTTATCAACCCAGCCTGTCTCCTCGATGTACACGCTGATCCATGCGTGATATGCTGAGCCGGAATAACCGACGACAAGCTTAGTAGGAACCTTCTGAGATCTCAGCAGAGAGGCCATCAGAGATGCGTAATCAAAACATATTCCCTTGCCTGATTCAAGCGTTTCATCAATGTCAGGAATATAATCCAAAGGTAAATTGTTTGCCTTATCGTAATCGTATGAAATGTTTTTCACTACATAATCATATACATTTTCAACAAAACCCAGATCATCGCCGGATTTCTCCGACAGATCTCTTCCTAAATCCATTGCCTTCATATCAGATGTAAACCATACATATTGGTTAGGATAGAGGAAGGGACTGAACTCGTTGTCAATGGAAACCTCTATGTTCTGAGAAGCGGAAAGAGTATACATATCATCACTGATGTTTTCCAGTACATCCACCTTATAGGTGCCATTCCCTGTGGTAAGAGGGAATGTCTGCCAGCTGCCGTTTTTAGCGGTATAGGCGTAGAGTTCCCCATCCGTTCCGGTTATCTGAACCCTAATCTTCACAGCGGATCCCGAATACTTTACCATGATGTATCCATCTGAAGTGTTGGAGGCATCAATAGATATGTCACCGGAACCGTAGGTTACCTCCCCCGAGGCTTCGGGAACAGGGAAATCAGAGGTAGAGCCTCTGCCCCCTCCGGAGGTGGAGCCGCCACCGTCACTGTTACAGCCGGCCGACACAAAAGCAAAGGCTACACATAACATTAGAATGAAGGCAGGCTTGACGTTAACACATCTCATATGATGCAGCCTCCTTTCTCAGACTATTTCAGTGTCAATACGAGCTGCAACATATTTTCGGATTTATCCGGAATAAAGATATTGATTGATGAGCTTGGATACTTGAATGCTATGTAGCCGGTTTTGCTGTCTATCTTATCCGGTTTTAATTTATCACCATTCGAGTTCTTTGCATATATCTTCCCGTAATCGATTCCGGATCCTTCATCCTTAAGATATATGTATACATATCCGCCCTTGACGTAATCGGATACAACTTCAGGAACATCCCGGTCAATAGTAGATACATGTATCGTATCGGTCACAGACTGGTTGTTCACGCAGGTTACGGTTATGGTCATTTCTCCGCCGATTACAGGTTCTATGGAATAAATTTTTTTCTGCTTTTCATATACGGGCATGTTCTGTCCGTCTATCGTTGCCTTAACGCTGGTAACCGGGAGTACCGAATCAACACCCAGACGGAAAGTGGGATGAGGTGCCGGAGTTTCCTGTTCCAGTACAGCTATGGAAGGCCCCATGAACAGTAAGGGTATTGCCAGGAACAGAAGCATGATAACAACCAGAATAACCTTCTGCAGGAAGAATCTGTCCTTTCTGTAGTTGGAGTAGGACTCCAGTTCATCCAGTGGAACGGTGTTAGGTTCAACTTCACAGACATCGAATATGTTCTGAAGCATCTGACCTGCTACTGCAGTATCAAGTGCATCTTTGTCTTTTCTGTTAAATAAGCGCATGAGCCTTATCTCCTTATTGTTTAATCAGGCTCTTAAGCCTGTCCTGTCCATTCCTGATATAACGTTTCACCGTGCTTCTGCTGCAGTCAAGAAACTTGGCAATCTCATCAATCTTCATGTTGTTGTAATAACGCAGAAGGATCGCCTGAGATTCGGAGAATGGCAGGCTCATTACCTGTCTCAATATGTACTCCTGCTGGTCGACCCTTATGACCTGACGTTCAGGTGACTCTTCAGAGCTGTCGCTGTAGACCTGGGAGTTATTCTCAAATTCGCTGAGTTCCGAATTGAATTTTTTCTGTTTCTCATGGAGCTTGAAGCAGACACGAAAACTTATTTGGTTCAGCCAGGAAACAAAAAGCTTCGGGTCTTTAATAGATCCTATGTTTTTTAGAGCCAGGATGTAAGTATCCTGCAATGCATCCTGTGCCAGATATTCATCCTTGAGATACTTTAAGGCGAATCTGTACTGCTTTTGGTAAGTAGCAGCATACAGCTCTGCAAAAGCATTACTGTCTCCATCCTGCACAAGTTCTACAAGTGACGCAATGTATTGATAATCTAAAGTTGCCATCGGTCTTCCTCACCTAAAAGGCTGCCTTTGCATTAATTACTCGTGAATTCTCCTGTCAGAAAGAGCAATAAGATCAGTAATTGTCCTTATCTGATCACCTTCATGAAATGCGATGCCGTATTCATACTTTATAGGGTAGCTTTCTGAATTGCTGTTGTTCGTTGTGACTTTCTGGTCGATTCTTTCCATGAATACTGAAATCTTCTCTTCGGAACCTTCTTCGAAGAGGGCCAAGAACTTGTTGCCGCCATTTCTGGCAACAAAACAGAGATCAACGGATGTTAGTTTAAGAATATTTGAGAAGTCCCTGATCAATTTATTACCCTGAACATGCCCATACAGGTTATTGATTTCGCCCAGGTTGGTAAGCTCCAGCATAATGGCTCCCATGTCCTCAGGCAGAGGCTTATCAAGGTATGGCTCAATCAGTACATCACTTGAGTATCTGTTGGCAATTCCTGCAACCGGATCGGAATGTACCGCATAGTTCAGCTCACGATAATCATGTTTAAAAGCCGAAAACAGGCTGAAATCAAGGAATACGAACAAAAATGAACTCCCCAGTGCTAACCATAACATGATACTCATAAGTCTTACATTAGGTTCTGCCGCAATAAGATGGAACAGGTCCTTGTTAAAGAACACAATTACCATGCAGGTTACTGTCAGCAGAACGAAAACTATGAGTTGTATGGTTTTTAATCTATCAAATTTTTTCATCTTCAATCCTCTTTCTCTCTGACACGTTTAAGATGGAACTGATTTTTGAACATAATAATAATTATAGTACCATAAAATAGTTAATATTACAAGAAATCAAGGGTTAAGTACAAGAAATCAAAAGGAGGAGATAACATAAAAAAAATGGCTGTAACGTGCCATTTTTGTTTAATAGTCTAAGAGAAGTACGCCTTTGATGTTATCTCTGATAACTGCGCCAAAAGTCCTGGAATCCATCGACTCCGGTCTGTTGTCTCCCATAACAAAGAACGTGTCATTCTCGACCTTATATGGATATTTAATTCCGGCATTCTGATGCTCCGTACTGCCGTCCCCACCGTTTATATAGCTCTCATGCAGCTGCTGACCGTTTCTGTATACGAAACCGTCCTTAATGTCGATCTCGTCTCCCGGAACACCAATCACCCTCTTGACATATTTGTCGCCGTTAGGCATTTTAATCGCCACAACGTCTCCTACCTTATAGTTGTCCCCCAGTCTCCAATACATTACAACACGCTTGTTCTTAAGTGTCGGTACCATAGATACACCATCCACTCTGGAGACCCCTATTAATATGTTAAGTACCAGCACCACCAAGACAACTACGACCACAATCTGCTTAAAAAGCTGCAGCCAGCCGAGTTTCTTGCGGTCGTACTTCCTCATGATGCGCTTCTTCTTGTGCCCCATCCTAATACTTGATTTCTTCCTCCAGATTTATTTCGTCCTTGTATGAATACTTCTCCTGAATCATCTCCTCAAGCTCCTGCTCTCGCTTCTTAAACTTGCGATGTCTGTAGATCAGGAAAAGTACAGTTCCAACCAGAATTATGAAAGCAGGGATATCCCACCAGCAAAATCCCAGTAATGTATGATGCATTACATGATCCATATCCTACCTCCTCTACTGATTCTCAGCTGTTCCCTTTTCCGTTTGTCCCGGTCCGTTTTCAAAGTTATATTTGCGTTTATTCTGCCTGTAAAGATGCAGTATCAAGATTGTTATCATGATAAGAAATACCAGCATTGCAAGTAATGTCCAAAGACAAATCCCATACTGCTCATGCAGGAACTGATGTAATTCAAGCATAATCATTCCTCCCTCGTAATTTTTATCCCTTCAAAGAGGATCGGCAATACGCCAATCCTCTTTGTGGTTTGTGTACTTCAGCTCTTCTGATAAGCTATTCTGATATGAATCGCTTATTCTGCACTGTCACCTTTAAGTACCGATTCAAGTTCGAATATCCTTCTCTGGCGCTTCTTCATGTCGTAAGTATACCACAGAAGCATGAGCAGTGCTGCCAGCATTATCAGGAAATGGAGTATGCAGCAGTATTCATCAAGCAGGTTGTCGGCCAGCGGTATATGACTCTCCCCGATTTCTGTCAGTGAATACGAACCGTCAGGATTTGCCGTCAATACTGCAGCTGCGCCGCCGGCACCGTCATTATTGCCCGATCCCGGTGCAGGTGCCGGTTCAAGCTCTGCATTCTTGGTATAAACTACTTTGAATTCCAGATTTTGCAAAGGCATTCCTTCTTTTCTGCATTTTATCGATGCGATGTTTGGAGTATATCCTTCAATTACAGGGGAGTATACCGTATCAAACATTTCCTTATACTTGAATTTACCCTTGTAGTCATCAGCCAGAGTGTTACCCCGCTCATCCACATAGTGAATTGTGAGGCTATACTTAATACTTTCGTACTCAACCTTGATTACAGTTCCGCTTTCGACTTCTTCTCCCTTTGCAGGAATTGTCTTAACGTCAGTCTTAAGCTTGTAGCCAGGGTACTTATCTTCAGGTGCTGAGATGTTTTCTTTAATCTCAATCATTGCAGGATCATCGTTTATCCATGCTGTTCCTGTTTCTGTTAAAGTAGCTCCATCTACCTTCTCGCCGTTCTTGTAGTACTCTACTGTGTACTTCGTAGGCTGTGTCTGGCTTTCATCCTTTACATAGGTCAGCGTGATTACTGTATCGTTCGCAACAGTGTCGCCATCCTTTGTACCTTCCGGATTGATGCTGTCGAACTTGTAGCCGGTATAGGTCTTCTCTGCAAGGCTGTCTTTCTTAATCTTAAGTTCTGCCTTATCGTTTACCCAGATATCCTCTGTATAATCGTCTGTAGCTTTTACATCTTCACCTATCTTGTGCTGTACTGTGTAGCTAACTGGCTTCGTCTGATCGTAATCAGGTTCGTATATAACATTGATTACCGTGCCGCTGTTAACCTGGTCTCCCTTCTTAGGAAGGGTGGTCACATCGGTCTTGAGCTTGTAGCCCACGTACTTGTCATTTGGCGCGGCAATGTCGGCCTTGATCTCGATCTTCGGATTCTTTTCGTTTATCCAAGCTGTTCCTTCTACAGTTATGGTATCTGCGGTTACCCTGGCATCGCCCTTGTAGTAATGAACAATGTACTTGGTTTCCTTCGTCTGATCGTGGTCAGGCTCGTATACAACATTGATTACCGTGCCGCTGTTAACCATGTCTCCCTTCTTAGGAAGGGTGGTCACATCGGTCTTGAGCTTGTAGCCCACGTACTTGTCATTCGGCGCGGCAATGTCGGCCTTGATCTCGATCTTCGGATTCTTTTCGTTTATCCAAGCTGTTCCTTCTACAGTTATGGTATCTGCGGTTACCCTGGCATTTTCCTTGTAGTAATTTACCGTGTACCTCGTAACCTTCGTCTGATCGTAATCAGGTTCGTATATAACATTGATTACCGTGCCGCTGTTAACCTGGTCTCCCTTCTTAGGAAGGGTGGTCACATCGGTCTTGAGCTTGTAGCCCACGTACTTGTCATTCGGCGCTGCAATGTCGGCCTTGATCTCGATCTTCGGATTCTTTTCGTTTATCCAAGCTGTTCCTTCTACAGTTATGGTATCTGCGGTTACCCTGGCATTTTCCTTGTAGTAATTTACCGTGTACCTCGTAACCTTCGTCTGATCGTAGTCAGGCTCGTAGTTCAGCACTATCGTCGATCCGTGTTTAACGGGATTTCCTACCTCCGATGTTGCAGGATCGATGCTGCCAAGCTTGTAGCCCTTGAATTCTCCGGTTGTCTTAGGATCAAGGCTTCCTTTCTGGATTGTCAGCCGGTCAGGATCGTTTACCCAGACATCCTTTGTGTAATCCTGGCTGTGCTTTAATGTGTTGCCTATCTTGTGCTCAACCGTGTACTTTAAGGTCTTCTGCTGAGACTCATCCTTTACATAGTTCAGCGTTATCGTCGATCCGTGTTTAACGGGATTTCCTACCTCCGATGTTGCAGGATCGATGCTGCCAAGCTTGTAGCCCTTGAATTCTCCGGTTGTCTTAGGATCAAGGCTTCCTTCCTGGATTGTCAGCCGGTCAGGATCGTTTACCCAGACATCCTTTGTGTAATCCTGACTGTGCTTTAATGTGTTGCCTATCTTGTGCTCAACCGTGTACTTTAAGGTCTTCTGCTGAGACTCATCCTTTACATAATTCAGCGTTATCGTCGATCCGTGTTTAACGGGATTTCCTACCTCCGATGTTGCAGGATCGATGCTGCCAAGCTTGTAGCCCTTGAATTCTCCGGTTGTCTTAGGATCAAGGCTTCCTTCCTGGATTGTCAGCCGGTCAGGATCGTTTACCCAGACATCCTTTGTGTAATCCTGACTGTGCTTTAATGTGTTGCCTATCTTGTGCTCAACCGTGTACTTTAAGGTCTTCTGCTGAGACTCATCCTTTACATAATTCAGCGTTATCGTCGATCCGTGTGCAACGGGATTCCCTACCTCCGATGTTGCAGGATCGATGCTGCCAAGCTTGTAGCCCTTGAATTCTCCGGTTGTCTTAGGATCAAGGCTTCCTTCCTGGATTGTCAGCCGGTCAGGATCGTTTACCCAGACATCCTTTGTGTAATCCTGACTGTGCTTTAATGTGTTGCCTATCTTGTGCTCAACCGTGTACTTTAAGGTCTTCTGCTGAGACTCATCCTTTACATAATTCAGCGTTATCGTCGATCCGTGTGCAACGGGATTCCCTACCTCCGATGTTGCAGGATCGATGCTGCCAAGCTTGTAGCCCTTGAATTCTCCGGTTGTCTTAGGATCAAGGCTTCCTTCCTGGATTGTCAGCCGGTCAGGATCGTTTACCCAGACATCCTTTGTGTAATCCTGACTGTGCTTTAATGTGTTGCCTATCTTGTGCTCAACCGTGTACTTTAAGGTCTTCTGCTGAGACTCATCCTTTACATAATTCAGCGTTATCGTCGATCCGTGTGCAACGGGATTCCCTACCTCCGATGTTGCAGGATCGATGCTGCCAAGCTTGTAGCCCTTGAATTCTCCGGTTGTCTTAGGATCAAGGCTTCCTTTCTGGATTGTCAGCCGGTCAGGATCGTTTACCCAGACATCCTTTGTGTAATCCTGGCTGTGCTTTAATGTGTTGCCTATCTTGTGCTCAACCGTGTACTTTAAGGTCTTCTGCTGAGACTCATCCTTTACATAGTTCAGCGTTATCGTCGATCCGTGTGCAACGGGATTCCCTACCTCCGATGTTGCAGGATCGATGCTGCCAAGCTTGTAGCCCTTGAATTCTCCGGTTGTCTTAGGATCAAGGCTTCCTTCCTGGATTGTCAGCCGGTCAGGATCGTTTACCCAGACATCCTTTGTGTAATCCTGACTGTGCTTTAATGTGTTGCCTATCTTGTGCTCAACCGTGTACTTTAAGGTCTTCGTCTGGTCAGGGTCCTCTGCCCACTTGGCTTTAAATACATTCTTGTTCTCATTATTAACATTTACTTTGAACAGTCCACCAGGTTGATAAATCTTGCCGTTGTCTTCTTCCCACCCGACAAATTTATATCCACGAGGTGTTTTGAAATCCACATCTGCGAGAGATGATACAATGACATTTCCATTATCAACTTCTGCTTTAAGTCTCACGGATTTGTCTTTTAGTTTAGCACCATCAGAGTCAACAGCACCATCAGGGTAATTGGTCTTATATGTTACAGTAGTTGTCCTAGGTTTATCGCCCCACTGCGCCCAGAAAGTTATGTCTGATGATCCTATAATAATAGTGTCGCCTTCAAAATATGCGTCACCTTTTCCATTCGCACTTAATGTCCATCCAATGAAAGACTTGCCAGCAGGGGGTTTTACATAGCCGGGTATGCCTTTTACCGTGGCTACATCACCTGTGTTGTATTCATTGTTGTCAACTGGTGGACTATATGATCCGTCTCCACCTTTCAGATTATAAGAAACCCTATAAGTTCTGTCTTTACCAACCATAATATAGACTGAGAATTCATCGGTCTTGAATGTTGCACCGTTTGAAGTTGCATTATTTGTAACCTTTTCAACAGCTCCGCCATCCACGTGATACACGCTAAAATCATCACCCTTAACCTTAGCATTGCCAAGCTTAACGCTGATGTTCTTCTCAGGCTGTATTTCCTTTCCTTTGTAGTGGAATGTGATATCAACGCCTTTGGCATCTTCCGCGTTTTCAACTGCGTCTTCCACAAGGCTCATTGCCTTTGCACGGCTTACAGCTGAAACCGTCATTGTGGTTCCCTCAGGAAATGCTCCTTCAGGTGCGGAAACACTCACCCTTATGCCGTTTCCCGCAGTCTGACTAAAAGACTGTGCCGGCATATTGACCTCTTCCTCCGTTGCTTCTGTCGGTTCTGTCGGTTCTGTCGGTTCTTCTGTGACTGCTTCTTCATCGCCTACGGAAGCATTGTCGTCTCCAACCGCAAGTTCCTGTTTGTCAGTAGCCGGTTCGGCCGGTTCCGGTTCAGGGGCAGGTTCCGTCTCCTGCTCTGTTACCGGCAGTGCTACTTCCGCCGGATCTTCACCCTCCGCTTTCAGGGTGTTTCCTGCCGTGAATATGATGGTTGTCACAACCAGTACAACCGTCATCGTCAGTGCCAGGATTCTTCTGAACTTCATCTTCATCGTCTTCTCGCCTTTCCTAAATTACAGCTTTCATTATTTATATGAAAAAATTTTATATATTCTTATATACATAATATATAAGAGCCTTTATATATAAAGAGTATGCGTAATTCAAAAATGGCTCACATTGCGCCTGAATTGCCCCGACAAAAAACAGTGGTTGAATGCAAAGTATTAATATTCTCTCACAAAATTACTTTCAAAAGCAGTATTGTGATAAGGAGCCAAATCAAAATAGCGGGAATTGCATAATACCATTTTTTCGGCTTCCCGCATTGCCACATTCCCTCTGCCAGTTTACGATTTTTCTCAAGTACGTCATCCGGAATGAAATTAATAGTTAACGCAATTAGCATTGGCAGTAAGATAATATCATCCAAATATCCCAATACGGGGATGAAATCAGGTATTAAATCAATCGGAGACAGAGCATACGCTACAGTTATTCCGGCCAGCACTTTAGCCGGACATGGAGTGCCCTTATCTTTCAATGCTAAAAACAGAGCCGGAATATCTGTTTTAAGCTTCTTTGCTCTTTCTTTTGGATTCATTATAAATATCTCCACAAATTTGGAAATTATATCTCCAAGCATACTGACCACACCAAAAAAATAATCGCGACTGCCGCCGGCGAAATACTATTCCATTATCTTTAATAAACGTCTGATATCCTTTTCGCGTTAATCCGCGTACAGGGGTGCTGCCATCTGATGCATCGGCTGGTTTTGCGTTGACGCCTCAATAGCGTCTTTGTAAAGCCGCTCAATCTCCAGTCCGAATTTCACAGATGAAAATCTATGTACGCTTGATGTTATGTGTTTTTTGCCGGTTTCGTCCGGTGGGTTCGCCAAGGCTTGGGTCAGCTTCGTTTGAAATTGCTGAAACGTCTCGTATTGCCACCCATTAACCCCTTCTATAATCACATCTGCAAGGCAATCGTCTTTGCGACATAATATGGGCACCCCGTTGGCCATGGCTTCAAAATAAGTCAACCCTTGGGTTTCGCTGTTGGATGCACAGACAAAGACATCCCCAAGCTGATAAAATGCGCCCACTTCCGTTGGAGGAACCATACCGGTGAATACAACCCGGTCCCCGAGTCCAAGCTGTTCAGAGAACTTCATGAGAAACTCCTTGTGGGGTCCGTCTCCGACAACGACAAGGGTAATTTTCATGTCACCGGTTTTGGAGATAAAGCGCAAAATCTCCTCGACGTTTTTTTCTTTGGCAAGCCGCCCCACGGTCACCAGTACCTTGTTTCCTTCCGGAACCCCAATGGCTTTTCTCAGCGTCCCTTTTTCTTTTTCGGTGATGGCAGTTCTGAAACGGTTCAGGTCTATGCCTGTGGGAATCACCCTGACCTCCTGCATGATACCGTATTCTTTGAGAAGGGAAAACACTTTGTGGGTTGGTGCGATGACGCAATTTGTATGTTTTAGAGCTGCACGGGTAAACAGTGTAGCCATTGTCTTCCCCCATTTTTCCACAGGCGAGAAGTAATGAGTATAATCCTCATAAACGGTGTGGTAGGTATGAACCAGCGGAACATGCAGTTTCGATGAAATTTTACGTGCAATGGAAAGGGAACTGAATTCGCTTTGGGAATGCACAATTTCCGGTTTCCACTCCAAAATCTCGTCGATGTATTTGTTGTCCCGACTCAGGGAAAGCCGGGCACCGGGGTAGATTTTTCCGGCATTGAGGGATCCCAGATACATGACGCCATCCCTTTCCCAAGACAGCAGGGAGTTGGATAAAGTCAAAATACGTACTTCATGTCCTCGTTTCGTCAATTCACTTTTTAAGTTTTTTACGGAAGTGACGACCCCGTTAACCGTTGGTGTGTAACAATCGGTTGTAATCAGTACTTTCATGATACTTCCTTCTTTTGTGCTGTTGGCAACCGGCCAGCAATGCGGGATGCCTATAAATGGCTGTTAATTTGTTTCCAATCACTTTCAGATCTCGATTTTTGACCAGACCATACCCGTTTTCTGTCAGATCCGGCAGCGTTCCGTTCAGGATTCCGGTCACCAGCCTGATGAAATCCTTTCGCCCTATGGCCTTATACACGGTATGCCCGTTTTCAAGCCAATCTGCATAAATCGGAATATCCCGGATCAGAATAGGAATCTTGGTTGCCAACGCTTCCAGTACCACGATGCCTTCCGTTTCTTCATGGGTCAGGAAGAGAAATAAATCCGCACCGCAATAGGCGTCTCTTAGTTCATTCCTGTCCACATATCCCGGAAAATGCAGGTTGGGAAGTTTCGTGGCAAGCGCGTACCGGATATTTCTTGGCACCAGATTCAGATTGGTGTGGCCGAACCAGTAAAACTGATATTCAGGCAGCTGCTTCGCCAGATTAACAAAGTCCAGTATCCCCTTTCGCTCGATGAAATGTCCAACCGACACCACCACCTTTTTCCCTTCCGGTATATTGTATTTCTTACGGAACCGCAACCCGGACGCCCGGTCTTTTGTAAAGAAGTTTACATCGATTCCGTTTGACAGCACATAAATGGGCGGGCGGATTCCATACTTGTCCAGCAAGCCTTTGGAATACTCTGTCGGGGTGATGACTAAATCGCTGTTGTTGTAACAATATGTAATCCAGCGTTTGAACAGAGGTGCGAAAAGATTCGATCCACGGAAGGAATTTTTGAAATCCTCCATGGTCGTGTGCGCATAATAGATCACTTTTTTGCCTTTCCATCTGGCCCATTTGCCGGCCAGCAGAGAGTCAGGAAAAATCGTGTTCAAATGCACTACATCGAAATCGTCACGGATTTTTTTGGTATATGAAATGTTTTGCCGGTCCAATACGGCTGCTTGGTGCCAGAGGGCTTCACCGACACCGCTTTTACTGACCACTTTCTGGAATCCTGAATACAGCAAAACTTTCATGAAATCTCCTATAAAAAGTCAAACAACAGCAACGCATGCTGCAGCAGATAATTCAAACCGTAGCTGTAGGCGGCAATCGCCATGGGTTTTCCAAGCAGGATTATGACGGTGAATCTTTTCAGTGTCATGTTTGTGGTTCCGGCCAAGTAACACAAAACGTCGTCCGGTGCCACGGGCATGAAAATGGCAATGGCAAACAGTTTTGGGAAAATCTTGTTTTCCGCCCACTTCATATATTTTTTTTGCAATTTCTCGCTGAACAGTGCCCTGATGACCGGTGTACCGTAATGCTTAGCAATCAAAAACGCCAATATGGAACCGATGCAGATACCGATGTAATTATAGACGAAACCGATCCAAGGACCGAAGATAAGCACACCGGTAAGCAATCCGATGCCTCCGGGTAAAATCGGAAAAACAACTTGGACCGCCTGGAACACGATGTAAACAAAGAAAGCCAAAATCCCGACCTCAGTCAGGAAGTTTTGCAGAGCAGTATGGGAAGTGAACAAATGGGCATAAAGTCCATACCCTACAAACGCAACGGTAATCAATGCCGTGAAGCCTATGGCGATATTCATCGCACGACGCACAGTTTTTTTGTTGATCACATTGTTTTTTATAATATCTGTATCTCCCATCTTCTTTTTATACAACTGGATAACACTATGTTGATATTATTATACTAGTCCTTTGAATAGAATACTTAAAATTCATGTAAAGGAAATTAAAAATCCGCATTGTAAACAGGTAGCTTTTCTCAATACGCAAAAAGACAGCCGTAGCTGCCTTAGTGTTCTGCAGGTTTGCCAAATCAATGATATTCGACCAAACATGTTTATCCTTTATTCCGAAGATTTATGCGGAAATCAGTATTCTGTTGGTGTGTCTTGAAAAACTGGAATTAATCAACCTTTTTTCAAGAAAATTTCACCTACTAATATAATGGTCATTTGTTATACAAATAGCATTTACCGCACAAATCCGGTGTCGGTACATATTCAAAAATGGTTTTGCAATACTCCTGACAAGCTTTTCTGTCAATACCATCTTTAGTAATGGCTTTGCCCGGACATACTGCAATCAGTTCATCGCTGATGTTGCCTTCGTAGCAGGAATCAGTCATGTATTTTTTGAATGCTTCAAACATCTCCGGTGTGCCGC
Organism: Candidatus Allocopromorpha sp.; assembly: GCA_040768865.1. Taxonomy (GTDB): domain Bacteria; phylum Bacillota; class Clostridia; order Peptostreptococcales; family Anaerovoracaceae; genus Lentihominibacter. The sequence continues at coordinate 868,657 of JAXGMD010000001.1, read as the reverse complement.
CTCTGGACTCAGTATTTCTGAAGCCGAAATTTCTCTCAGGTGCCAGATTCACATCTGTCAGGATTCCGCCAAATCTGCCTGCCGGACCGGCTTCGGTTATTATGCAGCCTGTAGGACCAAAGTCGCCCATTCCCGCAACATTTGCCGCAATCTTGAAATTCCACTCAGGGCCACAGCGACTGTGATTCCAATCAACCGGAGTGTTACAGAGAGAGGAGAGTCTGCCGAATTTGTCCAATTCTCCCTGTAGGCTGGCATGGATTTTCATTATTGCCCATGTAGAATCATGATATGCCTGTTCCCACTGTTCGGATGGCTTTGTGCCCGTCCTATTACTTTCCACGATATCGTCTGTAAATGGAAGGAAGTATACAATAACTGCATGTGCCGCATTATACACTTTTCTGGGGTGCTTGCAAAACCCATTATCATGGAACATATCAAACACGGGTTCCGAAGTATTGGCATAACCAATCAGGGGTTCTTTGAATCTCGTCTGTCTGCCACTTTCTTCTTCGTAAACATTGATTCCTCTTTTAACTGCATCGTACAGTTTTGCTTTGATATCTACACCGGTCAGATTTGTTACATTCTTGTATTTCATCTCTAATTCTCCTCTTCTCCTCATATAATATCTTTTAGATACACTTATACTAACCTCAATAACTTATATATATGTTCAATAGGCTTCGTTAAGCCTATGATATAATTGTACTCTGATGGAACTTAGCTTCAAACCGGCTGACTGTTTGCTTCATGCATGGTCTGCCATTTAGCAGTGTGGTTTCGCATCTGCCCATATGAAGCCGGATTCGTATATGCGGGGTTGTTGATGCTCCATGTTCATGGGTTTTACCAAGCCGATTGTACACTAAAATCTAACCAAGAAAGAAGGCGATAAATATGAATCCATTTTTCGTCGGGATTGATGTGAGCAGTAAATCCAATGTCGTATACTTAATGTTTCCTAGTAAGAGTATTCTGATTCACTTCCTTGCGGAAATTGTAATTTGCATATTTGTCAAAATCATTTTAACAGAACACCTGAAAATCATCAACCTCAGAAACATTTTGAAATCCCTTGCAATACTTTGTGTACGCTTTTTAGCTAAAAACCCTCCAGTTATTTTTCACCATTTTTGCGGAACAATACAATTGATATCGGAACAATATTTTTGGATTATCGGAATAATGTAGTTTCAAGTTCTTCTTTCTTGAAAATATTGACTATGTGATATGCAATGTATGATCTTGCAGTATCGAACAATTGGCTCATCTGATCCTGTGTCAGCCAAACCGTTTCGTTTTCAATTGGAACTTCCAACTTAACTGCTTATGTTCTACTTTCTTTTCCGGTGCTGCATATTAATCCCTTGCGTTGTAAGTTTATGCATAGATATTTGAATGTAATACCTACGATAAGATAATTTATCATCAGTGCCCCTTAAGTTTCTGCAAAAATCTTGATATTTCTGTTTTTTTACAGAAACATATTTAGTACAATCTCATAAACTATTATTCTCCAACAGAAAAGGAGTTTCATATCGCAACTTAGTATCGTTACTCCGCCTATCACCAGCAAGTTCATTTATTTATGTTAATGTATGCCTTTGCTTATAGTTATGCATCTGATATACATTGGAACTTTTCTGTAAAAATACTGCAAAAACAGCTATTTATGCGGAAATTGGTAAGCGTCAAACCATGACACATTGAATTTAGCATCGTGGTTTGTATACTATAGTGCACGATGGTGTACTATTGTGCACTATTGCACACTATAGCATGCGTTAATACGACTGATTTATTGCCACGCTGCAGATGCATTTAACATCTTCAGCCCATGGCATGAGCTGCTCAAGATCATAATCCGCATCCTGCGATAATTTCTCGAAAATGTACTCTAGATATTTGAACGGATTCAGATCATTTGCTTTAGCTGTTTCAACCAGACTGAAAGCGATTGCTGTCGCTCTTGCTCCGGATGGTGTATTGCAAAACAGGAAGTTCTTCCTGGATATAACAAATGGTTTGATGCTTCTCTCGGCAGTGTTGTTGCTGCACTGGAGTCTCCCATCAAGCATGAATGCTCTGAGAGACTTTTCCTGGTTGCGGCTGAACACGATTCCATCTCTGAACTTTCCTTTTAAGATATTATCAGGATTAAACGAGTGTATCCATTTGAAATAAGCATCCAGTATCGGTGCTGTTTTTTCCATTCTGATTTGCGTCCGTTCCTCCGGAGACTTATCCCCCAGCTTGTCACGCTCAATAGCGAATATCTTATCTGCATATGCAATGGCAATATGGCTATTAGTGTTCGAATTTTCCTGCTCTGTTTTAGGCAAGACCTTAATTGCATCACAAAAGTACCGCCGGGCATGTGCCCAGCAACCGACTGAAGTTGCAGGATCTGATTCACGATTCGTAACCGAGTTGTAGCCGGAATATCCATCTGTTTGCAGATATCCTGAGAAATCTCTCAGGAAATTCGCCGGATTTTCCATTCTCCGGTTATCCTGATACTCATAGAGTACTATCTGACTTCCGGGATCCCATATACTGCTTCTATACAGCCACATGTAGCTGTCTGATGTGGCCGGTTTCCCCGGTTCGTGCAGTACCTGTACCTTGGTTTCATCCGCTTGGATGATATCCCTCTTCAGAAGGTTCTCTTTCAGGATGTCATAGACACCTTCCAGGTAATATTCGCTGCACCGGACTACCCAACTTGACATTGTCTGCCGACTTAACCGGATGCCATTTCTTTTGTACTCCTGCTCCTGTCTGTATATCGGAACGCCATCTACGAATTTACGCTTAATGATGTCTGCAACAAACGATGGCGATGCAAGAGCATTCCTTAAAAGCGGTTTCGGAGAACCGCCCGTATGCATTGGGTTCTCTATGCCGTTTTTCTGACAGTTTCTGCAGGTATATACGGCATCATGATATTCGTTTACCTTGACCTGTGCCGGAATCACGACCAGTTCCTTGCGGATGGTTTTCTTGACTTCTGTCAATTTTTCACCACAGTTAGGGCAGTCCATTTGCTCTTCGGTAAGTCTGAAGTTGATAATTTCTTTTGGCAGTCCGCTTACCATGCGTTCTTTACCGCCTTTGGTCTTCTTCTTTTTAGGTGGTGCCACCTTGGCCAGATCCGGTTCGGGAAAATCTTCACCGGCTCCGTCTACTGTCCATTCAGCCTCATTAAAAAGGGATATCTGGTCATTATCAATTATACCTTGCTCACTGGAGGATCCAAAGCGCTGCTGACGGGACAGCCTGAACTGTTCTTCCAGCCACTTGATCTTCTGCTTCTGGGACTCAATTTCCGTTGTCAAATCCACAATATTCTGTTCCAGTTCCGCCCTTGTCATGGACGAAAGGTCTCTAGTAATCGCCTTGTTTTCCATGCATAAATGATATCATAAATGTATGTGTTTTTCAAGGCTTAAACGTTGAAATTTCAACGTTTAATAGCATTTATTTATGATTATTTTTGGCCAATTACATTGATATGAATCTACGCTTTTTAAGCACACATTCCATCTCCAGTCCATAAAGAAGTCGTCTTAAATCGTGAGGGTTGACATTAATCTTGCCACCTTCTGCTTCGGATATTTCAGGAAATCGGAATCCCCTCGCTCAAGTCGTTTGTAGTAAACAACAAAACCATTCTCATCCCAGCGCAATGCTTTGATTTTATCCTTCTTTTTATTGGTAAACACGAACAGTGCTTTCTCATATGGATTCATTCGGTGGATTCCTTCCACCAGCATGAGTAATCCATTCATTTGCTTGCGCATATCAACGCTGCCGCCAAACAGATATATCTTGATATCTTCAGGTTCATAGCCAAGGTTCATACTTTCATCAGCCCCTTAGCGATTTGAAGTATCGCCCGGCTATCAGTTCCTGCCGGAAACTCCATCTTCAGTTCTCGAAACTGAAGGCGAATCGTGTTCACATCTTCAGCAGGAAGAGCAGGAGCCGCCATTACTTCGTTCTGGCAACTGACCTGAAACCAATTATCGGAACCGGATGTAGTTGTAGCAATAGGATCTATTGCACCGTTAGCCACTTGCCGGCTTGTGAATTTGTTGCACCAGTATCTGAACGTGGACGCTGAAATCTGATTTTCAATGCACCAGCGTCGTTGTGACATTCCGCTATCCGCATATTCTAGGAATCTGGCGTACCACAACTGTTCTTTTTCATTCATATCGAGAAGACCTCCTGTCATTTTGGAAGCATTTTCTCATATTTTATACCGGATAGCGATGTGTCATGGTTTGACGCTTACGGAAATTGGTTTTTTCTCTATCTTATCTTTTTTAGATTGCTTAGATATCATTACCTCAGCTTTGCTTTTCATTGGCTATTTCTCCCATTTTGCCCAATTCTCATTCCCCACAGGCTTTATAACATTCTTGGTCATGGAACCATCGGAAAGCTTTTCTATGGCGTTGATTTCATCTTCAGTAATGCCGTAATCTATATCCACAAGATTACTTTTCATTAAGCCGATGTAATTGACACCTGTCCGGTCTATCACTACACACTCAAGGTCCGCATTCCGGAAACCAAGATTCCGGCTCTCGATCGGAGAATTTTGAACTAAAGCAACCCTGTCATCTGTCGATGTGACAGCGAGTCCCGTATCTATGCCATACTCATATGCGGCTCGGGAGTTCTTCTTATAGACCATCTCTGTCGTAAACATGTCCTCATCGAAACCGGTCATGATTTCACCGCAGTAAAACATCTCATATGGTTTCGACTCACTTTCTGTTTTTATCAGAATCGCGACATGGTTCTCAAAATCTGTCGCTGCCATAGTTCCGTCTTCACCCCATGTGTAAGTCATTTTTTTTGATGCGGGAAACATCCTTGAAGTGTTAACTGATTTCCAATTGTCTGCATCTACTACTTCCACGAAATAGGATCCGTCTCTGACAGAAAATATCGCAAGATATCTATGGTCGCCGGACAAACTTATTTCTACATATTCGGCATTCTCGTTAAGGGGATATACCATACTTAACTGTTCGGGCAGCGGCTTCGGGTCGGGTACCATGACCTTTTTCTTTTTTCCTCCTATGCTTGCAGTGGCTGCAGCATCGATAGGAAGTTCATACACCCCATAACCACCTTTTATCTGTGATACATCAACCGGCTTTCCCTTGGCAGTCCTGTTATTAACAATAAAAAGCATCCTGTTTTTCAAGCCGTAATCAGATGCCTTTTCTCCTCCATGATAGTCTCCATCATACGACAGACTCTCCGACATATCCGGATGATTCCAATTTTTCCCGTCCTTAATATTCTCCTCCTGTATGACTATTACAGGGTCAAATTCGTAAAAATCCTTCCCCTCGGAAGATGGTTTTGTTATCGCTGTCTTAGCTCTTGTAATCCTTTTATTGTCAGGATACTCCACTCCGGAAACCCGAAAGCTCTGATATTCATTGTCGATAACCGGTATATTAAATTCGGCATTCAGTGCCTTATATAATGCTATATCTTGTTCATAAGGAGCTGTGTTCTCTTTCGAAAGCGTCCCCTTATCCGCAAAAATTTTCAGCCCCTTGAGTGCATTATCTGAGTTATATGCCGTGCTAAATATTGGCTCGGTGTACTTAACGACCTTAAGAACCGTGGTGTAAAAGATATCATGATTATCTGTGCCGACGGTCTTACCGGCATTAAAGAAGCCATTCAGACAGCATTTCCAAACACAGAATATCAACGCTGTATTGTTCATCAAATCAGAAACACCTTAAAGTATGTTCCTTACAAGGACAAGAAGGCATTTGCCACTGATTTAAGAACGATTTATCTGGCTCCTAACGAAGAGCAAGGACGAGCCAATCTATCCCGTGTAACCGAAAAATGGAGTGAGAAATACCCTAATGCCATGAAGAGCTGGGAGCAGAACTGGGATGTGCTTACTCCAATCTATAAATTCTCTGCTGATGTCAGAAAGGTAATCTATACTACCAATGCCATTGAAAGCTTAAACAGCACATACAAGAAGCTGAATCGCCAGCGTTCTGTATTTCCAAGTGATACGGCGCTGCTTAAATCACTCTACCTGTCAACACTCCAGGCAACGAAAAGGTGGGGTCAACCACTCAGAAACTGGGCTAAGGTTTATGGGGAGCTCAGCATAATGTATGAAGGTCGGTTACCTATCTGATTCCCCAAAAATGAATCAAGCGAGATCTCTTTTCGGAGGTCTCGCTGTCAAGCATTTAGGAAAATGTCCTAAAAAATAACTAACATAAGCACCGGTAATTATGAGGATTGCCGGTGCTTTTTGACACACTTACGCAGCCCAGTCTTCTTCTCGTCCTTCCATTGCTTTTACGAACTTCATAAAATTGTCCTTTTTCCAAGGGTGATCCATTGGAGGAATGAAAACTTTCCTCTTTTTTTTCGGCGACTGTTTCTCCTGCTTAAGGTTAAAATATCGTGACTGTACTTCATGCTGTGGTATTTCTTCTAAACCATAGATTCGTTCGTTAATGCTGCAGTACAGTTTCCCGGACAGGGTTTTAATTACTAAAGCAGCCGTTTTACGATGGAAGAATACTTCAGAACCATTTTCATCCACAGGTAAAAAGTGCTTTGCCCATATGCGTATACAATGACCGTGATCAACTTTTCTTTCAGCAATTACTGATAGGAATAGGTCAATTTGAGATTTTTCCGGTTGCGATTCAAATACGGATTGTATAGAATCAAGAGGAAGAGCAAACTGACGATTGAATTCTTTTAGGTAGGATTTTAAGAATTCATTTGCCTGCTCGATTGTTGTCACGCCTGCAAGCCGTAGTTCGACACACAGGCGTGACTGTAATGTCTGGAACAACCTTTCTATTCGACCTTTGGCCTGAGGGACACTGGTCGTTTTAATTTCTACCCCCAGCTGTTTACAGGCATATGCAAACTGTGTCATTGTATTGTTTTCAAGCTTGTTCTCACCATAGCGCTTGTATTCAAAAACAGTTCTGCGGTCTGTATAGAACATGTAAGGTATGCCGTAATCCGTAAGGATTTGTTCAAATACATGGTAATACCCGTTAAGCGTCTCCTGGCTGTCAAAGTAGGCACCGACCACATTTCCGCTGGCATCATCTATTGCAGCATGTAATGTGGCTTTGATGCCGGCAAACCAAGGGTGTAATGAGGCATCCATTTGAATCATCTCACCTGAGAACGCACATCTTGGTCTTCGTGGGTGAGGGTCATCAACCTCCTGAATTTTCTCTTTTAATTCTGTCTGCTTTTTCTTTGATTTTGTTGATGCAAGCTGCTCATTGAGCCTTTTCTTTAGCTTGCGCTTAGTAGCTCTGTGTGCCTTGGGAGACAGGATTTCCGCTTCATACATAATGGACGATATGGCAGATTCGGAAATCTTAATGCCTTCGTTTCTGGCAAGCAGCTCGGAAAAATGTTTGAAATTAGCATCGGAATACTTGTTAAGGTACAAGGTGATGATTTCATTCTCAAATTCTGCACTGAAAGCATTGGAAGGGGTACGAGCTTTGTTCTTATGAGAAAATGCACTTTTGCCTTCCAATTTGTAACGCTTAATAAGTCTGTTGATTGTTCTTACGGTAACGCCAAGTTTTAATGCTGCACGCTTCTTGCTGCCGCCTTTTTCGACCAGCCTTTTAATGGTCTCATACTTTTTCTGTTCATTCACGGTTAATTCTACCTTTCTCATGTCCACCTCTCTTTCAGGAGAGATTATACATGTAATTTTGATTTGGGACATTTTCCCTTGCATTTACTTAAGACATTATCGCTTTTGAATCAGAAAGCGAGATCTCTTTTCGGAGGTCTCGCTTGACTTGCATTGAATCGTATTTTATATTAAATGTGTCAATCGGAATCTGCTGGTTAAGCAGGTTCTCATCTCAATTACCATAGGACGGATAATTTACAGAAATTATTTCACACACTCTTATTTATAGGCAAGGTTAGGCTTCTAAGTAAAATTTCTTTTCAAAAAGCGATTGGTTTTTTGCTTTTTCTAATCGCTCTAACCGCTATTGTTTTATCAAGCGGTGGAATACGTTTTAATGCTCTCTTTTGCTTTGCTTCACTGCAAGTTCGCCCTTTAATACAGTCATAAGCATGTAGATTCCTTGCTCTGTGAAAGCATGAGGTAAATATCTTGTACCTCCCCAACTTGAGGTGAAATTTTTGCACCTCAAGTTATTCATCTCTTCTACAGTCAATTGGAACATAAAACCTTCGCCTTCAAACTTTTCAATATTGTTCCTAACTTGTCTATTGAAGTTTTTTGTTTCATATCCGTAAAGCTCCGCAAGTTCAAAGTCAAGCATGACCTTTTGCCCTCTAACTGTATAAATCTTATTCGCAAGAGTATCCTGATGCACAATCATGATTTCATCTTTATTATCCATGTACATCCTCACTCCCTTGCAGAAATTGTAATTTGCAGATTTGTCAAAATCATTTTAACAGCACACCTGAAAATCATCAACCACAGAAACTTTTTGAAATCCCTTGCAACGCTTTGCGTACGTTTTTTAGCAAAAAACCTCCAATTTTTTAACAGAGCCATCTTATGCAAATGTCAACGATGCGATTATTTTTCACCATTTTAGCCATTTTTCATCCCAACTCTTTGTGCATCGCAACGCCTATTATGGGGCCACAGAGCACCGTTTGGCGTTTTTTATGGGATGGATTTGCACGCTTCCAATCGCTCAAAGTGTTGAAATTCCAACGAAAAAGAGGCCTCAATCAGCCTCTTTCTTTTTGGCAGAGGACAGAAGACACAATTTTCTAACCCTTGGAAACAATACATTTGTGAGCCTGCACATCTTCAAATCCCAACTTTACCAACTGTTGGCGCTTTTTTGTTATTCTTCCAGCATCTTCAGATATGCATCCAGCCTATGATTGATGTATCCTGCAAGCAGGTTTTCCATGGTTTTGAGATTATGTTTGACATGGTAGTCATCAAAAGATTTGTAATATGTCAGCCTGTCTGTGTATTTAATATCTATAGGAGGAAAACCTGCCTTCATGAGCTCAAGGTTTACAAGGAGTCTCCCCGTTCTTCCGTTTCCGTCAATGAACGGATGTATAGCTTCAAATTCAATATGGAATTTTGCGAGTTTCGTTACGATATGCTTACTGCTTTTGGTATATTCGTGCAGCAACTGTTCCATCTTAGGGATGATAAGATAGGGCTGTACAGGTTCATGCTGTGCACCCATAATGCGAACGGGGACTTTGCGGTAAACGCCGCGGTCATCTTTTTTATCTGCCAGAACAAGGTAATGTATCTTCTTAATAATGCTCTCGCTAAGGGGCACTTTTTCTTTTACAAGCTCATTAATATAATCAAAAGCTTCCTTATGACCGACTGCCTCCATATGATCTTTGAGCGGTTTTCGGTCTATAGTAAGACCCCTCAAGACAAGGTCGGTTTCTCTAAGTGTAAGTGTATTGCCTTCTATAGCGTTAGAATTGTATGTGAATTCAACGGTAAATTCTTCCTTAAGTCGTTCCAGCTCTCCCTCTGTTAAGGGTCTTCTGCTGCTTAATTCGTTTTTCTTGCGGTCGATCCGGTTCAGCAAGCTTTCAGTTGATTTATATCTTCCATCTGCCGGCTTGACTGCATCGCTTGGAATCTTCCATCCCCGACCTTCCTGAAAAGCTCCCGGAATTTTTCCTTCAGCACAAAGGGTGCGCACTCTTCTATCAGAAATTCCCCATTTTTCCGAAGCACTTTTAACTGTTATGTACATCGCTCTTTCCTCCATCCTGATAATTAGTATAACATTTTTGCGGAACAATACAATTGATATCGGAATAATGTTTTGGGATTATCGGAATAACATGGCGAGTTTAAATTAAACCAGTTATTTAAACAGCCACATGACTCATAGTTACATGTGGCTACAGAGCACCGTTTGGCGTTTTTTGATGGGAGGGATTTGCATGCTCAAAGTGTTAAATGGAAGGACTGCTTTGCTAATAGAAAGCGCAAGACAGTCGGTAAATCAATCTATTTCAAAATGAAATTCGCTAACATACTTTTAAATGCATTTCGCATACCCATTTCCAATTAATTTCAGTTTCCTAGTATAATTCCAACTCTTTCCGTGTATATGCTAATCTAAAATTGGTCCACAAAATCAGAAAATCTGATTGAAAATTGGTCCACTCCATTTCCGGGTATCCCGGCGTGGTATACTTCATGCCGGAGGTGAAAAGGAGTGCTATCATTAATGGACAAATTCACAATTATTAGCCAAAAGAGGAAGGGCAAATCCAACAGAGAAATTCAAAGAGAAACAGGCATTGATCGAAAAACCGTGGCCAGTTATTGGGCTGAATACAATGAAAGCCTTGCGAAATTGGGAGTGACAGAAAGTGATGAAGACATCAGATTAATCCAGGAGGATATCGTATTAGGCCGCAGGTATGATACCTCTGGTCGGAAACCGACAAAGTATACAGCTGAAGTCGATGCTCTTCTTGACAAGATCCTTGCTGAAGAAGAAGAGAAAGACAGGGTACTTGGAAATCATAAGCAGCAGCTTACTCATGAGCAGATTCATCAGCGAATAACAGCTGCCGGACATGATATTGCCAGAACAACCCTGTCCGCATACATAAAATTAAAGCGAGACCAAAAGAAAGAAGCATTCATATGTTTTTTGCAAGCTATTTTTCCAAAAAGTTGCAGAATGTTTTTGGAGAATGTTGCATCTCCAATTTGGAGAAAGTTGCAGCGGCTGTCCCGGAACCTTCCGGCATCGGAACAGACCATTGCATACATTTCCTGTTAAGTTATAGCGTGTAATATTCAAACCCGATTTCATCAATCTCCACGTGAGCCTGTTCTACAAATTCAGAGAATTTGTCGTTCAGATTCATGTAGCCAATAAAGTCGTGCATATAACGGTTCTTAGATTCGAGCTTATGGTTTTCTGCCACGAAGCTGCAGGCTATATTGTTGAGCTCAATGTATCTATCTTGAAGCTTTTCAATATCTGTCCTAAGTGTTACATCAAGTTCACCTCTTATATATGATTTAATATCTGACTGAATTATTGGGAAGAAAAACTGGGGAGACCAATCTCCTTCAAGCGGTTCTTCACTGTATCGGTCGATAAGATATGCAGACAGTTCTTCAGGCATGTTGCCTTCGAAGTAATCTTCTGCGAGCACATTGATAATTTCATAATCCATGGTCATTTTCGTACCTCCCGGTTTTCAGACATGTGGTTGAACGAGTTGTTTATGCTTGATTCTCTCAATCTGTTGTTTCCTCCCGGGAACAGCAGCAGTTCTGCATGATGTGTAAGTCTGCCGATAAGTGCGGTCGTCATACTATAGTCATAAAGAACATTAACCCATTGCGAGAATTCAAGGTTGGTGTTCAGGATAACGGATTTCTTCTCGTGTATTTCCGACAGATAGTCAAACAGTATCTGTGAGCCTGTCCTGTCATACGGAACATATCCGAATTCGTCAAGAATCAGTATGGATGCTTTGTTCAGTTTCTTCTTGAAATCCTGAAGTTTACCGGTGCTGTGGCTTTCAGAAAGCTGGTTGATAAGACCGGCTACTCTGTAAAACTTTACAGGTATGTTTGCCTTACAGGCTTCAATTCCTATGATGATAGAAAGCATGGTTTTTCCTGTGCCGGTACCGCCATACATGATGATATTCTTCCCTTTACGGAAGAAGTCCAGTAACAGAAGGTTATCGTAGGATGTGTCCTCGCCAAATGTTACCTCGTCTGTTCTGAATTCATCAGGGCTGTATCTTCTTGGAAAGCCTGCCCCGCCAATCAGTCTGTCAATGCGTGTCTGCTTGCGATATTCAATTTCGTCTTCCAGTAGGTTCTTTAGATATTCCTGGTTGCTTTCTCCTTTCTGAAGGATAGCTCTGTCGGCCAGATTGGATGACAGTCTTAGTTGTTTGCAGCATGCTGCTATTTCTTTTCTAAGATCTTCCAACAGCCCCACCTCCCTTCAGTATTGCATCATATGCAGTGAGGTCAGTATTTGCCGGTAATGATCCGAAGCCCGGCACTTCATTAATACTCTGCATAGGAGGCAGCTGCGGTACATCTGAATATATTTTTCTGTAAAGGTTCATCAAGCTGTCAGGGTCTGTTGCATTGTACATGACAGCCTGCGTTACTGTATGCATGGCATCTTCAAAGCTGCTGCTGTCTGTGAGATCTGCAAGAACCTTGAGAACTTTACCCCTGTCGCTGCTGCGGCATGAATCCATGTATTTTTGAAGTGATTCGGGCATCATCTCGTATATCCCGCTGCTTTGCAGTGATCTCGGCTTTCTTGAAATGCATCTCAAGTATGGAATCCAATCCATTTGCTCCTGCTTTTCATCACCGTATAATCTTCTATGAGTTGCGATGATACGCATGTTTGCATCCATTACGGTTACGATGGATGATGTAATCTTAAGAAGTACGGTATCACTATTCATTTCAGGTGAAGCAGAGTATCTGTGTTTACCTTTATTAAGTGTGAATTTTCCATACTTGTCGGTCCTTGCAGTAGTGTAAAGAGCCGTATCGAATGAAACTGATGGAAGAGGGATCAGGGCTGCCTTGTCCTCATTAAACAGTTCGCTTATATATGTTTCCTTGTCATAGTGCTCACGCTCATGGTCAAGATCACATTTTTGGAGTAATTCTCTATTGAATTCTTCCAAACTGTGGAACCTTGGCACCGGTACCAGTAGGTTTCTGCGATGATATCCAACTTTGTTCTCAACATTACCTTTTTCATTCCCTGAATCAGGGTTGCAGAATACGGCTTTGAATCTGTAATGTTCCGCAAAATGCTGAAAACGTTCAGTTATCTCCCTGCCGCCACCTTTGATTATCTTTGTAACAATCGTGCGGGTATTGTCAAACCAGATTTCCGTGGGAACGCCGCCGATATATTCAAATATGGCTTTAAGGGCTTCCAGCAGGCACTCCATATTTTCTCCGTAGTGAAGCTGAAAAAATCCGGCATTGCAATTGGGAAAGCTGAGCACAAAGTGCTTGCCGTTGTGAAGCATTCCATTCTCATAAAATGATGAGGCTCCGAAGTCTCCCTGAGACTCCCCGGCATTATGCAGAAGAGGAATATATTCATCCTTTGCCCCGGTAAGCAACTCTTCCTTTCTGGCAGAAAAGTAATCTGCCACCAGCCGGTAACTGCAGTCATACTCCGGGAACTCTTCAGATAAACGTTTGTGAACGCGCCTAGCAGTATGACGTTGCTTTCTTGGTGCTTTTTTGTCCTCAAGAATCCACTCGTCGATTGTATCCTTGTATGGATCAAGCTTTGAAACATGTTGTTTTAAAATTGTTTTGCCCGGTTCAGGCAGGTTAAAATCCTCCTTGTCTACATATTTCTGTACTGTTTTCCAGTCAAGGCTCAGTTGCTTTGCAATCCGGGAGATATTCAAGCCTTGTTCATAGTACAGTTGTCTGATAGTATGAATTCGATCCATTGTAGTTGTCATTCCCCTTTCCTCCTTGTCCTATTTCTACAACAAGACAAGGTTAAATGATTAGTGGAATGCATGCAATGGATTTTCAGTTGATTAAATGAACCATAGATTATGTTAAAGAGCATAATCCGGAGCTCTGCATTTTTCTCCATTTTGGAGATGCAACTTTCTCCATTTTTGCTCTGCAACTTTCTCCATTTTTATTTTGCAACAAACACTTCTGGCGTTTCTTAACAACCTTAGGTTCAAAGGTAGATTGTCTATCCTGAGGAACATCAATCTGAAATTCACCATAATTGCCTCTTACGGTCTTAGGCTTGGTTCCGTTGCGATAGTTATCGTTATCACTTCGTTCATAGCTTTCGTAACCTAAGTGGTCATCCATTTCGGTTTCCATCATAGACTTGATGGTACCTCCCAAAAGATCCTTGAGAGCTTCCTGAATATCATCGGCAGTTTCGATGTCATACTCATCAATTAGTGCTGCGATGATATTTTTCTTGTTTTCGTTCAAGGGCTTTACCTTGTAAACTTCTTTTTTCTTGTTAGCCATAAAAATATCCTCCTATGGGTTTTTTTATTTTACCATAGGAGGATACTCATTTTTTTATTTACAGACTTTTTTTCACAGTCTCTCTTCTTCCTTGAAAATATTACCTATGTGATATGCAATGGATGATCTTGCAGTATCGAATAATTTGCTCATCTGATCCTGTGTCAGCCAAACCGTTTCGTTTTCAATTGAAACTTCCAACTTAACTGCACTGTCGTCTGTCTAAAATAATAAGTAATATCCAGCAATCAGTAGCAAGCCGTCCCTTTGATTGTCCAAAAGTTGCTTTGTTTCATATGCTAGCAGTTGAGATTTTCCAACACCTGCGCTTCCAGTAACAGTAAGAACATCTCCACGAAGAAGTTGTTGTTCTCTCGCTGTGACTTTCACATAGTTAGGCAATTCAATTAAAGTTTCAACATCTCTAATCTGTGCATCAATTTCTTGGAATGCTCTTAAAGCTTTTTTGCGTTCTTCTTTATCATCACTTAACCCAAAGGCTACATCAGAATAGGTCTTCTGTTCTTCTTGTAATCTTTCTAGCGTATCTTGATAATCTGTAAGGAATGATTCCAAAACTGTCTCAAGGTTTTCTTTCCAAGTAAATGAATTAAATAGTGTTTCTATACTCACATCGGGAGTTAATGTAACAGCTTCTTTCAAAGCCATAAGATACGATTGTTCTTGTGCACTATTATTATGAAGCTTATCGATTATATTTAGTATCTTTGCCTCTTCTCGTGTGTCTTCTGCATAATTTCAAATTCATGTTGCAGCATCATTATAACCTCTATACAAATTCTAATTTATAGTTTTGTTTAATTCATTTTAGCAGTCACTCAAAAAGTCATCAACTAAAAAATACGCTATGTCCCTTTACTCAAATGTCAACTATGCGATTATTTTTCACCATTTTTGCCATTTTTCATCCCAACTCTTTGTGCACCGCAACGCCTATTATGGAGCCCACAGAGCACCGTTTGGCGTTTTTTGATGGGATGGATTTGCACGCTTCCAAGTGCTCAAAGCGTTGAAATTCCAACGAAAAAGAGGCCTCAATCAGCCTCTTTCTTTTTGGCGGAGGACAACGCTCAGCGTCTTCGACGCTTCTCTCCGACTCCGGCTACGGTGCTACAGTCGCACCTTGCCTTCGCTTGCTGTCCTGATTTGCAGTGCGTTTCTGCACTCGCTCTGCTCACACATCTACGCGCAAATCAGGCATGGGACTCTCTCACCCACTTCGTGGATTCTCGTCACATCACATGGGGCTCTATCAAAAAGAAAAGAGACAGGTTGCACCTGCCTCTTTCTTTTTGGCGGAGGACATGGGACTCGAACCCACGAGGCTGTTACACCCTACTCGCTTTCCAGGCGAGCTCCTTAGCCACTCGGTCAATCCTCCGCGTCACCCGTACACTATAACAAAAGCTACGGGTGTTTTCAATCTTTACTTTACAACGTTACTGCCCAATACGGCCCAACGTGATTGTCATAACAAATCACACAGAAGGCTTATTTCGCCAGTGAATATTCTTCGGCCCATATTTCCTTCCCGTCACCGTTTATGATTTCAATTTTGACGGTGACTCCTTCAAGTTCCGTTTCTTTTTCCATTTCTTCTATAAGCCCGTCAGCCAAAGTCTGGAAAAAGTCCGAATAACTGTCAAAGCTCGGTCCCATGATGTCTACCTGTTCCGGAGTATAAGTATCCTTATACTTAAGGCTCATTACCAGGCAGTTTCCTTCTGCGTATACATTAACAGACATGGTCTCATCTTCAAACCCCTTCATGCTCTCAGCCATCTCTTCCTGTAAGGAAGGATTTGCGTCAAGATATTCCTGCAGGTTTGCCGGCTCTCCGCCGCACCCGCCGAAAGTCAGTGACATTGCAACCAACATTACAGCGGCAACAGCAATTGAAATAATTTTTCTCATCTTTCTTTCCTCCTTAAAATAATAACTTTCTTTTATTTGACACTATCCTCAACTACATTGATCATTTCAGGGATTTCAATTATCCCCGTATGTCTGATTTGTTTCTTGTCCAGGTTTTTCAACCCCTTAGGAACACGTACACCCGTCTTTTTCGCAACCGCTTCAACATATCTGAAACCATTGGCTTCTTCCCCGATTCCAATGGCTTGAGCAACGGACTCCGCAAATTTGTAGGCACTTGCAGTTGAAGCAATGAAAGTAGGCGTTGCGTCCCCGGATTTTGCAACGTAATCCTTGTATACTTTATATCCCACGGCAGTATGCGTATCGATAAGATATCCCTCATCCCTGTACATAGAGCCGATTGTGGCATTTGTTTCTTCAATTGTGGCTGTCCCGCCGACAAACTTCGCCATTCCTTCGCGAATCCTGTCGCTGACGGTATATTCCCCGTTTTTTTCAAGGGCTTCCATGAGGTCGTGAATCTCCGCACCGTCATGATCCGACAGGTGGTAAAGCAGCCTCTCCAGATTGCTGGAAATAAGTATGTCCATGGACGGCGAATTAGTCAGGTAGAATTCACGCTTCGTGCTGTATTTACCCGTCTCAAAGAAGTCGGTCAGCACACGATTCTGATTTGATGCACAGATGAATCTGTTAACCGGAATCCCCATCCGGCTTGCATAGTATGCGGCCAGAATGTTGCCGAAGTTGCCTGTCGGCACGCAGATGTTAACCTTTTCGCCTGCCCTGATTACACCGCGTTCAATCAGCTTCACATAACCCCACACATAGTATGCCACCTGCGGCACCAATCTGCCGATATTAATCGAGTTTGCACTTGAAAGCTTGCAGCCCATACCCGCCAGCTTTTCTGCAAATTCTCTATCGTTAAAAATCTTCTTTACTCCGGTTTGTGCATCGTCAAAGTTGCCTTCAATGGCAAACACATGGGTATTATCCCCTTCCTGTGTAACCATCTGGCGCTCCTGCACTTCGCTGACACCCTGATTCGGGAAGAATACGATTATCTCCGTACCTTCCACATCTGCAAAACCTTCCAGCGCGGCTTTGCCGGTATCTCCGGATGTCGCCGTCAAGATGCATATCTTCTTATCTTCATTCTCTTTCTTGGTTGCAGTAGTCAACAAATAAGGCAAAATGCTCAGCGCCATGTCCTTGAATGCTGCAGTCTTGCCATGATACAGCTCTAGGAAATAAGCACCTCCCGCCTCTTTTACGGGGACCACTTCAGCTTCTTCAAATTTGCTGTCATAGGCACCATCAACGCAATATTTCATCTCTTCCGCTGTATAATCATCAAAGAAGGTTTTGATTATCTCAAAAGCCACTTCCCTGTATGTCTTACCGACAAAATCTTCAATTGCCATTGGAAGAGCCGGTATGCTCTGTGGAACATACAGCCCCTTATCCTCTGCGATTCCCTGTATTACGGCTTGAGCCGCTGTTTTGTAGTTCTTGCTTCCTCTCGTACTCTCGTATTTAACCATCTTATTTCGCTAATTCCTTGTCTATAAACTCAAAAATATCTTTCGGCGTTTCCAGCTTAGTTCCCCTAAATCCATCCTTCGTGCAAAGGTACCTGGTCGTTTGCCCGTGTCTCAAATCCGCCAGGTCATTGGCGAGAATGTAATCCATGTCGTTCTTTGTAGCCAGTTTCGCTGCCACTTCATAGAGTTCCGCCTTTGAAACATTTTCCAGAAGCTTGCATCCCACAAGCAAAGTCTCCGGAAACCACCCTCTGAGTCTTCCTATTATCTTAGGGGTCAGACTCAGTTTTGCCGTCAGATTCTTCTGGTAACTGGAGATCTTGATATCATCGTTAAGCTTGCACTTGGGATTTTCCATAATTCTGAGGAAATCCTCCGGGGATTTTGCATCATCCTTTGCTTCGAAAAGCTCCTTCGCCAGATCTTCCAGCAGGAACGAAAATTCGCCCTTGTAATCTCCCACAGCCGCCGCATGAATAATCGCATCATACTGCCAGCCTGCCGCTGCGGACTTGTCACGACACCGCTCGATTGCATCCATCATGTCTTCAGTGGTTTCAATTCCGACTACTTGGAGATTGTTCGCCGGAATTCCCTGTTCCTCCATGGCGATTTCAATCTTCTCCGTGTTTACGCTGTGATTGAAAACCGCTGTCACACCATATCCCGCTTCCAGGAAAAACCTGCTCAGTGTCACCGACAGACTGCCCGTAGACATATTGGTAATCTTCATCACCTCATCAATGTACTCGTTTGTCGGTCCGCCGGTTATAAGTATATTTCTCATCTTAATTTGTCCGTTCTTTCTCTGCGCTTCCTTTTCCAAAGAATATTTATCTATTACGCTAGATAGTATACCACAAATCATCCCCCCTGTGGTATAGGCGAACTACTTTGGTTAGTGTAAAATAATTGTGGAATTTTTAAAAATAAAGAAATAGAGATCAATTCTTAAGTGTTAAAATAGTTTTGCAAAAATTATTAAACGAAAGGAAGATCTCTATGGAAACAATTATACAGGAAATAACACAAGAATTGGGAAGGAAAATTACAAAAAAAGCATATTCGGGTGGAATTCAGGATGTTGATCAACTATCTTCAGATGTGTTACAGGATTGCAAATCAGCAGCATCAGCAATCGTTGAAACGATTTTTACAGGGCTAAACATACAGATAAGAGCAGATAAGGCCGGTCGTAAAGAACAGGGACTGGTTCTAAAAGAAAAGGAACGAGCGAGAGAACTTCATACCGAATTAGGAATACTAAAGCTTCCTCGTGATTACTACTATGATAAAATCAATGACCAATATGTTTTCATTCTTGATCACATAACAGGCATTCGTTCATATGAGCGAATAGGAGACAATTTGAGTGCTGCTATGGTTACTCTTGCAACGGATATGTCCTATGCAAAGAGTGCGGCTATTGCCAGCGGAGGAAAATTAAGCAGACAGACTGTGAAGAACCATATCGGTAAACTGCCTGCAATGGAAAAGGAGCCGGAGAGCACCGAGAAGAAAGACATAGGAGAGCTTCACATATATGCAGACGAAGACCATGCACATATGCAAAAACCAAATAAGGAGAAAGGCAAATCCAGCAAGATTGTTCCACTGGTTACAGTGACCGAAGGAATGGATACCGAAAATGAAAAAAGACATAAAACAATTGGAACCATGCACTTTGTAGACGAATCATTTGACACAAAGAATCTTTGGAAGAGCGTGGAAGGTTATCTTGATAAAGCCTATGATGTAACAAAGGTTAAGAAGATTTTTATTCATGGAGACGGAGGAAGATGGATTAAAAACGGATTGGAGAATTTTCCACAAACTGTTCATGTCATGGATGGCTATCACTTGGGGAAAAGAGTCAAAAGCTTATCCAACAAGTTTCCCGGTAAAAAGGTATCAACGCATATAACAAAAGCCATAAAAGAAGAAGATAAAGCAAAGGCAGACGAAATCCTTCAGAGCCTTTATGATATTGCAGAAGATGAGAATCAGATAAAGCATATTTCAGAATTTGGTACATATCTGTTTGGAAATTGGAACGAAATTGTAAATCGTAAAAATTTAAATATATTCGGCAGTTGTACGGAAGCACAGGTTAGTCATGTTTTATCTGAGCGGTTTAGCAGAGATCCTCTGGGCTGGAGTAAGGCGGGTCTTGGAAAGCCGGCAAAGCTACGTGTGTATGTTAAAAACGGCGGAAAAATCATGGCTGAAGATTTCAAAAAGGGACAGAAACAGACTTACAGCGAATATGCGGAACAGTTTATCAAGGAAGCAATATCAGGAGCTGTGGATTGGACTGTATTTGAAGGTGAACCACCTATATTTGATGGAACCAGTGGAACTCAAATACTAATACAAGGATTTGGAACTGTTAGAAATACACTTTGGAGTTGATGTCAATCAAAAACTCCACAACAAGTTGACACTATCACTACTTTGCATGCACTTTACACATGGCCCATTTATGTGCTATAATTCATTCCGCAGCGGAAATACAAAATCTCACATATGCTCTCTTGGTCAAGTGGTCAAGACGTCGCCCTCTCACGGCGGAATCAGGGGTTCGACTCCCCTAGGGAGTACCAGTTGAAAAGCCTTGAAATTTCAACGGTTTCAGGGCTTTTTTATTTTTAAATTTTAAGCTCAACATACCCCATATTACCCCATGTTTCCCGTAATAATGGGAAAAAAAGTGGGAAACTTTTTGCCACGCACTGTTTTTAAGCAACAAAAAAGGAGTCGAAATTGCTCCCGACCCCCTCGTTTTGATTATGCATTTTTTATGCATCAGTTATTTGTATTTTGGAGCTAACATCGACACTAAATCTGTAATAGCATCGTTCATCTTACCTGTGTTGTTACCTTTAACCATGTGGGTTAATATAACACAATCCGCATTAACAAGAGCCTCTGATGTTTCACAGAGCCTTTTCAGTAAATCATCATGATCCTCAAGCCTATCTTTGTCTCTAGACAAACACTCTTCAATATATTCGAGGTCTTTCCTCAGTGCTTCTATCGGCTTGTTGATAAACTTATAAGCTTTGTACAAGACCGCTGCTGCTCCACCTACAGATACAATAGCTGAACACACAGCTATAACCGTAGCAATATATCCTGTCATAATACACGTCCTTCTAATTTTTTACGCCGAAATATATACACACCATTAAAAATACGACTGTACCGGCAAGCCCTACTATTCCCATTATGCTGCATCCTTTCTGATTGCCTTAAGAGTGGCTACATCCACAACACCTGTTATTTTAAGTTTCTTAGCTCGCTGATACGCCCTTACCGCAGACTCCGTTTTAGGACCGAAACTACAATCTACTACTAAGCCGTAATTACCATACCAATTAAGGAACTGCTGAAGGTACTTAACAGATGTGAATATATCCCCTTTCATGAGGTAAGTCGGCTTATACGGCGGTCTGTAATACTTGTTAAAATTACTAGACTTTTCAATGATTCCATACGTACCACCGTCTTGCTTAAAGTGAGCATTGGCAACATAGTCCTCACCATTAAGTGATAACCATATAGCAATATGATTATTCCTGTGAACGATATCTCCGCTCTTAGGTTTTGCTACACGCAACTTTTTAGCGTGCTTCCGTAAGAAAGGAATCTGTCCGTCCAATCCACGTGGAAACTTTTTAGCAATATGTGCAAAAACACCTGATACAACAACACAAGTTCCAACAAACACGTCACAGCTACCTCCTACTCTTGTTTGTCTGCCCCACGAAGAACCTTTTTTCAGCCTTTCAGGATAAGCTTTATTTAGAGCTTTTTTATAAGCTTCTTTAGCTTTACCACCGTGATATTTATAAACACTTTTCGCAGTCTTGTACGGATAAGCACAAGCTACAGCGAGCCTTTCAAGTAAGGTGGGTAGTACGGGAAGTGTTCCCTCATACTTCTTCTTATCTTTAGACTTGTCTAGAGGCTCTTTTAACCTAGGGTGAATAAACACTGCACAGAGCTTTACATGCCCTTGCATGTGTTTTTTATAATTAGCCCACCCGTTAGTTTGACGAGGACCGGGATCCTTAATATACATATCCTGACCCTTGATTTCAGTAACTGCCACATAATGCCCGGTATCAGGACCTCCACCAGTCCAAGTCTTTCCGCCTTTTCTACCCCACAAGTCAACCAAACCGTAAGGGTTTTCACCTTTTTCTTTAGCCTCATTCATTTTAGCAAGGAACTGCGTCATAGTCCTGCAATCAATAACTTTCCAACCACGTTTTTCAAGTCTTCTCAGTAATGGTTTCCAGTAGGTTGCCCCTCCGGGTGTTACGCCGTTTTTAACATTAGCCAATTCTGTGCCGATGTCAGTTGGTAAAACATCAGGATGCACGGAAGAATCAATTATAGCCCCGGAAGCAGGACCACACCCGCAGTTGCCGTAGATAGCGTTCTTGATTTTACTCCAGAACGGATACTTTTTCCAACGCCATCGTTTATCTCGCATCTTAAAGTGTATAGATTTAATAACTTTAACCATCGTTCTCAACCCCTTCTACTTCCATTTCTTCAAGCGTTAAACCGTTTGCTTCTTCTATTTCAGCTATGTCTTTCCAATAAATCTTGGATTCCTGAATTGCACATTTTATAAAAGCAAGTATAAAAGCTGAAAATACAACCCCTGTAATTTGCAACCAATCAATTTCCCATAATGTAATTCCAACAGGAATCAACGGAACGGCTACTTGTCCTGCTGTCCAACATGCCCTTATCAGAGCTTTTTTAATCCATGTCCACATGATAATTCCTTCCTTTCTTCTCTTCGTTAAATTTCCATAAAAAAACAGCTCTCGCTGTTGCTCGAAACTACTTAATATTAATTCACCTTAGCCCATAAAACATGCACATATAACCGACCGCTTGAAGCACTCGAAGAACCTGCGTTATAGACAGCCCACCTAATCTTTGTACTGCCAAGTACATCGTCCGTTAATGCCCAGCGGTACGGTACAAGACGAGCCACAGTCGAATTAACGCCAACTACGCCGATTGGCCTATAACCGGCTTTTGTTTTTGCGCCGGTTGTGCCTCCTTTATAGCCACCGCCCGAAATGGTCTCACCGTCCATGACCAAGTACGACTCTATTATGTACCCATTTACTGCGTTTAACAACCTTTTGAGGGTTTTAGATATGTTGACCATAGTCTCTCCTTTTTCACTCGATACAATCCGTCCAGCCGAGACCTGTAAGTAAGCCTTCGAGTTCGGTATCTTTATTTAATAGTTTCTTATTAAACCTAGAATCAAAATCAACTTCTAGTCCAGGCATTACAGCTTCTTTACCTATCGCCATTCCCGTCCCATTTGGCAGAAAATCTATAAGAAATGCCGCATATGTTAAATTAGCTAGAATTTCTCCTGAGTCCCAAGTATATGTATTATAAGATGTCTTGGTTTTTAAAGAAAAGTTAACAGCTTCCTCACCACTAGCAAGTGTATATAACGTTACAATTTTTCCGGATGTCGGAAGTTGAATACCGCTTGAGGTTATTTGTGTTCCGGTTAAAGAATTAAGTCTCCACGTTAACGTTAGTGCCGAGCCATTCCTTTTGATTGTTGGTGGTAATATTTTAGCATTTTGAACATTTGGAGCTGTAAAACTACAAGTCAATTTGCAATATTGGCCAGTTACTAATTCATTCCCATTGGCATCGCATCTGATTGCTGTGAGCGATAAAGGATTAGCCTTTACCCCCACAAAAGCATTTCCATTTTCAGCACTTCTAGCAGCTTTAACACATGCGGCATCCCCTCCAATTAATACTATCTGTTTTATAGTCTTTGAAAACAGACGCGATAAGTTCGCAGATTCGGAACATAAAATATTGATGAATCCTTCCAATGCAGTGCATTTTTGATACATCGCATAGGCTGATGTGACCGTTGCTGGAATGGTAACTCCATTAACAACTTTTGGGCAGTTATAAAACATAAAACCAATGTCAATGCTTCCAGATGGTAACGTATATCCGGACGGAACTACTAAATTAGGACAATTTTCAAACATCCCAACCATATTCGTAAGCTTGTTGTTTGTAGAAATGTCCGGCGGAGATGTTAAATTAAAACATTTCATAAAAGTATATTTTGCGAATTGAAGATTTGTTAATCCACTTAAATTTGGCGGCGAATTAATCTTAGTCTCGGCAAAGGAGTAATTTACAGATTTTAAATTTGGAGGTAATGTTGGAACTGTTGTTAAATTCAAGCACTTCCAATAACACAATGCCCATAGATTTGTTACTCCGCTAACCGTCGGCGATGATGTAAATGTACAACCATAATATGAAAAGATTCTAACAGGTTTGCCACCTATAGAATTAAACGGTGCTTTCTGAGGTTTGGAAAGGTACTCAGACTGCACTACGCCGCTCCATCCATTAGTAAAATAAACGTCATATTCATTGTTTGAAGTATAGTATATATATTGTTGATAATATCCATCATAATTAGATGTGGCAGGGACTAAATAATCGCCATTTCCAAGTACTGGCATTGTTTTCCCGGCATCATATGATTTTTTAGCCGATGCATCCCAAAACACATATCCTGTAGGCACTGTAGCCATGGTATGTCCTCCTTAATACAACTTAAGAGATAAGTGTCCATTATCTCTTATTTCCCAAACAAAACGACCTCTGGTCGTCGCATTTTGAGAGTTATCAAACTTAACGCCTGCGCCGCTTCCAAACGCAAAAATATCATGTGCAACAAGCCCGTATGCATCTCTTGATATATCATATCCAAGTCTTGCCTGTTCAATTCCGTCTAGTACAAAAGCTAAGGCCAGAGAAGAAAGCCCCGCATATATGTTAGAATTTTCCGGATTAACAATTTTTATTCCTCCAGCAATATCCTGTATATAGTCATTAGCAAAACGGGCTGCCCATTTTGGATTTAATCTCCAAGTATATTTTGTATAATCTGAAGATTGTTCAGATATCGGAGAAGTGTAAGTTCCAACATACTGAAGTTGATCGTCTATTAATGAAAAATTTTCGCCATTCATATCCGATGCATAGGCTATAAAGGTTTTGTAGTTTGTGGATTCTATTGTGTTAGCAATATCATCTATGTTCGGTTTGTTAGGTATTTCGGCTAAATCAGAGTTGAATTGTGATTCAGTTCCTTCATATCCACCTTCTTGTGCTGATTCATATGCGCTTTTACCTGGCGCACCCGGCTCACCATCTATAACACGGGTTAATGTTATTTCCTGCTCTGCTCTTATCATGCGATTAACCTCACTTTATACTGTACTTGAGTTTCTTGACTGCTGACATTTAATTCAAATCCGGAACCTACTATATTACTTCCAGAGTACCAATTTATTTCTGCATCGATGCCAAAAACCGCTTCAAGTTCGGCTTGTGTGGTTATAGCTTTTTCTCCGAAAAATATCGTAGCTTGCAACGTGGTTTCAATTACTCGGTTATGAAATGTATTGCCACCGGAACTGCTTATAGATATGGTTACTCCGTCAAGACCGTCTTTTACACTTTCTGCAAATTGCTTTGCTAGCGCTACAAGCTCAGGATTTATTCCGCTACCCCTTTTAACATACTCACCTATGGTGGCTGTCTTCGTTTGTGATGATTCTGATGTTTCTATTTTAAGGATACGTGCGTCCAAATACAGTTCACCATCTTCATCTATAATGTTGATTCTGTCTCCTACTTGTGTGCCGTCGGGCATCTGTATTATTTCTACTTCGTATTCGGTAACTAACTGGCTGACTTTTTGCAATTCTGCTCTTGCCTGTCCTGCAAGTGTAGCCTTATTTGTACTTTCATATTGGAAACGTTTGACAATTAGACCATCACTATCCAGCACGCTTGACCATCTCCTCATAGCCGTTATGTTTCTCATTTGACCCGTTGGCTTATGCACCTCATATATATCTCCCGTCTTTGGATCCGCATATGAGTAAGCATATTCCTTCAAGTTGATAGGAGCTTTCTTGCCTTCAGGCGTTCCTCCTGTAACTGCAAAAGCCGTAGCCAAATCCCTTATACTGATACTAGTAACAATATTTTTGATTTCTCTGCCAAGCCTTAATTGTTCTTCAGCCTTTGTACGACCCCGTTTTTTGAGTATATTAAGATTCTTCCCCATTACGGTCATGCCCTCGACGGTAACGGAATAATATACTTCGTAGCCGAACGATTCAGCAATAGAGTTTATTCTTTCTGTTGCGGTGTTCTCGCCGTCCCATGTATATGTTTTAGTGTTTGTTGGCGCACCTATAATGTTAATGCTCCAGTCGCTTGGCACGAACGCTTGAAGCATTTGGATTAGTGTTTTATCTTTAAGCGTTACTGCACCAACCACTTTGTTAATAAGATCAAGTCCTGCGTCCTCACAATAGAGCGTGAGAGTCTGTCCCTCAGAGTCAAACATTGTTTCTATTATTTGATAAAACTTATCATAGCTGTTTTTCGCTTCACTGAAAGCGCTGCCTCCGGATTTAAGTACGAAATTCCCGACAGATGCCCCCCGTTCCAGATTAAACCGTGTCGAATTGTCGCACGAAATAACGCAAGTAAAAACATTTACGCCTGAGCTGATTTCTTCCGTTGTTAGATCATCTATTATCCGCAGGCCACCAGGCAGCTCTGTTGACGCACTGCCGTATAGGTTTAGTTTTCTGTCAGTAAAATAAACAATCATAAATATACCTCGTTATACGATATTGTGATCGTTGGCTTATAGTTTGGGTCTACCCATTCCGACCAAACAACCTTAATAGCATTGTTTCCCTTGGTCAGCTTAAAATTTTCCCAGTCGTTACCAAGAGCACCGTATTGCGGCGCAAAGAAGCCTTCTTCTGTATCTTCTCTGCGTAGGTATACAGATGCATCGTTGCAATCAGCCTCAATAATATCGCCCGCTGTAAATACATTCGGTACATCCTCAAACTCAGGCGATGGATTTGCTGTGAATTTAACTGAACGTACAGCATTAGTGTGCAGTGCCGCTGTCCCTTTGTACTTACCAAAGTGAAACGATGCATTATGCGCAGGCAGAGCGTCATCACTCGTAAATTTTCTGGTCGAAAGATTTCCTACCTTGAATGTCACCTGTGAACCCGACTTTTTTATTGATGTATTAAGATTAGATTGAGTATATTTATACTCGCTGAACACCTTTCTGCTGTATTTTGTCTTTTTCTTACTTTTTTTCTTTTTCTTTTTGTCTGTATAGTACTGAGTTTTGTAGATGGCTGTCCGCTTACAATACCCAAAATTAGTATTGTAATAAGACAAGTCTATTATGTTACTTCCTACTTGCTTGCCGTTTATTATATATCGGACAGTGGCGCTTGTGCCGGAGGTATTCTTATCAATAACAATGCCGGCCACCATAGTTTGTGTTGAGCCGTTGACGTTATATGCACCTACCTCAAACGAACCAAGTTGCCCTGTCGCACTTACACATATTCTGTGCACCACTGCTAATTCGAAATTGACAGCGCCTGCTGTATTTTTCCATAGTGTTGGTCCATGCCATTTGGTCGTATTAGCCGTAAATGATGGTTTTGCAAATGTGAGTGTCTGCCCCTTACCTTTCTTCCAATATGTATCAATAATATTACTGGTTAAAATTGTTCCTTCTATTGCTGCATTTTTATAATTTTTTCCGCCGTTTGTATTCCAACCTGTTTTGGAATTGAATTTTTTGTTAATAAGCCGACCTGCAAAAGTGTATTCGTCAACATCAACAACATTAGGATTCCCCAGTTGTATAATATTTTCATCGTCATCAATAAATGCTATATATCCGCAATCCCCATCCTCTGAATAATCGTCTCCAGTTAACGCTCCTGTGAACTCTGCTGTCAGTACAGGACGTGCCGGATAATTTCCCAAGTAATTGATGAAAAATTCTGCATCATAATCATTTATTACACTAGGTTCTACCGTCTTAACCGCTACAGATCGCTTAAACGGAAAAGCACAATAAATCTGGTATGTACCTTTTAGCCCATTTTTGTAGTCTGTTATCTCTGTTGTGAAGCTTGGCGACCCTTCAAAAAATTTATCCGGTTCGTCATTAAACACAAAATCCGCTTCATCCATAGATAACAGATTGTTAAGGTGGTTCATTCTGCCCCTGAGCTGTTCCATGCTGTCCGCCATCAAGAGAAATTCAACCTCTATAATCCTTGCAGAGTATCTGATGTTCTTAATTTTTTCTCCATCGGTAGCTGTTGACGGATATATTTCAATCTCCGGCTGAATAGTTTCTCTGCCAGTAGTCTTGATTGTCTTGTATCCTGGTATAGCATCCTCAATGTACTGCCCATCGATACTAACCGCTTCAATAGGTAAATCTATCCTGTCCATTTTATCTCCTATATGTGTCCGTACTTTCTTGCTTCAAAAGCCTGTATTTTATTGATGGCCTTAATCATGAGTCGAACCGTTTTTCTCACAAAAGTTTCGCCGTCAATTTCCACCTCTGCTGTTATTGGCAATCCTGAGAGAGCTTTCGCCACAGCAGAACCCATGCGGTCATAATCGATATCCGCTCCCTGACGTTCGTAATTATCAAGCCTCTTCCAGAATGGATCTAAAGGCACTATCGCCTCTTTACCTTTTTCCCCAGCTCCTATTAATGTCGCTCCGTCAACTATTCCGCCTTTAGCTGCCCATTTCACGCTAATTTTTGGAGCCGTACCGAAGCCACCAATGCCAAAAGGTGCTTTGCCGCCTTGAATCGATATCCTAGGAATTTTTAAGTTGCTAAATATCCTTCCAATCCTTAACGGGAAAAAGCTTTTGATTTTGTTAATTATGGAGCTTACTTTGTCTTTTGCTTTTGTTATTGGTGCTGTAATCGCATCTTTTATTTTTGCAAATTTAGCCTTGGCAGCCGAAACTATCTTACCGGCGCCCTTGCTTATTAGACTTCCAACTGCTTTAAGCAGTATTCCAACACCTGATATGAGGGCTTTCGGAATTGCTATTACGAACAGTTTAAGGAGTGCCAATGTTAGTTTCCCGGCACCCTTAAGAATTGCTTTTCCTAGCTTCAATATAAACTTCCCTGCCGCTAATACCATTTTTGAATCATTACCGCTGTCACCGCTGAAGGCATCCAACAGAAAATCAGACAATTTATTGGTCATGGTCGTTACAGTGCTGAATAACTCCGATACAAGAGTAGGCAACTTCGCTGCAAGGAGCGGTATCGCCGTTTTAATTCCTGTAAATAATGCATCCGGTAATGACTTTGCAATATTAAATACTGCAGGGACAAGGTTGTTGAATAAAAATGTTGATGTTGATGTTACCAATCCTGACAGTGCCGGTCCTACATTCTGTCCGAGAGCCAAACTGCCTAGGAAGTTATCCGCAGCCGCTTTCATTGATGCAAATGATCCAGATAGTGTCTCAGAACTTTCCTTAGCGGTTGTGCCTGTAACTCCCATTTCTTTCTGTACTACATGTATTGCATCATATACATCCGACAGATTAGATATGTCATATTTCTGACCACTTAGTTTTTCTGCATCTTTAAGTAGTCTTTCCATCTCTGTCTTTGTTCCGCCGTAACCTAATTTCAGGTTATCCAGCATTGTGTAGTTTTGCTTACTGAATCCCTGATATGCATTTTGAATATCTTGGATGTTGGTGCCGAACTTATTAGAGTTGTCCGACATATCACGGATGGCCATGTCAGCGTACTTTGCCGCTTTTTTGGTATCTCCGTCCAAAGACTGGAGTAATGATGCGGCAAACATCGTTGATTGTTCCATGTATGCATTGGCCGAAAGTCCAGCTGTCTTATATGCGTTGTTGGCATTCTTAATTACTGTGTCTGCATGCTTCTTATAAAGCGTCTCTACACCGCCCAAAGACTGTTCCAGCTTCGCACCTTCTTCGACCGACTTTTTTACAGCCATGCCGATTGCTGCTGCTCCTATAAACTTTTTAGCCGTATTGCCAATAAGCTGCCCTGCGTGAGCTCCCGCCTTTTTTGATGGCGCTCCGACAGCTTGCCGCATTTTTGCGTCAATACCCTCTGCTGATGGCAATATTTGTACATATGCAGTTCCTAATGTAGCCATAGTTAATCTCCATATCTGGCTGAAATAAAATCATCTACGCTTCTGTATGACACATACTCTGACACTGCTTCCTTTTCAATTCCAGCCAAATTTTCAAATATTGATTTTGGCATTTTTTCATTCGTGAGGAATGCTAAAATGCACCCCAAACAATCTGCCATATAGGCAAGTAAAAGTGCTTCTTCTGATGCCTTAGTTCCGCTTTCAATTCGTGCAATCCTTGAATCCCCTCCAAGTCCGGATACGAGTGTTGATATAAGCTTGCACGAGTATTGCTTATAATCAAAAATGCCGTAGTTCTGAGCTAAGTCACACACTACGGCATCTTCATTCTCGTTTAGTCTTCCGGCGAGGGTGTTGAGTTTTTTAATTCGGCTGCTGCTTCAAGCACTTCCTCAAGAATGGCGTTTATTGCGGTAACCGTAACTTTACCATCCCTTTTCTTGATAAATTCCTCAAGCTTTTTAAGCTGTTTTGCTCCTAAAAGTTTTTCTGCTACATCAACAACGTAAGACGCGTCATCGTTGCATTTCCTGATTACTTTCAGGAGTTCCCAGTCATCGCTTACGCCTTCCGCTATTGTAAACTCAAATCCGTTTTCAATCTTTCCTTTAATCATGGTGTCTCCTTCTTTTTAAAATACTCATGATGGTAGTCCCCACCAGAATCAGGAAAAGCCTTTAAAGTCGTTTCATACCCAACAGGTTTTCCGTCAACATATTCTACATCACCAATCTCAGTGATTTTTGCATCCGGAATTACGGTCCGGAACAATACATCGCCTGTAGCCATCATGTCAATAATCCATCTCAAGCGCTCATTCTCTTTAGAATTTATCTTAACCGACATTCCAGTTTCAAGATTGCCCGTTACATTGTAACTTCCGCGTACGGTTTTCTGAACATCAGGATTGAGCGCTTCAATAAATTTCATCGAGAACTTATCAGAGAACTCCGTCTGAGGTGATGCCACAACATCTCCACCCCATGCTTTTACGTCATCAGAGCTTTTCTCCGCACTGTTCTTAATGCCTTCTTCACTGATATACCCTAGGCACTTGAAAGCCGGGTCAATGTCTCCATCTGCCGTTGTCGGTATAGGAGTTCCTAACGGTGCAACATATACGGCACCTCCAACAGCCGGTTTTGCGACCGTTACATTTGACACTTCATTTCCCATTTATTTCCTTCCTTTCTTATCTTACACATAAGTAATGTTATAGACCGCCTGATAGCGATACTCTTTTGTTCTGGTGTCCGGAAACGGATAATCACTGTTAAGCTTTACTTTGCATATTTTGCTATCAAGAGCCAGTTTCTTCATGACATTCTTCATTTGCTCATTAAGCTCTGCCGCTTCATACAGCGATGGTGCGTAGCATTGCAAAGCAATAGTTGCTGGTGTTACTCCGTCAGAGTTCCCGCCGCCTCCAGTCTTTTCAACCAAAATGAATTTGCCTGAAATCTCAGGCTGCCGCTCAATATAAGCTTTTACCGCAGAATTACTGTTGATATGGCTGCGTACTTTTTCTTCAATAATCATTACACCTTACCCACTTTAAGCAGCGTATTATTCTCTGCATTGTCCGCTATCGCCGGAAATTCTTTCGCTAGAAGCGCATAGCCAGCTCGTTCCGGATACAAACGCTTTTCCATGAAATATCCCGGTGTTCCGGATAACGATGAAAACATCTGCTGTGCGTACTTACCGCATTCAGCCTGTGCCGCTTCACTTTTGAGCAGCTCCCGAACGCCTGCACGATTCAGCTTAAAACCGACTACATTGCTACTCATATCGTTCCACCATCACTTTCGTATTCCAGTCAAGAGGTATGAGTTCCTCAATGCTTTCAAGCGGTATGCCAAAAGTACGCCATATCTCGCCAAAAAATTCAACTTTTCGGTCTTTCCAGTTATGC
This sequence comes from Candidatus Allocopromorpha sp., assembly GCA_040768865.1. GTDB lineage: Bacteria > Bacillota > Clostridia > Peptostreptococcales > Anaerovoracaceae > Lentihominibacter. The sequence continues at coordinate 837,076 of JAXGMD010000001.1, read as the reverse complement.
GTATCCCCTTTAGGGATAGCCAATGTATACACAGCCTTTTTGCCATGCAGGTTTTGAGCATCGATGATCTCTTCTGATGTAGCAGGAGCCACAAGCACATTGCTGACAATGGTAAACTCGCTTTCATCATATATTGGTGTTCCAAACCCATCTGTACCTATCTTCTGCTTGTTATACAGCTTGACATTTATTCCTCTGAGCCCCATAGTTCTACCGTTCCATATCTTTGTCTTCTTATTCCCAACCGCTTCAAATCATTGTTCATAATCGCACTGGCCGCACCGCCTCCGGGAATAGCATATGTTCCAGACCATGTATAACCAAGCGCCGACTGTGACTCCTGTGACATAGGCTCTCCGGATTTATTTTGCCTCAATATGCGTTCCACTATATCTACAGTTACCATTTTTGCCACACTCGCCAAAAACGATTTTTCAACAATCATTTCATCAAGATTTTTTCCAACCTTATCTGCTTCATATCTGAGTGCCTCTGATACATCTTCCAGTAATTCGTTTACTCTCGCCTCTTGTGCTGTACTCAACGGTCCGTATGATGTTTTAACATGCTCCAATGTCGCAAAAGCAGTCATATGCTATCCTCCTATGCGATTTTTATATAACTATGCCCCAACTCACTTACCTCTGTCAGGGCATAGTTACCTACCTTAACTTATTTTTCCGGTTTTTCCGGCTCTTCTGCTTCAGTTTTCTTTGCTCTACCGGTCCGCTTCGACTTAGTTGTAATTTCCTCCCAGTTTTCACCACTTATCACACATTCTGTTTCGATAACGGCACCGGTCACTGTGTTTTTATACAGCATATCAGCCCTCCTTATACTATTCTTGCAAACGAATTAGGATCCAAAATACCCCAGCCAATATATATTTCGGCTCTGATGTAAATCTGATTATGCCCCTTAAGGTCTCCCGCTTCAGTATCGTTGTCCGGGTTGCCGTATTTAATAATTTCCAGAGGCACTTCTTTCGCATACCCCCACTGGAACATGTTGGCGAAATCGCCGAGAACAACCTTATCTGCAGTAACGCCTGCAGCTGCAACTGATACTGTGTTATTAACATTTACCGGAAGACCGTTGATAGTTCCCGGTTCTCCTCCCCAAGCAAGTTCCGGATACAGCCTGTCATTGGTTCCGTTTTTAAGTGCAGCAAGAGCCTGCCTGCACGTCTTTGAAATAGCCATACCGGTAACATCACCGTCAGAACCCTCAACCAAGTTTATTGCTGCTTCAATGTTTTGATCTATGGTTGCCGCCTGATACTCGACAGTCTGTGTTACTGCAGAGTCAAAATTATTGGCTCCTACTACAGTTGATGCCGTGCCTGTTCGTGGATTCAATCCGTGGAATGCTGCAATGTCCAAACCTCTTGCCGCCTTCTTTGCAAAACCGTCATTGAACGCCTCCAGTATCTTTATCTGTTCTTCCTCGGCTGCATATAAAAATTCATCTGAGATTCTTGCTCCATACTCGAACTTAATCGGAACAATAGTTACCGGTGTCAATGTTGCTCCACCGTGACTTTTTGGCCCATTTTCGGCTACGATATCTACCTCTTTATCGAGTGAAAATATGAATTCCTTATTTCCATTAAAAGAAATAGGAGTCATGGCGGACAGTACAGCCAGGGATGATTTCCCTTTTACTTTTGTAATAAGATCTGCGACCAGTTTAGGGTCAAATAAATTTCCTTTTGATAATGTCATTTTAATTTCCTTTCCGGAGTTTTATTCTCCAAGCACACCTTTGAGTGTTTTCCTTAGTGCTTCTTCTTTCTCTGTTCCTTTTTCTTCCCCTCCGGAGCCTTCAGGATTTGGAGCCGGCGGCACCTTATTCGTACCATCTAAATATGCCTTAAGTGCGTCTGCACTTTTTTCTATGCTCTCCTTATCGTCTCCTTGGAGCAGTTCAACCGCTTCATAGGACAATCCCTTTTCTCTGGCTATCCTCAGTTTTTCCGAGTTGGTCTCGTATACCTTGAGTTTGGAGTCCTTTTCAGCTACTACATCTTCATGCGATTTTATCTTCTCGTTTAGTCCGTTTATAGTACCTGTGAGATCACTTACCTGCGTTTCTAAGTCTGATACTTTCTTCTGTACATCTTCCGGTGACATCCATCCGGCAAACTCATTTCTTACTGAGTCTTTCGCTCTTCCAATCCTGTCCTGAATTGCTGCATCAAACTGTTCCTGTGTTGTAATAGGTGTAAAATCTGCCATTTTTTTGCCTTTCCCCACTTACCGCGTGGTCGCGTAATATATCAAAAAAACCGCCTTATTGCGGTTCTCTTAATAACTGATTTGTTGTTTCTTCCTTTCTTTACTTTCGTTACAAACCCAAAAAGCCAACATAATGCTATCTAATATAGCGACTTCAATTCCTTCTCGGATTGACTTATAACCGAATCCGCCGCTACTGCCTATCGCTCTATGCTCGCAATTGCTAACAGACTGCGTTAAAGAAGGTTGCCCCATGTGACATATTGTTTGTTGGAATATTCCTTGCTCGAATGCACCGGCTGCACTTATTACCTCCTTTACAGTAGGCAATATCACACCTCGTATTCTGTTTTCTGCCATATCTTTAGCAAGGTTATTTTGGCCAGCCTGTCCATCAATTACTATCTTTTCAGGCTTCATTCGTTTCATGTAATCAATAATCCATTCGGTGCCATCCCTTATAGGCCGGCAATCAATACATTCGACAAACTTTAATTCATCATTTGTTTTTACCGCAACAGATAACGCCACATTCGAACCGTCTTGTCCGTATTTAATGCCGGCGAACAACCTGTTCTGTAGTTTAGGTAATTTTGTAAGCTGCAGTTCTTCCCATTCAGTTTGGCTTATGGCCGATTTCTGATTGTGTAGCAACCATAGCCCAAGCCTCTGAATGCAGTAGTCAATTTCATCCTTTCGGTTTTCGTCTGCTACATTCCTCTCTTCAAGTGTAAGCCCTAGAGATGGATTGACTTCATGCCACAGTTCTCTGAGCTCATCCATTGACATGTCCACAACAGGGTATAATTTATCAACAGACCACTCTGCCCAACCGGCATTGCTTTTTTCTCCTGACAGCGTATCTCCACGAAAGTCCGGGAATACCGTTCCTACACTAACTGCAGTTGGCGGTGTCCCGGTCATTATAATTTGCGGATTTTTACTGTCCGTTACAACATATTGTAGAGCTGATTCCTGGTCGGAAGTGTATTCCTGCGCCTCATCTATTACAACAAGATCATATCCTTCTCCTAAGCCACCCTTTGACGATCTGGTTCTGAACTGTATACTGCCACCGCCATCAATTAACATTGTTATGGTTTCTAAACCTTTTTGAGCCGTAGATTTGAAATGTTGTCCTTCATGGAATCCCGCACGCTCTAACGCTGCAATAAGTCGTTCCCAAGCGCTGTGTGATGTGGTGGTTCGATGTGCGGTGTGCATTATTTTTTCACCGTTTTTCAGTCCCCACAACTCCCTCGCAATAACAATCTCATTTTTGCCGTTTCGCCTTGGAACTGACAAACCATACTTGGTGTGAATCCAACGACCATTATCGTCAGTCGCCATAATGTCATAGATTTGTAGCTCCTGCCATGGGTGAAAAACTCTTTTTTTATGATTATATAAAACAACCGCTTCAGGCCCTTTTGTTAGCTTGTAAGGAATAACAATTGATTGCGTGGGTGTCTGGCGTCCTGTTCTTCCTGCCATATACTCCCTCCATTGTTACTTCACATTTTTTATTTTATTGCTATATCATTATCACCTCTCCCCTTGCTACAGTTAAACGATTGGGTTGAGCAACGGGAATCGAACCCGTAACTCCGGATCCACAATCCGGCATCATTCCATTTGACAATGCTCAACATATACTTGTATATTAACTTTTTTATGTTATAATAAAATTGTTAGTAGGAAACTCTAACCGAAGGCGAACGCTGACCCTTTCTGGTCGGCGGGGCGCCTTTTTATTTGCTTCTTATTATCCCTATAATCTCATCTTCTTCTTTTATTATTACATCTATACTTTGGTTCATTTTCTTTCTCTTTACTCTATTTTCAACAGTTTCAAATATTTCAGACAGTTGCATGCCGTGCTCATTTCGTAGCTCTACTATTATGCCTCCTGGATTCTTCCATATTTGTTTAATCCCTTTCCTTACCTGCTGGCTGATTGAATTGATGGACGAAGCGGATTTATGTTCCCACAATTTTCCATTCCATCTATAATCAGGAGTCTTTATGTTATCTTTATTAATCTCCTTGAGTAGATATATTTCTCCTCCAAATTTTTTCTTAATCCATTCAGCACATTTGACTTCTTCTTTGTGCTTTGCAACTTTATAGCCTGCTTCTTGCTTAATTATGGCCTTTTTTGATATGTTCTGATTTATGTATTCCGCCTTTATTTTTGCAGTTTCTTTTTTAATCCTTTCTACTTTTTCTAAATTTTTATACTGTATAAGTCTTTTCTCATTTTGTCTTGCTTGTTCCTCTAGTATCCTAGATTCTGTCAGTTTTCTATATTCCTTGCCTTCGTTTTTTTGCCTTCTTACAAGTGATTCCTCGGCTTTTCTTCTTTCCCATTCTTCAGGAGAATATTGGCTTCTTCTCAGCTCTCTTGCCCTAGCATTGCGCACAGTCTTTCTTTCTGCCGGGCTCATCTTGTCTAATTCTGTTAGATACTTTCTTTGCTCTGATACAATATCCGTGTAACTGTCCATCTCTTTTTTGCTCCACGGATCTTGATATTTCCCTTTTTGTGGGCTGTATATAAGTGTACATTTACAGTCTCGGTGTCTTTGAAATATATTCCATGGCATCCCTGCTCCTTTATATTCTCCGGAATATTGTAAGCTGTTGCAAAAGTCGCACTTGTTTTTCCCGGCATGGTAAATTCTTATTATCTGGGGGTTATTCCCAAGTAATTTCTGAAAGTCCAAGTTTGCTCTTATGAAGTCGTCTACCATGCTCATGGTGGCATTCTCTACAAGTTGTGCCGCTTTACTACCATTCGCTACACCATTACTGTTTGATGCAATTTGTGCCACCGTTTTGGCCTTATCTGAATTGAATGGTGCTGTAACAGCTTTGGTTCCTATGCGAGCGGCCTTGTTAATATCATCTCCAACATATCCGCATACTTCTGTAATCAATTCGTGATTTTGTTTCAGCATCGGAGTGATGACCTTTTCAGCTATGTTTTGATATAGCTTTCCATCCGGTAGCTTATCCGCTGTGAGCGTCGCTCTAAGCGCCGAACTTAAAATGGCACCTGCTCTTTCCGAAAATAGCTTCATTTCCGAAAAAGTTGCCGTGCCATTTTTGACTTTTTTATAGATTTTTTTAACTTCCTTGTCGGCGTAAAACCACATATCAAATAGTTTTTTTACGCTTTCAAGCAGTATAGGCGATACATCACTCATACCTTATTCTTCTCCGTAATACTCAATTCCCGTCAAATCACTTAGTGTCTCTGCCGTTATAAATCCCGGTATTGCTTGGTTAATTTTATTTACGCCATCTCCTATGGCAGAAAGCATTGATGCATCCGGCTCAAAGATAGGCTCCCATCTTGCCTTTGTCATATAGAGTATTTCTCTTTTATATTGCGTATTGTCACGGAGGCATGCAGCCAAAAAGCCAGCATTAAGAAATCCGGTTGCAAATGTCCTTTGTGCAGCTCTCGCTGTTAATCTCATATTTTCATGCGCCGCCTTAATAGCATCTGCAGACGATGGGTTGCTCCCTTGGAACCCCATGTCCTCAAAGGTGAGATCCGCTTCATTGGCAAAAAGAGATGCAAACATTTTCAACTGTTCTGTGTGGGGTGTCATGCTCTGCTGCTGGAATTGACCAACTACAGGTTTATCTCCGTCCTTATCCTTCGTAAATGTCATCATGCTTGATATTGTTGCTTTCCACTTGTCCATTTTTTCAGCATCTTCATCCAAGCCGTTTACATATTTTTGTGGATACGAAAAGAATTCTGCAGCAATCTCAGAACGCTTAATTGTTCTTACCGCCGAACCCACTATTGACATCCACGCTCTTGATATTCTGGAATGTCCAAAAGGTCTTTTTTCATCCGGTTTATATACTACTGGAACCAGTAATGGATGCCCAATATTATGACTGAAAAGTTCTACATCCTTTTTGAATTTATAGATATACTGTGTATGGTTTGCTGTGGCATACGCCTCAATTGAGGGCTGTCCATATCCATCACGATCAAGAACAGCATAACCCTCTACAAGCAACCCTGTCGCTGGATTTATTATACCTGTAGCATTACCACCATCAATGACCTGCAAACGTGGATATCCTTCTTTGTCTTTTGCTATGTAGATAAAATCGCATGAGGTGATTAAAGCTCCATTAATTGCACTCCTGAAGAGTATATCCGGGTTATTCATGCTAAATATCTCGTTTATACCAAAATTGTCATTTTTGAATTGCCGGAAGACAAGTCTATCAGAGAGCTTATCAACTCCTTTACTCACCCAGCCTAAACATGATATCCAATTACGCAAATCAGGCGGCGTTGATATGTTAAAGTCCTGTACTATGTTCTTCATGTCGTAGTACTTGTATCTCAGTAATACTCTTGCTCTTTTTTCTCTAAGCTTCTTTCTAAGGTAATCAATGCCCTTGTATTCGTACATGTTTTTCCCCTTTTTCGATTTTCTTTCTGTACTTCAGCGAGAAATATTCGTAGTGACGGCGTGTAGTGCAGCATTTGCTATTACGGGGGCATCCCGCCCCTATTAAATTTTTTTACGCAATTGAATTTTTCTGCCATCACCCCAAAAACAATTATTCAATACTTTTCTTCATTAAAAGTCCTCCAGTTGAGGGAGTGAGGTAGTATCCTGTTGCTTAATACTTCCGGAACCTTTGCAGTCCCGGTTCTAGATTCATTTATCAGCTTGTCTGACTTGGCTCTATTGCAAGTCATGTGTGCTAACTGCATGTTAGCAATAGCACTTGGATGTCCTCCCTTGGATACCGGGATTATATGATCTATGCAGGGGGATAATGGATGGGGGTACCGGTAGCTGAACTCCACCGGTCTTCCACAAATACCGCATATTTCCTGCGTCATGAATATCTTTTTCTTATTCCGTTCGAACTGTTTACGGTGTGTACCGCTCTGGTCCGGTCGTTTGACCCCATTCTTTTTAAGCGGGACTTCTGTTGGTGGCTGAACACTTCTGATTCTTGGTTTAGTCTCTTTAGTGGCCAACGCTCTTTCAACTTTACGCTTTGCTTTTCGCTTCCCTGTCTTCAGGATCTCTTCTAAGTGTTCATGCGCTTTGATGTACTTCCTGAATGTTGTGTATGATATGCTGAGCTTTGATGCCATTTCTTTCTGTGGCACACCCTGCTGTGACCAGCTTTCTATTTCCCTCATGTATGGCTTGATGTGAGTGTCCCATTTATTCTTCATTGACGCGCGTGCTTGTCTATAGAACTGTACCTTCCTATTGCAAGTCTTTATACATAGCCTATTGTTTATATAACGAAAACAGCCCGCACCTTGGTGCGAGCCTTTCCCTGATACCATATTAACACATGAATATTGCCAATTGTGCCAAAGTTAATTTGCAATATTGTTATTCCAAAAGCTATCAATCTTGTAACCTATTGCAGAACGGCTATAACCTTTTCTCCTGCCAATCTCTCCTTGACTTAACCCTTCCGCATAGTACAGTCTCAGTATGTCTCGCATCTGTGAATCATCTACTGAATCAAGGAACTCTTCCAGCTTTAGGATTTCTTTTTCCAATGCGGCACGCTTTACTGTAATCTTTTCTTTCAGCTTAATGCTTCTAACCGCAGATGCTCCTTGTATCACTTTGACAACTTTATGCCCTGTTCTGTAATCTCCATAAGTATCGCCAACCTCTTCCGCCGGCGGCATTCGCAGATATCTCTCACATAAAGTATCAAGCTCCTGCTTCATCGCTCGCAGCTGCTCCAATTTCTCTTTATTCATCTTCAAACTCCATAGTTATTTGCTGAGCTATATAATTCTTTCCGTAGGTCTTTTCGTACTTTCCGGTTTTACCACGCTTCCACTTCTTTACCGGCGGTTTTGCTGTACGGCTCACCATAATAAATTCAAGGCAATCTATGCCAAGTATTGTGTGCTCATACCTCTTAACGGTATCCCAATCAATGTCATAACCATCTTCCGGAACCGGATCCTGATATATCTGTCTTTCAGAAACCATTTCCACCTTTGGTTCCGGAACCTCTATGTTTCTGCTACAGTTGTATCTTCTCCTGCTTATCGCATCCGGCTGGCGAAATGTCTTTTCAGTTTCCTTGACGAGGTATTCTGCCAATTTGTAATAATTTCCGGAATCGTCCAGCGCTTTAAGATTGGTCCATCCACCTTTCCAATAATGGTTGATTATCTTAGGATCAATGGCACTACATACTACATGATGGTGAACTCTATGATTCTCATATTCTGTTACGGATACTGATTGCCACCTGATTTCATGTTTCTTGCAATAGGTTCTTATGTTGCGCAAGAATCTCTGGAGGTTTTTCTTAGCTTCCTGTTTGCTTGGCTCTGCCGAGTAGGTCAATGTTAAATGCCATCCACCATCCACAAAATTATGGTTAAGAATTGCAGTAAGTTTCTTCACAGCATTTTTATAATTTATTTTTTTTACTGCTTCTGATGTTGGGTTCATTTTCGGCTGACGTCTCTCGCCTTTTACTCTTATGCTCGGTGCCGCCTTGAACGAACGTAATATCGTATTCCCGGCTACAATGGTTTCCTTCTTAATCTTCATTGTTTATGTCCTATTGTTAATATACTTATCAAGTTTGATGGGAGCGCTTTCAGCTCCCATGCTTTTTCTACATATATAATGGTAGTTAATTGCTTAATATATCTTTCAGATTGCACAGCTCTTCAGGAGTCATGCCACATCTTTTCTTGGGCGTTCCATCCGGAGCGAAGGCTCTTATCTCATATATCGGTGGTTTATCGTACCACTTTGCCAGAATCAGTCGTTTTGTATATCCATTCTCGCTTCGCCCTATTATCCCTAAATCTTCGATTATCTCGAAGTTCATTTCATCTGCCATTTTGTTCTTCCTTTCTACCATTATATTTTCGTCCTAAAAAACTTAATAACATACACAACTGTTATAATCACCGTCCCCACTAACACCAAAGCCAGTGATATCCAGATCGGGGACAACGCCCACAGCCATGACCAGCTAATCTTGCCTAACAGCTTTAAGGTTATAAAAACGATTGTCAGCAACCCTACAAAACCTATTCCGCCATTTGCTCCGTTACTCGTTTTATTGTCCATTTTTTAACTCCTTTCTTTGCTTGCGCTCATTTAGCCAGGCTCTATATTTTCCGTCTTTCTTTTTATTTGCTCGCTCTAATCTTCTTCTTTCTTTTCTCCCCGGATTTTTCTTCATTGTTTATCCTCGCTTTCTCTATATGGTTCTGGTAACAGCTGCCATGCTAAAACTGTGTACGAAAACTTTTCATGCGGGTCAAACCATTCAGTCCCGTTCCAGTACATAGTTGTGGGAATTGTGCCATATTCAAGCATTACTATGTACTCATCAGCTGAATAATCCTCACCTTTGAAGTGGTATTTGTCTTCTCCTGTCGGCATTTTCGGCAACCTCTCGCTAACCGGTATCCATTGGTTAACTGTTGACTGTTCAGCTATTGCCTGCTGTATACCTTCTAAAAACATCCCATGCCCTGTTATTGAATTATCTTGAGTGTTTAGTACGTAACAGTTATTTTTAATTGTTTCCAGTAATATGTTTGCATCTATAAGTCTAATTGCCTTCATTTTTTTACCCCTCTCTATAAACTTTCTATGCAATTTGACAGCACCGTCTTAAGCGCATCATTCATCTTGCCGGCCTTGTCGCTATCTCCTTCCGCAATAATGCAATCCACGCATTCCTTCACAACTTCCTGCAGTTGGTCGGCTTTAATCTTAAATTTGAGGAGATTTTCGTCGCCGGAATTCACGAGTTTTCTTTCAAGTTGTTCTGCTTTTTCCCTCAATGACTCCGCCTCACTTTGCGCTGATTGCAGTTCTTGTTTTGCTGCCTCCATGGCTTCTCTTTCCAGTTGTTCTCTCTCTGCCTCTACCGCTTCTTCAATAGCCTTGTCCCGGAACTTCTTATCACCTTCAATCTGGTTCTGCAGCTTCCTAACTCTTTCCGCCTGTTCCTCGGCCTTTGATTCCGCTTTTTCCAGTTTCACATTCAACTCTTCAAGTTCTTCCAAATCAACATTCCCCGCTTCAGCCAATGCACTCTTCAAATCCGACTTTTCTTCTTTTAGCTGCTTTATTTCTGCTTCAAGTTCTTTTACTGTCATGACTTCAATGTCATGTTCCTCTACAAAGGTTTCAACTTCCGCTTCAGGTACCGCCAAAAGCTGTAAAGCCTTGGAAATACTCAAATCCGACAACATTGTCGTTTTTGAATATATGCTGTTTTCGTCGCCGTATTCATCGGCTATTTTCATAAACCGCTCAGCTTTCCTTTTGCTATAATTAAGATTTCCCTGACACCAGTTCTCCCACTGTCCATGTTCTACCTTTTCCTTTGCCTCTTGCAGCTTTTGGCCAATCTGTATGGCTCCATCCATAGCCACGGTATAAACTGTTTTTTCTATCTGCAGAATCTCCGATGCAATGACAGGCAATGTTCGCTCCTGCACTACTTTGTATTCTGCATTTACAATTTCACTCATGCCGCTGTCCTTTCTTTACTTAATGCTTTGTTTGCGTTTTTCATATATTTTTCTATAAAGGTCATCACTTCCTTAGTTGGTGCTTTGTGTCCAGCTCCATGGCTTTCCTTGAATACAAGTTCTTCGTCTTGCCATCTATATGTTGCTGTGTAAAACGGTGTGTCCTCATCATCCCTTTTCCGGATGAAAAATGTTATGTACTCACCTGAGATCTGCCTTTCATAATAGATAGGGTTCCAGCCTACACAGTGGTTCAGCGTGTTACCTTCATTAACCATGTCTTCCCGGCATATTGGATACATCACTGTGTACTTTCCTTTCGGGATTGGTATCTTCTTATATTTTTCTGCATAAGCATTGAGTAATTGATCCGTCTTTACATCCTTTACTGCTCTCATGTTTTTTTCCATTCTGTCATGTGCCGCCTTGATATCTTTTGGAAATCTGACCATTGTAGATGATGTATCGATATTTACATCCGTGTTTTCGTTCAGCCATTCGACGAAATGCATATAATCCATATACCAACCCGCGATAGTTCTAAATAATACTTTTGGTTGCAAACTCATTTGTCTCTCAAAGTAGTTCAAAAGCTTTATATCTCCCATGTACTTTGAGAGTCTGTATACATCATGTATATTCAGGTTCTCCATAATTAAAAGCTGCTCCGGCGTATATGTTCCCTTTCTCCGGAACACTTTATGAAACTCTTCCAGTTTATACACCATCGATATATCAAATCCGTATTCGCGGAACGCTGTAATGTAGTTCGGGTTCAATCCGCTTATCTCCGAAAAGCTGTTTCCCCCTTTTAGGCAGTTCTCCTGCCCTATTAGTCCGAACAGTCCGGCTTTACATAGTTTTGATATCAATTCTTCATATCCGGAGGAATCAAAGACTGATATCACATCAACAAGTCTACCCTTCAGCTTCATCAGATTTATTCCCTTGTACTTTCCGTTCAGGAAGATCCTCTTAAGATTTGGCGTATATAAATAGCTTTTATCTGATAGCCTATCCTTGGCTAACTTATACCCCCACCAAGAATATTTACTGCAGTATAATCTTGTTATTGTGCCATTTTTTTCGTGATATATCTGATAGTCGAAAAAATTTATATGTTGGTTTCCCTCTTTATCGAAACTTCTATGGAGTTCACCATGTACTGCCGCAAATCCACCCTTAATCTTGCGCGGAATGGTTATGGCTGCATTTTCGCTTATGCTTTTGCTAGTTATGTATCTTTCTGCTATGGCTGTTGTTGTCCTCCTGCATCGGGGGCATTTCCATTCTTCCCTATGTTTTATCTTTTCAACTTGTGCTTCATGACCGCAACACAGGCACTTGATACGGTAAGTCTTCCCTTGCTTTGGCCGGAACATTGATATAGGGCTGAAGATATTATTCAGGCTCCATTTGTTTAAGCCTTTTGGGATATATACACTTTCTGCTTTAGTCTCTCTAATTCTTCTGTTTTTGTTCTCTTCGTATCGCCAGCGTTTCTTCGCCTGTATATTTGATGCGTAGTTATATATAATTCTCTTGAGTGATTCCCCTCCGTAATAGATCACATCTAAAAAATCACATATCCCCTGCATCTCGCCTTCTGTCAGTTCTGTCGCAAATGTTTCCGGCAGGCTATAACAATTCATATTTCTAAGAGTCTGTGACCACTGCTCAATTTCAGGTTCATACCACTGCCAGTTCTTTTTATCTGCGAAAAACCTTAATTTCAGCTTGCCCTCCTGATACATGTCCAGAATCAGAATTCCATCCTTGATTTGATAAGCAGTATCATAATTTTCAGTGAATTTTTTGTACTGCTTTTTTGTTTTTCTTCTGTCCGGACATGGCATTGGCTTTATCTGCAGGAGTTTCTTTTTTATAAGCATGGTGTACCTCCTAAAATAAGCTCAATACATCAATGTTGGCCGGCACACTCTGATTACAAATGTTGAAGTAGTCCTTAATCATTTCCGCTGCTTCATTTGGCAGTATCACCGCACTGTTGCCCTGCTTGTTCTCAGATGCAAATTTGTCAAAAATCTCTTTTAGACCCTTTAAGCTGCGACCTTCTTCTCCTACCTCTCCTGTGTTTTTTGTTTCACGCATGATTTCGATGGTCTGCTCCGCCATCATTTTTAAAAATCGGTCATCACCGGCTTCTTTCAGTAATATTTTTTCCGCATCTTCCTGAAACATTTATATCCTCCTTTTCAGCTCTCTGACTTTGCGGCGCAATATGGCCGCCTCATGCATCAGATTGTCTCCGATTCTTGTTCGACCCATCCTGTAATGCTTTCTAGCCGTGTTTTCCTTAATTGCTATTAGCTTCTCCAGTTCCTTAATCCTTTCCAGCGTTGCCCACCTTTCATCTTTAGCCTTTGGCAAGACTTTTTCTTTCTGTGCCTCTTCCCTGGCTATCTGCCGTGCCATATAATTGTGGCGCACATTTTCTGCAATTTGTTCCTTTTTTGTTACATATTCCGGATCATCCAGACAGCACGGCGTTCTGCTGCAAATTCCATATTCGTTGTACATGCCAAAGCAGAGTACATTACGGTCGGGGCAAAATAAAAACGAGCCGTATTTTTCTACTCTCGCTTTTCTTATATCTTCCCTCATGACACCCACCTAAAGCCATGCCGTTGGTTGGCTGGCCATCAGCAATAACAACAGCGTCATTACGATCGGAAAAATCACATTATCATTAAAGGTTCTGAGGTTCAGATAATATCTTTTCTTTTTCATGATGATATTTCTCCTTCATAATTAGCCATGATTTCGTCAAGCCGGTTAACATCATTGTTAATCTCGGCTTCAATTTCTTCTAAATCTTCAAGGCTGATTTCTTCTACATTTGCATTTGATATTTCTCTCAGAGCTTCTAATCTGCCTGCTTCAAAGCCATTTTTGTATGCAGCATCATACTTCTTCTGCAAATCATTACAATATTGTTCCACACTGAATCCGTTATATAATTCTCTCGCATCTTGGAATCCGGCATGATACGCCTCTCCAATCTTCATTTTCAATTCTGTATTTTGTCGCTTTAGTTCTTCATTTTCCTTTTTTCTTATCATCGTTCTATCCTTTCTATATTCTCCAGGGTGCAACGCAGTATTTAAAAAATTGAGTGAAGTTACAAGCGATAACGATTCATTTTTTATTCATCGGAGGTCTGCATCACACCCTGTTGGAGACAGATTGAACCGTGTCATCATTTCTTCGGTCACCGCCATTTTACAAGTCCATTTCTAGGATTCTTCTTGCAACATCCTTATAGATTGCCCACTTACTGTCACAAGTCACATTGACAGGGATGGTATAGCCGCCATTCAAGGTTACCGTTACCGTTTCATGATTATCATTTGCGTTATACTCAACGCTCCTTACCCTACCTGTTGCTCTGAGTGCCGGTGCGAGTTCATTCTCTACGTAAAGCCTTTTTTCATTGTAAATATATTTCATGCCATTGCCTCCTATCCTGCCTTAACGACCTGCGCCATTAACTCTTCCGCCACCTCATCCACATCGTAGAGTTTTGTTCTGATGCTTTCGATGTAATCAAGATTCCTTAACAGTTCCGATGTCCTCTCATTGCCCCACCCAAGGGCTCTTCTTACCTGCTGCCGGTTAATAAGTCCGGCTCCTCCGCATTCTCTTTGGAGGATCTTCTTTATTGATGTTTTTGTCATTTTTTCCTTCCTCCTTCCTGTGTTATAATTTCTTTGAAAGGATGGTGATAAGCTCATGAGTATTGCTTTAATTTCATTAATTGTCGCTATCTGCAGCGCTTTAGCTACTCTTGCAAACTGGTTTTATACTTTCAGTAAAAATCGTAAAAATTACAGAGTCCAAGTGTTAGAAATAGGCAATGATTTGGGTATTTATGTACTCACCGTTAGCTTTGAAAACCTTTCCCGGTTGCCGCTATCAATAACCCGTTTTTCACTGATTCTTAATGAAGAAATTTTTGATTGTGACTTTCTCCCCGCAGTAATAACAGAAACCAGTAAATGGTCTGGTGGTAAAGTTATTGATAAGACCAAACATTACTCGCTTCCGTTCCCTGTCAATCTTGGCTCGTATTCCGCCCAGTCAGGTCATGTTCGTTTTCAAATTCCTTTAGGATACAAGCAACTGATTTCCAACACTCTTCCTGTTCGAGTTTGCACCAATCGCGGTAAGATAGACGAAATTGAACTATCGTTACCTGAGGTCCTTCCTTTGAGTGAATTGTTTTAACCTCGTGCATTCTTTCCCTCCGCTTCAGCCTCTCTACTGAACCTGTGTTATAATCTCCCTACAGGACACCGCCATGTCCGAGTTCTATGAAAGGAGATAACTTACTATGACTGATACCGAACGACGCAATTTGTTCGATAAAGTTAGGTTTCGTCTTTTTGATGAATGTAAGCTTCTGTATGACATAGACGATGCTGATAACCGCATGATGCTTGAAGCTATGGCAACTGCCGCTGTAATTGCTGTCGAAGAATATGATAAGAAGAATGCCTAACCTATTTGCTGGGTTGATGTTTTTATTCAGCCCAGCCTTTTGCTATATCTTTCATTGTGTCTATTGCCTCTTGCATGTCCTTTAAGGTCTCCATTATTTCCGGTCCTCCAATCGTTATTCGCGCCAAGTATTCTTCAGTTCTTTTCAAATCTGTTTTTTCTGCTTCCATTACTGTCATCTTCAAGATTGATAATTTGCTGCAACCCATGCGAATTATCATTTCAGCCTCATTAAACTTTTTTATTTTTTCCGTTAGTTCAGAATCTGTTATTTCTAACGAAGACATAAAGTAGCTGTCTTTCTCTCCCTTTATCATGTTCTCCTCCGCTTCATCCTCTCGTCTATTTTAGTTTTCTAAACTAAATGTGAAAAAAAATAAGTATCTACTTGCTTTTCTTCAACATTCAATAACTGTAGAGCATTCCTCATTTCGTCTTGAGACCATTCTGCCTTATTATTGAGTTTTAAGCTAAGTGTTGAAAACCCAATGCCTAGAGCTTTCGCAAACTCTTCCTGAGTGGCATAACATTCTCTAATTCTGCCCTTAAGCTTGCTGTAATCGTACTTCATATTTGCTCCCTTCTTGTTTAGTTTTCTAAATTATATACATGTTAACATCTTGTGTCAATAGCTTTTTTTAATTTTCTAAAAATAATGTTTGATTTTCTAAACCTCGACTCATATAATGTTATTACATACATGGAGGATAATTATGGATATTCGTACTAAACGACTAAAAGCTGCTTTTGAAAAGTCGGGATTAACTCAATCCGAATTATGTGAGAAAGCAGGAATAAATAAAGGTGCATTCAGTTCTTATTTGGTAGGAAGGTATTTCCCTAAACAAAAGGCTTTAGAAAAACTTTCTTCTGTTTTGAATGTTTCTATTAAATACTTAATGGGCATAGATGAAGAGATAGTCCCCGACCCTGACCTCTCCGGTCTAACCAATATCTCCTACCCTGCTGCACGCGGTATCCCTATCCTCGGTACGATATGTGCAGGAAACGGCGTTTTCTGCGAAGAAAATTACGACGGCGAGTTTTTTCTTGACAGATCCGTTAAGGCTGACCTGTGCTTGAAGATAAAAGGTGACAGCATGGTGGATGCTGGGATACATGACGGTGACTATGTTTTTATACAGAAAGTGTATGATTACGAAGATGGCAAGATGTATGCTGTCAGGATCAACGGCGATACCGAGGCAGTTATAAAGGTTTTGCACAGGCAGGGTAACTCTGTTGTGTTGAGCTCCAGAAATGTGGAATATAAGCCACTAATTGAACCAGCTGATAATGTATCTGTCATCGGCGAATGTGTCGGTGTTTATCATTCAATATAAGTGGTGTTAAAAATGAATGCCTCGAATAACATTAAACTATTGCGAATAGAGCACAATCTAACACAGGAAGAACTTGGAGAAATCGCTGGCGTTACAAATTGTGCTGTCTCTACTTGGGAAGTGGGCACAGCAGAACCTCGTATGGGAGCAGTTCGGAAAATGGCGGACTATTTTAATGTTTCTATTCCTTACTTATTGGGATTGGATAAAAATAATCCTGTCGGATTAACAGAGTCAGAATTACAACTGCTATATATGTTTAGAGATTTGGACGAGGGTGGTAAAGAAAATGCTATTGAGTATATTCAGTTTTTGATTGAGAAAAGAAAATAATATAAAGTGATACGAATTAACGGAGGCAGAGCTACAGAGGTGTAGAAATGAATCATCAGAAAATTTTAGACACTATGAAAGCTAAAAATATAAAGAATAAAGACTTGGCAGAACAAACGGGGATTCCTTTAGGAACGCTCAACAAGATAATTTATGGCATTTCTAAAGATCCGTCTGTTAATTCAGTTCATAAAATTGCACATACATTAGGATATAAAGTTGACGATTTTGTTGATGACAATACGACCACCCATCATGATAATGAATCTTCTGTATTAACAGAAGTAGAATCACAAATGTTAGATATGTTTCGGGAGCTGAATGATGAAGGAAAGGAAAAGGTCATTGAATACACTCGACTACTGACCGGCTCAAGTTTGTATATAAAAAATAATAAGAGTGAACTTCAGAAGGTAGCCAAATAATTATGAGAGTTGAAATAGGTATTTATCATTCAATTTAAGGAGGTCACAAATGCAATTTTTTAAGCGAAAAAGAGAGACCACTACTCCTTGCGATTATATTATCGTGGATTTAGAAACAAGCGGCTTGAATGTACGGTCTTGCGAGATTTTAGAAATTGCTGCTATCAAAATTTTGGGTGGCAGGATTGTTGACAGTTTTTCTTCGCTAGTCAGACCTTATTTTCCAATAGAAAAAGCTGCATTGAAAGTAAATAAGATTTCATTAGACGAATTGTCGAGGGCTCCAGATGCACGAGATGTAATGCCCCATTTTTTCAAATTTATTAGCAATCATAAAATTGGCGGGTTTAACATCAGCAGCTATGATTGGCCTATTATCACAAGATATGCCGAAGCCTTTAATTATAGATTGCAAAACGACATTTTCGATATTCTGTTTCTGGCAAGGCGAAAGCTCCCACATCTTGAAAACAGAAGGTTATCTTCACTTGCCGCATATCTGCAAATAGATACCTCGGGCTCTCATCGGGCATTAAAGGATTGCGAAATTACTCAACAGGTTTTACAGTGTTTACTCCGCCTTCCGGATGTTGAATGTTATGAGAAGAAGCAGAAAAAATATTACACCAAGAGCACGGAACAATCTAAAGCCCTAAACGAACTGAACATAGCATTGCAGGGTGTTGTTGCTGATGGGATACTTGAGGAACGCGAAGTATATTTCTTAAGAAACTGGCTTGAAAACAACAAACACCTTAATGGCAATTATCCTTACGACAAAGTGCGAAACATGATTGAAGATGCTCTTGCAGACAACATACTGACTGAATCAGAAATGGCCGAACTGTTTTCAATCTTTAATGATTTCATTGAGGGGAAAATAGATTGCCCGGATGTAAACATTGAAACTATACAAGGCATGAGCATTGTTCTGACGGGAGATTTTGGTTTTGGTGCCAAAAGTGAAGTGAGTGAATTTATTATATCAAGAGGTGGAATTGTCAAGTCATCTGTTTCTAGAAAAACCGATCTTCTCATTGTAGGCTCTCTTGGTAGCACCGATTGGTTAACCGGAAACTATGGTACCAAGATAAAAACCGCTAAAGAAATTCAAGCAAAAGGTGGAAAAGTTATCATAATATCCGAAGAGGAATTTTTTAACCAAGTTGAATAAATTTCGAGTGTGTCTGCTTTTATCATATGATTAGGAGGGAGTGTGTATACTGTGGAAAATCTAGCAAAAAGAATGGTAGGAAAAAGCATAGAAGCTTTCATGATGGGGTTGGAGATATATAATAAACCAACTATTAGATACCGAATAGAAGGTTTTTCGTTTTTTATTATCAATGCGTGGGAATTGATGTTAAAAGCAGAGTTGTTGAACAAAGGTGAGTCAATATACTACCCAAAGAAACCGGATAGGACTCTTAGCTTGAGCGATACCATCAGGAAGATTTATTCCGACAAGAATACGCGAATCCGTCTGAATTTAGAAAAGATTATTGATCTCCGAAATATTAGTACTCATTTTATAACTGAGGATTATGAAATTAAGTACGCTCCATTGTTTCAAGCTTGCGTATTAAACTATGTCAATGAAATCAATCGTTTCCATGGCGTTGATATAACAGAATACATTGCTCAAAACTTTCTAACGATTTCTGCCAGATATGAACCATTAACAAATGAGCAAATCAAAATCAAATATTCTCCGGAAGTGGCAGAAAAGCTTATTCAAAAAGGGAATGAAATTGAAGTTCTTAGCGAAGCATATGACTCTGACAAATTCGCAATTGATATAAGACAGAATTTGTATATCACGAAGAAAAAAGACGAGGCTGATTTCATTGTAGGAATTTCTTCAAGTGCAGAAACAAAGGTAACCAAAGTAAAAGAATTAAAGGATCCATCCAACACTCATAAGTACTCATTTAATAGTGTTATTGCCGCTGTAAATGAGTTGCTTAAGAAAAAGAATGTACGACTCAATTACCGTTCCGGATTCAACACATATGTTTTAGGACTTGTAACAAACTTTTATGATGTCAAGGCAAACCCTGATTTTGCTTACGAACATGTTATTGGAAAACAGAGCCACTATACATATTCTCAAAAATTTGTTGATTTTATAGTAGAGGAAATAAGAAAAAATCCAGACGGCTTTGTGGAAAGCCTGAAAGAGGCAAAATAAAAAGATAACCCCAGGCACATGGGAATGCTCAGTGCTAGGCACCTACCCCTTTCTGGGACCCAGTGTAACTCCTTCACAAGTTATCTTTCTTAATTAGATTATAACCTATATATAGGGGAAATTGCAATAATCATAAGTATTTTTTAATAATTTTTAATAATTGATGAAAAACAACGCCCCTGCGGGAACAGGAGCGAAGTTGAATAGGCTGCAATAGTGCAACCCATGTGACAAAATGATTGTATCATTGCAGCCTTGAATTTACAACGGTTCAGGGTATTTTTATACCCAAAATCAGGGAGGACGCCATGGCAAAATACAAGTACAGACACCGGGAGGTCTATAAAGACACCAACATCGATATTAAGGCTAACACCACCAAGGAGCTTGCAGAGAAGATCACCCGGAAAAGGAAGGCTATAGACAGGGCAATTCTGGATACAGATACAAAGCTCTCTGTGTTCGGAATGAGATATCTTGAAACATACAAGAAAAATACGATACAAGAAAAAAGCTACAAAGACCTTCTGACGATTTTTAATAAACATATTTTGCCCGGAGTAGGCGATAAGAAGATGAGCAAGATTAAGGCTATCGAGTTTCAGCAGATGCTTAACGGTCTGAATTTTTCAGTGGATCATACCTCGAAGATATATAATCTCACTCGACAGATAGTACGCCACGCTTACAAGAACGGTCTTACGCCGTATGATTATTCTTTGGATTTGATAAAGCCTAAAGGGATCCCTACTAAATCCGGTAGAAGCCTTACTGAATATGAGCAGACTGTATTGCTGAAGGTAATCAAAGGACACCGGATAGAACTGCTAGTTATGGTTATGCTGTATTGTGGCCTTAGAACTCATGAGGCAAGAGAACTCTTGTGGAAGGATACAGACCTCAAAAATGAGGTTATCTATATCCACGGTACCAAAACAGCTAATGCAGAACGCGTTGTGCCTATCCCTCAACACTTTGTGCCGATGCTTAAAAAACATAAAGGTTCTGCGTTTGACCATGTATGTCTTTCCGATAAGCAGCAGGCTGAACGCTCATGGCGATACATTAAAAGGCTGATGAACATAGAAATGGGATGTAGGGTGTACCGTAACAAACTTGTACCTCCCTACCCTCTACAGGAACCGTGCAGGCTGTATGATTTGCGCCACACCTACTGCACGAATCTCGAAAAACAGGGTGTGCCTATAAGCATAGCCTCAAGGTTAATGGGGCATGCAAACATATCAATTACAGCTCAAATATATACTCACGAGAATGATATTTCTTTGGACATTGCCCGGGAACTTATAAATAGAAGTGGGAAACAGGGTGGGAAACTTTCAGAAGGAACGTTGAAATTTCAACGTTTGTAGCCGCTTTCCGCCCACCTCTCACGGCGGAATCAGGGGTTCGACTCCCCTAGGGAGTACCAGTAACGGAACGGATGGGTCTATCCATCCGTTTTGTTATCTGAAATATTCTCGCTAGGGGAGTCGAACCCGATAAAATTATTGGCGTTGTAAAATTCTGTCATAACAGCTAGTCTATAGCCCCTTAATATGGTAGAATGATAGCGCTTCTTAAGCAAGAGAGGAAGTTACCATGAAAAAGTTTATAATAATCATTGCATCATTAATTTTGACGGTTGGTCTTTGTTCCTGTGGAGAAAATTCGGATCCTTCAGAGACATCCGAAGCAACGGAATCTGCGGAAAAATCCGCACCATCCGGTACATTTGAATATCTCTCGTATGATGTGCCGGACGGATATGAACAGAGTGAAGGACCATCAGTTCCGCTTTACTCCAATTCTAAAGGGGACACTGTATACATTGTCATTGAGCAAGCTGAGTCCGATGATGTAACTGTTGAAGACATGCTCGCCGAACGCATGAAATCGAATGAATATGCGGATGTAACCATTGCTGATGATGTAACTGTTGACGGCATTACCGCAAAGCAATTCTACAGTCTTGATATTGAAAGCAATACCATGACGTTGTGCGTTGCCTTTGTAAATAATGACGACCTTGTTACTATTTCAATGTGGACTGTTCATGACAAGATTCCTGACGATGCAATGGAAGTTTTCACAGGGTTTATTGAAAGTATAAAAATAAATAAATAATTGGTCGAATTCACCCCTTTATTGATTTGCTACCTTATCTCTACGTATTCATCCTCAGTTCCGGGATTATGCCATATGACTGTGTAGAACGGAGCTTTGTAGATGACTTCGTTGGGGTGTAATGAAGTCCATGTTTTAATGTATGCAAATCGCGGCACCTGATTGCCGACCTTGACGCCCAGATAATCCACAAATATCAGCCCGCAAAGCATCACCACGATACAAATTACAGCAACAGCAATTCTGCGCAAAGTGCTTCCTGCAATCCGGCTCACTCCGCCGCTCAGCTGATATATTCCGACTGCCGCCACAATAGATCCGACAACAGAATATATGCCTCCCCAGCTGCTGTCACTCGGAAATATTGTCATTGCAGAAATAATTATAAATGCCCCGAAGGCACACACAATCCATCCGATTTTTCTGATTGTATTACGGCGAAGGTTTTGCTTCTCAGCCTCCGTGTATTCCGCCACCTTCTCCAGTGTTTCCGATAAAGCCATTTTCTCGCCCTTCCTTTCTCCATCAATGATTTCACTGACATCAAGATGATAGTACTCTGCAATTTCCACAAGCAAACCCAGATCCGGCATATTGGAACCTGTTTCCCATCTGGAAACAGACCTGTCGGACACATTGAAATGCTCTGCCAGCTGTGCCTGTGTCAATCCTTTTTCTTTACGAAGCGTTTTCAGAAACGCTCCGATCTTTTTCTGATCCATCCTGACCTCCTTTCACGGCAAATATTATCGAAATCATCCTTTGGAGTACACGACACAAAGCGAGAATTGTCGCATATATGCATTATAACACACGGGAAAGTGCACTAAACATTCAGAAAAGCACACTAAAAAGAGATGCGAATTGAAATGACTCTCGAACCACACCTCTTCTTAATAAGCTTCTATCTCCGCATATTTGGTCTATTTCAACTCGTCCATGATTTCATAAGGTGCGGCAAACTCAATGGCTTCCTTGCCTGAGATATGCTCAACATCAATTCTGAATACACCCATCCATGCTATCCTGTCTTTGAAAAGTTCATGAACACCCTCCTCAAAACCTGCGGAATACTTTTCCACCAACAGATCAACGGCGTGGTGTTTCTCCTCCGGAGCCTCAACTATCTGCACCTTTCCGAAAATGATGACACTGCGGAAATATGTTGTGTACTCTTCCGGTACTACCTGGTCTGTTTCAACGACACTCAGGGATACTTTCTCATGTTTTTTCATGGCATCATACTTGTGGCCCGACGGCATGCCATGGAAATAAACAGCATCGTCTTTATAGGCAAAGCTTATCGGAACACCGTAAGGATACTCATCATCACCCAGTACGGACAAAACCCCGTGACTGGCTTTTGCCAGAATTTCCTCACTCTTTTCACGGCTCAAAATCTGTCTCTTATCCCTTGACACTTCTCTGAACATAATCTGCTCCTCCATTAAAGCTACATCCAATCTACGTAGTTCTGTCCATTATGCAAGCTTATGTACGATTTTGCCATCAAAGACTGTCAGCAGTACTTTGGCATCTCTGATTTCCTCATGGGTGCAGTCAAAAAGGTTTCTGTCCAGCACGATAACATCCGCCAGTTTTCCTTCTTCCAGACTTCCCAGTTCATGATCACGTCCGTAGACTTTAGCCGCCCCCATGGTGAATGATTTCAGGGTTTCCGGCAAAGTAATATACTCATTATTATCTGCCCCTGCCGGTGAACCATCATAGTTTTTACGTGCAAGAGCCGCATACATTCCATTGAACTGGTTGTAGTAAACAACAGGAAAGTCTGTACCGAAAGCCATCGTAGCACCGGCATCCAACATCGACCGGAAAGGCCACTCATAGCGACATCGCTCTTCTCCCAGCCTGATTAATTTCTCATTGTTTTCCAGAGGCAGATGCTCCGGCTGAGGAGATGCTATTACTCCCAGCTCCTTAAATCTAGGAATATCTGCCGGGTGAATATTCTCAATATGTTCAACAGCATTGATCATACCGTGCTGACCGTTTACCTTAAGAGAATATTCAAAAGCATCCAGCGCCATTCTTACAGAAGCATCGGCAATGCAATGAATTCTTACGGGAAGTCCCCAGGCATTTCCTGCCGCCACGCTTGCATTAAGCGATTCTACAGTATCAAGGGGAACACCTTCTCCACAAGTGTCCGGTCTGTCTGCATATGGCTCCAGCAGATAACCGGTGTATGTGGATGTAACGCCGTCCAGAAAGCCTTTGAGACCCACAATCCGGAATTTATCCGAATTATATTTATCCTGCCACTTCTTTGTCACAACAAAGTCTGTCATCTTCATGAACTGCATGTAAGAATGCACTCTGGACTTAAATTCACCGGCTTCAGCCATTTCCTTAAAGACATCATACCTCTCCCCGTAGTAATCATCATACTCATCGGCACTCATGTCGCTGACGCAGGTAACACCCTGTTTCGCCAGGCAGGCCATAAAATCTCCGGTAATCTTTTTGGTATCCTCCTTGGAAAATTCATAGAACTTTCTCCATGCCAGTTTCATGGCATCCGGTTCATAGATCAGCCCGTTAAGTTCACCATTCTCATCTACCCCTAGGCTACCGGCACCGAGATCCATACCTACTTCATATCCGGACTCCTCAAGAGCCGGGGAATTAACCCAGTATGTATGTGCATCGGCAGAATTCATGTACACCGGACGATCCGGAACCGCTTCATCAAGGGATTTTTTCGTCGGCAGAGGAGCATTGTTCCAATTTGCCGGGAACCATCCGAACCCGCGGATTCTTACTTCGTCGGGATGAGACTCTGCATATTCCTTTATCATGGCAACAGCTTCCTCCTCCGAAGAAGAAGAGGTTATATCAATGCAGTGCTCGCTTTCGGCAACGGCTCCCCACCAAAGGTGGCCGTGCCCGTCCACTAGTCCCGGCATAATAAGATTATCACCGTACTCCAAAACCTGAGTATCCTTCCCGGCGAAATCCATAATTTCATCCCCAGCTCTGACTGCGATGATTTTGTTACTTTTTAAGGCCACACCTCCTGCAAAAGGCTCATCTGTCAATGCAGTATATACTGCATTGCTCCTTAATATAATATCTGCTTTATTCATTTTTCATCCCTCCTATGGGAATGTCTGCTGACTATTTTTTCAAAGCCAGCCTTGCAAAATGTTCAAAACTCCAGTCTTCAAAGCCGTCTATACTGTCCGTTACCTTAAGAAAGAAGCATTTGGGAATTTCTCCGGTTTTCAGGGAATCTTCCACGCATGGAGAGCACCCCTTGTCGTGATTTGCCGGGTTAAACTCACATGTTGTGTCTGTGCACGGGCACCATGGTACTGTAATCATCTTTTTTCCTCCTTTTTTTATACATCAACTGATAAACTCTATTTATGATAGGAAAACTCCTTCCGCAGATGAATTCCGGGTTTTCCCAGAATGCTCTGCCGGCTGAGTCCCCACACCTTGTGCATCGTTGCTGTCATTTCGATGATGCTGTCGCCGATAAAGCGAACCACCATCAGATCCGGTGTTATCTTTCCGGCCGCCAGACGAACTTCCCGGGTGCTCAGCTCGTTTATCCTCTCACAAAGGTTCTGACTTATTGACTCCGCATATGCATAGAATGTTCCGTTGGAAAGTCTCCCCTCCAGAAGCCCTGTCCTGCGCAGATCTTCCTCACCCGGCTCCATTGAGCAGTTGTCATAGAGCTGAAGCTCCCCATCTGCATAAATGCGAGTCTTTGAAGCATACCTTCTGTATTGAAAAACCTCTCCGCTGGCAACGCGCCCTGCCGTCACCATATCTGCCGCAAACAGAACCCCGCCCTTTTCGATATGGAACTCATTTTCCTGATAGACTTCAGAATGTGCGAACGGTACATTGTGTTCCGGCAGATACTCCAGCACACCACCTTTATGAACGTACAAATCGTTCCGGATTCCGGCACATCCCTCATCCATCTTGTAGTATTTGCTGTTCCCCGGAGTCGTTACTATGGCATCGGTTCCCGCTTCACTTACAATAGAAGTAAGCAGACGATCATGTTGCAAAACTCCCCCTGACGGATTCAGCAAATATACGATAGCAGTGCCGTCCACATCGTAGTAGTGAGGTTTCAGAACCTGCAGAGGAATTTTGAAATACTGCTTCGCCATATATGTCCTTCCCCGAGCATTACGGCGGAAGATTATTGATATTTCGCCATTCGGCTTACTGTCCTTCAAAGAGCACATCTTCCTTAATCCATTTTATCACACTGTCAAGCCCGATACCCCGGTACATATCAGTGAAAACATAGGGCTTGTCGCCTCGCTGAGCTTTTGTATCCCGCTCCATGACCCCGAGGTCACTGTGCACATAGTCAGCTATATCGATTTTATTGATTACGAGCAAATCTGATTTCGTAATTCCCGGACCTCCCTTTCTCGGTATTTTCTCTCCTCCTCCCACATCTATGACGAAAATCAGGCCGTCAACAAGCTCAGGGCTGAAAGTAGCTGCCAGATTATCGCCGCCGCTTTCCACAAATATAATATCCAGATCATCAATTCTGCCCGTCAGCTCCTCAATTGCATCCAGATTCATGGATATATCCTCCCTGACAGCAGTGTGAGGGCATCCGCCGGTTTCCACACCGACGATTCTCTCTTCCGGCAAAGCCTCTGTCCGCATGAGAATCAATGCATCTTCCTTTGTAAAAATATCATTGGTAACAACACCGATACTGTAATCGTCCCGCATTTCCTTGCATAACTTTTCAATCAGTGCCGTCTTTCCCGATCCTACAGGACCGCCCACACCTATCCTTACAGGTTTTCTCATTTTACATCTCCCATCTTAACTCATATACAATCTTACCGGCAGAGTCTCATGTCGGATGCTGGCAATGTCAAGCCCCGGACAGAAGTTTGTAATGTCACCCAAATCCGTTTCCAGACTTTTTTTAACTGCCATCTCCATGACATGAGCGGATTCATAAAGAATCTTCTGTGCCCGGGTATTCCCCAGAGGAATAAGTTTGACTGCACTTTGCACCAAGGCATTTGCAGAGCCGTAAACGTAAGCACGTATCGCCGTCTCCGAATCAGTTCCCATGACTTTGCATGCGGCTCCATATGCCACCGGGTAGCTGATATCTCTGCCAAGAAGCTTTTTTACATAAGCAAAATCCTCGCTCCGAAGAACCTCCTTCATAATCCGCATGAAGGCCTTTCCCATTCGCACTGCAGCCTCCCGGCTTTCCTTTGTAGTTTTGGATGCCACAGAAAGCTTTTCAAGCTCTGACAGCTTTTCGGCCTCTGAAGAACCGGTGAGCCTGTAGGCCTCTCTGATGACCGGTCCCTCGCAGCTTCCGATGTTACTGTCAATAAAGACCTCCATGAACTCCGTAAAAGAAGCCTCGTCGATAATTATGCCTTCTGAAACATAAGTCTCAAGTCCCCAGGACTGACTGAAACCGCCTGTTGGAAAAGTCCCTCCGTTAATCTGCAGGAGTCTGTACAATTCCATTTCTCTATTCATGATGATGACTCCCGTCATAAACTACTTTCGCACGGATTCCATTAAGCTTTCTCTGAGCTTTTTCGCAATCAATTCCCAGTTTCTTTATAATGCCCTCCATGATTTCATCATAAGCAACCAGAATTCCCTCATCCGCAATATACGCATCCTGATGCATATTGCCAACATTATATGCCGCCCGTGCCAGTTCTGTATCGCCGACAGGTCTGATAATCAGAACCTCTTCCGGTTCCAAATCCACATACACCACACGTTCATCATCCGCATACAGCACCGCCCCCGGAAAAAGATATTCCCCGTGAGGCAGTGAAACGGCAAAAATTTCTCCGCCTTCTGCAGTCAGCTTCCGGTGAGGCCTGGCCATATCTTCGCGCGTAATACTTATCTCTTCCAGTCTCTTGTTTTCTGTATTGAAATCTTTGATGTTTCCTATTGTCTTACTGATAATCATCGTTATCTGTCCTTGTTATCTGAAGAAATATCTCTGACAGAGACATACTTCCTCGATCGGCTCGCATGTCATATGCTCTCCGTCTGCATAGACCTTGTATGTTTCCGGGTCTACGGTAATTTTCGGCAGGTAATTGTTTCTTACCATATCGCTCTTCCTAAGTTCTCTCGTATTCTTTACCGGAAGGAACTTGCCCTTTGCCGCAGGGACCCTCTCCTCAAGACCGCTGTCGATTGCCGCCTGCGTTACAAAGATTTTGTTCAGATTAGCGTTATTGGCCGTTCCCAGACCAGCGTACTGAAGTCTGTAGAGCATAGGTTCAGCTACTTCGATACATGCATTTGTATCTCCGGAGGCGGAATACACATTCTGACCGCACTTGAAAAGAATCCACGGCTTTGCCCCGAAGAAGGCAGGGTCGTACAGACAGAAGTCCGCCAGTCTGCCCGGCTGCAGAGAGCCTACATATTCGTCTATTCCGAACACTTTAGCTGCATTTATCGTATACTTGGCCATATACCTGAGAATTCTTTCGTTATCATTGTCACCTTTCTCTTCCGGCAGACGGCCTCTCTGCTTCTTCATCATTGAAGCCTGCTGCCATGTTCTGAGAACGGTTTCTCCCGCACGCCCCATCCCCTGTGAATCGGAACCGTGGATAGAAATTGCACCAAGATCATGAAGAACGTCCTCTGCCGCGATAGTCTCCCCTCTTACACGGGATCCTGCAAACGCCACATCCTCCGGAAGTGACGGATTCAGGTTGTGCACAGTCATAATCATGTCCATATGTTCAGAAATTGTATTGACTGTATAGGGATTCGTGCAGTTGGTGGATGACGGAATTACATTCGGTTCGCCTACCACTTTGAGGAGATCAGGGGCATGTCCGCCGCCTGCACCCTCGGAGTGATATGTGTGAATAGTCCTTCCTCCAAAGGCTTCAATGGTATCTTCCACAAATCCCGACTCATTCAGTGTGTCAGTGTGAATCTGCACCTGAAAATCATATTTATCCGCCACATCCATGCAGCAACGGATAACTTCCGGTGTTGCGGCGAAATCCTCATGGATCTTCATTCCTATGGCACCTTCCAGAGCCTGTTCCTCTATGGCATCAGGCAAGCTGGAACAACCTCTTCCGAGGAAGCCCGCATTTACCGGCAACACCTCATGGGCATTTATCATCATGTGAAGATGTGCCGGCCCTTCCGTTTCAACACTGGTAGTCTTGGCACCGGATCCTCCCCCTATCATGGTGGTAATTCCGTTCGCCAGTTCTTCCCATGCCTGACCCGGACTTTCGAAATGAACATGGACGTCTATTCCTCCCGGTGTTACAATCAGACCTTCTACACAGACTTCCTCTGTGGAAACTCCGACAACCAGCCCCGGTGTGATATCCATGGTGTCCGGATTCCCGGATTTGCCGATACCTACAATAACGCCGTCCTTTATGCCTATGTCTCCCTTGACAATACCTATAGTCGGATCAATTATCGTTGCACATGTTACTACAACGTCAAGAACGTTTTCCGGATCTTTACTGGTCTTTCCCGCCATCTGACCCATTCCGTCACGGTCTGTTTTGCCGCTTCCCCAGGTCATTTCATCTCCGTAATTCCCTTCACAATAATCTTTCTCTATTTCCGCATACAGACCGGTGTCTCCCAGGTGAATCTTGTCACCCACTGTTGGCCCATGAAGTTCATAATATTCCTTATGTGTTAATTTCACTGCCAAATCATTCACCGCCTTTCATTTCCTTTTTCATCCTTGCTATGGCCCTTTCTCTTACTTCCGGGTCATGGATATTGCCCATGGTCCATCCAAGAAATCCGTAAAGATTGCCTTCCCCCGCATAGGTCGTCAGTGTCACTTCTTTCTCTTCACCCGGTTCGAAACGTATGGCCGAACCTGCCGGTATATCCAGTCTCAGCCCGAAAGCTGCCTCTCTGTCAAAATACAGGGCCTTGTTAACTTCAAAGAAGTGATAATGCGAACAGACCTGTATCGCCCTGTCTCCTCTGTTTGTTACAATCATATTTACAGTCGGTTTACCTTCGTTAACCGTTATAAATCCGTCTGCAAATATGATTTCGCCTACTTTAACACTCATGTTAAACACCCTTTCTCAATCAGTAGTTCAGCGAAAGCAGCTCCTCCTTCGGAAGAGTCTCTTCTCTTGTTTCCAGCCTTATAGGATCATGCACAGTCACAAGCTTGTTTCCGTCGGGGAACTGCACTTCAAACATAATATTCGGAAGCATGGCATCGGTGCCGTCCATAACATCTTCCTTTGAAATTATCTGTGCTCCTATTTCCATAAGTTCCGTCAGGCTGTTAATGCCTGCCCTGCCTCTTTCAAGCAGCTCGTCCATGATAATTGCTGAAGCCTCAATGTAATTTAACTTAACACCTCTCCTCCATCGTCTTCTGGAAATTTCCGCTACGCCGAACAGAAGAACCCGCTCCTGTTCGTGTGTCGTCAGCTTCATATCTACACCTCCTGTTTATTTGATGCCTAATCTCCTCATCTTCTGATAGAGGAGCGGTCATTTGCAACTAACGCCAGATTGTAATTATAAATATAAACGAACACTTTGATGGTTTCAAGAAGTGAAACGAGACCGTTTTATCAAAAGCCCCGTAATGCCTGTAAAATATAATTGCCGGCATTACGGGGCTTTACTTGTTTTATATTCTTTATATAGCGTTATTGCTGACAGTCTCCTTAAGAATCACGTCATGTGCTCCGCCCTCGACTATACTGGTTGCGGAAACCAGCGTCATCTTGGCTTTTTTCTGGAGTTCCGGTATTGTCAATGCACCGCAGTTACACATTGTGGACTTTACCTTCATTAGCGACTGTCTCACATTATCACTTAGCGGACCTGCATAAGGTACATATGAATCGACGCCTTCTTCAAACTTCATGCCTGCATCACCGCCAAGGTCATATCTCTGCCAGTTGCGTGCTCTGGCAGAACCTTCACCCCAGTACTCCTTAACATAGCTGCCGTTAATCTGCAGCTTGTTTGTAGGGGATTCATCAAATCTGGAGAAATATCTTCCCAGCATCAGGAAGTCCGCACCCATTGCCAGTGCTAGGGTCATATGGTAGTCATAAACGATACCGCCGTCGGAGCAAATCGGCACGTAAATCCCCGTCTTTTCGCAATATTCGTTACGGGCAGCGGCAACTTCAATTACCGCCGAAGCCTGTCCCCGGCCAATACCCTTCTGCTCTCTTGTTATGCAAATGCTTCCGCCTCCGATTCCAACCTTTATAAAATCGGCTCCCGCATCTGCCAGAAATTTAAAACCGTCTCTGTCAACGACATTCCCCGCACCAATCTTAACGTTGCCGTCGTACTTCTCTCTCACGAAATCCAGAGTTTTAGCCTGCCAATCAGAAAAGCCTTCGCTGGAGTCAATGCAAAGAATATCAACGCCCGCATCAACCAGGGCAGGGATTCTTTCCTCATAATCTCTGGTATTGATGCCCGCACCGACGACATATCTCTTGTCAGCATCCAGCAATTCGTCCGGATATTCCTTATGTGCCATATAGTCTTTACGAAATACAAAATAGGCCAGCCTTCCTTCTTTGCTCACAACAGGCAGTGCATTCAATTTATGATCCCAAAGCATGTCGTTGGCCTCACTCAGAGAAATCCCTTCTTCGGCATATATGAGTTTGTCCTTGGGAGTCATGAATTCGCTTATCTTTGTATCCCGTGACATCCTGCTGACACGATAGTCACGGCCTGTAACAATGCCTACCATCTTGCCTTCTGCAGTTCCATCCTCCGTGACTGCCGTGGTGGAGTGCCCGGTCCTCGCCTTCAATGCCAGCAAATCCGCCAGAGTCTGGTCAGGTCTGATGTTGGTATTACTCTGAACGAAACCCGCCTTGTGCTTCTTGACTTTTTTAACCATAGCCGCCTGACTTTCAATAGGCTGTGAACCGAAAATGAATGATATCCCACCCTCTTTCGCAAGTGCTATCGCCAGTTCGTCGCCGGACACCGACTGCATGATGGCCGATGTCATCGGAATGTTCATGCTCAGAGCAGGCTCCTCGCCGTTTCTGAATCTGGTCACCGGTGTCTTCAGCGAAACATTATTAACCGTACATTCCTCCGAAGAGTGGCCCGGCACCAGCAGATACTCGCTGAATGTTCTTGACGGTTCATTAAAATACTTTGCCATTTCTATCTCCTTATCTTATTTCTCTTATTATCTCTGCCTTTCACGGTCATAGGCAGCGCCGTTATGAACCGCGGCGCATACACCTGTTAAATCTTTTGCAAATATTTTTTCTATTATACTTTATTGTATCAGGAATATTCAATACAAACCCCATTATTTCATAAACTTATCAATAGCGGCATTCAGCTCTTCGATGGACTCGTAATCACCGTCCCGAACAGCATCCACTATGCAGGTGGACAGATGTTCTTTCAGAACCACCCGGCTTACACTCTGTACCGCAGAACCGATGGCTGAAAGCTGTATGAGAACCTCACTGCAGTCCCTGTCATTCTCCACCATCTTTTTTACCGACTCCATGTGCCCGATTATACGGGACATTCGGTTTAACACCGCCTTCTTATTTTCGTGAGTATGGCCGTGAGCATGGTCATGAGTATGATTATGTGTCATTCTTTCTTCCTTTCCTAGGGGGGGATATGGGTTTCTATCATACCTGATTCCCCTCAAACCCTTGTGTTCAAGCGGTTTGAAGATTTTGCAAAACCATCCCCCTCCTAGGCTTGTATCCGGGGGATATGCCGTATACAATATATCACAATTGTTTATTGGTTTAAAGTGCCGGAGGCAAATTTGGCTAAGGAAAGGTTAAACTATATAGTAAAAAAGGCAGTTCAGCTGGCACTTTCTCTTTTTGTACTTTCCCTCATGGTATTCTTTGTAGCCAGACTGGCTCCGGGCAATCCATTGCGTGCCTATTACGGTGAGGCTGTGGAACGAATGAGCAGGGAGCAGCTTGATGCCGCTAAGGAAAGGCTGGGGCTTGATGATTCCCTCATCACCCAGTACGTCAGGTGGCTGGGCAATGCTTTTCAGGGTGACTTCGGTATCTCCTTTCAGTACAAGCAGCCTGTGGTGGATATCGTCGGCAAGGTTTACGGAAACACTATGGCTTTAGCAGGTGCTTCCTTCGTTCTTATCTTTGTTCTGGGCTTGCTTCTCGCCATATTCTGCGTGAACCGCGAAGGGCAAAAGATAGATCGCATCATATGCAAAATCGGTGTTGCCACCAACAGCATCCCTGAATTTTTCGTGGGCCTTATTCTCATACTGATATTTGCGGTGACGCTGAGCGCACTGCCCATCAGCGGAGCTACATCCCTTGGTGGCGACGGGCTTGTCGACAGACTGATACACCTGATTCTTCCTGTCAGTGCCATAGTGATTTCGCATCTGTGGTATTGCACTTACCTTATGCGCAACAAACTGTCAGATGAGGTAAGTAAGGAATATATTCTTATGTGTCGTGTGAAAGGGCTGACGCGAAATCAGATTATGTACAGACACTGCCTTAAAAATATCATGCCGTCCGTTATCAGCATTATGGCAATTTTTCTGCCGCACCTTCTGGGGGGTGCCTATGTTATAGAGATGGTATTCGGCTATCCGGGCCTCGGTAAGCTGGGTGTGGAAAGTGCTCAGTTTCATGACTACAACACCTTGATGGTGGTGTGCCTGGTAACCGGTGCGGCTGTAATAACAGCAAACATGATTGCACAGGTAATAAATGAGAAGCTGGCTCCTCAGATTAAAGAAGAGAGGGGGCAGATGCTGTGAGATTAAGGCAAAATCTTCCTCAGGGCTTTCCTGTGGTTTCCATCACTGTCCTTGCTGTTATTATCTTGGGCTGTCTTATCTCCGACCTCTTCGTTCCTTACGATCCGACCAGAATGGATCCATCGGAAATAAGTATGGCACCCGACAGCCGGCACATCTTCGGTACGGACACACTGGGACGCGATCTTTTCTCCGTTATCTGGTACGGAGGCAGAATTTCGCTGATTGTCGGCTTATTGGCCACGCTCATAAGTACTTTTATCGCCGTTGTCTACGGAGCCGCTTCCGGTCTTGCTTCTGACCGTATTGACGATGTGATGATGAGGTTTACGGAGATAGTGATGAGCATTCCGCAGATTTTGCTTGTAATGTTCATTCAGGCCCTTATGGGTAACGCAACGGTCTGGTCCATAGCCTTTGTATTGGGAATAACGGGATGGATGGCAGTAGCAAAGATGGTGCGGAGCGAAGTAAGAGAATTGAGAACCGCCGGCTTCGTTATGGCTGCACGAACCATGGGTGCCGGATTCTTCTACATATTGCGCGTGCATCTGGTACCAAACTTTATGTCGGCAATCATGTTTATGATAGTGACAAATATCGGCAGTGCCATCGCTATGGAAGCCACACTCAGTTTCTTGGGTCTGGGTCTTCCTATGGAAATAATATCATGGGGAAGTCTTATGTCTCTCTCTCAGCGAGCAATGCTTACCGACGCATGGTGGATGCTGATCATACCCGGATTGTTCCTGGTTGTAACCCTGATTTGTATAACCGAAATAGGCGAATACCTGCGAAAGGCGGGCAGACGTCACCGGTTGATATAAATATATGTTATCGTTGATTAAAAAAGAGGAGTTAGTGTGAAAGAAAATAAAAACAAGCCGTAAGATGGCAATAAAAAACAGGCTATCTAAAGATAACCGAAAAATCTGTGCAATGAATTAAATTGTTTAGGAGACGAGTAATTCCTCTGAGATGATGCCCTCCTTTTTAAGCAGTTTAATTGCCTGCTTGATTGCTTTGGATTTTTGCATTTCCTTAAGTTCGACAGGCATATCGATTTTGTACAAATCGCAAGGGTTCCACATCTCGCCGGTAGACAGCATGTTGAAGACGGCGGTGAGAATCATCCTTGCAATAGCAATGATAGCTCGTTTTTTTCCACGGCGTTTCATGATGCGTTCGTATTTGAGTTTGTAGTAAGGAGATTTGTCGGATTTCACGGCTGCATGAGCAACTTGTACCAATGCAGGTTTGAGATAGACTCCGGCACGTGTAGTCCGAACAGACTTTTTCTTACCGGCAGACTCGTTGTTACCGGGAGTAAGTCCGGCCCAGCAACATAAACGCTTGGAAGAAGAAAACTGAGACATATCAGTACCAATCTCGGAAATAATAGTTATCGCACTGTTTCTATTGATTCCCGGAACGGTACAAAGCAGATTGACAGCATTATCATAAGGTTCAGCCAACGAATCAATTATTGAGTCTATATCAGCAATAGCAGAAGTGATATAATCCATATGTGCACGGATGATATGCATGCGATATTTTTGGGGATCAGTCATCTGATAACCCTCGATGGACTCAATGACACTTTCAGACTTATTCTTGAGTGAACGAAGCAGTCTGGAGGATATTTCTTCGTGGTTGATGGAATTGTCGGACTGTTCAAGAAGGTAATCGATTATAGAGGTGGCTGATTTCCCGAAGATATCGGAAACAACCGAATCCAATGCAACATTACAAACGGTAAGAGCATTTTGAAATCGATTCTTCTCGCTGCTTCTGCAGGAAGTTAATTTATACCGATACCTCGTAAACTCTCTGAGAATACGGATAGGTTTGCACGGTATATAGCTTCCGGGCACAAGCCCTAGTCTGAACAAGTCTCCAATCCATTTGGAATCCTTTGTGTCGTCCTTGTTCCCTTTGACAGCCTTTACCCATTTAGGGTTGGCGATGGTTATGTTAATTTCATCTTCCAAAAGGTTGAACACAGGTATCCAGTATTTACCGGTGGATTCCATGCAGATATCACGACAGGAATTGTCCAACAGCCATTTTTTGAACTCAAGAATGGAATTGTTGAAGGTGGAGAAGCGCTTCTTCTGATAAGAAGGCTGAACTCCGGAAGTAGTTTTGATGATTGTGGCAACGAGAAAAGATTTGTGAACATCGACACCA
This sequence comes from Candidatus Allocopromorpha sp., assembly GCA_040768865.1. Taxonomy (GTDB): domain Bacteria; phylum Bacillota; class Clostridia; order Peptostreptococcales; family Anaerovoracaceae; genus Lentihominibacter. Next base: position 801,358 of record JAXGMD010000001.1, on the reverse strand, counting down.
CAACAAATCTGATAAACAACTTTCATAGGCAAGCTCCTTTCTAATAAAAATAAAGAAGCCATTGACTGCCTCATCACACAATTTAACAAAGGCGTTAAAACAATTCTTAGTGTACGGATTAGTAATACCACTTATTTGTGCTTGAAAGATGGGGCTTACACTGATTATTATGCTGTCTTTAACGAGGAAGTTAATACGACTCACCTCTTCGTGCTTTGTAGTATAGCTTCTAAAAAGTATTTTATACCAAAGTGAAAGAAGGGTAAGTAGCTTTCACAACTATTTGTGCCGCCGACGAAGGCGGCGGAATGGAGATTATTATGAAAAAAACGCTGATCACTTTACTTTGTGTTATCACTATCTGTCTGGGGCTCGCAGGATGCGGAGGCTCTGATGAGACTTCCGATGGTAATGCACTGGTATACGGCAGTGGTGACTATACTGCAATCAACCCTGCCCTTTACGAACACGGGGAAATCAACCTGCTTCTTTTTGCCGGTCTGACTGCACATGATGCCGAGAACAACGTTGTTCCGGGTCTGGCGGAAGATTGGAGTTTTGATGATAAAACCAATACATACAGCTTCACTCTCAGAGAAGGTCTGACATTCCATGATGGCAAGCCGCTGACGGCAGAAGATGTCAAGTTCACAATCGAAGCAATTCAGAACCCTGATAACGGTTCTGAAAATGCATCAAACTTTGAAGATATTGTCGCCGTAAATGTAATTGACGACACACATGTGGACATTGAGCTTGCCGCACCAAATGAAGCTATGCCTGACTATCTTACCATGGGAATCCTGCCTAAACATCTTCTTGAAAGCGAAGATATAACGACATCCGATTTCAATCAAAATCCTGTCGGAGCGGGCCCTTACAAGCTGACCGGATGGGATATGGGTCAGAGCATTACAATGGAAAAATTCGACGGCTATTATCAGGGCGCTCCTAAGATTGAAACCGTTGTCTTTAAGATCGTTGAGGACACCGATTCCCGTGCTCTTCAGCTGGAGTCCGGAGACCTGAATTTCGCACAGATCACTCCTAAATCCGCCAAGAATCTGAAGGACTCGGAGGGTTTCACCGTATACGATATGACTACTGCCGATTACCGCGGCATCATGTACAATTTTAACAATGAGTTCTGGCAGAAGCATCCGGAATTACCCGCTATTCTGAGCTACGGTATTGACCGTCAGGCTATTATCGACAGTGTACTGCTGGGTTATGGAGAGATTGCCTATTCACCGCTGCAGGCGGGACCTTACAATAATCCGGATATTGAAAAATATGATTACGACCCTGATAAGACAGAGGCTTTGCTTCAGGATGCCGGCTGGACGAAGAATGCCGATGGCATCTATGAGAAGGATGGGGATGTGCTGAAATTTACCATCAACTGTTCCCAGGGAGACCAGGTCCGCATAGATATGGCTAAAATCTGTGCTCAGAATCTGGGAGATATAGGTGTATCCGTTAAGGTTGATTCCCCTGCGGAAATCGACTGGGAAGGGCAGGAAGCATTCCTTGTCGGCTGGGGCAGCCCGTTTGATCCGGACGATCACACATATAAGGTTTTCGGAACTGAAAAAGGTGCCAACTACAACATGTATTCCAATGCCAATGTCGACAAACTGCTGACGGACGCCCGTCAGACTTCCGATAAGGCTGCACGAACAAAACTTTACAATGAATTCCAGGTGGAACTCGCTGCTGATCCGGCATATACATTTATTACATATGTTGATGCTATATATGCGGGTGCTTCCAACATAACCGGAATCACTCCGGAAACCATTCTGGGTCATCACGGAGTGGGAATTTTCCACAACATTAACGAATGGGAGATTGCAGAATAGCAACATCCTGTCAACTATGACTGATCTACTTGAAATCAACAATTTGATAGTGTCCTTCCAATCCGATTCAGAGGAGACGCTTGCCGTAAAAGGTGCGTCCCTCTGTCTTGGTGCGGGTGAAACACTGGCACTGGTCGGCGAGTCCGGATGCGGCAAGACGGTTTTATGCAAATCCATTTTGCGCATCCTTGACGACAGCGGTAATGTTCGCGGCGGACATATTACGTTGAAATCAGGGACTTCACAAGTAAATCTTACCCATATGTCCGAAAAAGATATCCTCCCTCTGCGGAGCAGTGAGATTGCTATGGTATTTCAGGATCCTATGACCAATCTGAACCCTGCTTTTTCCGTTGGGGATCAGATTGCGGAGGTTATCAGGATACATGGAGTAAGGCGGGAAGGTGCTGACGGTTCGTTTGAACGCCGCCCGGTTTCAGCCGCCGAAGCAAAAAAGCGGGCTGTCGAACTGATGAAGCTTGTAGCTATACCTCATGCGGAATCCCGTTACAACCAGCGTCCTTACCAATTCTCCGGCGGTATGCGCCAGAGAATTGTAATAGCCATTGCACTGGCCGGAAGCCCTAAGATTTTGCTTGCTGATGAACCGACAACCGCCCTCGATGTGGAAACACAGGCGGAGATACTCTCCCTGCTTAAGGATATACAGCAGCAAACAGGCGTAGGGATTCTTTTTATAACTCATAACCTCAGTCTCGTTGAAGGTATGGCCGATCGGGTTGCAATTATGAAAGACGGTGTGATTGTGGAAACCGGTCCTGTAGACACTGTCTTCACTGCCCCACAGCATGAATATACGAAGAAACTTCTCGGTTTCCTGGACTACTCGCGAGGCGAAGGGCATCACCATCGAAGCGTTACGCATTCGCATGAGCACAGGCATACCTTGAGTCACGACCATAAGCATGCAACCGAGCATGCTCACGAGCACGAGCATGAGCACACCCACAGTGCTGATGAACTGGTCGGAGGTGTGCACGGGGACGTGATTCTGGATATCCGTAACCTGACCAAGGAGTTTCCCCACGGAACCGCGCTGGACAATTTCAGTCTCACAGTATATGAAGGTGAGATTGTTGGACTGGTTGGGCGCTCCGGCTCCGGCAAGACGACCCTTGCCCGCTGTATCATGGGCATAGAAAAACCCGATTCCGGTGAAATCAGGTTTTCTTCAGATATTAAGAAACAGATGATCTTTCAGGACTCCGCTTCAGCATTTAATGATCGTTTGACCGTGGAGAAGATTATTGCCGAACCTCTTGTGGTTTCAGCTTCACGCCCGTCTCGTTCATCTATTCACGAGAGGGTTCTACATGTTATGAAGCTTGTGGAGCTTCCCGAAGATTTCGCGTCACGCAAGCCCTATGAGTTATCCGGAGGGCAGCGTCAGCGCGTTGCCATAGCCCGTGCCCTTATCACTGACCCCGATTTTATAATTGCCGATGAGCCTCTCACCGGACTTGATGTTACCGCTCAGGCGCAGATAGTTCATCTGCTTAAACGCCTTTCGGAAACAGAGAACTTGACTATTCTCTTTATTGCTCATGATTTGCCAATGGTTAATCACATAAGCAATCGTGTCATAGAGATGTGATTTCGGCCTGCTCAAGCACTTTCTCCGCTTCCTCAAGCTCTTCTTCGGAAAAAACCATAAACCCGGCAGCTCTCAGCATTTCCGTCGTAATTCCTGCCCCGGGTATTTTTTTGTCCTCAAAAGTTCCGTCGTATATTCTGCTGCTTCCGCATGAAGGGCTCTGCTCTTTCATTATTGCAAAAGCTATATTGTTTTTTCGTGCCAGCTCAACAGCAGCGACGGCACCTGCAATATATTCCGCGGTTACATCTGCACCCTTTCGGTTTATTATCCTGCCTCCCACCCTCTGTGCATCAGGTCTGGGAACCGGCAGCCCGCCGACAACTTCAGGGCAAAAAGGAATCAGGCGACCCTCTTCCTTCCATTTTATAAACAACGGGTGAGTTTCCTCCCTGCTCCTGCCGTCATATCTTACCGGCTCACCCCCGTAGAGGCATTCACTGACCAGAATTTTTCTCATTTCATTCAGCTACCAGCCTTGCCGCTACTTCGCAGCATTCGGATGCATCCTCCGAATAGGCTGTTGCACCTATCTTTTCCGCCCACCTTGAAGTTACAGGTGAACCTCCTACCATGGTCTTGAACTTGCCCTTCAGACCTGCAGCCTCCAGTTTTTCTTCAATTTCCTTCTGCACCGTCATTGTAGTTGTGAGCAGAGCAGAGGATCCGATTATATCGGCATCCACTTCCTGTGCTTTGGCAATGTATTCGTCAGCAGGTACTTCTCTGCCCAAGTCATATACATCGAACCCCGAAGCCTTCAGCATAGATACGCATATCCCCTTGCCGATATCGTGTACGTCGCCCTCCACTGTTCCAATTACAATCTTACCCTTTTCGGTAACTTCGCCCTGAGCTGCCAGTTCCTCATCAACGGCATCAGTTGCTATACTCATAACTTCAGTAGCGAAGATTAGCTCAGGCAGGAATATTTCCCCTCTTCCGAACTGGTCCCCCAGCTCGTTCATGCCCTTACTGAATCCTTCCTGAAGCATTTCAACACAGCTGATTCCCATTTCCTTACCTTCTGCAAGAACTTCGGCTGCCATGTCTTCATCAGCTTCCACGATTGAATCAAATGCCTTCTGCATTAATTCTTCTCTTGTCATTAATTCATTCTCCTTTCATCCGTCCCGGAAACAAACGGGTCTTTATATACTTTTTCTGTGAGGAGCATCCTGCTCACAAAAACAGACTATTTGATTCCTGCACGTTCCTTAAACCTCTCAACGGAGTTGATTTTTATGTCCAGCACTTCTGCAATTCTGAACTTTGCAGCCATGCCGTTATTCTCTTCCTTGCAAGGTTCAATATGGCAAAGCCCAATACCCAGATCTCTTCTAATATCTGACATTTCAACCACATCTCGGAGGATATCCAGACTTACACCGAGCTTTTCGGCAACATAGGATTTGGCTTCGTCGATTTTCATCTTTTTAGCGAGCTGCATACGGAGAACCAGATCTCCGGCTGTACGTACGCCGCCCATACCGGCACAAACACTATGAGTTGCCTCTTCACCCAGAGGATCACCAACGCCTACCTAGAAACCGTCTATCTTGCCGATTTCAACCAGTGCCTTATCCGCTCTTGAAATCATATCGCTTGGCATGATTTCAACCATAGGTACACCGCATACGCCCATTCCGACGTCAGCGTGTACAGGGATATTAGCTGCGGCAGTGCATGCCTTGACGAATGTGCAGACCCTCGCCATGTTCCATGGGAAGCTCTTGCTGCAGTTGGTATTGACAACCAGTCCGAAAATGCTTGCTCCTGCCTCTTCCGCCAGTTTCACCTGGTCATGCGGGTACAGTCCCGCGAGGCGTTTACCTTTATATTTAAGTCTTCCATGCATACCGAGGACGAATTCTCCCGCCATGCCTACTTCAACACCCATATCCGGGTATCTGCCTGAGATTTCTTCACAGGCCTTCAGTGCTGCGAGGAAGTCCGCATCTCCCGCTGCTCCGCAGGTGTCCAGGTTTATACCGTCTGCACCTACCTCATACATCTTTCCGGCAACGAAAGTAATGTCCCTTACGGAATGTTCCACTGCTTCTTCCTGTGCTGCCCAAGCTTCCTTGATTTTGCCTTCCGGCAGTAATGTCGCCCAGTTGTCTACAGGACCATCGGGATATGTATAGAACCCCAAGTTCGGCATTGCTCCGTAGAACAGAGGTATCGTTGCGTTGTTAAGAGCATGCTTCAGTGCTCCCGCTTCACGATCTACTATTCCTTTGGCAGTCTTATAGTTGTAATCTCCGTTTCCGATATCCACCGAATCGCATCCGAGAACTCTCTCGTAAATCAACGCTTCACTTTCGCGAGGCAGAGGGATTTGACTCTTGATGTTGATTTTATGGGATCCGGCATCGTTGGTCAAAACAACCTCTCTGCCCGGTTCAACACCGACAACATTTCCCGGCATGGTGATGATATTGTAGAGATGCTCGATTTCTTCCTCTGTTATAGGATCGATTTTCCCGCATTTAACAGCATCTTCGATACCTAATGCCATGTCTTCACGAATTTCCGTTTCTGTCATGTACACAGTGGTTCCATCACCCATTCTTGTAAGGAATTTCTTTTCTTCAGTCATATATCCTCCTTTCTTTTGCTCCTATTGTTATACCTGAACTGAATGTCAGTATATCACAAAACATGTGATACAGACCATACTTTTAAGTCATTATAATACGGCAACGATAGGTATAGATGCCATATATACATGTTATTACCTTCCGGAAGATTTGAACCTTGCAAGTTCCTCCGCTTCCGCCTCACCTTCTTCCACTATGTCATGAATCCTCTTCATGACATCTTCAGGCAGTGGTGTAGGCTTGTAATTCTCCAGAATTTCAATTGCTTTTTCGCGAGCCGCCTCAGTCATTGTCTTTGAGCCGTTCTTTACCCATGTTTCACGTGGGAATCTGTCAATTAGCTGAGTGGTCGAGAGGTCAGATCTCATAAATTTCCTGGTATGTTTTTGCGCAAGATAGTTGTTTGCAGGTCCGACGGCTTTGATTACATCCAGAGCGATTGTCTCTTTGTTCACCGGAATGCCCTGAATTATTCTCCTCGACATTCTGACGAATTCCGCGTCACAAAGAATCTGTTCGTAACTCATTGTCAGACCCATTTCCATCATGCCCATGCCATAGATTACATTTGACCCTGCCAGTGCCGGCAGTACATTTGTAATGGTCTTCTCATGACCCAGCTGGACATCGAAGCATTTGCCGTCAGCCTAAGTACCGCCAACATTTGTAGGTATACCGTAGTAATGCCCAAGCTGACCGACAGCGGCTCCCATCATCGCGTGTTCAGGTGCTCCTACAGGCGACTGAACTGTCTTCATATCCATTATCGTTGTGGATGTTCCGTAAAGAATCGGATTGCCCGGGTTGATAATTTGAGCGAGCACAATTCCCGAAAGGATTTCCGCATTGGTACATACCAGTGTCCCCGCCAAGGTTACAGGGGTTGTCGCTCCGCAAAGTCCCATGGATAGAATATCGATAGGCAGCCCGTGCCTCGCGGACAGAATGATGATTGAAGTTTCATTTTCATTCATCTCCAGCGGACTTGTCGGGCACGCACCCATAGTTATAATAGGTCTTTCTCTGAGTTTATCGTATCCCCCCTGAATGATTGCAGCCATGTCGATAAATCTCTGGGTATTCTTCACTCCCTCCAAGTCGTGCGCAAAGTTCTTTGTCAGATTGCACAGCACTGCCTCCGCCTCATGCAGAGCTCTTACCTTCTGATTGACATCTCCCGCCGTAACCGCAATGGAAAAAACGTCAATCTCAGGAATGGCATCGCAGAATCTGGCAACGCTGCACAGGTCTTCCTTCGTTGTGTTTCTGTGCTCGCCCGTATATGGGTCAAAGATAAACACGCCTGTTCCGAAGTTCTTATAGACGACCTTTTTACCGCCAACCAGAGTATCATGTTTCGGATCTCTGCCGCAGAGAGTGAATTCTGCAGGACAGAGCTCAATAGCATCATTTACAAGATTTCTCGGAAACCTGACCCTGTCGATTTCATAATCCACATCACATCCCGCACCTGCCAGGATATCCAGCGCCTCTTTTCCATGCATCTGTACACCGTATTCCTCCATAAGCTGAAGTGTGGATTCGTGCAGTGCGTCCAGATCCTCATTGGCAAGCAGACAGAGTGTTCTCATATCTGTCTCATAGTTAAATTTTTTGCCCATATTTTCAATCTCCTCCTAAATAATACTAAAAGCAAAACCTCAGCATGCCGCTGCGACATCCTGTTTTCTCTTATTTGTTTAACTCCTCTTCCTCCAGCTGCCTGTAGGCAACCTTGCCGACAAGCGTCGTCGGAAGCACCTCTCTGAACTCGATATCATAAGGCATTGCGTATTTGGCAATGTTCTTCCGGGCATATGCCATAAGCTCATCCTTTGTCTGTGAATTTGACGGAATTCCTTCCTTCAGCATTACAAAAGCTTTCACCTTCTGCATCTTGTAACTGTCGGGAACCCCAATCACGCAGCTCATGTGAACCTTCTCGTGGGCATCGAATATATTTTCAATCTGAGCCGGATAAATATTGTAACCGGAAGAGACAATCATTCTTTTCATTCTGCCTCTGAAGTAGATGAAACCATCACCATCCATTGTTCCCAGGTCACCTGTGTACACCCAGGTCAGACCGTCATCGTGAGTTCGCAGCGTCTCCGCCGTTTCCTCAGGCATATCCAGATATCCCTTCATTACCGAGGGTCCGGACAGAAGGATTTCTCCCTCTTCGCCATACGGCATTTCTTCTTCGGTCCCCGGTTTCACGATTTTATAATATGTATCAGGGAAAGGCACCCCTATGCTTCCTTCCTTGTGCATTGTCGGCGGCGTCAGGCAGGATGCCGTTACACACTCTGTCGTTCCGTACCCCTCACGTATCTGAATGGATGCTCGATGATCATAGAGAAATGCATCGAATTTCTTCTTCAGTTCCACCGATAAAGAATCACCGCCCGAGAATACGCCCTTCAATGAAGACAGGTTCGCCTTCTCCATGGAAGGAAGTCTGAGCAAAGCCTCATAAAGCGTAGGTACACCCGCAATGAAATTGCACTTGTATTTGGTTATCAGTTTGGCATAGCTTTTGGCTGTGAAGCGGGGAACCAATATGCTTCGCCCTCCTTGAGTAAGCATGGTGTGAATGCAGACTCCCAAACCGAACCCATGAAATATCGGCATTGCCGCCAGCATTTTGTCTCCGGGGCGGAACATTGGATTAACGCTTATAACCTGCTCGGACAGAGCGTTGAAGTTCATATTGGAAAGGACTATTCCTTTAGTTTCTCCCGTGGTTCCTCCTGAATACAGTATTACCGCCGGGTCATCCGCCTTGCGGTCAACGGTATAGTTTCTGAAGCTGAACTTCCTTAGATTCATGAATTGCTCCCAGGAAATAACGGGCGCGTCATTGGGAATCGGCTTAATCTTTCTGCCCTCCGTCAGCATATACCCCGCCTTGATGGGTCTCGAAAGTTCGTCTTTGATTCGTGCAATAATTACGTTTCTTATTCCTGTATCTCCGCGTATCGCTTCAATCTTATTATAGAACTGATCCAGTGTAAGAATCGTCGTACTGCCGGACATGTTCAGATATCCTTCAATTTCCTTTTCGGCAGACAGAGGGTGAATCATATTGGCAACCGCCCCCACTCTGTTTATCGCATATAACATGAAGATAGCCTGCGGGCAGTTAGGCATGGCAATAGTAATTCTATCCCCTTCGCACACACCTATGGTTCGAAGGGATCGTGCACATGCATCAATCTTCTCCAGAAGTTTTTTATATGTGGTCCCTCTTCCCATAAAGTCGAATGCCACATTGTTCGGGAACTTCCTCGCAACCTCCGCCAACTTGTCGTACATGGTGCCGTTGCTGTATTCAAGTGTCCGGGGCAGTTCTCCCAGGCTTTCAAACCAAGGCGTCTTCACGCTCTCCGGAATCGGAAAGAGCTTAATGTTCTCTCTGCTGTATAACATCAGTATTCCACCTCCTCACTTAGGGCTGTCTCCAGCAGTTCGGGATTTTGCAGAAGCTCTTTCATAAGTCTGATGGATTTGGAGTAATAATATCCATCTGCAAGCCTCTCATCTATGGTTATTCCCAGTTCAACGGAATCCTTCATTGCATAAGTACCGTCCTCTTCGAAAAAAGGCCTTATTTTTTTCTCCCCCACGACCACAAAAATGGAGTTGGTTCCCCAGTTTGTCAGATGGTGGTACCCGCTCTTGAGCTTAATGGACCCCAGATTGGACAGAACCACGGAGGTGTAATAGGGATCTGTTGCCACAAAGGCCTTGGGAACCTTACCATGCACATCAAGCTTACAGACAAGCCATGCGACAAATCTTACCAGGAAAAACGGCAGACTGCTGACCATATCCATGCTTGCTGTGGAGCTGTCCTTTTCTCCGTTTTTAAGACTGTATACCTGCTTCTTTATCTGCTCGCGAATGGTGTCGATGTTCTCGTCATCGCCACCCCTTACTATGGCTAAAGCCTCGTCACCCATATCGCTGAACTTTTTCTTTACTACGAATGAAGATGTGATTTCATTTCGCTGGTATATTCTCTTATTGGCTATAAATCGGTTAAGCTGCGGGCGAAGGCGAATGGTCTTCATCATAGCTGTAACGATTACATGAAAGAGTGTCATCTTGAAATAATCGGGAATTTCTCCCGGTGAGGCGGAAGCCTTAGCCTCCGCTTCAAAAATTGCATTTTTTCTTTCAAGATACTCGTTTATTTTTGTCAAATCGATTGTTTCCGAAATATACGCTTCATTATCGCATCTGTTATGAAACAGAAGCGGTGTGATTATATGAAGCGAATCCAGATTTTTGACAAGCTTCCCGTCTCTTCTCCCCATAGTTGGTCTCCTTTTCAGACTGTTTTCTCACGGAACCGCAACCCTCTCTTTGGTTTTATAGATGTAGTCCCTGCTGCTTCCTCTTGTATTCATCAATATAACAAGATATCCGTCATCAACTATTACGCTCTCGATTTCCCCGATAGGCAGATAATAGCTGCCCAGATATTTTTCGTCGGAAACCCTGTAAAGGTCTATGTAACTCTTGTCACCGTTAACCCATGTACAAACAAGTACAACACCGTTATATGCGCCAATATCCTGGGCATGATTGTATCTGATGGATTTCCATATGAACTGCTCTTTCCTGAAGTCACTGTCCAGGACATAAATTTCGTTACCCTTGGAAATATAGTATTTGTTATTGGTTTCGTCATAGGCTATTCCCGATGCATTCTTGGGCAGATTGAAGCTGCCCGCCGACGAGAAATCACTCTCTTTAAACACGGTGCATTTCGGTGACCTTATCTTCTTGTGAGTTCTTACCGTGTATATGTTGCCGGTGTTGGGGTTGTATGTGCTGCCGTTGGCATGTCCCATCCCTTTCACCGTTTCCATTCTCTGAATCTCGCCGTCCCTGCTGTAGGCAATAAGCTTACCGCTTGTTCCCGCATGGTTGACATAGGACACTATGTATTCCTTGCCGTTAAAGCACATTGACTGCGGAACATCGGTGTTTCCGCTTCCCGTAATCACCGCCACAGTTTCCAGATTCGATCTGTCCAGCGTTGCCAGGGTCTTGCTGCTTGAATAGCTTTTGGCTTTTTCCGAATAGCCGGTTATATTGACCGCATTTGATTTTTCCCCTTTAACGGTTCTTTCCCCAAAGGTGGTTACACCCTGAAGTTTATATCTTCCTGTCATTCTGGTAACTTCCGCTTCCGTATATTCTCCGTCAACTCTGGAAACCACATCGTATTTACCCGTTGCGACATTCTTCCTGAGCACATGATACGACTTGGCATCGCCGGCGCTCTTCCATGTGAGCCTGGCTCTGCTGTCGGAAATATTCTTTACCTTTATCCGGGCAGCGGCCGGCGTTTCGGAGTACACGTTCACATTAACCGACTTTTCCGCAGACTTATGTAATCCGCTCTCAATAGCTTGCACTCTTATGGTTGTCCGACCCGGATCCTTGAATTTTATTTCCCCCTTATCATTGACTTTTGCAACAGAACTGTCATCAGAAATGTACAATACCGGATTTTCTGCGGATGCAGATATATTGTATTTTGTTTTAGGGAACCCCTCCAGCACTTCAGGAAGTACCTCGGTTTCACCTTCGGCATTGACCAGCTGTGCCGTTACCTTCTGTTCGAATTTTTCAGGCGTAATTTTCTTAGTGTTGGCTCTGGACTGGTTTCCGTTTTCATACTGCGCCACAACCTTTACCTTGTAAGTCTTTCCAAGTGTAGCATTCTCTATGGTATAGCTGTTGGTTTTCAATTTGGGATAGGTAGCCCTTTCTTCCTCCATACTTATCATAACCATATATCCCTCACACTCCATCTCATCCCATGTGACTTCGATGCTTGTCCCCTTCTGTACCAGCTTCAGATTCTTAACGTGCTGGGTGATTATTTCGGGGCCTTCAATCAAGATGAGTACACCAAGCCCAAGGACGATGGCAATCATCAGCCCGAATAAAACTATCAATATCTGGTTGTAACTTGATATTTCTTTCTGTTTCAATGTTATAAATACTTGTATTCTAATGCTTGTAATTCCAGATTTCCTTGTACTGTCTGTATTTCTCCAGAGATGAACCGCTGTGCCATGGAATGAAGCCTCCGTCAAGCCCCGCTTCATAAAGAGCATCAACCTGCACCTTCAGCTTCTCTGTGTCATAATTTACCGTTGGATTCCAGTGGGGCGTATTATAACCTGTTATCCATGTACGGGCTACTGCCGGTGTCGGTATCTGCTTCTGACTTTCGGCGGCATTTTCTGCCCACATCTTCATTATTCCTTTTGGGTTGGACCAGGTATCCACATTCCTACCGTAGTGATCCGTATAAGGCATGCTGCTTATGGCATCCACCACATTGGAAATGGCCGGCCAGTATTGACCGTATGCCGTTACATATCCGTCGGAACATTCTCCGAACACATCCACGGAGAAATATGCCCCCGCTTCATGTATCTGATCTGCCGCATAAAAACAGAAGTTCTGGATGGCTTGTGCCTTGTCCTCTCCGTACTTGTTTCTGAAGTCTGTATTGCCTGTTTTGGAAAGTTCATAGGTTCTCTCAGGGAATCTCACATAGTCAAACTGAATTTCATTGAAGCCCATGAGCTCTACCCCCTCTACAGCAAGGGATACATTGTAGTACCACGCCTCTCTGCTGAATGCACTCGGCCATCCTATTACCGTATTCCCGACCTTGATGCAGTCCTCCGGATTATCCTTCGCATATGATTCATCGGTAAAGCAGGCTATCCTTCCTATAGTGTATACCCCTGCATCCTTAAATTTCTTTACCTGCTCCCGATACTCCTCTACGGAATTCGCTGCATGTTTATATGATGTGGGGGACAGCTCCTTTGCCACCGGCGATTTATATGCCAGAATTCCATCCTTGATATCTATTACAACCGCATTGCAGTCGGTCTCCTCAATCAGCTCAATATATTTATCCGCCTGCATTGCAGCAGCCCAGTTCAGATACATCCCTCTGGCTTCCCTGCAAAACTCATTACCCTCAATCTCCGGTCTTTCACAGGGGTAATAATCCAGGTCTTCGCCCCTTCCCGCATACAGCTCCATATGGTATCTGGACTTTTTAGCCTTATCGTATTCGCCGTTTTCATTATAATATTCGTCGGCTTCGTCCTGAGTCATCACAACATATTTGCCGTAAACATATCCGTCGTACACATCTTCGTTGTCGGGGCAACAGACTTCATAGCGGTTGACTGCTCCATTATCCAGAATTCTGTCATAGCTCTCCACCTTCAGCTTCGTCCCTTTATGAGCAAAACCCGCAATCTCGGCTCCCGATTCATTTTCATAAATTGTTGCCGGTGTTCTCACATAGACTTCCTTTTCCTGCACTACCCCGTTAATATCATCGGACAGATTTCTTTCATCTATATAATAAGCAACTGTTTCACTTTTATCGTCTGTTTTGATTTTCGCTTCAATTTTTACATATTTTATGCCATTGCGAACGGTGCTTTCATTTGTATTAACAACTTCAGTTCCCCTTTGAATTGTCATTTCTTCCTGCTTGGGACCAAACACCTGAATCTCCGGCCCGACACCCGCAACAAATGCGTTTTGCGACACGGACGGCGGACCAATGTATACTAAAACCGCGACGGCAATGATAACCGTCGCAACAGCTGAAATAATTTTTATTTTCTTATTTGAATCATTTACCATCTTGTTTTTTTCTCAATATGTTTGATGCCAGGTATGCTGCCCCGAAACCGTTATCTATATTAACAACGCCAACTCCCGATGAGCAGCTGTTCAGCATGGTAAGCAGTGCTGCCAGCCCCTCAAAGCCGGCTCCGTAACCCACACTTGTCGGGACGGCGATAACGGGAGCATCGCAAAGCCCTCCTATTACACTGGCCAGCGCCCCGTCCATTCCGGCAATCACAATCACCACATCCGCCGCCTGTATTCTTTCAAGCTTGTCAAATAGCCTGTGAATTCCGGCAACTCCCACATCGTAAATACGATCCGCATGATTACCTATGATTTCCGCTGTAACCGCAGCTTCCTCGGCAACCGGAATATCCGCCGTCCCTGCCGTTACTACGGCAATATGACCGGCTCCGGGCTTCTTATGCGTGTCTCCGTTGGAAAGAATAATTCTCGCCGTTTCGAAATAAACCGCTTCAGTATCCACTTTCAGAACTTCTTCATAAACCTCCCGGCTTGCCCTCGTCGCAATTACATTCCGCGTACTGCCTTTCATATATTCCATAATTTCGGCAACCTGCTCCGGGGTCTTACCTTCGCTGAGAATTGCCTCGGGATAACCCGTTCTCAGAGCACGATGATTATCTATATTGGCAAATTCCATCTCTTTATATGGCAATTTCGTCAATACTTCCATAGCTTCATCGTCGGTTACTCTGCCGGTTCTTATGTCTTCAAGAAATTCTTTTAAATACTTATGATCCATTCTCAATCCTCCGTGATTTTGGGTCAGCTTTTCATATTATAGCATGGTTCGAGACCTGATAAAAGCAATTACTCCAAGGGTTATTGAGATATAAAAAATGCCTTCGAGCCATCCTGCCATGACATCGGTTGGATAATGCACTCCCAGAAATATTCTCGTCAATCCCACAAGAAATGCAAGAACGAAACAGACAGCCAGTACTGCAGTTCTCATCCTGCTGTGCGGTACATATTTAAGAACAAGCATATACAGCAATCCGTAGGTGGCCATGGATGCAACCGAATGTCCGCTGGGAAATGAAAAACCGGGCTCGCTCATCAACCAAAGTGCTTCGTCAGGACGGGATCTCTCAAATATGTTCTTAAGAATGTTATTCAGGAAATACTCCCCCAGAGCCACTATGGTCACCGGAACGCCTATCTGCAATCTGTATCTGCTTATCAGCAGCAACACGCAAAGACCTGTAAGCACTATCCGGTAGCCGCCCTCCGTTATCACTCTGGCAAATACATTCAGCCCCGGACCCCTCAGGGAAAAGAAGAACTCCTGTATCTTAATATCCACCTCAGGAATCTTTTCTGCATTTGTAACAAACACGAAATACCACAGTTCCAGAAAGAAAACAAGCGCCAATGCAGCAATTATTCCGCATGTTATAAGGTTTCTCTTGTCGTTCATGGTCTACATAATGGCGAAAAGCATTTCCAGCATTTCAAGATCCGATTCCGTTACACGAATCCCCGTCTTGTACTCGGTTCCGTCAGGGTAACGCACCGCAATGGCAATCTCGGCATCTTCGCAAAGCCCTTTCTCCTGAATCTCGTCAAGAAACGGCTGCACCTTAGGGTGATTGTTCATAAATGTCTCTCTGGCTTTTTTGGCCCTGAACATCGTTTCAAAGTTTAGCATATTGCTCCTTTCGGTATTTGATTGTATAATAACGCCATGAATAGTTTAAGTAATTTATTTTCTGCTTTCATATCAGTCGGCCTACCATATATCCTGCCTTGGCTCCTTATTATCATGACCAGCATGCTCAAAAACCGTATCGGCAAGGAGCGTGACTCTTTCTGGTACATAATTACCGTGCTGCACTATATCGCTATTGTCAGCGTGTTCATTTCATTGTTTGCTATCTACTTCCGTTTAAGCTTCGGCAGTTTCAGATGATCTGTATTATACGGCATATTCGGGTTTTCCTGAATCAGCAATTTCCCGTATATACATAGCTGAGTTTCTCCTTGGCCATCTCTGCTATTTCATAGACTTCTCTGACAGGAGTCGGTTCTTTCCGCGACATTCTGTGCCGAGGGAAAAATCTGGAAATATGGAGCGGTATTTCGGGATCAACCGATGCTATCCATTCAACCATTTCCCTCAGATTTCCGATGGGATCCCCCGGAACGATAAGAGTCGTAAGTTCCACATGGCACTTGTCAGCCGCTGTTATTATAAACTCCTTTACCGTTTCCAGGTCACCGCCAAGTTTCCTGTAATACTCTTCACTGAATCCCTTAAGATCTATATTCATGGCATCAACGACTTCAAGCAATTCTTCACACACAGTATTTGAGAAGCAGCCGTTTGTCACCATGACGTTTTTCATCCCCGCCCTGTGAATCAGTCTGCCTGCATCAATTATATATTCGTAGCATATCCCAGGCTCATTGTACGTAAACGCAACGCCGATATTGCCGGCATCCATCAGCTCTGCAGCCTTCTCCGCCAAAGTTGAAGGGGGAATGAAGTTCCATGCCGTCTCATCTTCGCCTCTCATTGCTATGTCCGAATTCTGACAGAAAGCACAATTCATGTTGCAGCCAAAGGAACCGACTGACAGAATCCGGCTGCCTTGATGAAATCTGGCAAGAGGTTTTTTCTCTATGGGATCCAGTGCAATGGATGTAATCTTCCCGTATGCCGTACATTTTATTTTGCCGCCTACTGCGGTTCTCGCTCTGCAAAATCCGGTTTCACCTTCGGACAGACTGCACCTTCGCGGACAGACTTCGCAAACAATTTTTTCATTCATATCTCTCGCCTCACTGATGTCTTACGACTTCAAATCTTTCCAGCTTTACACCTTCCTCGCCGGGAGCGATACCTGCCTTCATCTTAGCGATGTGCACCTGATACGCCGGTGTGTCCACACCGTCAAGGTTCGGAAGCAGAAGTCCGCGCCGGCTGCCTTTGGTTACAATTACCCCGTACCTCTTTACATCCAAATCGTCTATTGACGATATTTCCTCAGCATCGCCCAGAACATCAACGCTTATCTCCAGCTCAGGCAGCTCGGACATTTCTATGGCCGGAAATCTGGGATCCCTTGTTGCCGCACTTACGGCATTTTCTATTATCTCATCGGCAAGATTATCACGGGTTGCGGAAATGGTTCCTATACAACCCCTGAGATCGCCGTTCTTATGAATTGATACAAAGGCTCCTGCCTTTTTCGACCTTATTTCTGCAGGTACGTTGTCCGGCAACAAAAGAACCTTCCCCGTCTTAACATAGTTCTCCAGAGATGCTCTGGCCAGTGCCACATAAGCGTCTTCTCCTATGTGATGTGACGTAATTCCGTAACCCACTCCGAAGGGTCCCTCGTAGGAAAGCTTTTGAGATTTGATTTCCACGCCCGCATCTTCAGCAGCTCTTTCCAGCGCTCCGGACATCATCACAAATCCCCTGTGTCCGCACTCTCCGGCGGAGTTCAGAAACTCCTCCTCAACTTCCTGCAGCCGGTAAAATGCTCCTTCCCCCATTATTTCCATAAGTCGTTTATCGTATTTCGGTCCCTCTTCTCTGTATCCGTAAGGTCCGTCCTCCTTAAGATAATGGGACAGGTCGCCGCTGGCTATTATTACGGTTTTTCTGTTCAGCTCCGCAGCGATTCGGGCTATGGCTTCTCCCAGCCGATAGTGAGTCTGCAGAGGAAGTCCGGAAATTCCTATGGAAACAACCTTGTAATTTTTCTCCTCTCCTTTTCTCTCATATGCCCTTTCCAGGAAATACATGGGTATCGTTGTTCCGTGATCGGCATCGCTGCCGACACCTCCATCCGTACCCCACAGTTCTCCACCGGCTTCTGACAGAGCTTTTGCGAATTCTGTATCACTGTCCGAAGTCACACTTATTTCCGGAGTGCGAAACCTGCCGAAATCCCCCGTTATCCGTGGCTCCGGTCTGATATGCATATAGTCTCCGTAGCAAGTATTGTGCGGAGATATTATCACAACCGTATCCGGCAGTAAATCTGCGATTTCCTCCGCGACCTTCTCATACGCCTCTATGGTATCATTGATTTCTTTCTCAT
Source organism: Candidatus Allocopromorpha sp. (assembly GCA_040768865.1). Classification (GTDB taxonomy): domain Bacteria; phylum Bacillota; class Clostridia; order Peptostreptococcales; family Anaerovoracaceae; genus Lentihominibacter. The sequence continues at coordinate 783,504 of JAXGMD010000001.1, read as the reverse complement.
CACCGCGACCCACTTCCGGAATGATAAGCGGCGGATGAGGTACCATATATCCTGCTATTACCGACATGACTTCCCTCCTTCCTTCTCTGTGTATTATATTCATTTCGCCTATTCTTCCGCAGCAGCGGCAAGTGTCAGCGTTACCGGACAGTGATCGCTGCCCATGACCTCCGTCAGAATTTCCGCCTTTTCCAGTCTGTCATTAAGCTCCTCGGATACTACGAAGTAGTCGATACGCCACCCTGCATTGTTTGCCCTGGCATTGAAGCGATAGGTCCACCAGGAGTATACACCTTCCAGGTCAGGATAAAAATATCTCCATGTGTCTGTAAATCCCGCTTCCAGCAGTTCGGTCATCTTGGCTCTTTCCTCGTCGGTAAAGCCGGCATTTTTTCTGTTGTTCTTCGGATTCTTCAGATCTATTTCCTTATGTGCCACATTCAGATCACCACAGACAATTACCGGCTTGGGCGGTCCGCTTTGCTCACCGTCACCGGTTGCTCCCGTTTCAAGCCCCTTTAGGTATTCACGAAACGCATCGTCCCAGGTCATTCTGTAATCCAGCCTTTTCAGCCCATCCTGTGAATTGGGCACATAGACATTTACCAGATAGAAATCGTCATATTCGCAGGTTATAACCCTGCCCTCGCGGTCATGCTCTTCAATACCAATGCCGTATGTCACGTTCAGCGGCTCCTTCTTGGTGAACACCGCCGTCCCTGAGTATCCTTTTCGTTCAGCCGAGCACCAGTACTGATGGTAACCCTCAAGCGGGACCTCAGCCTGTCCCTCCTGCATCTTGGTTTCCTGTACACACATCACGTCAGGGTCAGCCTCCGCCATAAATTCCAGGAATCCCTTCTTCATTACCGCACGTATTCCGTTAACATTCCACGATATAAGTTTCATTTGATACTTCTCCTTTTCCTGAATCTCTCCCTATGCTTCGCAGGCCAGCTCCCACATGAGTCTGACCACTGCGGTTTCCGGCGTCATATCCCGGGCCTCTTCTATACCTTCAATTTCTTTTATTTTTCTTCCCACGCGGTAAACAGTCATATCCGTTCCTTCATTGGGAACCTGAGTTGAAATAATTATTCTTTTCCCTCTTGCGGCGGCATTTCGGATTATATCCGTAAATTCATTATACTCCGGAATATTTCCCACACCGTAACCTTCAATCACCACTCCGTCATGAGCATCTACCATAGAACTCAGCACATCTCCTCTCATTCCGGGCACCAGCTTTATCAGTCCGACATCCGGATTAAGGCGATTATAGAACCGGACCGGACCGGAATTGTCCGGTGTAAGGTATCTGGTAATTCTGCCTTCATGTATTTCGGCTATATCCGGACCATTTATACTTCCGAAGGCTTCAAGCCTTTTAGTATAATTCTTTCTGGCTCTGGTTCCCTCTATCACAATACCCGCAAACACTATCTGCACTCCACAGCTGAGATCGTCACAGACATAGATAAGAGAATCCGTAAGGTTTCTCTGTACATCAGAATCTTTCTGCCCCATAGGGATCTGCGCTCCCGTCAGAACAATGGGCTTCGGGCTGTCCTGAACCAGATAGCTGAGTCCTGCTGCGGTATAGGCCATGGTATCCGTTCCGTGTGCAACAACGAACCCGTCATATTCATTGTAGTTTGTCTTTATGGCTTCCGCAATTTCTATCCAATGACCGGGCTTTATATTGGTACTGTCCAGACTGAACACCTCAATACAATTCACTTCGCAAATCCGGCTTACCTCCGGCACAGCCTCAAAAAGTTCTCTGCCGGTAAATCCGGGCACCAACCCATCATCCGTAGGTACCGATGCAATAGTTCCGCCTGTTCCGACCATCAAAATCTTTTTCATGGCTTTGTCTCCATTTTTATTCACAATATACTGTCCTTCATTGTAAAGGTGTTTTTTTCATAATCAATGAGACCGTCCTTCTGCATCTTTGAAAGCTCATTTGACAGGGCACTTCTATCCACACCAAGGTATTCGGAAAGCTGCTGCCTGTTAAAACCGATGGTGAAGCTTGGACTCCCCTGCTTGTATGATTGTTCCGACAGATAAGAAATAAGTTTGGCTCTTATGGTTTTAGCGGACATATGTTTCATCTTCTGATGCATATCCAATGTTTTGCTTGCAGATATTCTGAATAAGTTATGAATAAGCTTGGTGTGGTATGGACAACTGTGAGGACAGACCGTAAGAATTTTTTCGATGTTCAAAAATAAAATCGTGCAGTCTTCTTTTGCAACAATATCTCCTTGCAATTGCTGACCGGGAACCGCGGCATAAGCCAGTCCGAAAACATCACCCTTTTTAATATTGCCGATAATGGACTTGTTCCCCCAGTAATCGTATTCCACTACATTGACACTGCCCTGTTCTACAAGTCCTATTTCCCTTACAGGGATTCCGGCTCTTAATATAATCTCTTTGCTTTTGTATTTTTTCTCGTGGGAATTAAGACATGAGAAAACATTCTTAATCTCATCTTCTATTATTCCATGAAAAAGCTCTGTTCTGGATAAAAAGAAATAGTTCATGAAGTTCCTCTTTTCGTTATAAAAACAACCGTTGTGTTATTTATTTTACACTATAAAAAATTGCAGAGCAAGAGGATTTATCCCGTGGTCCTTGACATTCCCCTCTTTTAGGTGTAGATTGATTTAAGAATTTCGAATAAGCTGTGATGGGAAGAGTATTTTGAGATATCCGGATACAGAGAGTCGCAAATGGTGGGATTGCGACGTCGGAGCTGAAAAGAAAAACACCCCGGAGCTTGAGGAAGAACGCCGGCAAATGATTTTGCACGGTCATTAGAACCTCACGCCTGCACCTGCGAAAAGGTGAATCAAGTGGATTGCTGCGGATGCCTGTCGGTGTCGCCGTGAAGCAATCAATATGGGTGGTACCGCGGAAGCCGTCTTTCGTCCCATTACGGGACGAAAAGCCGGCTTTTTTATATATTGGAGGATAAGAAATGTTAAGAACACACACATGCAATGAATTGAGACCTACGGACACAGGGAAAACGGTAACTCTGGCCGGCTGGGTGGAAACTATAAGAGATCACGGCGGAGTTCTTTTCGTTGATCTCAGAGACCACTATGGAATTATGCAGGTTGTATTTAACGACGACAGCATGCTCAGGGGTGTGAACAAGGAGACCGTAATACAGATTAAGGGTCTTGTGAGAGAAAGAGACGAGGAAACCATAAACGAAAAGATTGAAACGGGAACTATCGAGGTCAAGGCTGATGAAATCACAATTCTGGGACCTTGTGAGCAGTCCCTGCCTTTCGAGATTACAAACTCCACAGCAACCAGGGAGGAGGTCAGACTTAAGTACAGGTATCTGGATCTGAGAAATCCCGAGATTCATAACAATATCGTTTTGAGATCGCGGATCATCAGCCACCTTAGAAGAGAGATGGAAGATCTGGGGTTCCTGGATATCCACACTCCTATTCTGACTGCTTCATCACCGGAAGGGGCGCGGGACTTTCTGGTTCCCAGCAGAAAGCACAAGGGAACATTTTATGCTCTGCCTCAGGCTCCTCAGCAGTTCAAGCAGCTGCTCATGACTTCCGGTTTTGATAAATACTATCAGATTGCACCTTGCTTCAGAGACGAGGACGCACGTCAGGACAGATCACCGGGCGAATTCTATCAGCTGGACTTCGAAATGGCTTTTGCCGATCAGGAAGATGTATTTGATGTTGCCGAAAAAGTTCTGTACAGCACATTCAGAAAATTTTCAGATAAGAAAGTCAGTGAACCTCCTTTCAAGAGAATCACTTTCGCAGACGCTATGCTGAAGTACGGAAGCGATAAGCCCGACCTGAGGAATCCTCTCATCATCGAGGATCTGACTGAGTTCTTCTCGGATGTGGATTTCCCTCTCTTCAAGGGCAAGCCTGTTCGCGGAATCGTTGCCGACTGTGAAGGAAAATCAAAGAAGTTCTTTGAGGATTCTCTGAAGTTTGCCATGAGCATCGGCATGAAGGGACTGGGATACCTGACGCTCAAGGCCGGCGAATACAAGGGTCCTATAGCCAAGTTCCTCTCCGACGAGAAGAAGCAGGAGCTTATCGATATAACCGGAATCAAAGAAGGCGAAACTGTTTTCTTTATTTGCGATGCCCCGGGGATTGTCAATAAGCTTGCCGGAGAAATTAGAAACTGGCTGGGTGAAATGACTGATGTAATTACTGAGGACAGTTTCGAATTCTGCTTCATCGTTGACTTCCCAATGTATGAGCTCAATCCCGAAACAGGCAGAGTGGACTTTACACACAATCCGTTCTCAATGCCACAGGGCGGCCTGGAAGCATTGGAAAATAAGGATCCTCTTGAGATATTTGCTTACCAGTACGACATCGTATGCAACGGAGTTGAGCTATCATCGGGTGCCGTACGAAATCACAATCCGCACATTATGAGAAAGGCTTTCGAGATTGCCGGATACAATGAAGAGGATCTTAAAGTAAAATTCGGAGCGATGTACACTGCCTTTTCCTTCGGTGCTCCGCCGCATGCCGGTATGGCCCCGGGAATTGACAGAATGATAATGCTGCTGGCCGGAGAAGAAACCATAAGAGATGTTATTGCATTCCCTCTTAACGGAAATGCTCAGGATCTGATGATGGGAGCGCCGGGCGAAGTAAGTGAAATGCAGCTTAGGGAAGCGCATATCAGAATAAGGGATTAAAAGGAGGCCGTTGTGGATATAAAAACTTTGAAAAGACTTGAGAGTCTCAACCAGTTGAAGCTGACTGAGGAGGAAGAGGCTGAAGTGCTGGCATTCTTCGAAAGGATGGACGGGGAAATTGCCGGACTCCGCGATATTGATACGGATAATGTGGAACGGATGGTTCATGTAATGCCTATGGTTAATGTTTTCAGAGAAGATGCTGCCCATCAGGAAATCTCCAGAGAACAGCTGCAGGACGGTGCTCCGGATGCCTTTGACGGCTACTGGAGAGTGCCTCGTCTGGTTGATTAAGTCGCCGCAAGATAATATTACAAGACAATATGAAAGGTTAATAGAAATGAAACTTTATATAGACGATATGATTTTAACGACGGATTCGCCTACAGCGGCGGGATCGAAGATGCTCGAAGGCTATGTCAGCACCTTCGATGCGGAGGTTGTTACCCGCCTTAAGGCGGTAGGACACACTATCTGCGGCAAGGCTCCCGTAAGCGAATTCGCTATAGATTTTATCTGCAGCGCTCCGCAGGTTCTGAAATCCGGAGAAGCTGAAGCTGTTGTCGGTCTGGAAGTAAACGGTGCCAACATGAGAAGTGCGGCTCTCGAAGGCATGACCTTTATCAAACCCACCTACGGATGCGTTTCCAGATTCGGAACGATTCCAGTAGCATGCTCCGGTGAAACGGTGGGAGTGATGGCTGCCGATGCCGGCACATGTGCCGCGATTCTTGCTGATATTGCGGGACATGATGACAGGGACGGCACGAGCCTTCCTGAAGAGGAGTGCTCCTTGGTGAAAGAGCCCGGTAAAATTGAAAAAGTTCTGGAGATAAAAGATTTTGCGGATGCTGAAAACACTGAAGTTCTCTCAGCGGCTAAAGCCACGTGGAATATTCTCATGTCGGCTGAGCTCTGCAACAATGTCTCCAGATACGACGGTGTAAAATACGGATACAGAACGAAAAACTACAGCGATATTGACACTCTCTATACGGGAAGCAGGACAGAAGCCTTCGGCTACCTGCTTAAGTCGACGATTTTATTCGGTTTCGAAGCTCTGTCATCGGAAAAGTATATGAATGTTTATGACAAAGCCTTGAAAGTCAGACGCGTTATCAAAGAGGCTTTTGATAAGATTTTTGAGGAATATGATGCGGTCGTTATGCCGGTATGCTCGAAGGATTCTTTTAGCGCCGACGAAATTACTGCTGATAAATACATTGCATACAGTGAGAGTTCTTACACTGCACTTCCTCTCCTTACGGGACTGCCCGCAGTGGTAAGCGGCGGCAAGATGATTATGGGAAAAGCTTTTGCGGATACGGCTCTTTTGGATTATGCCAAATCTATGGGAGGTGAAGGGTAATGAGATATGAAGCGGTTATCGGACTTGAAGTCCATGTTGAACTGGCTACGGAATCAAAGCTGTTCTGCACATGCCCTGCCAAATTCGGCACCGAACAGAACGAAAACGTCTGCCCTGCATGCTGCGGTATGCCGGGAATGCTCCCTGTAACAAACGAGAGAGTTGTTGAGCTGGGCATGAAGGCGGGGATGATGTTAAACTGCGATATTAACAGAGTGACTACCTTTGACAAGAAGAATTACTATTACCCTGACCTGCCGGCAGCATACCAGACCACGCAGTGGTTTGCACCGATAAGCGTGAACGGTCATGTTGATATTGAAACTTCATCGGGCCCTAAAAGCATACGAATCAAGCAGATTCATATGGAAGAGGATGCGGGCAAGCTGGTTCATGACGACTGGACGGATACAACTCTGGTTGACTTCAACAGAACCGGCGTGCCTCTCATTGAAATTGTTTCGGAACCGGATCTGTCCAGTGCGGAAGAAGTCGTGGCATATCTGAAGCGCCTCAGAGATCTGCTGAGATTCGCCCGGATTTCCGACTGCAGATGGGAACAGGGATCAATGAGATGCGATGTAAACATTTCCCTTCGCGAGGCCGGCACCGACGGGCTGGGTGTTCGTTCAGAAATCAAGAACATGAACTCCCTGTCGGCAATCACCCGCGCCATCGACTACGAAATTGCCAGGCACACCGATGCCCTGGAAAGAGGTACGGAAGAGCTGGTTCAGGAAACCCGCAAGTGGGACGACGTCAAGGACAGAAGCTACGCTATGCGCACCAAGGAAACCGCCGGAGATTACCGATACTTCCCGGACCCTAATGTAATGCCTATTGTAATAGGTGATGACCGGTACAACATTGTGGAAGCTTCCCTTCCGACGCTGCCTGAAGAAAAGAGAGCCGCGTACATTGAACTGGGACTCTCCGAAAAAGATGCAGAGCAGCTGACAGAAAGTATCGCTTTCTGTGATGTATTCGATGCTGCCTTTGAAGTATGCGGTCAGGCCAAGGAAGTTTCAAACTGGCTTATTTCCGACTGCATGGCAGTGCTCAACAAGAAGCAGATGACAATTGACGAGCTGGCTATCGACGGTACTGCACTGGGACAGATTATCAAGCTGATTTCCGAAGACAAGATTGCCAGAAGTAACGGTAAAAAAATACTGGATTCATTGTTTGAAGGCGAAATAATCTCCGATGTTGAAGAATATGCCAAATCAAAGGGCATGATTATTTCCGGAGATACAGGCGAAATCGATGCGGTAATAGCCGCTGCCATCGCTGCAAATCCAAAGGCCGTAGAGGACTATAAGGCCGGAAATGAAAAGGCGATTAACGCCATCTTCGGTCAGTGCATGAAGGAACTCAAAGGTAACTGCAACCCTAAGACTCTGCGCGAGATGCTTATTAAGGCACTTTAAGCTTCTGTTTTTCGTCCTTTGTTTAAATAGAGTGATGTTAAATAGAACGCTATGCCAAAAGCTCCGATGATTAATAATTCAGTGCCGATATCGAAGTTGCTTTCGGATATTTTCGTAATTCCCTGATTGTAGTAGAACAGCGGGCTTAATTTAGCGATGTTCTGAATAAAATCCGGCATAAATTCAATCGGAAGCACGGAGCCGGATATAAACATGAGAATCACCGGAAGTGCATTGCTGATTATGTCATTGAGCGATTTGGTCTTTGTAATTTGGTTAATTAAACCTGAGAACAAAGCGATAACCATCGTCCACAAAAAGATAATCAGTAAATAGAACACTAAACTCTGTGATTTCAGTATCTCAGGGAATATTACAAACAGGTAAAATCCCGTAACAATGATAAAAGCAAGGACAGCAATAATAATTTGAGCCAGACTTATTTCGCCTTTTATACGGTAGTTGCTTTTGGAAGAAATTCGATTTCGGATTTGAATGTTTTTCTTGTTGAAACTGATGTTTAAATCTCCTAACAATTTTAAGAGGATCATCATTATAACAAATCCGTACACGAGCGCAAATCCGTAGAACTTCTTTTCATCAGCATTTTTATCGATAGAAAAGATTACTTCCGTTTTCTCATCCAGAGCCGTTGAGAGCTTTTGCAAATTCAATTGATCGGCATCTGTCATCGCTTTGTAATAAAGCGGATATTTATTTACGATTCTTTCTAAAAAAATACTCTGACTGTTGGTAATATCCGTAAATATATTTAATGATGAATCGTTTGTTTCCAACAGTTTTTTTTCTGAACCAAACGGAATTTCGACAATTCCGTCGATAAAGTGGGTATACAGATCCAATTCCGCCGCTTCCCGGGAATCATAATAATAGATATTGTTTTCTTTATCTAAATGCTTTATCAATGAATTCCCGAATTGACTCTCTTCCTCTTTAATAATTCCTATCTCCAATGTTGTTTTTGAATACTTATCTTCGTAAGAACCACCTATTAAAGAAGTTAAAATAACTAGGATTGCGATATATACAATGAGCATTATTTTATTTTTTTGAGCTATTTTAATATAGTAATAAAGTGTGTTCATGCTTTTTTTCTCCTTATGTAAAGAACGGAAATACTGATAAGAATAATGCTGTAACCAAGCAATAACATCACTGTCGTATTAAGTGTCGAATAATTCTCCAGCATATTAATTTTAATCAGCTCATCACCGATAATTGAAACAGGATTTAATTTGGGAATAAGCGGAACAGATCGTTGAATTGCAAGTCGGATGCTGTCACTGAACAGTCCGCTGACCCCTGCCATAATAAGGAGTGAACTGATAATGGCTGCCGTTTGTAATGATCCCTTTTTAATCACTGTTCCTAAAAAGAGCCCCCACGCAATTCCAAAAATCAGGGCAGAAATAACGAGCGGAATATTGTTAACATCAGGTGAAAAGAAGTGCTGTTTAAATATAACTTCCGTAAAAATTACCATTATTACGACCATCAACAATGACCATAAAAAACTTGCAGCAACACTGATCATAACTTGCCATACCTCGGATGTTGATGTTGTGGCGTTTCTTAATGCGACTGCCTGTCCCCTTACAATTAATCGATTGCCGATGCTGCCCGAAAGATAAGCACCATACAGACAAATCATTCCAAAGAGCGAATAAAAGATGACATCAATGGCGCTGTATTTTCCCCCGGTGTTTTCAACATAGTTTCTGTTAAAATCATAGGCATCCATCGGCAGATTTAATGTTGAAATTTGTTTGGATGTGACTATGACTTCATCCATTATCATCTGGTTGATACCATTTTTATTAATCACCAGACTTAAATCTTTATCTACATAAGCATCTATTTGATCCTTTTTCAGTGCTTCAAGCGCTTGATCTTTTGTCATCGCTTTGCCCTTAAACAGAGAAGTTTCGATGTCGGATTTATCAATCGTTTCCATATTCGGGAGCTCTTTTGGCGCTTCTGAAAAGTAGAGCGGCATAAAGGCTTCCTCATGATAAGCGATATTTGCTTTTTCCATGTCGAACTCCTGAAATCTTAAATCGGAGAATGAAATTGTAAAGACCGTTAAGAGTAAAAGCGGAAAAGCCAACATCCAGAACATGTTGAAATAGTTCCCCAGAAATACTTTTAATTCATATTTTATGTATGTCAATATTCGTATCATCAGTCTCTCAACTCCCTGCCGGTTAATTCCAGAAAAACATCGTTTAAACTCGGTACTTCCGTATAAAGTTTTAAATACGTTAATTCTTTCTCTTTTAAGAAATGAATGATATCACCGATATTACTCTTAGGGTTGTCGAATTTTACGGTATACTCGGAATCCTTGATTGTAACATCAATGACGTGAGATAGATTTCTTAAATCGTTTAAGATATCCACATTCTCTTCTAAAAGAGTAAATTTAATTATTTCTGTTGTGATAATTGAATCTCTTAATTCTTCATTGGTTCCTGTGATAATGTTTCTTCCCTGATCTATGATAGCGATACGGTCACATAGATCTTCGACTTCTTCAAGATAATGTGATGTATAAATAACAGAGGCTCCTTGTCGTTTGAGTTCTTTGATACCTTCCAGCATGAAGCTTCTGCTTTGTGCATCAACGGCAACGGTCGGTTCGTCCAAAAAGATCAGTTCCGGTTCGTGTGCGATTCCACAGGCGATGTTCAGCCGTCGTACAAGCCCCCCTGACAGTTTAGATGGAACAAACTTTTTGAATTTCTCTAAATCTACGAAGCGGATGGCTTTATCTACGAGCTCTTTTCTCTTTTTCCTGTCACGGACATACAGTCCACAGAAATAATCAATATTTTCATAGACGGTTAATTCTTCAAACAAGGCTAAGTCCTGAGGAACATATCCGATTTTTCGTTTAATGTCATATGAATTCGGTTTGAGTTCTTGCCCCATTACTTTAATGTCTCCTTTTTCAAAAGAATAAATCCCCAGGATACTCAGTAACAGGGTTGTCTTCCCTGAGCCGTTGGGCCCTATTAAACCCAGAATTTCTCCTTCTTTTAATTCCAGGTTGAATGAGTCCAATGCCCGTATTTCCTTAAATTCTTTGACTATGTTTTCTACTTTAATTACCATGTTTTCGCCTCCTTGCAATTATGATACAATGAGTTTGCAGATATATTTAGTGAATTCGCTCATTATTTGAGATGACAAATGTCACAGGTGTTTTATGAGTAAAATAATAATTCACATTATTGTTGCGTTAATTATAAACATATATGAATTTGAGCAGGATAATATAGCAGCTGATTTACTTATTTTTTGGATTCTCCTTGGCTTCAGTTATTCTATGCTCATTAGTATTCTTCCCAATCAAAAATTAAAATTATCCCTGTTTGCTTTTGGTCTTCTTCTCCTGTTAATATTTCCAAAGTTTATATTCTTGGTACCGCTGTTGGCGCCAAGTGCATTTTTGAATTTTAATAAATTTTCTTTTTTGATATTTATTCCTTTTTTCGGCAATTTCCACATTTTTTATCTGACATTGGTCGGATTTACGCTGTTATGGGATATTCTTCTGTCACGTAAAGATGTTGAAGCTGCAAATCTGAAGAAGGAGAAGTATAATCTCATTGATGATGTAAACCGCCTGTCTGAATCCATTGACCTTTTGAGAGTTGAAAAAGAGAGAGACGAAACATTGACTTTGCAGGACGAAAGAAATCGTATTTCACGTGAGATTCATGATACGGCGGGGCATATGCTGTCGGCTGCCATTTTGAATTTAAAAGCGCTATCAATGACAACCGGAGAGACCGAGACAAAGGAGAATCTTCTGGAGTTAAAAGAAACGCTGGAGGAAGGGTTACAGGATATACGCAGGGTTATGTATGATTTACGGGATATTTCTTTCGATTTGGAAAATAAGATTATGGAGCTGCTGGAGCCTGTGGAGAATTCAAATTTAACTTACATTGTTACTTCGAATTTAAGTTATGGAGTTAAATATGATATTTATGCAATTGTAAGAGAATCGTTGACGAATTATATAAAGCATTCTGATGGCGAACATTTCAAGGTATATCTGTCTGAGAGCGATCGGTTTCTGGTTTTAAAAATCGAAGACGACGGCTCTATACCGAATAATGAAATTCAGGAAGGACTTGGCTTGTATTCCATCAGGAATAAATGCGAAGAAAGAGATTGGAAACTTAATGTTACAGCAGACCGGGGGTTCTGTATTCATGTATTGATGGAGAAGGAAAATGAAAATATTAGTAGTTGATGACGATGCTCTTGTTTTAAAATCATTACAGATGATTTTAAAAGCTGAAGGGGTTGAGGAAATTTATACTTCAAAAAACGGTAAAGAGGCCTTTGATATCTATAATGACCATAAGATTGATTTAGTGTTACAGGATATTCGGTTAAAAGAAGAGAATGGGATTGATATCGCAAGTAAACTATTGGAGTACGACGAGGAAGCCAAAATTATTCTTTTGACTACCTTTAAGGATGAGGAATATATCAATAAAGCAATACGGGTCGGTGTTAAAGGTTATATTTTAAAGGATAATATTGATTCTTTATTTAAGTCAATTCAAACTGTGATGGCCGGTAATATGGTATTGGATTCCGAAGTGATTAAGGATATTAAATTGTCAGATAAGAAAAAGAAATCCATTGAGGATTTTGACATAACCGAAAGAGAGCTGGATATCATTAAATTGCTTGCCGAAGGAATGAGCAATAAGGAGATTTCTCAGTCGCTTTATCTCAGTGAGGGCACTGTCCGTAACTATATTTCAAATCTGCTTGATAAATTAAACCTCCGAGACCGTTCTCAGATTGTGGTCTTTTATTACAAGAACCTGTATAGCGAATAAAATAAAAGCTCTTATTTTAAGAATAAAAATCAATCGAAATACCGGTCTTAAGGGCATCAACCCGGATTTTACGAGCAGGATACGCTGATTTCTGTAAAAATCTCTTTTTTCACTGTGTTTTTACAGAAAAGAACACATGCATATCAGATGCATAACTATTAGTTTAGTCATGCATCGGCACAAACAAACCAACTTGCCGGCAATTGGCAGGGGAACGATACTAATTTGCTATGTGAGAGATTTTGAACAGTAGGTCAGATTTTGTACTAAAAATGTTTCTGTAAAAAAGGCTCATAGACCATGATTTTTGCAGAAAGTTAAGGAACGCTGACATACAAACTCAAATATAGATTCCAATCAGTGTGAAATTACGTCGTTAAAACAACTGGAAAATGAGATTGAAAAAGCAGACAAGGATGATAAAATAAGTAAAGCAGAGGCTAATGAGATTATATCTGAAATAGAACCGGATGTAATGGAAGATTATATTGAAAAAATTGATGATGTCGTATCAGAGGAAGTCGAAAATGGTAATTTCGACGAGAGTTATTATGACCCCGAATACGACAAATCAATGGAAAAATATGAAATCGACATTGATAGTCTTACACATGTTGAATTGGAGCTAGTTGATCAAGAAGAACAATCGCCTGTTGATATGATTGCCTCTAATATAAAAAGCACAGTACTTCCTAGTGTTTATGCCGCCTCAAATGGCGAGGTTATGTGGAAAAAGTACGGCAACAGATATTTTACTGCAAAATACACAAGATGGATTGGCCCTGGATATTGCACACTTAAAACCGAAAATCATTACAACGTTAGTTCATCGGGTATAACCGAAAGATCTGCAGATTCATGGGTTGACATATCAGTAGGATCGTTTACATCTGTTTCAAAACCAACAAATAAAATCACTAAAAAGACAGCAACTTCTGTAAATTCTTATGCTCATTGTAAAACGACTTTGAGCGTTAAGTTTGAATGTAAAGGTCAAGTAGTACAATATGATTTAAGAGAAAGAACTGGTATAAAATATCTCCAAAAAGACAGCAAAAACAAAAAAATAAAAGTTAAACATTATTGGAAATCTTTAGATTAAAAAGGAGGATTTAAAAATGAGTGCACCAATGATTAGTACGCTTATATTATTAGCTATTACCGTTATTACCGTTGCCGTAATAATCATAATTATTAAGTGGGCTTCTAAACTGATAAAGTCTGTAGAAAGTATTGATAAGAAGCTGAAGTAGTTTTAATAATTTAAAATTATGTGGATGATTTCTGTAAATAAGTATGAAGAAAAAATATATTTCTGTTTTATTGATTTTATTATTAGCATTTAATTGCTGCATATTATCTGCTTGTACCACTTCAGATGATGATACTAAAAATGTTGAGGGAACCAACAACTATAAAATGTCGGAAGAAGAGATATCAGCATTGGACTTTAATTCTGTGTACGATTTAAGTTGTGATTTTTTGGAAGATTATTATTTAGCTGTAATGTCAAATGATGAGACTTTTGATATTGAAGCATATATCAATAATGATAATCTAATTTCTTATGTTGAATCAAAGAAAGAAAATGCAAAAGTGCAAAGCACAGAAGTATCAATATCAAATGGTGCGGTAGAAATCGAATGGCATGATGACTATGTGTTCATAGAGATTCAATGGAACTGTCAAGAAAAGTGCAGTCTCCAAACGCACTGATTTGTTAGGCGGCCAATAACGGTTTTTCCTGAAGTCTTCGGTATGCCGCCGGTGGAAGGCCTCCCGGATTACTGGTGTGGACTCTTTTCCGATTGTAATAGGTAAATACATAATGGAAGATCCATCGCTTTACTTCCTCCATCTTCATCCGGTAGGTGGGAAGACGGTACAATAACTCTTTCTTAAGTGTTGCGAAGAAACTCTCCATCCGAGCGTTATCGTAACAATGATTAACACCGGAGAGGCTCTGCGATAGGCCGTAACTTGCAAGAATTTCCTTAAAGGCATCGCTGGTATACTGGCTGCCACGGTCACTATGCAGGATTGCACCACATGGTATATCCTTCTTGGCAAGAGCGCGAACCGTATCAATACATAGCTCTTTCTTCATGTTGGAGCGCATCTGCAGAGAAACGATTTCTCCGTTGAAGCAATCCAGTATGGGTGACATGTAGAGCTTTCCGTCATAACATTGAATTTGAGAAATATCGGTCAACAGCAGAGATAGTGGACTTGATGAAGTGAAATCCTGTTTTATTAGATTTTCCTTTTCCTGTACCTCTGTCGTGGATTTTGTTAAACCATGCGGTTTTCGGTTTGGCTTGTGGAGCCAGCCGTTTTCTCGCATAACGCGGGTCAGCCGTCTGGTGCCGACCTTGATTCCTCGCTGCTCCAGTGCAAGCTTCATGCGAGGAACACCATAGTTATCGTTATATATATCCTCGTCAAGGATGCTTTTGATGGCCGCCGAAAGAGCCTCATCCTTACCGGGTTTTCCAAGGTTCTTAACGAATCGGTAATATCCGGATTCGCTAACCTCAAGGGTTTCGCAGAGAATCTTGACCGGCCAGGTTTCTCTCCGGGAATGGATGAACCTATAGCGCTCATGTGCTCTCACTTCTTTCGGCTCTCTGCGAAAAAACCTAGAGCATCCTTGAGGATATCATTGGCTCGTTTGAGCTCGCGGTTCTCTTTTTCAAGATCGAGAATGCGCTGTTCCTTGGCATTTGTCGGCTTATGCCGATTCCCGCTGCCAATATAGGCGTTTTCTCCATAGCGAGCTTTGGAACGTCGCCATCCGGCAAGGGTATTGTATGATATGCCGAGCTGTTCGGAAGCTTTCTTTATGCCAATCTCATTTGAGAGGCATACGGCTTCTTCCTTAAAGGCTTTATCGTAGTGCATAATGTCACCGTCCTTTCAATGCTATTGTAGCATCTAGTTGGTGCGTTTGACGACTCTACTTTAATGATACAGCTCCAAGTGCTATAACTGAAACCGAAAGCAAATATAATAGTAGCGTAGGCGAAAGAAACCAATTAATTATAACACCACAAAATGGGCGATATTTTATTTCTGACTGGTATTCTAAAGGAACAGTTAGTTTTGATGAAATTATACGCGGAGAAGTCAAAAAAATATCAGACCCCAATATATGGGATAATCATAGTTATGTAAATGAAGTTAACAAAAAAATAAACGCTCTTTGATTCAGGAACCTATATACTAAAAGACTTTACTTGATACGAGGCTTCAATGTATAGGAGGTGCTTACAATATGAACATAAATACCTTTTGGCGGCTATCGCCTTATCAATTGCTTTGTTTGTATGCACAAGTTGCGAAGGTTCTTCAGAATTTGCCGTGATTATCGATAGTGATAAAACTCCGCAGATTACCGTTACTGACCGAGAATTTGATTGCACTGCCGCTGAATGTATAGAAATAGTCAACAAGGAGTTGGAAAACAGAAACTTGGACTCTGCCGATACCAAATACGATGAAAAATCAGACGGCAATGTAACAATATACATAAGTACCATTAATGAAAAACTTGAATTGATAATGATGTCCTTTAGTGAAGTAGGGAGTGGAATCTCACTTCTCCAAATCAAATGTACTACCGATGTGGATGATGATTACGAAGCAACACCGGATTATTTTCAAGCATTGACAAGTTGTGTGTGCCCGGAGTTTAATGTTAAAGGATTTATGAGAACCGGTTCAGAGGGATTTAAGTACTACGACTATAATGGTTTGCGTTTTCAGTTCGATGAATACGAGCAGGAACTTATTGAACATAAAGAAGAAACAGTGGGCTTTTACTATATAACTACTGCCCAAGATGAATATAGAAAATATTCCGATGCAATATTCGAACTTTATGAAGACTTATAGACTATGCAAATAAGGGGTTATACAAAAGCGGCTACCCCATCAGAAAATACGCCGATTTCTGTAAAAATCTCGTTTTTCACTGTGTTTTTACAGAAAAGAACATGTGCATATCAGATGCATAACTATTAGTTGAGGCATACACCGATACAAATAAACCAACTTGCCGTTAACAGGCAGGGTAACGATACTAAGTTGCTATGAGAAAGATTTTGAACAGTAAGTCAGATTTTGTACTAAAAATGTTTCTGTAAAAAAAGCTCATAGACCATGTTCTTTACAGAAAGTTAAGGAACGCCAACATACAAATTGTCCCATACGGGCAATACTTTAAAGTATTTACGCATAGGAATTCGGCACAAAGTATAAATATACAAAATCATAATTTTCGATTGCGATAATTGCAATAATATTGTAATAATAAAGCTATGAGGATGATATGGATTATGAAAAAACTTATCGGAACGATTTTGTGTATTTTAGTTTGTGCGACAGCACTTGTAGGTTGCGGCAGTAACACCGCTGAAAAGCAAGATCAGACAATCTATATCGGAGATAATTCAAAAGTGGTTGAAGTGGTTTCGGAATTGCAATATCCGGAGGGAATGAGTTATGACCATATTGAGATTCAGTCCGAACAAGAACCATACGAGTTAAGGGTTTTTGTAACAGTAGACGGAATTAATACAGAGGGGCTGGAAGAATGTGCCGATAAAGCTTTCGATGAGATATCCAATATGGGAATAATAAGTTTTTACAACAATGCAGACGATGAGCTTATCCGGACCTTTGACAGGGAATAGGAAAGCTCCCGAATAAGAGAAATCAGGTTATACCCAAAAACAGCTGCCGCAAGTATACCGAGCGGCAGCTGTTTTTCTAATCGTTTTCTTATTCCTCAACTTCAATCTCACGAATAGTCTTCTCACGAATCTCCTTGGTGATTTCATCGATGAATGTATCAAGATCTTTCTGACCTTCATCACCCAAGTATCTGGAGCGAACGGAGATCTTCTTTTCCTCTTCCTCCTTGGCGCCGATAATTACCATATACGGCACCCTGTTCATTCTGGAATCTCTGATCTTGTAGCCGATCTTTTCGGCTCTCATATCAACCGATGAACGTATCCCGTTCTTCTTGAGTTTCGCATTAACCGACTCGGCATAATCCATGAACTTCTCCGAAATCGGCAGAACCCTCACCTGTTCGGGACACAGCCATGTAGGGAAGAGACCTCCGTACTTTTCGATAATCCATGCCAGAGTTCTTTCGTAACAGCCTATGGAAGTTCTGTGAATCATGTAAGGTCTGACCTTGTCACCTTTTTCATCCACATAGTACATGTCGAATCTTTCAGCCATCAGAGCATCCCACTGTATGGTGATCATTGTATCATCCTTGCCGTATACGTTTCGGGTGTTTATATCAACCTTAGGTCCGTAAAATGCAGCTTCGCCCACATCCTCGACAAAGTCTATATCCAGTTCTGTCAGCACCTGACGTATTGATGCCTCTGTCTGTTCCCATACTTCGGCCTCACCTTCATACTTATCCGGATTTTCCGGATCCCACCTTGAAAGGTGATAGGTAACATCACTTTCCAGACCGAGTGTCTCAAGGCAGTGTTTTACCAGTGCCAGACAGCCCTTGAACTCCTCAACCATCTGGTCGGGTCTGACAATCAGATGTCCCTCCGTGATTGTAAACTGTCTTACACGGGTCAGACCGTGCATTTCGCCGGAATCCTCGTTTCTGAACAGAGTGGAAGTTTCGCTGTATCTTAACGGCAGCTCTCTGTAAGAGTGCTGTCTGTTTTTATAAACATAGTACTGGAACGGGCATGTCATAGGGCGAAGTGCAAAAACTTCCCTGTCCTTCTCCTCATCTCCCATTACAAACATTCCTTCTTTATAGTGATCCCAGTGTCCTGAAATTTTATATAGATCGCTCTTGGCAAACAGCGGAGTCCTTGTACGGATATATCCCCACTCGTTGTCCTCCAGATCTTCTATCCATCTCTGGAGTTCCTGCAGCATGATTGTGCCCTTAGGCAGAATCAGCGGAAGTCCCTGGCCTATGACATCGACAGTTGTAAAGAGTTCCATTTCACGGCCCAGTCTGTTGTGGTCCTTCTCCCTGGCTTCTTCCATTCTCTTCAGATGTTCCTTCAGGTCTTCCTTGTTGTCGTAAGCCGTTCCGTAGATTCTGGAAAGCATAGGTCTATTCTCATCACCTCTCCAGTAGGCACCTGATGAGGATGTCAGCTTATAAGCCTTGATTCCCTTCGTATTCATCAGATGAGGTCCCGCACAAAGGTCAATGAAGTCTCCCTGCTTATAGAAGGAAATCACAGCATCTTCGGGCAGATCCTGAATCAGCTCCACCTTATAGTCTTCATTTCTCTCTTTCATGTATTCAATGGCTTCATCTCTCGGCATAATAAATCTCTCAAGAGGATTTCCCTTCTTGATTATTCTTTTCATTTCCGCCTCAATTGCATCCAGATCCTCCCTGGAGAACGGGGCATGGTCGAAATCATAATAGAACCCCGTATCTATTGACGGTCCGATTGCAACCTTAGCATCAGGAAAAAGGTTTTGCACGGCTTCAGCCATAACGTGAGATGCCGTATGTCTGATAACCTCGAGAGCCTTGGGATCCTTCGTTGTGATTATGTTTAAGTCACAGTCATCGGTAAGCTCGGTTCTCAAGTCTACAAGCTCGCCGTCAATCTCTCCTGCTGCTGCAACTCTCGCCAGTCCTTCGCTGATACCGGATGCAACATCATATACCGTAGTTCCCTTATCAACCTCTAATTTCGATCCGTCTTTCAGTGTAACTAACATTGTATCCTCCCTTATCAAAATACCCTTGCAGCAAACCACTGCAAGGGGTATTTGTTTTCGCGGTTCATTCGCTTTTATATTACTGCAACCTTTAAGGCTGTGTCAATCGGAAATAGGCAAAACCCTTTATATTTCAGCCTTTTTATATGTACCTGCATATTATCTCGTTCATTTTGATTTCCCAGGCTTCGCTGTCAATCATACCGGATGCATCCGTCATTCTTTCCATAAATTTGTTGAGTCTTTCCAAGCGATCTTCTGTCAGAGCTTCCATATGCACCGGCTCCGACACCCATGCCATTCGTCTGGCGAACTGATATCTTCTTCTCTCGTAATCCGGCAGGTTCAGATATTCATCTATCACTCCGAGCATGTAGGCTTTATCTCCCGCTTCATCCGCCAGAGAACCTTCAACCCTCTGGAGCAGATTTATAATATGGTCGCTTACCAGCATGGTTTCTATCCCATGCGACAACTCGATGATATGCCGTATTTCTCTCACCTTGTCATCTTCCGATGCCAGCCGGAATATGCCCGCAGTAAAATCTTCATAGAGTTCCGTCCCCGGCTTGACCGCCGCAGTTCTGATTCTTATAAAGTCAGGATTTACCTGATTCAGTACATGAGCCATACCCTCGGCATTGCTCTGTGAAAGTTCCTTGCCTCCGACACCCGGCATGAAGTAAACCGAAAGTTCGATGCCGCCCTTTTTTATATTACGTCCGGCAATTATTTCCTGCTCTTGGGTAGTACCCTTATTTATCAGCTTCAGCACTTCGTCGGAACCGCTCTCATATCCGGAATGAATTCTGTCAAGCCCGGCTTCCTTCAGTTCAGCAAATTCTTCGGCACTTACCTTTGAGAGATTTTGCGCCCGCCCGTAAGATGTTATTCTCTTAATCGATGGGAATGCCTCCCTCAAATATCTTAATACGTCCGTTAGTCTGCCGCTGCTGAGTGCCGTAGTATTTCCGTCCTGAAGGAAAACATTTTCACCGCCGCTAAGCAGCCAGTTTGCCATCATGTAATAGCAATGCCGTTCTTCATCGGAAGCGATATTCATCATCTCGCGATTTATTCCGTTAACGTCCCAGCCGCCCGCAGTTCCCAAAGCGGCATCAGCACCGGATTCTCCGGTTCTGTACTTTCGTATCCGCTCCGCCAGCTTAACCATGTTATCGATGTCGGCCTTGATGCTGTCCGCACTGTACGCCTGGAACTTCGTATGCCTGTATAGCTGACAGAATTTACATTTATTCCACGTGCATCCGTTGGTCACCTGCAAAAGCAAACTGTTCGCCTCACTTGGCGGTCTTATCGGTCCTATTCTGAAAGTCGTTTTTTCCATATCTATTCTCCTCTCCCTGTCCCCTGAATTTAATATGAGGTTTTGCTGGTATTGCACCAGATTCCCATCTTCTCTGCCTCTTTCACCAGCTCATCTCTGAAATCAGGATGTGCTACATTGATGAGCTCTTCCGCTCTCTCCCAGGTTGTCTTTCCCTTGAGCAGCGCCGTCCCGTACTCTGTTACGATATAGTGCACAGCTGCACGCGGGGTAGTAACCACCGATCCCTCTGCGAGAATCGGAGAGATTGTGGATTTCACTGTCCCGTCTTTGAGGGTATTTGTTGAGTGCAGGCATATGAAGCTCTTGCCGCCTTTTGATGCGAATGCCCCCTGAACAAAGTCCATCTGCCCGCCGGTTCCGCTGATGTGACGGTATCCTGCCGTTTCGGCAGAGACCTGTCCGTACATATCAACTTCCAGTGCTCCGTTTACAGAAACGAACCTGTCTATACTTGCAATCAATCCAATATTGTTTACGTAGTCCACCGGGGCAACCATGCCCATCTGATTGCCGTCAAGGAAATCATAAAGACGCTTGCTTCCCATAGAAAAAGTGTAGACTATCTTCCCCGGATGATGCTGAACCGCCCCTGCCAGTTTGCCCGCCTCAAACAGATTGATGTAGGCATCGCTAAGCATCTCGCTATGACAGTAAATCTCCCTGATATCCGTATCTGCCAGCAGGGCTCCAATGCAGTTTGGTACCGCACCGATACCCAGCTGAAGGGTACTCCCTTCCTCGATGAGCTCAGTAATATATCCCGCAATTTTTTCATCATCCTCATCATGCCCAACAGCCGGAAGTTCATCAAGGGCAGGGTTGTTTCCCTCAACGATGCAGTCCACCTTCTCGAGGTTAATCTGATTTTTGAACCCCATTGCCTTAGGCATATTTTCGTTTACTTCAACAATTACGGTACGTGCTTTCTCCAGATAGCCCCAGATATCCGCAACTGTAGGTCCGAGGTAAAAATTGCCCCACTGATCCATAGGTCCCACCTGTATAGTCACCACATCCACAGGTCTGATCTCTGTCCAGAACTTGGGCTCCTCGTTGAAGAACATGGGCACAAACCATCCGCGCCCCTCCTTGTTGATTTTTCTGTCAAGTCCGCTGAAATGGGCACATGCGAGCCTGCACTGTTCCGCAGTTTCCGTCTCTCTGAAGACCGCATGTCCGCCCTTTCTGACGGAAAGAGTGTTTATTATCTCGATCCCCTTCAGACTTCCTTCCTTAAGCCTCTTCGCCAGAGCCTCATCCACCGCATGAGGCGCCATATAGCTGAACCCGTATGAAACTTTGTCCCCGGACTGCACCTTTGTAGCTGCCACATCCGCCGTCACTAGCCTCTTCTTATATTCGGCTGCAATCTCTGACAATTTGTACATAATCTTTTCCTTTCGACTTTTTATGCTTCCCGGTCTTTTTTGATTAAAAAACACAAATATTTTTTAGATAGCTTGTTTGATTATACAAAACGTCATAATAATAGTCAATAATAAAGGCAGCGGCATCTCTCTTCGCTGATGAGAAATCCCGCTGTTTTTTATGTGATTATCGATGCAATTTGAACTCGTCTATTACTTTTCCGCCGGCTCCCGTAACCTCTACATTCAAACTCTGCCTGCCCATTGTTTTTCCGGCTGATACTACGGCACAGGCAGGCATGTCCATTTCGCCTTTGATATATTTGCTCCGCTTCTGTCCGGAAGTTATCATGACATATACCGGCTGCCCTCCTGACTCACCATCTTTGTAAGGCGCAATCTTGGCATAGACATGCTGGTGTCCGCAAAAAACCACATTCACCCCGTAATCAAGAAAGATCTGCTCCCAATTATCTCTTAGTATTCCATAAATATCATCATCTTCCGTTACCGGGTACAGAGGGTGGTGCATGAACACTATCTTCCAGCAGGCATCACTGGATGCCAGGTCCTCCCTGAGCCATTCGTTGATTACCTTTATATCCGCTTCATAACCGGACGCCCCGCTGTCGTTATATTCCGCTGCTTTCCCGCGTTCCTTCATGAAGAAGCTGCTGTTTAACGACACTATATGGCAATTCTCATAATCAAAAGAATAAAATTCCTCTGTCGCTATGCTGCCTCCATAACCTGAGGTTACCGGCCCATTCTCCGGCAGCTCAAATTTTTTCAAATATGTTGAAGGTGTCACGGACGTTTCGTGATTACCCGGTGTTGTATAAACTTCAAGATCTCCGAACGCACGCTGCTTATTATCAAAGAACTCCTCCCAATCCTTATTGTCAGCAGGGTTTTCAACCATATCGCCTAAAAACAATGCAAATTCAATCCCACTGTTTTCTTCATACACCTCTTCCATGAAATCTCCCCAGATCTCATAGTCCCTGTCACGGAGGACGTACTGTACATCTCCGACAACCATAAACTCGACAACAGGCTTGCCGACGAAAAAAATCCCGACAACTAGGAGAAAAAACACAATTACTGCAACCAAAGTTGCCTTTTTATTCACTGAATGATACCTCAATCAGCTGAATGTATGAACCCCACCTCTGGGTATTAAAATCCTGAGCGCTGTTGTCGAAGCTATCGTAATCCGCCTGACCGAAAACAATTCTGAACGGAGACGGGAATTCGCTGTCAGCTTCAGGCTCTTCAATGGCAATCATCGCACCTACTTTGACTCTGTCGTTTGTCTCATTATCCTTGTATGCGTATTTATCCGTGTACAGGTCGGAAACGGAATATTCCATCACATATTCATCGCTGCACGTGACCTTTAGAGTTGCATCGCATACCGTGTCCTTGCTGACACCGGCATCAATAAGAAGAGTCTTCAGGTCAACTCCGGTCATATCCCAGAACTGCCTCGTATTTTCAACCTTTTTGTTTCTGCCGCTGTAGTTTACGGTATCCGTTCCAAGCGCTTCCAGATCTTCTGCCGTATAAGTCTTCTCAATGTCCTCGCCTCCCGCCGATGCCACTCCTACAACAGTCAGTGTAGTCGCTTCCGGATCAACTTCATAAAGCACTCCCGGCTGCGCCTCTTCTGCCGGAGCCTCGTCCTCACCGCCGCATGCACTCAAAGCAAAACCTATTATCAGGCACAGCAGCCCGACAATCAGAATTCTTAATTTGCCGTTCATCTTTTACCTCCTGCTTTCACAATAATATTTCATTTATAATTGCTAATTGCCGATTCTTATCTCAGCAACCTGCTTAACCCATCTTGTAGTCTGGTTCTCAACAACCAGTCTCATTGGACCGTATCCGTTGTTCCCTTTGAATCCTTCCGATTTCTCGTCGGACACCAGAGGTACTCCGTCTATGCTGTATGCGATTATTATGTCCCGTCTCTCGCCTTTCTGATATCGGCTGGTTATCCCATTAAGCATGTCGTCAACATCAATCTCAGTTTCATAGCCGTCAACACCGATTACAGAGATTTTGCCCGGCTTTTTCACTCCATCAGCCAGGTTGGTCATTACAATGTCCTTCAACATCACACCCTGATACCCGTTCACGCCGCAGGAAGCTCCGAAAGAATCCGTTACAGTGGAGCCGGTCATAGCTTCCAGTCCCGCCAGAGTATATGTGGCAGGCTTCGCTTCCGAACCGGTTATCTTTATCTTAGTGTCAAGGTACTCGTCATAAGGTGGGGACGCATGAGTCCACATTCCCGAATCAGGGTCAACTTTAACCGTATCGTTGGAGCGCAGAGCCTGCTCGGCATCAAGAGCCTTGGCATGAGCTTCGGCATTATCATCCTCACCCACGATAATCTGTCGCAGCCACTTGGCATTGTCCGGTGCATTGAATTCGTCGGCACTCTTCTGACCTGCAACGAGTTTTATGGGACCGCCGGAGTTGTCAGCCTCTTCGTTGAATCCCTGTCCCTCGGTAATTTCAGCTCCCAACTTCATATTACCAACCGGACCCGTAAGCGGAACTCCATCGCTTCCAAAAGCCAGAATCATAGGAACGCTTTCTTCATCGGGAGCTATCGCCGTTATATCAGAGTACACATTATCCGTGCTGTTTATCACTTCTTCCAGAGGAACTGCCAGAGAGTAGCCATCAACAGATACGAATCTCACATCGATATCCGTATCACTTTCGTCAAGCCCTGACAGCTTCAAAATTTCATAAAGTTTTACTCCCGTAAACTCATGCTTTGAGAAAACACTGCCTCTTGTCAGTGCGCTGTATTCTCCTTGATACCGCAGTTCTTCATTATCTATGGCAAGGTTCTCAATCTCTTCAACGGTGTACACGGTCTCACTCTCAATAGCACTGCCTGCAATGGTAATCGTAGACCCCAGATAATCCTCCGAGCCGTAAACGGACGCTTCATCGTAATTAATGTGCAAAGCATCTTCGTTGAATCCGCTTCCGCATCCGGAAAGGATCAGTATTGCAAGTGCTGCAGCACATATGACTGTCGCCAATCTGAATCTCTTTTTCATAAATTTTCCTCCTAGGTTGTTAGACTAACATAAAATAAAAGGCATGATGTTGTTTCAACAACATTATGTTTCTCTTCGATCAGATTGTTCTTTCTTGTGTTTGACTTTGCCCCCTGCTTTATATTATTATTGCGGTAAAGGTTTTAGGAAAAAACCACGGTTCAGAAGAGCCACGCTACCCGTTACATCTGAATTAATGACAATTTGATCCGTTTCTAATTTAACCACGAAGGTTTTGTACATCAAGAATGATGTTAAACCATTGTGGTATTTTTATTATAGGAGGTTTTATTATGGCGTGTTTTATAGTACCGGCAGCAGAGGCAGTTGTGACAACTGTAATTACCAAACTGGCAAAAGAGGAGAAAAAGGTTGAATACAGCGGAGTTGAAACAGGATCCGATGTAAGTGTCCCTAATGTTCCACAGAAAATGTCTTTCATAAGAAAGCTAAAGTGGCTTTCGAATATGCTTTGGGGCGGTGCAATTCTCCTGTGCTTTGAACACATCTGGCATGGAGAAGTTATTCCTTATCCACCATTCCTGACTGCAGCCTATGACCCTGCGGACACGGCAGCGATGCTGCATGAAATGGCAACAGTCGGTGTCGCCATGGCAGTACTTATTACAGCGGTATGGGTGGGTATGGTAATTGTATCCAATGTTATCGAGAAGAGACCGGCCAAAGCTGAGTCAGCTCAGTCACAGGAGGTGTAACATGACATTACTTATTACAATTTTTGCCGCAGTGATTGCAACTCTTGTATGGTATACCAAGCCGGCACTTCGTGATCTGAAGGTCGGTGTTCTCTGTTGGATGTTCTGGGGAGCTTCCCTGATGTGGATGATTGACGCCATATTTGAATTCAGTGAGCTGAAGGCCGAATATTTCGCTCCGGCAGGAGCCGATATGATTAACGACGGATTTCTTGGTCTCTCGGTTGTAGCGTTGGCTATGATTATCTGGACCCTGATCGTTCTCATTTCAGACCCGCGGGGAACTGTAAAGGCAGCATTAACTAAAAAATAATCAACACAACAAGAGCAAGATAAATATAACGCAAATCCCATCATCATATTAGTGCCCGATGATGGGATTTGTGCTTTAATTATTTTTGCAAATATGCTATTCTGCTTTTAAGAGGTTTAGATATGAATATTCTTGTAATTGATGCACAAGGCGGCGGCATAGGGAAACAGCTTGTCGCGGAAATAAAAAATGAATTCCCCGATGTGACCATCACTGCAGTCGGTACAAACAGCATTGCTACTTCCGCCATGCTCAGAGCCGGTGCAAACTATGGTGCCACAGGCGAGAATGCAGTAGCGGTAGCCTGCAGAACCGCAGATGTAATAATCGGCCCCATTGGGATTATTATTGCCGATGCCATGATCGGAGAAATCACACCTGCGATGGCAACAAGCATAACACAGGCAGACGCTGTCCGCATACTTATCCCTTTTAACAATTGCAACACTTTTGTTGCCGGCATTACCGACCAGAATACGAAGGACTTAATTTCAGCTGCAATTGAGACATTGCGTACATGCATTGAGTCATAAATATCTTCCGCAAGCCTTTGGGATGCCGACAGCAGATTCTTGCGGGCATCTTTTTTTATTATTTCAAAGCTGACAAGGGAAACGCATGTTATTCCTGAATTTAATGTGTTATTATGTCTGTAGTAACTACGTTATTTAAAAGAAGGAGGTAGGTTATGCTTGAAACAGGAACCAAGGCACCGGGATTCGCTCTTGAGGATCAGAACGGCAAGCTGCATAAACTTGAGGATTACAAGGGGCAGAAGGTTTTGCTCTATTTCTACCCTAAGGACAATACGCCCGGCTGCACCAAGCAGGCTATAGGCTATTCGGAACTTCTTGAGGAGTTCGCCGATAAGAACATAAAAATAATAGGAATCAGCAAGGATTCCGTAGCATCGCATAAGAGGTTTGAGGATAAGCAAAATCTTAAGATTACGCTTCTCTCCGATCCTGAGCGGGAAGTCATCGAAGCCTACGATGTCTGGAAGGAGAAAAAGCTCTACGGAAAAGTTTCAATGGGCGTCGTTCGCACCACTTATCTGATAGATGAAAACGGCATAATCGTTTTTGCTAACGACAAAGTGAAGGCCGCAGCCGACCCTGCGAAAATGCTGGAGAGTCTGTAGGGTTCGCCTTATTTATACGGCACTTTAACTTTTTTAGTGGTTTGCTGCTAAGTTGTGGGTACAGTTCACTTGTTTATGTTGGTCGGTTTTGATTTTTTCTTTCAGAAGACCAACATAGCGGCTTTTTTAATTTCTGACATTTTATATTGTCATCTCTTCCGCCAAAGTCGCCAAGTTCAGTCAACATTGATATGTGTTACACTCCCATCCCCGTCTATAGGTATCTCGTCGCCCAAGTAAGTCGGCTCCGGTTTAATTATGCCTTTGAAAAAATCCTTGTTTCTGGCAAATATCTCTCTCATTACGCGATAATACTTCCCTCTGTATTCTCTCTGATCAGATGCCACTCCCTTTGCCTCTACATCCAGAGTCTCGCAGGTCTTCAGGGTTCTGTACAAATGATATTTCTGCGTTACAACAATCATTCTGTCAACGCAGAATACTTCCTTCGCTCTGTATATAGATTCATATGTGGAGAATCCTGCAAAATCCAGGAATATATCTTCTTTCGGAACGCCTTGCTCCAGCGCATAATTAAACATGCAGACAGGTTCGTTGTAATTATCGATGCTGTTGTCTCCGGACAGCAGTATTTTCGGTGCAACTCCCTCATTGTACAGCCGGATAGCCGCATCCAGCCGGTCCTTCAGCATCGGTGAAGGCTCCCCGCCTTTCCATACGGCACATCCGAGCACAAATATGCATTGAGGATCTATGCTTTTACATGCTTCGATTTCACCGGTACTAATTACATCGTCATCAAGAACTGATGCAATATCGTCCCGTACAGAAAGCACAACAAAGGCATTAATGCACAGAGCGGCGATGACGGCAAGTATTACCATTATGATGGCGAATTTGATTAGTTTTATCATGTGTAACTTGTTTTTAACTGATTGTAAATTCAAAGACGGTTCCCTCTTCCTGTTCGCTTAATGCACGTAATTCAATCATGTGGCGGTCAGCGATTTCTTTGGCTATGGTCAACCCGAGGCCGAATCCTTTTTCCGTGGTATCCTCACCCCTGTAAAATGATTCGAAGACATGTTCCGCTTCTTCGGGATTCAAAACTTTATCTTTATTGATTACCCTGATTCTGACTTTATCTGCGTCCTTAAATTCCCGAATTATTACAGGCTCACCCGGATTTGAATACTTGACAGCGTTGTTAATTACAGTAATGAACATCTGCCTTATCCTAGTATAGTCACACTCTATTATATGATAAGAATCTGCAATGTCCAAAACAATTTCCAGCCCCCTTTCCTCCGCCAGAATCCTCTGGCTTCTGACCGCATCTTTTAAAATTGAAATCAAATCCTCCTCCCGGAGGTTCATTGGGAAATTTCTGTTTTTAACGGCATTGAGTTCCATCAAATCCGTAACCAACTTTTCCAGTACTCCTATTTCCTTATGCAGCAGGCGATGGTATTGGATACCTCTGTCCATCCACTTCAAAACGGTAAGAGTCCAGATCCAGCTTCATCGGTCCTGCGGTCAACGCATCTTTCTGATCGGATTTCTTTTCGATTCTTCTCAGGATCGCCCGGATTCTGGCCATGACCTCAGCAACAGAAAAGGGCTTGACGATATAATCGTCAGCCCCCAA
The DNA here is from genome assembly GCA_040768865.1 of Candidatus Allocopromorpha sp. Classification (GTDB taxonomy): domain Bacteria; phylum Bacillota; class Clostridia; order Peptostreptococcales; family Anaerovoracaceae; genus Lentihominibacter. The sequence goes on along the minus strand of JAXGMD010000001.1, from coordinate 754,775 downwards.
ATCCAGACCCATGATCTTCTCATAGTCTTCACCCTTAGCTGTAATCATTATGATGGGAACCATGGAGGTTTTGCGAATGATTTTGCAGACCTCATAGCCATCCTTTTTCGGCATCATTATATCCAGAAGTACAAGATCGTAATCGCCTTTTTCAAACAATTCCAAGGCCTCCTGTCCATCAAATGCCGCATCAACTTTTAAATCTTCTTTCTCTGCAAACTTTTTCAGAATATCCACAATGTCCTGATTGTCATCCGCAATTAAGATTCTGCTCATGGTCATCTCCATATCACTTATTTGCAATTGAATTGACAGGTCCCGCAATTACCGCCTTGCTGCAATCTCTGCCCTTTGGCACCTTGCTGCAATCCCTTCCCTTTGGCACCTTGCTGCAATCCCTGCCTCTGTCCGTTCTGACCTTTACCGCCCATTCTGAGACGATTGTTGTTTTTATCACAGGTCAGGTTATCAATGCCTTGGTCTGCCACCCTCTTCAGGCTGTTATAGTGGTTTTTTGACCCTCTTAGAAGATTGTTCAAAACCCTTTTCAATCGGGCATCCTCTTCATTCGCAATCAGCTTTTCGAGCATTTTGATGTCTTCCTGTTCATAAGCCATTGCGAAGGCTAAGGGCTCCTCTTTTGTCCCCGGAATCTCAATTGGTGCGGCCTTTGCGTCTTTCACAGAAATCCCCAACCTCTGGGCAGTTCTCTGAAGCGCCCTGATGTGACGGGCTTCGGACTTCGCCAAGTTGGCAAAAATTTTGTAATCAGGATATTTTTTGGCGAGTTCCGTATAAAGGTATTTTGCCGTCATTTCCTCGCTGACCATCGCTGACATGTCGCTTTTGCCGGCAGCCTCTGCAAATATCACATTGCCGGCCACCAATGTCAGCGCCAAAACTCCGATAACAAGCATTAAAGATATTTTTTTCATATTATTTTAACCCCCTTTTTAATTGTGGCCTGATTATAGCTGCACTCTATGTCATTCAAAGGAACCCAATGTGTTTTTTCTGTGAACTTTTCCCCGGCAAAAACCGGACCTATTGCAATGGGTCCGGTATCGTTTTTTATTGACTGTTCTCTCTGATCTCTCTGATTTTGCACCTGTTGCCGCATCGCATTACAAGCGGCTTCTCTGCGTCATAAGCCGTCTTTAACATGCTGTAGTCGTCTTCGGAACTTTTAAGAAGGTCGCTCAGGACTTCTTTCGAATAGGCATCCTCTTCATTTTTAATCATCTTTTTAAGCAGTCTGATGTCTGTCTTTTTGAAATCCACGGCACGGGATAAAGCTTCTTCCTTCGTTTCCGGAATCTCAATGTCCTCAGCCGCGGCCTCTTCAACAGAAATATCCTGACGTGCAGCCATAGCTTCAAGCGCCTCAATGTTGCGGGCTTCCACCTCAGCCATGTTTGTAAAGAGTTCGTCCTCCGGATATTTCTTGGCAAGTTCAGTATAGAGATAATTGGCAGTCATTTCCTCACTAATCAGACTTACCATATCATACTCTTTGGAAGCCCCTTTACAGCCTGCCATAACCAAGGTCATAAGTCCTATTACAAGAACTACCCATAATTTTTTCATATCTATCACCTCCTGTGTCAGGTCGGCTCCTGTTTAAAATTTTAACATGGTTAGATATGAATTTTCAGTGACATGGGTCTCTTTATATCTTCCTATAGAGCTTTTTAAGGGCGTTAATCCTGTCTAACTTAATCTTTGACTTGCCGTTAAATCTTTGCGCCATAAGAACTGTCATGGCATCTACCAGAGCTATGGGAACTACTTGGGAATGATATTCATCCTCCGCTCCCCTATAGGCAAATAGGGTGTAACTTGGCTTGAATTCTTCTTTTATATAGGACATTGAGGTAAAGCAGATCGTCTTAAAACCAATTTGCCTGCTGTGGTCAAGAATCAAACGACTCTCTCTTGAAAATCCGTAATAGGCAAAGAATATGACTATGTCATCCTTTGTTATACCGGCAAGACTTTCCGCGATTTCCGAGCCGCTCGTCTCCATTTTCTTAATATTTAAATCAAACCTGTTAAGCCTGAAACTCAATAGTTCCGCTGTTGCCCTTGATGAACTTTTCCCGTGGATATATATTGTGTCAGCTTCAAGTATCGCATCCAATGCTGCGTCTATCTGGGAATTATCTATCTTTTCCAGAGTCTTTTCTAAAAAAAATATTTGCTTGTTCAGCAAAGAAGACAGGTTCAGATTTTCCTGACCGAGGATCGTTTTATTCAGCTTCTCGGAGGGGGTTATCAGCTTGTAATCTTCCAGAACAAATCTTCTTAAATCTCTGAAGTCTGCGAATCCCGCCTTTTTTGAAAATCTGGAAATAGTGGCCTCCGATACGGACAACTCTTTTGCCAGCTCTTCATTTGTCATGAGGATAAATCTATCCGTATTGGTATGAATAAAATTAATGATTTTCAATTCCGATCTCGTATAATCACAATCCTTAAACATTCTCTTTATACTTTGCTTCTCAGGGCAGCTTCAACGTAATCGCCGCCAAGAGCATCTATCTCCTTTAATAAGCTTTTAATATACAGGGCGGAAGCAACCGTTTCCTTTATATGGTCGCTTACATAAATCTCATATCTGCCTTCAAGAATTTCCCTGCGGATACCTTCGATTGTATTGATATCCCTTTCAAATGTATTATACACTACTCCGTAATTATTTTCCTGGTGGGTATCACTTCCTGCAAGGATGGGTTTTTTTATTGACTCCGCAAAGTTCCTGACTTTTTCTTCCATATCGCCGTCTTCTACAGCCAGATCTTTACCATTCAAGTCTACAAAGTCAAACCGTTCTAAATCCTCGTACGGCAATTTCGGAATATTTGAAGATTCGCCTGTTCTGAAAGGATGTGCGGCACCTAATAAGACAGGATACGAATCAATAATGTACCGTAATTCCTTAAAGGTTACAAAATAGTATTTCCCCCGCATGCCTGTTATTCTTCTTCTTATCGCTAGGATGTCCTCCATTCTGCCTATGCAGAGCAGATGACCCCCCTCTTCTATTTCTGCTTCTATGCCGGGAAATATCCGTAAACCGTTATCCGTTATTAAGGTATCTCCGTCTCTCGTGGATATAGAAAGAATATATTCATATAACTCATCAAAATATGAAGTATTAAAATGTTCTGTTAAGCAAATTGCATCAAGACCTCTTCCTCTGGCTTTATCAAACATGTTTTTTGTATATTCTTCAGAAAAGTATATGTTCTTGGCCAGTTTGCCATGTGTATGAAAATCTATTTTCATTGCCCCTCCCGCTTATACGAATGATGATGCCAGACTTGTAACAGACAGCCATAAAAATGAGATAGCTAAAAAGAGAAAATCATTGGCTTCTACCTTTAAAGTTGACAGTTTGATCTTTTTTGCATTGTCATCTGCAGAAGCAAAAGTATATCCTTTTATTTCCAGAGCTTCTACCGTCGTTCTGGACCTCTTTGCTGTATTGAGCAGAAGAGGATAAAATGAATCCATGATAATCCTTACCTGATAGATTACATATTTGATTTTCCCCTTGAAAGTGCCCGGTTCCGGTGCCAGTCCTCTCATTCTATATGAAAGAAGGATGTTTTGAAACTCAGAAATTAAAGTCGGCAGAATTCTATACGCATAGGATATGGAAAAGCTCAGTCTTCCGGGAAACTTCAGCCACATAAGACCCTTGGCCAGATTATCGGGATCCATTCCCGAAAAAACTGTAATTGAAGCCAGTGAAACCGTAGCGACCTTGAGAGTCAGGATTAAAAGAGGAACGACAGCACCGCCATCACCTCCGAATACAAAGGTAAGTATCAAAAGCCAGCCTGTCTGAGAAAAAACTCCCACGGCGAACAAGAGAATAACCAGAGTGGCAACCCTGGCCATAATTGTCGTAACCATGACTATTACAAAAGAACCCAGGAGAAAGACCAGATCATTTGCAAACCAGGGGACTATGGCAAAAAACAGATACCAAAGCATCAAAACCCTCGGATCTATCCCGGCTATTGCCGTATCTGTATTGCCATAAGCATTTTTCATTACCTGGTTTCTGATATTATCCATAGAAATAAATTCCAGGATATTTTCTTTTGCAGTTTTTTTATTATCATTCATGTTGCACCTCAAAAGCATCGAGAAAATCATCAATTGTATATACAAGAGCATTCCGGTCCAGACCTTTGGCCAGATGAAATATCTGAGGGAGTCTTATGCCTACCCTTTTCAAAATCCCTTGATCCGCAAAGATTCTGTCCCTCGTGTCATCAGCTTCAATCTGTCCCTGATGGAGGACTATTATTCTCTCTGCCCATTCACATACAAGCTGCATGTCATGAGTAGCTATGATTACTGTCTCCGTCAAATCCTTCATCTCATTTAACAATTTCATTACTTCTTTTCTGGTTTTTATGTCTAAATTTGATGTTGGTTCATCCAAAAGAAGGATCTGCGGGTCAAGAGCTGTCCCTATGGCCAGGCTTGTCCTGCGCATCTGTCCGCCTGATAAAAGCCTGCCGTCTCTGTCCCTCAGGCTGACCAGATTAAATCTTTCAAGTAAGCTCTCCAGTTTATCTTCCCAGCCCTCTATATTTCTTACTCTTGATGAATAAGAAATGTCCTGTTCAATATTGTCCATGATAAACATCTGCTCAGGGTTTTGATATACCAGCGAAATAATCCTGGCAAGCTGATCAATCTTCATGTCTTTTATATTCTTACCGTCTATTATTATTTCTCCTGCAAGGGGTTTTACCAAGCCTGCCAGTATCTTTAAAAGTGTGGACTTGCCGGATCCATTGGAGCCTATGAGGGCAATTTTTTCTCCCCTCTTAATATCCAGATTCAAATCCGAAAAAATTACATTAGCCTCCTCGTGAATAGTCTTATAGACCATGGTCACCCCGTTTACGGATATTATGCTTTCAGTATCGCCATTTTTAAGAGGAGGTCTTTCTTCAGACCTCCTATAAGTAAAATCCCTGAAGGCCTCATAACCTTCATCCAGATTGACAGGTAGTAAGCCTGATTTCAGGTCGCCTCTTTCCATGGCCCTTTTTGCAGCCCTGGTTACCTGCGGAGGGAAAATATCCGAATCTATCAAATCATCAACCATTTGCAGAGCCTCTTTGGTTTTTTTGTTCCATAAGATTTGCCCCTCTTTCATCAAAACCACCCTGTTACAATACTTAGCTATGTATTCCGTTGAGTGTTCTATTACAATGATTGTCTTTTGATGTTTTTGATTTAATTCTTTTAATGTTTCATAAATGATATCCGCCCTTTGAGGATCTAGCTGAGCTATGGGTTCATCCAATATCAGTATATCAGGGCTCAGGGATAAAGCTCCGGCCAAAGCCAGGAGGTGGGTCTGCCCTCCTGACAATTCCCATACATTTTCATCTCTCTTATCGTATAGCTTAACCTGCTTGAGAGCCTTCTCCCCTCTTCCGATATAATCAGGCATCCCGTAATTCAGGCAGGCATATGAAGCATCATCCAGAACAGTTGGCCGGACTATCTGGTTTTCAAAATCCTGATACACATAGCCGACCTTTTTAGCTACCTGTCCTACTGTAAAGTCTTTGATATCTTCCCCGTCTATAATTATCTGTCCTTGGAACTGCCCTGTAATGGATTTGGGAATCAGACCATTCAAAGCTTTGCACAGCGTCGACTTGCCACAGCCGTTGTTGCCGACTATGGCTATAAAGTCTCCCGATTCTACACTAAGGTTGATGTTTTTTAAGACATAGTCATGACTTCCCGGATACTTGAAGCTCAAATTGTTAATATTTACAGCTTTCATTTCTATTGTTCTTCTTTAATCCTATTCTTCTTCGGACACTCCACCCTTTTTCTTCAATATAAGTACTGCCACAACAGCTATCAGACCGGCAACAACCATGGCTATTGCAATGGATGTGGTAGATTCTGCCCAATCCATTTCCCATTCAATAAGCTCAAAACCTGATTCCGATAAAATTTCCACTCCCATTGCGGCGGCGGCTGCTATTATCAGCTTTATGAACAGCGAGAAATTAAAAGCTTCCATCTTACTTTCTCTTGTCCTCGGTTCAGTACCCAGAAGAGGTTCGATCTTGCCATAGAGTTTAGGTACTAGGTAGAGAGTAGGAAGAATGGCAAAGAGTATACCCGAGAACAGCATGTCATTTATGAATGCAAATCCTTCCGTTGCCCAAACTGATTCCGGCAAACCTTCAATTGCCTCAAAATCTTCAACACCTATCTGGACTTTAACTATATCTACTAGGGCTCCTGTACCCAGATCCAGCAATAGTCCTATGAATACTCCGAAAACGATCATCTTCTTGTTTAACGGATCTTTTACGATACGGCCGGCTATATAAACAGCCATGGTAATTCTTATGAATTTTTCTATTTCTCCTAAACCGCCAAACTGACCCAGCATTATTTCTGAAAAGATTATTTCCCCTGTGGCTGCTCCTAGGGCTGCACTCATAGGGTCAAATAAAATGGCCAGTATCAAAGGTATGAATAAAAAGTATTCAATTGAGAACTCCACCACACCTACATAAAATGATGGTATCAGCTCCGTAAATAAAGTAGCTAAACCATAAATTGACATACACAAAACAAAAACCATTAGTTTTTGTGATGGTGTAATATTGACTGCATTTGTCATAACAAACCTCCATAAATTATTTTTTATATTAACTACCCCTATCCCTATTGCATATAATATTCCTCCATTGTCAACTTGCTATTTGTTAAAAGTAAAATGTAAGCAAATTTTCATTGTTTCAATTTATGAAACTTTGTCTTTCCTTTGTTTTTTTGCTTTGGAAGGGCAGACAAAAAAGTCAATAAAAGAGGAGACATAATCGCCTCCTCATATTTACTCATTAATGTATTTTTGTTCCGTATTTTTGTTATCTAGGCATTTGACAACCCTGCCCGTCCTTTGTGATTCTGCACCTGGTGCAACCTCGCACTACCAACGGATTCGCCTCGTCCGAGGCCTTTTTTAACATGCTATAGTTGTCTTCGGAATTCTTAAGAATGTCGCCCAAAAGCTTTTGCAATTGTACATCATCTTCATTTTTAATCATTTTATTAAGTACTCTGATGTCTGCCTGCTCAAAACGCACGGCAAAAGCTAGAGCATCTCCTTTTGTATCCGGAATCTCAATATCCGCAGCCTTTGCACCTTCAACAGAAACATCCAGCCTTGCAGCCTCTTCCTCGAGGGCCTCAATATTGAGGGCTGATTCTTCGGCTAGGTCGGCAAACATCTCTTCATCCGGATATCTTTCGGCCAGCTGGGTATAAAGATAATTTGCCGTCATTTCCTCATTAATCATCTTTGTCACACTTTGCTCTTCGGAGGATCCCTCGCAGCCCGCCATAATCAGAACCAAAAGCCCTGTTACAAATACTACCCATAGTTTTTTCATATCTATTACCTCCCTTTTAAGATTAAGGCTGGTTTCTGACTATACTCTAACATGGATAGATATGAATTTCAGTGACATAGGTCGCTGTGAGGGTTGGTAACAAAATCATAGGCATTATATAGTCCTCCCTATCTTCCTCGTTTTGATTAAAGTTGAAACAGAGCCTTTGGATAGAATATGTAATTGAGAATGCTGTTTTAAAATGATACACTCAATATAATGACAAGTTTTGTTATGAATGTTAGTTTCAGGAACCAGATGGGAGATTTATACCGTGAAACAAAAAAAAGACATAATACTGGGAATAGATACCGGCGGCACTTTCACAGATGGTGTCCTTATAGAAGTGGGAACAGCTGCCGTTCTGCTAAAAGCAAAAGCAGCTACCACAAGAGATGACCTGAGCATCGGAATCGGTGAATGTATAGAGAAACTGAACCTGAATTCAGGAGATTACAATATTATCCGTGTCTGCCTCTCAACGACACTGGCAACGAATGCCGTCGTTGAAGGCAAACGGTCCAAAGTCGGTCTTATCACTATGCAGGATAACATTGAAATAGACCGGGGGGATATTGAAAAAAACGCCAACATCCACGGCCGCATTACCGTCAACGAGGTTATCGAAGAGGAGCTCGACGAAGAAGAAGCCGTAAGTGTAATCAAATCCATGAAGGGCCATGTAGATGCTCTTGTTATATCCGGTTATTTCAGCGTGAGAAATCCCGCCCATGAACTTCGTGTTAAAGAACTGGCAGCCGGCATACTCGATGTCCCGATAATATGCGGACATGACCTCAGCATGTCTCTGGGGTTTAAGGAACGCACCGCCACTGCGGTTCTCAACGCACATCTGCTGCCGGTAATCAAAGACCTTTTGACCAAAACGCGAGTGACCATGGAAAGAGAAAAGATTGCTGCGGATTTGGTTGTAATGCGGGGTGACGGTACAATGATGAATGAAAATACCGCTCTCACCTATCCGGTTGAAACTGTTCTCTCGGGTGCCGCAGCCAGCGTTGTGGGCGGGGTCAGTATGATTAATGAAAATGACGCAATCTTTGTTGACCTAGGCGGTACCACCACCGATATAGCTGATATGACTGGCGGCAGGGTTTTAATAACAGATGAAGGTGCGACAATAGGAGGGCGAAAAACCAGAGTGCAGGCTGCCGATGTATATACCTATGGTCTGGGAGGCGACAGCAGAATCGTTCCCAGCAAAAGTAACAGCGGCAAGGTCGGTTTCGGTCCCCAGAAAGCCGTACCCATATGTTTCGCCTGTGACAAATATCCCGGACTTTTGGATGAAATACTGACAAACTATCGCAAAAGCAAAACACGAGAGCTCGAATTCGGACCCTTTGAAGCACTTATTTTAAACAGGAACTTCCCTGAAACATTTGAACAGAATTCATCATCAAAAAAAATAATCGACATACTTGCTGACGGACCTCGTTCAGCCTATTATGTCGCCTCTGCTATCTCACCTTCCCTGAGAAGGTTCGGTCTTTCCGGTCTTATCCGGAGAGGAATAGTGAATATTATTTCCATTACTCCTACAGACATCCTTCATGCTTCGGGAGAATACACCCCATGGAATGCAGAAGCATCCCGCAAGTGCATTGACATGTTAAGAAACGAAGATGAAAATCTCTCTGAATGTCTTGATCGGCTAAGATGCGTATTTACAGACCAGCTTACCCTTGCCGTAGTAAAAAGTGCTTTTGCTTTTGACGGCAGATATGACAGTCTCCTAGACTCAAAATGGTTTACAGAATCAATGGCAGAGACCCCGAATAATCCGGCACCCCGCGCGAAACTGCACTGCAGCCTGGGCAAGAACATTGTTGCCGTAGGGGCACCGGCTCAAGCCTGGCTCACGAAACTGTCTGACAGACTTGATACAAAGGTAATGGTTCCCGAAAACTATGAAGTAGCCAATGCCATCGGGGCAGCAATGGGAATCATTTCAAAAACACTTACAGCCATGATTCGTGTGGATGTGCTGGAAAAACATTATGTTCTATACACACAATGGGAAAGAACTGTTCACAATTGCTATGAGGATGCGCGGATTTATGCTCTTGAACAGCTTCGTTTACACACCGAAAAACTTAAAAAGGAATTAAGCCTAAAAGACGCACTCGTTTCCACCGATGAGCAGCTCCTTTATCGTTTCTCGGAAGATGATGATCTCGATGATATATATGAGAACACCATTACAATGGTCATCTCCGAAAGACCGGCGTGCTTTGGGTAATGTTATACCTGCGCTCCGTTATGCCTCCTCTACTTCCTTTTGCATTGCTCGTTTTGTAGTGTTTTTACTACACCTACTGACTCTCTTATTATCTTCCATCGTTCATACAGATCGTCCATGGAAAATCTGGCATTGGCAGGGCTGGTAGAGGGCAGCTGAATGGCTCTATATCCCGTTTTCCGCTCCTGATATTTCTGATAGTAACGGTAAGCAGTTCCGCCGTTGCAGAAAACCTGCTCAATGTCTGCCTCTTTGAAAACAGGGCTTAAATCTGATGGGATCACATTCTGAATACTGGCGTCGCTGGATCCGATGATGTCGCACTGATAGATGGCATCGTAAAGGGCAAGCCGGTGCTGCAAAAGAAAGGTTCTTCTCTCTTCAATATCCGTACTCAATTTCACATTAAAAATCCGCTCCATCAAAGGCCAGAAACGATTCTGGGGATGCCCGTAAAAGAAGCCGTATTCTCTGGTTTTGACCGAGGGAAAAGAACCCAGAATCAAAATTTTTGAATCGGCTTGAAAAAGAGGTAGGAGTGGATGGGTAATGGTTTGGTGTCTAGTCATTTTTAACTCTCTTTTCTGTTTGGTTCAGCACAATAGTAGAAATTCACAGGGTCTCTTAGTCACGGTGTTGCCACCAATAACGACATCTATCTACAATAGTAGAAATTATTAGAGTCTCTTAACCTGGAGAGGGTTTTGTTGCAGAAGAACATCTACAATAGTAAAAATTATTAGAGTCTCTTAGCCTAGGCCAAGAAGAACGGGATTGAAATATCTACAATAGTAGAAATTAATAAGGTCTCTTAGCCTGGATATTCCGTTGCGCTGAAAGCGCCAATCCGGACAACTGGAAATCACCTGTCCGTAATCGGGAAATCACTCTCACATGATTTCAAATGCGGCGAAGCCGCCGTTCCCGGGATGAAATTCATCCTCCGGAACAGCATGGTCTCGCCATCAGGTTAGGTTACTCACTCATTGCCGGATCTAACCCATATACCTCTCGCATCGAGCGATAGTTGGTGGAATCCACCGGTACGATATTGATTTTGTAGGCATCATGTTTGATGCGGTCAAGGATTGCTTCAGCCAGAGGGCTTTCATCTCCGCCAAGCTGATCATACCAGCCATCAGGATCATACTGTGAGCAAAAAATAGTTGATGACTTCCGTCTTCTTCTGTGAAGAAGTTCCAAGATATCATGCTGCTCGGCCTCTGTCGGTTTGAGCAGAAGCCACTCATCCAGTATCAGTACAATCGGATTGGCGTATTTGGTTAAAACTTTCTTGTATGTGCCATCGGTTCGGGCAAGTTCAAGCTCGAGGAGCATATCCGGAAGACGAACATACTTTGTCCTGTAACGCTGCTTGCAGGCTTCCATGCCAAAGGCACATGCCAGATATGTTTTTCCGCTTCCTGTTGCTCCGGTAATAAACAGATTCCGATGTTCTGTAATGTACTCACAGGTGGAAAGCCTTTCAATTAGATTACGGTTAAGTTTTCTCCCGGATGTATAGTTGATATCGGCAATGAAAGCTTCAGGCTGATCAAAGCCGGCATTACGGATTAATCGTTTAAGACTGTTGGCCTTGCGTTTGCTGTATTCGATATCGACCAGCATGCCGAAACGGTCTTCAAAGTTAATATCTTTCATCTTGGGATCGTTCATCTGTGTAATGAATGCATCTGACATAGATGTCAGCCTCATTTCAATTAATTTATCAATAGTGCTTTGGTTTGTCATAATCAGTTACCTCCTGTAGTAGTCCCCGCCGCGAGTAATTGCGTGAGGATTATGCGGTTTTGCAGATTTCGTATTGGATTCATCCTTTTCGGATTTATCTTGGCCAGCTGCAAGAATGTTTTTTATGCTCTTGTAGCTTGGAGTTGCAGTGTATGTCAGTGCCTTGTTACAGGCGGATTCTAATCGCACAGGCGAATATTTGTCCGCTAACTTAAGCACACCCATACAACTGCGATACGATTGCTGCTCGACTCGCTGGGAGGCAAGTATTGCATTAATCACTTCAAAGGTATTGTTACCGATTCGTTTTGCCCACTTGCGGAAGCGGTCGCCATTCCACTCCAGATATTGCTGGTGTTCTTCCGGCATATGCTCCGTAACGGTGCTGTATTGCCCCTTACGACCATACAGTCGTCGGTGAGAAGCGATTCGGTTATGGTTAAAGAATATTTCGACTACCTGATCAGTTATCCTCACATTGACCTTACGCTTGATAAATTCATACGGAACGGAGTATAGCATTCCGTCGACAGATATGTGATAATTGAACTGAACAGTGGCTGTCTTCCATTCAGCCAGTTCATAACGGGTAGCCGGTAGTTTGGCCAGCAATGGCAGTTCTTCAGCCACGAAGATTTCGTACCTGCTGCCCTCTTTCTTTTGGAAGGGGCGATGGGCGAAAGCTTCGAGTTTTTCTCGTATAGCTCGGTTCAATTCGGGCAGAGAGAAAAACTGTTCATTGCGAAGTGCTGCAGTAATCCATGTGGAAATGACTCCAACGGAACCTTCTGCATTCGGTTTATCTTTAGGAGCTCGTACTCGGGCGGGCAGAATAGCCGTATTGTAGTGTTCTGCCATTTCATGATAAACAGCATTAAGTTCTTGAGTGTACCAGTCATTATTGTGAATGACAGCCGTTTTTAGGTTGTCCGGCACAATGATGCGAGTAACACCGCCGAAGTATTCATACATGTGTACATGGGCTGTAATCCATGCACGCTGTTTCTCATTGATAAAGGCTTCCACATAAGGATACATGCTGTAGCTCATAACGCCTACAAACAGCCACGCTTTGATAATCTCACCGGTATCAGGATCAATTATATGCGCGGGGTCTCCGGCCCAGTCAACCTCGATTTGTTCACCGGGCTTTCTGGGGATATGCATCGTCGCATGTCGTTTCTGTTCATCCTGCTGGATATGATAGCAGAATTGCGAATACATGAGAGGTTCTTCGCCGGATTGGCGACATTCCTCCAGGTATTCTGTCCAGAGGAGTTTCTTGTTAACGCCATTGCGAAGAAGCTCTTTCCGGATGTAATCAAAGTCCGGCATCTTTTTAAGTGTCTGCTTTGATTCTTTAGGAAACATTAACTTTCCAAGCTCTGCGTTGGTCAAGGATTCGTCTAACGGCCAAGAAAGGTTCATCTCTCGAGCACGACGTTGTACCTTAACTACGGTTTTCTGTGCAACATTAATGCTCTGCATTATGTTGCGTTGTGATAGACCCAAGGCTGTAAACCTCAAGATCTCGCGATAATTGGTCATTTGTTGACCTCCTTAGAATAGATTTACGCCTATGCGCATATTCCCATTCTAAAGAAATATGTAGGTGATTTCCATCTCCGGAATGCTGATTTCCAATTAACCGGAATGGTGATTTCCTAAAGCCGGACAGATGATGGATTTCACCCCGGAATACTCATTAGCCCAACGAACAGATGGAAACCGTTGATATATCTACAATAGTAGAAATTAATAAGGTCTCTTAGCCTTTGACGCTGATAACTCTAACAGTTTATCTACAATAGTAGAAATTAATAAGGTCTCTTAGCCCTTAAACGACACCGACAGGGAAATCATATCTACAATAGTAGAAATTAATAAGGTCTCTTAGCCACTCCACTCACTCTTATTATTCAGCTATCTACAATAGTAGAAATTAATAAGGTCTCTTAGCCTGTAAAAAAAGTGTAGAAAAATGCTTGATCTACAATAGTAGAAATTAATAAGGTCTCTTAGCCCATCTTCCAGGAGGCTACCCTGTAAAATCTACAATAGTAGAAATTAATAAGGTCTCTTAGCCGGTATTTCTTTAGATGCTCAGAGAGAATCTACAATAGTAGAAATTAATAAGGTCTCTTAGCCTTATATTCACCAAGACCACAATATTTATCTACAATAGTAGAAATTAATAAGGTCTCTTAGCCGCCAGGACATTTCTTTAGCTGGTAAGATCTACAATAGTAGAAATTAATAAGGTCTCTTAGCCAAAAGCAATTTTATTTTCCATGCTCATATCTACAATAGTAGAAATTAATAAGGTCTCTTAGCCCTCTTAGCCGCGTTTGATTGAAGCCGTGAGCTTCGATCTACAATAGTAGAAATTAATAAGGTCTCTTAGCCGCCAGGACATTTCTTTAGCTGGTAAGATCTACAATAGTAGAAATTAATAAGGTCTCTTAGCCCTCAACACATATCTTTTGTTATATATTTCCCTTGCTTTTTTCCTATGATATGATCCCATCTTTGACAGTTGATCGAACTCAAAAACCGGCAAACGGTTACAATAACAGGCGTTGCCGGTTTTTCAGTGTGATTGTATTTGTAGTATTTTTTCTACTTTTTCGTTGATTTGATAATTTTTTTCATATTTTTTTCAGTTACAATTTCGGTATCAGTACGAAATCCAAAAATGTCGTGCAGGGCATCTGTAATTTCAGTGCGGGTGTACTCCGGAAGGTATCCGATTCCATCCATTCTCAGAAAATCCATTTTGCGAAGTGTGCTTATGAGTTCTGTAACCGTATATTGCTCATTTAATTTGTGCTCAAGAAGGCGATATACAAGAAGAGATAAGAAGCATGTCAGAAAGTGTGCTCGAATGCGCTCGTCTCTTTGCAGGTATACAGGTCTCGCTTTGAATTCGGACTTCATGATGCGGAAGGATTCTTCAATCTCCCATCTGCGATGGTTAACCTTAAGTATGTCAGAAACAGAATCTTCAAGGGTGGTGCAGACTGCTGTGAATCCGTCATATTTCGCTTCTTCAATAATTTTCTCCTCGTTCAAAGAAGTTACTGTTTTGTCTGCAACAACGCCGTCCATGGTTATTTGTGTCTCTTCTATGAATCTTGTCGGTGAGTTCGGGTTGCGAGTTTTAGAGCCGGAACCGCTTTCGATAATATTGATTGCTCTATCAATCTGACGCTCTCTGATTTGCTGTTGGTAATGTTTGTACCTTGGGCTGTATGAAACAATCAGCCTCTGTTCAAAGTCGTCCTCATTCAGCCAGCGCTCTTTGTGGAATACACTGTTTTTATGCAACTCTTCGTCAATCTGAGAGATGTCATACTTTCTGCCATCGCTGCCAAGTGACCATCCTTCAGGATTCAAAGCCCATTCCTGCAAATGCCCTTTCATCTTCTTAACAGACTGTGTAACTATGAAAGAACGATCTGCCACATCATTGAAGCGCCGGTTTACTGCAGATGCAAGCCCTGCATCTGTACAGATAATGAATTTTGCGAGAGAAAAGTCATTAATAATCTTTTTCTCCATAGGAATAAGCGTAGGCTGTTCGTTTTCGTTTCCGGGGAATACTGTGAACGCAAGGGGAAAGCCGTTACCATCAAGAAAAAGACCAAACTGGACAATGGGATTGGGTCTGTGCTCTTTACTCTTTCCGTATTTGCGGATCCCCTTTTCTTCTTCTATCTCAAAGAAAAAATTTGTGCAGTCGTAGTAAAGAACGGCATCGTTGCGTTCAGCTTTAGCAGCCTCATAGATACGCGCCTGTATGAAGTCGGATTCTTTGTCCAGGACATCCAGAGCACGATAAATATCATGCAGTTCAAAATCAGGTAATTCCAGAAGTTCTTCCATATACTCGTAAGAGGATAGTTTTGAAGAAGGGGAAAGAACCCGCGCATAGATCAGTCCGGAAAGAATGGATGACAGATCATATTGGAAATCATATCTGGAACTGATCTCATCGCAGATCTTTTTCAGACCAAGTTCGTGAAATATTTTCTGCAGAAAGAGGTAGCCGCCTCCGAAGGTTGACTTTTCTCCGAAGGTTAGCTGCTTTCCTTCGGAAAGTTCGATTGGAATCTTTAATTCGTTGTTTTTCTCAGCTTCCGTGTAGATCCGTGCTTGTTCTTTTGCCCAAGCAATTACCTTGTCTCTGTTATTGTCATGCTCCGGAAGCAAACTGGCCATTGAGCCCAGCTTCTTGAAAATTTTAGATGTGCTTTTGCCTTTGTCATTTCGGAATGATTTTATTATATATAGCTGCTCAGCATTTGAGGATTTTACGATATTAAGTCTCATGTTGATAACCTCCATCATCCAAGTGAGTTAAATACTAATATATTTGCTTATATTATACCATACAATACTAAACAATACTACAAATATTTTCGAAAATTTGACAAAAAAATATAGCCGTGTCAAGGCTCTTGGCGTTTTTTTGCTATTTAACTGTCAAACTCCCGGTCTCTTAGCCGCCAGGACATTTCTTTAGCTGGTAAGATCTACAATAGTAGAAATTAATAAGGTCTCTTAGCCAAAAGCAATTTTATTTTCCATGCTCATATCTACAATAGTAGAAATTAATAAGGTCTCTTAGCCCTCTTAGCCGCGTTTGATTGAAGCCGTGAGCTTCGATCTACAATAGTAGAAATTAATAAGGTCTCTTAGCCGCCAGGACATTTCTTTAGCTGGTAAGATCTACAATAGTAGAAATTAATAAGGTCTCTTAGCCCTCAACACATATCTTTTGTTATATATTTCCCTTGCTTTTTTCCTATGATATGATACAATTGTGATGGCAGTAGGAAACTCTGTCCGAGGCGAACGTTGGCCCCTTTAGGCTGGCGGGGCGCCTATTTTTTTTATTTTTTCCTCATTATGTTAATAATCTTATTATCACGCATAACTATTACATCTAACCGCATGTTTTTTGCAGTCCTTTCCAACCTGTGTTCAATGCAAGCATTAATTTCCTCGAGAGGATCTACAATAGTAGAAATTAATAAGGTCTCTTAGCCTTGCTGTTAACAATCCGAAATACGCCAATCTACAATAGTAGAAATTAATAAGGTCTCTTAGCCCTGCCAAGAATCGGCGGCAAGATTGATCTACAATAGTAGAAATTAATAAGGTCTCTTAGCCCTAACGCTCGATATGGTTCTATGCATATCTACAATAGTAGAAATTAATAAGGTCTCTTAGCCTTACTGTTAACAATCCGAAATACGCCAATCTACAATAGTAGAAATTAATAAGGTCTCTTAGCCTTTCACGGGAGCGACAATCGGGCTGACATCTACAATAGTAGAAATTAATAAGGTCTCTTAGCCCGGCGAGTACGCAACTTTTAGTCAGAATCTACAATAGTAGAAATTAATAAGGTCTCTTAGCCCCTGTGCCGTGTCGCACAAGTATTTGTATCTACAATAGTAGAAATTAATAAGGTCTCTTAGCCAGCCGACCTCATGGGCCATTCCGATAATCTACAATAGTAGAAATTAATAAGGTCTCTTAGCCAACTGGCTGAGTATGTTGCAGAAAGAAATCTACAATAGTAGAAATTAATAAGGTCTCTTAGCCCATCGACTTTACCACGAAACACGCTGATCTACAATAGTAGAAATTAATAAGGTCTCTTAGCCAACCTTTACAATCAGATGCGTGTTACATCTACAATAGTAGAAATTAATAAGGTCTCTTAGCCTTCATAGACACTGATAAGGAAACTTGTTATCTACAATAGTAGAAATTAATAAGGTCTCTTAGCCTACCATTAACGCCATGTTTACCGCCACATCTACAATAGTAGAAATTAATAAGGTCTCTTAGCCGACCGGTTTTCTTGTGGCTGCACTTGATCTACAATAGTAGAAATTAATAAGGTCTCTTAGCCTACAACATCAATGTCGGTATTATTTGGATCTACAATAGTAGAAATTAATAAGGTCTCTTAGCCAGAACAAGCACTGTACAAAGTGAGGTATCTACAATAGTAGAAATTAATAAGGTCTCTTAGCCCCATGGTGGAAAGTGCAAAGAAAGCCTACATCTACAATAGTAGAAATTAAGAGACTGTGAAAAAAAGTCTGTAAATAAAAAAATGAGTATCCTCCTATGGTAAAATAAAAAAACCCATAGGAGGATATTTTTATGGCTAACAAGAAAAAAGAAGTTTACAAGGTAAAGCCCTTGAACGAAAACAAGAAAAATATCATCGCAGCACTAATTGATGAGTATGACATCGAAACTGCCGATGATATTCAGGAAGCTCTCAAGGATCTTTTGGGAGGTACCATCAAGTCTATGATGGAAACCGAAATGGATGACCACTTAGGTTACGAAAGCTATGAGCGAAGTGATAACGATAACTATCGCAACGGAACCAAGCCTAAGACCGTAAGAGGCAATTATGGTGAATTTCAGATTGATGTTCCTCAGGACAGGCAATCTACCTTTGAACCTAAGGTTGTTAAGAAACGCCAGAAGGACATTTCGGACATAGACAGTAAGATAATCAGCATGTATGCCAGAGGTCTTACCACTCGTCAGATTTCCGAACAGATAGAGGAAATCTATGGTTTTGAATGCAGCGAAGGCTTTATATCCGATGTTACCGACAAGATACTTCAGGATATCTCTGATTGGCAGAATCGCCCATTGGACGAGATATATCCAATCATGTTTATTGACGCAGTACACTTTTCGGCAAGAGAGGATCACATCATCAAGAAACTTGCAGCTTATGTAATACTGGGCGTTACCCTTGATGGAAAAAAGGATGTCATAAGTCTGCAGATTGGCGAAAACGAGAGTGCTAAATATTGGCTCGGTGTACTTAACGACCTTAAGAACCGTGGTGTAAAAGATATCATGATTATCTGTGCCGACGGTCTTACCGGCATTAAAGAAGCCATTCAGACAGCATTTCCAAACACAGAATATCAACGCTGTATTGTTCATCAAATCAGAAACACCTTAAAGTATGTTCCTTACAAGGACAAGAAGGCATTTGCCACTGATTTAAGAACGATTTATCTGGCTCCTAACGAAGAGCAAGGACGAGCCAATCTATCCCGTGTAACCGAAAAATGGAGTGAGAAATACCCTAATGCCATGAAGAGCTGGGAGCAGAACTGGGATGTGCTTACTCCAATCTATAAATTCTCTGCTGATGTCAGAAAGGTAATCTATACTACCAATGCCATTGAAAGCTTAAACAGCACATACAAGAAGCTGAATCGCCAGCGTTCTGTATTTCCAAGTGATACGGCGCTGCTTAAATCACTCTACCTGTCAACACTCCAGGCAACGAAAAGGTGGGGTCAACCACTCAGAAACTGGGCTAAGGTTTATGGGGAGCTCAGCATAATGTATGAAGGTCGGTTACCTATCTGATTCCCCAAAAATGAATCAAGCGAGATCTCTTTTCGGAGGTCTCGCTTGACTTGCATTGAATCGTATTTTATATTAAATGTGTCAATCGGAATCTGCCGGTTTGGCAGGTTCTCATCTCAATTACCATAGGACGGATAATTTACAGAAATTATTTCACACACTCGAAATTAATAAGGTCTCTTAGCCCAGAAAATCAAGCAATAAGGAAATGTATCTACAATAGTAGAAATTAATAAGGTCTCTTAGCCCTTTTCCTCCCTCTTTTTTTATTTGGCATCTACAATAGTAGAAATTAATAAGGTCTCTTAGCCGAACAAGGAGATGAACCATTCCATACATCTACAATAGTAGAAATTAATAAGGTCTCTTAGCCGCATCAAGAAAGCAATGCCAACCACGGATCTACAATAGTAGAAATTAATAAGGTCTCTTAGCCAATAACTTCAACAAAGTCATATCCACTATCTACAATAGTAGAAATTAATAAGGTCTCTTAGCCGATTGCAAACGGTATCAGCAGATTGAATCTACAATAGTAGAAATTAATAAGGTCTCTTAGCCAATTAACAAGGGAATCAGAGACATGAATCTACAATAGTAGAAATTAATAAGGTCTCTTAGCCCCAATTGTTATATATGTTGGGGATACATGTTTTGAAAACCTTATATATAGTGTGTGGTCTTTTGCTAAGAGCACATATTTGTTTATTAAGACCTGGGTTTGCATTACTCGATTATTATCATGTCTTCATCATCATTTTTAGCATAACCATACTTAATTATCTCACAGCTCGCTGTCATTTTAAATACCATTACGCTATCAGCCTCTGTAAAATACTTTTTAAACCGATTATCTATCTCTGCTGTAACTATTTCAATAAAACGGTCACTATTATCTATCTCAAATACAGAATATTGTAATCGATGACCAAACTTTGATAAGAATTTTGCAAATCTGGTTCTCAATTTATTGTCGGAAATATCATAGCTGACTAATAACATATAATCACCTTATTTGAAGCACTGGAAAATCAAACACTTCTTTTTCTTTCATAGTTGCCCTGTAGTATTCCTGTATATATTTAAAAAGATCCTGCTTTCTTTCTATAATTGCTTTTGCCAGAAAAGATGTGTACTTTGGTGACATTTTCCATTTCAACTGATATCGTTCACCATATTTTTCAAAATCCTCTTCTTTACACTGCCCATAGTTAAGTGACTTTCTGACTTGCAGATCAATCAATGGACGAAAAGGTTCAACGATATCACAAACAAGTGATTTCCTCATATAAAAACATGTATGTAGAACTCCCTTGTATTTATCAAACCCATAACTCTCTAGCAGACCATCTACTATATTAAATAGAATAGTATACCCAATATCTAAGGTGGAATTTATGTAATCCGATTTTATCCTGGGCTTTCTTCCTGTCCAGTGATAGTCCCTAAACATCTCTTTGAAGTAGATTCGAGCCGCTAAGCCCTCTATCCCCATAATTTCATGTAACGAATATTCTTTTTCGGAAAGCATTGAGGCATATTGATCCAGCTTTGAAATTGTATCGGTCATTGTTTCTGGACGTAAACGAATACTTTTCATGGCGTCCCGCTGACTACATATCTTATTGATAATTATGTGCTTGCCAACATCCTTTCGGTTGATACTATATTGCTTTTCACGCAGCAATGTATTCCCATTTATTGTCGTACCGAAAGTATCATAGACCTTCATATTTCGGTTCATAAGGCAAATAATAAATCCAAACTTGTGAGTTCTTTGAATCAATCCACTTGTTATTGTCATATTTCCTATCACAAACAAAATGAAAAGGCGATAACATGTGGATTGATGTTTGATATTTCCTTCTTTATCTTTAATAACAAGATTATCATTAGAAAATGATAACTTATCCCCTTCGCTGGTGAAACAGAACAATATCTGCTTCTTTTCAAAATCCGGCGCACTTATCATATTACTAAACTCCTGTCGCATGCAGGTTCATATATACAATGTTTACACTTTTCTATGTTGTCCTGCACAAAATCATTAATATTAAAGGTTCTCATTTGCTTGATAATAGTCTCAAACTTATCCTTCATACTTTTATCGTCATCAGGCAATGGCACTTCATAATTTTTGTTTTCTTCGATACTATGAATTCTGATGCTCTCCACTTCATATCCCATTTCTATCAACGCATAATATTGTGCGTATAGCTGGAATATGTAGCCATCATATATTCTCTTTACTTTCTTTTTTCGCTCTACCAGAAGTTTTTTGTCTTTATCAAGAACATCGATTTTTCCTACCAAGCCATATTTCTCACAGTATACATCCAGCCCTGAAATAACATTTCTCCTCGTTGAATAAGTTCCTTGATCGATCGTTTGGTGTGCAGCTCTACCATTTACCTGATCAGTATTTTGAAAAATGAAATTTCCTTTCTCATAGAACAAGTTATGGAAATAAATAGATGCAGGGCAAAAGATAAAGTCATTAAGTTGTGTAATTAGAATTAAATCCTCTTCCATAATCACATCACCTGCTCTGTGCATACTTCAGCCATTCTTTGTTTGAAATAGCCAGTTTTACATTGCGCATATCCTCATCTGCGGTTTTCTTAATCTGTTTAATTATCCATAAACCTTTTCTTGCAATATTGTATGCTCCGTTAGCATCCGCATCCTTTGGCATTTTTTCGTCTGCCGTTCGGCTGTCAAAGAAAGCCCCCTTGTCATCAGCTACCGGTGAAAGCAGATAATCAATATCTGTCCCAGTTACACTATTTCTAATTTGCAAAGTCAATCTAAACAAAGCAAGTAATTCTCGGTGGAATAAGCTATCATTGATTCCTGTTATTCCATTAATCAGATTGCCGGTCTTGTAGTCAATTTCAAATTTATTAAATAGTTTAATGAATTCTTCAGTTATTAAAATCTCCTTTGAATCCCATTGGCCATTTTTGTCTGCGTTTCTAAATGTTCTAATCCTATTTCCAAAGGAACATACAGTCCAATTTGTTCTGCTTCCTTCAGCCTTATGTGTGAACTTAGAATAGTCAAAAGCAAACTCAAAGTATTCCTCGGTCTCATTGTATTTTATGGATTCAAAGCTTCCCCAAAATGCTTTTGCACTTTCAATATTCTTGTACCGCGTATCAAACAGATTAACAAATCCCGTCACCGGATCTATTTTGCTGGTGTTCCATGCCTGTGTATAAAATAGCATTCCGCTCTGCTTGCCGAGCTTTTGGAAACTTTCAAACTTGTTACTCAACTGATATGCCTTTAGGAGCCCACCATCCTTTTCCACCTCAGCTTTCTTCTTATCAACAAGGTAGTTGAGCTTATCAATAAGCATTTTTTCAAACTTCTGATAAACCTGCTTTTCAACTTTCTGTCTGCCGCGCATGAACCCCATGTTAAGATCCTCCAGTACAATGATTGCATTGTACTTTACCATAAGAGATGTTAGAAGGTGTACTACCTGGCTTAGATATCCTTCTTTCAGTTCCTTTATGTTTGCAATAGTTTTCCAGTTTTTCCTGGCATAATCACGCTCTTTTTCCTTTTCTTCCAACAATGCGTGGTAATCAGTCTTGTATGTGTTTCCGTTATAGTGATTTATAATTTCATTCAGGGATATTTGCTCAACAATATTTCCATTTGAGTCAATAACACAAATATACAAAAGATTCCTTTCACCTCTATCAACCCCTATAACATATGGTTCCTTGTTTTCTTTCAGTGCAAGTCTAACATCTTCATTTATAAAGCTCCCGCCATGTGCTTGGAAATTCATTGTAATAGGCACATGGAATTGGAACTTATCAACTGTAAATCGCTTATCTTTTATGATGTCATAATCAAAACAGCTTTCACCCTTGGTATTGTCTTTGTTTTTATTATCAATTGGCTGATTTGCCGGATGTATGACTGCTTCATCTTCCTTTATGCTGGCCTTTCTATAAAACACCTCCGCTTGTCCATTAAGTTTATATACAGGATTTACAAGGTTTCTTTCGTCAAAAAGCATTTTCCAGTAAAGCGTGTGCAGATTTGGCGTTCCCTTACTGTACGGTGAAAAATCTTTATTGTATATCTGGAACAGATATAATTTACCCTCATCAACAAACTTCTCAATAATTGACTCATCGATATCCTTAAACGATACCTTATATCCCTGATCTTCAACCTCTCTGTAAAATCCACTTATATCCTTGTATTCTTCTGTTTTCGAAAATTCAAACCCAAACTTTTTCCAGTCAGGATGTTTTTCGATAGACTGTTTAAAGAAATCTATCAGGTTATGGCAATCCTTTAAACTGAAGTTATCCTCCCCTGATTTTGTATGTCTTCCTTCCTTATACTTTTCAAGTATTGTTTCTGAAGGCTTATAACTCTCGATTCCTTTTTTGCTGAGAAAGACCTTTGGTAGCATTTTATTTGCACCCGGAAGAAGTTTGTATTCCATTTTCTGATATGCTTTTTCAGGACTTTTTGATTCGCAAAGGCTTTCAAAAATTCTATAATTGCCTTTGCTCATTATACCAAGGTAGTAAAGACCGTCTTTCATGAAAATTACAGACGCATTATCTTTCTCTTTGTTGAGATCCCAGCCATAAAGCAATGTTGAATTTTCAAAATTGAGTTTAACTTTTTCTAGCGAATAAGGTTTCGCAGTCATGTAATTACGAACCTTATTGTATAACGGAGTAATTAAATCCAGTGCTTCATATGCCACTGTAAATTCTCCATAGAATCTTTCATCTTTCGCCGATTCATTATCTGCCCCAAGGAGTGGTAAAATAAAATGTTGCAATTCCTTTAATGCATCAAGATATCGCTTTATTCTGAAGGTTGAATAAGCATCATTAATCAGGGAATTATCATCCGGATAAGGCTTTTCAAATAGCGCCTTCAGGCCATCCTCAGCCAATGCTATCTCATCATAAATCGACTGTTTATATTCGCCACCAAAATAATCATCTATAGTTTTTTCATCAAGGACATCATTCAATTGAGAAATTGAATAGCTTTTTACACCTTTGATATATTTCGCTCTTTTTTCTATATATCTTTCGCTTGTTTTGTTTTTATCTGTACTTTTATTGTCAAAGTCCGCCTGTAAACATCTGAGAATATAATCCCAGCTTCCAAACAATCCTTGGGAAATTGTCTGCATGGTATTGTTCTTGTTTGAGATATAAATACCATTTGAATTGTAATCCGATATTGAATCCAACAGTGTATATATAATCTCAACTGATGGTTTGATAATATCGGCGAATTCTTTTATCGAATCTATTAGTTCCTGGTCTGACTCATATTTATCAGGAATGAACGACGCTGTACCCCTGTCACTCAAAATCTGTTTGAAAAGGGGCTTAAGTTTTCCTATCCTATTACTCTTTTCGGCCGTTTGATTATGTAGATTGATGTATTCATTTATACCTTTTATTTTTGTTTTTTCGTTTACACTAATCCCACCTATAACCTGATTGTATCTGTCGATTCCTTCTTGTGTCAGGAAAGCACTATAATTATCAACATCGAAAAAATCTTTTATTGCTTTGCCATCAAGAATGTTCTGTAGTTCTTTCTCTGCCGTCTCTATGTCTTTTGATAGCATGTCGCAAACCTTTTCTACCGTTGTCATGTTATCAATGAATTTAGGCAGATTCTGATTTATAAGCCTAAATGCAATTGCTGTTGATTTAGCTTCTGCACTGTACATATTTTTTCTGTTCTCATGGAAACCAGTAAAATATGTTGTGAATCCTTTAAACTCTTCTAACATGCTTTTGCTCTCATCATCTTCGACCAGCTCTGGAAGGATTCCTGTTATAAGCTCTTTCTTAAAAAGTGTACCCCATCCATCCTGTGCTTTAAGAAAGCTAACTACTTTTTTTCTTAAGTTCTCTTCGCATTTTTCAAAAGCCTTGTTTTCTTTATCTGATCTGTTAACTTTTTTATATAGGTCAACATACTCCTCTACGCCACTCAGCTCAACTCCTTTCAGCGCTTCATCAATAAACATCTTATGATATTCATCAATTATCTTCTTTACCTTTTGATAGCTTCTTGCGCGGCGCTCCCCTTCTGCAATGATTCCATCGCGTTCGATATACTCCAAGGTTCTGCCTTGGGGAATTAATTCAAACCTTAAAGTTTTTGATACAGGGTATCTGTTAATGAATTGGCTGTACATGTCTTTCTTCCTTTCTGTGATGCGGTAACATACATTGTTTGGTTTTGATATTCCTGTTATGACAATAATGAAAGCCGTAGCTATATCTATGAGAAATGAATCAACAGTACCTCACCTCGAACTTAAGACGCATGCGTCACAAGTTATAGATAAATCTCCAATATTATTCAGAATCCGGCCTTTCTCAACTCGTCCATGAAAGCCGGGCGGCGAGAATGTACTGCTTTCCATTGATTCGCTATTTCCTCGGCAATCTCCTCTCCGCCGTCGTATCTCGTAATCTTTTTTAGGTCTTTTATAAGATACCGATATTGTTTCCTGTTGGAAACGCGATTCGCTTCCTTCTTTACATGGTTCGCATATATATCCCGAATCTGATCCGAAAACTTTGGACGAAGCGTTTTCTCATATTTCTCCAGCATGTATATGCTTTCTGATTTGATGACTTCTTGAAGCAATTCCGGTAACATCTCTTCCGCTTCAAAAAGATCCGCTCGAATTCCCATGCAGGTGTCCGAATTCAGAATTTGTTTCCGAAAGGCTGTCCATGCCTCTATTCCGACTGCCGCCTTCAGCTCATTCACATAATGGAGACCTGACTGCTGGCATGTTGTAATCTGAAACAATAACTCTGCGACCAGTTTTTTCTGCGCCCCTAAATCGCGATAGATTTCAATCAACCGTTTGCTGTATTCGGAAACTGCCACTTTATTTTCTGAATCTCTCTTCTTTCCGGATACCAGCAGTTCAATCGACTTCTGCATATTATCACTTGAGCTGTATTCTCCGGCGTGTTCAAGCAAAACCTTCGGAAGGTAATCATACTTCCGGTAATACTCCAGAATCTCCTCCTGTGGCATTTCCAATTCCTTCATCGTTTGAATGCGATTCAGCACATGACCTTCAAGCCAATATGGTCTCCAATATCGTTCCGGATGTTCCCTAAACCGCTCCTCACCACGCCGGATCAAAGCATCCAGCTCTTTAAGCCGAATCCAAAGCAGCTCATCCGAATGGAATCCCGTCAAAAGAAAATCTTCCAGATACCCTTCCATATAGTCAATGATCAAATCACTGCCAATGTGATTTTTGAACCATCGATACATGATTTTCTGGAATCCATCGGATGCTTTGTCGGCAATTCTCTCCCAAAATGTACAGCAATATTCTGCTCCCATCGCAACGTCGCCGTCATCATCAATATCTGTGTTTCCGATAGTAATAAACACCTGACATGTCAGTTCAAAAGCAGGTTCAAGAAAATTGCGATCAATGAGCGGCTGTACAATGTCGTATAAAAAATCACTCAATGCACTGATATAGCCATATGCATTTTCCCAATTGACGAACCCATGTCTGTCACTGTGGAGCTGTATCATTAAAGTAGAGTCGTCAAACGCACCAACTAGATGCTACAATAGCATTGAAAGGACGGTGACATTATGCACTACGATAAAGCCTTTAAGGAAGAAGCCGTATGCCTCTCAAATGAGATTGGCATAAAGAAAGCTTCCGAACAGCTCGGCATATCATACAATACCCTTGCCGGATGGCGACGTTCCAAAGCTCGCTATGGAGAAAACGCCTATATTGGCAGCGGGAATCGGCATAAGCCGACAAATGCCAAGGAACAGCGCATTCTCGATCTTGAAAAAGAGAACCGCGAGCTCAAACGAGCCAATGATATCCTCAAGGATGCTCTAGGTTTTTTCGCAGAGAGCCGAAAGAAGTGAGAGCACATGAGCGCTATAGGTTCATCCATTCCCGGAGAGAAACCTGGCCGGTCAAGATTCTCTGCGAAACCCTTGAGGTTAGCGAATCCGGATATTACCGATTCGTTAAGAACCTTGGAAAACCCGGTAAGGATGAGGCTCTTTCGGCGGCCATCAAAAGCATCCTTGACGAGGATATATATAACGATAACTATGGTGTTCCTCGCATGAAGCTTGCACTGGAGCAGCGAGGAATCAAGGTCGGCACCAGACGGCTGACCCGCGTTATGCGAGAAAACGGCTGGCTCCACAAGCCAAACCGAAAACCGCATGGTTTAACAAAATCCACGACAGAGGTACAGGAAAAGGAAAATCTAATAAAACAGGATTTCACTTCATCAAGTCCACTATCTCTGCTGTTGACCGATATTTCTCAAATTCAATGTTATGACGGAAAGCTCTACATGTCACCCATACTGGATTGCTTCAACGGAGAAATCGTTTCTCTGCAGATGCGCTCCAACATGAAGAAAGAGCTATGTATTGATACGGTTCGCGCTCTTGCCAAGAAGGATATACCATGTGGTGCAATCCTGCATAGTGACCGTGGCAGCCAGTATACCAGCGATGCCTTTAAGGAAATTCTTGCAAGTTACGGCCTATCGCAGAGCCTCTCCGGTGTTAATCATTGTTACGATAACGCTCGGATGGAGAGTTTCTTCGCAACACTTAAGAAAGAGTTATTGTACCGTCTTCCCACCTACCGGATGAAGATGGAGGAAGTAAAGCGATGGATCTTCCATTATGTATTTACCTATTACAATCGGAAAAGAGTCCACACCAGTAATCCGGGAGGCCTTCCACCGGCGGCATACCGAAGACTTCAGGAAAAACCGTTATTGGCCGCCTAACAAATCAGTGCGTTTGGAGACTGCACTTTTCTTGACAGTTCCACTGTATTTATACTTTATATTTAGAATGGTATCTTTTAGCTTTTTAATCTGCCGTGCATCAATGCTCTCCCCATATGTCAGGATAATGCGATTCTGTAGTACATCATTCTGTTTTGCAAGATCATAAAGCATGCCTTTAATCTCATCCTCAGGAATACTGTCTATTATTTTTCTCAATTCTGTCTGTTGTTTGCTTAATTCCTCTATGAGACCATCCATCCGAAGTTCCGAATTTCCCCCTAACACCGTTGCTTCTTCGCTCAACCGGTATAATACCGCTGCCTCATGCTTGCAATTGTTTCCATCCATTGCATATGGGCAATCGCAATTTAAATATTTAATTACCGAATTATCTTCAGTCAGTTGAATAATTACATGATACTCATCTGTGCCTGATACCAGTGCATTAATATTATTCTCCTTCCATACAATGTTCCCGACTCTTTCCTCCAGATAGTAATTATACCCCCGCTCAAGGATATGAGGAGCAAATAATTCTTCCCATGGCTCCACTTTTAATGTATTCTCATCCTTCATATGCATGCACCTTTTTTTGCTATCGTGCTTTCCCGCAGCAATGCTTGTACTTGCGCCCGCTGCCGCAGGGACATGGTTCATTCGGTTTTATTTTTCTACCTTTCACCACCGTTCCGGCCTCATTGATTATGCGCTCTTCGCCGGGTTCAAGCGCTTTGTCAACTTCGCGCATCATATCACCCCTGAGCTCAATTGGCAGGTAATCCTGCGTCATGATGTCACGCTTCATTTCTTCAGGATTCCATTCACCGCTCCTTAACATGCTCTGGATTCCGGGACCAAATGTGATTTTTTTTGGCATCCCCATCTCGTCAGCCGGGTGCAGTTCCATCGGTGTGTTACCCTTATTGCTTGGCAGCCTTGTATTGTTGCTCATATTCATGTAGTGATGAATAAATTCTTGTGCCTGTTCAAAACTGTCAAATGTATACCCCTCCTCTTCAAACATCTCTGTCGTTTCATTAATGTCTTCCGTAGGGCTCCCTGTAGATCCGGCAATGATGAGATTCATTTCAGACATGAGAAACTGTATTTCATGCTCCGCTTCTTCTTCATGCTCGTTCTTGCCTGAAAAGAAAGCCTTTCTCAAAAATTTCTTCATGGCTTCCGTTTCCTGCGTCTCTTCAAAATACGAATAGTTAATGTAGCACAGGATATCATCGGGCACAAACAATGTCTTGTAATACGCCATATTCAGAATTTCGACGACATCATCAATATACAGATCTGTTACCTCACCATCTTCAACTTCCAGCATGGTCGGTACATCAATTAAATACAATACATCCTCTTCCCCATCCACATACAGATCCTCTTCCGGAAGCACAAAATACCTGTCGCAACTTCTTTCCTTAATGGCAACAAACTTATCAAATGCTTCTCTGGTCAAGACAAAATCATCATCTGTAAAATCAAATCCTTCCGGCATCAAAGGTGTAATAACAGTATATGCGAGTTCCTCTGTTTTGCTCCTTATCTTTCTTTTTATATCATACCCTAAATTGTTAATGTCAACACTGTCAAAAAAATCGTCATCCTCACTGTTTCGCCCTAATTCAGTTAAAGCGAATCCTCTTAGGTTGTCAATCATCGTTTGACTAAGAATATCTTCAAGTTTCTTCTTGCCCTGACGCCGTTCTGATATTTTAATGACATTCCATACTTCATCAATACTTAATATCTTGTAGAAATTTGCGCAGGCAGCAAAATACATGTGCAGTTTTTGCAGGACCATTTTCGGTATTCCCGTTTCACGGTACTTTCTCTTCAATGTTGACTCAGCGTATGGTTTTTTCATTTTTGACCTCCTCTGGCACCTGCCTAAATCCGGATTCTTTCCCCTTTATACCCATGTCTTTCAGCATGACCCAACAGATATAAAAATGCAAAGGCCGGTATTCTTAACATTTTTTTACCGTCGCTTGATGTACCCCCCCCAATACATGCTTAAGTTATAACTATACTTTGTATTATTGCTCTCTTATTATCTTGCATTGGCAGGGCTGGAGGCAGCTGAATGGCTTTAAGGCCTGTTATCTGCTCATCTCTGCTAAGTTCAAGTTAAGTTCAAGTCAATTGTATAAATGCGATTCAATATTGTCAATGAAAGGCTTGGCTCGATGCAATCAAAAATGCTCACTTTGGAAATTTGACCGAACATAAGTTGAAAATATGACCGAATGTAATCTAGAAATATGACCGAATAGAATTTGCAAATATGACCGGTTTGTGTTATTGTTACTTCAGAAGGGCAGGAGGAAAGTATGGATAACGAAATATATTTACCAAGATTAATAGATAAGCAAGTTGCACTTGAACTGAAAAGCTTTGGGGCCATTTGTATCGAGGGTGCTAAATGGTGTGGAAAGACTTGGACTTCCAGGCATCATTCTAACAGTGCTATATATTTGGGTGACCCAAGCGGAAATTTTCAAAATAGAGAGTTGATAAAACTCTCTCCTAAAATAGCTCTGGATGGAGAAGTCCCCAGATTAATTGACGAATGGCAAGAAGTACCCTCTGTTTGGGATACAGTTAGACATGAAGTGGACAAAAGAGGAAAAAAAGGACAGTTTATTTTAACAGGTTCATCAACTCCAACGCATAAAGGGGTTTTGCATAGTGGTGCCGGCAGAATCTCCACAATCAGAATGAGACCCATGTCTTTATTTGAATCAAAGGATTCATCGGGACAGGTTTCTTTGCAGTCTCTTTTCGATGGAACATTTGAAGCCGCAGCAACGCCGGATACAGACTTGCAGACACTTATAGAATTAACAATCAGAGGCGGATGGCCGGGCAGTTTAGGCTTAAGCTACGAACAATACAGGCTGATTCCAAAGGAGTATATCAGTTCAATAATAAACCATGATATTTATAGACTGGAAGGAATCAATAGAAATTCAAAGAAAATGCACCAATTGTTAAAATCCCTTGCAAGAAACGAATCAACAACGGCTTCAATTCCTACCTTGAAAAAAGACATCATGGAATATGAAAATGACGATCTCGACAACGATACAATCTCAACATATTTAACTATATTTGAAAGACTGTTTTTAGTTGACAATCAAAAAGCTTTCTCAACGAATATAAGGTCATCAACGCGTATTAAACAGTCTGACAAAAGGCATTTTACAGACCCGTCTTTAGCGATTGCTATATTAGAAGCAAGCTATGATGACTTGCTAAACGATTTAAATACTTTTGGCTTTATGTTCGAAGCTCTTTGCGAAAGAGATTTACGAATATATGCTGAAAGTTTAGGCGGGGAACTATATCATTATCAGGACTATAAAAATAGAGAAATCGATGCCATCGTTCAATTGGAAGATGGTCGGTGGGGAGCCTTTGAAATAAAATTAGGCGCTGATGCTATTGATAACGCAGCAAAGTCATTAATAGAAATAAAAGATGCATTAGAAGCAGAAAACGCAAAAGCTCCGGATGTTTTGGCGGTCATTTGCGGTCTAAGTAATTTCGCTTACCGGAGGGAGGATGGGGTCTTTGTTGTGCCGATTACTGTGTTGAGGCCATGAGAATCTAAATAATATTGAAAAACTCCATTATCGGATCTCGAAATGGGGAGGCATGATTGCCTACTCAACTTGTTTTATCAACCTATTCGGCAGAATTATGTATCTGGCAAGTATCTCTGGTTTTGCACCTATTGCAGTATCGCAGTACAAACGGACTCTCTTCTTTCAAAGCCACTTTTAACACACTGTAATTGTTTTTAGAATTTTTAAGAATGTCGCCCAGAACCTTTTTCAAATGGGCATCCTCTTCATTATAGGATCACCCTCATGGAATCACCCCCGCTCGCGCGGGAACTACTCCATTATACTCTTGTGAGATGCCGGGGCGTGCGAATCACCCCCGCTCGCGCGGGAACTACAGTAAATTTATCGGGCAAATATACAAAAATAAAGGATCACCCCCGCTCGCGCGGGAACTACTTTCACTCCTTTGACTTTCTGCCACTTACCTTATTCAATATCCCGGTGAGGTTCGTGCGGTCAAGATAACCCCGGTGAGAAAGGATAGCGTCAACGGCTTCCTCAACCTGTAATCCAACCGGGATTTCCCTGATGACTTCCTTTTCAACCACCTTATCCGGGTTAGCCCCGTCATACAATGCCCGGAGCCACTGGCGTTTATTTATTCCCCTCTCTTGAGCGTCCTTAATGCTCTTGATAATATCCGCATCATCATCAAGCCGGAGCCTGAAATTCTGTTTGCTGTAAGTAGCATCGTCATATCTTTTGTTGCTCGCTAATTTTTTCGGTGATACTGCCATAATAACCCTCCTTTTTCAAAAATCCCCCACGCAATAAAGCACGGTGGCGGTTTGATTGCTTAATTATACCAAAACATTGCACATTGTCGCCCGATTTTTTGCCGTAAAATCCGGCAATTTTTTAATTATTATATGTTCTGCCCTGTACCTAATTCATAGCGGATCTGATTTCATTCCAGCTTCTACTACGAAGGTCAGTAGGATCACCCCCGCTCGCGCGGGAACTACAGCATTTTTTATTCCATAAACATATAATTGCCAGGATCACCCCCGCTCGCGCGGGAACTACATTCTTTTTAGCTAAAGTAAATTGGTCATTATAGGATCACCCCCGCTCGCGCGGGAACTACACCTGAGCAAAGGCGGCAACCGGGTTACAGACAGGATCACCCCCGCTCGCGCGGGAACTACGCGGCAGAGACTTATGCCCTGCTATCCACACTAGGATCACCCCCGCTCGCGCGGGAACTACGCGGCTATTGCGGACTAACACTCTTTGAGGGAGGGATCACCCCCGCTCGCGCGGGAACTACTTTCCACTTCTTCCTGCATGGTGAGCTTTGCCAGGATCACCCCCGCTCGCGCGGGAACTACCCTTTGTGTGTGGCGGGAGGGGGGGTATGGGAGGATCACCCCCGCTCGCGCGGGAACTACGCCGCCTTTGCTCAGATGCATTCTAGTTTCCACGGATCACCCCCGCTCGCGCGGGAACTACCAATTTTAGTTTCAGCAGGTCTTGACAGGTTTAGGATCACCCCCGCTCGCGCGGGAACTACTTTTTATTATTTACAATTCAACGATTTCTTCTAGGATCACCCCCGCTCGCGCGGGAACTACGTTCATCGACCTGTTTAAAATCCTTAATAGATTCATTCTCTTTTAACACGCCAGCTTCTTTCAATATTTCTTCGAATTCTTCATCATACCTTTGTCTCTCTTCATCTGTAGACTTAATATGACCTATTACTTTGCATTGTGGAATATCTTTCATTAATCTTTCATTCATAGTAACTCCTCTAACAAGATGTAATATTTGTGGATCACCCCCGCTCGCGCGGGAACTACCAAGAGTATAATGGAGGTAAAAAGAAATGACTAGGATCACCCCCGCTCGCGCGGGAACTACTGACCAACCCATTCACTACACAGTTGGGCATTTAGGATCACCCCCGCTCGCGCGGGAACTACCTGACCACAAAGGTTTGTTCCCGTTTTCCACCGGGATCACCCCCGCTCGCGCGGGAACTACGATTCATGGGACACTGACGAGATGGAAGAGCTGGGATCACCCCCGCTCGCGCGGGAACTACATAAAAAAAAATTATAAAAAAGTGCTTGACACGGGATCACCCCCGCTCGCGCGGGAACTACTTTGAATATTCCGTTATCACCGCATCTATGCCCGGGATCACCCCCGCTCGCGCGGGAACTACTTTCCACCTCTTCCTGCATGGATAATTTTGCCAGGATCACCCCCGCTCGCGCGGGAACTACCAGATATGTTGCTAACTGACCCACCATATAATGGGATCACCCCCGCTCGCGCGGGAACTACGGCTATGTGCCCTATCACTTGCAGGGTGTCCTCGGATCACCCCCGCTCGCGCGGGAACTACTTCGCCTTTAAAGTGAAAATGTCCGTAACGCGGGGATCACCCCCGCTCGCGCGGGAACTACACTATCTTGCGATTATCCTGTACTATCTTGCTAGGATCACCCCCGCTCGCGCGGGAACTACGCCCGCCGCTTGCGGCGAGACTCCGCTATACTCGGATCACCCCCGCTCGCGCGGGAACTACCCAGGGACTTTTGTCCTACTATCCACACTATCAGGATCACCCCCGCTCGCGCGGGAACTACCTGTAACCCTGTTGCCGCCTTTACTTTGGTGCAGGATCACCCCCGCTCGCGCGGGAACTACCTGTAAGCGTTGAAATTTCAAGGGTTCTGGCGGGGATCACCCCCGCTCGCGCGGGAACTACGCCTCATAAAGGTCTTCCGGCTGAGCATCTTCGGGATCACCCCCGCTCGCGCGGGAACTACACACAAATCTTGTACTAAATTTTATACAAAATAGGATCACCCCCGCTCGCGCGGGAACTACCCGCAATAGCTACATCTTGTGTAGTAGTCGATAGGATCACCCCCGCTCGCGCGGGAACTACGGGAAAAGACATACAGGAAGAGGAAGACGGCTAGGATCACCCCCGCTCGCGCGGGAACTACCATTCTAGTCTCCACCTCTTCCTGCATGGTAAGGGATCACCCCCGCTCGCGCGGGAACTACTTCGACTTTAGGGTGAAAATGTCAGAAACCCGGGGATCACCCCCGCTCGCGCGGGAACTACCCCTATCCGTGTGAGATTCCCCACTCCCCCACAGGATCACCCCCGCTCGCGCGGGAACTACTGGGAGTAACTGCTACTATTCCCATAATCGTCAGGATCACCCCCGCTCGCGCGGGAACTACTGGGAATAGTAGCAGTTACTCCCATACCTTCCAGGATCACCCCCGCTCGCGCGGGAACTACCACTTTCAGCACTCACTGTCAACGGAACAGCAAGGATCACCCCCGCTCGCGCGGGAACTACCATTCTAGTCTCCACCTCTTCCTGCATGGATAAGGATCACCCCCGCTCGCGCGGGAACTACTCCTTTGTGTGTGGCGGGAGGGGGGGTATGGAAGGATCACCCCCGCTCGCGCGGGAACTACCCTTTGTGTGTGGCGGGAGGGGGGGTATGGAAGGATCACCCCCGCTCGCGCGGGAACTACTGGCGGCTTGCTCTTTCCATATGTAAGGCTCAAGGATCACCCCCGCTCGCGCGGGAACTACCCTTTGTGTGTGGCGGGTGGGGGGTGGGGGTGGGGGATCACCCCCGCTCGCGCGGGAACTACTTAGCCTTGAGGGTGAAAATGTCTGTAACCCTGGGATCACCCCCGCTCGCGCGGGAACTACTAGGTGGCTTAATTGCGAGCTGCAGCCCGGCAAGGATCACCCCCGCTCGCGCGGGAACTACTTATCCAGCACAACTGCTTGTTTACATGTTGCAGGATCACCCCCGCTCGCGCGGGAACTACGTCTATATGTCTTAATTTCTTCAAGGTCATCAGGGATCACCCCCGCTCGCGCGGGAACTACTTCTTTATTGGCGCAAACAGGCTTCTGCCCTTGGGATCACCCCCGCTCGCGCGGGAACTACTTGAAGATTGGTACAGATCTGAAGCAAGAAACAGGATCACCCCCGCTCGCGCGGGAACTACTAGGTGGCTTAATTGCGAGCTGCAGCCCGGCAAGGATCACCCCCGCTCGCGCGGGAACTACATGTCTATAACATTACTCTCTACTGTGTAGTTGGGATCACCCCCGCTCGCGCGGGAACTACCATACGAGTTTCCACTTCTTCTTGCATGGATAAGGATCACCCCCGCTCGCGCGGGAACTACGTATTGTTTTCTTTGCAGATCGCAACTAATCCAGGATCACCCCCGCTCGCGCGGGAACTACGGGCATTAAGACAAGAGGACAACCTGCAAGTAAGGATCACCCCCGCTCGCGCGGGAACTACCTACTATTCCGATAATGATAATTATGGGTATAGGGATCACCCCCGCTCGCGCGGGAACTACACGCAGTCAGAAGTGTGCAAGGAAATGAAGCGGGGATCACCCCCGCTCGCGCGGGAACTACTTAGTGTCTGCTCACAGCATATAATATTCAGTCTAAACCATTGAAATCATCGCATTTATAGGCATTCCGTGGTATACTATAGGTGCAAGAAAAACATTCAAATTGCTTAAAAAACCTTGCACTTAAAGGAGCGCCACATGTACATCAAAGATAGATTTAGTCAAATTCATTTTGCTGATTTTAATCAGCCGATTGGGCTAAAAATGAACCCTGAAAATCGTTGGATAAGAAAAGCCGCTACCATCCCATGGCGTACCATTGAGGATCGTTATGCAAAACTTTTCCCCAGCAAAACCGGAATGCCTGCCAAACCGTTGCAAACAGCATTAGGGTCACTTATCATTCAGAAGCAATACGGTTACTCCGATGTAGAATTAGTGGAACAGATTACGGAGAATCCATATTATCAGTACTTCATCGGTCTTCCCGGCTATCAGCAGGAGCCGCCATTTGTACCATCGCTTCTGGTTGAGTTCAGAAAAAGATTGACCGATGAGATACTAGGTGAAATCAACGAGATGATTATTGATTTCAATCATCATGATGACGACCCACCGAATGGAGACGATTCCGAATCTGACGAAGCTGCATCTGATGAAATTGCAGAAGAAGTAAAGGGCAACAAAGGCACGCTGATGCTTGATGCCACCTGTGTCCCACAAAACATTGCCTTTCCTCAAGACATCAACCTATTGAACGAAGCCAGAGAGAATCTGGAGACGATGATTGACACTATGTGTTACGAATACAATGAGCCGAAGTCCGCACTTACAGGCAAAATGCCAGGAAAGACTATCTGTCGCTGGCAAAGCGCAGGAAACGCAGCGGCAAGCTAATTCGTAATGCAATCAAAAAGCAACTCCAATATGTTCGGCGTGACCTTGGCTATCTTGATAAGTTTCTTGATGAAGGCAAGGAACTATCTCCTGCACATGCTGACAGACTGGATGTAATCCGCAGAGTCTATGAACAACAGAAATACATGTACGATAACAAGGTGCATTCGGTTCCGGATCGAATTGTCAGCATAAGCCAACCGTACATCAGGCCTATTGTCAGAGGGAAAGTTAAGTCTCCAACTGAATTCGGCACAAAGCTTGATATGAGCATTGATGACAACGGTATGGCCAGAATCGAAAAGCAGTCCTTTGATGCATATAACGAGAGCGATGTTTTAATAGGTGCAATCGAGAATTACCGCAATCGTACAGGTGATTACCCGGAAAGGGTACTGGTCGACAAGATTTATCGAAATCGAAAAAATCTCAGGTACTGTAAGGAACATGGCGTTCGGCTATCCGGTCCTGCACTTGGCAGGCCTAGAAAGGATCCAACGGAAGATCGCAAGATTGTTTACAATGATGCGGTAGACCGCATTGAAATCGAGCGAAAGTTCAGTCTGGCCAAGCGTTGTTATGGATTGGGTCTAATTCGAACGAAGCTTGATACCACAACCAGGAGTTCAATTTACCTGTCGATTATCGCCATGAATGTCGATAGACTCACTGCCAATTGTTTATGCGAATTTTTGAAATCGATTTTTCAAGGTTCTTGGGGCAAGCATACAGGTATACTTGCTACCGAAAACGGCAACTAACCGTTATCACTGCTTAAGCTCGCTTATTGAGCAGACATTACTTACAGAAAAAAAATACAAACGATATTACAACAGGATCACCCCCGCTCGCGCGGGAACTACGTTAATTTTCATTTCTTTTTACCTCCATAATTAGGATCACCCCCGCTCGCGCGGGAACTACCTTTTATTTCTTTGAAGTAAGGCTTGATATGTGGGATCACCCCCGCTCGCGCGGGAACTACGCCTGTTTGCGCCAATAAAGAAAATCAATCGTGGGATCACCCCCGCTCGCGCGGGAACTACTTAGCCTTGAGGGTGAAAATGTCTGTAACCCTGGGATCACCCCCGCTCGCGCGGGAACTACTTATTTTAGATTTGTACTGGCAGGACATTCCTGGGATCACCCCCGCTCGCGCGGGAACTACTTTAGTTCCTTTAGTGCTGTTTCAACTGCTGTAGGATCACCCCCGCTCGCGCGGGAACTACTCATTCTTTGTTGTAGCTGTTTCTTCAGGAATGGGATCACCCCCGCTCGCGCGGGAACTACAAATAGCAACTGCATTAAAAGCAGCAGGATTTAGGATCACCCCCGCTCGCGCGGGAACTACTGTCATAAATATATTCAATCCTGCCGCTTTCAGGGATCACCCCCGCTCGCGCGGGAACTACCTGTGAATTCAAGTGTCATGTTGTTGGAATCAGGGATCACCCCCGCTCGCGCGGGAACTACTGCCCTTCACACTGTCAATCAAACCAACGCCAAGGATCACCCCCGCTCGCGCGGGAACTACAATGGTTACACACTGGCAGGCAGTGTGATCACAGGATCACCCCCGCTCGCGCGGGAACTACTTAGCCTTGAGGGTGAAAATGTCTGTAACCCTGGGATCACCCCCGCTCGCGCGGGAACTACCTGGAAGTGCTGGTGAATTCATTTCAGCTGGTAGGATCACCCCCGCTCGCGCGGGAACTACTCTTATGAGATGTCGGGGCGTCTTGCCCTCTGCGGATCACCCCCGCTCGCGCGGGAACTACTTCGCCGCTTCGGGAGAACGCTTACGCCACACAGGATCACCCCCGCTCGCGCGGGAACTACCCAAACTGAACGGATACGCTCGTAACGGTGTAGGGATCACCCCCGCTCGCGCGGGAACTACCAGCAGTCACAGATTACAGAGGACAGACTGTTGTGGATCACCCCCGCTCGCGCGGGAACTACCACAGTGGGAGACAACGTATGTCAGACCAAACAGGATCACCCCCGCTCGCGCGGGAACTACTCATAACACAGCCACCTATATAAGTCAAATCCAGGATCACCCCCGCTCGCGCGGGAACTACAGAAAAACTGTCAAACCCTTGGGGTGCAAGGGGGGATCACCCCCGCTCGCGCGGGAACTACGCTTCCTCAACCTGTAATCCAACCGGATCCGGGGGATCACCCCCGCTCGCGCGGGAACTACAGATTGGCTCCACACATATTGGCTTCACGCAGGGGATCACCCCCGCTCGCGCGGGAACTACCACAGGTCAGCTCCGCTCAGGTCAGCTCTCATAGGATCACCCCCGCTCGCGCGGGAACTACCGGGCAAACGTGCAAAAATAAATAATTTAAAGAGGATCACCCCCGCTCGCGCGGGAACTACCTTGTTGCAAACATTCCTAAAATCATCAAAGCAAGGATCACCCCCGCTCGCGCGGGAACTACTTACAGTACAGCGATTTGATAAAAATGGCAAAAGGATCACCCCCGCTCGCGCGGGAACTACCTGCCTGAAACGTGGGATTATTCCATCAATGGAGGATCACCCCCGCTCGCGCGGGAACTACGCAGAGATTGAATCAGATTGCGAGATGCGGCTAGGATCACCCCCGCTCGCGCGGGAACTACCTGTATGTCAAGTAAGTTCTTCTACGTGTACTAGGATCACCCCCGCTCGCGCGGGAACTACGAAGTGGCTTGTAAGTGTATGTTTGTTGTATGGGGATCACCCCCGCTCGCGCGGGAACTACGTCAAAATCTGGAAACCACGCCCCCATTATACAGGATCACCCCCGCTCGCGCGGGAACTACGCATTGTTGAATAATTCTGCTTTTCTCATATCGGGATCACCCCCGCTCGCGCGGGAACTACATGTATATATAACATTATATTATATTAGTTATAGGATCACCCCCGCTCGCGCGGGAACTACCAACATAGCACGAAGCGGGCAAACTTATTTAGGGGATCACCCCCGCTCGCGCGGGAACTACTTACCTCCTATTTTTAGATTTGAACGCCCTTATGGATCACCCCCGCTCGCGCGGGAACTACAATACATACAATTACAGGCTAATCCGCTTGCAAGGATCACCCCCGCTCGCGCGGGAACTACTTGAAGAATTGAAAAACCGAATAACCGAGGAAAGGATCACCCCCGCTCGCGCGGGAACTACACAAATTGGTTCAGTGTTGCGTTGCCTCTTGCGGGATCACCCCCGCTCGCGCGGGAACTACGCCGTCAATTTCTATGGTATTATATTTGTTGCAGGATCACCCCCGCTCGCGCGGGAACTACTATTAAGGAAATACACGCAACGCCCGTTTGTTAGGATCACCCCCGCTCGCGCGGGAACTACTTGAGTAAACCACCCATACAAGCCCCAAAACCGGGATCACCCCCGCTCGCGCGGGAACTACTATTAAGGAAATACACGCAACGCCCGTTTGTTAGGATCACCCCCGCTCGCGCGGGAACTACGTAAGTTTAGGCGATACAATGTCAATTAGAACAGGATCACCCCCGCTCGCGCGGGAACTACCATTTAAGACACCTTGCAAGAAGAATCAATGAAGGATCACCCCCGCTCGCGCGGGAACTACCTGATGGCAGACAGGGCGAACTTCCGAATGATAGGATCACCCCCGCTCGCGCGGGAACTACTCACCTGCAACATTCTGCACTGTTCACACGAGCGGATCACCCCCGCTCGCGCGGGAACTACGATGACAGCCAGTACCTGTTGGCATTCGAAATGGGATCACCCCCGCTCGCGCGGGAACTACGATGGAAAGTGGAAACGGATTGACAGTCAAAAGGGATCACCCCCGCTCGCGCGGGAACTACTTTCAGGGATTACACATGGACATACACAGCCGAGGATCACCCCCGCTCGCGCGGGAACTACCAGTATATGGGAAACGGATTCTTTGCAAAGGCTAGGATCACCCCCGCTCGCGCGGGAACTACATATAATATTTGACACCCATAGAAATGTGGGTGGGATCACCCCCGCTCGCGCGGGAACTACCCGTTGACAGTTAAGCAAGGTGTCGTCCTCCCGGGATCACCCCCGCTCGCGCGGGAACTACCCCCTATTGGCGGATGTGATGATGCTCTTTTTAGGATCACCCCCGC
The DNA here is from genome assembly GCA_040768865.1 of Candidatus Allocopromorpha sp. Classification (GTDB taxonomy): domain Bacteria; phylum Bacillota; class Clostridia; order Peptostreptococcales; family Anaerovoracaceae; genus Lentihominibacter. The sequence continues at coordinate 713,992 of JAXGMD010000001.1, read as the reverse complement.
TCGCGCGGGAACTACTTTTAAGCTGATAGAGTTTTACAGCGTCGTCGGGGATCACCCCCGCTCGCGCGGGAACTACTTATGGCACTGGTTGAAGCAATCCCTTTAATTGGGATCACCCCCGCTCGCGCGGGAACTACTTGAAACATTTGTAACCAAAGTGCCATCGGGAGGGATCACCCCCGCTCGCGCGGGAACTACAGTTTTTTAGTTTCTGCACCCGATAAACCTAAAGGATCACCCCCGCTCGCGCGGGAACTACACGACTTCGACCGAAAGGGTGACACATGGGGAGGGATCACCCCCGCTCGCGCGGGAACTACAAATACTACATTACAATGGTCGCCCCAGAATCAGGATCACCCCCGCTCGCGCGGGAACTACTTATATTATGCCACAAAGTATCAAAGCAAGGTGGGATCACCCCCGCTCGCGCGGGAACTACCTGGCAATAGCAGAAAAGCAAAGCCACCCATTAGGATCACCCCCGCTCGCGCGGGAACTACTCCCGAATCGATTTCGCATCGTTCTATTATTTGGGATCACCCCCGCTCGCGCGGGAACTACTTGTCCACAATCCTAAATCGTAAAATTTTTTTAGGATCACCCCCGCTCGCGCGGGAACTACCTCAAGAAGCTCGATGCTACACCAAAGGCAACGGGATCACCCCCGCTCGCGCGGGAACTACGTTAATCTGAATCTTGAATTAAATTTTGAATTGGGATCACCCCCGCTCGCGCGGGAACTACAATTGTTTCTTCTGTGTCATCCGGTCTGACAAGGGATCACCCCCGCTCGCGCGGGAACTACATTTCAATGTTTTTAGCGGTTCAAGGTGCTTGAGGATCACCCCCGCTCGCGCGGGAACTACTCATATCATCATTCGCAAATGTCCAGCTGTGCAGGATCACCCCCGCTCGCGCGGGAACTACTGCATTGCCTTTCATCCATTAGGTCTATCTTTGGGATCACCCCCGCTCGCGCGGGAACTACTGTGAAATCGGTGCAGGAATAAGAGCAGAACGGGGATCACCCCCGCTCGCGCGGGAACTACTGGACGTGGTGAGTCTTTATCCGTCGTTAATGAGGATCACCCCCGCTCGCGCGGGAACTACCGTTTCTCATTTTTTTACCTCTTCCTTTACTCGGGATCACCCCCGCTCGCGCGGGAACTACTGCTCTCTCATATACTCAACACCATCTGGGTCAAGGATCACCCCCGCTCGCGCGGGAACTACGGGCAATTAATATAGACAACCATGACCTCTTTGGGATCACCCCCGCTCGCGCGGGAACTACAGATCAATAAGCGTATCTTCAATTGATTCATCAGGATCACCCCCGCTCGCGCGGGAACTACCTTCTTGCCCTTTGCAAACTTTGACCTATCGTGGGATCACCCCCGCTCGCGCGGGAACTACTCAATAAAGCCGGCTATTACCCAATCGGAATAGGGATCACCCCCGCTCGCGCGGGAACTACAGACAACGGCAGGGGCGAGTTGTGATGTTTTTGGGATCACCCCCGCTCGCGCGGGAACTACTAGTGTGAGCGAAGCACGAAGAGAAGCCGAATAGGATCACCCCCGCTCGCGCGGGAACTACTATATCCTTATCACAATAACCTTCACTACAACAGGATCACCCCCGCTCGCGCGGGAACTACGCAAGATGCTTGATTCATCTCTTGGTGGTGGTAGGATCACCCCCGCTCGCGCGGGAACTACCTTCCGAAGATATAACACTTGCGAAATCCAACAGGATCACCCCCGCTCGCGCGGGAACTACTTACAGCGGTTTGCGAAAAATTTATTAAAAAAAGGATCACCCCCGCTCGCGCGGGAACTACCGAAAGTGTAATCGGAGACTTTCTTTGAGCCTGGGATCACCCCCGCTCGCGCGGGTGTTTTTTGCAAGCTATTTTTCCAAAAAGTTGCAGAATGTTTTTGGAGAATGTTGCATCTCCAATTTGGAGAAAGTTGCAGCGGCTGTCCCGGAACCTTCCGGCATCGGAACAGACCATTGCATACATTTCCTGTTAAGTTATAGCGTGTAATATTCAAACCCGATTTCATCAATCTCCACGTGAGCCTGTTCTACAAATTCAGAGAATTTGTCGTTCAGATTCATGTAGCCAATAAAGTCGTGCATATAACGGTTCTTAGATTCTAGCTTATGGTTTTCTGCCACGAAGCTGCAGGCTATATTGTTGAGCTCAATGTATCTATCTTGAAGCTTTTCAATATCTGTTCTAAGTGTTACATCAAGTTCACCTCTTATATATGATTTAATATCTGACTGAATTATTGGGAAGAAAAACTGGGGAGACCAATCTCCTTCAAGCGGTTCTTCACTGTATCGGTCGATAAGATATGCAGACAGTTCTTCAGGCATGTTGCCTTCGAAGTAATCTTCTGCGAGCACATTGATAATTTCATAATCCATGGTCATTTTCGTACCTCCCGGTTTTCAGACATGTGGTTGAACGAGTTGTTTATGCTTGATTCTCTCAATCTGTTGTTTCCTCCCGGGAACAGCAGCAGTTCTGCATGATGTGTAAGTCTGCCGATAAGTGCGGTCGTCATACTATAGTCATAAAGAACATTAACCCATTGCGAGAATTCAAGGTTGGTGTTCAGGATAACGGATTTCTTCTCGTGTATTTCCGACAGATAGTCAAACAGTATCTGTGAGCCTGTCCTGTCATACGGAACATATCCGAATTCGTCAAGAATCAGTATGGATGCTTTGTTCAGTTTCTTCTTGAAATCCTGAAGTTTACCGGTGCTGTGGCTTTCAGAAAGCTGGTTGATAAGACCGGCTACTCTGTAAAACTTTACAGGTATGTTTGCCTTACAGGCTTCAATCCCTATGATGATAGAAAGCATGGTTTTTCCTGTGCCGGTACCGCCATACATGATGATATTCTTCCCTTTACGGAAGAAGTCCAGTAACAGAAGGTTATCGTAGGATGTGTCCTCGCCAAATGTTACCTCGTCTGTTCTGAATTCATCAGGTACTGTATCTTCTTGGAAAGCCTGCCCCGCCAATCAGTCTGTCAATGCGTGTCTGCTTGCGATATTCAATTTCGTCTTCCAGTAGGTTCTTTAGATATTCCTGGTTGCTTTCTCCTTTCTGAAGGATAGCTCTGTCGGCCAGATTGGATGACAGTCTTAGTTGTTTGCAGCATGCTGCTATTTCTTTTCTAAGATCTTCCAACAAGCCCACCTCCCTTCAGTATTGCATCATATGCAGTGAGGTCAGTATTTGCCGGTAATGATCCGAAGCCCCGGCACTTCATTAATACTCTGCATAGGAGGCAGCTGCGGTACATCTGAATATATTTTTCTGTAAAGGTTCATCAAGCTGTCAGGGTCTGTTGCATTGTACATGACAGCCTGCGTTACTGTATGCATGGCATCTTCAAAGCTGCTGCTGTCTGTGAGATCTGCAAGAACCTTGAGAACTTTACCCCTGTCGCTGCTGCGGCATGAATCCATGTATTTTTGAAGTGATTCGGGCATCATCTCGTATATCCCGCTGCTTTGCAGTGATCTCGGCTTTCTTGAAATGCATCTCAAGTATGGAATCCAATCCATTTGCTCCTGCTTTTCATCACCGTATAATCTTCTATGAGTTGCGATGATACGCATGTTTGCATCCATTACGGTTACGATGGATGATGTAATCTTAAGAAGTACGGTATCACTATTCATTTCAGGTGAAGCAGAGTATCTGTGTTTACCTTTATTAAGTGTGAATTTTCCATACTTGTCGGTCCTTGCAGTAGTGTAAAGAGCCGTATCGAATGAAACTGATGGAAGAGGGATCAGGTTTTACGCCTTGTCCTCATTAAACAGTTCGCTTATATATGTTTCCTTGTCATAGTGCTCACGCTCATGGTCAAGATCACATTTTTGGAGTAATTCTCTATTGAATTCTTCCAAACTGTGGAACCTTGGCACCGGTACCAGTAGGTTTCTGCGATGATATCCAACTTTGTTCTCAACATTACCTTTTTCATTCCCTGAATCAGGGTTGCAGAATACGGCTTTGAATCTGTAATGTTCCGCAAAATGCTGAAAACGTTCAGTTATCTCCCTGCCGCCACCTTTGATTATCTTTGTAACAATCGTGCGGGTATTGTCAAACCAGATTTCCGTGGGAACGCCGCCGATATATTCAAATATGGCTTTAAGAGCTTCCAGCAGGCACTCCATATTTTCTCCGTAGTGAAGCTGAAAAAATCCGGCATTGCAATTGGGAAAGCTGAGCACAAAGTGCTTGCCGTTGTGAAGCATTCCATTCTCATAAAATGATGAGGCTCCGAAGTCTCCCTGAGACTCCCCGGCATTATGCAGAAGAGGAATATATTCATCCTTTGCCCCGGTAAGCAACTCTTCCTTTCTGGCAGAAAAGTAATCTGCCACCAGCCGGTAACTGCAGTCATACTCCGGGAACTCTTCAGATAAACGTTTGTGAACGCGCCTAGCAGTATGACGTTGCTTTCTTGGTGCTTTTTTGTCCTCAAGAATCCACTCGTCGATTGTATCCTTGTATGGATCAAGCTTTGAAACATGTTGTTTTAAAATTGTTTTGCCCGGTTCAGGCAGGTTAAAATCCTCCTTGTCTACATATTTCTGTACTGTTTTCCAGTCAAGGCTCAGTTGCTTTGCAATCCGGGAGATATTCAAGCCTTGTTCATAGTACAGTTGTCTGATAGTATGAATTCGATCCATTGTAGTTGTCATTCCCCTTTCCTCCTTGTCCTATTTCTACAACAAGACAAGGTTAAATGATTAGTGGAATGCATGCAATGGATTTTCAGTTGATTAAATGAACCATAGATTATGTTAAAGAGCATAATCCGGAGCTCTGCATTTTTCTCCATTTTGGAGATGCAACTTTCTCCATTTTTGCTCTGCAACTTTCTCCATTTTTATTTTGCAACAAACACGCGGGAACTACTTGCCTATCATACCCACATGATTTTGAAACTACGGATCACCCCCGCTCGCGCGGGAACTACTTACTTGCATCTTTTTCTCAACAATCTTTTTCAGGATCACCCCCGCTCGCGCGGGAACTACACATTTAATGAGGCAGAGCTCGTTGGTAAGAAGGGATCACCCCCGCTCGCGCGGGAACTACAATAAACTGCTCTTCAAATCTAAGGTGTTCAAGGGATCACCCCCGCTCGCGCGGGAACTACTATACAATTTACAAACAATTTTTAAATTGTATACAATCACCCCCGCTCGCGCGGGAACTACTAGCTGTTCTCCCATGCTACAACGGTGCTGTTAGGATCACCCCCGCTCGCGCGGGAACTACGATGTATAAAAATCTATGGCAGTCCAATAGTTGGGATCACCCCCGCTCGCGCGGGAACTACCGACAAAAGCAACCAAGTAACATCGCTGAGTTGGGATCACCCCCGCTCGCGCGGGAACTACGGAGGGCAAGTCAATGGCAGATATTAGAATTGAGGATCACCCCCGCTCGCGCGGGAACTACTTGAGAGTTTCAAGAGACCAGTAGGTGGATTTGGGATCACCCCCGCTCGCGCGGGAACTACCACAGAAACTTGGATTGAAAACAGTGCCTTGCAGGATCACCCCCGCTCGCGCGGGAACTACTCTATGGGGGAGACTATTGCAATCCGATAATTGGGATCACCCCCGCTCGCGCGGGAACTACAATACATGCAATTACAAGCTAGTAACCTCATTAGGATCACCCCCGCTCGCGCGGGAACTACTGTTATATACCAGCAGACCTGCAACGCTTATAAGGATCACCCCCGCTCGCGCGGGAACTACACATCTCTCCATTGTCCATGTGTAATCTTTATAGGATCACCCCCGCTCGCGCGGGAACTACGCAAATGGTCTAATTGACATTGCACCACCTAAAGGATCACCCCCGCTCGCGCGGGAACTACCTTTTAATTTTGGAAGCGTTGCATATGTAACTGGGATCACCCCCGCTCGCGCGGGAACTACTATAGATTTTTATGCATTAAAATATACATATAAGGATCACCCCCGCTCGCGCGGGAACTACCAAAATAATACTCATAACACATAACAATAGTTAGGATCACCCCCGCTCGCGCGGGAACTACGCAATACATTCATCAAATTCCGCTTTCATTTCGGGATCACCCCCGCTCGCGCGGGAACTACGGCATGCTCTTCACAAGGGCAAACGGCAAGAAGGGATCACCCCCGCTCGCGCGGGAACTACTTATAACTTGAATAGTCTTAAACTGGTTACTGGGGATCACCCCCGCTCGCGCGGGAACTACATATTAGCAAGCTTATAACACTGACAACCATAAGGATCACCCCCGCTCGCGCGGGAACTACCAAATCGAAAATTAAAGCTTCCTTTTATTTCCAGGATCACCCCCGCTCGCGCGGGAACTACCTATAACAAGTGTATTACCAGTAGCCTTATCTGGGATCACCCCCGCTCGCGCGGGAACTACCAATTCTATAATTAAAAAATGCGGATATGATTAGGATCACCCCCGCTCGCGCGGGAACTACATCTTGAATTTGGCGAAATCTATACGCGTCCTGGGATCACCCCCGCTCGCGCGGGAACTACTGCTCTTCAGACAGCACCGGATTGGCGGCAGAGGGATCACCCCCGCTCGCGCGGGAACTACTCCAAGGGGGATACCTTTACAGGTGTCAGAGCAGGATCACCCCCGCTCGCGCGGGAACTACTCAGACCGTCCCTTCATCATGCCGTTCACCTTAGGATCACCCCCGCTCGCGCGGGAACTACTTTTTGGAAAATGACTGACTTGAAAGATAGTCGGGATCACCCCCGCTCGCGCGGGAACTACTCTTGAATCTGTTCTTGAGGGCATGTCAGAGTAGGATCACCCCCGCTCGCGCGGGAACTACACTAATTGATCCCTTGAAAACCCTCACTTTTTTCTAAATAAATCCTGAAATTTATTTACTTTAATAGATAAATCGGCTATAAGCTTCGCATCTCCCAGTGCTCTATGAGGTACCGCTTCCAAAATCCCATAAGCTTTAAGAACTGTCTCCAACTTATAATCTTTCAAAAACATCTTCTCTCTTTTTACAAACCGCATCAAATCGTATGACTCATTTTTTAGTTTTTGATAACCCACACTTTCAAGCACTCTGTTGATAAATCGAATATCAAAATCCACATTGTACCCTACAAGCATATCATCAGCAATAAAATCTACAAATTCCTCCAATGCTATTTTTATAGCTACACCTTTCTCCCTTAGCATACTATCTGTAATCGCAGTAAGTTCCACTATATCATCCGCTAACTTTTTATCTCCAAGGATAAGTCGATTAAACTCTACTTTTTTCTCGCCAACTACTCTAACCGCACCAAGCTCGATAATATTACAAATATTTTCATCAAGTCCATCTGTCTCTATATCTATCACAACATAACAGGGTAATGATGTTGCAGAAACGGAATCTGCAGTAATATTTTCATCGTGCTCGCTAATGGTGTCCACCGTTATTTTTTCATTCAGCTTCCCTTTTAACTCTCCAACCGGTTTTACTCCTGTAAATTTCCTAGCATTCCTAAATTTTGCAGCATCACTATAACTCGTGGTTCCTTTCTGAAATGCTTCCTCTACAATGGGCAACAATACCAAAGGAATACCTTCATAATCAATATTCTCTCGTTCAGTATTCCAAGTCACAAACTGATAACCTATCTCATTTCTACAAGCAAAAGACATAGTTGCTTCGCCATCTCCAACCGTAGCAGTAACGCGCTCCCACAATTTTTCTCTCACTCTTGAATTGAAGTTTCCGATATAAACACCCGTAGCAATTTCCTGCATCCATTTTGTCAAATCACCACGAAGAGATGGTGAAGACTTTTTAAGAGTAATCACTGTGAAAGGCATTAATCCCCCTCAAATTCTTCAAACAAATCAAATGTATCAATGTCTTCATTTCTCTCGCTATAATTGATGCCATGCTGAACAAATTCATCTTTATCATCCCAGAGACTGATAGTATCAATAAACATTTCTTCTTCCGCAGGCACTTCTATCAAATGCTGAAGGTCACTGACTATGCACTTCATGATCTTGCCATCGGCACACTTATCCCGTAGTCTTTGTCTCGCAATTCGTCCAATATCATCGCCCGGCTCTACTTCAGAAGCTATCTCAAAAGCTAGCGGGATAGTGTATTCTACCTTGTACAAATCAGCAATATCATAAACAAAAGACTTATCATGACCTGTATGAATAAAACCCAGACCGGGAGACATCCCAATTGCAACAATTACGCTGTGCACAACACCATAAAGTGCGACATTTGCAGCCGAAAGAGCTTTATTCACAGGCGTTCCCGATTCAAAATCATTCGAATCATATTCCCTTTTCTCCCAAGGTATATCATACTTTCTTGAATAATACCGATAAGCCTTTCTAATCCTTGCACCCTCTCGTCCTCGAAGTTGCTGCATAGTTAAATCTGACACATCCTCATCCGGAAAGCGAAGTTGATACATTTTGCGAGCAACCTCAAGCCTTGAACGCGTGTTAGAAACGAGTTTTGCCTGCACCTCTAAAAATCGCGTTGAATGTGCAAGTGCCCTCCCATGGGCATAATGCCTGACTCCTCGCTCGCCCACCCATATTATACTTGTGCCGGTATCGCCAATAAGCTCAACAGCTCTATGGCTAACATAAGTTCCCGGACCCAAAAGCAGCACCCCCACCATTGCAGCGGGAATTCTAACCACACCTCTATAGTCACTAACAGTAATAGCACTGTCTTGACGATTTATTTTTGCATGTTCTATATAGATAAAACTCACGCGATCATCTATTCGAGGCAGTTCAGTAAGCTCAGTCTTAGGCGCGCCCGCTTGTTTTTGTGCCATTATTCGTTCTCCGGAATAATTGTCATCATACCAAATCCGTAAGCTTTTTTCTTTCCAAAGCCCTCTGTTAAAGTTTTTACAAATTGTTCCTTATTTGTAATAGTTAGAATACCTTCATAGGTAACTTTGCTAAGTTCTAAAGTTTTTTCATTTCTTCTTTTAAGAGACTCATAGCTACGCTCAGTTATCGTAAATTCATTTTCATTCAATGCAAAACCATTCCTTTCGGCACGCTCTAATAGAAAATTCATCTGATGTTCAACAGTCACATGCGGCTTTATTTTGCCGCGAACGCCCTCTCCGGCACTTACAGAGATTACAGGATTCAAAACTATCCTAAACCGCGCTCGCATACCCTCTTTTAAGTTTTTTAAAAAACTATCATATGACTTGGTCTTGGCACTTCTTTCTACCCCGTAACGCTCTAAGAGTTTAAGATCAGGTCTGGTTGGACTTACAACAAGCAAATAATACCGCTCTTCTAATTTATCTATACGCCACAACTTTCGCAATCTGGGAATTTTATCAAAATCGTCGGGAAAACTTCGCTCCACCCAACTATGAAACGCTCCCAGATGGCTAAGATCGCGTATCTTTTGACGATTTTTCATATCGATTTCAACTTGAGATAAATACATTTTACTCTCCTAATGCAGTAAAGGCATCGTGCTCTGTCGAGCCGTAACCATCGCGATTAATATCTGAAACATCTACATTAACTGCATCGACAACAGGCACTTCTATTTTAATTTCCGCTCTAAAACCAAAACGGCGACTTTTCTGAGAAAATGAAATCACACGATCCTTTCGCTCACCTACTCTAATACCCTTATCTAATAAATTTGCATCTGCATAAATGCTCAATCGATTTGAGTTTGAATTTAAATTAGAACATCCTTTGCGATAGCCTATTCGCGCTTGCCAAGGATATTCTTTTAGCGTCGTAACCACATCACAATCCTTAATACCTAAATAAAAATCTGCTGTAAGCGGCAAAGAACGTCTTCCCATAAAAGGTTGAAAATAAGGATTTTGAAGCCCCTCAGAAATTTTCTCGATAAAAGCTTCATCTTCGCTTCCTATAGCCACCACAAAAACTGCATCTTCAATATAGTAGCGATTCGTTACATAAGTTCTATCAAAGTCTCCATTTTTCTTGTATTTTCTGGCAGTATGATAATCCCTCAAAAGTTGCCCATTTTGGTCGATGCGCAAAGCAAATTCAAGCTCATTCAATTTTTGAATTTTATCATCTTCGCCTCTTAAATAACCCATGCTCGCAGCAATGATACCTATCACTGCACTTTTGGAAGGATATAAATCTGTATGCCTGGTTTCAAAATATGAATTTGTTCCCCAAGATTGAAGAGGCCCTGCTAATTTTAAAACTATACTCTTCATTTTATTCCGCCTTTTCTGAGGCTGTTTCCAACATTAGATTCTCTATTTTTCTTTGGAAGCGATCCAATAAATCAGTTAGATTATCCGCTTCTTCGCCCACTCCGTTGTTTGGTACATTATTAGCCGTGGCATATAGCGTAAATTCGGGCTCACGAACAAATTTTTCTACATTCCTATACTCTTCAAAGAGCTTCTCTATAGATTTTTGAACATATCCATCAGCAGATTTTACAGGCTCCTCAAAAGCTGTCACAAGATTTACAGGTCTATCATCTCTCACCGTTACCAAAACAGCTTGCGGTAAAGTTTGATTTGCAAAAGTATTGGACTTACCTGTCGACATGGAATTAGCGAAAGCTTCGATAAAGAGTTTCAATGCATTTAATGTCGCATGCTTGTCATCAAGTTGACGATAAAGTTCGTGGACAGCAACATTGGCATAGCGATATACTGTAGACGAGTTGAACTCGACAGTTCCAAGCATCCCCGCCCCCGCACTATCTTCTGGCGACAAATCATCGAGTGCCGTAAAGAAGTCAAACTCAGTCTGCACTGCATGTGTGGAAATAGCATGCGCAACTTGTGAGGAAGCATCTTCGTTAAGTGAGGGATCATCAGCTACCATCCTTCCAAAGAGGGCAATATCTACAGCCGGGTTGTCATTAAGCATGAGTTGCAAAGTCTTCTTATCTTCAACTCCATCCAGTGCAGCCTGGGCCAAAGCCTTTGCCTGTACATCTCCAATGAAAAATAAAGCTTTTACTTTCCCGTCCTTGGTTGAAACGCCCGCTCCATTCAGTACTTTTTCTGCTTTCTCGAAGGCATCTTCTTCCAAAAGATTTGGGCTGAGTTTCATCATTTTGTCAGCCACATACTGAACCAAATTTAATGTCCTTACGCCCACATTTTTTTCAGCACTATTTTCATTAAAATAATCACGCATCGCCCGCTTCCAAGCTTGCGAACTGACACGCGCTCGTCTTACACCCCCATATTGTGCGGTTTTAGGACTTCCTGTATCATCGCGATTAATATTCGACGGGGGTAAAGTTTGAATTAAGTGAATGTCTAAAAATAAACGTTTATTCTTGCTCATCTTCTTCTCCTTTATTAAATCTTCTATAATAATAGGCTCTTGCCCAACTAAGACGAATGTTTTCATCTTTTCCTATCAAAAAACTATAAAGATCCTGTGCCAGTCTGCCGAAATCTATTACCTCCTCCCCAGATGTCTTGGATTTAAGTAGTTTTATCATTTGCCTTAAATGATGAATAAGTTCATCATAACTTGTAGCTGTAATAAGAGCGTTAAATCTTCTATCAACTGCTATAGAGTTATCACCTCTCCGCAAAGCACCCAATGAATAACCTATGTTTTTAAATCTATTACCCTTAGAGTTCTCGCTTTTCGAATCGCTATATTTATGCCCCTGTTTTCCCTGCCTATATAAGGCATAAAACTGAAGTGCAGCCAAGATGGCTTTTTCTTTTTTTGATTCCGTTTGCTTTTGACTTAAAAAATTCTCGGGCAAGTTTTCAAACAAAAGTGGCCAAATCGCCATCGACTGACTCAAAGGCCTTTCTATGGAATTTCTTAAATTTGCAAGCGTTGCTTTGCCTGTTGATGTTTCCAAGTTTTGATCTAATTTATAGACTATATGATTTGTTGTCGCAGACACGGTAACAGGCTCAGTTTTCAAAACCTCCATACATTTCCTCCTCATTCTTTAATTGTTTATTCAAAAAATACATAAAATTATTGTAGACCGTTGCTATATTCTTTACGCTATTATTGTCAATGATTCCTGTATAATCTCTTGGTCCTGCATTTTTGACAAAGTTCTCAGCTTGATGAAGAATTATCCTTTTCAACCTGTCTTTCCATTCAAAAATATGTTTATCTTTAGAATCTCCAGGCTTAAGTTGCGATAACCACTGACTAAACGGCTGGTCTATTTGATAATATAGTTTTTCAACCTCTTCATTAACAAACGAATTCGAATCGATATTCCGAATTTCTTTTATACCCATGAGAAATCTCCTATATGTAGATTCCACAACCTGTTTTGTATTCTCTACAGTATCGTGAATACGAGGTACCCAACCACTCTCTTTAATATCAGTTAAAATCAATTCATTTATATTAAGTTTATCTGTTGCCTCGTCGACAGGCACCCAAGAAGTCGCATTGCCATCATCCTTCATGCTAATAGCATGAATGGTCAAATCATAATCTCCAATAATACCAGAAATACTATTTACCCAATCTATAATGCCGGGTTGACGTTGTTTATTTGAACTATCTGAACTTGGCAAAGAGAGCAGACCAAACGAACGCCAAATGGCTTGATTTACTTGGTGTTTTCGAGGTGTAAAGCTCTCCTTATTTTCTCCTGTTTCATTATATCGCCATATAGTCATAGATTCTAAAAAATTGTCATTATGTCTAATTTCAGGGAGTTTAACTATTTGACATTCAAAAGCATCTGCAAAATCAATATCCTGATCGATATAAACTGCACGACTCCAATTTGTATAGAGTGCGGCTAAGTTATCATAATCTAACCCCGAAAAATAATAATCTATAATTTCTGAACTTTCATATTCCCAACAAGGCTTTTGTTCAGCAACCTGATATTCTGATGCAGGATGAAGGAGAACTAAATTTAACATAAGCGTCTCAAATAAATTTTCTCCTTCAATCACAATACCGCCAATATCAAAAAGCCAGCCTTTTGAAGCCTTGTATTTATCTTTTCCAAAAATTACTTTATCTGATAAACCTGTGTAGCTTTGAAAAGTTATAAGCCAACGTGCACATTCTGCCTCAGACAAAATTGCTTTATTTTCTGCAGCTTTCGGAGCAAACAAAGCAATTTTATTGCCGCTTTCCGAAATAAGACGGTTTATATTTCCCCCGGATATAAAACTCGGCTTATTTTTACTTATATTTCCAACTGAAACATCTTCAGGCACCACCTGAAAGAACGGATTTTCTTCGTCAAGCAGATAAAAACGATCTTGCCATCTATATAAATAGGTGTTGACAATTTCCGGAAACCTACCCTCTAACCATAAATCTCTCCACGTCATGTATAAATCATCTTTGTATTCTTCTACTTCGTCTTCATCATCATACAGAAAGGTTCCGGGAACAGGTTTATATCGATCATCCAAATCGAAAAAAGGATAGGCTTTGCCCTCGGCATCAAAGCGTGAAAATACCGTATGCAAAACTGCAAGCAAAACTCGCAACACTGCAAAATCTTGCGTTTTTGTTTCCCCCGCAATACTTTTATAAAGATGTGCGTTTTCAAACAAGTCTCTTAAAGACACTTCTTGACTTTGTCCTTTTTCATCTACTATTACTGACACCCAAGGTTCGTCGATCAAATTAAAACGGCTCACTTTTCCTCCTTTTCACAAATCAATCCATAATGTCTATCATATTTTAGTATATACCCATTTAACTTAAAACAACCTTCATTATCAAAAATTATGCCAAGTGCACCCTTTAGCCAAGCCTGAGAATCCCAATTTTTTAAATAATTACGTTTATATTCTTCTAACTCTTTAATACTATCATCTATACGATAACCAACACTTAATATATTTGGAAGTCTCAAAGTTTGTTGAGCGACTTGTTTAGCTATTACAGGGTCATCTATCTTTTCAGAAATATCCTCTTTAGTTCCAATTATACCATAACCCGCTCCAATTCGTTCTATAGCAATTACTTCAAGTGTCTCTTGTATATCGCGCACTTGGGCGTAGGCCATTTCATCACTTTCATTTGGATGATTTTTTTCAAGCCAACCAACTAAACTAATATTATCTCTTCCTCTTGATTTGAAGTTTGGCCTTTCTAAGCGATATGTTTTCGCCTTGTTTTCTTTATTTTTAAGCAAAACATCATGTTCTTTCTTCATCTCTTCATATATGTTTTCTATCCCCTCAAAAAACTTCAATGCGTTATTTTCATCTCCACCATAAACCTTCTGAACCAATGGAGAAATATCACTTGGTATCGAAATCTCGTCAGGTAAAAATACCTGTGTTCGTGCAAGAAGATAACGTCCATAAACCGCAACAGAACCCGGTTCAAAACCAGAATCTGGTTTAAAACTAAAATCCTGACTGCAGCCCAAAACATAAAGAGTCGGGAATTTATGTTCCCAGCGGGGTATCATTGGTTGATTGTTTTTATTTCTATGTCTATGTAAACGTCCTGCACGCTGAATCAACAAGTCCATTGGAGCAAGGTCGGATATCATGACATCAAAATCTATATCAAGAGATTGTTCAATTACTTGAGTACCGATAATAATTTTTTTATGAGGGCGATCTGCGCCCTTTCCTATCATGCGAATCAAATCCGCCTCTGCCTCTATACGATGTGTTGCAATAAATGCAGAATGCAAGAGCTTTACGCAATCATTGCCAAATTTGCCCGCACATTCCATAGCCAGTTTCTGAGCACGCCTTACAGTATTTACAATAATACCTATGATGCCGCCGCCCTCCAACAGATCCTCCATAAGGGGAATAATATCCTCATTTTCATAGCAAGTAACCTTAACTCTCTTATTCTCATGAGCCTCAAATTCACTAACTTGCTTCACAACACTGCCATCCGAATATGTAATTAGAGGATAATCATCTGTTGCTAAACCGCTTTCAGGAAATGTACAATCTCTTTTTTTATAGCCCGCGCCGAGCAAATACTGATTTACAAGTTCCCCCCTACGGTCTGCCGGAAGGGTAGCCGACAAAATTACAACAGGCACGCCATAGGCACCCATCCAACGTAATGCTTGATATAAATATTGAGACATATAGGCATCATACGCATGAACTTCATCGATAACAACTACCTTTTTACTAAAACCCAAATGTCTGAGCATCAGATGTTTTTTCTTTAACGCAAGCAATAAAAATTGGTCAACAGTTCCTACTACAAAATCATCTAGGGCTGCCGTTTTTCTCCCGGAAAACCATTCATTTACTGTAACACCGCCTGCTTCACCTTCGTCGATATTGATATTTTTAGCTGAAGTTCTCTTAATGAGATCATTAAAATCCGGATTCAGTGCAGCCTTTCCGTGCAAAAGTCGAAGACCCAACTTTTCATTCTCATCTCCGCTGATACTCTCTAACCAGGCATTTATCCTTGGAAACATACCATTTGATGTCGCTTGTGTAGGAAGACCAAAAAATATACCACTTCTTCCGGTTTTCTCTGCCAACTGCTCTACTGCAACGAGTGCAGCTTCTGTCTTCCCAAGCCCCATGGGAGCTTCAAATATGAAAATACCGGGTTCTTTTGTGTCTTCAATAGTCTCTGCCAAAACGCGTTGTGCGTTGCGCGGTCCGTCTTCAAACCCAAAGCGATGTTTATAAATATTATCGATTCCTTTTGGCTTATTTGGTTTATCCGCATCGGCTTGCCATGGATAGGATGCTTCTTCTAACCATTTCGTAAAACCCCTTTCTACACGAGCATCTTGATTTTCGGCAACCGCTACTTCCATCGGCAATAAGGGAAAATACTCTTCATTACTTGCTATCCAGTCGGCCATAATGATAAGTCCCGATAAAAGAACCTGCGCCGGTTGTTCAACTTTAGGGAGCTCTTCTAAACATTTGTAGCCCTCAACTTCCAACGCTCTGTCAAAAATTCTTTTCTGCTCTGCCTTCCATTTTTTATTGGTCGGATGACTTGAATCTTCAATCTCATAATAATTGCTGATATATGAGTCCTGACTTTCTCTTTTAAACATGCTGAAACCCTCATCGAGTGAGTTGTCGACCGGCTTTCCATGATGTGCTCCTACTATAGAGGCAATGTCCTCACCTACACCATATGTAAAAAGCAAATACTGTCCCGCAAGAGCATGAGGAGATTTTTCGGGATTTGAAAGACGAGTCTGCCGAATAGTTGAAAATCCATTGCCCTCCAATTTATCAATTAACATATCATCTAAGTCTTTTGAGTTTTGGAATCCGCGCTTAATCTGAAATGCCGGCGTAGCCTTACCTATATCGTGAGCGGCTGCTAAAAATCCAAGCAATCTCAAAGCATCTTCCTCGCTTGCCAAGATCCTTTCTTTTTCATTTGCATCCCCCGATGCAACAACAGAAGCCTTTTCTGTTGACGATACTTCTATAGATGTACAATTTCCTCGCGAAGAACTAATAGATGAAATAATAAATTCTCTTTGTCCTTTACTCAACCAATGCGTCCAAAGTAATTGCGCAATTCGGTGCGTATCCTCTAAATGTTGAGCTAAAGAAAGCCATTCAAATCGCCCTTTTGAATCTTGCTTTTTTGCCCAAAAAGCTTTACTAATATTTAACATGCCCCAGAACCTCTTTAAAAACTATATCTTCCTTCAGTCTTCAAAATTCTAATTAATCCTTTTAGTTCCTACTATCTCTAAAAGCCGGGATTTGCCTGCTCTGCATATTTATACTTGGTGCAAGGGTTTTATGCACAGATGTTTGAGCATAACGCCTGCAATAGAATTATTTGTCCATTAGTGGTTACTAACTTTCTGCACAAATCATGGGTTTTAAGCCTTTTTTACAGAAACATATTTAGTACAAACTCCTGAACTATTGCTCTACAACAGAAAAAGAGTTACAAATAACAGCTTAGTATCGTTACCCCGCCTATCACCAGCAAGTTCGTTTATTTATGTTGATGTATGCCTTTGCTTATGGTTATGCATACGATATACATGGGAATATTTCTGTAAAAAAACTGCAAAAACAGCTGTTTATGCGGAAATCAGTGTTTTTTTCTCTATCTTACTGAATATTCCTGCGCGGGGAAACCGCGATTCCGGGATGCAGGGAACCGGCATTCCGGAATCGGGAAACCGCAAATTTTACTCAGCTAACGATCTGTCGAGACCGTAGACTTATCTCATGGAGATATCCCTAGAAGGGTCAACACTCTCGATATTAATCATATATGCATCGTGAACTATTCTGTCCAGAATGGCATCCGCCAACGGACTGTCTGCTCCGCCAAGCTGATCGTACCATTCCGTATGCCGGTACTGGGAGCAGAAAATAGTAGAAGACTTTTTCCTTCTCATATGCAGCAGCTCGAAAATATCTTTCTGTTCATCCGGTGTTGGTTTGAGTAACATTCACTCATCAATCTTACTCTTTTTTGGATTGCTTAGATATCATTGGCGCCAAAACAACTGCAAATTCTGATTTAACAACTCTCTTTTTATGTTGCTATTTTGCCCTATTCGTATCAAAACAGTATCAGTCGAAATATTTTTGTTAGCAAAAGTCGTTAGGCAAAGTTTGCAACCGTAACATATTTGTTTCCGTCACTCTCATTCGATAATGATGGTTTTTACCAATATTAAACAGTAGATTATATGCAGCTCTGACAGGTTGTTTTGAACTGTTTGCATGTATTCAAATGGATCCTCACCTATTCTCTTTCAACACCGATAAACTCAAATCTGGTGACATCAAACAAGCCCATATCAGTTAACTTAATTTCCGGTATTACTGCCAGAGACATAAATGTCAGCACCATTACAGGTTCAACTGTTTCATTAACTTTTAATTCCCTGTGAGCTGCATTGTGTATCCTGCTCAATGTTTCACTGACCCATTCTCCGGACTGCGAGCTCATAATTCCGCCTATCTCCATAGGCATAGACTCAACTACCCGGGAATCCCTTATGAGAACGATTCCTCCCTCCTGCTCGATTAATTTCTCCACGGCAAAAGCCATGTCATCATCATTGACGCCCACAACGATTATATTATGTGAATCGTGAGCAACAGACACCGCAATTGCTCCTTCTTTAATTCCATATCCTCTCAGCAAAGCCACCGCAACATTCCCGGTGTTCTGATGTCTCTCAACTACAGCAACTTTTACGATATCTTCATTCGGATTGTAAGCAAAATCTCCGTCACAGGAAAGTTCTATATCAGCCTGTCCCTTTGCCGTTAATACTCCGCCCGGCATTATATCAATGATATTCACCTTGCCGGATTTCAGAGAAAGCTTTAATTTGTCCTTGGAAAAGTCCTTAACTGCTATTCTTCCCCTTACATTTTCTATGGGATATTTTTCAATCGAAGGTAAATATTCACCATCTTTCGCTACTTCTTTACCTTCGATAAAGACTTTCTTCGCATTAAACTCTTCTAAATTATCCAATAAGACAATATCCGCTCTGAGCCCCGGTGCTATAGCACCTCTGTCATGGAGTCTGTAACACTCCGCCGCATTTAAACTCGCCATCTGTGTCGCAATAAGAGGATCTACGCCTTTGTTGACACATATTCTGAGATGGTCGTCTAAATGCCCCTTCTCAAAAATGGTTTTTGGCTGTCTGTCATCAGAGCAAAGCAAACATCTCCGGGAATTTTGCGGTGTCAGGCCTTCTATAAGGTTTTGCAAATCATGACAGGCGGATCCTTGTCTTAACTGTACATACATTCCCCGCCTTATTCTGTCAATCATCTCTTCCGGAGCGGAACACTCATGATCTGTCATAATTCCTGCCGATGCATATGCATTGAGCAGATTCCCGGACAGACCGGGGCTGTGCCCGTCAATTATTTTGTTGTTTTCATAAGCGACCAGCAACTTGTCAAGCACATCATCCCTTGCATTTGTTACACCGACAAAATCCATAAATTCGCCTAAACCCGGTATTGCATAATTTTTTATGGGCTTTTGCATAGCCTTTGCATCAATTACAGCTCCTGCATTTTCAAAAGGTGTTGCAGGTACGCATGAAGGCAACATCATTTTTACATCTAAAGCCGTTCTCTCAGATGCTTCGAGCATATAGTCAAGCCCGTCAATTCCGCAGACATTCACGATCTCATGCGGATCCGCTATTATAGTTGTGGTACCGCACGGAACGATTAATCTTCCTAATTCCTCCGGACTTAAATAAGATGACTCTATATGAATGTGAGCATCAATAAATCCCGGCACAGCATAAGCACCGTCAGCGTCAATAATCTTTTCAGCCTCATATTCACCGACTCCGGCTATAAGACCGTTTACAATTGCTATATCGCCGTCATAAACTTCCGAATTGTAAACATCTACAACCTTACAGTTTTTGATTAGCAAATCCGCTTTCTCCCTGCCGGATGATACCTCTATCAAGTCTTTTAATTCGCTTCTGTTAAGCTTTCTCACCATTTTTTCAGTCCTCATTGTTGGGAAGTGTCCAATATAAAGTTTATTGTATTTTAGTGTACTTCGTTGACCTTCCCTGTCCCACTTGTTTAATTTTGTTATTATCTTGCAATTCTCTAAGAGCTCTTTCGATGGTTCTTTGTGATATATCGGGACAAATAATCATAATATCTCTTTTAGATAAGGGCTCTAAGGATTCTTGAATAACTGAAAGAACTCTTTCCGGAGAAGTCAATTTCTTTTCACCAATCAATTGAAATCTGGCATCGCATTTTTCATAGGCCTTTAAAATGATTCCAAGCATATACTTCATAAACGGAAGTTCATCATTCTCTCCGGTATGCCAGTTTTCACTTGACTTTTGCAATTCATCATAATAAGAATCTTTACTCTCCTCAATTAGCATTTCTATGCTAATGTATCGACCGACAAAGTAATCAAATTTATATAGGAGTAGCAAGGTCAAAAGTCTGCTCATCCTTCCATTTCCGTCTTCAAAGGGATGGATACATAAGAAATCATGAATCAAAACAGGTATTAAGAGTAATGTTGGAATATTTTCTTTTACAGCCTCATCATATGCTTTAATCATTGCATCAAAGCATTTTTCTGTTTCAAAACTACTTACAGGTTGAAATCTGACTTTTTTATTCCCCCATGAATCCACTTCAACAATTGAATTATCAATCGTTTTAAAATTCCCTTTATGCCTCACAAAAGAATAGGAGTACAATTGATTATGGAGGTTTAAAATATCATTTTTACTGAAATGAATATAGGCATAATTTTCATGTATGATATTTAAAACATGTCTATATCCTGCTATTTCTTCTTCATTTCTATTTCTAGGCTCTGACTTCTGGCTCATCAATTCCTGGAGTCTCGTATCATTGGTATATATTCCTTCGATAGCATTAGAATATTTAGTACTTTGAATTTTGGCAATGTCTATCATCTTATCGAAAACATCAGGATAATTTTTCACATATAACTCTTGTTTACCTTTATATTCATGAATCCCGGCAATTATATGATAAATATTCGCCGGTAAAGATAAATCTAAAAGTTTTAGATAATTAAACTCTCTCAAAACAACACCTCCGTTACACCGCCATTATATCATTTTTGGCGTATATAAATCAATAATGGCGAGAATATTCTCGCCATTATTTAAGGATTGACGTAGTAAAGTTTGTTTTTGGCGAGGGAAATGAGTTTAGCTTTCTTTGAATTAACTCTAAATCAACCTTGTACTTACCTTGTAGAACCTTGTACCTCTTTTACAAGGGTCCTCTTCAAGCTCGTTGTTTCGCAAAGCATTTGTCCGATTAATCTTGTGACAACAAAGATTCATTCATTCAGCATATCATAATAAACTATCCTCAATATATCGAAACCCATTCTATCTTTTCTTTGTTTGACTTTAATATTGCGATTTGAGCATGCAGTAATTCACCAGGCTCCAAAACAAATTCAGACTTTCGGTATTTCTGCCTTGCCAGTTCCAAAGTTTCTTTCTCATTTTCTGCAATCACTTCAAACTCTCCAACAACAGTTTCCTCTATTGCTACAATATATTTTTTCATTTGTAACCTCACTCTATTTTTCTGTATTTCCCTTTACCTAAAAATTCCAATACTCCTTTATCTCTCAAAAATTGCAATTGTTGTCTTATCTTAGGTCTTATATTGTTATTCTGAGGATGTTTGATTTGCAATTCATTCTCAAACTTATAAACTTCTTTAAGTGTAAATACTGAAGCCGGGATGCGGCTGACGCAATGTAAAATGTCCATAAGCCAACCACGACTGTTCATATCTGCTATTTCAAGATTTGCACCGCGATTGACTTTTGAAAGTACAGAGCCTATATCCTCTATTTTTCCGTCTGATACTATAGAAATCCTGCCCTGATTCGGCACTCTATCAATTAAAATATTACACCCAATCCAGCCGGCACGACGAGCGTCGGAGCCTAAAGGTCGACGCTTTTCAATAATATCAGGTACAAAAAAATGTTTTAGGATTAACACAAAATCATTAACCCTGTATCTATCGTTGGAATAAGTCATAAATAAAAAATCCGGATTATTATTACTCGTTATTCTTTCTATCATCGTATTGTAGGCTCCGTCATTTATCTTGGAACCTAATACTCCTTTTTTACTTTTAAGCTCATACTCATTTTTGCATTCAGGGCAAAAGAAATCAGCAACGGGTTGATTGTTTTTAAACTGTTCTATGTGCGAAAATCCACATCGCGGACAGTACATATTTCTATATACCCAGTCTTCTGTTATAACTCTTGCGATTTGAGATTTTGAGCGGTAATCTACAGATAAACCGTTATCGAGTCTAAGATCCATTTATATACCTCGTGTTACTAACCTTCCAACTGTGCTTTCAATCATTATTTACATATATTGTCTGTAGTTGCTATTACATATTATCACACAAAAACGACCGTACAATCCGGAAACCCAACGAGCCTTCCTATAACAATTTTAATTCTACGCCACCACTTCGCGGTAGACCGCCACGCGCTAAAGCACTGCGGTCCTCGCAGAGAGAGTTCCATCAGCTCACTTCGTTCGCTGTGGCAACTCTACTCACTCCCACTCAATCGTCCCGGTCGGTTTGTCCGAAATATCCCACAGCACTCTGTTGATTCCCGGCACTTCCATAATTATTCGGTCGCGAATCCTGCATAAGGTCTCCCACGGCAGTTCAACGGACTGCGCCGTTATGGCGTCTACCGTATTTACCGCACGAATTACAGCAGCCCATCCCATGTAGCGCTTGCCGTCTTTTACGCCTGTTGATTTCAGGTCAGGAATCGCTACATAATACTGCCATGGTGTTTCCGGCAGTTTTTCTATTTCTTCCCGTGCAATAGCGTCAGCTTCACGAACGGCTTCAAGCCTGTCACGAGTTATAGCACCCGTGCAGCGTACGCCGAGTCCCGGTCCCGGGAACGGCTGCCTATATACCATATTATCCGGAAGTCCGAGGGTCTTACCCACAACACGAACCTCATCTTTGTACAAAAGTCTTATCGGTTCACAGAGTTCAAACTGCATGTCATCCGGCAGCCCGCCCACATTGTGATGCGACTTAACGGTGTCGGATTCCGTAATGTCAGGATAGATTGTTCCCTGTGCCAGAAATTCGATTCTTTCCAGTTTGCGTGCCTCTTCTTCAAACACGCGGATGAATTCCGCACCGATAATCTTTCTCTTGGTTTCCGGATCCGCAACATCGGCCAGCTTGTTCAGGAATCTGTCAACCGCATCCACATAGACTAGGTTAGCATCCATCTCGTCTCTGAACACGCGGACAACATCTTCCGGCTCTCCCTTTCTCAATAACCCGTGATTAACATGCACACATGTCAGCTGCTTGCCGATTGCCTTTATCAGCAATGCTGCCACCACCGATGAGTCAACGCCTCCCGAAAGAGCGAGCAAAACCTTCTTATCTCCCACCTGCTTCTTTACTGCCGCAATCTGTTCAGCGATAAATGCCTCAGCCAGCTCAGTTGTTGTTATCCTTTCCATTGTTTCCGGTCTTTTGTTTGAATCCATTCTATGCCTCCGTATATATCAAAAAATCTTTTTCTATTAATCACCGACTCATATACCTGTGTTTAATTATACCCCTGCAGGACGTTTCTCTCAATGATTTTCAACATCCTACAATTCCCACAGATTCCGCTGAAACTTCCGCCGGTATACATTTCATCCCCTTTTGCCACCAAACCTTACACAGAAGCCACAATAAGGTTTTTGTATGACTTCGCAATTTCATTTCATGTTGGCCTAATTGCATTATTAAAAAGCAAGAGCCAACGATTTTAACTTTTTTGCCTTTCGTCCTCGACTGTTTTTTCCATAACGTTGGCCCTTTTTAGAAAAAGCCCCTGCCGTACCAGCAATAATCCCACTGGCAGGGATAAAATAAAAATCGGCAGTTATGCCCGTATAATGGTGTAAATTCAATTTAATATTTTTAATATAAAAGAGCCATGCTCATCCTGTATAATAAATTCACCACAAACCATATACAGGAGGTAACGAACATGGCTCAGGTAAATATTACATTATCACACGAAGAAGTTCTACAGGTTTTATCAGGAAATCGCGACGAAGCATTTAAACTGCTTGTTGAAAGAATCCTCAATGAGATCATGCTAATTGAATCAACAGAACAGCTTAAGGCTTCCATGCACGAAAGGACAGCTGATCGTCAGGATTATCGAAACGGTATGAGAGAAAGAACTCTTAATACAAGAATCGGAAGCCTGACATTAGAAGTCCCAAGACATCGCAATGAACCTTTTCACACTATGATCTTTGATAACTATCAGAGAAGCGAAGCTTCATTAATTGCCACAATGGTTCAGATGGTTATCAGCGGTGTTTCAACACGTAAGGTTTCTAAAGTTGTTGAAACTCTATGCGGTACATCGTATTCGAAAAGCACTGTATCGGAGCTTTGTAAAAAACTTGATTCCGAAGTCCAAGCTTTTAAGAATAGACCGCTTAATATGTATGATGCACCTTTTTTAATGGTCGATGCAACATATTTCAAAGTTAGAGAAAACCATCGGGTTGTATCTAAAGCTTTCCTGGTTGCCTTGGCAATATCATCGGATGGAGGCCGCGAAATCGTTGGTATAGATGTATTTGATACCGAAGACAACTACTCATGGCAAACATTCTTCAAGTCTCTTAAGGCCAGAGGACTTGAAAATGTAAATATGGTCATTTCGGATGCACATCAGTCCATACTGCGTGCTATAACCAAAACTTATCCGGAAGCTGCATGGCAACGATGCCAAGTACATTTTATGCGTAACATACTCGATGAAACACCTTCACGCTTCAAAGAAGGATTAAAAACCGAACTTCGAGCTATGTTCAATGCAGACTCCATTGAGAAGGCACGAACTGTTTGCGATGGAATAATCCGCGATTACGAGCCTGTTGCAGATAGTGCTGTCGCAGTCCTATCAAAAGGTTTTGAAGACGCTATGACAGTTATGCAACTTCCCAAATGGCTCAGACCCAAGCTTCGTACATCAAACTGGATTGAGAGGCTGAATCGCGAATTTAAACGCCGGTCTGATGTTATACAGATATTTCCTAATCAGGAATCTGTATTGAGACTGATGGGCGCAGTAGCCATCGAATACAATGATCAACTATCAGTAAAATCACGTGTATTTGCTGAAAAAACATTCAACAAATTCAGGCTGGAGATTCTTCCTAAACTAAAGGATATCGCATCAAATCAACAATCATTGCTGGACGCAGCATAATCATTTTATACAGGATGAGCAATTTACACACAAATATGGACTTGACCAAATCGGCGTTGGTCATTCTTTTAATCATTCCCAAAAGAGCCTGCATCTCAACGAATCTGCTCTCCGGATTTCCTGAAATCGCCGCATCATGTTGGTCTTTTTGTCCATTTTTTCAAACCAACCAACACATCTCGAAACCTGCATACCGCCCTCCCCCAAAAACGCAAAAAGTGTCAGGCAGTTAATCCGCCTGACACTTCTTATTATCCGGGTTAGGTCTGGGCTTACATCATTCCCATGCCGCCGCCCATTCCGCCGCCGCCCATCGGAGGCATTGGAGGTACGTCTTCCTTAATTTCGGTTACGCCTGCTTCCGTGGTGAGGAGCATTGCCGATGCGGACGCTGCATTCTGCAGTGCCGATCTGGTAACCTTGGCAGGGTCTACTATTCCCGCCTTAATCATGTCTGTATATTCTTCCGTAGTTGCATTGAAGCCTGTTCCCTTCGGGCTGTCCTTAATCTTGGAGATTACCACGCTGCCTTCATAGCCTGCGTTCTCTGCGATCTGTCTAACCGGTTCTTCCAGAGCTCTTAAGATAATCTGGCCGCCTGTCTTTGCATCGCCCTCCAGTCCTTCAACGTACTTTGCAACTGCAGGGAGCGTGTTAACCAGAGCCACACCGCCACCGGATACGATACCCTCTTCAACGGCTGCCTTTGTAGCGTTGAGAGCGTCTTCGATTCTCAGCTTCTTTTCCTTCAGTTCGGTTTCCGTTGCGGCACCGACTTCGATTACCGCTACACCGCCTGCCATCTTTGCAAGTCTTTCCTGAGTCTTTTCCTTATCAAAATCTGAAGTGCTCTGTTCGATCTGTGCCTTGATTGCCGCAATTCTTCCCTCGATATCGGCAGCATCACCGCCGCCGCCTACGATTACGGTGTTTTCCTTGTCAACCTTGACTGTTGCCGCTGACCCCAGCATATCAACAGTGGTTTCCTTCAGTTCATATCCCAGATCCTCGGAGATAACCGTTGCACCGGTAAGTACTGCGATATCCTCCAACATAGCCTTTCTTCTGTCGCCGAATCCCGGAGCCTTAACCGCAACGCAGTCAAATACACCCTTCAGCTTATTTACGATTATTGTAGCCAGTGCTTCGCCTTCCAGATCATCACAGATGATGAAAAGCTTGCGGCCGGCCTGAACCACCTGCTCCAGAAGCGGCAGCAGATCCTGTATGTTTGTAATCTTCTTGTCGGTAATCAGGATGTAAGGATTTTCGGAAACAGCTTCCATCTTCTCCGTATCCGTAACCATGTACGGTGAGAAATATCCTCTGTCAAACTGCATACCTTCAACAACTTCCAGAGTGGTCCCCATTGACTTGGACTCTTCAACGGTGATAACGCCGTCCTTGCCGACCTTTTCCATCGCCTCTGCAATCAGTCTGCCGATTTCTTCGTCATCAGCTGATACGGATGCAACCTGTGCGATAGATTCCGCCGTATCCACAACATGTGAAAGTCTCTTTATCTCTTCAACTGCCACATCCACTGCACCTGCGATTCCTCTCTTGAGAATCATAGGATTAGCACCTGCGGCAACGTTCTTGAATCCTTCTCTGATCATAATCTGTGCCAGGAGTGTTGCTGTTGTCGTTCCGTCGCCGGCAATGTCGTTTGTCTTTGTGGCAACTTCCTTAACCAGCTGGGCACCCATGTTCTCCACAGAATCTTCCAGCTCAATCTCCCTGGCGATTGTAACGCCGTCGTTGGTGATGGTCGGGGAACCGAAAGACCTGGACAGAAGAACGTTTCTTCCCTTAGGTCCCAGTGTGATCTTTACCGTATCAGCCAGCTTGTCAACGCCTGCCTGCAAAGCTCTTCTGGCATCTTCTCCGTAATGTAATTCTTTAGCCATTAAATTTTCCTCCCTTTTGTTAAAAAGCCTTTTTCGCTTCGATTATTCCACAATTGCCAGAATATCTCTCTGGTCAAGAATCATAACTTCCTCATCTCTGAACTTAACGGTTGTTCCCGCATATTTGCTGAAAATAACCTTGTCCCCCTCCTTTACCTCCATCTTCGTTTCGTCGGTTCCGGGGCCTACGGCCAGAACTTCCGCCATCTGGGGTTTCTCCTGGGCACTGCTTGTCAGAATGATTCCGCCCGTAGTCTTTTCCTCGGCGGCCATTTCCTTGATTACAACTTTTGAGCCTAAAGGCTTGATTCCATAACTCATTTTTTCATCTCCTTGTAAATATTTTTAAGGCTTGCCGTCTGAGCGACTCACCTCTTTTAACTTGTTTGTTAGCACTCTCAATATTTGAGTGCTAAATATAATCTACCGTTTTTTCTCCTCTTTGTCAACCTGTTTTTCGGATTTTTTTCATTCTTTTGTTTTTTAATTTTTAATGCCCGTCATTCA
The DNA here is from genome assembly GCA_040768865.1 of Candidatus Allocopromorpha sp. GTDB lineage: Bacteria > Bacillota > Clostridia > Peptostreptococcales > Anaerovoracaceae > Lentihominibacter. The sequence continues at coordinate 686,743 of JAXGMD010000001.1, read as the reverse complement.
TCATCTGTGAAGTTGTGGGTTATATAGTAAAAAAGATACTGCTGTGCGATTCCCCCGTAAGGACTGAAGTGCTTCCGGGCATACTCCGCCATGGCTCCCACATCCTTCTCCGGGATACCGTAGAGCTTGTTCATGACCCTCTTCATCCACACGTCAAGCGGGAAACAGTCAACCTTCCCCAGACAGAAGAGAGCCACGCAGTTGGCAACTTTGGGACCCACCCCGCAAAACCCCCGCAGCGATTCGGCGGCATCCTCCGCCGAAATATCCTGATCCGCAAGAGCCTCCATATCGGCGGTCTCTTCCACAACCTGTTTTGCCGCCTCTATCAGGTACCCGGCTCTGTATCCCAGGCGGCACGGAGCCAGGTCCTCTTCCGTTGCCCGGGCCAGAACTTCCGGTTCCGGCAGGGCATAGAGAGCTTTTTCGTCATCGGATGCTTTGCTGACGGGTTCGCCGAGAACCTCCGCCAGAGAGTTGATACACCTTTTTATCCTCGGAATATTATTGTTCTGCGATATTATAAACGAAACCAGCGTCTCCCACCTGTCCTGATTCAGAATCCGGATTCCGTACCCCGTCTCAATGGCTCCGGTCATGACGGGATCATTTTCGCTGAGCCTTTGCTTGATAACTCCGTAATCCCTGTCAAGATCAAAATATTTCCTCCAGAACTCTCTGTCCCCTTCACGGGCCGGATATATGGTCAGAATCTCTTTCTTGGAATCATACTCTACGGTTGCTGCTCTGTCACCGGCAATTCCCTGCCATGCCCCCTGAGGATTTTGTTCGTCAACCGGCTCCCATCTGAAACACTGACCGCAGTCGAAAATGTGTTCCGGATTAAAATCTTTTACCTTATCAAATTGAATAATATCAGAAATTTTCCCCATTTAATCCCTATACCACATCGCGGATTTCCACATCCACCTTGTCCACAATAAATGCGGTCATGAGTTCTATCTGATCGGCAACACGCTGCTGGAATGCACGGGCGGCTGACGGGAGATCTTCACCGTATCGAAGATTCACCACCAGATAAATGTCTATTCCTTCATTTCCCACAGACTGATCCTGTGACACCACTACCTTGAGAATTTCGTAGACCGTATCCCCTTCGTTCTTGACACACGTCACTATATCGGACATAACCTTTTCGGATATCTTGTACTCGCCCAGGTAGCTGTAAGTAGGGCGCACAACGGATTTCTCCGTAATATCCTTCCAGGCGCCGCCGAGACCTTTGAGAATCCGCATCGGCGACATGAAGTATCCGGAGAACTGGCGCTTTATCTGAAATGTCGGTGCAGGTATTACATGCTGTCCCATTTCGTGACGCTGTTTGTGAGCCTGATATCTCTCTTCTTCCGTGGTGATATCTTCTATGTATACTCTCTTCAGAGGTTTGCCCAGCTCCAGCCGCTTCAGAATCTTGTCAATCATTTCATCGGAGGTTCCCAGCACAAGTATTGACGACGGCTTTATGCGCTTAATCGCTTCTTTCACTTCTTCGGCGTGCTCCTCTTTGGTGAAAAGTGCGGATTTGACCGCCCCTATTTTTGTAGACTGTCTTTTGGCGGATATTCCCGCCACCACCTTGTTTCGGCAGATAAACAGACCGTCATCTATTATGCTCTCTATATTAAGTTGTCTGCACAGGTTAACGGCCTGAAAGCTTTTGCCCGTGCCGCTCTTACCCGAAAGACTGTATACTTTCATGTTGTATTTCCCTTTTCAAGGTGTTATAATCACTTTATCATTTATGAAATCTAAAAGGAGGTAACCTAATGGCTTATGTAATTACGGACTCATGCATCGCTTGTGGAGCCTGCATTGAAGAATGTCCTACAGACGCTATCGTTGTTGGCGACATCTATTCAATCGACGCTGACAAGTGCATCGACTGCGGTGCGTGCGTTGGCGCTTGCCCTCTCGACGCTGTGGTAGAAGAGTAATTGCCAAAACTTGTACAGAATAATCAATAACCGTTTCGCTGACGAAACGGTTATTTACTTTTTTGTTCTGTACTATTATGTATTCTTATTCATGTGATATGCCAGCGAGTGAAGGCTGTCACTGATGTGAACATTCTCAACGGCTACCTGCGACGGAGTCTCGATATCTACAGGTGCGAAGTTCCAGAGGCCCTTTACACCTGCGAAGCACAGCTTATCGGCAACCTCCTGCGCCACTTCCGTTGTCGTACATATAATACCGATATCGATATCGTTCGTCTCAACGAAATCAACAATCTCATCGTAATCTCTTACTTCAATGTCATTTATTTTCATCCCGATAAGGGCAGGATCCACTTCGAATATACCCTCGACCACAAACCCTATCTTGTAATAGTAAGTGTGATTGACGATGGCGCGGCCAAGATTTCCGGCTCCCACAACTACCATCTTGTAGCTGCGGTCAAGCCCCAGAATCGCACTGATTTCGTTATACAGTCCTTCAACGCTGTATCCGTAACCCTGCTGGCCGAATCCGCCGAAATTATTAAGGTCCTGTCTTATCTGTGAAGCCGTATACCCGATCAGGCTGCTGAATTCGTTGGAGGAAATCTTATCGACGCCCTTCTTTCTGAGTTCGTTGAGATATCTCCTGTAGCGAGGCAGCCTCCTTATTACGGCATTGGAAATCTTTGTCTGTCGGCTCATATATATCTTATGCTCTGGCTTCTACATAACTGACCAGATCTCCGACAGTCTGAAACTTCTCTGCATCATCATCAGGGATTGAGATCCCGTATTCATCTTCAAGTGCCATGATGATTTCTACAGCGTCCAGCGAATCGGCTTCCAGATCTTTCATCAGGCTTGTTTCAAGCGTAATACCGCTTGCATCAACTCCCAGTTGTTCTACTATAATATCTTTTACTGTTTCAAGTATCATATCTCCACCTCCGTTTAAAACTGCAACCATTATACCTAACCTACCCCTGTAATTCAAGCCATTCCTCATAGTTTTTGTCCAGTGCCTCCCGCGCCCTGGTCAGTTGCTCCCCGAGCTCCGTCAACTTAACGTGGTCGGTCATAATCTCCCCGCGCAAAAGCTCCTTCTCCAGCTCTTCAATCTCCGCCTCTCTCTCGGAAATGGCCTCTTCCAGACTCTTCTTTTTTCTGTTCATCCTTCGCTCCTCGGCTTCCTTCTCTTTCTGAAGCCGCCGCTGCTCCGCCGATGACAGACCCTGTTTCCCGTCAGCACCTTTATCCGCTTTATCTTCGGACAGACCGGCTACATACTGTTTGCCGGACTGAATCATCTGCTGCTGTTTCTCCACATAGTAGTCATAGCGGCCCGGATAATTAACCAGCCCCGTCTCCGTCAGCTCCATGATTCGTGTGGGAATTCTGTTCAGGAAATATCTGTCGTGAGAAACGATTATGCATGTCCCCGGGAAATCAAGGAGGGCTTCCTCAAAAACTTCCTTTGACTCTATGTCAAGATGGTTGGTCGGTTCGTCCAGAATCAGAGTGTTGGCTCCGGACATCATCAGCTTAAGAAGGGAAAGACGGGCTTTCTCTCCGCCGGACAGATCCCCCACTTTCAGGAAAACGGAATCTCCCCTGAAGAGAAATCTGCCCAGTATATTTCTCAGTTCGCCGTCACTGTACAGGTGATAGGCATCCTGCAGTTCTTCAATAACCGTGTTGTTCGTGTTGAGCAGCAGCTGTCCCTGATCGTAGTAGCCGAACTGAACGTTGTGCCCCACACGGATTCTCCCCGTACCGCTCTCCATATGACCCATCAGCAGTTTGAGAAGAGTGGTCTTGCCGATGCCGTTTGCTCCGACAATGCAAATCCTTTCACCTCGCTTGATATCAACATCCACACCGGCAAACAGGTTCACCCTGCCGGCACCGTAGCCGAAACCTTTACTCAGGTTTTCAGCCAGAAGAACATCTCTGCCGCTCCGGAAGTTCTGTTTGAAGTTGAGCTTCAGTTTGGCATTTCCTCCACCGGGATGATGTATGACCTCCATGGCACTTAGACGCTTCTCACGGGATGCCGCACGCTTAGCCAGCTTCTCCGTTCCCCGTTCCTTGAATCTGCGAATCATATCTTCCTGACGGACAATCTCTTTATGCTGCTTCTCGTATCTTCGCATTTCCGACTCGCGTCTGACGCGTCGTTCTGCAGCATAAAAGCTGTAGTCTCCCTCATATATGCCCAGTTGCTTATTATCTATTTCAAAAATTCTAGTTACGGTTTCATTAAGAAAATATCTGTCATGGGACACTATTACTATTGTTCCCCTGTAACTCTTCAGGTACTGCTCCAGCCATTTGAGGGTTCCTATGTCCAGATGGTTCGTAGGCTCATCCAAGAAAAGAATATCCGGTTTCTCCAGCAGGAGAACCGCCAACGCCAGACGGGTTTTTTCGCCGCCGCTCAGAGTTGATATCCTCTTGTCGTACATATCTTCGCCGAAGGCCATGCTGGAAAGAATACCTTTAATTTCGCTGTGATAAGAGTACCCTCCCATATAGTCGAACCGTTCATGCAAGATATCGTACCTGCCGATGAGTTCCAGCTGTTCTTTGTCCGCTGCTGTTTCGGCTGCTTTCAGAAGCTTTTGCATTTCCTCCTCCATTTCAGGAAAATGCTCAAATACTTTGCTCGCTTCTTCAATAACCGTTCTCTCGGAATCAAATCCCCCGTCCTGCTGCAGATATCCTATTTTCATGTCGCCGGACACGAAAAATTCTCCCTCTTCATGAGGGAGTTCTCCCGTGAGAATCCTCAGCAGCGTGGTCTTGCCGGCTCCGTTAATGCCGATGACACCTACCCGGTCGCCCTTATTGATGGAAAAGCTGACCTTATCTAGGATTACATCCGTTCCGTATGATTTTGTCAGATTTCTGGCCGAAAGTATAATCATAGCATTAAAATCACAGGGAGAGATTCGGGATGGCATCCAGCGTCAGATCGCTGACCTCTCCCGCCTTGTATTTATAGTAAGCGGCACATCCGATCATCGCCGCATTGTCCGTGCATAGATCCGGTGACGGTCTGTATAGCCTGAGTCCGTGCCTCCCGCATTCCGCTTCCAGCATGGTACGAAGCCTGCTGTTGGCTGCGACCCCGCCTGCCAGCACGATTTTGTCCCTCTTCATATCCAATGCCGCTCCTGCGGTTTTGGCCACAACCACATCCAGTATGGCCTGCTGGAAGCCTGCCGCGACATCAGCCACATTTATTTCTCTTCCGGCCTGTTTCTCGGAATTCACATAGTTGAGCACTCCCGTTTTGATGCCGCTGAAGCTGAAATCCATACTTCCTTTTTCCAGGAATACCCGCTTGAATTCGACCGCCTCCGGATTACCCTCAGCGGCAATTCGGTCAATGAGCGGACCTCCCGGGTAACCAAGTCCCAGAACTCTGGCCACTTTATCGTAAGCCTCTCCGGCAGCATCGTCTCTGGTGCTTCCCAGAACACTGTATTCATTGTAACCGGTGACATCCACTATGCTGGTGTGTCCGCCGGAAATAACCAGAGCCATGAAGGGAGGCTCCAGATCCGCGTGTTCTATATAGCCGGCACAGATATGCCCCTGTATGTGGTTCACACCTATCAGAGGCTTGCCCGTCGCCAGAGCGTAAGCCTTGGCGGTAGCCAGACCTATGAGCAGTGCACCTACCAGACCGGGACCGTAAGTCACTCCTATGGCATCAATCTCATCCATGCCAACCGGCTCCATAGCCTGTTCCACCACGCGGTTGATATTTTCCAGATGATGGCGCGACGCGATTTCCGGAACCACGCCGCCATACTGCTTGTGTATATCAATCTGCGACGAGATTACACTTGACAGAACCTCCCGTCCGTTCAGCACAACCGCCGCCGCCGTTTCATCACAGCTTGATTCAATTGCCAGAATTGCAAATTTGCCGTCTATCATTTACTCTTCCTTTTGTCACTCATCCTCTGCGTGCTTCCACATGATGAGCGCATCTTCCTTCTCAAATTTGTAGTAGTTATTTCTCACTCCTTCCACCCGAAAGCCGAACTTCTCATACAGTCCGATGGCCGCTTCATTGGATCTTCTCACTTCCAGAGTGTAGTGCCTGATTCCCGCTTCTGCAGTATGCTCAAGAAGAGCCTCTATTATACCCAGTGCGATTTTGCGGTTTCTGAATCCGGACATGACAGCCACGTTTGTAATGTGTCCCTCATCCTCAATCCACCATAGACCCGCATATCCGACAACCGTTCCCTCGCGCTCCGCCACAACATAAAAGGCTCTCGGATTCCGCTCCAGTTCAAACTCGATGGAATCCGAGCTCCACGGATCCGGGAAGCAAAGCCTCTCAATTTCATATATATCTGCCGCATCATGGGGCTGTGCCTGTCTTATTATTACTTCTGCCATTTCTCTTTGAGCTTTCTCTCCGCTTCCGCCAGGCGCATGTACTCCGGCTGCAGTTCCTCGTAAGAGCAGCTTCGTCCTTCGAACAAAAGCTTCTCCGCCAGTTTCGCCACATAGACCGCATCCTGATAGCGGACTTCCTCAGGTGCGTACGCGGCAAGACCCCCGGTTCTGTACTCTTCTATATTGTCCATGTATGCATCTATGCCGTCGCCAAGAAAATAGACTTTTTTATATGGGGAAAGTTCCGCCGTGAGTTCTTCGATGGTATAAGGTTTTGCCTTTACCTTTTCAACCGGATATCCGTCCTCGATGACATAACCGCCTCCGTAAACCTGCCCCCGGCGTGCATCCAGTATGGGACAGAACAGGACGCCATCAGGGTCGGTCACAGCGGCTCCCTTCATGGCCAGAGCCTCCAGACTCGATACCGGAACGCATTTGACCCCGATTACCTGTGACAGAGCTCTGACAGTGGAAACACCGATCCTGATTCCCGTAAAGGATCCGGGGCCGCATGAAACTGCGATTGCATCCATATCGTTAATTGACAATGCATGAGCAGCACCTTCTTTCAGCACCTGTTCTATCTGCGGTGCCAGGTTCTGCAGATGCGAGAACCTGTCTCTGCCGTAGATTTTGCTTACTGTTTTTCCGTCTTTTGTCAAGGCCACAGATGCAAAAGCTCCGGTGGTTTCAATAGCCAGAATGTACATTTAGTATCTCTCCTTCCGGGTCTCTCCCCGGATTTCATAAATTCTTTCGTCTTCCGCATGGCCGTATTCCATGTGTATTCTCAGTGCGTCCTCCGGAAGCAGTTCCTCAATCAGATCCGCCCACTCCACGACGCAGACACCATCGCCGTAGAAGTATTCCTCAAACCCCAGTTCATACATCTCGTCAATGTCTCCGATGCGGTAGACGTCAAAATGAAAAAGCGGCAGTCGTCCGCTCCTGTATTCCTTGATTATATTAAAAGTGGGGCTCGTAACGGTCTCCCTGATTCCGAGTCCTTTGGCAATCGCCTTGGTGAGGGTGGTCTTGCCCGTTCCCAGCTCGCCTGTCAGTGCGATAACTGTACCGGGCTCAACATCTTTGCTCAGTGCCTCACCGAATCTCATTGTTTCTCTTTCGTTGCTTATTTTAACCGTTTTCATGTGTCACAATTGTACCATAAACAAGGCGGCGATTCTATATGAACCGCCGCCTGTCAGACGCATTATGTGAGCTATCTGTGAAGGAATGCCGATATTCTCTTGTATACCAGGAAGGTTACCAATCCGTTAATGCCCGCCTTGATTGCATTGAATCCTGCTATGAAAGGCATCAGATCCCACACCACCGATACGGGAACACCCATGAACATAGGTGTAACTATCAGGTTAGCTCCTACCATTATAACGGTCATTGCAATCATTCCGCAGACAAGCCCTATTATAGCTCTCTTTCTGGTTTTGTTTTTTTTGTAAATAACTCCTGCTGTAATTACCAGTGCACCGGTCGCGAGGATATGCATCAGTATCCCGTAGATACCGCTGGCCGCACTGACGGTCACCCCCTGAATTATTGAGGTTACTACTGTCAGCATCACACCTGCTATGGGGCCGAAGGCAAAGGTTCCCAGCAGAATAGGTATGTCCGCGGGATCGTACTCAAGAAACGGAACAGCCGGAAAAATCGGGAAGTGCACCAACGCTACCAGCACGATTGATATTGCCACCAGCATTCCCATCTTTGCCAGACGTATCGTCGTTATTTTCGCCTTTGATTTCTGTTCTCCTTTTACTTCTGCCGCACCTGCCGCTGTCGCTTCATTAATTGTGTTGTTCAGTTCTGTCATGTCCAGATCCTCCTTTTGTTAAACTGTTGATAATATTATTGTGAATCTGTCCCTGATAAATAAAAATTCCTGAGTTAAAACTCAGGACAAAAATACTCGCAAAACTAAACACTTGCTTTCGTTTCTTTCATCCGGACTGTAACCGTCGGTAAGGGATTCCAACCCTTTCAGCCTTAGCTCGTGGACTTATAGCCTGTCGCTCTTCACCACCGGTGAGGACTTTCACCTCGCCCTGAAACAGATTCAATTGTCGATTATCATTATAGACGGGAGCGGTGTAGCTGTCAACCCCCTGCTTTCACTCCGATATTGACATCCCCTCTCCTTCTGTGCGAATATTGTGTACAGGAGGCAGACTCATGACAAAATCGGACAGAAAAAACCTGATAAGATCCGCGACAGATTTCGCCATGCATATCGTCAGCGATTATGTGAAGCCCGGCGATACGGTTGTGGACGCGACCTGCGGCAACGGTTACGATACGCTGTCGCTGGCACGCATGCCTGCCGGCAAGATATATGCCTTTGATGTGCAGGCACAGGCAATCGCAGGCGCCGGGAAACTTCTCACCGATAACGGTTTCTCTCAGTCTCTTTTTGCCGGTCGTATTGAACTTATTCATGACTCTCATGAGAATATACGGAAATATGTCTCCGGCAGGTGCTCCGCCGCCGTCTTCAATCTGGGTTATCTCCCCGGCGGCGACAAGAGCATAACAACGGAAGCAGAGTCTACGCTGTCCACTGTCCGAGACATTCTGGGCATCAACGATTTTCTCGAAACGGATGCCGCTCCTCCCCTTTTGAGAAAGGGCGGCATTGTTTGCATTACCATGTACAGCGGCCATGAAGCAGGTGCCGCAGAAAAAGCCCGGCTCCTTGAGTTCGCTGCCGAACTGGATCCGGGCAAATATCACACATCTTATATCTCCATGACGAATCAGGTAAACAACCCGCCGGAGATCTTGCTCATTTCAATAAAGTAAATTTATCGCGTGAAAAATCTATGACTCCCTCACGCTTCATCTTGTTCAGCTCATTGGACAGAGCTGAACGGTTTACACACAGAAACTGTGCCAACTGTTCCCGGCTCATACGTACGGTTACCGTATTTCCGCCCGCTTTTTGCTGAAGAATTCTCAGGTAAATCATAATGCGTGCTCTGAGTCCGTTCTCGGCAAGGATTTCAAGCTTGTGACTCGTACGTATATTGTCGTCGGCAAGGTGGTGCATCAGAGCCCTGCTGATCGGACCCGCATATGCGGATTTTTCGATTGAACGCATGGATACGAAATATACATCGGCATCTTCATTGCAGATGTAGTCCAGAAACGAAAGCTGTGTTCTTGAAACGGAAACCTCCAGCCCGAAAATCTGCCTTTCATCATAAACTTCAATTATGTGAACTTCTCCATTGGGGTAGTTCTTCTCGCTGCGCACGCTCCCGCTCGCCACAATGCATACTTTATCCATCAGGTCTCCGGTGCAGAAGATTATTTCCCCTTTGCGGTATTTTCGCGATGAGATTTTGAGGTTTTGCAAAACCTCTGTCCGCTCGCTTTCCCTTATTTCATCAAGCATTCCGCTTGCTGCAAATATTTCCGCCCTATACATAAAAGCCTCCCAGGCAAATTGCCGCGAAACCTGCCGTCAAAATAACCATAATAATCATAACGGCCACATCCAGACCCCTCAGTTTCAGGTGTCTCATATATGTACGGCAGCCTTTAGCGCGAAATCCTCTGATTTCCATAGAGATGGAAGTGTCTCCGGCACGCTCCATTGCTCCCGCCAGAATGGGGATGCACATCCTGCGGTAGGCTGCCAGTTTTTTGGCCATTGAAATTTTCTGAAGCTCCGTTCCGCGTAGCTGAATGCTGTAGTAGATATCCATGGCTTCCTCTCTCAGCAGCGGGAAGAAGCGAAAGGCAAGTATGACCATATACGCCAGTTCGTAAGGCATCCGGCACTGTACCATGGCAAGCAGATAGTCACGCGGCTCTCCGGTCAGCAGAATAAGTGCCGACATGAGCAGAATCATCAGTCTCACGCACAGCACCAGTCCCAGCTCCCAGCGTCCGAAAACCGTCTGCAGAACAAAGAGAAATACCACCATTCCTATTACCGTTAAAAGCTGTTTCTTCTGCTGCGAAAGGTTTATTCCCATTGTCATCATGACAAGAACGGTAAATATCAGAAGGCCAACCAGCATCCGGAGGTTCTTCGTAATCAAAGCGGCCGCTGAAATGCATGCTATTATTACAATTTTTGTACGCGGATCCAGATTACTCATGGAACACCTCCTGGGGCAGTTTTTTCATGATTCTAATATTGTCACAGTACTCCGCAACAAATTTCCTGTCATGGCTTATCACGACAACGCCGCAGCCGGGGCAGTTTTTTTCATCGGAAGGCATCGCGATATCGCGAAGCATTTCTCCCAGCACCTGCTTATGCCTGATATCCAGCCCGGCAGTCGGCTCGTCCAGAATCAGATAGCGCGGCTTCATGGCGAGAATTGATGCAAGAACCAACCTTTGCTTTTCCCCGTGGCTCAGGGTAAAAGGAAATTCCTCCGCCTTATGGCTCAGCCCGAACATCTCCAGATATCCGGCCGCAGTTTCTCCGGTATTCTCCAAGTTCAGATTCGTGAGACCGTACTCCACTTCTTCGACAACGGTTTTTGAAAATATCTGTTTCGAAGGATTTTGCATGGCATATCCGATAAGCCTGCCTCTTTCTGCCACCGAGAGGCTGTCGATGCAGCTTCCGTCAACATAGATGCTTCCGGCTGCAGGCTTCAGGATCCCCATGATTATACGGGCCAGGGTGCTTTTCCCCACACCGTTGTCGCCCGCCAGTGCAGTAATTTCACCGAAAGGAAACTCCATGCCGAAACCCTCCAGTACGGGTGTTGCGGTATCTGACGGTTTCTTGCACATACGAACCCTGTCATATGAAAATGTGATGTCTCTTACTTCCAGACTCATATTCTAATATTCTCTCTCAATATTTCCGTCTTTTATGCAAATTCTCCGATCCGCATTCTCTATAGCATCATGGTCGTGCTCCACCACAAGAACTGTCTTGCCCTGCGCCTTCAGCTTAAAAATCAGTTCCGACAGGTTTCTTCCCGCCTTCTCGTCCAGATGGCTGAAGGGTTCATCCAGCATCAGAATTTTCGGATTTGTTGTAAGCACCGACCCTATTGTTACGAGCTGTTTCTGACCGCCTGACAGCCGGTTCGGATTTATATCTTTCAGGTTTTCAATTCCCAGCATCGCACAGGTTTCGTCAACTCTGCGGCGTATTTCTTCAGGCTCCACACACATGTTTTCCGGTCCGAAAGCCAGCTCGTCCTCAACCGTTGTGGATACAATCTGTCTGTCGGAATCCTGCATCACGAAACCGATTCTCTCCGCCATCTCTTTGAGTTCCAGATCACGGAGCCTGAATCCGTCATAGAGCGTCACGTCACCGTAAAGCTCTCCTCCTATGGCATAGGGGATTATGCCGCAGAGAATATGGCACAGGGTGCTTTTGCCGCAGCCGGAATCACCTACAATTCCCACGAAGTCGCCTCTTTTTATATCGAGATTCAACCCGTCAAGAATCTTTCTCTTACCGTCATATGAAAATGTCAGGTTTCTTATTTCGATTGCATTCATGTTGTCATACTAACATTATTATAATGTAAAAAATGTTGTCGAAACAACATTTTTTACATACGGATTTTTATGAATTTAATTTTGAATTTATTCTATTGTTATTTTTTTCAGCTCCCTGCAGCCTCTGTTTCCGAACTGATCCTTTACGAACATTGCCTGCAGCCAGTTTTCCTCTTTTACATATACGATCATTATATCGCTTATTTCAGAGCCTTTGCCCGCTGTTGAATATCCGTCTCCGGCCGTCAGAATTATATTACATTCATCTATTTCGTCAGGCATAATCTGTGCCTCTGTAAGAATGACATCCAGCATAACACCGGTATAAGTTCCGTCTATGTCCTCATGGGATGCAGAGGATTGTTGGATCTTAACTCTGTCATGTTCCATAGTCTGAAGTTCGGCTAATGACAGTGTTCTCTCCTCACCGCATACATTCAGTGTCAGATCCGTTTCGGCTCCATGTTCCGAAGCTGTTTTAATATTTACATAAGCGGTCAGCCCGGCAACCAGAACCAGTATGGCTGCAACTATTGCGATAATCGAGCCCTGTCTTCGGGATTTTCGCTTCTTATTCGCAGGTTTCACGTCTGCAGCGGTTTCTAATGCTTCAGCTTCTTTCACTTCAGCTTCTTTTAACTCTTCAGCGTTCAGCCATTTATTTCTACCCTTTAAACGTCTTTCCGTAAAGCCCTCAAAGACCCTTATCAATTCCCAGGCGATGATGCCGCCGATAAGTCCGGATACGGCCGAAAGCGACAAAATCAGAATCAGATATACACCCGGCACCTGAAAAAAAACCACATTGGTAGCAACTGTTCCCGCCATATTTGCAGCCATGCCCCCGACAACGCAGCAGCCTATACAGCATGCCCTGTGACGACTGACCAGCATAACAATTTCCACCAGCACTCCGGGAAGTAGATATGTCACCAGACTCACTATTCCGTGTGAACCGATCACCCCCGTAAAGATAACGAGCAATGCCTGTATCAGGCAGATAATCAACGCTGTGCCCGGCTTTTTTACAAGACCGTATCCGATGACAATCCACATCATATACAGCCCGCCGGCCAGCGTTCCGCTGGGTATCATGAGAGGTCCGCAGACAATATGTGCCAGAGGCGATATAATCGGCTTAAGCGCTATCCCCAGTGCGGCTATAACCGCCATAATAACGAGTTCATATAGGGAATATTTCTGAAATGTCCTGCTCATGTGCATACATTAACATAAAAACAGGGCACAAATGTTGTTATGACAACATTTGTGCCCTGTTTGTGCTTTTTCCTTATTCGATTTTCCAGCTGATAAATGCAGTCCTGGAGTCCTCTCCGTACTTTATGTATTTCAATTCCGGAAACCGCCCTCTCTCCATAAGATCTCCCATTACAACCATGTAGCATGAGTATCCCGGCCCGTCACCTTCGCTGCGAGGCGGCTTCTCCCAGGCTCCGAGACATACTCTGTCCTTTGAGACGGATTCCAGTTTGTCAAGGCTTGAACTCAGGTCTCTGAATATGAGGGATCTTGATGCTATGGCAACGTCACATTTCGGCAGGTCGCGAAGAGACCAGTCCTCGTTCCAGTCCAGCATAATCGGATGTATCCTGTCAGCCACTCCCGCTTCTTCCGCATCACTCATAAGATGTCTGAGCATCTCTTCGGAAAAATCGGCAACGTAAACTTCATTTCCTCTTTCCGCAATTGGAATAGCCAGAACGCCGGAACCGCAACCCATATCAAATACGGTCTCTCCAGGCTTCAGTGCCATATGCTCATAGAACTGCTCCACATACTCATCGCGCTCGCCTTCCTTAGGCTTTTTTCTGTAGGTGGCTGCCGCGTCATCCCATACCTCAACCTTCGTTGCTCTGGTCTGTGCGTCACTTATTTCCTTCCACAGACACTGCCAGTAGGTTCTGCGCGGTATGAAATGCGTTGTTTTTTCTTCTATTAAGTCTACAAGTTCAACGATGTCCGTTAAGGCATTTATTACCGGAATATCGCGGTAATACTTACCCGAGGATTTTGCATAATCACCGGAAATTATCCCCGAAAAGGCTATGGTTCTGTCGTCCATCTGTTGGTCCAGATCATCGGTGGTTATCCCTACGGAAATATTGGGACAAATGACAGTTCCGTCGATATGCCCCTCAATAACCAGCCACTGGCAGTCGTAAGCTCCGAGCAGGACGTCCATATTAAGCCGCCCCCTGAACATAACGTCGGTCTCGTACAGCCCCAGTGCGGTAACAGGATCCGCACCCGCCATTTTATGCTTATGGGTATTGGATCCTTCGGTTTCAAGCGTGAAGTTTTCCGCATGTATGCTCTTTATTGAGCCAACCGTATAGCCGCGCCCGACCAGCTCCCTGATTATTTCGACACACGTTGTGGTCTTTCCCGTGTGATGTGTGCCCTGTACATTAATAATTCTCATTGGTTGAACCCGTTCGCTTCTTACTTGATTTTAATAACAACTTCCTGGCCTTCCTCATAGCCCTTGAGGGCCGAAACCAGTCCCTTTGTGATGTTGTACAAAATCTCTTCTATAAAAGGCATCATCGGTACCTGTTCTCCATCAAAATATAACTCAACTGTTCTTTCCTTGTTTTCGGTCATTGTTTTTACCTCCATTTAATTAAATATATTTATCCGCTCCATTGATTATACTTGCTGATGTTATTATTTTCAATTCTCTGTTATACTTGTCACATGAAACAGATCAGACATCTATTCCTTGAGGGACCTGTGCAGACAGGAAAATCGACACTGATACAGACGCTTCTTGCCAATCATCTCCCCTGCCACCGGTGCAGACCGGGGGTGATTGCGGGGTTTACCAGCCAGCGTCTGACTTTACGTGGTGCCGACCCGTTGAAACGAGCCGAATCAACGGCATTCGCCGACACCGAAGACCCTACGGTCGCCTATCGCATAGTGCCGGCCATGTCTCCCCTGACTGAGCCCTTTGATGAGAATATGCTTGATGGTAATCCGGCTGAAAAAGGCATCTTTCGATACATTGATGCCGACGGCAACAGCCACAAGTACCCTGAAGTATTTGATGCTCTGGCCGCTCGCCTGACGGCAACCTGCCTATCCGGTCTCGAAAAACCTCCCCGCATTATTCTGCTTGACGAAATAGGCGGAGCGGAATTGCTCAACGACAGCTTTCGGGAGGTTTTGCATGAAATTATCGCAGGAGACATTCCTTGCATCGGCGTAATCAAACGGGAGGAAAGTGCGGCTCACATGATTTCAACCGCCTCCTATGATAACAGCGTTCTGACTCTGAATCGCCGGCTTCGTGAACT
This sequence comes from Candidatus Allocopromorpha sp., assembly GCA_040768865.1. Taxonomy (GTDB): domain Bacteria; phylum Bacillota; class Clostridia; order Peptostreptococcales; family Anaerovoracaceae; genus Lentihominibacter. The sequence continues at coordinate 671,538 of JAXGMD010000001.1, read as the reverse complement.
TATTATAAAAAATGACGGCTCCATCCTCCCCTTTGAGCGTGGAGATGAGTCCGTCATAAACTCGGTTTCCGAATTTATCGTGTCTCTTTTTTGATACTTAGACCCCTTTACCTTGACACAGTTGGTACACATTCGGTAGAATATGAATACGTATAACTTTCAATGTAATACGAAGCAAGCAAGTTACAATTTAATATCAAAAACGGAGGCAATTTTATGAATTTAATGAAGATGACTCTGAACATTAACGGTGCGGACCGTATGTTCATCTGTGATCCTGAGAAAGACACTCTTGCCGATGTACTCCGTCGTCTTGGTCTGACCGGAACCAAAGTTGGCTGCGGAATGGGTGCATGCGGATCCTGCTCTGTCATCCTGGATGACAAAGTGGTTCGTTCATGTATGCGAAAGATTTCCAAGGTTGAAGAGTACAGCTCGGTAACAACAATCGAGGGTATCGGTAGTGTAAACTATCCTCATCCTCTTCAGCGTCTGTTCGTTGCATGCGGTGCTGTTCAGTGCGGGTTCTGTATCCCGGGCTTCATCGTTTCAGCTTACCAGCTGCTGAAGGAAAATGTTAACCCTTCAAGAGAAGATGTAAGAGACTGGTTCCAGAAGCACAGAAACGTCTGCAGATGTACGGGTTACAAGCAGATCGTGGATGCCGTTATGGCTGCCGCCGCTGTCCTGAGAGGCGAAAAGACTGTTGATGACTTCGTATATGACTGGAGCAAGGATGTCGGCGACTACTACGGCAAGCCGCTGGAAAGACCGAATGCTCTACCTAAGGCATGCGGTGTTTGTGATTATGGTGATGACATTGAACTTAAGATGCCTGCGGAAACTCTGAAGGTTGCTATGGTTCAGCCTAGAATCACTTCACACGCCATCATCAAAAACATTGACAAAACAGAAGCCGAAAAGATGCCGGGCGTAGTAAAAATTATTACGGCGGAAGATGCTAAGGCGGCCGGCTGCACAAACAAACTGCTGACTTACGAATTCTCCGAAAGAACAGTTGACCTGGAGCAGGCTCACCATATCCTGGCAGACGGCAAAATTCTGTACTACGGCGATGTTGTTGCACTGGTTTGTGCCGACACAAGAGAACATGCCAAGGCTGCTGCCGATGCTGTTAAGGTTGAAATCGAACAGCTGCCTGAGTATCTGAATTATCTGGAGGCTGTAATGCCTGACGCTCAGCACATCCACGACTGGATGCCTGACACTTACGGCAAGAACATTTTCTCACATCTGCCTGTTCTGAAGGGCGACCACGAAAACGTTCCAGGCCTGATTGACGGTGCTCCGTTCTCGGTAGAAGGTTCATTCTACTCCTCAAGACAGCCGCATATGTCAATCGAAGGCGACGTAATGCAGGGTTACTATGACGAAGATGATAATCTCTGTGTTCACTGTAAGACAATGACTCTCTACTTCGACAGAGACGATATGGCTGAAGCTCTCGGCATGGATGTTGAGAAACTGAGAATGATCGAGAACCCGACAGGAGCTTCGTTCGGATGGGCAATGAGTGCTCACACTTATTCAATGGTAGGTATCGCTGTTAAAGTAACGGGAATGCCTTGTTCCCTGTCTATGGATTGGGATCAGTTCCATGCCGTATCCGGCAAGCGTTCACCGACCTACTTCAACGGCAGACTGGCATGCGATGCCGACGGCAAGTTCCTGGCCGGTGAATTCGAAGCGGGTCTCGACCACGGTCCGTTCACAGAACTGGGCGATGACAAGCTGACGAAAATTTCCAGATTCATGTTCTATCCTTACTACATGCCTAACTGTGTAGGGCTCTCAAGAGTTGCCCACACTAACCATTCATGGGGTACGGCATACAGAGGATATGGAGCTCCACAGGCATATACATGCTCGGAAGCTCTGGTAGACATGCTGGCTGAAAAGGCAGGAATCGATCCGTTCGATTTCAGATACAAGAATATCGCCAGACCGGGACAGGATAACCTGAACCAGTACCCTTACCTCCACTATCCAATGGAAGAGATGATGGATGTACTTAAGCCGGCATATGACAAGGCTAAAGCTGAAGCTGAAGCATGGAACGCTAAGAACAAGGATGTTAAGAAGGGTGTCGGTCTCGCATGGGGCGGATACAACGTAGGCCTGGGCGCTGTTGACGAAGCTCATGTAGCTATTGAACTGATGCCTGACGGAACCTTCAGAAAGTATGACACCTGGCAGGATCAGGGCCAGGGCGGAGACCAGGGCTCATTAATCTGTACTCTGGAAGCTATGAAGCTCTATTTCCCTGACATCACTCCTGATGATATCAAGCTGATACAGGATGACTCCAAGTACTGTCCTAACACAGGTGAGTCCGCAGGTTCCAGATCCCACTATGCTAACGGCAAGGCATCAATTGTAGCGGCAAAGAACATTGCCGACGCTATGAGAAAGCCTGACGGCACATACAGAACTTATGACGAAATGGTCGCTGAAGGAATTCCTACAAGATATGACGGGGACTGGGCAACTACTGACGAGTACAACTACTTCTATGACCTTGATCCTAACGACGGATCAGGTAACCCTACGTACACCTACACATATGCTCTGTTCCTTGCTACAGTAGATGTGGACATGGCTACAGGCAAGACGGTTTGTACGGGTATGAATTGTGCCAATTGGATTGGTAAGCCGGGCAACGTTCAGGCTGTTGAAGGTCAGATCTTCGGCGGCATGTCACATTCCATCGGCTTCGCTCTGTCTGAAGAGTATGACGATCTTAAGAAGCACAGCAACATGGCAGCGGCAGGCATTCCTTACATCAAGGATGTTCCTGACTACCCTGCATTTGACTACACCACAATTGACGGCGTTGACCCTCGCGGACCGTTCGGATCATCGGGAGCTTCCGAAGCATTCCAGTCATCCGACCACATGGCAGTAATCAATGCTATCAATAACGCTTGCGGAGTTCGTATCTATGAACTGCCTGCAAGACCGGAAAAGATTAAGGCCGGTATCGAGGCACTTGCCAAGGGCGAACCTAACCCTAACAAGCCTGAGAAGTACTTCCTCGGAAATGACCTTTATGATGCTATAGAAGACATCAAGGCCAATCCGAAGACTCCTTCCAAGCCTGATGATGTTAAGTTCGGTGACCTGGGTGCCGAAGGTGTAAACTGGAAATAAAAACCATATGACTTAAAGGACGCCGGCTGCAGGCCGGCGTTCTGTTTTATCGCTGATTACAGGACTTTTTGTATGAAAGAAGTAAGAGATTTTTACGATCAGTTTGATGTATGCCGCGAGCACGATATCCCTCTTTGCGCGGATGCCTGTCCCTTTAAGCTGGACGTGCTCAATTTTTGCGAGCGTATCATAAGCGGGCGTTTTAATGCTGCATACAAAACCTTCAGGGACTGTGTCGCTTTCCCGGGGATTGTGGCGGAAATCTGTCCGGCTTACTGCCGCGAAGCCTGCGTGCGTTCAACTTATGACGAGGCGGTCAGACTTAACCATCTGGAAAAGTCCGTTGTTGCTCTGGCCATCCGCCGTGAGCCGAATGCCTATAACCTTCCTGCACGTAAAGAGAAGGTGGCTGTTGTCGGCGGCGGAGTCAGCGGCATGGCCTTTGCGCTTAAGATGGCTTCACGCAAGTACGACGTTACTGTATTTGAGAAGACTGACCGCATCGGCGGACAGCTCAATACTCTCATGGATGAATCAGTCTACATGCCGGAGTTTGAGCTGCAGTTCAAACACGAAAAGTATATTATCAGGACATCGACGGAGGCTTTTGTTGACAGCTCCACAGGAGAACTGACCACTTCTGCCGGCGAGTCTTTTAATGGTCTTGATATCATTTACATTGCAACGGGACATGACGGCAACGATTTCGGTGTTGATAAATGTATCAGGGCCGGAAATACAGCCATATTCACCGGCGGAAGCCTTTTGGAGAAAGACCTTATGCATGCACTGGCTGACGGTATTAACATCTCCGCCTGCGCAGATGCATTCGCAAAAACCGGTGTGCTGGAATACCCGGCGGAGGCACCGCCGTCCGGCTGCATTCCCGACGAGGATCTTATTGAAATTACCCCTGCCGTATCGACAGAGACCGTATATTCCGAAGGGGAATGTCAGGCGGAAGCTGCACGCTGTATCAGCTGTCAGTGCAATGCCTGTGAAAAGTATTGCGATCTTATTGACTATTATGAAAAGTGGCCGATAAAAATGCGTGATGAGATTTTTCTCTCGGTTAAGCCTGCCGGCTCTCTTGTTCACAAGTGTCCGTCAAGAAAGTATATTGCCGCATGCACTGAATGCGGCATCTTTGAAAATGTCTGCCCTGAAAACATTGACCTTTGCGGCATGATTAAGTCCGCACGCCACCAGATGCACGGCGTGGACAAGATGCCCGCAGCCTACAGACAGTACTACCTTCGCGACATGGAATTCGCAAACGGAGAATATGCTTCCATAATCAGAAGGGCGCCTTCCGGAGGCGACACCCTGCCGGGCGGCTCCTATGCTTTCTTTCCGGGATGCAATCTGGGAGCGTTGAACCCTGAATATGTAATCAGACCATACCAATGGCTGCTTGAGAAATACCCGGGAAGCGGTCTGCTGCTCAAGTGCTGCAGCGTGCCTGTTGACTGGGCCGGAAACAGTTCAGCACACGAGGCGGAAATCGACAGCCTGCGTGCCGACTGGGAAACTCTTGGCAGACCGGTTCTGGTGACCGCATGTATGTCCTGCCACAGACATTTGCTTGAGTTCCTGCCGGAAATTGAGACTGTTACCTTTTACGAACTGTATGCAGGTGAACGTGAAGCTGCATCCGACAGGCCGGACTTTAGTTCCGGTGAGGTTTTCACCATCTTTGACCCTTGTTCCGCCAGAGGTAACGATGCCGTCCAGGCGGCTGTCAGGAACCTTGCGGAAAGTAAAGGAATAAGTATAGAGGAGCTGCCTAAAAAGGATAAGCACGGATGCTGCGGATTCGGCGGGCAGGGAGCCATTGCTCAGCCGGATTTCGCGAAATATGTGGCGGAAAAGCGAGTGGCTATGAGCGACAATCCCTATCTGGTTTACTGTTCCAACTGCCGTGATATATTCACCGGAGAAGGCAAGACTTCAGTACATATTCTGGACCTGTTGTTCGATATTGATTCATCCGGGACCGGCAAAATGCCGGGAATCACGGAAAGACGTGTCAATCGTGTTCTCCTTAAGGAGAGGCTTCTCAAGGAAGTGTGGGGGGAAGAAATGGTTTCAAAACCCGAAGCAATGAAATATAATCTTATTATAGACGGAGAAATCGCGGACAAGATTGAACGCCTCCACATTCTCGAAGATGACATTTGCAGTGTTATCGCTCGTGCGGAAGAAACCGGACGAAGAGTGCGCAGTCCGGAGACCGGACACTATAAGGCTTATAACGAAATCGGTGCAATAACTCTGTGGGTCGAATACAGTGTGCCGGATAATGCTTCGGCTGACCGCGAAATCCACAATGTGTATTCTCACAGAATGCAGATAAAACTGGAGGGAGTATTTAATGGCAAAAAAATTGATTAAAACCGGTGGAGCCTCTGTTGGCACTTCGGCAGTCGGCGGCGGCGACAAGCCCCCTGAAATACTTATCTGTGAGAAGTGCCGGGTGGAGCTGGAAATGATAGAAGTCGCCTTTGACTATCTTTCCCGCAGCTTCCGCCATAAAGTTCCGCGGTGTCCGGAATGCGGACAGGTATCTCTGCCGGAGGACTTGGTGACCGGTAAAATAGCCGATGTCGAATCTATGATAGAAGAAAAATAAGGTGAAGGAGATTTTAAGATGGACAGAAATGATATTGTAAACAACTTTATGGGATGTGTTCACTGTTCCCAGACCGTTGTTGAACAGTGGGCCGACAAACTCGGTATTGATAAGGCTGCATTTATGAGAATCGCCGGTCCTCTGGGCGGCGGCTGCTTCCGCGGTGACATATGCGGATCTGTATCAGGTGCCCTTCTGGTTATCGGCGCGGCATGCGGTCATTGGGAAGTAGGGGATATCGAAGGAAACGAACGAATGGTCAAAAAGGTAAATGAGTTTAATGAAGCCTTTACTGAACGTGCCGGCTCTCTCATCTGCCGTGAACTGACCGGCTATGATTTCTCCGTTCCGGGTCAGTTTGAAGAGGCTGCCGCATCCGGAGTTCTGCTCGAAAAATGCCCGGACTTTGTCAACATTGCATTGGATATCCTGGATGAAATCCTGTAATAGCACGTGATAGCATGCGACTGGACACCTTTATCTGATAAATTGAGCAATATAGTACGTGCCGCAGGGGTTGTAACATTGACACTTGCGGCTTTTTATTGGTACAATTGAAACGTGCAGGTTAAATCAGTTTTTTACCGATTTATGTTTAATTATCAAACGGAGGTATTTATGAATTTAATGAAAATGACTTTGAACATTAACGGTGCGGACCGTATGTTCATATGTGACCCTGCCAAGGATACCCTGGCAGATGTTATCAGGAGGCTCGGCCTTACCGGGACCAAGGTTGGCTGCGGAACAGGTGTCTGCGGATCATGTTCGGTAATCCTCAACGGCAAGGTGGTTCGATCATGTATGAGAAAAATCTCCAAGGTTGAAGAATACAGCTCAGTGACCACAATAGAAGGCATCGGTCAGCCGAACTTCCTGCATCCTCTTCAGATGGCATTTATGCATCACGGTGCCGTTCAGTGCGGGTTCTGCATCCCGGGCTTTATCGTTTCCGCGTATGCCCTGCTTCAGGAAAACGATAATCCTACCAGAGAAGAAGTTCGTGACTGGTTCACGAAGAACAGAAACATCTGCAGATGTACAGGCTACAAGCAGATTGTTGACTCTGTGATGATTGCCGCCAAGTGCATGAGAGGTGAAATCACTCTTGATGAAATCGCTCATCCGGAACCGAAAGCGGGAGAATACTACGGTAAGCCGGTTCTCAGACCTTCAACTCTGGCGAGAGTTTGCGGTGTAGAGGACTATGGCGATGACATTGAACTTAAGATGCCTTCATCAACTCTCCACGCTGTAATGGTGCAGCCGAGGGTGGCAAGCCATGCTAAGATTAAGAATATTGATATTTCAGAGGCGGAAAAGATGCCCGGCGTATACAAGATCGTTCTTGCCAAGGACGTTCCGGGATCCAACAGACTGGCATTCTTCTCATTCACGCCGAGAACTCTGGCTACCGAAAAGACTCACCATGTAATTGCCGAAGATAAAATTATGAACTACGGTGACATTGTCGCCGTTGCAGTTGCCGATACCAAGGAGCATGCAAGAGCTGCTGCCGAAAAGGTTAAGGTTGAAATTGAGCAGCTGCCTGAATACATGAATTATCTGGAAGCTGTTATGCCTGATGCAATCAGAATCCATGACGATCACCCGAATATGTGGTGCCTGCAGCCTACAGTAAAGGGAGCAGGTCATGATATTGAGCCTCTCTTTGAGGACGCTCCGCATGTGGTTGAAGGTTCATTCTACACGCAGAGAGAGCCGCACGGCAACATCGAAGGTGATACTGTTCAGGCCTATTATGACTCAGACGGAATGCTGACAGTTCAGTGTAAGGCAATGGCTATAGGCGGTAACCAGGTTGATATCTCCGAGGCGACAGGTGTCCCTGTTGAAAAGATCAGAGTAATTCAGAACCCTACCGGCGCGTCCTTCGGATGGTCAACAGCCGGTCTGACATTCGCACTGGCAGGTATCATCTGCGTGGCCTGTGACGGAATGCCGATTGCATTGAGCATGACATATCAGGAGCACATCGCATACGCCGGTAAGAGAGCACCATCCTGGTCAAACTCAAGGCTGGCCTGCGACGAAAACGGCAAGATTATCGCCGCTGAATGGGACTTCGGCCTTGACCACGGTGCCTACAACGAGCTGGGTGACGACCTGACATCGAGACCGGCCAGATTCACTTACTTCCCTTACAGCGTTCCTAATGTAAAGGGCCTTTCAAGAGTAGCGACAACCAACCACGCTTACGGCTGTGCTTACAGAGGATACGGTTCCCCTCAGGCATACACGTGTTCGGAATCCATGATGGACATTATGGCTGAGAAAATCGGAATGGATCCGTTCGACATCAGATATGTAAATATCGCCAGAGAAGGAGATACAAACGTTAACCGGAGAGCTTTCCGTGACTATCCAATGGAGAAGATGATGGACGCTCTTAAGCCTCTCTACGAAGAAGCCAAAAAGAAGGCCGCCGCCGAAGACACTCCTGAAGTAAGACGCGGCGTAGGTATCGCTTGGGGCGGATACAACGTAACCGAAGGTGCCGATGACCAGTGCACTCTGGCTCTGGAAATCGCTCCGAACGGCAAATTCATCAAGTATGATACATGGCAGGACGTTGGACAGGCCGGAGATGTGGGCTCCCTGATTTCAACTCTGGAAGCTCTTAAGGAACTGGGCGTTACAAGGGATGACATTATCCTCAGACAGAACGACAGCATCTATGGCGTTGACTCCGGAGCATCGGCATCATCACGTCAGCACTACATGAACACAAAGACTACGAAGATGGCTGCGGAAAAGCTCATCAATGCTATGAAAAAGCCTGACGGAACCTTCAGAACATATGAAGAGATGGTGGCAGAAGGCATCCCGACCAGATATGAGGCTCAGTATGAAAACACCACTGACCCTACCCTCTCATCTCTGGATCCGAACACAGGTGAAGGCGAACCTACTCCTGCATATACATATGCACTGTTTATGGCAGAAGTTGCTGTAGAAACGGCAACCGGCAAGACAACAGTAACCAAGTTCACCTGCATCGACGACGTCGGTGTGATAGGTAACCCTGTATATCTGGACGGACAGGCCTATGGCGGAATCGCACACTCCATCGGATACGCTCTCTATGAAGACTATGACGATGTGAAGAAGCACAATAACCTGGCAGGTGCGGGAATTGCGACAGCAAACATGCTGCCTGACGATATTGAGCTAATTCACTTCCAGACCCCTAGAGATACAAACCCTTACGGTTCATCCGGCGGTTCCGAAGCATTCCAGTCAGGCGACCACATGGCAGTAATAAATGCCATAAATAATGCCTGCGGAGTAAGAGTTTACGAACTTCCGGCAAGACCTGAAAAGGTTAAGGCCGGTCTGGAAGCCCTTGCCAGAGGCGAGAAAGATCCTCTCAAGCCTGCCAAGTACTTCCTGGGCTCCGACTTCGAAGAAGAAATGGAAAACATAAGGAACAATCCTGTTTACTTCGAAGACTGATATCAATTAAAATCTTCAGAATGCAGCAGGAACGCCTTTCGGCGCTCCTGCTGTTTTATCCCGGCCACACATAATGAAACAGTATCTTGATAATTTTAATAATTGCTTACAGCACGAACCCTCATTCTGCAGTGCAGCCTGTCCCTTCGGACTTGATGTGCCTACTTTCATCGCACGCCTGCAGGAGGGTCGTTTTGATGCAGCCTATAAGGCTTACCGCGATTCGGTCGGCTTCCCTTTTATTGCTGCGGAAATCTGCCACGAGCCTTGCAAAGAGGTTTGTCTTAAAAACGCCGTAGCCGACGGCGACCCTATAGAACTGAAACAGCTTGAGAAAGCCTGCCTGTCATATACAAAAAAAACCGAGCCGACAAACTACAACCTGCCGGGCAAAAAAAAGAGCGTTGCTATCATCGGTGCGGGCATCAGCGGAATGGCCTGTGCTCTCAGAATGGCAACGAAAAAATATGAAGTGACAATATACGAGAAGAGCGATCGTGCCGGCGGCACCCTTCTCGAACTTATAGATCCTGCAATCGTGGAAGATGACTTTGCACTGCAGATGCAGTTTCTGAACTACGACATTATCTTTAACACGGAAATTACTTCCCTCCGGGATATCGCATCCCGGGCGGATGCAATATATGTTGCTACCGGTGATGGCGGCAACCGCTTCGGATTCGACAGCGAACCTTATGGAATGATCGGCGAAACAGGAGTTTTTCTTGGAGGAAGCCTTCTCGGTAAAGACCCGGTTTATGCTCTGGCTGACGGGTTAAGGATTGCCACAGCTATAGACAATTTCACGATGACACGCAACCTTAAATATCCTGAACCTTACAGCACCGAAATCAAAATAGATGAAACCGTAATGGTGAATACAAAAGCCGTTAAGACCCGAGAGTCTCTCTATACCGGGGAGCAGGCCGTGGAAGAGGCAAAGCGCTGCATCCGATGCCAGTGCAGCTCATGCAGGCTGCACTGTGATCTGACGGAATATGTCCGCAAGTGGCCTCTCCGCCTGCGTGACGAAATCCTGGCCACTACAGCTCCGGGCAGATCGGAGCTTCATGCCACTCCTGCCATCAGGCTCATCAACTCCTGTACTCATTGCGGCCTTTGCCGGGAGACCTGCCCTGAAGATATCGATCTTGACGGGCTGATTCAGGCAGCCCGCTTCAGAATGCACAAGTTGGATAAAATGCCCTGGGTTTATAACGATTTCTTCCTGAGGGATATGTCCTTTACAACCGGTGAAGCCGCATATCTGTGCGAAACACCGAAAAGCACTTCCGGTGATACTTCCCGGGAATGCAGCTACGCCTTTTACCCCGGCTGTCAGCTGGGCGCCGGTGAACCTGCTCTGGTTACCGAAGCATATAAATACATCCTCAGACACGAACCCGGTGCCGGCATTATGCTGGGTTGCTGCGGTGTTCCTGCCATATGGGCAGGGGACAGCAATCTGCACGAATTACAGATTGATCGTATTCGCAGCGAATGGGAAAAACTCGGCAAGCAGGTCATGATAATTGCATGCCCTACATGCATGAAGATATTCAGACAGCATTTGCCTGAAATCAGGACTGCCTTCCTGTATGACCTTATGGCCGAATGGGGAGTCGGTGAATATAAAGATAATGTATGTGGAGAAATAGCCTCGTCTGTTATGAGCGTCTTTGATCCGTGCTCCACCTCTGCCGAAGACTCCGTGCGCCAATCGGTCAGGGCCATCTCCGGACAGCTTAACCTGAAGCTTGAGCCTTTGCCTGTTCAGGAAAAATACACCGCCTGCTGCAGTTACGGCGGGCACGGGCATATCGCAGACCCGGGCTTCACGAAATTCGTTCGCGAAAACCGAATCGGTGAAAGCGATAATCTTTATATCACATACTGCATTAACTGCCGCGATTCTTTCATGAATGAAGGTAAAGCGGCTCCTCATATCCTGAACCTTGTGTTCGGTGTGGAGCCGAAACTTTACACTTGGACTGCACGACGCGAGAATCGCATACTTCTGAAAAAGCAACTTGGAGCGATACTTATGAATAGCGAAACAGTTACAACCGACAGCTCAGAAGGCATCATTGCATCCGGCGATATTCTGCTGGAAATCAGCCCGGAGCTCCGGCAAAAACTCAGCGATGAATACATTCTCGAGCAGGAAATCGCAGATGTCGTGGCATTTTGCGAGAGAACCGGCCGAACCTTTTATAATCAGGAAACGGGCACACTCACCGGCTATCGTAAAATCGGCAACATGACATACTGGGCGGAATATGAGAAAAACGGTACCCGTTGCCGGCTGATAAATGCGTACTCTCACCGCATGGAAATTGAGATCGAAATGATATGGAACGGAGAGAAGGTGGAAATATATGAGTGAGGAAAAAGGCAGCAGCATCTCTGCTATCATATGCAGCAAGTGCCTCGTACATCTTGAGCCGATGGATGTCACTTTCAAGTATCTGGGCAAACAGTTTCATCACAAGGTTGACAGATGCCCTAAGTGCGGTTGGGTTTTTATTTCCGAAGACCTGGCGAAGGGAAGAATGGCTGAGGTTGAGAAAGTTCTTGAGGAAAAATAGTAATGAAATTTATAAAAAAACCCGTAAATAAAGCTTACGGCAAAGAGTACGATGAGAGCAGCTATGCCCTTTATCCCGGCCATCTGCTCGCCGGAGCCGAGCCGGAACTGGTAGTTAAGATGTACGATTCTCTGCTGTTTCAGCATCCGGATACCGCCATATGGCTGGACGAAGACTTTCGCAGAGAATCCTGGGAGGAACTGGGCAAACCGACAGTTATCGTTACATGCCCGGGAAAACTGGAAAATATTAAGAAAAACTTTCCCGAAATTCCGGTAAAGACAATCTACGACATTCTCATTGAATGGGAAATAAGCGGCGGATGCTATGAAGAAGATTGCTGTGTCTATGAAGACGATACGACTGTCGACGGACAGATAAAGATTCTCGCCGAAGATGTGGGAGCACGCATTCACGGCAACAGCGGGGAAGCCGAAAACTGCTCTTTCCTGACTTCACGCATTTCAGTACGCGACAAGCTCAGATCCGAAGGGGAAAAAGCCGTTCATATTCTTGAAATCATCTACGGATTCGGCACCCCGGACGAGGTCCTGACGGAGGAAGAAAAAAAACAGAACCGTCTCACTTTGAAACAGGCTCTGTTGGATTTTTACTGGAGCTGACTTACTCGTAATACTCAAGGAGCGACTCCATAGTCATGTCTTTAATATCCATTGGGCACTCTCCCGAAGTCTTTTCCGAAGGCTGTTCCGGGAAAGGTTCTAACATTCTGAAATCACCCTTGTCAAGGCTCTCCCAGTCATCGTCGACGCGGAAGCCTTTTATATTGTTTTCAAGTGCACGTATAACTCCGCTGTGAGCCACAATTATAATGCACCTGGCATCATCTTTTCGAAGGATCTCGCGAAATGCACTTACTGCGCGATACTGCATATCATAAAAACTTTCGGATCTGCCGGATGCACTGCCGGATGCACTGCCGCTCTCAGCGCCGCTTCCGGTCTTGAAAGCGAACATATCCCGACCCCGTCTCTCATACTCGGCAGGCCACATCTCACGCACCTGTCTGACAGGTTTGCCGTCCCATATCCCAAGATTGATCTCACGAAGTCCGGAATCCTCTTTGATGGATACCCTCTGTTCTGACCCTGATATCGCCAATTGACGATTGACATTCTCACATATAATAGCTGCCGTTCTCCGGGCACGAGCCAGATCACTGCAGTAAATTCTCTCAATTGCCGGCATAGGCTCCCGTCCGAATTTATCCATCCCCATCAGCTCCGCCTCGATATCTTCGGACACTGCTTCGGCAATGCGCTCACCCAGAATCTGTGCCTGCTTAATCCCGGTCTCACTGAGCGGCACGTCATACTGTCCTATGAACACAGGCTCATCATGCTGTTCCGTCTCCCCATGTCGCACCAGAAATATTTTTTTCCTTGCAGTAAGCAGTTCCAGTTTCTCCCGGGCGAAGCCCTTTGCAACAAAAGCCTTGATATCTTCATACCCTTCCGGAGTGTCCATATCAAGAATGCAGCCTTCTTCATCTACCGGCACTCGGATGAAATTATCAGCATACTTGTCCGTAATGGTCTTAAGTCCTCCCGGTCCTTCATAGGCACAAATTTCCTCTATGTATTCTGCAGGAACAAACAGAGGGTGTCCCTTCTTGCCTTCATAAGTTGCTGCTGCGAATTTGTTTTCACGGCTCTCATCCCCGGCAAGCTCCGCATCCTCCATGACCGCGGACATAACCTCCCGCATTACACGCACACTGATTAACGGACAGTCAACGGGTATGATCAGCCATCCCAGCCTCGGGGAGATCGCTGACTCGGCGGGATTTCCAACACAATCCGATTCCCTTGCTGTCGCAAGACCGGCTTTGATGGAAGTAAACATCCCGCCTTCGTATCCGGAATTGAACACTTCCCGCACACGGAGATTGTCAATAACTTCAGCAAGAGCTTCTCTGTTGTGCCCCGTAACAACGATAATATCCTTCAGCCCGGCAGCCTTTGCCGATTCTATCAGACCCTCTATTGCCGTGCGTCCCGCCACATGAAGCAGCGGCTTGAAATCACCCATCCTCGATGATTTTCCCGCCGCCAGAATAATAGCTCCGAATCTGTTGCCATAGTCTTCTGTTTCCAGTCTGTTATACCCTATTCTCATTTTCCCGTTTCTCTCTCAACTTTTTCGGCTCTCACCTGTATTATCTCCGCAACTATACTGATTCCGATTTCCTCGGGGGTTTCCGATTTGATATCCAGGCCTATAGGCGAATAAACCGTATCAATCTGCTCTTGGGTAACACCTTCCGAGAGAAGCTGCTTGTAGAGCTGGGCATTCTTGCGCCGGCTTCCTATCATCCCCAAGTATGCATAAGGGCGTTTTAATGCTTGGCGCAAAACCTGCAGATCACCTTTGTGCCCTCTGGTTACGATAATGATGAAGCTGTCCTCATCAGTCTCAATTTCATCAAAACCGTTATCGAATGAGTCACATACAATGGTTCTCTCCGCATGAGGGTACCTTTCGGCATTGGCATATTCCTCACGATCATCGATAATCGTAGTCCTGAAGTCCACATGTCGAAGCAAAGGCTCCAGAGCCAGTGCCACATGTCCGCCGCCGAATATATAGGCCTGACTTTCCATCTTGAATTCCTCAACAAAGTTTCCCGGATTTGCCGCTTCAATGTACTCAACCTGAATCCTGGCATCTCCGCCGCAGCCCATATCCAGAGCATTTTCACCGGTCTGTTTTTCATCAAGGATGAAATCGTAAACTATATTCTCACGGGTTTCCGCAACTTTCTTGCAAAGCCTCTGTGTCTCCGCCTCAAGAAGACCTCCCCCAACGGTTCCGTAAAAGTTACCGTCAAAGGACATGATCATTACGGCTCCGCGTTTACGCGGTGTGGAACCTGAGGTCTCAATTACCTTAGCAACGACGAAGTCTATCCCCTCTTCAATGAATTTTCTCGCAGTATATGAAATAGGTGTTGCCACTACAGGCCTCCTTTCTTTTCTTCTCTCGGTGCCACCTTATCCAGACGTTTCAGCACGCTGCCGCATGGACACGGCTCAAGAATCCAGCGGCTGAAATCACCGGTTCTGTATCTTATGAAAGGCATCCCCTTTCGCGTAAGGGTCGTGAACACGATTTCTCCGTAATTGCTGTACCCCGGCTTTCTTCCTTCTCCTTCAACAACCTGCCCGGTAATCGGGTTTATAAGTTCAATATATAGATCCGCTTCACGCACATGATACCCTCTGCCGTAACCGCAGCTTACCGCACATCCGAGGCCCATTTCCGTCATTCCGTAATGCTCGTATACACAGCATCCGAATGTCTCCTCCAGCAGCATCATGGTTTTGTCCGGTACATATTCGGCACTCAGAAGAATGGAACGCAGCTGAATACCGTCTCTGACTGCCGGACCCGCCAGTCCCCTTTTTTCCGCCTCTCTCGCCAGACGAATCATATGGGTGGGCAATCCTACAATCGAAGTCACCCCTTCTTCCGCAATAATGTGCAAAATTTCCTCAACGGCACCATCTTCATTACTTCTAAAATCGGGCAATCCGTATTCGATCGCCTCAGCACCCAGGTCTCTCAGCCCCTGCCCCAGAAGCAAGCCTATGGATCCCGGAATCTTTGCAGGCATCAGAATAAGAACTTTATCCGATTCATCAACAATAAGTCTCATGCCATGATTAAAAAAATCGATGGTAAGCTGCTGATCCTCTTCGGTAAAATATACCCTCTTGGGTTCCCCGGTGGTTCCGCTGGTTTTCATGGTTACCCCTTCATCCGGCAGCGTTACGATTCTGCTGATTTCCGAAGGTCTGACGCACAGCATATCCTTACCCCTTTCTCTGAGGTCTTTCTCGTCTGTGTAGGGTAAATTCTTAAATGCAGCAGCGAACTCATGACCTTCCAGACCTTTCATTGAATCACCGTATTTTTCTCTGTAAAACCTGCTGTTCTCCGCAGCATAATTAAGAGTCTCCCGGAGCTTGTGTTCCGTATACATCCCCAGCTTCGCACGAAGGTGGAAGTTACTGATCATTTCAAGGGCCGCTTCATTTTCGGTTTCATTGAAGCATGCATCCACAAGTTCATTTGTTCTGATATCCAAATCAAGCATTTCCGCTCCTTAAACAGGCTTCTGTACAACCAAAAGGAAGTAACCGATCCGCCGCTTCTTTCCGTTACTTTCCGTCTGCAGATTATTGCAGAGCCCGGACATAATATCTTCTTCTCCATCCATTACCGCTTGAGCCACGAAACTGTCCAGATCCACGGTTCTGTCCTCAAAGGCAATTATTCTGAATCCCGTTTCTTCCATTTGTGCAATAAGCTCTTCCTTGAAGAATGCTCCCCCGAATCTGAATGGAACCAGCCTCTCGCCTCTTTCTTCACATTCTCCGTCCTCATGTTCATGAGGAAGCCTGGATACCCTGTCGGCTTCAATGGCAACCGCTTTTACCTGCAGAGGATCCGGATTAATCTCATAAAGATCGCTTATGATAAGCTTGCCGCCCTTTTTCAGCACACAATAGGCTTCGTGAAGAGCCTCATCCGGAAAATTAATCAGACTGAGAACACACTCCATTGTAATTCCGTCAAAGGTGAAGGACATGTACTCGTCCAGTATTTCTCCGTCTCCGTACTTGACATCTATTCCGGGGAATCTCTCCTTGGCTGCGGAAACCTTAGGCAGACTCAGATCAATTCCTTCCGCCTTAAAGCCCTTCTCGTTCAGATAGTTAACCGTATCTCCCTCTCCGCATCCCACATCAAGAACACGACCTCCCTCCGGCAGTTTGGCCAAACTCAGGCCTGCATCGGTTATTCGGAATTCTCCCGGTCTTTGAATTGTCATTTTTTCTTTTCCTCTCTTTTTCTGTATATAGTGTTATAGGCGCAGAATGGAATCAGTCGGCCATCATCCGTATACTGCACCACTCTGCATCTTTTTAATCTCTCCGCATCCAAGTTTGAAAGGTCCTGAAATGCCATTCCCGTTACTGTGAAAGTGTTTCGCTTGTAGTAGTTCAGGAATTCGTCAAGGTCCGTAATTTCATCGGAGCTTCTGTATTCGGACTCAAAATCCGTTCCCCCCGCTCCTCCGCTTCCGGCTTTATCCGGCGCGGCTATATCCCACTTGTCGAGTACATAGTCCCTATCTTTCTTAATGACCTCCAGGCGATCCGCCTGTGTCATGCATGCACCGTCATCACAGCAGCCTATGCCTTCTTCTCTGGCTCTCTTGGAGAGTGTACATCGTATACTGCCATCCGGTTCCTTAATATATGTGCTGTAACAACAGCAGAGAGTATGCCCGGTGGCTATGGGGAGGGAATCCTTATATCGGAACTGAGGCCTATGCTTCTCAAGCTCACGCAGGACTCCGAACATGGTAATTCTCCCATCAGTTTCATCTCCGTCAGGGTATCTGCCGAAGAAGCTCGCTGGCTGGAAATGTACTCCTTTGACCACATTGACATTTTCCGTCAGGAAATCCATAATCTCGCCTATATTGTCATCATTTATCCCGCGTACAATAGTGGGAACCAGCGTAACTGCCAGTCCGGCTCTTTCACAGTTTCTGATGGCACGTACCTTGGTTTCGAAGAGCGGTTCTCCACGCAATGCCATATATATGTCGTCACGGGTTCCGTCGAATTGCATGAAAATCACTGAAGCTCCGGCCTCGCGCAAAGCCTCCGCATATCCCTCTTCCTCAGCCAGTCTTCTGCCGTTGGAGTTTATCTGAATGTAGCTGAAACCTTTATCCGAAGCCATGCGTATTATCTCGGGAAGGTCGTCTCTGACAGTAGGTTCACCGCCGGAAATCTGGATGTTAAACTCACGCCCCTCTTCACCGAGGTCCAGCAGGTGATCCAGTTTGTTCTCCATCTCCTTCAGAGAAGGCTCTCCGCTGTCAGGTTCATCCTCCGCCTGTGCGAAGCAGTACGGACAGTGCTGGTTGCATCTGGCCGTAACGTCTATGAGAACGCAGCACGGCGTCTGCAGATGATTCCCGCAGGTTCCGCAGTGAAGCGGACATTCTCCGTCTCCGGCTGCGCCCTTGGTGATAGCTGTCTCAGGCGGAACGTTCACAACGGGATGGTCAATCCACCATTTGAAATCCGCAGAGCTTTCCGCTGCGAGAGTTCTGTACTCCCCGTGTTCCGGACATTCCTTCACAAAGTAAACCCTGCTGTCCTCAGTATCAGTGGAATCTCCTTCCATATAATAAGCATCTATCGGTCTGTGGCAGACCGGACATATGCTTTGGGTTTTGCTCACGTATTCATTCATAACAATCTCATGTTATTTTTTCTCGATTCTGTCCATTCCCATATAGGTTCGCAGGACCTCAGGAATAACAACGGAACCATCCGCCTGCTGATAGTTCTCCAGTATGGCCGCTACCGTTCTGCCAACCGCCAGTCCGGATCCGTTAAGAGTATGTACGAACTCAGGTTTGCTCTTTTCTTCAGGCCTGAATCTGATATTGGCTCTTCTCGCCTGGTAGTTTTCGAAGTTGCTGCAGGAGGATATTTCAACGTATTTGCCGTAGCTCGGCATCCACACTTCTATATCGTAGGTCTTTGCCGATGCAAAGCCCAGATCACCGGTGGAGAGCCTGACTACTCTGTACGGAATCTCCAGTCTTTTCAGCACCTCTTCTGCCGCTAGCGTCAGCGACTCCAGCTCTTCGTTGGAATCCTCAGGTTTAACGAACTTGACCAGTTCCACCTTCTGGAACTGATGCTGTCTGATGAGACCCCTCGTGTCTCTGCCGGCACTTCCCGCTTCAGCCCTGAAGCAAGGGGTATACGCTGTATGATAAACAGGCAGATCATCCGCCGCCAGAATCTCTCCGTCATAGAGATTTGTAACCGGCACCTCCGCCGTCGGAATCAGAAAAAAGTTCTTCTGCGGGACATGAAACATATCTTCTTCGAATTTGGGAAGCTGTCCCGTTCCTGTCATCGCAGCTCTGTTAACCATAAACGGAGGAAGTATTTCGGTAAATCCGTGCTCTTCCGTATGCAGGTTCAGCATGAAGTTTATGACCGATCTCTCCAGTCTCGCTCCGGCACCCTTGTAGACTGTGAATCTGGCACCGGCAATCTTTGCCGCTCTTTCGAAATCAAGAATATCCAGATCCTCGCCTATATCCCAGTGGGCCTTCTGTTCGAAATCAAACTCTCGAGGTTCCTCCCAGCGCCTTATTTCTACATTGTCGCTGTCGTCTTCGCCGGGCTGTACATCAGGCTGCGGTGTATTCGGAATATTCAGCAGTGCATAATGCAGCTTCTCCTCCACCTCGTTCACCTGTGCGTCCAGCTCCTTTATGTCATCACTGAGCTTTTTCATTTCCGCCATCAGCCCGGTCGTGTCCTCTCCCGCCTTTTTCAATTGAGGAATCTGTTTGGACTCAACCTTCTGCCGGTTCTTCATCTGCTCAACAGTCGCCAAGATTTCTCTTCTTTTCAGGTCATAAGCACGTACTTCTTCAATCCCGAAGTCTCCTTTGCCTCTGGATTCGACAGCCTTCTTTACACCGTCAAAATCTTCTCTTATCCTCTTGATATCCAACATTGTTCCTATCGTTTCCCTTCCCTGTCTAAAACAGATTCTTTCTGTAGGTAATATATAATTCCGTCAGCTCTTCAACCTTGTCACACATTTCTACCTGCAGGTCGGAAGCCTTTGCATAATCTTCGGCACTGAGAGCTTCCACTATCTGCGTAAGCAGACAGGTTTCCTCCAGAGTATTCTTCCCCAAGGCATTTCTCAATCTGACAATCTTTCCCCAGTAATGCTTATCGTAATCACAGAAGTCATCATCTTTGTGTATCTGTACACAATTTCTGAGCAAAGCCATGATTTCCGGTACGGTTCGACTCTTCAGCTCCAGAGCCCACTGGTCGAGAACCGCTGCCTTGTAGGATTTCAGTGTCTGAGCCTGCATTACATCGTCTCTCCTGAATATTTCCAGCTTCTCCGGGTATTTTTCGAAGGCCTGCATATTCTCCCATACGGTTCGCGGTACTACGCCGAAAAACTTCTCTCTCTCTTCTTCCGTGTAATCCGCAAATACATCTTTTTCACTCCTGTAAACTCTGTCGGTATCAAGATAGAAATCCTCTTCCCCATACCCCTTGGATATGGATTTCTCCAGTTCTTCAGGAGTCTTGCCATTCTCAAGAGCCGCCTTGATTCCGTCCAGCATGGCCATATATGAAGCGGCCAGAACCAGATAAGTGTTACTTTTCGGATGAGGCGATCTCAGCTCGAATCTTGTCGCCGCCCTGTTATCGTTTTCTCTTATAAGCCCCACCAGAACCGTTCTGTTTCTGGACGGCACCTTAGGATCATGCCCCAGAGATGTTACTATGCAAACAGGTGCTTCATAGCCCGGTTTCAATCTGTTTAAGGAATCACTTGTGGCACTTACAAAAGGATTTATAACATCATAATTCTGAAGTAATCCCATAAGAGCTCCGAAGCCTATAGGACTCAGGAACTGGTTCTCCGCATCGGATGGTGAGAAAAGATTGACGGTTCTTCCGTCCTTCAATTCGGCTGCCACACCCATGTGAGTATGCTTGCCGCTTCCTATAACACCTTCTATGGGTTTTGCCATGAAGGTAACTTCCAGTCCGTGGGCTCTGAATATATCTCTTACTACATATTTAATGTGATTTTCATTATCCGCAGCCTGTATTGCGGAAGAATATCTCCAGTCGATTTCAAGCTGCTCCATAACATGATCGTAATTGCCGGAGTTGCCCAGCTTAGCCTTGACTCCGCCTACTTCCTTGTGAGCCATTTCTATCTGGAAGCCGTATCTCTGCAAAAGAAGCAGACTTTCTTCCAGTGCCGTCCTTACCGGTCCCGTTGTTCTCTTCCAGTACTGTTCCTTCATCATCTGAGCGATGGAAAGCTGTTCTCTGTCAGCAGTATCATCCGGTGTTTTTACCCAGAATTCCAGCTCCGTGGCAGCGGTAATCACTATTCTCTCTATGTCATCGACGCTGTCAATATCAATGTACTCAAATACATAGGGATTGTCGGCAAGCAGTTTCATCAGATCCTGTTTGAAATTGAATATGGCATCTCTCAATATCACTCTGGAACCTACCCTGTCCGTATCGTTATGGACAAGTGATGAAGGGATTCTAAGAGTTCCCACCGGAAGTCCCGTCTCGGCATCCCGATGATTGAAATTGTAATCGACAAACCAGTTGACGGTTCTGTCCGGAACAATGTCAACTTTCGCATCGTTAAGGGATGCAATTTTCGGAAGAACTACACTGGATCCGTCTGTCTGAACCCCGTTGTCCAGAAATCCGTCTATATCCTTCATAAACTCTTCCACAGGAATTTTTTCGTCAGTATCGTGCCCGCCTACATCTATCCCCACAACGGATACAAACCTGACTTCAGGGTGTGCGGCAAGCACCTTTCTTATTTCTTCCGCACTGTGATTATCCGCCGGAATGGTGTATAGCATTTTATCCAGATTGTATTCAAGCATATGCTGTCTCCTAATACTAAATAATAGCTTCTATTTCCCATACAAGCACAGAACATTCCCGAAATCTTATGACGGCCCGGGAATGTCCTGACTTTCAATTTGTTGTTTTTACTGTAACATGTTCAGGTACTTTTCAAGTTCATCCATGTACTTGCCGTAGTTTGCCCACTCGCCGTTCTGTGCCGCCTCCTGAGCACTGTCGTAAGCTCCCTGACACATGGCTATAATTTCAGTCTGTGACAGAGCCTGATCGCCCTTGTCCTTATCGCCCTTGTCGCCCTTTTCGCCATCTCCGTCATCGGCCGTCGCTTCCTCACTAAACAGGGATTCCAGTGCTGCGTCCAGAGTCGGTTTATATGCCAGCCTGTCTCCGAACAGCACTATAACTCTCTTTACTTCAGGAATACTGGAGTTTGTTGCTTCCAGATATACCGGTTCTACATAGAGCAGTGAATCCTCAATAGGAACTACGAAGAGGTTACCTCTGGAATACTTTGATCCGGATTGACTCCAGAGGGAGAATTCCTTGGAAATTTCCGTATCCTGGTCAATCTGTGCTTCCACCTGCATAGGTCCGTAAACGATCTTGCTCTTAGGCATCTGATAGAGCACCAGTTTGCCGTATTCCGCACCGTCATTTCTTGCCACGAGCAGACCCATCAGGTTTCTCTTATCCTTAGGAGTGAAAGGAATGGAGTTCACAAATTCAGCACTCTTTTCACCAGGCAGCTTCATGATATAGTAGTTAGGAGTCATCGGCTGCTCCTTAGTACCGTAAATCTCACTGGCAATCTGCCACAAGTCCTCATTCTGGTAGAACACTTTCACATCGTTCATGTGATATCTTTGGTAAATTGTAGCCTGAATATTCAGCAGTGTTCCCGGGTATCTTATGTGTGCCTTGATTCCCTCCGGCATTTCCCCGAAGTTCTTGAATAATTTCGGATAAATGCTCTGCAGGGTCAGTGCAATCGGGTCGTTCTCATCAACAATATAGTAATTGGTTTCACCGGTGTAAGCGTCAATTACAACCTTGATGGAGTTTCTTACATAATTAACATCCGTATCTTGGCTGTATGGTTCGGAGTAAGGATATCTGTTTGTTGCCGTGTAAGCATCTACAATCCAGTATAACTTGCCATCCACGGTTATCATGTAAGGGTCCTCATCGTATTCCAGATAAGGCATAATAGTCCTTACTCTCTCCTTGATGTTTCTGTTGATGACAATTTTTGAATCGCTGTTAATATTTCCCGAAACAAGCATCTTCAGGGATCTTTCCCTTACGGAGAACATAACCCTGGCCGGCAGTTTCATCTTGATTCCCGCAGAACCATTATACTGGCAGTACTTGTTTGTGTTTCCGTCAGGATAGTCAAATTCATCTTCTGAAGTGTTAACCAGAATATAGTCATTGGTCATCTCGCCGAAGTAGATTTCAGGAGCTGTAATCTCTATATCTACAGATGATTGCGGCGGAATGCTGTCGATAAGCACATCCGGCTGACCGCTTGCTGTAATCTTATCTACTCTTGACAGAGTCACACCATAACCGTG
This sequence comes from Candidatus Allocopromorpha sp., assembly GCA_040768865.1. Lineage (GTDB taxonomy): Bacteria > Bacillota > Clostridia > Peptostreptococcales > Anaerovoracaceae > Lentihominibacter. The sequence goes on along the minus strand of JAXGMD010000001.1, from coordinate 648,581 downwards.
AGTGTACTTCAGATGTCTGTTCAACCAGGTGTTGCTGATCTTTTCTTCGTCTATTTCTCTCGGCGACAGGAAAGTCTGAGTATACTCTCCGTCAATAGTATATCTGTCCACGTCAACATCGTTAAAGGTGTAGTACTGCCTGATTGACTGAGTCTGGTTATAGAAAGTCATTGCAGGGGCATAGTCGTTGATTCTTATGTTGGATATGGTCTCGTCATTGTTTGCGATATCTTTGCTTGTCAAAGCATTCGATGCCTTGAAGGCCTTCATATCAACAGAATCAAGTCCGTATGCATACTGGGTGTATTCAATATTTCTTTCCAGATACTTGCTTTCCTTTTTGATCTCGTCCGGTGATACTACGAAGTTCTGAACCAGAATGCCTGTTCCCGTTCCCAAGAGCATTACAGCTACCATGATAACGGGAATAATAACGGCAGGCTTGAACTGCTTCTTCACAATACCGATAACAAAACCTATCGCCGCCAGAACCGACAGTCCTATGAGTATTCTGTACATCCACAGGGTAATGTTAATATCAGTAAATCCTGCCCCGTATACGGCACCCGTGCTTCCGAAAAGCAGATCAAACTGCTTCAACAGGAAGTAAACGCCAATCATAAGGAAGAACAGAACGCCTACAATTATGAGCTGCTTCTCTGCAATATGAACGAGAAGATTAAGGTTCCTTGTGTCAAGCTGCTTCTGTGGTGCAGGTCTCTGTGCTCGTTTCCCGGCACCGCCGCCGAATCCGCCTCCTCCTGTAAACTGTTTGGCAAATTTGCCGAACAAATCGTTGACCTCACTGAATGGGTTGTTATCCATTCTGTCACCGCCGTATTCGTCTCCGGTGTATCTGTCATCATCGTATTCGTCTTCCTCTTCCGCATCCGGCACCGCTTCGGCTTCTTCAAAGATTGTCGGAGTTCTCAAAGTAAGCATAATCATGTAGTAGATTATCGTCAATGCCGCAAACGCAACGAACAGCAAGAGGAGAATCTCATTCAACTGTTCGATGAAGTTCAGTTTAAACACATAGAACGAAATATCCAGATTGTAGAGCGGATCTTTGGTTCCGAAATCCGTGCTGTTGGCGAACTGCAGCCCCAGGAACCATAGTCTGGTTACGGCAAAAAAGGTGGTTATTGCACCAAAAGCACCCGCCAGTCCCCAGGAAATCAGATTGAGCTTTTTGTGATCCACAACCTCTTCAGACTCAATCTTTTTCATATATCCTCTCTTTATTGCCTTTAAGTAGATATATGCGAGGAATGTCACGATGACGAACGTCGGAACACCTATTTTCAGCTGGGTGAACAGCTTGGTAAGGAATACTGAGATATATCCCAGCTCTCCGAACCACATGAAGTCAGTAATCCAGCCTATAAGGGCCACGAATAGCAAAACAATCAGTAAGATTATTATTACGATTCCTTTCCAGCCCATTTTCTTTTTTTTCTTCACTTCCAATTCTAATCCTCCTTTTAATTAGATATAATAGTCAATATCTGTCAAACTATAACTGTCCTTTTCTCCTGTTATAAGTTGTAGAATCTTTTCAACCTGATTGTCAATAATCTCCGCAGCCTTGCTCTGTGGTGCGAGGAACTTGATTCCTATTCCTGCCAGCTCAACTGCAAATACGATAATCAGTAATATAAGTATAATCTTCAGTACGATTCTCCCCTTTCCTCTCTTTTCTTCTTCCTCTGTTTCAGCGGTCTCCTCAAGCATGGCATTCTCCTGCCGCCTTCGGTAGTTTTCGGCTTCGGCATCGCCGTAGCTGTCAAAGTCGTGAGTAATGTCAGAATCTATTTCCCGTTCAGGTAGCACGATTGTTCCTGCAAGACCCGGCTTATATTCTCCGGAGTCATCTTCCGGCATTACCGCAGGTTCTTCCTTGATTGCAAAACCTTCTCCCGGAAAATCTTCTTTTTGCGTCTCTTCATTCGCTTCTACTAAGCGACTGAGCAAATCCTCTTCCGCCGGTTTTTCGACTGCTTCTTCAGCCTGCGGCGTGATCTGCTCTGCAGTATCCGTGCCGGTGAGAAAGTCCTCCTCGGTTCCGGTCTTAACTTCAGCCCTTGAGATTCTTTTTGTCTCGTCCAGCCCCGCGAGAACGTCAGCTTTTTTTATCACCCTGGTCTTAGCAATATCGCCGTCAGGTGTCGGCACGGTGCCTCCCTCTGTAACAGGCTTGTCTGTTGCAGGCTTGTCTGCTGCAGGCTTGTCTGTTGCAGGCTGTACGGGTGGTGCCGGCATTTCATCAACCGTGGTCGGAGCCGGCTTATCCGCAGACAGATAATCCTCTTCGAAATCCGCAAAGAATTCATCTCTGGCCTTAGCCATTTCATTTATCTTATCCTGTGTCTTTCGACGTGCCTCTATCGCTTCAGGTGTAGCTATATTCGGCATATCCGGTTTCGGCACATCAGGTTCGGTGCCCGCGGAAGGTTTCTGCTGTACAAGCGAGGCTTCTTTCTCCACGCTCTCCCTGAATCCCGATATTGCAGCCTTCAGCTTGGTGGCATCGTCTTCACGCATTCTTGTTGTATGCTCGGTTACAATATTATCTGATTTTATTTCCGCCGCTTCGATTTCTTTTCTCGCAGCCGCAAGTCTTTCTTCTTCCTGTCTGGCTTTAAGCTGTTCCTCTTCTATGAGTTTTCTCCTCTGCTCAGCACGGAACTTTTCCTCTTCTTCCGCTGCAATCCTCGCGGCCTGCTGCGCTCTGATTTTTGCTGCCTCCTGCGCCGCTCTTAAGTCTGCTTCAGCCTTGAGTCTGTCCTCTTCAGCCTTAATTCTGGCTTCTTCTTCGGCTCTGGCTGCCGCTTTCTCTTTTTCGGCTCTGAGTCTGGCTTCCTCTTCGGCTTTTGCAGCCGCTTCCTCTTTTTCGATTTTTATTCTGGCTTCTTCCTCAGCTCTGACACGAGCTTCCTCTTCGGCTCTTATTCTCTCTTCTTCAGCAAGTCTTCTTTCTTCTTCAAGTTTCTCGCGAGCATCTTTCTCCGCTTTGGCTCTTGCTTCTTCAATGGCCCTGTCTCTCGCTTCCGCCTCCATCCTAGCCTGCTCCTTGGCCGCCTCCTGTGCTTCAATTCTTTTCAAAACATCTGATTCAAATGCCTTCGGTTCATATGGTCTGACAGCTCCTTCTCTCTCCAGAAAAGCATCCATGGAAGTGTCGGGAACCCGGGATTCAAATCTTTCTGCAGCCCGCTCATCAGCGACAGACTTTTCCTGACCGATTGCTCCTGCCGCCTTAACCTTTTCATATTCCTTATTGAGCAGCTGCTGGAATTCCTCGTTCTTTGTGTTAAATGTATAGAATTTGTCCACTTTATCGGCTGTGCTCAGTTTTTCCGGTTTCTCGACAGCTTCCTTCGGTTCCTGCGTTGCCGGCTTAGGGATAATGTCCTCGGTTCTAAGGATATCCGCCTGTGCCTTTACCTCAGCTGCCATTCCTCCTGAAAGCTCCCGCGTATATCTGTCTCTGATATCCTTGGGGTCCGCATTCCAGTCAAAGTCAATTTCTTCTGTCTTTGTGACCGCATTTATGTCAGGATATGAGGGGTCGTTCCACTGAAATTCTTCGAAAGATGATTTCGGCCTTGACGGAGTCTCCTGAACTGGCTCAGCCGCCGGTTCTTTAGGGATCACTTCAACTGCGGCTCCGCAATAGTTGCAAAACAGCGCATCATCCGGTATCTGCTTTCCGCATTTGGTACAAAACATAGTTTCCTCCTAAATAAATCCTTCATTCTCTGATCAGCTTTGCCAGTTCAGAGCTGGTATACCTCTTTCCACTCCTGCCCACGGCATAATTGATATCGTCTGCAGGACTCAGCTGATTTATCGATTCCGCTTCGTATACGGGCTCCGAATCCGGCACTTCTACCGGCACAGCTTCCCTCACATATGCGGGTGCGGGCTCCGAATCCGACACTTCTACCGGCACAGCTTCCATCACATATGCGGGTGCGGGCTCCGAATCCGGCACTTCTACCGGTTCAGATTCCATCACTTCGGCTTCAAATAACTGTTCCCCGTGAAGCGTCCTTCTTGCAAATTCATCGAAATTGTTAAGCGTGTTCTCTATTCCGAGAATATCGCTGAGCATATCAATATCATCTTCATCTCCGGGCATCTGCTGTATATCAGCCGGGCCCGCTGCCGGTTCACTGAGGATTACGTCTTCAAAGTCACCTAATTCCACAAATTCTTCAATATCTTCCATCTCTCCAATAAGATCATCCAGTTTAATTTCCCAATCCTCTTCTTTTGCCGTGTCCTGAAATGTGACAGAATCTTGCTGCTCCTGCGGTGCGGCTTCCTCAAAAACCGGCATCTGTTTCTCAGGAATCGCCTTTGAGTGCATTTGCATTATTGTCGCATGTTTTTCAAGCAATTCTTCCTGCTGATTCAGCTTGTATAGAATCCGCCCGTTCATATCTCCCAGATCCTGTTCGATGGATTGAATTTTTTTCTGAAATTCCTTCGTTTCCCTGTGGTTGGCATATAGTACAACAATGCACAAAAGACAGAAAGCAATAAAAACAACTGCCAGAACGATTGCTATTATCATAGTCATCGTCATTTGCTAACTCCTATTCCTAAAATCTGCAATTCCTTTTGAATACAAATCTCCTATCGTATCTCATATAACAGAGTATATTATACAATAGAAAGGTGGCAATTGCCACCTTTCTGTACCGGTTTTTTTACACCTTTATTCGGGAGTTTGACACGGGAGTCGGGAGTTTGACACGGGAGTTTGACACGGGAGTTTGACAGTTAAATAGCAAAAAAAACGCCAAGAGCCTTGACACGGCTATATTTTTTTGTCAAATTTTCGAAAATATTTGTAGTATTGTTTAGTATTGTATGGTATAATATAAGCAAATATATTAGTATTTAACTCACTTGGATGATGGAGGTTATCAACATGAGACTTAATATCGTAAAATCCTCAAATGCTGAGCAGCTATATATAATAAAATCATTCCGAAATGACAAAGGCAAAAGCACATCTAAAATTTTCAAGAAGCTGGGCTCAATGGCCAGTTTGCTTCCGGAGCATGACAATAACAGAGACAAGGTAATTGCTTGGGCAAAAGAACAAGCACGGATCTACACGGAAGCTGAGAAAAACAACGAATTAAAGATTCCAATCGAACTTTCCGAAGGAAAGCAGCTAACCTTCGGAGAAAAGTCAACCTTCGGAGGCGGCTACCTCTTTCTGCAGAAAATATTTCACGAACTTGGTCTGAAAAAGATCTGCGATGAGATCAGTTCCAGATATGATTTCCAATATGATCTGTCATCCATTCTTTCCGGACTGATCTATGCGCGGGTTCTTTCCCCTTCTTCAAAACTATCCTCTTACGAGTATATGGAAGAACTTCTGGAATTACCTGATTTTGAACTGCATGATATTTATCGTGCTCTGGATGTCCTGGACAAAGAATCCGACTTCATACAGGCGCGTATCTATGAGGCTGCTAAAGCTGAACGCAACGATGCCGTTCTTTACTACGACTGCACAAATTTTTTCTTTGAGATAGAAGAAGAAAAGGGGATCCGCAAATACGGAAAGAGTAAAGAGCACAGACCCAATCCCATTGTCCAGTTTGGTCTTTTTCTTGATGGTAACGGCTTTCCCCTTGCGTTCACAGTATTCCCCGGAAACGAAAACGAACAGCCTACGCTTATTCCTATGGAGAAAAAGATTATTAATGACTTTTCTCTCGCAAAATTCATTATCTGTACAGATGCAGGGCTTGCATCTGCAGTAAACCGGCGCTTCAATGATGTGGCAGATCGTTCTTTCATAGTTACACAGTCTGTTAAGAAGATGAAAGGGCATTTGCAGGAATGGGCTTTGAATCCTGAAGGATGGTCACTTGGCAGCGATGGCAGAAAGTATGACATCTCTCAGATTGACGAAGAGTTGCATAAAAACAGTGTATTCCACAAAGAGCGCTGGCTGAATGAGGACGACTTTGAACAGAGGCTGATTGTTTCATACAGCCCAAGGTACAAACATTACCAACAGCAAATCAGAGAGCGTCAGATTGATAGAGCAATCAATATTATCGAAAGCGGTTCCGGCTCTAAAACTCGCAACCCGAACTCACCGACAAGATTCATAGAAGAGACACAAATAACCATGGACGGCGTTGTTGCAGACAAAACAGTAACTTCTTTGAACGAGGAGAAAATTATTGAAGAAGCGAAATATGACGGATTCACAGCAGTCTGCACCACCCTTGAAGATTCTGTTTCTGACATACTTAAGGTTAACCATCGCAGATGGGAGATTGAAGAATCCTTCCGCATCATGAAGTCCGAATTCAAAGCGAGACCTGTATACCTGCAAAGAGACGAGCGCATTCGAGCACACTTTCTGACATGCTTCTTATCTCTTCTTGTATATCGCCTTCTTGAGCACAAATTAAATGAGCAATATACGGTTACAGAACTCATAAGCACACTTCGCAAAATGGATTTTCTGAGAATGGATGGAATCGGATACCTTCCGGAGTACACCCGCACTGAAATTACAGATGCCCTGCACGACATTTTTGGATTTCGTACTGATACCGAAATTGTAACTGAAAAAAATATGAAAAAAATTATCAAATCAACGAAAAAGTAGAAAAAATACTACAAATACAATCACACTGAAAAACCGGCAACGCCTGTTATTGTAACCGTTTGCCGGTTTTTGAGTTCGATCAACTGTCAAAGATGGGATTATACAATAGAAAGGTGGCAATTGCCACCTTTCTGTACCGGTTTTTTTACACCTTTATTCCTTGCCCGAAAAGTCGTCAAGGGACATCTGACCAATTACGCCTTCCGTTTTTGCCGCTCTCTCATCTGCATCGGACACAAACCCCTCTATATCATCAATTTCCGGAAGATCCTTAAGGGATTTGAACTCAAATTGTTTCAGAAATTCATCGGTGGTTCCGTAGAGAATAGGCCGACCCACCGAATCGGAACGTCCTACCGCGGCCACAAGATTTTTACCTATAAGACCTTCCATGACTCTGTCGCATCTGATTCCCCGGATTGATTCGATTTCACCCTTGGTTACCGGCTGTTTGTATGCAATGATCGCCAGCGTTTCCAGTGCGGACTGTGACAGTCTCTTGTGTTTAACGGGGGTGCAAAGCCTTTCGATATAGTCCAGATTCTCCTTTCTGGTTACAAACTGAAAGCTCTTGTTCACTTCCCTTATTACGATGCCTCTGCCTTCCTGCTCATACTCCGCCTGCAGTTCCTTGCAGCAGTCATATATTTCCTCTTTATCCACATTGAAAATGTCGGCAACAGCCTTTATATTCAGAGGTTCACCCCAAACGAACATCATTGATTCAATTGCCGACTTGATTGTCTTGTTTCCTGCCATCATTGACCTCTTCATTATCTGTAAAAAGATTTTCCTTCGGAATTATTTTAATTTCTCCGAAGAGTTTCCTCTGCTCGGCCTCCAGTTTGTGTTCCCTTATCATTTCCAGAACGGAGGTGAAAGTAACCGAAACATCGTATTTATCATCTTTCCTCTGTATAAGATCTATGAAATTCACGCTGCGTGCCGGATTTTGCCTGAAGAACCTCTTTATGTCAGCGATTCTGATTTCCGATGTTATCTTCTGTTTCTCCGTTCTTATATGATGCTCCCTGATCTCTGCCAGCTTCTTTTTTCTTTGCAGAAACGCTTCAAAGGCTTTGCGGAACTGCTGCTCATCCAGCGTAAGAAATTCGTCCGCCTCGCCGGTATATTGAGCAATATCTTCTTTCGGTTTTTCCAGTGCCGCTTCAGCAGTAAGCTTTCTTTCTTCAAGCATTGCCGATATCGCCTTGAACCTCTTGTATTCCTCCAGCTTAATAACCAGCTGGGTTCTGGGATCCTCGTAAGCTTCACTTCCCGAATCGTCAACTGCCGTTCTCGGGAGCAGCATTCTTGATTTGATTTCCAGCAATTCCGATGCAAGCACCATAAATTCGGCTGCAAGATTGATGTCGTACCCCTTCATCTCCTCGACATAAGCCACGTATTGAGTTGTTATCTCCGAAATCCTTATATCGTATATGCTCATTTTCGCATTTTCTATGAGATAAACGAGCAGATCGAAAGGCCCTTCGAAAACATTAAGCTTAACTCTGTAATTCATGGAATCATTCTACCATAACAAACCTATTCAAGCACCAGCCTGATGCCTTTGCATGCATCAGCCATTGCGGTTTCACAATCTTTCGGGGTGTCCCCGCTTACTATTATCTGTCCGAGGCAGTCCTTGGTATTTCTGAACGCATTTACTTTATCGCCGCTGGCGGCAAAGAACAATACCTCCTCAACCTCGGCACTTCCGTCGTATGACAGTTCTTTGATAACACCTTCCCTATGGGATATAACCATCTCCGCACGGCAAGGTCTGCCTTTATTCTGCAGCATCTCACGGATTTTGTCCATAAGACCGGGAACTCCCGTAGCCTGCATCACTATCAGTTCGTATACGTCTGTTCCGTAGTATATGGAAGTCAGTTCCGGAAGACCGTTGGCTCCCATCCTTCCTGTAATTTCAAGGACATAGACCCTTCCATCCTTAAGAATCAAATCTGCATTTACAGCACAATTTGTTAATCCCATGGCTTCAACGGCTCTGCTCATCTCTTTCGCAATTTCCCGATTCACCGTTTCATTGTCCGTGCTCCCGCCGCATTCTGCAGCGAAGTCAATGGGCACAAAATGTCCCACGGGGATAACAGTATTGCTGTTAAAGGTCACATCGCTACAAGGAAGAATCATTACGATTTCACCGTCGGCAACGAAAGCCGTACAACCGAACTTATAGCCTTCTATGAACTCCTCGATGATGCAATAATCTCTGCGGGTTGCCGCCATAGTTTCCGCTAAGGCCGCCGATGCATCTTCCCGGCTGAATACATTGTTGATTCCTCGGCTTCCCGCCAGATCAACCGCCTTGATAATCAATGGTAGTCTCAGTTCTTCCAATGCCCGGTTCAGTTCTTCTTCCGTGGCAATCTTTCTGTAGTCTGCTACCGTAACTCCTGCTTCAATCAGCACCTTTTTCATAGCCAGCTTGTCAACCGAAAGCTCTGCCGCTTTTTCTGATATTCCCGGCAGTCCCAGCATATCGCAGGTGTATCCCAACGCTTTCATCGGTGCATCAATGCAGGCGGATGCCACTCCGTCCACACTTAGTTCCTTTGCCGCAGAACAGACAGCTTCCTTATCTATTATGTCGACATAACAGATTTCATCCGCATAATCAAAGCCCGGATAGTTTCCGGGTATGCTTGTCGCTATAGTTTGATATCCCAGTTTCTTCGCCGCCTTGTACAATCCGACTTGTCCTCGGCCGGCTCCCAGAATCATCAGTTTTTTCATTTACTACTCCCAAACGGGGCCTTCGATGCCCTTGTAAGTCTTTACTTTTATCTTGAGGATATTTCTTATTTCATCTATGTATGCTTCCAGACTGTCGCGGCTGTCCGCCTGAATTATGGTCACATACCTGGAAGTCTTATCTGAAAAGGCTTCGGTCTTCATGCCGATGTAAATATTGTCGAAGAAGTGATCGAATATGTACGGTTTGGTCTTTGCTTCCTCTATTCCCTCCAAAGATACAACCTCTCCTTGAGGCAGGTAAAATGACAGACATCCGCAATGGCAGAGGTTTCTCTCAAACTTCGGATAGTCATTCACCTGTCCGAGGGCTGCATCAATAAGGAAATCTGCTGTGTCCAGCCCTGTCTGCAGCTTTGTGACATGTGAGGATACAAAGGCACCGCCGCCGCGTGCAGCCGCTTCAATCAGATAAACCATACCCTTCTCATTAATAAGATATTCGCTGTGTGTCAGCCCTTGGTTTAAACCGAACCCCTCAATTGTCAGGCGGTTTGTTTCCAGCAGCTTCTTCAGTATTTCCGGTTCTTCATTTGAGGGATAAATTCTGGTTCTTGACGCAAAAATCCCGGGAACCTTGAACAGGTCAACATCTCCGCACATGAGCGTCCTTGCCTTGCCGTTCACAACGATGGAGTCCACTTCAAATTCCTTACCCTCCACAAACTGCTCCGCAATGACTTTCCCATCCTTTGAGAATCCAACACTCTGGCTGAATTTGTCCGCCAGTTCCTCTTCGGAATCAACCATGAACACACCCCGGCTGCCCTGATTGTCAACCGGTTTAATCATTATCTTACCGTCACACTCATTAAAAAAGGTTATGGCCTCTTTCAGAGAATACACCGCTTTGCTCTTAATGGCAGGCAGCCCCAATTCCTCGGTTCTCCGGCGCATCGCCGCCTTGTCGGTAAACAGACGGGCACACTCGTATCCTATCCCCGACAGCCCCATATGCTCCGCCACGTACGCAACCGTGCGAACCGCAATGTCTGTCTGATCCGTTGTTACCGCGTCAATACCCTCTTTCCGTGCAGCTGCAAGGACACTTTTCTCATCGCGCACGTCTATGTAATAAGCCTTATCAGCCACATTAAGACCGGGATAATCCCCCTTCGGTGAAACCGCAATGGTATATAAACCCCTTTCCATAGCCTTGTTTATTATGGGCATCTGGTAAATACCTGCTCCCAGAATCATTATCTTTTTCATCTGTAATCCTTAACTTTATCTATATATATGTCTTTTATTGCTCTTTATCGCTGTTCTTTCCTATCACCTGTCTGACCACATACTGCGGACTCTTGTTCAGGCTGAGATATATTCTGCCGATGTATTCTCCTATTACTCCGAGAATAATCATTATCAATCCTCCCACTAGGATGTTGGTTGCAATCAGCGATGTCCATCCTACTGAGAGATCCGTGTTAATTATCTTGTTGATTATCAGTACTATTATCGCAGCGAAACCTAAAAGTGCCAGCACGCATCCTGCCAGACTGGCGAATCTTAGCGGTTTAATCGAGAACGAAGTTATTCCGTTGACCCACAGAGAAAAAAGTCTCTTGAAATTATATCCTGACTGCCCGGATATCCTTTCTTTCTGAACCACTTCCACGTTTCCGATCCGATAGGTGGTTCTCAAAAGGAGACCTGTCATATACGGGTACGGATTCTCGTATCTTATCATTTCGTCGACAACAAATCGTCTCGCTACAAAATACACCGAAGTATCTATTCCGTCCGGCCTATCCAGGAAATATCTGACCATGAAATTGTTTATGAAGCTGCCCAGTCGCCTGAAAGGACTTCTCTTTCCTCTGTCCGCGAAATGAGCACAGACAACATCGCAATTATCACTGTTCAGCTTATCGATAAGCTGATGAACGTTCTCTATAGGTGTCTGCCCGTCGTCGTCACTTACTACAACCAGTTCGCCCTTCGCATATCTCATGCCTGCCAGAATGGCATTCTGCTGCCCGCGGTTCTTGGCTATATCGACTCCCGTAACATTGTCATATTTATCTGCCAATCGGCTTATGGCTTCAAAAGTGTTATCCGGCGACTCGTCATTGGCGAGAATAACTTCGATTTCGGTATCATCTTCAAAATTTAACGTCTGTATTTCATCCACCACTCTTTCTATCGTGTCGGCAGATTTATAACATGGTATTACAAATGAAATTAACATCGTCTTTTCCTTTCCGATTTAATACTTACGAGAAGCACCGTCATAAAGAACAGTGCTAGCATTGCTATTAGAATAGTATACAGAATCGCCGCTCCCATCAGTCCATAGCCTCCGACTATATAATTTGACATAATTCTGGCCATAATCCCTACAAGAATATATCCGGCTATGAGCCTGTGCTGACAGCGTATTACCGTAACAACCACGGCGAAAAAGCCTACAAGGGCTAACATACCGCCCCCTATCATCAGGATGCACAGTTCCGTTCTGTACGGGTTGACATCCGCATTATATAGCCATGACAGTATGGGACATCCCAGCAGATACGCACCCGCAATCACAATTACCGTCAGACCGCCGATAATTCCCACCTGCCTCAGAACCATCCTGTTAAAAACCCGGTAGTTCTTCTCATGCCATGCGTCTGCCAGCTTAACAAGAACCGGATTGAAGATGAAATTGGCAAGCATTTCTATAACAAACACAGGCATAAATATGAAGTTATAGTATGCCTGGTCCACTTCGGTCATGCATGCATCTATAGCGTACTTAGGTGCATTTCCCACATACAGCAGCAGAAAATGTCCAAGGAATATGGGCAGACACGACAGAAATATTGTTTTCTGTGCCGTGTAGTTAAAGCGGTATTCGATGGTGCAAAATTCCGATGCAACTACCAGTGTTGAAAAAACCATCGCTACCAGTGATACCACAAACCATACGAACACAGATACAAGAAGGTTTTGCGTAATTATCAAAGAAATCATGCAGGCAGCCATTCCCGTCGCAATTCTGAATACCGTGGTCTTTGCCGAGACATCCAATCTGCGCTGCTGCTGATATCTGCCATAAAATACATCCGCAAAGGCTTCTACCACCTTTATCAGACATACCAGTATTATTATCATGAATTTGTACATGGTGTAGCTTCCGAAAATCAGACCAAAGCCCGCATATGCCAAGCTTGCTATCACCATTGCACTGCAGGAGAATATCCTGAATGTAAAATAGTCGGCAAAGCTGCTCTTTTCCATTATGTCACTTGCCTGATATTTCCTGACACCGAACTCCCCAATATAGAGCATGAGTCCCGCTATCGCATAGGATATGGAGAATATGCCTGCATCAACAAGCCCGTTGGTTCTCGTTATAACTATCAGCATTACTGCCGACTGCATTGCAAAGAACAGACCCGCAACGGCGTTCCATATATAACCGGAACGATCCACATCCCGTGTTTTTAGAAAAATCTGCTTATATTGCTGCATGTATTGCCGATCCTGCCCTAACACCGTAAAAAACCAATATAATAATACATCATAACCCTGTCCGATATCAAGTTTATTAGACCCGGGGGTTCGGAAGTGTTATAATATTTATGAATAACTTGCAACGTACAAAAGGATGGAAAAAGGAGAGGAGAATATTTTAAAATGAAAGTAGCAATTAACGGTTTCGGAAGAATCGGCAGACTGACTTTTCGGGAAATATTTGATGATGAAGACATTGAGGTTGTTGCAATTAACGACCTGACCAGCCCGGATATGCTGGCTTATCTTCTCAGAAACGACAGTGTACAGAAAAAATATGACAGAGAGGTGTCTTTCGGTGAAGATTGCCTTATAGTTGAAGGAATCTCCATCCCTGTCCTCAAGGAGCCTGACCCTGCCAAGCTCCCGTGGAAGGATTATAATATAGATATAGTTCTCGAGTGTACGGGACTCTTCTGCAGCAAGGAAAAATCGCAGGCTCACATAGATGCGGGTGCTAAAAAGGTACTGATTTCAGCACCTGCCGGAGATGATCTGCCTACGATTGTATACGGTGTCAATCACGAAACCCTTACAGCCGCAGATACAATTGTCAGCGGTGCATCCTGCACGACCAACTGTCTGGCTCCTATGGCGAAGGCTTTGAACGGATACAGGGAACTGCGCACGGGATTTATGACCACCATACATGCCTACACAAGTGACCAGATGCTTCTCGACGGTCCGCACCGCAAGGGAGACTTCAGAAGGGCCAGAGCAGGAGCTGTCAATATTGTTCCTAACAGTACCGGTGCCGCCAAGGCCATCGGCCTGGTCATTCCGGAACTTGAAGGAAAACTGATAGGCTCCGCCCAGAGAGTGCCTGTTCCATCGGGCTCTCTGACGATTCTCGATGCAACACTGAAGGATGAAACCGAGACAGTCAGTGTTGAGGGCCTCAATCAGGCCATGTGGGATGCCCGGAACGATTCTTTCGGATACACCGAAGAAGAACTTGTTTCAAGCGATATAATCGGAATGTCCTATGGTTCGCTCTTCGACGCAACACAAACTCTTGCCCAGAGGTGCGGCACGCAAATATATGAGGTCAGAGTTGTGGCCTGGTACGATAATGAAATGAGTTACGTGAATCAGCTGATAAAGACGCTGTTATATATGGGACATCTTGAATAGCTGTTAATCAATTACAGGCTCGTATCCGTCGTAATCTCCCGCTGCAATGGATGCGATTGTGCTTAGTGTTCTGTCGATGTCGGCTTCCGTGCAGTACGGTGCCATACCCAGCCTCACCACACCGCCGATCTCCAGAAGGCCCAGAGCCTTAATAGGTTCAATCGCATAGAAATCTCCGTTCCAGCAGTTTATTGCCTTGGAGCCCAAAACCTTGGCGATGAATTCGTTGGAATAATTGTCCATAGTGAATACAACGGTCGGTGTTCTCGGCTCTCCTTCCGCCGGACCGTAAACATTTACCCCCGGAATTCTTCTGAGGCTATTTCGCAATTTGTTACCAAGAGGTGTTTCATAGGCATCAATCGCCAGCATACCTGCAACAACATATTTTCTTCTTCCTTCCAGACCCTTTACATCTTCCTCAAAGTGCCTGATGTATTTCTCTCCGACAGAAGCTATAAAATCCACCGTCGCTTCACAGCCGCGAAGATGCTCATACTGCGGGGTGCCCATATGAAACTGTCTGGCGCCTTCAGACACATCCTCTGCGCCGGCATTGCTGAAGTCAATTCTGTCCACATGTTCCTTCTTCAGATATATAATCCCCATATGAGGACCAAAAAACTTGTATGGCGAACATACGAGACAATCCGTATCTATAGCCTTGACGTCAATCGGCAGGTGGGGAGCATAGTGAACCGCATCAATTACCGTAAATGCTCCCACATTATGTGCTTCATCTATAAACTTCTTGACATCCGTAATTGTCCCCAGACCGTTGGACGCCCAGTTGACGGCAACGATCTTTGTCCTGTCGCTCAGTTTGGCTTTGAAATCCTCAAAATCCAGCTGCTGAGTTACTGTGTCCAGCCTTACCATTTTGATTTCACAACCGAACCTGGCAAGCGACTGCCACGGTGCTATATTGCACTGGTGATCAATCTCTGTAACGATTACTTCATCGCCCGGCTTCAGCTCCTTACTGAGGTTCATTGCCAGATTGTAACAGTTCTGTGTAGATGAGCAGTTATATCCCACTTCCTCCGCATCGCAGCCCAGAAAATCCGCACCCGCCTGCCGGGCAGCCACTTCAATATCACCCTGTTTCAAGCCGGCTCTGAAATTGCCGTCCTCATTGGCATTGTCATAGATCATGTATTCCGTTATGGCATCCAGTACCCTCTGAGGAACCTGAGTGCCCCCGGGTCCGTCAAGATAGGCAATCGGTGTCGCATTTATCTCCAGCCGGCAAGCAGGAAACTCCCGGCGCAAAGCCTCTACATCAAACTTAAAAGTCATTTCGTGAACCTCTTCTCTTTATCTGGTTGTAACTGCTTTTTTACCGCTCCATGAGGAGTAGTAGTTTTTGCCGCTAATGATTCAGGTTCATTTGCACCAACAGATGGAGCCTTATCTCCTGATCCGTAAATATGGTAGTCATCTAATGAAATATGTTTCTCAGTATCCTGACCGCTTCCATTTGAGGCATACGCATTTAATGCACCGGTTGCTGTGAAAGTCATTGACATACCAAGCACTAATGCAAGTCCTACAAGAAGGAAACGCTTTAATCCTTTTTTCATAATTACTCTCTCCTCCTAAAAGTTCCTTTCTGTAACGCTAACGATTACTGATATTTTATCTTGTTATTGCCTGCAAAGTCAATGTATTTTCTGTAAATTCAAAATATTAAAACATACATGAAATAACCCCGTCATTTGACGGGGTTATTTCGGGTATTTAGATGAATATTACACCGATATTCGTATCTGCGATAATACTAATCTGTTTAGCCAAACTGCTCTTACAGTTTGAACTCAGCCTTTGCGTCAGCCAGTGCTTCGTCGAGCTTCTGGAGAACTGAATCGATAGTTTCGTACTTCAGTACTGCAGGCGGCTCGATTCTTACTGTCTTAGCGTTAACAAGAGTTCCTGCTGTCATTACCTGACGAGCAAAGAGACCCTGAGTTACCTTGTAGCCAACTTCTGCTTCCGGGAATTCCATAGCAATCAGCAGGCCTGCGCCTCTGTATCCAACGAGAACTGTAGGATACTTTTCCATCAGCTTGTCGAGTCCCTTCATGATGTAGTTACCCTTCTCTTCGCAAACCTTGGAGATGTCATTTTCGAGGACATATCTGATAGTTGCGATTGCTGCTGAACAAGCCAGAGGGTTTCCGCCGAAAGTAGGTGATCCGAGAATCCATGGATTTTCGAAGATCTTGCCTTCTTCGCCTGTGCCGGCACCTGACTTCTCATAGCACCAAGGTCTGGCAATGATACCTGTGATAGGCATGATGCCGCCGCCGAATGCCTTACCGTAAGTCATGATATCAGGAACTACGTCTTCGTATTCGCATCTGAACAGTGATCCTGTTCTTCCCATTCCTGTCTGGATTTCGTCAGCGATCATAGCTACACCATAGTTGTCACAGATTTCTCTAACCTTCTTCATGTAGCCTGCCGGTGGGATGATAACGCCGGCTTCACCCTGAATCGGTTCGATGATAACGCCGGCAACCTTTTCGCCTACTGTGTGCAGGTTAGCGATTGCAGCTTCCAGAGCTTCTGCGTTACCGAACTCAACGTGCTGTACCTGCTGGATCATTGGAATATAGTCTTCTCTGTATGCGCCCTTACCTCCCATTGAGATAGCACCCATGGACTTGCCGTGGAATGCGCCTACAGTTGAGATATACCATCTTCCGCCTGTTGCCAGTCTGGCCAGCTTCAATGCCATTTCAACAGCCTCTGCTCCACCGTTTGTGAAGAAGCAGTACTGCAGATCTCCAGGAGTAATCATTGCTACCAGCTTAGCAAGGTATCCTCTCAGTGGGTCAACCAGTTCCTGTGAGTGCAGAGCATACTTGTTCAGCTGTGCCTGTACTGTCTTCAGGAGTTCAGGGTTTCTGTGTCCGCAAGTGTAGATACCGAATCCGCCGAGACAGTCGATAAACTGAACGCCATCCAGGTCTTCGAAGTGCTCTTCTGAATCTGTCCACTCAACGAAAGCGGCGTCAGTTGATACTGACTTTCTGTACTCTAACCAGCCGGGGTTAACGTTTTCGTTAAAGTTTTCGATTGATTCGTCATGAATAGCAACTTTGTCTTCTGCTGTCAATTCGTCTTTTTCAATGTAGCTGATAACTCTCTTAGCTAACTCTAATGCTGCAGCTTTGTTCATTTCAGTCATATTGTTTGACCTCCTTAAATAGTAATATGAGTTTTGTCGCCACCCAAAATCGGCGGCTACCGGTATAACTTCTGACTATATTATACTCAAAAAGCGTGCCAACTAACTTGCTAACTTGTATTAACTTGTTTGTCAATTAGTGAAATTATCTGACAACTCCAGTGTTTTCAATACTTACGGCTATTGTAAATTTTTAATGATTTTATGTATTTTTGTTTTTTGCTTAAAAAATCGGCATCTTTTACGCCTTCCGCTGTAATAAAATACCGAATTTTGTCTCGTTTGTGTTACTTTTTGTATTTTATTTTCTTACATATGATACATCCCGGTTCAAATCTCAAAGTAAAAACAAATGATTAGTTTGCTATATTCTAACATTCCTTAATCTCAAGGCATTAAACACCACGGATATTGAGCTGAGACTCATGCATGCCGCACCTATCATCGGATTAAGCAATATACCGAAGAAGGGATACAGAACTCCGGCCGCAACGGGTATGCATACAATGTTATATGCAAATGCCCAGAAAAGGTTTTGCTTTATGTTCTTAATGACCGCCCTGCTTAGTCCTATCATCCTGGGAACATCGCAGAGATCATCCCTTACCAGAACCACGTCCGCAGACTCAATGGCAACATCTGTTCCCGATCCTATGGCTACTCCTACGTCTGCCCTGATTATGGCCGGCGCGTCGTTAATACCATCTCCAACCATGGCAACAATCGCTCCGGTCTTGCACTGCATCTCCGCTATAACCTTATCCTTGTCCTTCGGCAGAACCTGGAAATAAACCTTATCAATCCCCACTTCCTTTCTTATGGCGTTTGCCGTTGCCTCATTGTCGCCTGTCAGCATTGTCACATCTATTCCCATGTTCCTCAGCAGCGTGACAGCATGAAGGCTTGTCGGTTTAGGGCCATCGCGCAGGGCTACTATACCCAGCAGGTTATTTCCTTCTTCACTATCGGCTCCCGCTTCCGCATAATAGATTACCGTCTTGCCCTGCACGGACAGTTCTCTCCCCTTTAAGATAAATTCCTCCATGGCATCGGACATGTCTCCCGTCTCATAATCGGGCAAAACTCCGCTCTCTTTGAGAAGCGCTTCATTCCCGGCTATGCAAACCTTTCCCCGGTACACGGCTCTGACTCCTCTGCCGGGGAGTTCTTCAAAGGCATTAACTTCCGGAAGCCTGCGGAGGTCTTTGCTCCCTGCCGCGACAATCGCCTTCGCCAGAGGGTGTGTTGAATGCTGTTCGATAGTTGCCGCCAGCACTATATCAAAATCTCCTCGCAAAGCAATTACATCGGTCACTTGAGGAACGCCCACGGTAATGGTTCCTGTCTTATCCAAAACCACCGAGTTTATGTTGTGCGCACGCTCCAGGATTTCCGCTGATTTGATGAGAATACCGTTTTCGGCCCCCAGTCCGGTTCCCACCATGATGGCTACCGGTGTTGCCAGCCCCAATGCACAAGGGCAGGCAATTACCAGAACAGAGATGCCGATCATGACAGCACGAATCGCTTCCATACCAATAACAAGCCATACTATCGTTGCCAGTACGGCTACTCCCATCACTAAAGGGACAAAGACTCCCGCAACCTCATCGGCTGCTCTGGAAATCGGAGCCTTGGAGGACCCTGCTTCGTTAACCAGCCTTATTATCTGCGAAAGGGTACTGTCTTCGCCTACCTTTGTCGCTTCAAAAACTATATGTCCTGTCATGTTCACCGTTGCGGAAATCACTTCATCCCCGACAGCCTTCTCTACGGGAACGCTTTCACCCGTAAGTGAGCTTTCGTCTGCCGCGGTGCTTCCCTTTATTATTACTCCGTCTGCCGGAAAAACTTCCCCCGGTCTGACCGATATCATATCTCCTTTTACAATTTTCTCTACGGGGATCTCTGTCTCGGCACCGTCGCGCAGAACAATGGCGAAGTTCGGTGCCAAACCAAGCAGCTTCTCTACAGCAGTGCCGGTCTTTCTCTTGGCTCTTGCCTCAATCCATTTGCCCAGCGTAACCAATGTAAGGATCATTCCCGCCGATTCGAAATACAGCATTATAATCGCTGCAGTTGACCCCGCCGCAATCAGTGTATCCATATTGGGATTGCCTCTGAACAGCATCCTGAATCCGGTTAGGAAATACTTGTAATTTATACCTACAATCGGAGCAACCAGCGCCAGCTGAATCGTGAAGTCCCAGACATTTAAGCCCCCACCATACGGAGACTTTATAATCAATTCCGGCAGCGGCCATGCAAACATTGTCCCTATGGCAATATAAAAAAGAGGGATTTCAAAGATGAGAGACACAATAAATCTTCTCTTCATTTCTCCTGCATGTTCTTTGGTTATTTCGCCGGGATCGTATCGTACCGCTTCATTGTCAACCTCGCAGGCTTCGTAGCCCGCTTCACTGACAGCGTGGATAATATCTCTGCCGGAACAAACCTCTTCATCGAAGTTAACCACCATGGAATTAGTCAGCAGGTTTACTTCAGCCTTGCGAACTCCTTTCATACCGGCTACGGTTTTTTCAATTTTCGCCGAGCAGGCCGCACACCCCATGCCCTTCAAAGCATATTTCCTGTTCATGGGTTCTCCTCCAAAGTAATTTTATCACAGCAATTTGGTTAGTCAACACTAACCTGTGAAAAAAATTATTTTCCTTTACGATTTTTGCCGTTTATTTAACACGAATTCCCGATGATGTGTTATATATTAGATATCATTACATTTGAGGAGATTATTTAGATGAGATTTTACATAGCAGATGCATTTAGCAATACACTTTTCGGCGGTAATCCGGCAGGTGTGGTTCTTCTGGAAAACGGGCAGCCTTTCCCGAGTGATGAAACCATGAGAAAAACGGCAGCAGAGCTCAGATACTCTGAAACCGCATTCATCAGACAGCTTGATGAAAGGACTTTTAACATACGGTATTTTACTCCTGCGGATGAAGTTGACCTTTGCGGTCATGCGACCATCGCCTCCTTCCATTGTCTGAAGGAAGCTGCTGTGGTCGAAGCGGGGAATATTTATACCAACCGCACCCTTGCCGGAAATCTGGAAATACAGATCGGTGAGGATTCCATCCTGATGGATATGGCAAATCCGCAGTATCTGGGAAGCATAGATAAGGAAGATGACATTGCGAACTTATATAGTGTCATGGGACTCAAATATGACAGGACCTTAACATTGACGCCACAGCTTATTTCCACCGGTCTGCCTGATATTATTATGCCTTTGGATACACGCCGTACACTGTCGGCAATACGACCGGACTTTAAAGCACTGACCGAGTTGTCTGTTAAGTACAATGTCGTCGGTGTCCACGCCTTTACCCTTGACACCGATGATGAAAACATTACCGCTCACTGCCGTAACTTCGCACCGCTTTATGATATAGATGAAGAAGCCGCGACAGGCACCTCCAACGGGTCTCTTACCTATTACCTGACACGAAACGGACTCTGTGATAAGAATGCCGATTGTCTCTTCATCCAGGGCGAAGCCATGGGAAGGCCTTCGGTCATCAGATCTCGTGTAACAGAGGGAGAAAACATAAAAGTCGGCGGCAGTGCGGTGATTCTTGCTGAGGGGAAAATAAATCTCTGATATAAATAGCAAGAAAGTTAATATTACACACTTATATTGAAGACAAATCCCTGTAGAAACGTACTTATTTGTCTTCTTTATTTTTTTGATGTTTCTCCTCCGCACAAATCATTGACAAAAGCCCTGTAAAACAGGTATTCTTTCTCTGCATGTTAATTTATTAACATGCGCTTTTACCAGAATATCCATTATTAATGTATGAAAGGAGTCATCATGTGTGACAATTGTCTTGATGCTATCATCGCTAAGCACAAAGGCTCCCGCGGAGCACTTATCCCTGTTCTTCACGAAGCCCAGGAAGTGTACGGTTATCTGCCGTTGGAAGTTCAGAGAGAAATAGCTGAACAGCTGGACATTCCACTTGCGGAAGTTTATGGAGTTGTAAGTTTCTATACCCAATTTTCTATCAACCCTAAGGGAAAATACAAAATTAACATCTGCATGGGAACTGCATGCTATGTTAAAGGGGCTAATGACATCCTCGACAAGTTTAAGGAAGAGCTTGGAATCGAAGTCGGTGAATGTACAGAAGACGGCCTCTTCTCTCTGGATGCCTGCAGATGCATCGGTGCGTGCGGTTTGGCTCCTGTTGTAACTATAAACGAAGAGGTTTTCGGCAAGCTGGTTACCGACGATGTTGATGCTATTATCGAACAGTTCAACACCCGCGAACAGGGTGCCGATGCATAGGAGGTGAGATGAATGTATAAAACAATTGCTGAAATAGACGCTATAAGAGCAAAGACGCGTGAAGATTTAATGATTCGTCTCGATCCCAAAGCTCAGCCGACTGCCGAAGGCGGCAGAATGCACATTATGGTCTGCGCAGGTACCGGTTGTACATCATCAAACTCAATCCGGATTATTGAGGGGCTCGAAAAGAGAATTTCAGATGCAGGAATGCAGGATGAAGTCAAGATCATGAAAACAGGTTGTTTCGGGCTTTGCGCTCAGGGACCTATACTGATGGTTTACCCGGATCACGTTATGTATACTCTCGTATCTCCTGATGATGTTGACGAAATCTTCGAAAGCCATGTTAAAGGCGGCAAGCCGGTTATGAGACTGGTTGCCGGGGAAGAAGATGCCGCTGAAATAGAAAACGCCATGGAAGACATTGACTTCTTCTCAAAACAGATGAGAGTTGCTTTGAGAAACTGCGGAGCTATCGATCCTGAAGATATAGACGAGTATATTGCCCGTGACGGCTACCTGGCTCTTGAGAAGTGTCTCACAGAAATGGAACCGGAAGATGTTATAGATTTAATCAAGGATTCTCAGCTCAGGGGGCGTGGCGGCGCAGGCTTCTCTACAGGAATGAAGTGGAGTTTTGCTGCCGCACAACAGGTTGCGGAGAAATACGTTTGCTGTAATGCCGACGAGGGTGACCCGGGTGCATTTATGGACAGATCGGTACTGGAAGGTGACCCCCACTCTATAATCGAGGCAATGGCCATAGCCGGCTATGCAATCGGAGCGAGCCAGGGCTACATTTATGTCAGAGCGGAATATCCTATCGCCGTGCAAAGACTGGAAACAGCCATCAATCAGGCCTATGAGTACGGCCTTCTGGGTGATAATGTGCTCGGCAAAGGCTGGAAATTCGATCTGGAACTGAGGCTGGGTGCCGGTGCATTTGTATGCGGCGAAGAAACTGCTCTCATGACTTCCGTTGAGGGTCAGCGCGGCGAACCAAAACCCCGTCCGCCGTTCCCTGCAGTAAAAGGGCTCTTCGGACAGCCGACTATTCTCAACAATGTCGAGACCTATGCCAACGTTCCCGTTATTATTCTCAAGGGTGCGGAATGGTTCAGGGGAATAGGCACTGAAAAGTCAAAAGGAACAAAGGTATTCGCAGTAGGCGGTAAGATAAAAAATACAGGTCTCGTGGAAATTCCTATGGGAACAACTCTCCGCGAAATCATCTACGATATCGGCGGCGGAATCCCTGACGGCAAAACCTTCAAGGCTGCCCAGACCGGCGGTCCGTCAGGCGGATGTATTCCTGCAAGCGAGCTGGATACTCCAATCGATTATGACAACCTTCTGGCTCTGGGTTCAATGATGGGCTCCGGCGGTCTTATAGTCATGGACGAAGACACATGCATGGTTGACCTGGCTAAATTCTTCTTGGAGTTCACCGTTGACGAAAGCTGCGGCAAATGCCCTCCTTGCAGAATAGGCACAAAGAGAATGCTTGAAATCGTAACGAGAATAACGGAAGGTAAGGGATCTCCTGAAGATCTGGACAGGCTGGAGGTTCTGGCAAGAAACATTAAGAACGCCGCTCTATGCGGCCTCGGACAGACGGCTCCCAACCCGGTTCTCTCAACAATGAAATACTTTAGAGATGAGTATATGGAACATGTTGTGGAAAAGAAGTGTCCTGCCGGTGTATGCAAGTCCATGGTCAGATTCATTATCGCTGCTGACACCTGTAAGAGCTGCAGTATCTGCAAGAAAAACTGCCCTGCCGATGCAATTTCAGGCGACAAAAACACTCCATTCGTTATCGATCAGGATAAGTGCGTTAAGTGTGGCATTTGTATGGAAAAATGTCCGTTCAAATCCATCCTTAAGAATGCGTAAGAGGGAGGCAAGTTCAAATGAAAAAGGTAAATATAAAAATAGACGGTATTCAGATCTATGTACCCGAAAGCTACACAATTCTGGAAGCTGCCAAGGAAGTCGGCATCAATATTCCGACCCTTTGCTTCCTCAAGGATATAAATGAAGTTGGTTGCTGCAGAATGTGTATCGTTGAGGTTAAGGGAACGAGGGCGCTTCAGGCTGCCTGCGTTTATCCCGTTTCCGAAGGAATGGAAGTATACACTCACACTCCTAAGGTAATGGAGGCGAGAAAGGTTAACCTGGAGCTTATTCTTTCCAACCATAATGCCAGATGTCAAACCTGTTCCAGGAGCATGTCCGACTGCGAACTCATGGCTCTGGCCAACAAACTCAATGTTGACGATGTACGCTTCGAAGGCGAAAGTGACGAAAAACTGCCTTTCGATATCGGTCCGTCAATCGTAAGAGACCCCAACAAGTGTATCCTATGCAGACGCTGTGTAAGTGCATGCAAAACGATACAGACCGTAAGCGTTATCGATCTGGTTAACAGAGGCTTTAACACTCAGATCGGTTCTCCTTTCGGTATCCCTCTTTCCGAAACGCCATGTGTCAACTGCGGACAGTGTATCAACTACTGCCCTGTAGGTGCGCTGAAGGAAACCAGTGATATCGACAAGGTCTGGGAAGCTATATATAATCCGGACAAATATGTGATAGCACAGACTGCACCGGCCGTAAGAGTCGCATTAGGCGAGGATTTCAATATGCCTATCGGGACGGCGGTAACGGGGAAGATGGTGACAGCTCTGAAGATGCTGGGCTTCGATCAGGTTTTTGATACCGATACGGCTGCCGACCTTACCATTATGGAGGAAGGCACCGAACTCATTGACAGAATCAGAGGAGGCGGCAAGCTGCCGTTGATCACATCATGTTCCCCGGGCTGGATCAAGTTCTGTGAACATAACTATCCGGAATTCCTGGAAAATCTGTCCTCATGCAAATCTCCGCACCAGATGTTCGGTGCGGTTCTGAAGTCATACTATGCCGAAAAAAACGGCATTGATCCCGAAAAGATTGTCGTTGTATCCGTTATGCCGTGCACAGCTAAAAAGTTTGAAGCTGCAAGACCGGAAATGGCGGTTGACGGTCTTCCTGATGTGGATGTTGTGATTACCACAAGGGAACTCAGCAATATGATTTATGATGTGGGTATAGACTTTCCTTCTCTCGGAGACACGGAATTTGATAATCCATTCGGAGCCGGTTCAGGTGCAGGTTTAATCTTCGGAGCTACAGGCGGAGTTATGGAAGCAGCACTCAGAACTGTTGCTGATCTTCTTACTGACAGTTCCGCAGACAACTTCGAATATGAAGATGTCCGCGGTCTGGAAGGAATCAAAATTGCAACAGTTGAAATTGCCGATCTGAAACTTAGAGCTGCTGTTGCTCACGGTCTCGGCAATGCCCGCAAACTCATGGATGCCGTAAAGGCCGGTGAACACTTTGACTTCATCGAGATTATGGCATGCCCGGGCGGATGTGTAAACGGCGGCGGTCAGCCGCTGCAGCTATCCGAAGTACGTTCGTGGGTTGATGTAAGAGAAGAAAGAGCCAAGGCACTATACAAGGAAGACAGAAATTCGTTCATCAGAAAATCTTATAACAACCCTGCAATCAAAAAGCTCTACAAGGAGTATCTGGGAATGGCCGGTGGAAGAAAAGCCCACCAACTGCTCCACACCCATTACGAAGAGCGAGCCAACTACAAATAATCCATATTTATAGTAAAGCTATAAATTAAAGGACGCCTGTCAATTGACCGACGTCCTTTTTTATGAGTGTGTGAAATAATTTCTGTAAATTATCCGTCCTATGGTAATTGAGATGAGAACCTGCCAAACCGGCAGATTCCGATTGACACATTTAATATAAAATACGATTCAATGCAAGTCAAGCGAGACCTCCGAAAAGAGATCTCGCTTGATTCATTTTTGGGGAATCAGATAGGTAACCGACCTTCATACATTATGCTGAGCTCCCCATAAACCTTAGCCCAGTTTCTGAGTGGTTGACCCCACCTTTTCGTTGCCTGGAGTGTTGACAGGTAGAGTGATTTAAGCAGCGCCGTATCACTTGGAAATACAGAACGCTGGCGATTCAGCTTCTTGTATGTGCTGTTTAAGCTTTCAATGGCATTGGTAGTATAGATTACCTTTCTGACATCAGCAGAGAATTTATAGATTGGAGTAAGCACATCCCAGTTCTGCTCCCAGCTCTTCATGGCATTAGGGTATTTCTCACTCCATTTTTCGGTTACACGGGATAGATTGGCTCGTCCTTGCTCTTCGTTAGGAGCCAGATAAATCGTTCTTAAATCAGTGGCAAATGCCTTCTTGTCCTTGTAAGGAACATACTTTAAGGTGTTTCTGATTTGATGAACAATACAGCGTTGATATTCTGTGTTTGGAAATGCTGTCTGAATGGCTTCTTTAATGCCGGTAAGACCGTCGGCACAGATAATCATGATATCTTTTACACCACGGTTCTTAAGGTCGTTAAGTACACCGAGCCAATATTTAGCACTCTCGTTTTCGCCAATCTGCAGACTTATGACATCCTTTTTTCCATCAAGGGTAACGCCCAGTATTACATAAGCTGCAAGTTTCTTGATGATGTGATCCTCTCTTGCCGAAAAGTGTACTGCGTCAATAAACATGATTGGATATATCTCGTCCAATGGGCGATTCTGCCAATCAGAGATATCCTGAAGTATCTTGTCGGTAACATCGGATATAAAGCCTTCGCTGCATTCAAAACCATAGATTTCCTCTATCTGTTCGGAAATCTGACGAGTGGTAAGACCTCTGGCATACATGCTGATTATCTTACTGTCTATGTCCGAAATGTCCTTCTGGCGTTTCTTAACAACCTTAGGTTCAAAGGTAGATTGCCTGTCCTGAGGAACATCAATCTGAAATTCACCATAATTGCCTCTTACGGTCTTAGGCTTGGTTCCGTTGCGATAGTTATCGTTATCACTTCGCTCATAGCTTTCGTAACCTAAGTGGTCATCCATTTCGGTTTCCATCATAGACTTGATGGTACCTCCCAAAAGATCCTTGAGAGCTTCCTGAATATCATCGGCAGTTTCGATGTCATACTCATCAATTAGTGCTGCGATGATATTTTTCTTGTTTTCGTTCAAGGGCTTTACCTTGTAAACTTCTTTTTTCTTGTTAGCCATAAAAATATCCTCCTATGGGTTTTTTTATTTTACCATAGGAGGATACTCATTTTTTTATTTACAGACTTTTTTTCACAGTCTCTTTTTTATTGATATGGATTATACCCTTTCCTCCACATCAGGCATATAGATAAACTGTTCTTTATAGTGTGTATGCAGCAGTTTATGAGCAATCGGCCCGTTAGGATCCTTCAGGTACTCGTCATACAGAGCCTGAACCTCTTTGTTTTTATGAGATTTTCTCTCCGCCAGACGCTTGTCTTCCGCGTAGAGAGCCTTTGCACGCTCTTCACGAGGATTCTTATCCATTCGCTCTTTGGCGGAAACGTGAGGTTGTCCGCCGCCATGTACACAGCCGCCCGGACAGGCCATTACTTCAAGGAAGTGAAGATCCAGCTTGCCGGCTCTTATTTCTTCCAGAACTTTCTCGGCCGCACCGATACTGCTGACTACGCCTACCTTGACATCCACATCCTTGCCCCCTATAGGAACGGTAACGGTTGCCTGCTTGAAGGAGTCTATTCCCCTAACCTCTTTGTATTCAATGTCATCCAGGTCTTCACCCGTAAGAACATCCGCTACTGTACGCAGGGCAGCCTCCATAACTCCGCCGGTCGCTCCGAAGATAACTCCCGCTCCCGTATATTCACCGAGAATAGGGTCAGGATTTTCTTCCGGCAGCTTATCGAACACGATTCGGGCTTCCGAAATCATCTTCGCCAGCTCTCTGGTGGTAAGAACATAGTCAACGT
The DNA here is from genome assembly GCA_040768865.1 of Candidatus Allocopromorpha sp. Lineage (GTDB taxonomy): Bacteria > Bacillota > Clostridia > Peptostreptococcales > Anaerovoracaceae > Lentihominibacter. The sequence continues at coordinate 621,116 of JAXGMD010000001.1, read as the reverse complement.
CTCTGTGTCCGTCAACCTGCATTTCAGGTCGCGCAGATTCAGCCTTTTTAGCCGTGCACGGCATAACCGACACCACGACTATATCCTTCGGATCGATATCCGCCTTATTTGCGTAGTAGGACTTAACAACCGCACCGAACATCTGCTGCGGGGATTTGCATGTGGACAGATTGTCCAGGAAATCCGGGTAATATATCTCGCAGTACTTGATCCAGCCCGGCGAGCAGGATGTAATCATCGGAAGTGTCCCGCCGTTCTTTACTCTGTTGATGAACTCATGACCCTCCTCAATGATTGTCAGGTCTGCGGAGAAGTTGGTGTCAAACACCTTATCAAATCCGATCCTCTTGAGAGCCGCAACCATCTTTCCCGTTACCGCTTCTCCCATAGGTACGCCGAAACTTTCGCCTAAAGCGGCTCTCACCGCAGGTGCCGTCTGTACAACGACAAACTTCTTCGGATCCTCGATAGCCGCCCATACATCCTTGATGTGCTCCTTTTCCCTGAGGGCAGCAACAGGACATACGTTGATACACTGCCCGCAATAGATGCAGTCGCTGTCCTTGATGCTGTAGCCGAATCCCGGCGCAACCTTGGTGTTTACTCCGCGGTGTACGAATTCGAGCACCGAAAGGTTCTGCAGCTTGGCACACGCACTTACGCAGCGTCCGCACAGAATACACTTGGATGAATCTCTGATGATTGAAGGTGACAGGTCGTCAATGCATACCTCTCTGGTTTCACCGTCAAATCTCTCCATGTCAATACCCATCTCGTGACACAGCGTCTGCAGTTCGCAGGTCTGATTTCTCGCACAGGTCAGGCATTCTCTGTTGTGATTGGCAAGAATCAGCTCCAGATTCATCTTTACGGCCTTACGGACGCGCTGGGTGTTTGTTCTTACATTCATGCCGTCTTCCACCTGCAGTACACAGGACGCCGGCAGATTCCTCATCGGTCTGCCGTTAATGTCCACTTCGCAAATGCAAAGTCTGCAAGCGGCAACCTCATTTATATCCTTCAGGTAGCAAAGAGTAGGAATGTCAATTCCGGCTTCTTTTGCTGCCTGCAGTACGGTATAATCTTCAGGTACGGAAACCGTAATGCCGTTTATGGTAACGTTTACTTTTTTCTTAGCCATTTCTTGTACACTCCTTTCTTTAGAATTTGATTATTGAACCGAACTTACATACCGTGAGACAGGTTCCGCAGCGGGTACACTTGTCCATGTCGATAACATGAAGTTCCTTGGTTTTACCTGTGATTGCCTGAACAGGGCACATACGTGCACATAAGGTACATCCACGGCAATCATCCTTGATTTCAAAGGTTAGAAGCGGTTTGCAGACCTTGGCCGGGCATCTCTTGTCCACGACATGTGCTTCGTACTCCTCCTTAAAGCACTTCAAAGTCGAGAGGACAGGGTTCGGTGCCGTCTGTCCCAGCCCGCAGAGGGAAGTACCTTTGATGTTTTCCGCCAGGTCTTCCAGCTTCTCCAGATCTTCAGGCTCCGCCGATCCGTCCGTAATCTTGCCAAGCACCTCGTAAAGTCTCTTTGTTCCCTCACGACACGGCACACACTTGCCGCAGCTTTCATCAACCGTAAAGTCCAAGAAGAATCTGGCTATGTCCACCATGCAGTTGTCCTCATCCATAACTACCAGTCCGCCGGATCCCATCATTGATCCGATGGCTACAAGGTTGTCAAAGTCAATAGGAATATCCAGCCCGTCGTTTGTTATACATCCGCCTGAAGGCCCGCCGGTCTGAACCGCCTTGAATTCCTTATTATCAGGAATTCCCTCTCCTATTTCGTATATTACCTCCCGAAGCGTTACGCCCATAGGAATCTCTATGAGACCTGTCTGGTTTATTTTGCCTCCCAATGCAAAGACTTTTGTCCCCGGTGATTTGTCGGTACCAAATCCTCTGAACCAATCGGCGCCGTTCAGAATAATTTGCGGTACGTTGGCCAGTGTTTCAACATTGTTGATACAAGTCGGCTTATTCCACAGTCCCTGGTTGGCAGGAAACGGCGGTTTGTTTCTGGACATGCCGCGCTTACCCTCGAGGGATGCTATAAGAGCCGTCTCTTCTCCGCAAACGAAAGCTCCCGCGCCCAGTCTGATGTCAATATCAAAATTAAATTTAGAACCAAGAATGTTCTTTCCTATGAGCCCCATTTCCTTCGCCTGATTAATTGCCGTCTGCAGCCTCTGAACCGCAACAGGGTATTCGGCACGGACATATATGTATCCTTTGGTTGCCCCTATAGCGTAACCGCCTATAGCCATGGCTTCGATAACGGCATGAGGGTCGCCTTCGAGAACCGATCTGTCCATAAACGCTCCCGGGTCTCCTTCATCGGCGTTGCATACTATGTATTTCTGGTCGGCCTTATTAGGGGCCGCGAAGCTCCACTTCATGCCTGTCGAAAATCCGCCGCCGCCCCTTCCGCGCAGATTGGACTCCTTCATCACTTCTATTACTTCTTCCGGACTCATCTCAAGGACGGCCTTTGCCAGTGCCTGGTAACCGTCCTTGGCGATGTATTCTCTGATGTCTTCCGGATTGATTTCTCCGCAGTTCTTCAGGACGACTCTCTTCTGCTTCTGATAGAAATTTTGCTCGCTGAGAGTCTTGAACTCGCCGTCGATGGTGTATTTAACAACCGGGTCGCCGGCAAAAATATGCTTGTACATGATTTCCCCTGCTATTTCGGGAGTAACATTTACATAGGTTACTCTCTTCTTGCCCGGCTGCACTACCTCAACAATGGGCTCATAGGAACACATCCCTGCACACCCGCAAGGGATAATCTGTACATTATCCATGTCTTCTTTTGCCGCCAATTCCGCTTCCATAGCTTCCATGACGCCTTTGGCACCTGCCGAAATACCGCAGGTTCCCATGCCGACGAGAATTCGGATATTATCATCCACACCCTGTTCGGCAATGACTTCTTCCTTGATGTTCTTCAAAGTTTCCGGTGTTGTCTTCGTCATTTATTCCACCTCACTTTCAAGTTCTTCTTCCAGTTCCGCTTCGAGATAATATTTTTCCAGAATGTCCGGGATGTTCTGCATATCGTAGAGATTGGCATAAACATCATCATCTATCATCATAACCGGAGCCAGCGAACAGCAACCCAAGCATCTGGTTGCATCCAGAGTGAACATGCCGTCCTCACTGATTCCGCCGACTTCAACTTCCAGATGTTGCTGAATAGCCTCCACAATGGCCTGCGCTCCCTTAACATAACATGCAGTGCCCAAGCACACCGATATTCGGTGCTTGCCCTGCTTCGTCAGATTGAACTGGCTGTAGAATGTACTTATTCCGTACAGCTCTCCTACCGATACATTGTCAAGATACAGTGAAATCCACTTCTGCACCTCAAGCGGAACATATCCGAATAATCTCTGTGCTTCCTGAAGAACCAGAATGTTGATGCCATCCTGGTCACGAATGGAATCAATGTACTCTCTCAGCTCTTCATACCTCGGATCGTTCGGGCTGATGCATTCTGCACACTTGCTCTTGCCTTCATTTCCCATGCTTATGCACTTCTCCTTTCTTACAATAAATTAATAGCAAAACCTACGCAGTATCTTTGCTTTTGTCAACTAAATCGCTAATTGTATGATGTATACAGTTACTCGCCCATCATATCAACAAACTTGTTATAAAACCACCTTTTTGCTTAAAAGAAAAAGGAGGCACGGCAAAGAATGATTCATTTTTGCATTATTCTTTGTCTTGCCTCCCTGTATAATAATTTATTTATGCATTAATGGCGCTTGCTGCCCCCCGCAACATTAGCTCTGGTGTCTGCCTTGGCAAGTGCCTCCCGGGCCTGAATCAGATGTTCTTCCGGCGCCGTCTCTTCGTTCTTGACAAGCCAGTCTTCGGCCTTGGCTTTTTCGCTGAGAACTCTCTCCATGTCAATATCTTCAGCCCATTCCGCGGCATCGGTGTAAATCATAATGGTGTCCTTAACCTCCACAAATCCGCCTGAGACGGCTGCAACCTTCCAGGTGTTTTTGTCGGCTCCATGCTCCTGAATCCAAAGTTCTCCGATTGCCAGAAGTTTACATGCCCAGGAGTGCCCCGCCATGAAACCCTCGTCTCCTTCGAGAGTGGTAACAATAACAAGGTCCACTTCTCCCTGATAGAACAACTTGGATGGAGTTATCACTTCTAATTTCACACTGTTCGTTGCCATAACAATTACCTATACCTGCTTCTTGCTCGCTTCGTATTTATTAACTACTTCATCTATACCGCCTGCAAAGAGGAACATCTGCTCCGGAATCTCGTCATGTCTGCCTTCAAGGATTTCCTTGAAGCTTCGAACGGTTTCCTTAAGAGGCAGGTATTTGCCATCCATACCTGTAAACTGCGATGCCACGCTGAACGGCTGTGACAGGAATCTCTGAATCTTTCTCGCCCTGTTTACGAGGAGTTTATCCTCGTCACTCAACTCATCCATACCCAGAATTGCGATGATATCCTGAAGCTCCTTGTATCTCTGGAGCACTTCCTGTACACCTCTGGCGGTGTTGTAATGTTCTTCCCCCACAATAAGCGGATCCATGATTCTGGACGTTGAATCCAGAGGATCCACCGCCGGATAGATTCCCAGCTCGGTGATAGCCCTGGAAAGAACCGTTGTTGCATCCAGGTGGGCGAATGTGGTTGCCGGAGCAGGGTCGGTCAGGTCGTCGGCCGGTACATATACAGCCTGAACGGATGTAATCGAACCCTTATTTGTGGATGTAATTCTTTCCTGCAAAGCACCCATCTCCGTGGCCAGAGTCGGTTGATAACCTACTGCTGCAGGAACTCTTCCCAGCAGCGCCGACACTTCGGAACCTGCCTGGGTGAATCTAAAAATGTTGTCGATAAACAGAAGCACGTCCTGTTTCTCTTCATCCCTGAAATACTCTGCCATGGTGAGTCCCGTCAAGCCAACTCTCATTCTGGCTCCCGGCGGCTCATTCATCTGTCCGAACACCAGGGCGGTCTTATCGATAACGCCCGACTCAATCATTTCATAATACAGATCGTTACCTTCCCTTGTTCTCTCGCCTACACCCGCAAATACGGAAATGCCGCCATGCTCTCTGGCAATATTGCTGATAAGTTCCTGAATAAGTACGGTTTTACCTACACCGGCTCCTCCGAACAGACCTACCTTACCGCCTCGGGTATATGGTGCAATCAGGTCAATTACTTTGATTCCCGTTTCGAAAATCTGTGAAGAGGTGTCCTGTTCTTCAAAGCTCGGAGCCGCCCTGTGAATGGAGGCTTTCATCTTCGTCTCTATTGCAGGTTTATCATCAATCGGTTCCCCCAGAACATTGAACATTCTGCCGAGAACTTCCTTGCCGACAGAGATTGTAATAGGCGCACCCGTATCCGTCGCTTCCATTCCTCTCTGCAAACCATCCGTAGATGAAAGCGCTACACATCTGGCAACATCGTCACCCATATGCTGAGCAACCTCCGTTACTATGCGCCTGCCGTCAAGCATAATCTCAACCGCATTCATCAGTTCGGGCATTTCATCTTCTTTGAACTTTATATCAATTACAGGTCCTATAATCTGATGTATTTTTCCTTTGTTCATGTTTGCCTCCTGTAGCCTTCCTTATCACGCGCTTCAGTTCTGCGCTTCGGAACCGGCAACAATTTCAATAATTTCATCCGTGATAGCCGCCTGTCTGGCCCTGTTATAGTTCAGGTTCAGATTATCCAGCATCTCTCTGGCATTGTCTGTTGCACTTTCCATAGCCATTCTTCGGGCTGCATGCTCACATGTAGCCGACTCAACAACCGCCGAATATATTTTCATCTCAACATATTTGGGAATCAGATAGTTAAACACCTCTTCCGCAGAAGGCTCGTATTCAACATACTTGTAGTCCTTTAATATTTCCGGGTCGCTCTCTATCTTGAAAGGAAGCAGAATTTCGTTTCTCACTTCCTGCTCCATAGCACTTATGAAAGCCGTATAAATCAGCACAACCTCATCGATTTCCTTATTATTATACATCTCGATAATAGGTCTCGAAAGCTCCTTGGTTTCCAGGAAAGAAATACTTTCCGGCGGTGCCAGATAAGAGCTTTTAATGTTGTACCCGCGTTTCTCAAAATACTCTTTGCCTTTTCCTCCGATAGCCACGATTACAGGCGGTTCCCAGTCAGCATCAAAATTCTTCTGAGCCTCTTTGATGATGTTATTGTTGAAACCTCCGCAAAGTCCCCTGCCGCTGGTTACGACAATATATGCTGTGGTCTTGATTTCCCTGTTCCCTTCCAGATACTCTTGAGGGACTTCCTGGCTGGAGTTGAAAAGTTCGCCTATTGTATTGGTAATAAAATGTGAATTTCGGTTGGTCTTTTCAAAAATGGCTTTTGCTTTTCGCAGTTTTCCCGCCGACACCAGCTTCATGGAGTTGGTGATGCGTTCCGTACTGGAAACCGACTTAATTCTCCTCTTAATATCCTGAATGGACTCCTTTGCCATATAGTCTCACCTCTCTTATTCTTCCGCCGCCTCGGGTTCTTCGTCAGGGCGAAGAAGCTTAACATCGAGTGCTCTCAGGAACTTGTCCTTATACCCTTCGATCGCTTTCTTGAGCAGCTCTTCCGTCTCCTCCGTAAGCTTACCCTGTTTCTTTATGTCGGTTAAAATTTCCGGATAGGTCGAAGTGACAAATTCGCTGAACTCTTTTTCAAAGTCCTTGACATTATGCACGCCAATCTCATCAAGGTGGTGATTGATTGCAGCATATATAATAACTACCTGCAGCTCAACCGGAACCGGGCTGTACTGCGGCTGCTTCAGTATTTCCATAAGAACCTGTCCGTGCTCCAGACGAGCCTTGGTATCCGCATCCAAGTCTGAACCGAACTGGGAGAAGCTGGCCAGTTCTCTGTATTGAGCCAGCTCCAGTTTAATCTTGCTGGCAACCTGTTTCATTGCCTTAATCTGAGCATTTCCTCCTACTCTCGATACGGAGATGCCGGCATTAACCGCAGGTCTCTGTCCCGAGAAGAAAAGCTCACCTTCCAGATATATCTGCCCATCAGTGATGGAAATAACATTGGTTGGGATGTATGCCGACACATCGCCCGCCTGAGTTTCGATAATAGGCAGTGCCGTCAGCGAACCCCCGCCCATTTCATCATTGAGCTTAGCAGCTCTCTCCAGAAGCCTAGAATGAAGATAGAACACATCTCCCGGATAAGCCTCACGTCCCGGCGGTCTTCTGAGCAGCAGGGACATCGCACGATATGCCACCGCGTGTTTGGACAGGTCATCATATATTATCAGAACGTGTTTGCCCTGATGCATGAAGTGTTCCCCCATGGCACATCCGGCATACGGTGCGATATACTGCAAAGGTGCCGCCTCGGATGCCGTCGAACTTACGATGATTGTATAATCCATGGCACCCTTCTCTTCCAGAGTATGTGTGAGCTGTGCAACCGTGGATGCCTTCTGTCCGATTGCAACATAGATGCAAATTACATCTTCTCCCTTCTGGTTAATGATTGTATCTATGGCGATTGCGGTTTTGCCCGTCTGTCTGTCCCCGATGATAAGCTCTCTCTGTCCTCTTCCTATAGGAATCATCGAGTCAATAGCCTTGATTCCCGTCTGCAAAGGCTGGTGAACCGACCTCCTCAGAAGTACCCCGGGAGCCAGATTTTCGACAGGCCTTCTGTCTTCCGCCTGAATCGGTCCCTTGTCGTCCAGCGGCTGACCCAGAGCATTTACTACTCTTCCTATCAGTGCCTCACCTACAGGAACCTCAACAACAGCCCCCGTCGGTCTGACGATATCGCCTTCCTTTATTTCTCTGTCGGAGCCGAGTATTACGACACCCACATTGTCCTCTTCCAGGTTCTGCGCCATGCCGTAAGTATTCTCCCCGAACTGCAGCAGTTCTCCCGCCATGCATTTCTCAAGACCGTATACTCTGGCTATTCCGTCGCCAACCTGAATTACTATACCGAAATCAGAAACGTCCAGCTTGCTTTTATAATTTTTTATCTGTTCTTTTATAACCGAACTTATTTCTTCAGGTCTTAAATTCATACTTGCTCCCCCCTAGGATTTTTTCATCTGACTCGCAAGCTCGTCAAGTTTCTTCCTGTATGACGCATCAATAATCTTGCCTTCAACAAGAATCTTAATGCCTGCCAACAGCTTGGGATCTGTTTCGTTAGTCAGCTTCACTGTAGTCCGCAAAAGCTTCGAAGCTCCTTCCTCCAGCCGGGTGAGCTTCTCCTCACTGAGAGGGACAACCGAGTAAACCGTTCCGTAGGAAACGCCCTCTTCCTTCTCTATGAGTTCCTTGTAAACTTTAATGATTCCCTCGAAGTACATGGTTCTTCGTTTATCCACGAGAATGTAAAGGAAGTTCAGCAGCTCTTCACAAATCTTTCCTTCAAAGATCGTTCTGAGAACCTTTTTCTTCTCGTCTGCGGATATTGCCGGATAGTTAATGAATGCATGCAAATCCGGTTCCGCCTTAATCAGTTCCAGAACCTGATATGCTTCGTCCAGAATCAATTGTTTCTTATCTGTATCCTCGGCCGCACCCATAAGTGCAGCACCATAGGTCAGTTCAATTGTTAACTCCGCCATTCTGCGTTCCCCGCATTCCTGATTATATCGTCAACAATGGCCTCATGACCCGTGCTTGCGACTTCTCTTTCAATAATCTGCTCGGCAGCCATCAGCGCCAGTCCTGCGATTTCCTTTCGCATCTCATCCATAGCCTTGGCCTGTTCCAGCTTAATGATTCTCTCCCCTTTGGCAATAATTTCGCTTGCCTGCTGCCGCGCTTCTTCTATTATAATCTGAGCCTGTACATCAGCCTGTTGCTTGGAGGCTTTGATTATTTCTCGGCCCTCTTCTTCCAGATTGGCTATGCGCTTGCTGTAGTTTTCCATCTTCTCGTCCGCACGCTTGTTCATAGCTTCGGCACTGTCTATGGCATCCTTAACCGCATTGGCTCTGTCATCCATGAATTTCTTTATTTTTTCCCAGAAGAACTTTTTGAGTATGATGTATAGGATGAATAGATTGGCTAAAATCATAAGCGATGTCCAATTAAATTCAATCAACCCTGTATGAAGTTCCATACTCTTCCTCCTTCCTTAAATCAATCTGCCAATAATGTGTATACATTACAACAGCGGATTGGCAAACAGCAACAGGATTGAAATAATCAACGCGAAGATACCTGCCGTTTCCGTAAGTGCTACACCGATAAGCATCAGCTTAAGCAGTGTTCCCTGCGCTTCCGGCTGACGTGCGGTACTCTCAACTGTTTTTCCTGCGTTGAAACCGATTCCGATTCCCACACCCATCATCGCTAACATTGCCAGACCTGCTCCAAGTGCCGAGAAAGCAGCGATTAAATCTGCACCTGTAATTCCTGTCATTTCATTGTCCTCCTTAATATTGAAATTCTTTATTTAAATCTATTTAAATCTTTAGTTTAGTTATAACATTATTCCTCTCTGCTGGGATGTCTGCCGTTGTCAATGAATACCATGGTAAGCATGCAGAAGACATACGCCTGCAGTACAGGTTCAAACATATCAAACCAGAAGGCTAAAGGCAATGGCAGTGCAATCTGCAGCAGCGGAATCGGAAGAAATTCCAGAGATATACTTTCCAGTGCTCCGTATATCAGCGACATTACTATCACTCCTGCCAGAATGTTACCGAAGATTCGGCATGCCAGCGTAACAGGAAAAATGCAGTCACTGATGATATTCAGCGGCCACATGAAAGCGTATGGCGATGCCAATTCCTTCATGTATCCCGGGAAGGTCTGTACCTTTACCGCATTGTAGTGAATCATTACGAAAGTAACCAGTGCCAACGGCACTGTACAGTTGAGATCTGCCGTTATCGGTCTCATGTGAATGAGCCCCAGCATACTTCCCAGCCCTAGGAACACGATAAGAGTTCCTATATACGGCGTAAATTTCTCACTGACATCTCCCATGACACCCTTGACAAAATTGTACATGAAGCCTACAAGCAGCTCTCCTGCATTTTGACCTCCCTTGGGGATTTTCTGCATATTTCTGGTTGCAAAAAAAGCAAAAGCCAAAATTGCCAGACTGACCAGCCAGGCAAAACACACGGTTTCGGTTACATCAACAGGTCCTATTGAAAATATCACTCGCGGTCCAAAGTCCATGCTGCCACCTCCTACCAGTTATCGTCCTCCTCGTCATAGACGGACAGATCATTCCACTCCTTAGGTTCTGTCCAGTCATTGAGAGGGTTCTCCTTTTTCTTGAAAAACTTATAAACTATTCCATAGAGGAACATGATTCCAAAATGAATTGTCAAGAAACCGCACCCGCATCCAACGGCACAGACCAGACTCAGTCTGATACAAATAAAAAAGAAAATACCGTGAAGAATCAGTGCGAAGAAATATCCTAAGACAACAATAGTTCCGGTTCTCGTTACCACCGATGCCTCACCGGATTTCACAAGCAGGATAAAACCGAAAATAGCAACGGCTGTTCCCATGGCAAGCCCTAAAGGAAACATAACCCCGGGACCGATTACAAAAAGAGAAATCACTTCCGCCAGCACAGCCATTACAAGTGCCCAGACAATTATCTCATTTCTGAATTCTTTTAGTCCTTCCGTAAGTGTCTTCATAATTGTTTTAATTATACACCTTTTTTCTGTCGTTTCAACCTCTCTGTTTTAATTAAAAAATAACAACCCCGGTGTTTCCAAGGTTGTAGGCTATCTTTAAATTATTTGTATTTGCGGTCTTTCTCCGACAAATCCTCCCTTAGAATTCTTCTTCCCTTCAGTTGGATTTTGTTTCTTCCCGTATCTGTAAGAATTACTCCCACAATTATAATTGCTATTATGGCCAAACCCAGGCACTCGACATACAGTCCTCTGCTGTAGAGGATTGCTACTATTCCCATGATTCCGCTCACACTGTACATGAGCATGACCGCACGACGCTGACCGAATCCTGCCTTGATTATTCTATGGTGCAGGTGCTCCTTATCCGCCATTACAATGGACTGTCCTCTTCTGGTCCTTCTTACAATCGCCATGGCCGTATCCAGAATCGGCAGACCCAGAACCAGTGCCGGAATAACGACAACCACCACAGTCGCACTCTTTACCGTTCCTATAATAGAGAGTGCCGCTATGGCGAAGCCCAGAAGCTGCGAGCCCCCGTCTCCCATGAATATCTTAGCAGGGTGATAATTAAACGGCAGGAAGCCCATTGCGGCTCCGGCAACTATCATCATGCCGATTGTCGTGATATATTCTCCGTGTATGTAGGAAACATATGCTATGCAGAGAGCCGAGATTGCCGATATCCCGGCTGCCAAACCGTCCAGACCGTCAATAAGGTTGAGAGCATTTGTGATTCCTACCAGCCAGAGAATCGTTATTATATAGCATGCTGCCATGCCGAACATCATATTTCCTTCGCCGAAATAGTTAGTAATAAATTCTATCCTGAGACCCATGGCAAAGGTAATCGTCGCACACAAAACCTGTCCCGCCATTTTAAAAACAGGTTTGGCATTCCTCAGATCGTCTATCACTCCCATTATATAGATCAGAGTGCACCCCACCATGACTGCAACGATTTCCTTATCGTCGACAGCAAACACAGCCAGTGCCGCCATGATTCCCACATACATGGATATGCCTCCGAATCTCGGCATAGGCTTGCTATGTATTCTTCGGTTGTCTTTAGGTACGTCCATTGCGCCTATTTTCGGGGCAATCCAAATAGCAAAAGGCGTACATGCCGCCGCTATGATTCCCGCCATGACGAATGGCGCCCACAGGTCAAAACTTGTTGCCGTCAAATTAAATCTCCCTTACCGGTCTTCGTCGAGCATGACTATACGGATTCCCGCTTCTCTAAGAATTTCAACTGCCAGTTCGTCCGGGTATCCTTCCCTTACAACGATTCTGCTGATACCTGCATTTATTATCATCTTCGCACAGATTACGCAGGGCTGATGGGTAATGTATATGACCGCACCCTCAATGCTCTGCCCCAGAGTTGCCGCCTGAATGATAGCATTCTGTTCCGCATGAAGCGCCCTGCAAAGTTCGTGCTTCTCCCCTGAGGGGACGCCTTTTGCAATTCTCAGGCACCCATCCTCTCTCTCCCCACAGTGATCCAAACCTCTCGGTGCTCCGTTATATCCGGTTGCGACTATATGCTTATCCTTGACAATTACCGCACCCACCTGCCTCCTCAGACATGTGGATCTCTTTGCCGTAACCGCCGCCATTTCCATGAAATATTCATCCCAGCTTGGTCTTTTTTCCATAGTTTTCTCCTAATAGTAAACCTCTGCCAGATACAGTCCGTTGGGTGGTGCAGTATGACCCGCAACTCTTCTGTCAGCCGCTTCAATAACTTGTTTCATGTTCTCGGGATCTCGCTTCCCCTGTCCTGCTTCCACAAGGGTTCCCGTTATTATTCTTACCATGTTGTACAGGAATCCGTCACCTTCAATGCTGAACTCGATACCCTCCGAATCCGACTTTATGCCGGCATTAAATATCGTCCTAACGGTGGTTTCGCGCGGATTCCCTCCCGATGCCTCAAAGGACTTGAAGTCGTGGGTTCCTATCAGCAATCCTGCCGCGGCATTCATAGCCTCTGCGTCCAGAGTTTCCTTAACGTGATATACATAGTTTCGTTCAAACACCAGGGATTCATCGTCGGCATTCGTTCGTATTTTATAGATGTATTTCTTGCCTTTGCAATCGAATCTGGCATGAAACCCCTCAGGCATCTCTTCCGCCTTCAGGATTCTGACCGGAGATTTTGCAAAACCTCCATACCCGCTTACGGAACCTTCTCCGGCACAGAGGGCATTGTTTACAACCATTGCCAGTTTCTCAACGGGAATGTTTATATCTGTACTGAATGAAGCACGCTGACCGTATGCGTGAACACCTGCATCTGTCCGGCTGGTCCCGGCAAGCAGAATTTCCCTGTTAAAAAGCCTGCTCATGGTCTGCTCAAGAATTCCCTGAACCGTTCTGCATTCCGGCTGCTTCTGCCAGCCATGAAAAGTGGTTCCGTCATATGCAATTGTCAGAAGTATATTTCTCATTTTCGTACACTTCTCCACGCTGCTCTACATTATACAACATGGCACAAAAAACGACAATGCCGGCATATGCATGACTTCACCAGATGAAATCACCAGATAAACGGAATAATCTTCGCAGTGCGTCTCTTGTATTCCCGGTAAGAGTCCCCGAAATCTCTTTCCAACCTCTGTTCTTCTTTCTTAACTTGTATCATGGCAATAACAAAAAATGCAATAAAAATAACCGCCGCCTTCCATGAATGAAGAAAAATCAGAACCCCTATATAGTATATCAGAGCCCCGAGAAGCATGGGATTGCGGCAGATCTTATACGGCCCGTCTGTCATCAGTTCACTCGTGCGAGTTCCGATTTCGTGATTAAACGGGTCCATCGGATGCCCCTTGCCTACGATTTTCATATATATGTTTGTCCAGAGACCGAGGCCGATGCCGATAATCGCACATACTGCCAGACGGAGAGTTCCTATACCCCATGGTTTAACGCTACCGGACACCCACCACATCAATGCCGGAATCAAAACTATAAAAACAGTAAAGCCTATAATATATCCTATTATATCAATCTTTTTCATGACCGATCCTCCGAATTATTATATATATTCTTCCGGCATCTTCAGATATACATACCGCGTAAGTGCTGAAATAGGCCCGCCCGCCGGGCTTTAGAAACGCCGGCAAATAAGATAATTTATCATTAGTGTTCCTTAAGTTTCTGCAAAAATCGTGGTATTTCTGCCTTTTTTACAGAAACATATTTAGTACAATTTCCTGAACTATTATTCTCCAGCAGAAAAGGAGTTTCAAACCGCAGCTTAATATCGTTACTCCGCCTATAACCAGCAAGTTCGTTCATTTATGGTAGTGTATGCCTTTGCGTATATTTATCCATATAATATACATGGGAACTTTTCTGTAAAAATACTGTAAAAACAGCTATTTATGCGGAAATCTGCAGATATCATTAGAGATAACATGATCTATTCCATTTCCCTTTTATTTTCGTTTTCAGCAACTGCTTCTTCCTGTTCCTCATCATATGAAAAGTCGTACTTAAACGGCATGTTTTTTACGGGCATTGCTCCGTAATGATGCAGCGGTGTAATTTCAGGGCCTTCGGAAGATTCTTCTCTGCCATACTTAATTCTTTCGTAAATACGCATTATTATTCCGATGAGAACCGCCAATCCGATTACTCCGCCAACAACAAACAATGCGATGGTTTCTATTAATTCTGTTGCACTTTCAGTCATGTTCTTCCCTCCGCAAGCGGGGTTTGCTATATGTAAAACGGCATCGCTACAAAGATGTATGCAATTGCACTTCCGGCCAGAAACGGCCCCAGAGGCTTACTGTCTTCAGGTTTGACTTTTCCCGAAATCAGTCCAACGGCGGCAACCACGCCGCTTACCAGGATGGCCGCAGTCAGCACCGCAATAGTCCCCGCTATGCCCAGCACCAGTCCCATGGCAGCGCTAAGCTTCACATCACCGAAGCCCATGACCTCTTTCTTCAGAATCAGTGCGCCGATTCCCGCAACCGCCAGCATGAACCCTCCGCCTATGAACATGCCTATAACGGGCTGCCATACCCCCGGAGGGCCAAGAAGCATCTCTCCTTTGTAAAGGGGAACAAATCCCACTGCCGTAAGTGCCAACATGATTACGAACTGATCCGGAATAATCATGTATTTCAAATCTGCCAGACCTATAATCAGCAGCGACCAGCAGGCAAACAGTCCAGCAACCGCCAGCTGCACACCGCCAAGCCCCGGATCATCTGTGTCTGCCAGCGAAAGTCTCAGGCACAGCCCGATAAAACCAACCGCATATACCCATCTCCACGGATTCCCTTTGACCCTCTGCACATACGGATCCGTCAGTTCCTGCCCGGGAGTTTTTCCATAATCGCAAAGCCATTTGGCCGGCATCCTGTTGAATATATACACAGCACCCATGCCTGCAAAAAATCCGGCAAGAATGCTTGCTACAATCTTAATATATATAATCAGCATATATACCATCCTCTCTGCCGGTAATTTTATCATGAGGACGCCTCTCAGGCAATTGTTATATGTCAAATTCTGCCATTTATATTATTTATGTTCGCTGCCGTCTTGAAAGGTTTTGCCTGACTTTGTATAATAATCGGTAAGGAGGTCATCAAATGGATAGTAAAGCATATATTGACAGTTATATCGAAAGAGCGAGAGCGGCTCAGGCGGAATTCGAGAAGATGAGCCAGGAACAGGTTGACAGAGCCGTTCAGGCAATCGCCAGGGTTGTTTATGATAACGCTCAGTATCTGGCGGAATTCGCAGTGGAAGAGACCGGCATGGGTAATGTCGAAGATAAGTTTGCAAAGAACAGGCAAAAAGCCGGAATCATCTGGAACAATCTGAAAAACAAGAAATCCCGCGGCATTCTTGACACCGATGAAATTACAGGTATTACGAAAGTTGCCAAACCTGTTGGTATTGTTGCCGCGATAACACCCTGTACCAATCCGATTGTAACTCCCATGAGTAATGCCATGTTCGCTTTAAAGGCAGGGAACGCTATCGTTATCACGCCGCACCATAAGGCCATTAAATGCAGCACCAAGGCTGTTGAAATGATGAACGAGGCATTGGCAAAGCTGGGAATGCCCGAAAATCTCATACAGATCCTCGGAGAGCAGAACAGGGAGAACACAAGAAATCTCATCTCAACTGCAGATGTCGTGGTTGCCACGGGCGGCGGCGGAATGGTTAAAGCCGCATACAGCTCCGGCAAACCGGCACTGGGTGTAGGCGCGGGAAATGTTCAGTGCATCATAGATAAGGACTACGATCTGAAGGAAGCTGTACCTAAAATTATAAAGGGCAGGTCATATGACTACGGAATTATATGTTCAGCAGAACAATCCGCAATCTGTCATGAAAGTGACTTTGAAGAAATGTTGGAAGAATTTGCCGCCGGCGGGGCATACATCGTTCGAAATGCCGCGGAACTTGAAAAGGTGCGCGGAGCACTCTTTGCAGACGGCAAAGCAAACAGGCATTCAGTTGGCCAATCATGTGCTAAAGTCGCCGAGCTGGCAGGCATAGAAATTCCGGCAGAGACCAAGGTTATAGTTGCTGTTGCCGATGGAACGGGTGCAACGGATTCTTTGGGCGGTGAAAAGATGGCTCCCGTGCTCAGCGCCTATGCATACAAAGACCTTGACGATGCCATCAGAATCGCAGCCGAAAACCTGGAAAGAGAAGGCAAAGGACACTCTGTAGCCTTCCACTCCGACAGCGAAGAAAATATAGCGAAGGTGGCAGAAAGCCTGTATGTATCGAGATTCGTAATCAACCAGTGCAGTGCCAACTCTGCCGGCGGATCATACTTCAATGGACTGAATCCGACGAACACCCTTGGCTGCGGGTCTTGGGGCAACAATTCTATTTCCGAGAATCTGAACTACACGCATCTGATGAATGTTTCCAGAATAGCCAGATTCAGACCGGACAATCACGTTCCGACCGATGAGGAGCTCTGGGGTTAAACAAATCTCAGACTGTCTATTATTGTCCGATACATAACCGGATCGTCCGTAGTATTGATTTCGCGTCTTACTGCCGCAGCTCCCCGCATTCCTTTAGTGTACCAGCCGACATACTTTCGTATTTCGCGGACAGCTATTCGCTCTCCTTTATCCCGGCAGACCATATCAAAATGTCTGAGAAGCATGTCCAGCCGCTCGTTAACGGTTGGTGCCCCGAAACAATCATCTCTCCACAGTGCCAGGGCTTCCGCAAAAATCCACGGATTCCCTAAGGCTCCGCGGGCAATCATGACACCGTCACATCCCGTCTCCCTCATCATGCGGATGGCATCACCGCCGCTTCTTACATCTCCATTTCCGATAACGGGAATGTTTACGGCCTTTTTAACCTCGGCAATCACATCCCAGTTTGCAGCTCCTTCATAGTACTGCTCCCGGGTTCTGCCGTGCACGGTTACTGCCGCAGCACCGGCCGCTTCAACAGCCCTTGCCGCTTCAACAGCTACGTTTTCCCCCTTCGCAAAGCCCATTCTGATCTTAGCTGTCACCGGTATCGGTCTCCTGCCTCCACCGGTCTGGGCTGCAGCTTCAGTCCCCTTCACCATCGCCTCTACACAATCATATAGAACATCCAGCCGCTTCAACAGTGCCGAACCTTCACCGTTTTTTACAATCTTCGGCACGGGACAACCGCAATTCAAATCCAACGTTACCGGTCCTGCACCGTCTCCTGCCGCCAACATACCGGCAGCCCACTCCAGTATCTCCGGATCGTCACCGAAAAGCTGGAAACCAACCGGGCCTTCATCCTCCCCTATCTCCAGAAGCTGCCCGGTCTTTCGATCCCCATACTTGAGCCCTTTGCAGCTGACCATTTCCGTATACGTCAAAGAAGCCCCCTGCTCTGCGCAGAGGGTTCTCATGCTTTTGTCCGTAAATCCTGCCAGCGGTGCCAGCAGGAAGGGATTATTGAGTTGCAGATTTTTCAATTTCATCATTTAATCGCTTTGACAATCATCTGTTGTTATAGCAGGTCTCTTGCACTTCTTGTTCTTTCTGTAAATCAGCTCCAAGCCTTCCAGCGTCAGCATCTTATCAACATAGTCGATGCAGCCGACTCCGCTCTCTATCAGATTCGATAAGCCTCCTGTAGCAATAACGCTGATATCCGATTCGATGATATTCATGCCTTCATTGTTGCAGTACTCAACCATCTCCGTCTTCATTTTTTTAACAATGTAATCAACAAGCCCCATATGTCCGTAAACCAGACCGGACTGCATGCTTGTGTTGGTATTTCTGCATATAACATGCCCAGGCTCCTCAAGCTCAACCTTGGGGAGCTTAGCTGTCTTTTCAAACAATGCATCGGATGAAATTTTCAACCCCGGCGCAATTGTTCCTCCGATATATTCGGGTCTGTCGGTAACCGCACAGAAGGTGGTCGCCGTCCCGAAATCAATAATTATAAGCGGACCGCCGTATTTGGCACTGGCAATAACGGCATTCACTATTCTGTCCGCACCCACCTGTTTGGGGTTATCATATTTAACCACCAGTCCTGTTTTTATTCCCGGGCCTATCACGATCGCCCTTCTCCGGAAGTATTTCTGTGAGAGGTGCTGCAGCGTATAAAGAATTGAAGGAACTACCGTTGCAATGATAACATCATTTACATCTTTTACATCCAGACCCTCATACTGAAACAGCTGATTGATTAACATTCCGTACTCATCCGCACTCTTGCGGTTGTCCGTTTCCATTCTCCAGTTGGTAATCATCTTACCATTCTTAAAAACTCCCAGTACAATGTTGGTATTCCCTACATCAAAAGCCAGTAACATTTTTTCTCCTTTCGCTTTGCCGCTGCTACTATTGTTGCAGTCGCCGTGCAAATCCTAATGTATCATTTCTGTCTGCTGATATTTTAACAAAAGAATGTCAGAGAGAAAAGACTCTCTCTGACATATTGTATATCATTTAATCCAAAATACTTTTTACTTAAACGTAACCAGAACATCGCCTGTGTTTACCGACGCGCCCTTCTCCACGGCGACACTTGCTACTGTCCCTGCTTCAGGGGCCATAATTTCGTTTTCCATCTTCATGGCTTCCAGAATGAGAAGTATATCCCCTGCATTTACAGCCTGTCCTTCCGAAACTCTGACGTCCAGAACCGTACCCGGCATCGGAGCTGTTACTTCCCCTGCTCCGCCTGCTGCCGGTGCTGCAGCCGGTGCAGGAGCCGCTGCCGGTTCAGATACCGGTGCCGCCGCAGGTGCAGGAGCCGCTGCCGGTGCAGGTGCCGGTGCCGCCGCCGCAGGTGCAGGTGCTCCTCCCAGATCCTCTACTTCAACCGCATAAGTTGTTCCGTTTACAGTGATATTGTATTTTTTCATTTTTATCAATTCCTTTCGATATGATTTATTTGTCACTACATCTTTCTGGTTTCAAGTCTTTCTTCCAGTCCGGAAACTCCCCAAGGAGTCTGTTCCCCACATAGCCTGGTAATCTTCCTTACAACCAGTCTGTCTGCGCTTCCGCCTGAATATGCCGCAATGGCTGCTGCGATTACCGCAACCAGGCTGTCATCAGATGCTGCCTCTACTTTTGTATACCCGCCTGAGGGCCCCGCATCGGTTGCTGCCGATTCAGCCGCCTTTAACTCCTTTTTCTTATCGGTTTTCTCCAGACTCTTCCCCAAGATTGCAATAAAGCCCCAAATAATAATCAGCACTATAAAAGTGGTACCTATACCCATAATCATCGTAATCAATGATCCTATCATCTGATCTCCGAAGGACATGGAGTGTATAGTTTCGGGGTTTGCAAATTGTTCCATTATTGTCATGATGCTACCTCCTTAAAGCGGAATATTGCCATGCTTCTTAGGCGGCAACGTTTCCTTTTTTGTCTTAAGCATATCGAATGCACTGATTATTCTCTGTCTGGCTGTTGCCGGCTCAATAACATCGTCAACATATCCAAGACTTGCCGCATAATACGGATTATTAAATTTCTCTTCGTACTCTTCAATCTTTTCCTGTCTCAGTGCTTCAGGATTATCAGATTCCTTAAGTTCCTGCCTTATTGATGACATGATGTTTACGGCACCCGCCGCACCCATTACGGCGATCTCTGCGTTCGGCCATGCCAGAACCATATCGGAACCCAGCTCTTTATTACACATGGCGATGTAAGCACCACCGTAAGCCTTTCTGACAATCATTGTAACCTTTGGCACTGTTGCTTCGCAGTACGCATAAAGAAGCTTGGCTCCATGCCTGATAATGCCTCCGTATTCCTGATTGGTTCCGGGCAGGAAGCCGGGTACATCCACGAGAGTAAGCAAAGGAATATTGAATGCATCACATCTTCTCACAAATCTGGCCGACTTGTCCGATGCGTTAATATCTAGGCAGCCCGCCCACACTGACGGCTGACTGGCAATAACTCCTACTGTTGCGCCTGCCATTCTGATGTAACATGTAATGATGTTCTTAGCGTACATGCCGTTAACATCATATATAACACCGTCATCTGCGAGTCCTTTGATAATATCATACATATCGTACGCTTTATTAGGATTGTCGGGAATAATATCATTGAATTCGGGAATCATCCTGTTCACATCGTCAGTGAATGCGTAAGCAGGAGGAAGTTCTTTATTGTTTGAAGGCAGATATGAAAGCAGTTCTCTAACCTGCTTCAGAGTCTCTTCGTCGTCAGTTCCTATGAAATGGGCTACACCGCTTACGGTGTTATGCGTTGTTGCTCCGCCCAGAGCCTCTGCCGTCACCTCTTCGCCTGTAACTGTTTTTATTACGTCAGGACCTGTTATGAACATCTTTGATGTCTGATCAACCATGAAAATAAAGTCGGTGATTGCCGGTGAATATACCGCCCCGCCTGCACATGGTCCCATGATTACTGAAATCTGCGGAATAACACCTGAGGAGATTGTATTATTGTGAAATATCTTGGCAAAACCCGAAAGTGCAGCTACGCCTTCTTCAACTCTGGCACCGCCTGAGTCCTGCAGGCCGACGATAGGAGCTCCCATCTTAAGAGCCAGACCCTGTACCTTAACAATCTTTTCTGCGTGATACTCGCCCAAAGATCCTCCGCCAACAGTAAAGTCCTGTGCAAAAGCAAATACCAGCCTGCCATCAACCTGTCCGTAGCCCGTTACTACACCGTCGCCCGGCATCTCTCTTTCATCAAGCCCGTAAAATCCGCATCTGTGTTCTACAAATGTGTCAATTTCAACAAAGCTGTCTTGGTCAAAAAGAATATTCAGTCTTTCCCTGGCCGTAAGTTTGCCTTTGGCATGCTGAGCTTCAATTCTTTTCTCTCCTCCGCCTAATGCGAGTTTTGCTTTTTTTTCGAGGAGCTGTTCAAGCTTGTTCATATAAATACATCCTCCTTAGTCTTTTGGATATCGAAAATCTTTAAAATGCTGCCACAACGGACAACATGCCACAAATACTATAACTTATACCCCCGTAAATTTCAACCGGTTACTCTCTTGTATACAATATATCACCGCGTAGAAATAGAAACAGCAGCAATTGTCAGGTTGTCAGGTATTGTGTTGCGCCCTGTCACTAATTCTTTACGGAGCTGTATCTTGTATACAGTATATGGTTATAATTAGGAGCTTGATTGTCAATCTTTAGTAATAAAGTCTAGAAAAAAACAAAAAATAGCTATGGAATTTACTTATAATAAGGTTAATATAAGGTTAATGTAAGGTAAAGATTCCGCAAGCTATCTAAAACCTGAATTAGCTTTATTTCCCGTCAATCGAAGGATTGACAAAGAAAATGTGAAAAAGATACAATAGATGTGTGAACTAAAGTGGACTAAAATAGTATAGATTAGCCCGCATAGTTCGTCCCTTTTTTTGAAAAGGAAGTAGGATTTGACTTTGATCGACTCCGACAGGAGATATGAAAGCAAACATTGTAGTAACTGTTTTATTTTCCCCTTCGAGTGAAGAAAGGAGGATTTCGTTTTATGAAAACCGTAAGAAAAATAGCTGTATTTATACTCTGCCTCATGATGACTTTTTCCATGAGCGGCACTGCATTTGCACAGGGAGCTCCGGCGGCAGATACCCAAGACAAGACCGGAAGTGAAACCATCTTTGAGCCTCCTGTCAATGAGAAAGATTCTCTTGACAATGACGATGAGCCTCTTGCAAATGGAAACGGACTTGCAAATGGAGATGGGCCTCTTGACAATGGAGATAAACCTCTGGACAAAGGGAATGAACCTCTTTTGAAGAGTTCCGGTTCCCTTTCGGATCAAGGAAAACCTGTCTCTACTCCGGGCCAGATTCTGATTCCGTTTACAAAAAAGTGGGAGGGAGACTCTACGGCGGACAGACCTGCCTCTATCAATGTAACGCTGTATAAATATCTGGGTACTTTTAATCAGACGACAGCAACACCTGTTGAGACTAAAACAATAACTGCAGTTGATAATTGGGAGTGCACCTTCGATATTTCCGATGAACCTCTCTACAGCGGTACGACGTACAGTCCTGACAAGGCTTACAAGTTCAAAGTGGTTGAAAGTAATGTTAACGGATATACCGAAACGGCACACACGGATCCGAATGTGGTGTTTAACCCTCCTGAAATTACGGGAGGCTGGGAGAAGATAACACCGTGTAATGAACTGGATATAAACACTACCGGATATAACAAGGATGTTGTTTTGGTGAAGAAGGGGAACCACTGTGTTGTTTGGTCACCGGACCCGCTTTCCGTTGAAGAGAGAGAAATAATAAAAAAATCTGCACTGAAAGGCGTCTAGGGAATCGGGAACCCTTCTTTCGAATTTTGGAGCGGGCTTGGAAAAATAGACAATTGGAATATAACGGTAACGGAAACAAAGATTATTTTCGGACACGAGAGTGACTGGTCACTTCTTGCCTTTGGTAAATACAACAAGAGCACGACTGAAACAAATGCGAGTTTTATTACCAATACGAAAAACACTTATGGCAGTCTGACCGTTAAGAAGGTTCTGGCAGGAAACGATAAGGACACTGATAAAGAGTTCTCATTCACGATCAAACTTTCTGACGAGGGCTTTAATAAAGACTTGGACGGCGTTGAGTTCAAGGACGGTGTCGCTACTATCACCGTAAAGGGCGACGAAAGCAAGACAATTGAGGGTCTGCCTAACGGCATGGGATACACCGTAACCGAAAAGGATTACACTGATGAAGGCTACGAGGCTCCTCAGGCAACCGGCGATACCGGAAAGATTGTAGGAAACGATGAAAAGACGGCAACCTTCACCAACACTAAGAACACCTACGGCAGTCTGACCGTTAAGAAGGTTCTGGCAGGAAACGATGCCGACACCACTAAAGAGTTCACATTCACGATTGAGCTCTCCGACAAGGAATTTGGCGAAACCTTAAGCGACGTTGAATTCAAGGACGGCAAGGCTACAATCACACTTAAGGGCGGCGAAAGCAAGACAATTGAGGGCCTGCCTAACGGCATGGGTTACACCGTAACGGAAGAGGATTATGACGATTATGTGACCACAAAGACCGGCGATACCGGTACGATCGCAGGAAACAATACCAAAACAGTGGAGTTCACAAACACGAAGAAAGCCACAGGCATTCTGAAAGTTACAAATGCCGTAACCGGAAATGATGCGGACACCAACAAGGATTTCGAATTTACAGTTACGCTCGGTGATCCGACCATTAATGGTACATACGGAGAAATGGAATTCACTGACGGTGTAGCAACATTCATCCTTAAGGACGGCCAAGAAAAGACTGCAACAGGGCTGCCTGACGGAATTGGCTATACGATAGAAGAAAATGATTACACTGTAGACGGTTACAAAACGACCAATAGCACCGATACGGGAAATATCAGTTCAGGAACCATTAGTGCGGACTCCCCTGCGAAAGTGGACTTCCTTAACGAGAAAAACATATTAGATCCTGAAGATCCGCAAGACCCGGATCCTGACGATCCGACAGATCCAACCGATCCGACAGATCCAACCGATCCGACTGATCCGACAGATCCAACCGATCCGACTGATCCGACAGATCCAACCGATCCGACTGATCCGACAGATCCAACCGATCCGGTAGATCCTGATAATCCGGCAGACCCGGATGATCCGGCAGACCCGGGTGATCCGACAGATCCGGATAACCCGATGGGTCCTGACGATCCGGCAGATAACGATAAGGAAAATGCAACCGATGATGAACCATCAACCGGTGATGACAGCAACTTGGGACTTTGGCTTGGAGGCATGGCTCTCTCGTTAACAGGGTTGGCAGCACTTCTTCTTTCCAGAAGACGTAGAGATAACTACTAAAAATTAAACGCGGCTAAGTGGCGTGGGGAAATCCCCACGCCGCTTCTTTTATTTTTTTCTTTCCTTTGGTACAATAACACAAGGAGGTGGTGTCTCTTGTACGTTAATAAACCGCTGAACGTTAACAAACCGCGAATTATTGAACGTATAGAAAAATGTGCATCCTTTAACGATACCCCGGGCAACGGAATAAGCAGGTTTTCATACGGAAAAGCAGACATCGAAGTCAAACAATGGCTTATGGATATCTGCCGCTCCATGAATATGAATATCTCTGTCGATGCAATCGGTAATATTCGTGCTCGCTATCGAGGCAAAGAATCCAACTTGACTCCTGTCATGATAGGGTCACATATAGACTCCGTCAGGAATGGCGGCAAGTACGATGGCGTTGTCGGAGTAATCGGTGCACTTGAAGTTATCTCCGTTATGGACGAGAATGAATATGTACCTGAAAGACCGATAGATTTAGTTGTTTTTGCCGAGGAGGAAGGCTCTAATTGCGGCACGACAATGGTTGGCAGCAAGGTAATGACAGGGAAACTTGTTTTTGATGATTTGAAACGACTGAAAAACGCAGAGGGAAAATCATGTGCTGACATCGCCCGGTCAGCAGGGTTGCCTGTCGACAAGCTGGAATCTGCGAGAATCAGTGATGAAGATGTTGATTCAATGGTTGAGCTGCATATTGAGCAGGGCATAGTAATGGAGCGGGAGGGCAAACATATCGGAGTGGTTCAGGCCATCGCAGGTATGGTGACCTATCGTGCAGTTGTCACAGGCCAGAGTAATCATGCCGGCGGTACCCCCATGTCTATGAGAAACGATCCTATGGTCGCTGTAGCATGCCTGATTAAAGAAATAGAAACGATTGCCGGCAGCAGAGTAAACGATACAACCGTAGCCACGGTCGGAAAAATCTCTGCGGAACCGGGCATGTCCAATGTCATAGCCGGCCATGTGGAGTTCACCATTGACATCAGAGATATCGTCCGTAGCGGAATAGAGACGGCTGAACACCTTATCAGAGAAGCCGCAGCAACGATTTCAAAAGAATATGGCGTAGAAGTAATTCTCGATAAAATCGGATCCAATGCACCCATCAGTTTGACCGGCAGAGTTGTATCGGCAATAACAAAGGCTGCTTCCGGCTGCACCGACTTGTGGATGCCTATTAACAGCGGAGCTGTTCATGATGCCGCTATGATGGCCGGAATTACCGATGTGGGAATGATTTTCATCCCCAGCGCAGCAGGCAAGAGTCATTGCCCTGAAGAATATACCGATCCCGAGGATATCGCACTGGGCACACAGGTTCTGTTACATACAGTAATGGATCTGACCGGATGCTAAAATAATAAAAGAATATTTAAAGCAAAGGAGGAGGGAGCTATGAAAACAATAATCAAAAACGGAACGATTGTAACGGCAGAAAACGAGTATATCGCAGACATTCTTATAGAAGACGAACGGATTAAAGCGATTGGTGAGAATATTGATCATGACGATGCTGAAATCATTGATGCGGCAGGTAAATATGTACTGCCGGGTGGAGTAGACCAGCATGTACACTTCTCGTTTACATTTAACGGAACATCCACGAGAGGGTTCCGGACATCTCGTGCGGCTGCCGCAGGAGGATCCACAACCATAATTGAATTCGTTAATCAGATAAAGGATAAGGGTCTGGTTGAGTCAATTGAGGATTACAGAAAAGAAAATGCCGACGGCATCGCTGCAGTAGATTATTCCTTCCATGCAGTTTTAACCGACCCGCGTCCTGAAGTAATAGAAGAGATTCCTGAGCTTGCTGAGGTTGGATATCCCGTAATGAAGCAGTTTATGGCATATAAGGGGATGTTTTTCCATGCCGATGATGAAGCGATCCTTAATGCACTGGAAAAGGCGAAAGAAGCAGGCGTGACGGTAATGGTGCATGCCGAGAATGCGGACATGATAGATGTTCTGCAGAAGAAGTGTATTGCGGCAGGCAAGGGCGATCCATATTATCACGCGGTTTCACGTCCTCCTGTGGCGGAAGCCGAAGCAACCAGAAGAGCAATTTACCTTGCTGAAACAACGGATGCACCAATTTACATAGCACACGTTACCTGCCGTGAGGCCGTCGACGAAATCGCATCAGCAATAGCAAGAGGACAGTCGGTACTCGGTGAAACATGCTCCCACTACCTGACGCTGGATGAGAGCAATCTGGCAAAGCCGGGCTTTGAAGGTGCCAAGTATGTATGCTCACCTGCACTGCGTACTCCGGATCATCTGGAATATCTGTGGTATGCACTCAACCGCGGATGGCTCAATGCTGTGAGCTCCGACCACTGCGGATTTGACTGGAAAGAGCAGAAGCATATGGGAGAGGGTGATTTCAGAAATATACCGAATGGCGCACCCGGTCTTCAGAACAGATTATCCGTCCTCTGGACCTATGGCGTCGAAAGCGGCAAAATCTCCCGTCAGCAGCTGGTTGATTTCTATGCAACCGCACCTGCCAAAATCAACGGATTGTTCCCTCAGAAAGGCAGCATTTCCATCGGAGCGGATGCTGATATAGTAATCTTTAATCCGGAGTATAAAGGTGTGTTTACCAATGATGATATGCTCCATGATGTTGACTACTGTACATACGAAGGAATGGAGCAGGTCGGTCGTGTTGACACGGTATTGCTGAGAGGTAAGAAAATTGTAGATGAGTCCGGCTATATCGGAAAGAATGGTGACGGGAAGCTGTTACGCGGCAAGCCTTTCGGGCTGATGTATCAGATGAAATAATCAGTCTTCGCGAGGTTCGCTCAACATATCGTCCAATTCAGGGAAATACCTTTTCAATGCAACAGGTTTTCCCTTTTTATTTAGGAAGCAGTGAGTGGATGAGGCTTTTGCCACTGCCTCACCTGACTCCTTGTTCCACATTGTGTAACCGAGCTTTAATCTGACCCCGGTGTACCCTGTAACGCTCACATGTATCTCAATTTCATCGCTGAATGTTGTCGTCTTCCCGTATTCGCAATTAACTGTAACCACAGGCGATGTAATACCCGCCTCTTCCATGCGTGTCAGGGGATAACCGATTTCCGCGAGAAAATTCACTCTTGCTTCCTCCATGAAACGAATATAATTTGAATGATGGGTGATTCCCATTTTGTCGGTCTCATAATAATTGACTTTGTGTACGTAACTGCTCATAGTAAGCCTCTTTGTTCCTGATTGCTGATCAGTTCACCTAAAGTGGTTTCTGCCCAGCTGTAATTGTTCAAATAACTGCCTTTAAATAGGTTTAAATGCTCTTCCTCACCGGAAATATAGTCATACAGGTCACATTGAACGCGTTCCATTACAATACGGCGTTTCCCGTCAACGTTTTCAATGACATCGGAAATTCCGTATTCCTCAAGTGTATTTCTCAATCGAAGAGCAACTTTACGATACCTGGCAAGCGTTACACTGTTGGTCGGCTCATCCTCCCACAAAAAACCTATCGCTTCGTCTGAAGTCACATATCCCCCCTTGCGATCTACAAGCAGGGCAAGGAGCTCCTTGGCCTTCTTGCTGCGGAATGCTATCGGCTTATCTCCGACGAATACATCAAAATATCCAAAGGTGCGAATGGAAACTATAGGTTCCTCCTTCATGGTCGTCTGCACATCGGTATCATCGTCCTCTACAGCATAGAGCATAACATAGCGAGAGGATGTGCCGTTCGGTTCCCGCTGGGAACAAACCGCCTTGATTTTGCGCTCTGTTCCGGTATTGTAATCAAAGTAAACAAACTCCGCTTCACCCTTCTCGATGAGATTGGTAAATTCCTCATAAGAGGTTTCGCTGTGCGATGTGAATTTTTTCAGAGTTGTAAAAGTTTTTGTAAGAGAAAGCCATTCCTCTCTGGTGTAGCCGAAAAATCCCCAAACGTTTTCAGTGGCATAAAGAGGCTTGACGGCTCCCTCCCGGGACAACTCAAAAGCAGCAATCCCGTCAGAAAAACGCATAACAATATCCCGCATACCTTCCTTCAGCTGATAATTTTCATTCTTAAGAACCGCGGTATCATCAACATCCTGCAATTTACGGCAGCAATAGAAACTGACAGCGTCATCAATCTTAATGAAGACCCCTGTGTAGTTTCTGATATTTCCATCTGTGGAACGAGCCTTGTAAGTAATCTGGGGTGGTTTGCTATCACCCTCGTACAGCCTTTTTCGGCAAAATTTATGAAAAAGATCGCGAACACTTTCCTGATCATCGGGCTCTATAGAAACAAGAATCCACCTTTCCAGTGCATCCTCAAGATTCATGGCAATATTCTCGAACTTCTTAAAAAATGACTCTTCCCCGCTGTGCAGGCATTTCGCGGTGTTGGCATCCAGATTGAACTCAAATATCATGTCATAGATATCGGTGATTGCACTCAGGTAACGCCCGGCTTCTCTGTCTTTCCTTGCTTGATAGCGTTCAGTAACATCCATGCAAACGCTCTGGAACTCTTCTTCGCCCTTTTCATTGACACATTTTGTGACCCATCCGAAGATGTGTGCACGCGTTCCGTCACAGCGAAGTAAGGTCGTTTCGCCTGCAATGGATTTGTTGGCGGAATATACGCGTTGCAGATACTTGGCAAATCTGCGCCTTTCCTCTGCGGGAATCATCAGGAAGATATTGCTCTTGTACATTTCTAGGTCATCAATTTCATCCTCATCGGCTTCCGGGAATCGAAGAAGCTCAATCATCCTCTGGTTGATATATGTAATTTTCGGCTGTTTCTCGCAGGTATATCTTAGAAATCCGCAATGTATTGTCTCATTCAGAAATTGCATGTCGTCAATTTCACTCTTAAGATCGGTAATATCCGTCAGAAACGATATCCCCGTCAGTATCCCGTCATCCGATTTTTTTGACACGGCTGTATCCCTTACATACAGTTCCTCACCATCCTTTTTAATAAGACGATATTCTTCCGTAAGGGTCTGCTCCTGCTCTGCAAGCCTAGTTATAAAGTTATTGTAATTATCTCTGTCAGCGGGATGAACCAGCTGAGCATAGAGATCCCTGCTGTCATTCAACAGTTCGCCTTCACTCACCCCGACCATCTCACACAGATTTTGACTGACATAATTCAAGTGAACGGGATCGTTAAGCACATACTGACGAAGACCGCTGACCTGGTGACTGAGTATTTCCTCAAAATTTTTCGGTATCATGTTCAAATTAAATCCTTTTTCAGATTCATTGTAACACAATTTTTACTTATTCACCTGTTTTTCGCCACGCAGCACAGTCTTTTTTATTTTTCCACTGATAGTCTTAGGCATCTCATACACAAATTCAATCATACGAATCCATTTGTATTCCGCCAGTTTATGGTTACAGTAATTTTTTATATCCAGCTCAAGTGCCACGGATGGATTATATTCGGGTCTAGGAACTATGACTGCCTTGATTGCCTGTCCTCTGAGGTCGTCAGGTACGCCTATTACACTGCACTCCACCACTGCAGGATGCTCCATCAAAACCTCTTCCACTTCGTAAGGTCCTACCCGGAATCCGCCGGTCTTTATAAGATCATCAAAACGACCATGGAACCAGTAACGGCCGTTCTCATCCATATATGCCGCATCACCTGTGTGATAGAACCCGCCACGCCAAACATAGTTATATTGTTCTTCGTTATCAAGGTATTCCGTAAACACTCCGGGTTGTCTTCCGGTTTCATCAGGTATGATAACGACTTCTCCTATTTCGCCGATGCCGACAGGCTGTCCGTCCTTCCCGCGAAGTTCAATATTGTAAAGAGGTGAAGGAGTTCCCATAGAACCTGCAACCGCCTCGGATTCATTGAAGTTTGCTATCAGAAGAGTTGTTTCCGTTTGTCCATACCCCTCACTAAGCGGCAATCCTGTGCGTTCCGTGAACTTACGAAACACTTCCGGTGCCAGCATTTCACCGGCTGTTGACGCATGTCTGAGAGAAGGCATATCGCAAAACCCCTTGAGCACAAGGTAACGGTAAATCGTGGGAGGCGCACAGAATGAAGTCACTCCATAACGGTTAATGACGGAAACCAGCTGCTTAGGCTCAAAATTATCAAAATCAAAAACCATTACGGCACTTCCTACAAGCCACTGTCCGTAAATCTTTCCCCAAGAGGCCTTTGCCCATCCGGTTTCCGCTACGATAAAATGAAGGCCGTTATCTTCTGCATGCTGCCAATATTTGGCCGTTACGATATGGGCCAGCGGGTAGCTGTGCTCATGAATCACTCCCTTCGGGTGACCGGTAGTCCCCGAGGTGAAGTACAGCATCATCGAATCCTTTGCCGAAGTAGGTATGCGCTCCAAGGTTTCATCAGCACCCTCCACAGAGAGAGTGAGATTTTCAAACCCCTTAACATCTTTCCGTACACACCATACTTTCACAAGCTTATCTGCATGCTTAAGTGCCTCCGTGATTTTTGCGGGCACTTCGTTCTGGGTGGTACATACAATACCTTTTACATCGGAAACATTAATTCGATATACCAAGTCACTTGCCGTCAACATATGGGTTGTAGGGATCATGACCGCACCCAGCTTATGCAGAGCAACTGCCGCAAACCAGTATTCGTAATGGCGCTTTAAAATCAGCATCACACGGTCTCCGTGGCCGATGCCCGCATTACGAAATACATTTGCCATCTTATTGCTGTATTTCTTCACATCCGAAAAAGTGAATATTTGCTCTTCGCCCTCAGTGTTACACCATACAATCGCCTTCTTTTCAGGTGTTTCGTCCGCTATTTTATCTACAACGTCGTACCCGAAGTTAAAATTGTCAGGATAGTCCAAAACTATGTTCTCCAGATTGCCCTGCTCATCGGTAATCTCCTGACAGTAGTTTTTATATATGCTCATATTTTTATTTACGCCTCTGTAATTGCAAAGGAAAATTCAGCGGATACGCAAAGTCTTCCTTCCACGCTAACTTTCCCTTCTGCAAAATAGAAAGGGTGTTTGGCTCTTTTAATGTGACATTGTGTTTCTACCGTATCTCCGGGTTTTACCGGAGAACGGAACTTCACATTATTAAGCCCTGTATAAACGGGCAGCTGCCCTTCGCTGATGGCATCCTCCATCAGTACGCAGGCAGATTGGGCAAGGATTTCACACAGGATGACTCCCGGAACAACGGGGTTGTCCGGGAAGTGCCCGTTCAGAAAAAATTCATCGCCCCTGACGGTATAATGTCCGATAGACATGCCGTCTTTCTTTTCTACATCATCAAGCAGAAGCATATCGTCCCTGTGAGGCAGTATTTTCATAAGTTCTTCTCTATTCATATTCCTGCCTCTTATTTGTCTGAAACCTTTCTGAAAGCAACACAAGCATTGTGACCGCCGAAGCCGAGAGAGTTGGAAAGGGCAAGTGTGATATCCGCATTTACCGCAGTACACGGAACACAGTTCAAGTCACATTCTTCATCCTGCTCTTTAAGGTTAATCGTCGGAGGGATAATGCCCTCATTCAGTGCAAACAGGCAGGCAAGGGCTTCAATTGCACCTGCCGCACCCAACATATGTCCGGTCATGGATTTTATGGAGCTGACAAAAGCTTTTCTTGCGTTTTCCTCCCCGAGAGCTTTTTTAATTGCTGCAATCTCAACCGCATCGTTCATTGGGGTGCCGGTGCCGTGTGCATTGACATATACGACATCTTTTTCGGTATATTCCGCTTCTTTCATCGCATCCATCATTGCCTGAGCACTGCCGCGAGCTTCAGGATGAGGTGCAGTAATATGATATGCATCGCAAGTGGAACCATAGCCGCATACCTCACCATAGATTTTCGCTCCACGAGCCTTTGCATGTTCATATTCTTCAAGAACGAGTGCCACCGAACCTTCACCGACAACAAAACCTCCTCTGCGCTTATCAAAAGGAAGGGACGCTTCATCAGGATTTTCGGAAACGGAAAGTGCCTGCATAGTCACAAAGCCTGCAACCGCAGAAGGGGAAATCGTCGCATCTGAACCACCGGCAATTACTGCATCCGCATAGCCGTGATGGATCAGACGCATACCTTCGCCTATGGCATCGGAGCCGGAAGCACAAGCGGTAACAGCAGGCCTGACAGTTCCTCGGCAATCGTGTCGAATGGCAATCATACCCGCTGCCATATTTCCAATCATCATGGGAATGAACAGAGGCGAAACGCGGCGGGGTCCTTTCTCCATCAGTTTGGTATGTTCTGTCTCAAATGTGATGATTCCGCCGATACCGGTACCGAAAATAACAGAAAAACGTTCCGGTACCACATTGCCTTCCAAACCGCTTTCATCTACTGCCTGCTGTGCGGCAGCTACAGCAAACTGTGCGTAGCGGTCGGTACGAAAAACTTCAATGACCTCCAGGTATTCCTTCGGATCAAACTCCTTAACCTCAGCTGCCAGCTTAGCCTTGAATTTCTCCGTATCAAAAAGTGTGATAGGAGCAATGCCGTTTTTGCCGTTTTTTAAGCCTTCCCAGGTATCGGCAACATTGTTTCCCAAAGGAGTAACAGCACCGAGACCGGTGACAACAACTCTTCTGTTTACGCTCATTTTTTTCTCTCCTTACATAGCGATGCCGCCGTCAACGCGGAGAACTTCGCCGGTTACATATTTCGCAGTCGCCAGATACGCAACTGCTTCTGCCACATCTTCCGTTTCTCCCATGGTTCCGAGAGGAATCATTTGCAGAAGCGGATTATCCGTCTGATTTCCAGTCATATCGGTTGCAATGAATCCGGGAGCAACCGCATTGCAGCGAATGCCTTTGGGTGCCAGTTCTTTTGCCACTGACTTGGTAAGCCCGATGAGGCCCGCCTTTGATGCGGAGTAGTTAACCTGTCCCGCATTTCCCATTATTCCCGCAACCGATGTTATGTTAATGATACAACCCTCACGGGCTCTAAGAAAGACACCTGTCATGTGTCGAATCATATTAAAAGCCCCTTTCAGGTTTGTATCCATGACATCGTCAAAATCTTCTTCTTTCATCATGGCGAGCAAACCGTCCCGTGTTATGCCCGCATTGTTTACGAGTATCTGCATTGCACCGAAATCGGCTTTGATCTTTGCCACCGTCTCCTTTGCTGCCGCGAAATCCGCAACATCACACTGATAAGCTTTAGCTTCTACACCGTATTCACGTCTGCACTTGTCACAGGCGTTTTCTGCCGCGACTGCGTTTCCGGCATAAATAACAGCAACATTTGCCCCTGAAGATGCCAGCTTATATACGATTGCTTCACCAATGCCGCGGGATCCGCCGGTAACAACCGCTGTTTTTCCTTTTAACATTATTCCACCTCCGCCAAGTATTCCGTAACACTTACAGCTTTGACTCCGGCATCGATTTTTTTAATAATATTAGTGAGTGTTTTACCGGGTCCGATTTCAATGAAGATACCGATGCCCTCTGCAATCATATTGCGGACGATTTTCTCCCACTGAACGGGGCTGCTGATCTGTCCGGAAAGAAGTTTTGTAACATCCTCCCCATAAGGTTCCGCTGTCATATTGGAATACAATGTGATTGTTCTTTCTCTCACTTCCGCCTTTGATACTTCTTCCGCAAAAGCTTTCGATGCGCCCTGCATAAAAGGCGAGTGGAATGCACCCCCGACTCTGAGCGGAATCGCTCTGCCGCCGGCCGCTTTCACATCTTCAACGAAGTCCGCCATTTGGGTTTTAAGCCCCGCGACGGTAGTCTGTCCCGGACCATTGAAGTTTACAGGGTATACATCTGAATATTTACTGCTTACTTCCTGCACCTTCTCCGGCGTGAGCTTAACGACAGCTGCCATAAAGGTGTCATACTTCTCCGCCTCGGTTTGCATAAGTTCACCACGCCTGCAGACAAGACGGAATCCCGTCTCCTCATCAAAAGTTCCGCTGACTGTAGCTGCAGCCAGCTCGCCAAGGGAGAACCCGGCGACTGCATTCGGTATTATTCCCTTTTCTTTCAGAACCGCCGCAGCTGCCAGTTCCATAGCGAAAATACAAGGCTGAGTGTTCTTCGTTTCCTTTAACTCTTCCTCTGTACCTTCAAAACATTGAGTTGACGTGCCCGGCCGAATTTCGTCACACAGGTCAAAGACTTCCCTGGCAACCGAATATTTTTCATAAAGATCTCTTCCCATTCCGGGGAACTGATCTCCCTGACCGGAAAAAACAAATGCTATTTTATCCATTGTGATGCCTCCCGAAGAACAGCCTCGGCTTCCTCCATAACTTCCCTGATAATTTCAGCGGCCGGCTGTTCTTTTTTTACCAATGCGGCACTCTGACCGGAAAGGAAACACCCTTTCTTTTCGTCACCTTCCTGAACTGCAAGTCTTAATGCACCTTCTGCCAGTTCTTCCAGTTCTTCATCCGGCATGCCGCCATATTCCGCTTTGGAATAATCTCTCGTAAAAGGTGATCTGAGACTGCGGACAGGATGACCGAGCCGCTTGCCTGTCACCATGGTGCAAAGGTCTGTCGCCTTCAAAATCTTTTCCTTGTAGACAGGATGAATACTGCACTCGTCTGCACTTAAAAATCTCGTACCCATCTGTACACCCTGTGCTCCCAGCATAAAGACCGCCGCAACACCTCTGCCGTCTGCAACGCCGCCGGCGGCAATTACCGGCAAATCCGTTGCGTCACATATCTGAGGAACAAGAACCATTGTGGTAAGCTCCCCTACATGACCGCCGCTTTCTCCACCCTCCGCAATCAGTGCGGTTGCGCCGAGACGAGTCATCAGCTTTGCCATGGCAACAGAAGCAACAACCGGAATTACCCTGATTCCCGCACCTAACCATTCTTTCATATATTTTGAGGGATTGCCCGCTCCGGTGGTTACGACTTCAACTTTTTCTTCAACAACAATTTTAGCCACTTCCTCCGCAAACGGACTCAGAAGCATAATGTTAACGCCAATCGGTTTGTCTGTGATACTCCTGGCAACCTGAATCTGCTGTCTGACATAATCGCCGGAGGCGTTACCCGCCGCAATAATGCCAAGACCGCCGCCGTTTGAAACGGCAGCGGCCAGTTTGCCGTCAGCGATCCAAGCCATACCACCTTGAAACACCGGGTATTCAATCCCCAGAATTTCACTAATTGCTGACTTAATCATAATATTTAACCCTGTATGCTCTGTATGAATTTGTCCAGAGCGTCAACAGTTTCCAGATCCTTATCAAGTTCGATTTCGATGCCAAGCTCATCCTCAAGGGTCATAAGAAGCTCAACGGTATCAAGAGAGTCGATTCCAAGGTCAACAAACTTGCTTTCCGGCTTTATAGTGGATGCATCACAACCCGTACGTTCAGCTATAATTTTTGCGATAGTTTCAAAATACATGTTATTTCTCCTCCATAATAATTGATTTTTGATTTTCAAGCGTTTTTTACACTTACTGCTCTTAATTCTACAGAGCTGACGTTCCAACAAATATGCTGTTGCGTTCCAAAAGCGTTCCTGTTTTGAAAAAAATAAAAAAACGGCCCTCCCCGGACATCGCTGCCCGATTATGGCCGTGATTTATTATCAGTAAGCAAACTTCTTGTGAAGCGGATACTTGTCGGTAAGTCTCTTAACTATAGCCCTTGCTTCTTCCATCTTAGCTTCTTCTTCACCCTTGCTGTCAATAACCAGTGCGATTGCATCCGTTACCGCCTTAACATCTTCCTCCTTAAATCCTCTTGAAGTCATGGCAGGTGTCCCCATTCTCAGCCCCGAAGTTATCATCGGCTTCCTCGGGTCGTTAGGAATTGCATTCTTATTGGTTGTTATATTGGCTTCGTCCAGAATTTTCTCCGCTTTCTTTCCGGAAATGTCCTTATTAACCAGCTTAACAAGAATCAAGTGATTGTCCGTTCCGCCGGAAACCAGATCAAAACCATGGGCATTCATTCCTGCTGCCAGTGCTTTTGCATTGTCAATGACCTGCTGCTGATAACTCTTGAACTCCGGTTCGGCAGCCAGTTTGAAACATACCGCCTTGGCAGCTATAATGTGCATTAACGGCCCTCCCTGGAGCCCCGGGAAGATTGCTGAATCAATAGCCTTTTTGAATTCTTCTCTGCACAGAATCAGCCCGCCTCTCGGACCTCTGAGCGTCTTATGAGTGGTTGAAGTTACGATATCCGCATATTCCATAGGATTCGCATGATGCCCGGTGGCAACCAGACCTGCAACGTGAGCCATATCCACCATGAGAATTGCTCCCGCTTCATCTGCGATTTCTCTGAACTTCTTAAAGTCAATCGCCCTCGGATAAGCTGAGGCTCCTGCGACAATCATCTTAGGTTTGTGCTCTCTGGCCTTGGATCTGACATCGTCGTAATCGATGGTTTCATCTTCACCCAGACCGTATGATACGAAGTTGTAGTTCTTTCCGGAGATATTTACAGGAGATCCGTGTGACAGGTGCCCTCCATTTGAGAGATCCATGCCCATAACCGTGTCCCCATACTGCAGTGTGGCAAGGTAAACTGCCGTGTTTGCATTAGCTCCGGAATGAGCCTGAACATTGGCGTGATCCGCTCCGAACAGTGCACAAGCCCTGTCAATTGCCATCTTTTCAACTTCATCAACGAATTCACATCCGCCATAATATCTCTTTCCCGGATATCCTTCAGCGTACTTGTTTGTCAGTGCACTTCCTGCGGCTTCCATTATTTCATAGTTTACAAAGTTTTCGGAAGCGATCATTTCAATCTTCGTTTCTTGGCGGTTGATTTCTCTTCTTATGGATGCAGCAACTTCAGGATCAGCCTTCTCTAAGTAGTTAAAATACATTTTTTTCTCCTCATACAGTAAATATCAAACACTTTAATTTCGTACATAATATAACCGGATATAACTAGCTAACGGCTCTTTCAAGCCGCTTCAGAGCCAGAGCCACGGTCAGTCCCGGAATCACGCGGTTTCCGGTAATCTCCACTCCCAGCATCTCGTTTATCTTTTTCAGACGATACTGGACGGTATTGGTGTGAACATCCATGAACTCGGCGGTTTTGCTGCTGTTCATTCCTGCATCAAGTACAAAAGTTTCCAGAGTATCCAGCAGTTGTCTTCCCTTATTCTCGCCCGCCTCCTTAAACGGTTCCAGCAGTTCCATATAGCTTTTTTTGACGAAGCCGCCCTGAATTTGCACATTTATACAGTTACTGGCCAGCGTAAGCTCATACTTGGTAAATAATCTCTTGTACGGAAAAACACTCTGCACAAAATTCCAGGTTTCACCGATGAGCTTATACGCGTCACCTATTCCTTCGATCCCGTTAAGCCCCGTCACATGAAATATTCTGGCCGCCTTATGAATCTTCATCTTGTTAAACAGTACGACACAGTCGGTCTGCTGTTCGATTCGCGAAGCTCCTTCCTCCGTGTTAAGAATAATTCCATAGGTATCTTCTTCCTCGGTAATTTTCCAAATTTCCAGATCTGTCTTTTTTTCAAAATCAGCAAAAAACTGCGCCTCCGCATCTCTATCCAGCCCCTTAATGAGAAACGCGCTTACAACATCGTCTCCATCTATCTTCGCTTCTTCCTGGAGGGAGTAGGCCAGACTTCTGTTTCCTCTGATAAGAGCTTTTATAAATTCTGCCTTGGCATCTCTTTCCGGGGTGTATTTCCACATACCCATGGCCAGCTCGATAATCTCCGCCAGCTTGGTTATTTCCCCCGCCGTGTAAGAATCCTCATTGTCCACGATGAACATATAGTACTTCTCATTGCCTATTACAACCGGTCCCCAGTAAGTCAGTGCTCCTTCTATGTTAATCAGCGTATAGAATTTGCCCGTGTCCTGCTCGACGTTCTTCTCCCTGCCTAGCCTTATGGCAT
Organism: Candidatus Allocopromorpha sp.; assembly: GCA_040768865.1. Classification (GTDB taxonomy): domain Bacteria; phylum Bacillota; class Clostridia; order Peptostreptococcales; family Anaerovoracaceae; genus Lentihominibacter. Next base: position 583,181 of record JAXGMD010000001.1, on the reverse strand, counting down.
TAGCCAGATTAACCTCATGTCTGGTTTCAACGGTAAAAATAGGATTGAAATCCTCACTTAATATTACCAGCTGGAAATCGTTATTTATTGCCGCTTCCCTTGCCGCTGACTGAAAGTTGCTGTGCTTCTCGAAATCCAGAAGGTGGAATATCGTATCGCTTATGAGGCTGTTGGCGAAATTATCTCCATACAGAACCCTGTCCATAACCTGGGAAATTACCGCAGAATAGCCGGTACCGGGAGCCATCTTTATCAGAGGCAGACCTGCATTGTTTGCAGTACTTATAATCGTATCGTCAAGCTCTTTTACAACTCTTCCGATATTGCAGACAGCCATTCCCGCACAGCCTCTTTCCGCTATTTCCTTCACAATACGGCACTGGCTGTACACATCATCTCTTATGTCTGCGAAACTTGTAAGCAAAAGTCCCGTCTTTGCCGTTTCAACCAGATCCATGTCGGAAGCACCACAAGCATCGAGCACCGAAATGGTCTTAATCTCATTCTTAAGCCCCTTCTTTCCCGCAATTATTTCCGCACCGGTAAAGGCTTCCAGCTCAAGGCAGTTTGCGACAGTAACCTTCATTATTGTTCATTCCCCTCATCATTATCCTTTTCTTCGGAAGGAGTCGGTTCTTCCTTCTTAAGCTTTTTGCTTTCAACCGGCTTTGCAGAGTTGGTTACATCGTTGTAAGTCATTACCGTAGGCTTGAACTTGGCATTCTTCCCGCTTTTCTCAATCATGGATGACAGTGCATCAAGTTCTTCCTGTTTTTTCTGCCGGGCTGCCATTGCGGCCTCTTCTCTCTTCCTCCTTCGAATCTGAATAGCTTCCTTGGCTTCCTTCTTTTCTCTGACCTTCTTTACTTTGGTTCTTTCCTTAAGATCCTCTTCTATTTCCTCCGGGGTTTTCTCCCCGTTAAACAGCTTTATGAACTGTTCACCATCGAGAGTCTCCACGATAAGCAATGCTTCTGCAACAGCCTCAAGCTGCTCGGAATGTTCTTCCAGAATCTTTGTTGCCGCAACATAGGCCTCTTCAATGATTGCCTTTATTTCGCCATCGATTTCGTTAGCGGTCTCTTCCGAGAGATTCTGCCTGGAAGTAAAGTCCTTGCCCAGAAATACCTCGTCGGCACTGCTGTAGTTCACAGGACCCAGCTTCTCGCTGAAACCGTATTTGGTAACCATTTCTCTGGCGATATCCGTTGCTCTCTCTATATCGTTGCTGGCACCTGTGCTTATATCGTCCAGCGTAAGCTGCTCGGCAACTCTGCCTCCCAGCAGGTGAATAATCTGCTCACGCATTTCTTCTTTTGTTCCGTAGTACTTGTCTTCCTTAGGAAGAATCATGGTGAATCCGCCGGCTCTTCCTCTCGGTATAATAGTAATCTGGTGTACAGGGTCGGTCTTAGGCAGAACATGAGCGACAACTGCATGTCCTGCTTCATGGTATGCGGTAAGCTTTCTTTCTTCCTCACTTATTACCCGGCTCTTCTTTTCAGGTCCCGCAATTACCTTGGTAATCGCTTCCTCTATTTCGTCCATCCTGATTGCGATACCGTCTCTTCTTGCTGTCAGAAGTGCCGCTTCATTAAGCATGTTCTCAATATCTGCAGGTGTGAATCCCGGAGTTCTTCGTGCCAGTACCTGTGGATCAACTTCTTCTGCCAGCGGCTTGTTTCTTGAGTGAACCCTAAATATTTCTTCTCTTCCCACAATATCCGGAATGCCGATTACAATCTGCCTGTCAAATCTGCCGGGTCTCAGCAACGCGGGATCCAGAACGTCAGGTCTGTTTGTCGCCGCCAGAATAATAATTCCTGAATTTTCAGCGAATCCGTCCATTTCTACAAGCAGCTGGTTCAGCGTCTGTTCTCTTTCGTCATGACCGCCGCCAAGTCCGGCTCCTCTCTTACGTCCTACAGCGTCAATCTCATCTATAAACACAATGCACGGTGCATTTTTCTTAGCCTGTTCAAACAGGTCTCTCACTCTGGATGCACCCACACCCACGAACATTTCTACAAATTCCGATCCGCTGATGGTGAAAAACGGAACACCCGCTTCACCTGCGGTAGCTTTTGAAATATATGTTTTTCCTGTCCCCGGTGGTCCAACAAGCAGAATTCCCTTAGGGATTCTCGCTCCCAGGCTGTTGTACTTGAGGGGATGCTGGAGGAAGTCCACTATTTCCTCAAGCTCTTCTTTCTCTTCCTTCAAACCGGCAACGTCATCAAAGGTAACTTTTTTCAGATCATCCGATTTCTGCATCTTCGCCTTGCTCCTGCCGAAGGACATTACCTTGCCGCCGCCGCCCTGCTGCCTCATAATAAATATGAAAAAAGCAACCATGATGCCTATCATTATCATGGTCGGCAGTAATGACAGGAGAATCGATTCCTGTTTAGGAGGGGGACTTGACAGCTTCAGGGTCCCCGCATCAACCTGCGGTATGATGTATTTCTCATATATAAAGCTCATGTCCACAGCACTGTTTACATAGGCATACACCGTTTCTCCCGAGTTCAGCTGTGCTGTAAGCTTCGTTTCCGCTACATCAATACTCTCAACCTCACCCTGTTTCAGATGATTGATCATCATCGATGTTTTGATTTCCTTTGCCAGCGGTTCCGACTCATTATTGAAGAACCAGAAGAATGCCATAACAAGTGCGAATACAAGTATATAGATAGTTACGTTTTTACCGAATCTTTTCAAATTCTTTAACCTCCCTATAGTTTTTAATCTCTACCCCAATTGATTTTTTTGTGTTCTGCAAACAAAATTGCACTATATTTTAACATGAGTTTTGCAAGATATCAATAATTAGTAGAATTTGACTTTTATTGCCTATTTCAATTTGTATCTTTTAACCGAAGACCATGGACCGTAGATTCTCTTGCCGTCAACGGTCTTGTATGCTCTTACCTTGTAATAGTATTTCTTATATCTCTTTGTCTTAATTTTCGCAGATGAGTTTTTGTATGAAACCCTCTTGACTATTGAGTACTTTTTATCTTTGCAGCTTTTTCTTGCAATCTGGTAACCGGATTCCCCCGGTATATTTGTCCACTTTACCCTCACATATCTTTTGGAAGCCTTTGATACCTTAGGGGTGTTTATCTTCTTTAGGGTGTAAATGTCTGAAGAATATCCGGCAGCACCGTAATAAGTCTTGCCATCTTTTATTATGTAAGGCGTAACTCTGAACTTATACTTTGTGCCGTCTTTCAGATTCGCTTTTTTATAATAATTCTTGGTTGTGCCGTTGGTCAATATCGAGTATTTACCCCCGGATTTCATGTATTCAACCTTGTATTTGACTGTAAAACCTTTTAATGCCTGTTTCGTCCAGCCGGCATGAATATCATCATGGCCGTACAGCTTGACATTTACCTTCCCTTGCGGCTTTAGTATATTATCGTTTGCAAAGCCTTTTATTCGTGCACACCATCCCTGCTTAGCTGCATCCTCCCACGAACCGCCTTTTTTCGAATAGTAGCTTTGACCATTTTGTAATTCCGCATCAAATTTAATCCACCCGTTATCAAAGTCTTTCTCAATGCCCAGCCATGTATCTTTCTGTACTGTTATAACTACGGAATAGTTCTCTCCCCGGTAGAGGGGGACATTCTTACCCTTCAAAGGCACCGTATAAAAGCCCATTTTATCCGTATCCAACGTGCCGGAATATACTTTTTCCCCACTTTCCGGACCTTTGCTCCTGTTTACATTCTTATATATATCAATTTTGAATGAGGATTTTCCATCCAGATTCGTAACTAAGCCGATCGCTTCCAGTGACTGGGAATCAGTTCCCTTCTGCGGTTTAACATCGTATATGTTCGCAACCTTGTATCCCGAAGGTAGTCTCCGTGCTACGTCGCCTGCGGTGCCGTCATACTGATAGTTGTAGTCGTAGGTTTCAGCCGGCTGCATATCGTATGAAGTCACATATCTGACAGCCTTTTTATTTCCATCGACGGTTTTTGTACCAAGAAACGCAAACCCCTTGTCCTCATAGGATACCCAGATATATTCGTACCTCGGTTTGGTTTTGTCCTTTGTAATCCCCCAACTGTTTTGAATCAGCCAAGCTCCGTCTTTCTCAGGGCGAAAGTCGACATTTTCATCTTCATTGTGATAGAAATAGTCCCTGCTGAAATTATCATCCCAGCCAATGACAGTAATTGCATGATCAGCGTTTAATTCCTTATTATTATTGCAGGTACAAACAACTTCTTCTTCCGGAGTCCCTTCTTTTATTGTCACTTGCTTAATGTGTTTGAAATCTCCTAAAAAAATTCCGCTGACAACAGCACCCTGATCTACGATGGCATTCTTGATATTCTGCCTCGCTGCTTCAATGATTCCCCGGTCATCGGTATCCGCTTCGTTAATGGCGTTGATCAGTTTTGCCTCTTCCAAGACAATTTCGTTATTGTACGCCTCGTTATCCGGATAAGGTTCATACTGAGGTATTTTCCACATATCGAATATATCTTTGTACTCTGCCATCCCTGTCCAGCTTGACATGGCGATATTTGTGTACGTGTCATTTCCGCCAATTAAAACCCAATTTTTCCCGGATGTGCCGATTATGTTTTTATCTCCCCCTGTATTCCCCAAAGGGTCATCTACTCTGTTGTAAAAAAAATATCCCAAGTGAGCCGCCGCAAGTTCCGGCACCGGATTTCCCGTTTCCCGACAATAGGACATTTCCGCCACTGTCGCAGCGGCACATGCCCAACAGAGGCCGGTTCCGTCTTGATCCTTGATTTTCTTGTTATCCGAGTACCACTCTTCATTTCTGGGATCATAAGAAGGGCTGGTTGCTTTAACGCCCGACCTGGATTTAGGCACCTTATCTGCCCCTTCAAGAATTGCCGGTTCTGTTGTTCTGTCTGTCTTGATGTTAGGGTTTTCTATGGTAATTTTTCCGCCACGAACCCATTTCGGAATCTTCACATCCTTAAATTCCACGCCTGTCGGTTCAGGCGTCGTCTCCCCTTCTGCTTCCGTTGCTTCAGGTGTAACGGATGTTGCTTCCTCTGTTGTCGGCTCCGTTGCCATCATTTCTACCGCATATCCTGTAGGAATGTAAGCTGTTCCCAGTACAAATACCAACGCTGTCAATATGGAAATAATTCTCTTGTTCATAAACTATACCTGTATCCTTTCATCCGCATCTGTCTTTTTTTGTTTGCCTATTTTTACCTGTCCCTGTTCCACAATCAGTCGGTAACTTCGCGGGAACTCCACGGTTTTCGAACCCTGCTTAACCAGTATTATCTTGTTTGCCGCTTCCAGGCGCTCAGCCGTTACATCCTGAGTGAGACCCGCTTCATTAAAAGCCAGCATGAGCACGCGGTGTCTGATTGCCCTGTGCAGTGCAGCCAGACCATCACGGTCAAGAACAATATCCCGGTCAATATTTCCGCCGTCGCCCTTGCCTGATGTCCGAAGTCTCCCGTATGCAACCGCCACCTCCCTCCATAAGTATTCCTTATCATCGGCGGCAATATTACTAAGCCTTACCAGCCCCTCAGCAATGTTTTCGTTATATTCTCTCTCTAAATAAGGCAAAAGCTCCAGCCTTATTTTGTTCCTTGCATAAATAGCTTCGCTATTTGTATGATCAATTACCGGGTTCAGACCCGCTTCGTCACAGTATTCCTCAATATCCTTCCTGTAGACATCCAGCAGCGGTCTTATCACTCTGAACCCTCTCTCTTCCCTTTCATAGGAAATCCCCGCCAGACCATCGGTTCCCGTCCCTCTCAGAAGTCTGAACAGAATGGTTTCCGCCTGATCGTTGGCATTCTGTGCCACAGCAATCTTTATTTTCTCCCGTGATGCTCCTTTTTCTACCAGTTCTTCAGCAACCTCACAGAAAGCATCATAGCGTGCCTTCCTTCCGGCTTCCTCGCCGGTTCTTCCTGTCTCATCTGCCAAGGCATTGCAGTCGACTACGAAGGAACGGCACTCATGCACAAGCCCCTTGTATTCCGGACTTGACGCAAAGTCTCTGCAAAGGTTTTGCACATACTCCTGATCCTTCTCCGCCGCTCCCGGTCTGAACATATGATTCAGGTGAACCGGATGTATAGTCAGCTCCTTTTCCCCTGCCATCCGTAACAGCACATGAAACAGGCACACCGAGTCCGGTCCTCCCGAAAGACCGAGGACTATATGGCTGCCTGAGTCAAAAAGGCGATGTTTTTCAATGGTTTCCCGCACCGCCCTCATAACCGCATATTCAATTGCTGTCCCTTGCTTTTTCATTGTGAATCCTCTCATTCACATCGTCTTCACATGCCTTCATTGCTTCCAGCGTCTTGAACAACAGCTCATCTATCTCCCATCCAAGCATTTCGGCTCCTTTCTGAATAGTTTCACGAGAGCATCCGGCTGCGAACTTCTCGCTCTTGTATTTTTTTTTCAGGGATTTAAGCTCCATGTCCTTAGTGCTCTTTGACGGACGCATGAGAGCCGCAGCACCGATTATTCCGGTCAGCTCATCCGCTGCGAACAGGACCTTTTCCATAAGATGATTGGGTTCTATATCAACTCCCATGCCGTATGCATGGCTGCATATTGAGCGGATCATGTCATCCTCCACACCTGCCGATGCCAAAAGTTCCGGTGCTTTTTTGCAATGTTCTTCCGGATATTCTTCGAAGTCTACATCATGCAAAAGTCCCACCAGACCCCAGTACTCCGCATCCTCTTCGAATCCCAGCTCCTTTGCAAACCATCTCATAACACATTCCACCGTAAGAGCATGCCGGATGTGAAAATCCTCCTTGTTGTGTCTCTTAAGAAGTTCCAAAGCCTTTTCTCTTGTAATCATATCCTCGCCTCCCAGTAAAAGAGCCAAACTTCTGTCCGGCTCTTTTTTGTTTCATAATTCCCCTTACAAACTCATAACCAAGCTCAAAACAAGGAGATAATATACCACAATAAATAACACCAGAGCAGCTACACCCAAAATTATTCCGATAGCACACGCCTTCGCGTTTCTCGGGAAATTCTTTCTCATGAAAAGATAGAATATAAGTCCCGGCACCGGGACCAAGAATCCCAATAATCCCCAAAGGAATCCGCCTCTGTCATCAACTTTATTGTCTGTCATTTTTAGTACTCCATATTGTTAATCAGCACTTTCGACAGTCTGCTTTATATAGCTTCCCTCATATTATAATCCCTTATGTTTCACTGTTCAAGGCATAAACTTTTGACTGCTTTTTAAGCAGAATATCAGAATATTCCGAGAATTTGCTTAGTTTGACTTGACTTCGAAGTCTGAGTCCAATAAAATTATCTAAATAAATAGTGTTAAAAAAGGACTGATTATTATGACTTTTCAAGAACAGCTTAATCTTTTTATGAAGGAGCTGGATGCCACCGGTGCTGAACTTGCAAAAGAAAGCGGGATATCAATTTCGACAATAAGCCGATATAGAAATGGCCGGCGTATCCCAAAGCCCGACAGCGATGTTGTCATGATATTAGCCAAAGGATTTGAACGAATCGCAAGACAGCGCCATATTTCGGGATATGACAAAAACACTCTTTGCTCCTCATTGCATGAAGCTCTTAAGTCAAAGGCCGATGACTTTGACCTTACTATTCTGTATAAAAAAATTGATTCTCTGATTGATACCTTCGACATATCCGTGCAAAATCTCGCAGAATATCTTAATTATGATGTTTCACATATTTATAGGATTCGCAAAGGCGAAAGGAAGCCAAGCGATCCGATTGCCTTTGTACAGAACACAGCTGAATACATTGTGAGCACATATCAGGATGCAGACTCCAGACGCGCTCTTATGTCAATGCTAAGTTACAAATACAACCCCAATGCACCTCCTCCGGAAAAAGCAATAGATATTGCTCTGCATAGAAGACTTTGCCACTGGCTCACAGACACATCGGAATATGATGACCTCTTAAGTGACAGCATGTTCAGCCCTACTAACGATTTCGGGTTCAGTTCAGTTTTCGACAGAAGGACTCCCTCAAACAAAAAAAAGGAACCGCGGTTAATCGAGAAGAGAGAAGAATATATCGGCATAGAGGGATTTGGGGATGCAGTGATCGATTTTCTCTTTAATGTATCCCGTGGCAACGCCTATAAAGGCATTACCATATATCATACATTTATATTTCATGAGAACCTTAACAAGGGTATAGATATATATCCTGTTATGCGTGGCCTCGCGAAAGTCTTAAGACAGGGTATTCATGTCAACCTAATACATGGTATGAATCAATGTCTCAGGCTTATGGTCTTTGATTATAAACGCTGGCTGCCTACTCATATGACAGGTCGTTTATCTTCATATTTTATAGAAAACTGCCAGGAAGAACAGCCAATCAAGAGTCTCATTGTAACATCAGAAGATTGGGCTTTTGTCGGAAGTGCTGTTGCCGGATTCGAAAACCATGGCAGATTTGTTGTTACAAATGACAAATCGGAAGTTGAATACTACAGGGATATGAATCAGTTGCTGCTTCATAAGGCCAAACCGCTTGCGGATATTTATACTGCTGAAAGGCAAGCGGAGTTTCAATTGCTGCTGGAAAGACAGGCTAAAGCCGTGGGAGAGAGACGGACTTATCTGTCAGAACCGCCGTTACATACAATCAGTGACAATCTTCTCAGCAAAATACTTGCTGACAACAAAATCTCATTGGAGGAATCTGAAAAAATACGCAGCTATGTGTTGCAGGCACGCAGGCAAATTACGGAAAGACTTTTAAACGGAAAGATTACGGAGTTTCTTCCGTTCATGTCTGAAACCGACGCAAAGAAACGCCCGCCTAAGCTGTTTCTGCCGGATATATTTCTAAATAAATATATTTATTACACATATCCGGAGTACAAACAACACGTAGATGAAACTTTTGAATTTGCTGCAAATACCGCAAAAAACAGCTGCAATACAGATAATTGTATTGAAGGCTGCGTTCCGGCTTTGTGCACAGCACTCTATTTGTTTGTTCCCGGGATGTCTGCAACGCTGTCAATAATTAGACGTGGGCGATAAGGGAAATTGTCAACATCCGCTTTGGAGGTAACGCCGGACAGTACAAGTACGGTGTCAAGGCCGCTCTCGATGCCGGAGATGATATCCGTGTCCATCCTGTCGCCGATGATGACCGACTCGTCCGAATGCACATTCAGCAGTCGCAGACAGGAGCGCATCATTAACGGGTTTGGCTTGCCAACAAAGTAAGCGTTTTTCCCCGTAGCGCGTTCCACCGGTGCAACCAGTGCACGGCAGGCAGGGATGATTCCGTCCTCGGCGGGACCGGTGATATCGCTGTTGGTGCCAATAAGCTTTGCGCCTTTCAACACAAGACTTGTGGCAGTGCAGATCTTTTCATAGTTGTAGTTGTTTGTCTCTCCGATAATCACATAATCAGGATCAATCTCGTTAATTGTAATTCCCGCATCATAGAGCGCATTGATAAGTCCCGGTTCGCCGATTACATAAGCGGAACAGCCCGGTGACTGGGTGGCGATAAATTTTGCAGTCGCAAGCGCACTTGTATAGAAGTGACTTTCATCTACTTCAAGACCCATGCGATCCAGCTTCTGACACAGTTCCTTGGGTGAACGTCCGCTGGCATTTGTCAGAAACATAAACTGCTTGTTTTCCCGATAGAGCCAGTCAACAAAGTCTTTGACTCCGGGAAGCAGTCTGTTTCCATGGTACAGAACACCGTCCATGTCGCAAATAAATCCGGTTTTGTTTTGCAAAATATCCATTTAACTCTTCTTTTCTCCTCCTCTCTTTTGTTCTTTTAATAATTGTAATATCAGCCCTGTTGCGGGACAAGTAAACTCCCCGTAATTTCGGCGTATGCTCAATGTTAAAGTATTCTACATCATTCTCTTTCAAGAAATTCTTCAAGCCCTTCCGGAGTCAGAGGCTTAGAAAAATAGTATCCCTGTATTTCATCGCAGTTTATGCTTTTCAGGAAATCCACTTGCTCTTTTGTTTCCACACCTTCGGCTGTAACCCTCGCCCCAAAAATCCGAGCTAATGAAAGAATATTTTCCGTTAAAAGAATCCCTTCATCTTCCAAACCAATATAATCTATGATTTCTTTGTCTATTTTTAATCTGTCAAAAGGCACCAATTTTAACCTATTATACGATGAGTAACCTTTACCGAAATCGTCTATGGCAATATGGACTCCCAGTCCTTTTAATTCATATATTTTTTTAAGCACATCTTCAGGGTCTTTAGAGAACAAACTCTCCGTAATCTCCATCTCTATATATTTCGGATCCACTTGGCTTTCCTTTATAATTTTTGCAAAATCAGGAACAAAATCTTTATCTTCAAATTGCACAACCGACAGGTTTACAGAAAAGCGAAGGGGTGGAAATCCCTTTGCAATAAGTCTGTTATGTTCCAGAAGCGTCTGCTCCAATACCCAGAGTCCTACCTCGTAAATTAAATTAGTCTGCTCAAGTATGGGAATAAATTTACCCGGCGATACTCTCCTGTTGTCGTCGGTCGTCCATCTGAGCAAAGCTTCAACCCCGATGGTTTTTTCCGTTTCACAGTTGATCTGAGGTTGAAACTCCAAAGAAAACTCTTCATTTTGCATCGATTTAAATAGCTTGTTAGTTAACAAGGTGTTTTCCGCAATATGGTCTTCCAGTTGCTCTGCATAGAAAACAATATCCTCGTTATTTCTTATCGCTTCAAATCCTGCTAAATCGGCATTCTTCAAAATGGTTCTTATATCTCTTCCGTCATCCGGATACACTGCTATTCCTATACGGGGGACAACAAATAATGATTCTATCTCCAGATCGGTCGATATGGGATGGGAAAAAGCGGTAAGCAATCTGTTTGCATAGCCTTCTACCTGTTCGGTGCTTTCTACATCAGGTACAATAGCGGCAAACTCTTCATCATTTGTCCTTGCGATAGTACAAGAGGTCTCCAACATATTTTTAAGCATTGTCGCAGATTTCAACATTACCTGCTCGACCATACTATGACCGAAGGTATCCTTTATCATCCTCATGTTAACAAATTCAATATTTAAAATTGCTGTTTTCCCTGATTCTTTCCTGTCACGAATGCTTTCCTCAAAGGTTTTTATTAACATGCTCCTGTTCGCTAATTTTGTGGTCTCATCAAAATAAGCGACTTCATATAGCATTTCTTCGTACAAAATCTTCTTTCTTGAATCCCCCAACATATTCATAAGCATGTTTAAGAAGTGTAACCGATTTTCGCTGAGGCCCTTATCGCTCCGATCGTAGTATTCAAAGACGAGCATTCCCTCTATTTGTCGCCCTGCGATTTGTAACGGATATGCCAAAAATGAGTTTATCCCTCTTGAAATGAAGAAATTTCTCGTCCCCTCACATTGATCTAAGGGGGTATTTATGATGTCTTCACATATCATAGGTGTACCCCGTTCAATCATAACTTCGGCTAAAGGCAAGGAGGCTGTTTTTACTTTCATTCCCGGGTAATAGGGAAGTGAATCGTTCTCAAAATTATTCGTATATGTGCTGAAAACATTCGCCTCGTTATAATCCTCGCTAAATCCGATTAAATATGCATAATCAAATTTAAGAACCTCGGCGGACATTTTCAGCATTTCATAGACCTTCTCCTGAGCATTTTCGCTGTTAATAGTAATAAAATTGGTAGAAATGGCTTCAAGCACCTGTTGTTCTTTTATAAACTTTTTATGGGCCCTAAGCTTTAAAGCATATTCGTTTGCTAATCGCCGCACGGCAAAAAAAGTAAGAATAATAAGAGCAATTCTTGTAATATACACATTTATATCGATAATGACAGTAACTTCCGGGTAAATTAATGATAAAGCAATTTGAATGGATATTCCGTTGCGCTGAAAGCGCCAATCCGGACAACTGGAAATCACCTGTCCGTAATTGGGAAATCACTCTCACATGATTTCAAATGCGGCGAAGCCGCCGTTCCCGGGATGAAATTCATCCTCCGGAACAGCATGGTCTCGCCATCAGGTTAGGTTACTCACTCATTGCCGGATCTAACCCATATACCTCTCGCATCGAGCGATAGTTGGTGGAATCCACCGGTACGATATTGATTTTGTAGGCATCATGTTTGATGCGGTCAAGGATTGCTTCAGCCAGAGGGCTTTCATCTCCGCCAAGCTGATCATACCAGCCATCAGGATCATACTGTGAGCAAAAAATAGTTGATGACTTCCGTCTTCTTCTGTGAAGAAGTTCCAAGATATCATGCTGCTCGGCCTCTGTCGGTTTGAGCAGAAGCCACTCATCCAGTATCAGTACAATCGGATTGGCGTATTTGGTTAAAACTTTCTTGTATGTGCCATCGGTTCGGGCAAGTTCAAGCTCGAGGAGCATATCCGGAAGACGAACATACTTTGTCCTGTAACGCTGCTTGCAGGCTTCCATGCCAAAGGCACATGCCAGATATGTTTTTCCGCTTCCTGTTGCTCCGGTAATAAACAGATTCCGATGTTCTGTAATGTACTCACAGGTGGAAAGCCTTTCAATTAGATTACGGTTAAGTTTTCTCCCGGATGTATAGTTGATATCGGCAATGAAAGCTTCAGGCTGATCAAAGCCGGCATTACGGATTAATCGTTTAAGACTGTTGGCCTTGCGTTTGCTGTATTCGATATCGACCAGCATGCCGAAACGGTCTTCAAAGTTAATATCTTTCATCTTGGGATCGTTCATCTGTGTAATGAATGCATCTGACATAGATGTCAGCCTCATTTCAATTAATTTATCAATAGTGCTTTGGTTTGTCATAATCAGTTACCTCCTGTAGTAGTCCCCGCCGCGAGTAATTGCGTGAGGATTATGCGGTTTTGCAGATTTCGTATTGGATTCATCCTTTTCGGATTTATCTTGGCCAGCTGCAAGAATGTTTTTTATGCTCTTGTAGCTTGGAGTTGCAGTGTATGTCAGTGCCTTGTTACAGGCGGATTCTAATCGCACAGGCGAATATTTGTCCGCTAACTTAAGCACACCCATACAACTGCGATACGATTGCTGCTCGACTCGCTGGGAGGCAAGTATTGCATTAATCACTTCAAAGGTATTGTTACCGATTCGTTTTGCCCACTTGCGGAAGCGGTCGCCATTCCACTCCAGATATTGCTGGTGTTCTTCCGGCATATGCTCCGTAACGGTGCTGTATTGCCCCTTACGACCATACAGTCGTCGGTGAGAAGCGATTCGGTTATGGTTAAAGAATATTTCGACTACCTGATCAGTTATCCTCACATTGACCTTACGCTTGATAAATTCATACGGAACGGAGTATAGCATTCCGTCGACAGATATGTGATAATTGAACTGAACAGTGGCTGTCTTCCATTCAGCCAGTTCATAACGGGTAGCCGGTAGTTTGGCCAGCAATGGCAGTTCTTCAGCCACGAAGATTTCGTACCTGCTGCCCTCTTTCTTTTGGAAGGGGCGATGGGCGAAAGCTTCGAGTTTTTCTCGTATAGCTCGGTTCAATTCGGGCAGAGAGAAAAACTGTTCATTGCGAAGTGCTGCAGTAATCCATGTGGAAATGACTCCAACGGAACCTTCTGCATTCGGTTTATCTTTAGGAGCTCGTACTCGGGCGGGCAGAATAGCCGTATTGTAGTGTTCTGCCATTTCATGATAAACAGCATTAAGTTCTTGAGTGTACCAGTCATTATTGTGAATGACAGCCGTTTTTAGGTTGTCCGGCACAATGATGCGAGTAACACCGCCGAAGTATTCATACATGTGTACATGGGCTGTAATCCATGCACGCTGTTTCTCATTGATAAAGGCTTCCACATAAGGATACATGCTGTAGCTCATAACGCCTACAAACAGCCACGCTTTGATAATCTCACCGGTATCAGGATCAATTATATGCGCGGGGTCTCCGGCCCAGTCAACCTCGATTTGTTCACCGGGCTTTCTGGGGATATGCATCGTCGCATGTCGTTTCTGTTCATCCTGCTGGATATGATAGCAGAATTGCGAATACATGAGAGGTTCTTCGCCGGATTGGCGACATTCCTCCAGGTATTCTGTCCAGAGGAGTTTCTTGTTAACGCCATTGCGAAGAAGCTCTTTCCGGATGTAATCAAAGTCCGGCATCTTTTTAAGTGTCTGCTTTGATTCTTTAGGAAACATTAACTTTCCAAGCTCTGCGTTGGTCAAGGATTCGTCTAACGGCCAAGAAAGGTTCATCTCTCGAGCACGACGTTGTACCTTAACTACGGTTTTCTGTGCAACATTAATGCTCTGCATTATGTTGCGTTGTGATAGACCCAAGGCTGTAAGCCTCAAGATCTCGCGATAATTGGTCATTTGTTGACCTCCTTAGAATAGATTTACGCCTATGCGCATATTCCCATTCTAAAGAAATATGTAGGTGATTTCCATCTCCGGAATGCTGATTTCCAATTAACCGGAATGGTGATTTCCTAAAGCCGGACAGATGATGGATTTCACCCCGGAATACTCATTGAATTAATATCACCAATGCGACATAGATAGTGAGATGGATTTTACTGTCGAGAATGACGGTAAACATAAAGAACAATATATATATTGACCATATCGTCACCGCCCCCGTTTCGGCATTTCTGTAAATAAGATAGAATAAACTTAATACGCCTGCCAGCAGGAACAGAGTATTCTGATGAGTATAATTATTCGTTATGCGCGGTATGTATCTTATAAATATTCCAAGTAATAATAAAGCCGAGGCCAAGAGGATCTCTTCTCTCGTCGTTCTATGCATGGCAAAATGTCCTATAAAAAATGATACCGCACTGCCCACCGTAAAAATGGTTGCAACTGTTCGGAACATACGCAATCGGTCTGCGTCTGCATGTTTCATGTTTTTTAAGGGCAGGGATGTTTCTGCAGGTCTCTCGAGAAGCAGCCCGGATCTCCTCAATGTTGAGGAGAGAACTGTCACGGGAGCCATCAGAAATACAACGGTGAATTCGGAAAAAGAGCCTTCCCCAAGAATGTCAGGTATGGTTTCTGTTGATACTCCCAAGACAAGAGGAAACAGTATTGATATTAAGAAATATGTCGCTTGCCGCTTCTGAGGATCCTGAGGTTCAATTTTTTTCCACCAGAGAATAAGTAATATAAGTATCACAATCGTAAATACGGAGTAATATGTGATAAACCAGACATTACCCGTATTGATAGGATGTACATTTACCCAACCGATATCGGTTTTCACCATTTGGATTTGCTTCTCCGCAAGATATCCGAAGGGTGCAAATAATAGAATATTTATAACGGCAGGGGAATAAATTATTAGGAACAAAATCTTCTTGCTGAATGGAATTTTGATTTTTGTGAGAATAAGTACAAAGTGGAGCATAATGCTGAAAAAAACTCCCCAGCCGAAAACGGAGAAACATCTCCAAAATATACTTGCTTCAACTGTGGGGGCTGACATTGAAATGGAAAATGCGAATGCCCATATAGCCATTGAACTCGTTAAAAATACAAACAGTCTGTTGATACGGCTTTTTACGTTAGTTTCCAGTGCATATGTTCCGAAACCCATATAAATAAAACTGCAGATATAATACAAAACTGACACATTTATGCTGTAATCCATAGCCTGATCTCCAAATTGAATTCGTGCATACATTATACATTATTATTTAACTAATTCAAGTTTCTGATTCTGAACACTCCAACTATGTCCTCTCCAATGATAAATACACACTACATCACGAAACAAAAAAGCAGTTATCAATACAGGACATTGTATCAATAACTGCGTTCAAGGCTGGCACCCCCACCCGGAATCGAACCAGGAACTAATCTTTAGGAGAGATTTGTTATATCCATTTAACTATGAGGGCTCGTTACCGCAACTATATTACCACACAACTTCCGATATAATCAAGATAAAGAAGAGATGATCGGCAGCATCACGGCAGCATTGAATTCCCTCTGTTTTTTTACATGTTTTTATACTATAATGGTTTTGTTGATGGAGGTAAAAAATGTATAAAGAAGCACTGCGTGCCGCCTGGGCGGAAATCAATATCAGCAATTTGGATTTTAACATAAAGAAAATAATCGAAAAGGTGGGCCCTGACAAGAAGGTTACCGGTGTCATCAAAGCCGACGGGTACGGTCACGGTGCTTTGAAATGCGCTACCGTTCTCAGGGCAAACGGGGTTAAATCTTTCGGAGTGGCTGTGCTGTCTGAGGCAATAAAGCTCAGAGAAGCCGGCTTTGTATCTGAAGAGATAGTAATCCTGGGCATAACACCCGATCCTTATGCCGATACCATCGCAGAATACAATCTGGCACCGGTCGTTTGCAGTTTCGAAAATGCCGAGGCTATTTCAAGAGCCGCCATGAAAACCTACAAAACCGTCTATGGTTATGTTGCCTTAGATACGGGCATGGGTCGAATCGGTTACATCCCGGAGGATCCGTCTTCAATAAATGAAGTGAAGATGATTAACCGCCTTTCCAACTTCAAAATTCAGGGGCTTTTCTCACACTTCGCAACGGCGGATGCCGCTGACAAGAATTACGCTATCATGCAGGAGGAGCGCTTCAGCACCTTCTATAAGAATCTTGTAAAGGAAAATGTGAAAATCCCTATGAGAACCATAGCAAACGGTGCCGGTGTTATGGAGTTGCCGACTTCTCACTTCGAACAGGTTCGCCCCGGTATCATTCTATACGGTCTTTATCCTTCACATGAAGTTGACAGAAATAATCTGGAACTTAAGCCGGTTATGTCCGTAAAGGCAAACATTGTTCATCTGAAGCAGATTACTGCGGGAACCTCAGTCAGTTACGGCCGCAAATGGACGGCGTCTAAAGACAGTCTGATTGCTACAATTCCGCTGGGATATGCCGATGGATATCCGAGACCTCTTTCCGGCAAGGCGGAGGTTATCATCAACGGTGTCAAGGCTCCCGTTGTGGGTACCATCTGCATGGATCAGTGTATGATCGATGTTACCAACGTTCCTTATGTTCGCCTCGGTGATGAGGTGACCATAATGGGTAAGGACGGCATTTATGAAATCTCCGCTGATGATATCGGAGATGCTACAGGTACAATAAACTATGAAATTGCCTGCGCATTCGGACAACGACTGCCTAAGGTATATGTATATTAAAACGAGGGGGTCTTCCCCCTCGTTAATTCTACCGCCTGATTAATTCTATCTTCTGCTGAACCGCCGGCTCTTTTTTCTCTTTTTTTTCCTTAAAGTCATTGTCTTTGAATCCGGAGTATCAGAATCCTGTTCTCCCTTTTCTTTCTTCGCCGTCAGATCCTGGAATGTGAATCTGGAGTCACCGAATCCCGTTCGGTATCCCAGTTCATTAAGCTCCTCATCAAGGATTTCATATCCCACTCTGTAGGCTATCAGATTAGCAATTGCGATTGATGCAGGGAAGGTGTTTTTAATCTCTTCTTCAATTGAAGGCGGATGGATTTCCGGCATCAGTCTTGTCAATGCACCCAAAGCAATGAGATTTACTACGAAAGGCTTCCCCATCTCCTCCGCTCTTTGCGTTGCCTGAATACGATAGTGGTCAGGATTATCGGACTCAACGAGGGTGCTGTTTATAAGAACGATAGCATCGTCCTTTACAGTATCGATATATTTATCATAACCCACCTGATTGAGAGCAATAAAAACGTCTGCTTTTTCAACCTTCATGTAGTCAATCTCTACATCAGATACAACAACCTCTGCTCTGCAGGCGCCTCCCCGTGCTTCAGGTCCGTATGACTGAGTCTGTGCTATATTGTAATCTTCTCCCAGTCCATAGCCCTTTGCCAGCAGCACTGATGCGAGGATTACGCCCTGCCCGCCGGAACCGGCGAATCTGATGTTTAATCTCATTTTGTTAAGCTCCTTTTACTATGCTTTTGATTCTTCAGTGTCTTCGTTTACATCTATCGCTCCATCCGGGCAAAGCCTTTCGCACATTCTGCAGAGTATGCAGTTTTCTGCGCCTTCAATTCCCGGCATGGAGGTTCCATAGTTGTTACGGTTCTTGGATTTGACGAAAATTTTTTTAGGGCAGGCCGTCAGGCATATATTGCAGCCTTTGCAGCATGCTTTGTCTACTGTTATATTTGCCATATCCGTCACCCCTTAATTCCCGCATCGGCCAGAGCCCCTTCAATTCTTGTCAGATATTCAGGCTTGCTTTTATCATTTACGAATATGCCGATAGGAATTTTTTCTTCTTCTACCTTGATCCCATCACCCATAACCTGAGTAACTTCCTTGTATTTGGCCATTATTTTAGCCGGTTCCTTCTCCCCCCATACATTCTTTCCCGCCTGTACCGGGCACTGAGCCAGAACCTCGATAAAGGCAAATCCTTTATGCTCCAAGCCTTCCTTGATTGCTCCGGCAACCTGAACAGGATGTGCCGTAGTCCATCTTGCCACATAAGTTCCACCCATGGCGGACACAAGCTTACATGCGTCCATCGGCATGTCTATGCAGCCAAAAGGGGAAGTCTTTGTCTTGGCACCTGTAGGTGTTGTCGGCGATTTCTGCCCGCCTGTCATTCCATAAATATAGTTGTTTACCATTACAACCGTCAGGTCAATGTTTCGCTGTGCCGCATGAAGCAGGTGATTGCCGCCTATTGCCATGCAGTCACCATCGCCTGTAAACACCATAATCTTCTTGTCGGGACGTGCCAACTTCAGTCCTTCCGCACAAGGAAGCGCCCTTCCGTGCATTGAGTGTATAACATCCAGCTGAAGATAGCATGGAATCCACGAGGAGCACCCTATGCCGCTGACACAAGCCACATCGTCTCTGCAGTCCAGTGATTCCATGGCCTCCATGGCCGCTCTCTGAATTATCCCGTTCCCGCAGCCCGGACAGAAAAGCGTCGGCAGTGATTCTTTTTTTATATATTTCTCATAAAGCTTATTCATTCCTCCGTGACCTCCACATCATCCAGATTGGTTACTTCGAGGATTTTATCCAGAATCTCTGTAGGTGTATGGATATCTCCTCCGCACTTCGGCATGGAGATTACATCCTTTTCCCAAAGAGCCCGCTCCACTTCCCTGCTGTACTTACCTATATTCATCTCCGGCACTATTACCATATCTACATTTTTTGTTTCCTGAATCAGAAGATCTTCGGGAAACGGCCATACCGTATTAATCTTAACAAGCCCGACTTTCAGATGGCTGTAATCCGTCTTTAAGGTCTCGCTGACACCACGCCTGAACAGATCCCTGATGATTTTGAATTTAGAAAGAACTCTGTCATCCTTAACACCTCTGGCCTGTTTGACCGCGTTCATCGCCGGCCTGACAACGGAGCCGTAGGCCACGATTGCCACATCCGAATCCTCCATATAATAGGTTTCTATATCCGCAATTGCATCGACATGATCTTTAATTTTCATGTTTATATTGCAAATGAACTCGCCGCTCTTCTTTGCGATATGTCCGATTCTTCTCCCCTGCTCGTCATGCAGCTGGCCCTCGACCATTGTGTGTGCACCCCTGAAAAAATCCTCCTGAGGGGAAACAACAAATTTCTGCTTCACATGTTTGATTTCCTTGGTGCCGTCTTTGATTTTTATCTTTTCTCTCATGTGCCCCACAACCTCATCGGCAAGAAGAATTACCGGAGTTCTGAACTGTTCCGCCAATTCAAAGGATCTGATTGTGAAGTCATACATTTCCTGTACAGACGATGGTGCCAAAACTATAATTTCGTAGTCACCGTGACTTCCGTATCTGGACTGGTAAATGTCCTGCTGTGATGACAGGGTAGGCTGACCCGTTGAGGGACCTCCTCTCTGCACATTTACTATCACGATCGGTGTTTCGGTTACCGCAGCAAAACCTATTGCCTCCTGCATCAACGTATATCCGGGTCCTGATGTCGCCGTCATCGCCTTGCTTCCGCCCCACCTCGCACCGATGATGGCACAAGCGGAACCGATTTCGTCTTCCATTTGAATAAAAGCGCCCCCTGCCTTCTGCATTTCGCCGGACATCATCTCAATTATCTCCGTCGACGGAGTAATAGGATATCCCGCAAAGAATCTGCATCCGGCATAAAGCGCTCCCTTCGCACAGGCTTCGTTCCCCTGTAGTACAACCTCATTCAGATTTTCGGTTTTGGCATTCATTGTTCTCCTCTCCCATCACTAATATCTTAACATTGTATACTATTCTCTTCAACAGCTATGCATTGGAATTGCAGCATTTTTCTGTACAAATTAAGGTCATTGTATTTCTGTATACAATTTGAACTGTCCTGATGCTATTTAGCCCATCGTGCCATTGCTCTTACGGACGATCTGTCAAGATGTTCGCCTATTGCGGCAACGGCCGCATCTTCGTCACGGGCGGCAATTGCCTCATATATTTTGACATGCTCCTCATAGATGTCCGGAAGATTTGCCTCTTCAGCAAGCGTACTTTTTCTTGCCAGATGAACATATTCCTGATAGGATCGGAGAACCTGAACGATGAAACGGCTGCCGGACATATGGTAGATTGTATTGTGAAAATCCTCGTTAGCCGACAGCAACTTATCGTATAGGTTTTGCTCGGTATACAGACTCATGATTTCCAGCATCTTTTTAAGAGCGGCAATCTCTTCCTCGCTGCCGTTTCTGATAGCCCGGACCACTGCAAGTTGCTCTACGGCCTTGCGAACCTCATAGATATCTTCCATATCCTTGCGCCCAAAACCTTTGGCAAAGCACCCTTTGTTGGGTATGTATTCAATCAGCTGTTCTTTGACAAGCTGCTTAAAGGCATCCCTTACAGGGGTTCTGCTAACCTTTAGTTCTCTCGCTATTTTATTCTCGACGAGCTTTTCGCCCATCTGGTATTCTCCGGTTATTATTCTTCCCCGCAAAATTTCTGTAAGTTCTTCAGCCAAGGAAGCATCACCGGTCAGGCCCTTTGTTTGCATTTCGGTACCTCATTTCACCCCTTATATCGCCTAAAGACGATAGACGTTTTGCTTACAGCAGGTGGTTCTCAATAACCTGTGCTTCAGGAGCAAAATCTTCAATCTGCAGGTAGTATTCGGCGGCATCAAGCAGTGCCTGCATCGGAGCCAGTCCGATAAGTTCTGTCCCGATTACGGGAACACCGTATCTGGCAGCTTCCCTTCTAACCAGTTCCAGTACCCTGTGCAGCGGGGTCACCCTGTAGTCGGTCATGTTAATTGAAACCTGAGCAACATTTCTGTCTTCAAGAAGCAGTCCCATTGCCTTTACATACTTGAAGCCACCCTTGGCTTCTCTGATTAATATGCCTATTTTCTTGGCAATTTCTTCATTATCCGTTCCCAGATTAATATTGAATGCAATGAGCGGAGGTCTGGCACCTACGGCAACAACTCCGCCGGTAGGATGAATTCTCTGTCCGCCAAAGTCGGGACACCACATTTCTTCCTTTACTTTTTCAGCCATGCCCTCAAACTGACCTTTCCTTATCTTTGCCAGGTTGGTCCTGTGTGAAGCTGATGCCGATTCCTCATAGAGAAATACCGGCAAATCCGCTTCTGCAGCAATCCTTTCACCAACTCTCTTTGAAAGTTCAATACATTCTTCGGTGGTTGCCTCCTTAATAGGAATAAACGGCATTACATCAACACATCCCATTCTCGGATGTCCGCCTTCATGCTTGGTAAGATCGATTAGCTCAACAGCCTTCTTTGCCAGCTTGACGCTTGCTTCTTCGCAGGCTTCAGGGCTGCCCATATATGTGATAACGGATCTGTTGTGTGTTTCGTCTGACGAATAGTCCAACAGGGTGCATCCCGGTGTATTTCGTATCTGATCCACACAGGCTTCGATAATCGCCCGGTCTCTTCCTTCGCTGATGTTTGGTACACTTTCAATAATCTTTGCCATTTTTTCCTCCTTACAGAATTCCTATGATTTCCTCATATAGTCTCCCGGCTATTGCTTCGCCCTTAACAATCATTGCTTCGCCTTCGGCAACACACATTGATGCGAAAGCCTCATCCTTTACACCCGGGACATTAATTTTAACATTCATCCATGCGCCCTTCATGCACGCAATGAAATTCAGAACACCGACGCCGTAGTCACTGGCACAGTTTGTGTTAAAATGTCCATGCAGTTTTTCTGCAATTTCCAGTCCCTTCATCGCTTTTTGCATTACACCAAAAGGTACCTTTGTTGCTTCAAGAGTTCCTTCTTCAATAGCCTTTCTTCTTGCAGCCTTTTCTTCATCAGTTTCCTTCGGCATCTTAAAAGCTGCTGCAATCAGATTGTAAGCATCCGTATCTTCGTCAATGGCCGCTGCCAATTCTTTGTATAGTACAGTCGCTTCCTCTTTCAGTCCTGCACACAGCTCGTGATCTTCTTCGTACTTTTTCTTTGCTGTTGTCAGATCACACACCATTGACATCAAGGCCGCACCCTGTGTTCCTGCCAGTGCGCTTACGCTGCCGCCGCCCGGCGCCGGTTCATCGGAAATAAGAACATCCAGATATTCCGATACCTTCATATCAACTAATTTCATTCCTCGTGCCTCCTTCAATTTAAACTAACTGACCTTTTTTTATAACCTTATCCGCTAGGTTCGATCCGAATCTGTAACATACCATCTCGAAATCAGGTGCATTCCAAACTACCAAGTCGGCCTGCTTTCCCGGTTCAACAGTTCCAACCGTGTGCCCCCTGTTGATTCCGCATGCCGGATTAATCGTAATCGCAGTAAGAACCTCTTCGGGTTTAAGCTTGTATTTCAGGCAGCCAAGATTCAGTGCGAACTGCAGGTTAAGTGACGGACACGAACCCGGATTGAAGTCGCTTGCAATGGCTATCGGTATTCCCCTTTCTATCATTCTTCTTGCCGGAGCGTATGTTTTATCCAGATAGAATGATGTTGCCGGCAGACACATTGCTGTTGTGCCTGCTTCTGCCAAAGCATCCATTCCTGATTCGGTAATTGCTATCAGGTGTTCCGCGGAGGTTGCCCCCATTTCGCCGGCCAGCTCCGACCCGCCGATTGCCTCAATTTCGTCTGCATGTATTTTGAGATCAAAACCCATCTCTTTGGCACGCTTCATATACTTCCTGCTCTGTTCAGCATTAAAAACAGAATCTTCACAGAACACATCACAGAATTCCGCCAGCTCCCTTTCCTTAACTACGGGAAGCATTTCGTCACAAACCATCTGAATGTATTCATCGCCTCTGCCCTCGTATTCAGGCGGTATCGCATGGGGTCCCATAAATGTGGCAACTACATCCATGGCATGCTTCCTGTTAAGTTCTCCGATTACCTCGAGGATTTTAACCTCGTTTTTCAAATCAAGTCCGTAACCGCTCTTGGCTTCACAGGTAGTTACACCCATTCCCATCATTTCATCGAGAAACGCAAAGCTCTTCATGTAGAGTTCTTCCCCGGCAGCTGCCCTGGTCTGTCTTACGGTATCCAGAATTCCGCCGCCGGCTTTGAGAATATCCAAGTACCCTGCTCCCGCCAGTTTCATGGCAATCTCATGCTGACGGTATCCCCCGAAAACCATATGTGTATGCCCGTCAACCAAACCGGGTGTTACCAGTTTGCCTTCTGCATCTATTACTTCATTAAAATGACCTTCAGGTATAGTGTCGTCTTCGGTAATTTCCTTTATAATGCCGTCTTCAATTGCTATTGCAGCATTGAAATACTTCCTGTTCTTACCCTGCTGCTCGCCTTTATGGCTGTAGCTGCCTACAGGAGTCTGCAGGCAACCTATATTCTTAACCAAAACCTTTGTCATTGCACTTCCTTCCCGCACGTCCCGATTCACCGCAACCGGTAATCTATTTCATAAAATCATCCACAACTTTATTCACCAGCTCATCGTCAGCGATATAAGGAATTGTTATATGGCCTTTTCCGGCATAGTTTGAATTGTATGCTGCCGAAGTTTCGAGAGCATTCTCGTTTCTCGCCCAGTTTCTTCTGGCAACGCCGCCCATTACATCCCACATCATCGCAGAGTGCAGAATCTTGTCTACTCTTTCACTTCCGTCAAGCAGCAGTCCGAATCCGCCATTGATGGCTTTGCCTATGCCTACGCCTCCGCCGTTATGCAGTGCACATAAACTCATGCCTCTTGCCGCGTTCCCCGCAAAACACTGAACCGCCATGTCCGCCATTACATTGGATCCGTCCTTGATATTTGAAGTTTCTCTGAAAGGTGAATCTGTGCCGGAAACGTCATGATGGTCTCTTCCCATCATCACAGGGCCGATTTTACCTTCTCTCACCAGCCTGTTAAATGCCAGACCTATGTCTCTCCTTCCTTCTGCATCCTGGTACAGGATTCTTGCCTGAGTGCCTACAACCATCTTGTTCTTCTCAGCATCTCTTATCCATATCCAGTTATCTCTGTCCTGCCCTCTTCTGTCAGGGTCTATTACCTCCATGGCGGCCCGGTCTGTTGCTCTCAGATCTTCAGGCTTTCCGGACAGGCAAACCCATCTGAATGGACCATACCCATAATCGAAGAGGATAGGTCCCATAATATCTTCAACGTATGAAGGCCAGATAAATCCGTCCTTATCGTCCTTTCCATTCTTGGAAATTTCCTTTACTCCTGCATCATACATGGCTTTCATGAATGAGTTGCCGTAGTCGAAGAAGTATGTGCCGTCCTCTGTCAGAGCCTTAATGGCTTCATAGTGCCTCCTCAGTGATGCGTCCACCATCTTACAGAACATCTCTCTGTCATCATGGAGCATTTCTGTTCGCTTCTGAAATGTCAGTCCCACAGGACAGTATCCGCCGTTATATGCGTTGTGACATGATGTCTGGTCTGACAGCAGGTCAATGTGAAACTTTCTCTCTACGGCTTCTTCCAGCAGGTCAACGATATTGCCCCAGTAAGCGATTGATATGCCTTCTTCGGCAGCAATCTTTTTTTCGGCAAGTTTAAAAACATCTTCAATATCCTCACAGACCACATCAACCCAGCCCTGACTGTGTCTTGTTTCTATTCTGGATTTATCGACTTCCGCAAAAATACCTACTGCGTTGGCGATATTTGCCGCCTTTGGCTGTGCTCCCGACATTCCGCCAAGTCCGGAAGATACGAAAGTGTATCCTTTCAGGTCTCCGTCTTCGGGAACACCCAACTCTTTACGGCCGGCATTGAGAATAGTATTGTAAGTTCCATGAACGATTCCCTGCGGTCCGATATACATCCATCCGCCTGCAGTCATCTGTCCGTAATTTGCCACTCCCATTTCCTCGGCTATCTCCCAGTCTTCCAGGTTGTCGTACATGCCGACCATCATTGCGTTTGTGATTATTACTCTCGGAGCTTCAGGCTTTGACGGAAACAGTCCCAGAGGATGCCCCGATTCCACTACCAGCGTCTGCTCGTCGGTCATCTGCTCCAGATATTTTTTAATAAGCCTGTACTGAAGCCAGTTCTGACAAACCTGTCCTGTTTCTCCATAAGTTACCAATTCGTATGGGTACAGAGCGATTTCGAAATCCAGATTATTGTCAATCATTACCTGAAAGGCCTTGCCCGCCAGACAGTTTCCCCTGTATTCATCGATCGGCTTGCCATATATTCTGCCTTCAGGTCTGTATCTATAAGCATATATTCTTCCGTATGTCTTTAACTCCTTCATGAATTCCGGAGCAAGTTTCTCGTGCAGCTCTTCCGGAACATATCTCAGTGCATTCTTTAGTGCGATTCTAGTCTGTGCCTTTGTCAATCTGAAGCCTCTGTCCGGGGCTCTTCTATACTCTTCCTTAAACTCAGGATAATCAGGATATTCTGTGTCCAGCTTGATTGTCATCGCCTCTGCGATTGATTTGTTCTCTAACATGGCTGTTTCCTCCATCTTATTTTCTTTTATTTGAAAATCATAACCTTTTCAACTGCTTTGAGTAGTGATTCGTCCTTAATCATCTCGTCAAACCTTGCCAGTTCATCCAGCATGATAACATCTTCTTCAATTGGATTTGCCTTGGTTCTTATAAAGTCATAGGCAACTTTCGTTATCGGCGCCAGCTTGTCAATTCCCTGCTCACCCATTTCCTGTCTGAGCCAGATTGCCTGTGCTGCGGCAGAAAGCTCGATGCCGATTACCTTCTGCGCATTATCCAGCACCATCGCTGCCGTTCTTGCGGATGTCGTTCCCATGGACACATGGTCTTCTTGGTTCGCTGATGATGGAATTGAATCCACGCACGCAGGGTGGTCATACACCTTGTTCTCCGAAACCATTGATGCTGCCGCATACTGAGCGATCATGTAACCGGAATTGACTCCTCCTTCCTTTATGAGGAATGACGGCAACCCTTCCGACAGTGCCGGATTAACCAGCCTTTCCAATCTTCTTTCGGAGACGTTTGCCAGCTCCGAAATTGCTATTTTCAGGAAGTCAAACGCCAGAGCCATCGGTTGTCCGTGGAAGTTTCCTCCGGATATCACTTCATCCTCATCGGGAAACACCAATGGATTGTCGGTCACAGAGTTAATTTCTCTTGAAACCTTGTCATATACATATTCCATTGCATCCTTGGATGCTCCATGAATCTGAGGTATACATCTCAATGTGTACGGATCCTGCACTTTTGTTTCCTGCACCGTAAGTGCATTTTCTGAACCGTCCAGCAGATTTCTAAGATTTTCGGCAACTTGCTTCTGGCCGGTCTGATTTCTCAATTCATGTACCTTGTAATCATAGGCCTTTTTGATTGTATGCAGAGCTTCTCCTGTCATGGCACAGGCCAGATCTGCTATCTTCAGGAGGTTCATTGCGTCGTACAAAACATTTACTCCTACGGCCGTCATCATCTGTGTCCCGTTGTTCAGTGCCAGACCTTCCTTGGCCGCCAGCTCAACCGGAGTCAGACCTTCAGCCTTAAATGCGTCCGCCGCATCTATAACTTCGCCTTTATATTCCACTTTACCAAGTCCGATAAGGCCGAGAGCAATACATGAAAGAGGTGCCAGATCACCCGATGCTCCCAGGGAACCTTTCTCGGGAACGACAGGAATTATGTCCGCATTCAGCATGTCCAGCATTGTCTGAACAGTGCTGAGTCTGATACCGGAGTTTCCTCTTGAAAGAGCATTGCATCTGAGCAGCATTGCGGCTCTGACATAATGCTTAGGATACGGATTGCCCATTGAACATGTATGGCTGATAATCAGGTTCTTTTGAAGTTGTGCTGTCTCCTCCGTCGAAATAACAACGTTTGCAAACTTCCCGAATCCGGTAGTCAATCCATAGATTACCGCATGATTTGCCAGCTTCTCCTCGACATAATCGCGAGCTCTGTTTACTGCTGTCTTTGCTTCTTCCGTAAGCTCAACTTTCTCTCCCTCCCTGGCAACTTTGATTACGTCATCAACTGTCAGGCTTTTGCCGTCAATTCTAATCGTCATAACACAGGTCTCCTTTGTCCATAATATATATATTGCCAACCTATTATACCTAAATATTTACTGTAACGCTATACTTTTGGCAATTTTTGGTATTCAAGTAGAGTGCTACCGCTTTATCTCTTGAAAGTAGCCGGCAGTGCTTTCATAAAAAAACAACCCGGCATCAGCCGGGAGTTTGACAGTTAAATAGCAAAAAAAACGCCAAGAGCCTTGACACGGCTATATTTTTTTGTCAAATTTTCGAAAATATTTGTAGTATTGTTTAGTATTGTATGGTATAATATAAGCAAATATATTAGTATTTAACTCACTTGGATGATGGAGGTTATCAACATGAGACTTAATATCGTAAAATCCTCAAATGCTGAGCAGCTATATATAATAAAATCATTCCGAAATGACAAAGGCAAAAGCACATCTAAAATTTTCAAGAAGCTGGGCTCAATGGCCAGTTTGCTTCCGGAGCATGACAATAACAGAGACAAGGTAATTGCTTGGGCAAAAGAACAAGCACGGATCTACACGGAAGCTGAGAAAAACAACGAATTAAAGATTCCAATCGAACTTTCCGAAGGAAAGCAGCTAACCTTCGGAGAAAAGTCAACCTTCGGAGGCGGCTACCTCTTTCTGCAGAAAATATTTCACGAACTTGGTCTGAAAAAGATCTGCGATGAGATCAGTTCCAGATATGATTTCCAATATGATCTGTCATCCATTCTTTCCGGACTGATCTATGCGCGGGTTCTTTCCCCTTCTTCAAAACTATCCTCTTACGAGTATATGGAAGAACTTCTGGAATTACCTGATTTTGAACTGCATGATATTTATCGTGCTCTGGATGTCCTGGACAAAGAATCCGACTTCATACAGGCGCGTATCTATGAGGCTGCTAAAGCTGAACGCAACGATGCCGTTCTTTACTACGACTGCACAAATTTTTTCTTTGAGATAGAAGAAGAAAAGGGGATCCGCAAATACGGAAAGAGTAAAGAGCACAGACCCAATCCCATTGTCCAGTTTGGTCTTTTTCTTGATGGTAACGGCTTTCCCCTTGCGTTCACAGTATTCCCCGGAAACGAAAACGAACAGCCTACGCTTATTCCTATGGAGAAAAAGATTATTAATGACTTTTCTCTCGCAAAATTCATTATCTGTACAGATGCAGGGCTTGCATCTGCAGTAAACCGGCGCTTCAATGATGTGGCAGATCGTTCTTTCATAGTTACACAGTCTGTTAAGAAGATGAAAGGGCATTTGCAGGAATGGGCTTTGAATCCTGAAGGATGGTCACTTGGCAGCGATGGCAGAAAGTATGACATCTCTCAGATTGACGAAGAGTTGCATAAAAACAGTGTATTCCACAAAGAGCGCTGGCTGAATGAGGACGACTTTGAACAGAGGCTGATTGTTTCATACAGCCCAAGGTACAAACATTACCAACAGCAAATCAGAGAGCGTCAGATTGATAGAGCAATCAATATTATCGAAAGCGGTTCCGGCTCTAAAACTCGCAACCCGAACTCACCGACAAGATTCATAGAAGAGACACAAATAACCATGGACGGCGTTGTTGCAGACAAAACAGTAACTTCTTTGAACGAGGAGAAAATTATTGAAGAAGCGAAATATGACGGATTCACAGCAGTCTGCACCACCCTTGAAGATTCTGTTTCTGACATACTTAAGGTTAACCATCGCAGATGGGAGATTGAAGAATCCTTCCGCATCATGAAGTCCGAATTCAAAGCGAGACCTGTATACCTGCAAAGAGACGAGCGCATTCGAGCACACTTTCTGACATGCTTCTTATCTCTTCTTGTATATCGCCTTCTTGAGCACAAATTAAATGAGCAATATACGGTTACAGAACTCATAAGCACACTTCGCAAAATGGATTTTCTGAGAATGGATGGAATCGGATACCTTCCGGAGTACACCCGCACTGAAATTACAGATGCCCTGCACGACATTTTTGGATTTCGTACTGATACCGAAATTGTAACTGAAAAAAATATGAAAAAAATTATCAAATCAACGAAAAAGTAGAAAAAATACTACAAATACAATCACACTGAAAAACCGGCAACGCCTGTTATTGTAACCGTTTGCCGGTTTTTGAGTTCGATCAACTGTCAAAGATGGGATTATACCTAAATATTTACTGTAACGCTATACTTTTGGCAATTTTTGGTATTCAAGTAGAGTGCTACCGCTTTATCTCTTGAAAGTAGCCGGCAGTGCTTTCATAAAAAAACAACCCGGCATCAGCCACGCGTGTTTTGCATGTTATCCAAGTTGTTTTTTTATAAATTTATGAGACAGATTTCTTCGTTACTATTTGCTGATATAGTTGTCGAAGTAGCCCTGTATATGTATTATCGGTGTACCCTTATCTCCTGACCCGCTGGTCAAATCGCAAAGGGATCCAATAAGATCAGTCAATCTGCGAGGCGTAGTTCCTTCGGACTCCATCTTACCTACTATACTTCCGTCCTTTTCCTTGATTCTTCCTTCAATTGCAGCCTTAAGATTGTCGCCCGATAGATCCGCGAAATCATTGTCAGCCAGATACTTAAGCTTCAGTTCGTTTGGGGTTCCCTCCAATCCGTCCGTGTATGCCACGCCGACTGTGGGATCCGCCAGTTCCCATATCTTTCCTACAGGATCTTTGAAAGCACCGTCACCGTAAATCATCGCCTCTATATGCTTGCCTGTTTTTTCCATAATTTGCTTCTGAATATCCAGCACCACATCCTTACAATCGTTTGGAAAGAGCTTGACGGAATCTTCAGTTGCCTTGTTAGAGCCGAGAAGCCCGTACTTCGCATTGAAGCCGCTGCCATTAACGGATTTGTCCAGAATATCATCCAGTCCCAGAACTATTTCTCCGCCATGTTCCTTCAGGATCCTCTTGCTCCTTTCCCTTGTGTGAACATCGCATGTAAGAACCGCCTTGGTATATGCCAGAATTTCCTGCGGGCGGTTGGCAAAGATTATTTCTGCTTCAGCACCGGCATCATTGATAATGTCTTTATAGTACTCAACATAATCCACTCCTGTAAAAGTATGTAAATTCTCTCCGAACAGTTCCCTGTATTTTTTTATATCCAGCACATCGCTGTAAGGATTGATTCCAGATGCGTCAATACTGTCCATTGATACCAGCTCATTCCCCACTTCGTCACTGGGGTAGCTTAACTGAAGAACTATCTTCTTTGAACCCATGGCGATTCCTCTGAGGCAGATTGCAAACCTGTTTCTGGAAAGAATTGGAAAAAGAACGCCAACGGTTTCTCCCCCCAGCTTCGCCTTCACATCGGTGGCGATAGCCTCAACAGATGCGTAATTTCCCTGTGCTCTGGCGACCACCGATTCGGTTACGCAGACAACATCCTTGTCGCGAATATCAAAGTTATCTGTTTGTGCCGCCTTAAGAACGTTATCCACAACCACTTTTGCGATGTCATCACCTTCTCTTATAATCGGACCGCGAATACCTCTTGATACGGTACCAACGTTTCTTTCCATATATCTTACCTCTCTGTGAATATAATTTGTTTCACGTGAAACAAATCTCTCTACCCCAATGATTGCAACAGCTCTATGAGTCTTTCCAGCTCCTCGCCGCTATAAAACTCTATCTCTATTTTTCCTTTTTTGCCTTCTCTTTTAAGATTTACTCTGGTGCCCAAAACATTTTTTAAATCTTCTTCAACTCTTTTCTCGTCTGCTGTTTTTGTCTTCTTTACTAAAGCTCTTCTTGCTTGCGGTTTTTTCGTTTCGTTTGCCAGCCTCTCTATCTGTCTTACAGACAATCCGTCAGCAGCCGTCTTTTCGGCCAAGGCTATCTGCCTGTCAGCATCCTTTATTGCCGCCAGTGCTCTTGCATGGCCTGCGGAAATCTTTCCTTCAACAGTCAAATCCTGTACTCTGGCTTCAAGCTTGAGCAGTCTCAGGCTGTTTGTTATATACGGTCTGCTTTTTCCCACACTGATTGAGATTTGTTCCTGCGTCAGGCCGTAAGTATCTATCATCTGCTTAAGACCTTCGGCCTCTTCTATTGGGTTAAGGTCCTCTCTCTGCATGTTTTCAATAATGGCAAGAAGCATGTTTTCTTCGTCCGTAAGCTCCTTGACTATGCTGGGAACCTCCTTCAGACCGATGAGCCTGGAAGCTCTCCACCTTCTCTCCCCCGCAACTATTTCATAACCTTTGCCTACGGCTCTGAGAACAATTGGTTGAATCAGCCCGTGTTGCTTAATGGAGTTTGCCAGTTCCTCCAGCTTCTCTTCATCAAAATTCTTACGAGGTTGGGTCGAATTAGGTTTAATGTTGTTTATATCGATATAAAGAACACCCCCTTCCGCCGCAGTCTTTTTGCTGACCGCCCTCTCGGTTTCCGTCCTGCCCCTGCTTTCCATTACAATGTTCCTGTCAATAGGTGCGATTTCCACATCACCAAAGAGAGCATCCAGACCTTTGCCCAGCCCTCTGGTCTTTTTCTGTGCACTCATCTATCTGTCCTCCGCCTGCAGGAACTCATCCGTAAATTCTGTGTATGCAATCGCACCGGTTGATTTGGGGTCATAATGTATCACCGGTATGCCGTGACTTGGTGCTTCTGCCAGCCTTACATTTCTCGGGATCACGGTCGCATAGACTTTTTCACCGAAAAACCGTTTAACTTCTTCAACCACTTGGATGGATAGATTCGTTCTTCCATCAAACATGCTGAGAATTACACCTTCAATTTTGAGGTCCGGATTCATATTTTGTCTTACAATTTCGATTGTGCTCATAAGCTGGCTTACACCTTCAAGTGCATAGAATTCGCATTGAATAGGTATCAGAACGGAGTCAACCGCTGTTAGTGCATTGATCGTAAGAATGCCAAGAGAAGGCGGACAATCTACGAAGATATAGTCATACTTGGGTTTAAGCACATCGATTGCCATTTTAAGTCTTTTTTCTCTTCCCGCTATATTGATAAGCTCAACTTCAGCACCTGCCAGCTGAACACTTGCAGGCATGATATCCAAATTATCTATTCCCGTCGGAATCACGGCCTCTTCCGGGTGATGGTCGTCATCAATAAGAATCTCATGGGTTGTGACCTCAAGATCCCTTTTAGAAATGCCAAGACCGCTGGTAGTGTTGCCCTGCGGATCAATGTCAAGGACAAGGACTTTCTTGCCTCTGATTGCTAGGCATGCTGCCAGATTGATGTTTGTCGTCGTCTTACCGACGCCACCCTTCTGATTAAATATTGCTATCGCTTTACCCACCGTTTACCTCCTTAATTAAATGTCTTCAACGTTGAATCATTATATAACAATGTTTTTTCACACGCCACCAATATTGCAAACAATTTATAAAAACTTCCGCAAAAAATGTTTCACGTGAAACATTTTCGCGAATATTTCCATTTATTTACATTTTATCGGGTTCTTTGCCGGTGTTCCGGCCTTCCTCGGGTAAACCTCCGGTGTGTTCTTAATCTTCTTCACGTATACCAGCCGATGAAGGAAATTGGCATCTGCAGCCTGTGCCGAGTCCACACGGTCAAGCTCTCCCCCTAAAATCTCAATAGCTCCCTCGGCGGCAGCCAGCTCTTCTTCACAATCCGGTCCCTTGTATGCGATAAAACTGCCGCCCTTTCTTACAAAAGGCAGGCAGTACTCCGCCAAAGTACTCATATTTGCAACTGCCCTGGAAACGCAGATATCGAAACCCTCCCGCATATCCTTATTTCTTGCCAGGTTTTCGGCTCTTTCATGGATCGCCGTTACATTTCCTATATCAAGTTTTTTGCACAGGCATCTGATTATTTCGACCCTCTTGTTCAGAGAGTCCACAAGAACAAATTTTTTCTCCGGAAAGGCCGCCGCAAGGGGGATTCCGGGAAAGCCTCCGCCGGTCCCGATGTCAATCACTTTTTCTGCATTAATAAACTCGGGAGATTTCACACAAAGCAAAGAGTCCAAATAGTGCTTTTCAATAAATTCCTCCCTGTCGGTGATTGCCGTCAAATTGATGCTTTCATTCATAATCAGTATTTCGGACATGTATTTTTCCAAAACTTCCGTCTTCATGTCCGCATTATCAACACCTAACTCTTTCAACAGCTTCTTAACACTGTTCATCCTTGTCTTCTCTCTTTCTCAAGGTAAATCAACAAAACATTTATATCTGCCGGGGAAACTCCCGAAATTCTGGATGCCTGTCCCACGGACATGGGTTTAAACTGATTGAGTTTCTGTTGAGCTTCTATTCTGAGCCCGTCAATACTTGAATAATCTATTTCCGGATTCAAAGCTCTTCCTTCCAATTTTCTGAACTTATCTATCTGTTGACGCTGTTTCTCAATATATCCTTCATATTTTATCTGCACTTCTACGGATGTGCGCTGATGCTGCGACAGCTCAGGTCTGTCGGGGTCTATTTCCGCCAATGCGTCATAGGTTACTTCCGGTCTCTTAAGCAAAACCTCCAGAGATGCGGCACTCTTCAGGCGTGTGCCTCCGCGTTTCTCCAGAAACATATCGGCTTTTTCCGGTTGAACAAAGGTTTGTCGAAGTCTTTGCACTTCAGCAGCAACCTTTGCTTTCTTCTCGCATAATCTGTCATACCTGTCCTGCTTCACCAGGCCCGCTTCATATCCTTTCTCTGTCAGACGCAAATCGGCATTATCCTGTCTCAGCATCAGTCTGTACTCGGCACGACTTGTCATTATTCTGTAAGGTTCGTTGGTTCCCTTTGTAATCAGGTCGTCTATGAGAACTCCAATATATGCTTCACTTCTGTCCAGAACAAAAGGTTCGCTTCCGTTCAGCTTGAGAACGGCATTTATTCCTGCCATTAACCCCTGTGCGGCAGCCTCTTCGTATCCGGAGCTTCCGTTGAACTGCCCCGCACAGAAAAGATTTGATATATGCCTGTTCTCCAAGGTGATCTTCAAATCAAGAGGATCTATGCAGTCGTATTCGATTGCATAAGCCGGCCTGACAATTTCCACATTCTCAAGACCTTCAATGGTTCTGTAAAACTCATCCTGCACATCCTCCGGCAAGCTGGAGGACATTCCCTGTATGTACATCTCATCGGTATAAAGACCTTCCGGTTCGATGAAAAGCTGATGTCTTTCTTTGTCAGCAAATCTGTTCACTTTATCTTCTATAGATGGGCAGTATCTGGGCCCTATCCCCTCAATCTGTCCTCCGAAAAGCGCACTCCTGTGGAAATTGGCTCTTATCACCTCATGAGTCGTTTCGTTTGTATAGGTAAGCCAGCATCTTACCTGATCCTTCTCAAGGTTGTCATTCATGAAAGAGAACGGAACTATTATTTCGTCGCCGTCCTGCGGTATCATCTTCTCATAATCAAAGCTGCGTGCCAGAGCTCTCGCCGGTGTACCCGTCTTGAACCTCCTCATGGGAAGACCTCGTTCCCGCAGCTTATCCGCCAGCTCCATGGATGGTGCCATCCCGTTAGGACCGCTGTCAAAGGAGCTGTCTCCTATAAAGATTCTGCCTGCCAAGAAAGTACCCGTTGCCAGAATGACCGCCCGGCACCTGTACACGGCTCCGGTTCTGAGCACAACGCCGCAAGCCCGGCCATCCTCAACAATTAAATCTATTACTTCCCCCTGCTTGAGATCCAAGTTCTCCTGGGTCTCCAGAGTTCTCTTCATTTCTATGTGATATTGGTTCTTATCCGCCTGAGCCCTCAGCGAGTGTACGGCAGGACCCTTGGCCGTGTTCAGCATGCGGCTCTGTATAAACGTTTTATCTATCACCAGACCAATCTGACCGCCGAGAGCATCTATCTCTCTTACCAAATGTCCTTTTCCGGTTCCGCCGATTGAAGGGTTGCAGGCCATCATTGCCACCGCCTCAAGATTAATGGACAGCACAAGCGTCTTTTTTCCCATCCTGGCTGCAGCCAGACCGGCTTCACAACCGGCATGTCCGGCACCTACAACAACAATATCGTATTTTCCTTTTTCGAATTTCTCCATTATGTCAAGCTTTCTACTATTTCCCCAGACAGAATCTTGCAAAGACCTCATCCAGAATTTCATCTGAAACAGTCTCTCCTATAATCTCACCGAGGTAGTCAAATGCATTTCTCACATCGATCTCAATGAAATCAAGTGCCTCCTGCCTTTCAGTCATATCACCTGCATCTTCAAGCGCTTCCTTCGCCCTGATTAAAAGATCCGTATGCCGCACATTGTTCACCACAATGTTATCCTGCTGAGTCAGCTTGCCCCCATATACCAGAGCTTCTATTTTGTCTTCTGCCTCTGTAAGACCTTCTCCGCTTATAAGCGTGCTCTCAATTACATCGCAATTAGGCAATCTTTCCCTTATAATCGTTGAATTAACAACATTTCCAATATCCTGTTTATTGATCATAACCAGAGCTTTTCTTCCCTTCAGATAGCTGATTATTTCCTCATCCTCTACAGTCAAAGCCTCACTTCCGTCCACGACAAAGATAATGAAGTCAGCATTGTTAAAAGCTTCCTTGGTTTTTTCTATCCCTATTTTTTCAACTCTGTCATCGGTTTCGCGTATACCCGCTGTATCTATAAGATAAATCGGTATCCCCCTTATGCTGAGGGTCTCCTCTATGGTATCCCTGGTTGTTCCGGGAATCTCCGTTACAATTGCTCTCGCTTCACGAAGGAGGCCATTCATCAGCGAAGATTTTCCAACGTTAGGTTTGCCTACAATTGCTATCCTTATTCCTTCTCTTATCATTCGGCCCGAATCTGCTGTAGACAGCAACTCATCTATAGAATCGCCTATTAGCGATATATCTCCTGCAAGTTTATCATAAGTTATCTCCTCTATATCTTCATCCGGATAATCTATGTTGACGGTTATATCAACCAACAAATCAAGGAGTTTATTTCTGATCTCTCTTACTCTGCCTGAAAGCAAACCTTCCAGCTGTGAAACAGCAACGTCAAAACTTCTTTCGGTCTTTGCCTTAATAACATCA
Organism: Candidatus Allocopromorpha sp.; assembly: GCA_040768865.1. Lineage (GTDB taxonomy): Bacteria > Bacillota > Clostridia > Peptostreptococcales > Anaerovoracaceae > Lentihominibacter. The sequence continues at coordinate 546,716 of JAXGMD010000001.1, read as the reverse complement.
ATTACAGCTTCAGCCTGGGATAAATCAAGTCGACCGTTCAAAAAAGCTCTCTTGGTAAACTCTCCGGGTTCTGCTGTTCTGCAACCTTTTCGCAAAACAGCAGCAAGGGTTTTGCGCAAAGAGACAGTGCTTCCATGACAGTAAATCTCCACCGTATCCTCCGCCGTATAGGTCTTTGGCCCCTTCATGTATACAGCCATAGCCTCGTCAATAAAAAGATCGTCATCAACAATCTTTCCATAGGTCATTCTCCGGCTGACAATTTCCCCCTCTGACGCAGGCTTAAAGACAGCCTGCATTACATCTCGGGCTTTCTCTCCGCTTATTCTTATAATTCCTATTCCACCTTCTCCATAAGCGGTAGCTATGGCTGCGATTGTATCATTCATAAATATCACCCTCTTTATTATACCACTTCGAAAGGTAATTAAAAAAGTTGTCAGAGAAACCATAGCACTGACAACTTTTAACTTACTTTTTCAGTTCAATAATAACACGTCGGTAAGGTTCTTCACCTTCGCTTCGTGTAGTAACCCTAGGGTTCCGCTGGAGTGTCGCATGTATTACCTTTCTCTCGTAAGGATTCATCGGCTCCAGTCTAACGTACTTTCCGGATTTCTCAACCTTGCCGGCAAGTCTGTTTGCCAGCTGTTCGAGAGTTTTCTGCCTCTTAGCTCGATAATTTTCAGCATCTACAACGACTTTTATATATTTGTCCTTGTCCTTATTTACAACCAGACTTGTGAGATACTGTATAGCATCCAAGGTCTGTCCGCGCTTACCTATAACCGTTCTTGAATCCTGACCGTTCATTTCCAAGTATATCAGACTGTCTCCCGCTCTGGCTGTAATATCCAGAACAAGTCCCATCTTTTCAGTAAGTTCGTTAAGAAAGGTGAGAGCTTCATGCTTTTCAACAACGGGCAGACTCTCTTTTTCCGCGTTATCAAGAGCAATGTTAGGTAACTTTTCCTTGCGTTTTATCTCCTGAGACTTTTTTTCTCTGTTTTTATTTCTTTCTTTCGGTTTGGATGTGTCCTTAGACGGTTCTTTTACTTCCGGAGTTTTCTTTTCAACTCTTACTTTCGCAAGCTTGGATCCTATACCGAAAAAGCCCTTTGAAGGCTCTTCTAAAAGCGTTACGGTTACTTCATCTCTGGAGAGTTTAAGATCAATTAGTGCTAATCTGATTGCTTCTTCTTCGTCAGCACCGTACTTTTCTATATAATTCATTTTTTCCTCCAAGTATTGAGACTTACTTTCTGTTTTTCTTTTCCAGTCTTTCTCTTATTCTCTTTTCTTCCTGCTCCCTTTTTATCTTGTTTCTCATTGTGGTCAAGTGAATGTTAAAGAAAATCTGAATAATCTGGCTTACTGCCCAATAGAGAGCAAGTCCTGATGGGAAAGATCTGGCCATCCACAGAATCATTAAAGGGAAGATATATTGCATCATCTTCATCATAGCGTTTGAAGATGCTGCCGTAAGCCCCCCCGTATCTGTAAGCATTCTGTTCATTGTAAAGGCAAAGAAGGTGGCAACACCTGCAATAATCGGCAAAATCCACGGGTCAGGTTGACTCAGGTCATCAATCCATATGAAGGGCTCATGAAATGCGAAAATCATACTGTCATTTGTAACATATCTCAGAGGGTTTCTGAGGAGTGCAAACAGACCCATGATGATCGGCATCTGAATAAGCATCGGCAGACATCCACCCATAGGATTGAACTTCTCCTGTTTGTAGAGCTCCTGCATCTTAATATTCATGGTATCCTTGTCGTTAGCATATTTGCTCTGGATGGCCTGTATCTTAGGCTGCAACTCGGTCATCCTTGCCGTGGATTTAGTTTGCTTGATATACAAAGGATAGAGGCATATCTTTACAAAAATCGTAAAGATTATAATGGAAATACCATAATCTCCGACCACTCCATACAACCAGTCAAGCAGAATTCCCATAGGCTTTGCTATAACGCCTAATATAGTGTACATTAATAAATTTCCTCCTATTTTAAAGGATCGTAACCACCTTCATGGAAAGGGTGGCATTTGAGCAGTCGCCTTATGCCAAGGTAGCTTCCTTTAAATAATCCATACTTTTCAAGTGCTTGAATGAAATAGGTTGAACAAGTAGGATAGAATCTGCATGTCGGTGGCAAAAGAGGTGATATAAATCTCTGATAACCCCTTATTATAAGGATTATTATCTTCTTCATTCTTTTTACCTCTTATTTCTTTAACAGGTCTCCTTTTTTCACAGCGTTCCGAAGTGACCTGTCTACTTCAGCGAAGCTCCTGCCGTTAATACTGTTGCGTGCAATGAAAACCATATCGAATCCTTCCCTAAAAGAATCTTCTGCCAAACGGCAGCTTTCTCTCATTAGTCTTCTGGCTCTGTTTCGCTGAACGCTGTTTCCAACCTTTTTACTCGCCAAGAAAGCCCTTCTGTTATAGGAAAGATCGTTCTTCATGTAAAAAAGAACAATATACCTTTCCGGTATGGATTCGCCCTTTTGATATATGCGAGCAAAATCTTCTTTCCCTCTCAGCACTTCTTTCTTAAGCATTCTTCCTTTGGCCGTACCTATAACAAAAAGACCGTTACGGCGGTCCTTAAGCTGATAATACTTTTCTTCCTCTTTGTCTTCTTCTTTTTAACACATTTCTGCCGTTCTTTGTTTTCATTCTCTTTCTGAAGCCATGTTCCTTTTTACGCTGCCTTTTTTTTGGCTGGTAAGTCATTTTCATAAAAAGTTTCCTCCTTTTTCTCAATTTTACCTGCATAAATCTAAATTCCAAATTATGCACATATGCTTAAATATTATAACCTCCTGAAAATGGCGTGTCAATTTATTTAGCTTGCAACAACGCTGTAAAGGGTTTTCTTTATTTAATATTTACATTAAATTTACTTCCAAACCCAATATGTAGTTGTCGACTGTGCAATCTGTACACAATTTTATCCACAGATAGTGGATAACCTCAGAGAACCAACAAAAGAAGTAATTTATATTTAACTATTGCCTGTGGATAACTATTTTTGATATTATATACTTACTTTCTGAAAGGCAAAAATTAATGATAAAAAAAATTGACACAAATAAATGGAGAGATATTCTTTCTGAAATAAATAAGGAAGTTACAGATGTAAGCTTCACCACTTGGATTGAACCTTCCTTTCCTTTAGGAATCGATGAAAATACCGGAGAATTTCTTATATCTTATGTAAATGACATGGAAGTGAACGTAGTTAAAATGCGTTATCTTCCTGTTTTTGAAAAGGCAATCAATAAAGTTTTAAAAGGTAATTACAAATTATCTGTTTCTCTTGGTAAAAAAGATTTTTCCTCTTCTTCTGAACCTGCGACTGTGCTTGTTTCATCTCCTGAAAGAAAGAGTAACAATCCATACAATATCAGCAATTCAGGTGAGGAATATCTTCTCAATCCAAGATATAATTTTGACAATTTCGTTGTTGGAGCTAACAATAACTATGCACATGCCGTTTCCCTTGCTGTTGCGGAATCCCCCTCAAAGGCCTACAATCCTCTTTTTATATATGGAGGATCCGGTTTGGGAAAAACACATCTCATGCATGCTATAGGACACAGAGTTCTTACTAAATTTCCGGATAAAAAGGTTTTGTATGTTTCTTCTGAAATGTTTACTAATGAACTTATAGAAGCAATCGGAGAAAGAGGTAATTTAAAAAAGGTAAATTCTTTTAAACAGAAATATAGATCCGTAGATGTTCTTTTAATTGATGACATTCAGTTTCTGGAAGGAAGAAACGCTACTCAAGAAGAGTTTTTCTATACCTTTAATTCCCTTCATGAACTAAATAAACAGATCGTTATCTGCAGTGACCGCCATCCCAGTAAACTGACGGATCTTGATGAAAGGCTCAGAACCAGATTCTCATGGGAAATAGTAGCTGATGTGCAGCCTCCTGACTATGAAACCAGAGTTGCCATTCTCAGAAATAAAGCAAAGATAGATAATATTCCTTTTGATGAAGATTTGCTTGAAGTTATAGATCTGATTGCTGAAAAAATTAAATTCAATGTAAGGGAACTTGAAAGTGCTCTAACAAGAGTAAGAAGCCTTTCAGTATTTAAAGAAGAAAAAATAACAGTTCCATTTGCGAAAGAAAATCTTACTGATATTTTTTCTTTAAGAGATGCGGATATTTCCTGTGAATCAATTAAAAAAGCCGTATCTAAACTTTATAACATAAAAATAATAGATCTTGAATCTAAAAAAAGAACAAAGGAAATATCTTTTCCTCGCCAGATTGCCATGTATCTTTGCAGGGTTCTTACGGACTTATCCTTTCCAAAGATAGGAGATTCTTTCGGAGGAAGAGATCATACCACTGTTCTTCATGCATATAACAGAATAAGTGAAGAAATTAAATTAAACCCTTCTCTGGCAGAAGATATAAAATCTCTCAAAGAGGAAATAAGTTAAATAAAAAAAATTATAATATTTATAAACAGCGGCTGTTAATCAAAAAAACAAGTTATCAACAAGTTTTAAATAACAATTTTTCATGTTATATAAACGCCTGTCGGGGTTATCAACAGAATTCACAGCCCCTACTACTACTATTACTATAATATAGTATAAATAAAGAAGAAATAAATTAGTGTCTGCTCACAGCATATAATATTCAGTCTAAACCATTGAAATCATCGCATTTATAGGCATTCCGTGGTATACTATAGGTGCAAGAAAAACATTCAAATTGCTTAAAAAACCTTGCACTTAAAGGAGCGCCACATGTACATCAAAGATAGATTTAGTCAAATTCATTTTGCTGATTTTAATCAGCCGATTGGGCTAAAAATGAACCCTGAAAATCGTTGGATAAGAAAAGCCGCTACCATCCCATGGCGTACCATTGAGGATCGTTATGCAAAACTTTTCCCCAGCAAAACCGGAATGCCTGCCAAACCGTTGCAAACAGCATTAGGGTCACTTATCATTCAGAAGCAATACGGTTACTCCGATGTAGAATTAGTGGAACAGATTACGGAGAATCCATATTATCAGTACTTCATCGGTCTTCCCGGCTATCAGCAGGAGCCGCCATTTGTACCATCGCTTCTGGTTGAGTTCAGAAAAAGATTGACCGATGAGATACTAGGTGAAATCAACGAGATGATTATTGATTTCAATCATCATGATGACGACCCACCGAATGGAGACGATTCCGAATCTGACGAAGCTGCATCTGATGAAATTGCAGAAGAAGTAAAGGGCAACAAAGGCACGCTGATGCTTGATGCCACCTGTGTCCCACAAAACATTGCCTTTCCTCAAGACATCAACCTATTGAACGAAGCCAGAGAGAATCTGGAGACGATGATTGACACTATGTGTTACGAATACAATGAGCCGAAGCCCCGCACTTACAGGCAAAATGCCAGGAAAGACTATCTGTCGCTGGCAAAGCGCAGGAAACGCAGCGGCAAGCTAATTCGTAATGCAATCAAAAAGCAACTCCAATATGTTCGGCGTGACCTTGGCTATCTTGATAAGTTTCTTGATGAAGGCAAGGAACTATCTCCTGCACATGCTGACAGACTGGATGTAATCCGCAGAGTCTATGAACAACAGAAATACATGTACGATAACAAGGTGCATTCGGTTCCGGATCGAATTGTCAGCATAAGCCAGCCGTACATCAGGCCTATTGTCAGAGGGAAAGCTAAGTCTCCAACTGAATTCGGCACAAAGCTTGATATGAGCATTGATGACAACGGTATGGCCAGAATCGAAAAGCAGTCCTTTGATGCATATAACGAGAGCGATGTTTTAATAGGTGCAATCGAGAATTACCGCAATCGTACAGGTGATTACCCGGAAAGGGTACTGGTCGACAAGATTTATCGAAATCGAAAAAATCTCAGGTACTGTAAGGAACATGGCGTTCGGCTATCCGGTCCTGCACTTGGCAGGCCTAGAAAGGATCCAACGGAAGATCGCAAGATTGTTTACAATGATGCGGTAGACCGCATTGAAATCGAGCGAAAGTTCAGTCTGGCCAAGCGTTGTTATGGATTGGGTCTAATTCGAACGAAGCTTGATACCACAACCAAGAGTTCAATTTACCTGTCGATTATCGCCATGAATGTCGATAGACTCACTGCCAATTGTTTATGCGAATTTTTGAAATCGATTTTTCAAGGTTCTTGGGGCAAGCATACAGGTATACTTGCTACCGAAAACGGCAACTAACCGTTATCACTGCTTAAGCTCGCTTATTGAGCAGACATTAATTAAATATTTATTCGGAGGATGCTATGAAATTTAATTGCAATCAGCAGGCTCTCGCTAAAGCCTTAACAACAGTATCAAAAGCAGTATCAAACAGAACAACACTTCCTATTCTTAAAGGAATAATGATAGAAGCTGCTTCAGATGGAAAAATGATACTTACAGCTTCAGATCTTGAAATAAGTATAAAAAAGGAAATAGAAGCTGTTATTGAAGAGCCCGGTTCTGTAGTTGTGGTTTCCAGATTATTTGGAGATATAGTAAGGAAACTACCTAATGAAACAATTTTTTTTGAAGAAGATGATGAAGATAATTCCATAACAATAAAGACCGACACATCAGAATTCAAGGTTGTATGTCTCCCTGTAGATGAATTTCCAAAAGTTGGGGAGAAGGAAGAGCCAAGTGAAACCATATATTTTGATAGAGAAATATTTAAAGATATGGTAAGAAAGACTTCTTTTGCGGCGAGTATCGAGGAATCAAAAGGAATACTTACCGGAATTCTAACTGAAATAAATGAAGAATATATTAATATGGTATCACTTGACGGATTCAGATTGGCGCTGGTAAATGAGAAAGTTAAAAGTAAAAAAGCAAAAAAATTTATTGTTTCAGCTAAAGTGATGAATGAAATAAGTAAGATAGTAACGGAAGAAGAGGAAGGAGATATAAAAATAGATCTCGGAGAGAAAAAAGCTTTATTTAATATAGGTAAAACAGAGGTAGTATTGAGACTTATGGAGGGAGAATTCATCAAATACAGAGATATTATCCCTACTGAAAATACGACAAAAATAACTTCAGGAAGAGAAATACTTCTTGAAAGTATAGAAAGAGCTTCACTTCTTGCCAAAGAAGGAAAGAATAATCTGATAAAAATGTCGCTGAAGAATGATCTTCTTACGATTACATCCAGATCTGAAGAAGGAAATGTAAAAGAGAAGATTGTAGTTGAGAAGGAAGGGAATGATATTGAAATAGGTTTTAATTCTAAATTCATTATAGATGTTTTAAAAGTCATTGATGAAGAAATAATAACAATGAATTTCAAAACAGGCTTAACTCCTTGCGTGGTAAAGCCCGTTGAAGGAAATGCATATGAATATCTTATTCTTCCTGTAAGAATACCTGCAATGTAATGTATATAAAGGAAATAGAACTAAAAGATTTCAGAAATTATAAGAAACAAAGAATATCCTTCAATAAAAAGGTTAACATTTTCATCGGAAACAATGCACAGGGAAAAACCAATTTACTGGAGGGTATTTATTTTAATGCAATCGGAAAATCATTTAAGAATGTAAGAGATAAAGAATTAATAAGATTCGGTGAAGAATACTTCAAAATAAAAACCACATCTGTTATTGATAATGAAGAAAATATAACAGAAACAGTTGTTAACAGAGAAGGGTACAAAGGAATAAAGATAAATGGAATAAAAATAAGCAAAACCTCACAGCTTCTTGAAAAAATATATATAGTGATTTTTTCTCCGGAGGATTTAAAGATAGTAAAGGAAGATCCTGAAAAAAGAAGAAGATTTATAGACCGGGAATTATGTCAGATAAGAAAAGGATATCTGTCAGACCTGAACAACTACAGAAGAATTCTTAAACAGAGAAACGCTTACCTTAAAGAAGTGTTAATAGATAAAAAGATTCTTTCTGTATGGGATGAAGAAATGGCCGAATATGGAAGCCGGATAATTGAAAGAAGAAGGGATTTTATAGAAAAAATAGACATTATAAGTAATGAGATACACAGTTTTATATCAGGAAATAAAGAAAGTCTTAAACTTGAATATGAACCGAATGTGTATTTTAAAGAAAAAATGAAAGAGAATTTTCTGAAACTTCTTAATGAAAGGCATGAAGAAGATATAAAAAATAACACAACCGGAAGAGGACCTCATAGAGATGATTTCAGAATATCGGTAAAAGAGGTGGATTTGAGAAAATTCGGTTCACAGGGACAGCAGAGAACCGCGGCACTTTCACTAAAACTTTCAGAAATAAAAATAATAGAAGAAGAAAAAGGAGAAAAGCCGATACTTCTTCTGGATGATGTCCTTTCGGAACTTGATAATGAGAGACAATCGCATCTGATAAACTATCTTGGAGAAAGCCAGAAATTTATAACCACCATCGATATATTGGGGTCTGTGGTAAAAGAGTTGCCGGAAGGAAAAATATTCAAAATTGAAAATGGGGAGTTAGAGATTGAAATATAAATAGAATGTAAAAAAATCGTGATTTAAGCGTTTTTTATAAGGCTGGTCGCGATTTTTATTAAAACGACATATAATGTTGCGAAATCGCCCCTTTTCGTGCTACAATATACAGTGGTTGTTAACAGCCGGAAAGAAGGAAGCAAAAAATGACACAAAACAAAAAAACACAGCCTTTTGATGAATATGGTGCTCAACAGATACAAGTGTTGGAAGGGTTGGAAGCAGTAAGAAAAAGACCCAGTATGTATATAGGAAGCACGGGACAAAGAGGTCTTCATCATCTTATATATGAAGTTGTTGACAACAGTATAGATGAAGCACTTGCCGGATTCTGTTCCACCATAAAAGTCAGTATAAACAGGGATAATTCAGTGACGGTTGAAGATGACGGAAGAGGAATGCCGGTAGACATGCATCCTAAGATGAATAAGCCGGCAGTTGAAGTAATCCACACGGTGCTGCATGCCGGAGGTAAATTCGGCGGGGGAGGATACAAGGTTTCAGGAGGACTTCATGGTGTAGGTGCATCGGTTGTTAATGCTCTTTCGACCAGAATGGAAGTCGAAGTAAAAAGAAACGGCAAAAAATATACACAGGCTTATGAATACGGCAAAACCGTAACACCGCTTGAAGAAACGGGAAATTCCAGAAAAACGGGATCAAAAACTACGTTCTGGCCTGATCCCGGTATTTTTGATGAAATAAAATACGATTTTGAAACGGTTGAAAGAAGAATGAGGGAAATAGCTTTTCTCAATAAAGGAATAAAAATAATAATAAAAGATGACAGGTCGGGACTGCAAAAGGAAAAAGAATTCCGCTATGACGGAGGTATCAGGGAATTTGTCACCTATCAGAACAAAGTCAAGGAGCCGATTCATAAAGAAGTAATATATTTTGAGGCAAAGGAAAAAAACAGGGAAGTTGAAGTCGCTATACAGTATACGAACAGCTATAGCGAAACAATACTGTCTTATGCCAACAATATTAATACTACCGAAGGAGGTTTCCATCTGGTGGGTTTCAAGACAGCTCTGACAAGGGTTTTTAATGATTATGCCAGAAGAAATAAAATATTAAAAGACAGCGATAAAGCTCTGGACGGAGAAGATGTAAGAGAAGGAATAACCGCCGTGGTTTCCGTTAAGCTGACAGAACCCCAGTTTGAAGGGCAGACAAAGACTAAATTGGGAAACAGTGATATGAGAGGTTTTGTAGAAACGGCTACAGGAGATTATATACAGGCATTTCTGGAGGAAAACCCTTCACAGGCAAAAGTTATTATAGAAAAATGTCTCAGAGCGGCAAGAGCCAGAGAGGCAGCAAGAAAAGCAAGAAATCTGGCAAGAAGATCAACTGTTCTTGACGGCAACTCAATGCCGGGAAAGCTGGCAGACTGTTCGGAGAAGGATCCGACGATTTCTGAAATTTTTCTTGTCGAAGGTGATTCAGCGGGAGGCAGTGCCAAGGATGGAAGAGACCGAACAAGACAGGCCATTCTGCCTTTAAGAGGAAAGATTCTGAATGTGGAAAAAGCAAGGCTTGACAGAATTCTCAATTCGGAAGAAATAAAGAATATGATTACAGCTTTCGGTTGCGGAATAGGTGAGGATTTTGACATAGAAAAGCTCAGATATCACAAAATAATAATAATGACCGATGCGGACGTTGACGGAGCACATATCAGAACATTGCTTCTGACATTTTTCTTCAGATATATGACGCCTCTTATTGAGAACGGTCATGTTTATGCCGCACAGCCGCCTCTTTTTAGAGTTAAGAAGGGAAAAGAGATATACTATACTTACAGCGACAGGGAACAGGAGCTTTTGCTTGAAAAGCTTAAGGGATCCAGATATGAAATAAAGAGATACAAGGGTTTGGGTGAAATGAATGCGGAACAGCTGTGGGAGACAACCATGGATTACACCGGCAGAACCCTTATACAGATTACAATGGATGATGCCGGAGCTGCCGATGAGATTTTTACAACGCTTATGGGGGACAAAGTTCCGCCTCGTAAGAAATTCATTGAAGAAAACGCTACATACGCGACGCTTGACATATAGGGAAGGGGGAAATCATCATGACTACAACATTACTTGAAGATCAGAGAATGATACAGCAAGAGATACACGACGAGATGAAGAACTCCTATATAGATTACGCAATGAGTGTAATAATAGGAAGAGCCCTTCCTGATGTCAGAGACGGACTGAAGCCGGTACACAGAAGAATTCTCTACGGTATGAGCGATCTTTCCGTAACGCCGGATAAGCCGCACAAGAAATCGGCAAGGATTGTCGGCGATGTTATGGGTAAATTTCACCCTCATGGCGACAGCTCAATTTATGATGCAATGGTAAAGATGGCACAGCCTTTTGCCACCAGATATCCCCTGGTAGACGGACACGGAAATTTCGGATCTCTGGATGGAGACGGAGCGGCAGCTATGCGATATACAGAAGCTCGAATGACACCGATTGCCCTGCAGATGCTGAGGGATATCGAAAAAGAGACTGTTGACTTCATACCTAACTTTGATGAAGAAGAAATGGAACCTGCAGTTCTGCCGTCCAGAGTTCCAAACTTGCTTATTAACGGTTCCAACGGTATAGCTGTCGGTATGGCGACATCGATTCCTCCGCATAATTTGGGAGAGACCATTGATGCCTGCGTTAAAATGATTGACGACGAAGACTGTACCGTCAATGATCTTATAAAAATAGTCAAAGGGCCGGATTTTCCGACGGGAGCACAGATTCTCGGGAAAAAGGGCTTCCAAGAAGCCTACAGAACCGGACAGGGAAAGGTTCAAATGAGGGCGATTGCCGAAGTGGAGGAAACGAAACGCGGCAAATCGCAGATTGTCATTACGGAAATACCTTATCAAGTGAACAAAGCCAGAATGCTGGAAAGAATAGCTGATCTTGTAAGGGATAAGAAGATAGAGGGCATATCGGCAATACGCGATGAATCAAATCGAAACGGTATTCGCATAGTAATAGAGTTAAAATCAACGGCAAATCCGAGAGTCACGCTGAATAAGCTGTATAAGCATTCACAGCTTCAGGATAATTTCAGCATGATTATGCTGGCAATTGTTGATGGCAGACCGAAGGTCTTAAATCTCTATGAAATTCTTGAGGAGTATCTGAAACACCAGAAGGAAGTAATGACCCGCAGGATCAGGTACGAACTGGACAAGGCCGAAGCCAGAGCGCATATTCTGGAAGGTCTGCGAATAGCACTGGACAATATAGACGAGATAATTAAGACCATCAGATCCAGTTACGATGATGCCAAGTCCAAACTGGTGGAACGTTTTGGGCTCTCACAGATTCAGGCACAGGCGATTCTCGACATGAGACTGGCCAGGCTGCAGGGACTGGAGAGAGAAAAAATCGAAGATGAATATAATGAACTCATGCAAAAAATAGCTTACTACAAAGAGCTGCTTGCGGATGAAAAGAAACTGATGACGGTAGTAAAAGATGAAATGCTTGAGATAAAAAAGAAGTGGGGAGATAAGAGGCGCACCAAGGTTATTGCTGACGAAGGTGAAATGGATGAGGAGGATCTTATTGAAGAGCAGCAGGTGGCAATTACCCTGACGCACAGAGGATATCTGAAGAGACTTCCGGCAGACACCTATAAAACCCAAAGGAGAGGCGGCAAGGGAATTATCGGTCTGACCACACGCGAAAATGATTTTGTAAGAGACCTTGTCCTGACATCTTCACACGATGAGCTCATGTTCTTCACCAGCAGGGGAAAGGTCCACAAGATAAAAGCTTACGAAATTCCTGAGGCCACAAGAACGGCTAAAGGAACCAACGCAGCCAATTTCCTGAGCATAAAGAACAGCGTGGAAAGAATCACAACGATTATTCCGTTCAGAAATTTCAGAGATGACAAATACCTGATGGCAGTTACCAAGAGGGGGACTATCAAGAAGACAGCTATCTCCCAATATGACACAAACAGAACAACAGGTCTTATAGCGATAAATCTAAAAGAAAAAGACGAACTGGTTTCCATCAAGCAGACAACAGGAACGGATAATGTTATCATAATCACCAGGAACGGCAAATGCATCAGTTTCTCCGAAAAAGACGTCAGACCGATGGGCAGAGTAGCCGGTGGAGTTCGAGCCATCAATCTGGATGAAGATGATGAGGTTGTTGCAATGCAACTGGTACAGCCGGGCGAAGAGCTTCTGGTAGTGACAAGCAAGGGCTACGGGAAGAGAACTGCGGTAGAGGAGTACAAAACTCAAAAAAGAGGCGGCAAAGGCCTGTTAACTTATGATAAGAGTAAGTTTGAGAAAACCGGTCCTCTAATAGGTGCTGCAGTGGTTGATGACAGCGATGAAATCCTTCTCATCAATTCTGAAGGAACCATAATCAGAATTGAAGCCAAGGAAATATCCAGACTGGGCCGTGCAACACAAGGAGTTAAGATAATGAGAACCGGCGAGGATGTGGAAATAATTTCAATGGCGAAGATGATTCGCGAAGAAGAGCATGAAATGGACTCCAGGCTGGCACAGCTTCAACGGGCTTTGAGAAAGGCAGAAAGGGCCAAAGAAAAAGCCGAAGCCGAATTCGCCAAAAAAGAAGAGGAAGAAGACGACAGCGAACAGACATCACTGGATATTTAACGATAGGAGATGAAATGAAAAGAGTTTTTTCGGGAGTACAGCCCACTGGAAATATTCATATAGGCAATTATCTGGGAGCACTTAAACAGTTTGTTGAGCTGCAGAAAGACCATGAGTGCATTTACTGCATAGTTGATGAACACGCCATAACGGTACCACAGGATCCCGCGGAGCTCAGAACGCACATACTGGATGTTGCCGCCCTTTATATCGCCATAGGGGTAGACCCTGAAAAATCCATAATATTCGTTCAGTCACAGGTTAGCGGACATGCTGAGTTGGGATGGATTCTATGCTGTAATTCTTATACGGGAGAGCTGAGCAGAATGACTCAGTTTAAGGCAAAGGGCGGAGATAACGAATCAGTGGGAACCGGTCTTTTGACTTATCCGGTGCTTATGGCAGCTGACATTCTTCTTTATGATACGGATGTTGTTCCTGTTGGAAACGATCAGAAGCAGCATATAGAACTGACCAGAGATCTGGCGATAAGAATAAACAATAAATACGGGGAAACCTTTGTGGTTCCTGAGGGCAGGTTTATGAAATCCGGAGCAAGAATTATGGCTCTCGATGATCCGGAAGCCAAGATGAGTAAAAGTGCGGAGAATATTCACAGCAGGATTTCCGTTCTTGATGAAGACAGCAAAATAAAAAGGTCAATAATGAGGGCAACAACAGATTCCGACGGAGAGATTCGTTTTGATATCAAAGAAAAGCCGGGGGTCAGCAACCTGCTGAACATATACAGTGCTTTTAGCGGTAAAACCGTGGAAGAGATAATAAGGAATGGTGAACATTGGCGCGGTTACGGGGATTTGAAGAAAGAGCTGGTAGCTGTAACACAGGAGGCGCTGGCGCCGATAAAGAAAAATTACGAAGAGATACGCCACTCCGAAGAGCTTATAAAAATGCTCAATGATGGGGCTGAGCGAGCGAATGTCATAGCACAAAAAACCCTGAAGAGGGTTCGCGACAGGTTCGGATTAGGACTGTGAGGATCGGATTAGGACTGTGAGGGAATGAAATGATTTTTGTAACAGGATATTTCGGAGCACCTGTCAGAGAGAAAGCGGAAGAGCTTGCTTCAGAACGCGGGTTGGAGATTATCAATCTTGACAGCATGATTGAAGCTGCTGACGGGCGCAGTATAAAAAGGATTTGCATGATGCACGGGGAACACGGATACCGGAATAAGGAGTACGAAGCGCTGAAGGAGCTGACGGAAAGCAATGCCTCTTCGGACAGAACAGCTGTAGTGCTCTGCGGAGACGGAGTTCTTCACGATGACATGTCCAGAGAAATAGTGATGACAAAGGGCAGGCTGGTTATTGTCGGAGAAAATATGTCTCTTGAAGAACTTTGGGAACGTGCAAAGCAAATAGATGAGACATATCACGCTTTCATGTTTTTCGGATCTGAAGCGGATAAGCGAAAGGCATTCGAGGGACTGCACAGCAGACAGAAGGTTTTATTTGGAGGGTTACATGATTCAGAATAGAGAAACTGCTTCCGCTGAGGCAGCAAAAAGAGTTGCACAGGCAATGGTAGCAGCGGCAATAACGGCACCGAAGGCTAATGGCGGCGACAGGGTTGTTGCGGCCATTCTCGATGGAGAGGACAAGGCGGTTTTGACAAAACACATGAGAGATATAGCCAAGGAGACCGGTGCGGAATTTTTTGATAGAGATGCGAATAATGTGGATAACAGCCACTGCATAGTTATGCTGGGTGCTTTGAATGACCCTGTTCTGCTTGATAACTGCGGCTTCTGCGGATTCGCTGATTGTGCAGCAAGCAGGGCTGCCGGAGCCACTTGTGCCTTTAACGCAAGCGATTTGGGGATTGCCGTAGGTTCGGCGGTTTCCATTGCTGCCGATAATCGCATGGATAACAGAGTTCTTTTTTCCGCCGGTAAGGCCTTTTTGAGGATGAAGGTATTTGAAGGTGTAAGAGTGTGTTACGGCATTCCTCTTTCAACCACTTCAAAGAGCATATTCTTCGACAGGGGACCCGGAGCGGTACTCCTGGACTGAGAGAGGACCAAACCCGAAGGGAGGTTTTGTATGAAGATATTACCTAATATTCCGGGGCTGGTTAAAATGATAACCTGTCTGAAGTATTTCAGACCGTTTAAGAGACCAATCGAAGAGGCGAGAGCCCGCGGGGATTTCGAAGAAGAGCGTCGCCAGATTTTACTTGCTGAAAACCTTTGGGGACCAATGGTGCTCAAGACCTTCGGAAGCACTTTGACTGTACACGGAGAGGAAAATATTCCCGATAAAGGTCCTGTGGTTATAATCGCCAACCATCAGAGCTATAGCGATATTCCGACGTTGTTTGCGGCTTTGACCAAAATACCTTTCGGCTTTGTTGCCAAGGCGGAGCTGAGGAAGCTTCCTCTTTATGGTATATGGATTGAAAGAATCCGTAGCGTTTTTCTGGAGCGAGAGGATTCCAGGTCTGCACTGAAGACTATAAGGGATGCCATTTCATATGTGGAAAAGGGTTTTTCTATGGTGATTTTTCCGGAGGGAACCAGAAGCAAAGGTCCGGAACCCGGAGAGTTCATGAAGGGAGCATTGAAGCTTGCAACCAAACCGGGGGTGCCAATCGTTCCCGTGTCCGTAAACGGAACATACAAAATATTTGAGGAGCACGGAATGTTTTCACCTGCGGATATACATGTTATAGTTCATAAACCTATTGCTACAGCGGGAATTTCCCATAGTGACGAGATTGCTCTTAATGATGAGGTGGAACGCATCATTAAGGAGGGAATTGTAAAGTTGCAGAAAGAAGAGGGAGACTATAAAGATGACTAAGGAACCTACGCTTATAATTATGGCTGCGGGAATGGGCTCCAGATACGGAGGCCTGAAGCAGGTTGATAAAATAACGGATGCGGGAGAGATAATACTGGACTTCTCTCTTTATGATGCCATGATGGCCGGCTTCAACAGAGCGGTATTCGTAATCAGGGAAGAACACCGGGATCTTTTCAGAGAGCTTGTAGATGAGAGAGCCGGCAGATTCATGCAGGTTGAATACGCATATCAGGATCTGACAGATATTCCGGAAGGAGTCGAAATTCCTGAAGACCGCGTTAAGCCATGGGGGACATCTCACGCCATTCTGGCCTGCAGAGATTTGATAGACGGACCTTTTGCAGTAATTAATGCGGATGACTATTACGGTCCCGGCGGATTTGTAAGCGTGTATAACTATCTTTCGGAACATGAAGATGGAGAAAAGTATTCTTACTGCATGGCCGGGTACAAGCTGGGGAACACCATTACCGAGCATGGTCATGTGACGAGAGGTGTATGCGAAACCGATGAGAACGGATTCCTGACTCAGATAACGGAAAGATCCAAGATCATGAGGAGACTGGAAGGCATCTGCTATACGGAAGATGATGGCGAAACCTGGCACCTGCTTCCCGAGGATACGCTGGTGTCCATGAACTTCTGGGGGTTTACGGCAAGCATGATGGATGAGCTCAGGAAGGGAAGCGAAGAGTTCTTTGCAGATGAAATGCCTGCGAATCCGCTTAAGAGTGAATTTCTGCTGCCTCGCTCCGTTGACAAGCTGATCAAAGAAGGAAAAGCTCAGGTAAAGGTGCTGACATGCAACGATAAGTGGTGCGGGGTAACCTACCGAGAGGACAAAGAGATTGTAAGGGATCAGCTGCAGTCAAAAAAGGATAAAGGCGAATACCCCGAAAGACTCTGGGCATAAAAGACGATACATAGGGAGACGGGGGGAACAGAATGGAATGGCTTCTGTCGGCAATAGTAAGTTTTATTGCCAGAGTTCATGATGCTATATTGACCATGAACGATCAGTCGGATTATTGGCTTAACGATAAGCAACTGCACTTTGTGGTTATCGGAGTTCTGGGGTTGCTGCTGATTTTTTGCGTGCACCCCATATTTTTGTGGCTGTCACGCAGGGATCACACAATGGTCATATCCTTCCTGTATGTGCTGACGGTGATTGTGGTAATTACTTTCGCTATAGAGATAGGCCAGTGGGCGACGGGGACCGGATCCATGGAGATGGCCGATGTAACCATGGGCATCATGGGATTCCTTATGGCTTTTGCCATATTCGCAATCATAAGAGGAATTGTGCATTTCATCATGGGAAAAGTAAACGAACGAAAAAAAAGATTCTCATAAGAGGATCTTTTTATTTTAGTTTATTCAGCTGGCTGTTGTGCCGTTCGCTTATGGTCTGATAAAAGCCTGCAACTTTTTTGGCAACCTTTCTGTCCCAGGCAGGATCTGCTGCATAGCGCTTATTTACGGAGTTGATTGTATTGCCGCTATAAAGAGAAGCTCCCGGGCGCAGATAGTTTTGTGCCAGACCCTTGGCTACAACATCAATACATTCGGCCTTTGAAGAGTACCCCTTTCTGCCGTATCCGAAGAGATTGTTCGGTCTGAAACAGTATGTCCCGTAGGCACTCTCATGGGAAGCGATTCCCAGAACGAAAAGTGCATTAACGCCGTAATCCTGTTCGGCTCTGTAAAAGGCTTCCTCCAGACCAACCAGATTATGCCTCGTAACGAGTTTCAGATCTTCTACGGTTACACCGCTGGGCTTGCTTACATCCAGAGACGTGACTTCCTCAAAAGAATATGATGGTATTGCTTCACGAGCAAAAACGTAATCAACAGCTTCCTCCCTGAGAACTTTACTGAACTCAACAGGCTCTATGGAAGCCATATTTTCTGTCGCGATGTCTTTTCCGGAAGACATGAAAGCGTAGCCGTTCTTTACTGTTGCAAGAAAGAAACTGGTACTGAATAAAACTAGGGAAAAGCACAGTGAAGCGATGGCAATAAGAGTACCCCGCCGGGTAAGTCCGCGGGGAACGTCAGGAGAGATAGAATATTTGCGAGTTTTATTATAATGTTTCTGCATCTTAATTCACCGTAGGGATTGTCAGATTTCCCAGAACTGCTTTCATTATCTTATCGTTAATTTCCATATGCCAGCCACCGGCTCCATTATAAGTCATAGGAAGAAATATTTCTGTCTCTGCGGTTTCTCCTGATTTGACGGCCTCTTCCAGCTGAGACAGATAAAGCTCCAGGCATTTCTCCGAAAGAATCTTTTTATCTTCAACATCTTTACTGTACAGGTTGTCCATTATATATTTGTGGGCTTCCTTTTCGTATTTTTCCTGAACGCCGGAAAAGTCGGTATTTGTAATATTGAGTTTGAGAACCGCTACAGTTCCCTTTTCCCCTTTGTCGATAACCTCATAGGAAAAATTTGCAAAGAGAGCCTCCAGCAGGCGTTCCTGATTGTCGCGGTCCGCATCGTTATTACCTATGAAATTGACATAATCATTATCAATATATTGTTCCGTTACCATCTCATTGCCGCCGGAGAGCCCGCTGAAAAAACCATTGGCTGCAATTTCAGGAGTAATATCAGCGGCAGTACCGATACCTATGCTGAGAGGCAGAGCGACAATAAAAGATATTAAAATGTTTGTTATTGCATTCATATATATTTCTTTCTTTGTGCCACATTTCATACAATATAAAATCACAAGGGAAAATACAAGCATTTTTGAATAAAAATATTGATTTCGGGCAGAATCGATGTATAATAAATGGGCGTGTGTCAAACATCACGTCTTCCGGCATGCGTCGGAAGGAGTCCTTGCGACGGGAAGGACCGTCGCCATTTAGTCCACAAGGAGGTGAAAAAATGACAAACTATGAGGTAATGTTCATCATCGACCCTACACTGGAAGATGAAAAGAAGGACGCTGCTGTAGAAAGCGTTAAGACAATCATCGAAGCCGAAGGTGAAGTTGGCAATGTAGACGTGTGGGGAATGAAAAAACTCGCATATCCGATTCAGAAGAAGTCTGAAGGATATTATGTTGTCGTCGAGTTCAAGGCACGGCCGACGCTGCCTAAGGAGCTTGACAGAAGACTCAAGATTTCTGACAACATTATGAGACACTTGATCGTTAATAAGGATGAGAAGTAGAAACGGGGTGTAACATGAATTGTGTAGTATTGGTTGGAAATTTAACCAGAGACCCGGAATTAAGATATTCAACAGGTCCCAATCAGACGGCAGTATGCAGGTTCGGAATTGCCGTAAACGACGGATTCGGTGACAGACAGGAAACAAACTTCATCAACATCGTTGTGTTCGGTAAACAGGCTGAAAACTGCGAGAAGTACCTGTCTAAGGGAAGAAAGGTCGCTATAAACGGCCGAATACAGACAGGAAGCTATGAGAAGGATGGACGCAAAGTCTATACTACAGATGTGATTGCCAACAGAGTAGAATTCCTGTCAAGCGGAAGCCAGTCAGGTGACGCGGGCGGACAGCAAGGCTTTGGCAATGCAGCTTCTTCAGGAAATGAGGGCGGTGAACCTATGGATGTTCCGGGATTCCAGGCAATTGACGAGGACGATATTCCATTCTAAATGAAAGGAGACCATATCATGGCAATGGATAACAGAAGACGCGGTGGCGGCATGAGAAGAAAAAAGGTTTGCCAGTTCTGTGCAGATAAAGACAAGGAAATAGATTACAAGGATGTTGAACTTCTGAAGAAGTACGTTACAGAAAGAGGTAAGATTCTTCCTAAGAGAATTACGGGAACTTGTGCTATTCACCAGAGAGAGGTTACTACGGCAATTAAGAGAGCAAGAATTGTAGCTCTGCTGCCGTACGAAGCAGACTGATTCAAGAGAGAAAAGCCCTGGTCGGCGATGTGTCGGTCAGGGCTTTTGATTTGGGGGAGAGCGGTTTTAAATTTAAATGCACATCATTTTTAGCATGTGCTATAATGTTGGGTACGGCAAGATGCCTTACTGTGCAGTTTTTTTGGGGATTAGCCCCGCTTGGGGAAGGAAATGCCTATGTATGCAGGAAGAATAGAGAAGCTTATAACAAAATATACCGCTATGCCCATATGCATTATAAATGCACATGGAAAGGTGACAAGTGCAAGCAAAAAAATTGCCGACGTATTCAAATATGGCGGAATAGTGGATTACGATATATATCAGCTTACCGGAATCAGGCTGACGGAAATAATAAAGGCGGCAGAAGATGAAACTCCTCTGTTTATTAAACGGAATGAAAGGTCATTCAGAATCGTATGCAGTTTTCTGGGGGAGCAGCAAGAACCGGAAGAAGGAGGAGATGCGGCCGGCACATCGGTCATACTTACCTTCGTTGAAACCACGTATTATGAAACGCTGAAGGAGCTCTATAACGATGATAAAGTTTGCCTGGCACTGATTAACATTGACAATTTTGACGAGTTGACTTCAGGTGCAGATGAGCAGCGCGATATGGAGGTCGCTGTAGAGATTGACAGGCTTATCAGAGCCTGGGCGGCAAACATGAGTGCGGTCACAATAAGATACAGGGATAACCTGTATGAAATTGTGATGACTCAGAAAAATGTCAGATGGCTGGTTGATGACAAATTTTCCATCCTGGACGAAGCCAGGAAGATAGAAGCAGACGAGGACTTTCCGGTGACATTGAGTATTGGAATCGGAATCGGCGGCAAAACCCTTGCCGAAGAGGACGAATATGCGCAGGAAGCGCTGGACATGGCTCTGGGTCGGGGCGGAGATCAGGCGGTTATAAAGAATGTAAGCAAGTTTGAGTATTACGGCGGGAAGACAGCCAGTGCGGAGAAGGTCAATAAGGGCAAGGCAAGAATCATAGCCTTTGCATTAAAGACCTTGATGATGCAGTCCTCAAAGATATTTATAATGGGACACTCCAACCCTGACATGGACTGTTTGGGTGCATCCATTGGCGTTCACAGAATAGCAGAACTAACGGGGAAGGAAACACATATAATACTGGGAGAATACAGTGAGGCTATAGCAGGTATGGTGGAGGATGTTAGGGAAGCAAACATTTACTCTATAATTTCCCCGGAAAAGGCTCTGGCAATGGCTGACGATAATTCTCTTGTTGTCCTGTGCGATGTGCATAGACCGGCACTGGTCGAGTCCATGGATTTGGTTAACAGAGTTGAAAAACTGGTGGTGATAGATCACCACAGAAAGGCGGAGGATGTACTGCCGAACCAGACACTGTCATATATGGAATCCTATGCTTCGTCAACATCGGAGATGGTTACCGAAATGCTTCAGTACGTTTCCGACAAGAAAGAGATTTCCAAGCTTGAAGCTGATGCGTTGCTGGCAGGAATAATGCTGGACACAAACAGATTCGCAGTTAAAGCAGGAGTAAGGACATTTGAGGCTGCATCCTGGCTGAAGCGTGCAGGTGCGGACTTGCAGAATGTACGCAGATATTTTCAGGCGAACGTTGAGAACTTTAGAGCCAGAGCCGACGGCATTGCGGAAGCACGTATCCTTGAAGGCGGTGTGGCTATGTCCGTCTGTCACGGAGAGAATATAAATTCGCATATGATCAATGCACAGGTTGCAGATGAATTGCTTACAATTAAAGGTGTTGAAGCCAGCTTTGTGGCCGGGCGCAACGAACTTGGACAGACTGTCGTAAGTGCCAGATCTATTGGAGACATAAATGTTCAGGTGATAATGGAAAAATTCGGCGGCGGCGGGCATATGAATACAGCAGGAGCCAGCGTTGACATGGCACCTGAGGAAATACTGGAAAAAATAGAGACATTCTTAAAAACAACACAATAGGAGGTTAATATAATGATTGTAATACTGCTGAAAGACGTAAAGGGTGCGGGCAAGGCCGGCGATGTGGTTAAGGTCAGCGACGGATATGCCCGAAATCAGCTCATTCCTAAAGGGTTTGCAAAGGAAGCAACGCAGGGCAATGTGAGAAACCTGGAAAAGCAAAAGGCCATCGCCGCAGAGAAAAGGGCAGAAGAAAAGGACGCAGCAGAAAAGCAGGCAAAGAAAATAGAGCAGATTACTCTTAAAGTCAAGTCAAAGGGCGGAGAAACAGGAAAGCTTTTTGGCTCAATAACGACTAAGGATATTGCGGAAGCACTGGAAAGACAGGAAGGCATTATAATAGACAGAAGGAAAATCGATATGCCGGGACCTATCAAACAGACGGGAACATGGGAAGTAACAGTTAAGTTGTTCCCTGAAGTGGCGGCAAAGATGAAGGTGGAAGTTACCGTTTAATAACATAGTTCGAAACGGGAGAAGAAGATGGAAGGAAAAATTCCTCCGCACAGCATAGAAGCGGAAAAGTCCGTTCTGGGAGCAGCGATGCTCTCAAGAGACGCACTTTACGACGTCATGGAAGTGGTTAGACCGGCGGACTTCTATGACAGAAATCACAAAGAAATATATGAATCGATTCTTGAACTGAGCAGAAGAAATGCCCCTGTCGATGCCATAACCGTAGCGGAAGAGCTTAACAGGAGAAACAGTCTTAATATGGTTGGCGGCAGAGTGTATATAGCATCATTATCTGCGGGGACGCCGACGGTGTCCAATGCTCGTGAATATGGCAAAATTGTTTCTGAAAAGGCAACAATAAGGAATCTTATTAAAACGGCAGATGACATAGTTGCCAAGGGTTATGAAGACAGCATGAACGGGAATGAACTGATGGATTTTGCCGAGAGCGGAATATTCGAGATTTCCCAAGCCGGACAGAAGGGATCCTATTCGCACCTCAAGGAGGTGCTGCTGAAGAATATAGAAATCATAGACAAGGCCTCCAAGCTTGAAGGCGGACTGACCGGAGTAACTACCGGTTTCAGAGACCTGGATGCTAAAACATCGGGACTGCAAAAGTCAGATTTGATAATTCTTGCGGCCAGACCGGCCATGGGAAAGACAGCGTTTGCGTTGTCTGTTGCGCTGTCTGCAGCAGTAAAGGGCAAGGCATCCGTAATGATATTCAGTATGGAAATGGCAGAAGAGCAGCTGGGAGCACGACTGATAGCCATGGAATCCAATGTAGAAATGCAGAAGATTAAGACGGGCACCCTCGACAGGCGGGACTGGGAAGATGTAAACAGCGCTTTGGACGTTCTCAGCAATGCCAACATTCACATAGACGATACGGCCGGAATCAGCATTATGGAAATGAAGAGCAAATGCAGAAGGCTTAAAGCAGAGCGCGGGCTTGACCTGGTGATAATAGACTATTTGCAGCTTATGAATCCGGAAGGAAAAGCGGACTCCAGAACACAGGAAATAACCGTTATTTCCAGAAATCTTAAACTCCTGGCACGGGAGCTGGATTGTCCGATTATTGTTTTGTCCCAGCTTTCAAGAGCACCGGAGCAGAGAACCGACCACAGACCTATGCTGTCCGATTTGAGAGAATCCGGCTCCATAGAACAGGATGCCGATCTTGTAGTTTTTCTCTACAGGGATGAATATTACAATGAGGATACTGAGGTACCGGGAGAATGTGAAGTAATTCTGGCCAAGCAGAGAAACGGCCCGACAGGAACCGTAACTGTGGCATGGCGTGATAAGGTAACCAAATTTGTTGACAGTGCAGGAAGGGGCGACATTCCGAACTTCTGATAACGGTAAACAGATGGCTTTTAAAAAAGAAACGACAAAGGATTATTTTCTGCTGGATACATCTGTGGAGAATATATTCATAAATGAATACATGACAATGGCACCGGGTGAATATGTCAAGGTATACCTCTTTGCTCTGATGTACTCGGATTTGAAGAGCGATATATCCAACGAGGATGTTGCTAAACAGCTGGAAATGGATATAGAGGATGTTCTCAAGGCATGGACATTCTGGGAAAAACTTGGCGTAATCAGGAAAAGAATCAAGGATTCGGAAAACATGTTGGATTACGATGTTGAGTTTGTAATGCTTAAAGATAAGCTTTATGGCAAAAGCAAGCCGGGAAAAAATTACCGACATGAAACTGAGGGTGATCTGAGCTTGGGAGATGCAGAGGTAAAAAAGATGTTTGAGGCAATCGAACATGCCCAGGGAAAGATATTGAACAGCGGAGAAATGCAGGAAATCATTTCATGGTTGAGGGATTATCATGTTACGGCCGGGCTAATTGCTTTCGGTTTTGAACATGCGGCATCAAAGAAGAAAAAAGGTCTCCGATATGTAGAGAGCATGATAAAGAGCTGGGCTGTTGACGGTTTCAAGACCGCAGAGGAAGTCCAAGAGAAGCTTGCAGAAAAGGATAAAAGACAGAAGATGTACAGAAGAATCTTCAAAGCTCTCGGATTCAGCAGAAATGCTACGGAAGAGGAGAAGCGTATAATCGATTCTTGGTTTGAAGATCTTCAATGTACCTTGGATATTATTTTGGATGCATGCAGCAAAACCTCAGGAATAGCTAATCCCAATATAAATTATGTCAATAAGGTTTTGCATAACTGGCATGAAGAGGGACGACAGAGCAGGGATGGGACAGGACTCCCTATGGGAGAGATCAAGAAATATTTCGATGAACTGCGAGCACATAATGAAGAAGAGGCAGACAGCCGACGCCGGGAAGTTTACCTGAAGGTTCCGCGAATCAGAGAAATTGAAGAGGAAATCAACATGGCAGGAGCCGAGATGTCAAAGCTGATTATTTCAGGCAGAGCTGATAAAAAAGAGGTCGCCGAGGATATTAAGGCGAAAGTAGAAAGACTGAATACAGAGAAAGCATTTCTGATGACAGATAACGGTTTCACACCGGATTACATGGATATCAGATACGATTGTCCTGACTGCAGAGATACGGGATTGCTTGAAACAGGAGAGAAGTGTCAATGTCTTGGAGAAGTGACAAAAGAAAAAATAAGACTATTGAGGACAAAAGAAAACAGGTAGAATCCGAAGAATCTTCAGCAATGATGGAGGAAAGTCTCCGCAAAGCTCAAGAGGAAGTGGCACAGCTCAGGCAGAAAATAGAAGAGCTTAAAGGGGTACAGAAAGGTTCGGAGGAGAAACAGGGAAATACTATAAAGCAACCCCCCGAGGCAATGGAACCTGCGGGTGATTTGGCGTTGATAAGAAATGAACGGCGAGAGAAAGCTATTAAAGATGCTGAAAAAGCGGTGCTTCTTCAGGTGCATAAGGATGCACAGGAGGAACAGGAGAGAATCAGAGCCAAAAGGAAAAGAGCAGAAATTCTGAAAAAAGCTGAAGCTGAGAGAGTACTTGCCGAAATGAACAGAGAAAGAAAAGAGCGTGAAGTTGAGCAGAAAAAGACGGCTGTTATTGAAGCGGAAAAAAGGGTTGCGGAAGCCGGCTTAAAAAGAAAGAGATCACTTAAAGAGCAGGCGAAACGGCAGGATATCATCGACAGGGGAAGAATGTCGTCACAAACCCGCAGACAGAAAGAAGAGAAAAAAGAGCAGGAGAGGGAGAAAAAAGCAGCAGAGCGAGCTGCTAAGGCAGAGCAAAAAAAACAGGGAAAAAGAGCTCTGGGGCGAAAAGACAAGAGTGAGCGGCAGAAGCTGATAGAAGAACAGCGGACAATTCAAAAGGAAAAACGAAGGCTGAAGGCAGAAGAAAAGCGAATACAAAAGCTGGCCAAAAAGTCTGCAGAAATGGGGCGCGGGATAATCAAGGTACACGGAACGGAGGTGTCAACGGAGATTAAACCGGTTGCCAAATTCTCCCTGTTGGATCTGTTTGCCAAGGATAATCCGGTTAAGGATAAAGCGATAGAAGGCACCATAACACTGTCCGAATTCAGGCAGAGGGAGAGAAAGCGCCGCGGGGATGGCAGGCTTAAAACGGAATTTGATAAATTCAAAAATTACTGCGAGAGAAGAAAGAAGACTTTGTTTATCCTGTTTTCATTGGTTTTTATAGCAGTTGTCGGCAGTGCGGGGTGGATTAACCATTATACCGTCTATGAATATTCATACAATGGAAAAACCTTGGGATATGTCAAGAACAAGGATGTCGTGCTTCAGATTACGGATCTGGTGCAGGAGGCTCTGATTGAGGATAAGGATATGGAAATATCCGTGGATGCCAAGGAAGATATTTCATTTAACAGAGTTCCTATGATAAACAGGGATATAACAATAGATTCTTCGGACGATGTGTTGAGACGACTAACCTATGTAGGAGATTTGAATGTCAAGGCTTGCGGTATATATATTGACGGAAAGAAAGTCGGTGCTGTAGAGAATAAAGAGATAGCGGCTAATGTTCTTACGACAATAAAAGAAATGTATACCAGCGGTAAAGAAGGGTCATCTGTAGAGGAAGCGGTCATACTTGAAGATATAGAAATTAAAGACAGCAACACCAGCTTCAGCAATATAATGAGCGAAATAGAAATGGTGGAAAAGCTTTGCACAAGCGGAGAGAAGGAAACACTCCATACTGTAGTTCCCGGAGAGACGTTGGCAGACATTGCCCGTGATTATGCACTGGATGAAAGCGATATTCTGGCGGTAAACGACGGAATTAATCCTGAAAGGCTGGACGTGGGCAGTTCTATCATAATCAGACAGAATGCACCGTTGATGACCGTAAAAATCAGCGAGGTAAGAACCTACGAGAAGAAAACGGCATTTGAAACAAAGAAGAAGAAAGACAAAAATCTTTATGAAGGATATACGGAAGTAGATATAGAAGGTGTCAAAGGCATCAGTCAGCTTACGGAAAGGACAATAAGCGTAAATGGTGAAACCGTCGATAAGGAGGTTCTCAAGGAAAGGGTTAAAGAACAACCGGTAACTAGGGTTATTCGTGTGGGAACCAAGGAAAGGCCTCCTACGGTTGGTTCGGGTACATACATCTGGCCGACCGACGGCAGCTACAGAATTAGTTCCCGGTTCGGACCGAGATGGGGAAGACACCATGACGGAATAGATCTGGCCTGCCGTACAGGAACCGATGTGCTGGCATCGGATGGAGGAACCGTCACCCAGGCGGGATATAACGGTTCATATGGCTTGCTGGTAGTGATAGACCATCAGAACGGATATGAAACATATTATGCACATAACAGCAAAAACCTTGTGAAAAAGGGAGACAAGGTGTTCCAAGGACAGCACATTGCTGAATCAGGAAGTACAGGAAGAAGTACAGGGCCGCACATCCATTTTGGAGTTAAAGAAAACGGAAGGTTCGTCAATCCGGAGAGATTCCTGCCATAAATTAAACGGTGAAAAGGGATTTCAGAGAGATGAAAAAGAAGCGAAGAAGCAGACAATTTAAGAATAACAGCCGTGTAATTGATATGCATGAAGCTCGTCTGCGCAGAATCCGAAAACGTGCCGAGCAGCGTAAGGAAGAGGAGCGAAGGAAGACAGCGGCAAGCAGCCGGAGAATCAAGAGACGGCGAGAACTCCGGAGGAAGCAGAACAGGCGGAGATTTCTTCTAGGACTTGTTGCTGCAACTATGGTTGTTATCATTGCTTTTTCCGTTGTAGGCATTGTCATGCTCAAAAAGGAACAGCATGACATAATGGAAAAGCAGGCTCAATTAAAGGAACAGAAACGCCAGCTTGAAAAGGATCTTGAGAATATAAACAGCAAAGAAAGTATAGAGGACCAAGCCAGAAGCAAGTTGAAGCTCATTAAACCGGGAGAGGTAATATATATTCCGGAGGATTAATCAATACAGATGAAAATCAAAGAAGCCATTGTCGTCGAGGGAAGAGATGATACCGCTGCAGTCAGGAACAGTGTTGATGCACTTACAATAGAAACACACGGCTACGGAATCAGAGAAGAAACTTGGAAGCTTATTGATACGGCATATAACACAACAGGAATAATAGTCTTTACGGATCCGGACCATGCGGGTGAACAGATAAGAAAGCGGATTACGGAAAGATGTCCGGAAGCTAAGGAGGCATATCTGGATAGAAGTCTGGCAGAAAAGAAATATGACATAGGAATTGAGAATGCGACTCCTGAAAGCATAAGAGAGGCACTTTTAAAAGCTCATGCACGATTGATTGAAAGTCCGGTTGAAGAAATATCTGCAGAGGATATGCTTCAGTGGGGACTCATTGGCGGAGAGGAAGCCTCCGTCAGAAGACAGAGCCTTGGGAATTATTTGGGCATTGGATTTGCCAACGGCAAAACCATGCTGAAAAGACTGAACCGGTTCGGGATAAACAGAGAGACAGTGGAAGCCTCTTTGAAAAAGATGTGCAGCAGATAGAAGAACGATATTTATGGAATTGTATTCACCGTTCACAATAAAAGAAATCAGAGAAAAATACGGCTTCAGGTTCTCCAAGAGCCTGGGTCAGAATTTTATCACGGACAGAAACGTTCTGAATAAAATTGTGGAAGGTGCCGAGATCGGTCCGGAGGATCTGGTAATAGAAATAGGGCCCGGCTTCGGTGCACTGACAGCGGAGCTGGCGCAGGTTTCGAGCAGAGTTGTGGCGATCGAGATTGATAGCCGGCTGATACCGATTTTGCAGGATACTTTGAAGGAATATGATAATGTGGAAGTGGTAAACCGGGATATTCTGAAGACGGACATCGGTGCTATTATTGATGAATGCAGAGACACCGGAAAGTTCACCGGGAGGGTTCGTATAGCAGGAAACTTGCCCTACTACATTACAACGCCGATAGTAATGAAGATACTGGAGAGCGAATCGGAAGTCGACAGCATTACGGTTATGATGCAGAAAGAGGTTGCTGACAGAATTGCGGCGGTGCCGGGGAGCAAAGCTTACGGAGCTATTTCGGTTGCCGTCCAGTATTACTGTACGGTTTCCAAGATCGCTTCAGTTGCAAGGAGTTGCTTCATTCCGCCGCCTCATGTGGATTCGGCGGTGCTGAATCTGAAGAGACGAAAAGAGAAACCGGCAGAAGTAAAAGACATGAAAGTATTCTTCGGCTGCATAAAGGCGGGGTTCGGACACAGGCGAAAGACTTTGCTTAATTCCCTGTCGGAGGCGGGCGGAATGGAGAAAGAAAGAGTTAAAGAAATACTTAAGGCTGCGGAAATAGATCCCGCCAGAAGAGCGGAAACTCTCAGCATAGAGGAATTTGCGAGGATTGCTAATGAAATGGCATAGACCTGACATGCCCAACTTCATAAAAAAACCGGCGGCAAAATGCGGGAGAAAAGCTAAGCCGAAGAAACCGGATGGACCCGTAAAGAAAAAGCTTAAGGCTGCCTTTGAGTGGCTGAACAGAAACTACATAGCTTTTATTTTTATTGCGGCAATTTTGATAATGCTTATTGTTGAAACAGCCGGCAGGCATTCGATTACGGAGAGCATAATGTTTATGTTGCAGCATCCGCTTGTATTCATCTGCAACACCATGTTGGTAGCGGCGGTGCTGTCCATATCCCTTTTCTTCAGGAGACGTCTTTTTGCCACTTGTCTGTTGTCCATAAGCTGGCTGTCAATAGGAATAATAAACGGGGTCATTCTCTCTAACAGAATGACACCTTTTAATGTAAAGGATTTGAGCAATATTAATGAAGCAAGGGCAATACTGACCAACTATTTCTCAGTGTTAAATCTTATACTGATAGCGTTGGCAATACCTCTGGCGGCTGTTATAATACTGTTTTTATATCGCAAAACACCTCGGATGGATAAGCGGGTGGATTTCAGGAAGATGTCGGTGATTTTTGTGCTGATTGTGTTTCTGGCGGGGGGATCTATCTCAGTCGGAATGAAGGTGGGGATTCTGGACACTTTCTTTGGTAACCTGGCATATGCATACCTTGATAACGGTGTTCCATATTCCTTTATGATTACATGGCTTAAGACGGGAATTGACAGGCCTAAGGATTACTCCGCAGAAACCATTCAGGAACTGTTCATATACGGAGAACTGGGCAAAGACGGGATTTATACACCGGGAGAGGATGACGATGATTCAAAATTTAAACCGAACATTATATTTCTGCAGCTGGAATCTTTCATTGATCCCACAATATCTACGACAGTTGAATTCTCTCAGGATCCGATACCTAATTTCAGAAAGATGCTCAGCAAATATTCGTCAGGCTACATGACTGTGCCGGCTGTCGGCGCCGGAACCGCCAATGTGGAATTTGAAGCGATTACGGGGATCAGTGCCAGGTTTTTCGGACCGGGTGAATATCCGTACAAGAGCGTTTTGACGGAAAAAACCTGTGAAAGTATCCCATATAACCTGAGTGAACTGGGGTACTCCTCTCATGCCATACATAACCACAGAGGTGCTTTTTATAACAGAAACAAAGTGTTCAGGAATTTGGGGTTCGATACGTTTACATGTCTGGAATACATGAACAACGTAGTAAAAACACCAAAGAACTGGGCTAAGGATGCCCTTCTTACAGAGTGCATTGTTGATGCCTTGGAAAGCACGGATAATCCCGACTACATATATACGATATCGGTACAGGGTCATGGTAAGTATCCTACAGAGGAGGTTATAACAGACCCTGTAATAAAGGTTACCGATGCGCCCGATGAGGAGACCAGGCTGGCATATGAATACTATGTCAATCAGGTTTATGAAATGGATATATTTATCAAGGAGCTGACTGAAACTCTGGAGGCATATGATGAGGATGTGGTTCTTGTTATGTTCGGTGACCATCTGCCGGCACTAAGCATGACAGAGGAAGAGCTGAAGACAGGAGATCTGTATAAGACACAGTATGTGATCTGGAGCAACTTCGGAATGCCAAAAAAGGACATGGATTCATCCACATATGAAATAAGCTCGCAGGTACTCAATCGACTTGGAATATCTGCAGGAATGATGACTAAATATCATCAGAATTACAGAGGAACAAAAAAATACAGAAAGAATCTGGAAGCCTTGAGTTACGACATGCTTTACGGCAAAGGATACATATATGGGGAAAAGAATCCGTTTAAGGCCACGGAAATGAGAATGGGAGTGAAACCGATAAAGATTGACGAGATAGTGCAAATCGGAGAAGATTTCTACATTAAGGGTCAAAACTTTACGGAATTCAGCAAGATATCTCTTGATGATGAGGTTCTTAAAACAGTATTCCTCGGACCTACGATTCTCTCCCTCAATGAGAAAGTGGATCCTAAGGATGCTTCCAGGATGAAAGTAAGTCAGGTGGAAAAGAACAAGGAAATTCTGAGCACTACAGAATAATCCAATGATGTAAGGTAAAAAAATGTTTAGAAAAGATATAAGGGTTCCGACTCTGGAATCAGATAGACTGGTACTTCGCAGGTGGACCTGCAGAGATGCCAATCAGCTGTATGAGTATGCGAAGAATCCGGATGTGGGACCTCATGCCGGATGGAAACCTCATTCCAGCGTATTTGAATCCCTGATGATAATATGCGGACTGTTCAGGCGTAACATGACTTGGGCTGTTGTAGAAAAAGAAACGGACAAGATTGTGGGAAGCATAGGCTTCGAGGATGACAAATACCGCTCCCGAGTGAACAGCAAAGAGATGGGGTACTCGTTGTCAAAGGATTACTGGGGCAGAGGCTATATGACGGAAGCCGCCATGGTTCTCATCAGACACGCCTTTGAGGTTATGAAGCTGGACGTACTTATGATAAGAACCGGCGAAGCTAACATCAGAAGCCGCAGAGTCATCGAAAAATGCGGGTTTGAATACGAGGGAACTTTGAGGAGGGCTTACCGGGTTTATAACGGAGAAATCAGAGAAGTAAGGTGCTACTCAATGCTCAAGGAAGAGTATTTCAGGAAACCTTGATTGACTCCGAAAAATATGGTAACATTGTTTGGCGTATGAAAAAATATATGGAAGCGGCTTTTTCAGAAGCGCAGAAAGCGGCCGCCGTCGGAGAGGTTCCGGTGGGTGCTGTAATCGTCCGAAACGGCAAGATAATTGCGCGGGGACACAATATGACAGAAAGGCTCAAGGATCCTACGGCTCATGCCGAAATGATTGCAATCAGGGAGGCAGCTGCCCGTTTGGGAGGATGGAGATTGCCCGGGTGTATCATGTTTGTTACGACGGAACCGTGCAGCATGTGTGCCGGAGCCATTGTGCTGGCAAGGATAGAGAAACTGTATATAGGCACTATGGACCCAAAGGCGGGGGCGTGCGGATCGGTATTTAATATTCCGCAGGAGAGGAAACTGAACCATTTTGTTGAAATAGAAAGAGGACTCATGCAGGAAGAATGTTCCGGCATAATGAAGACTTTCTTTAAGAATAAGAGAGACAGTAAATCGGAGGAAAAACACTAATGAAGAGAATAGGCGCAATTATTTGCGTAATGATGATGGCGATCACAATGCTTGCACCTGCATGTTTTGCGGCAAATGAAAATAATGCGGCAACAAGCAAGGGAAGCCTTGTTTTGGAAAGAACTTCACCGGAAGACGGTTCGGACGGTGTCGCTGTAGACAACTTCAGTTTAAAGTTATACTTCAATAAGGATGTTCAGTCGACATCAGACAAAATCAGAAAAGAAAATGCAAAGATGTTCGTTCTCAAGAACCACAAAGGCAAAAAAATCCCGGTTCAGGTTTACTATAGCGATAAAGAGAAAGGTCTGATGCTGGTTGCAGCTGATGTTATGGGGAAAAAGAATAAAAATGTCAAGATTGAGAGCGATGAACAGTACACGCTGACTATCAAATCCGGAATGAGGGCAACCGATGGAACCACAATGGGACAGGACAAGACGGTAAAGCTTAAGACGCTGAACCAGTCAGGATCAATCGCTGTATATGCAGTTTTGATGATTGCAATGATGGGCGGTATGGTATTCTTCACCATGAGAAGCAATAAGAGGGCGGAAGAGAAGGAGAAGGAAGAAAGACAGTTCAAGGAAGGTGTAAACCCTTATAAAGTAGCAAAGAAAAAAGGTAAGTCCGTAGAAGAAATTGTTGCACAGGAAAATAAGAAGAAACAGAAAAAACAGGAGGCTCTTGACAGGAAGAAGGAAGCGGAAGCGGCACTGGAAGCTGAGATCCTCGAAAAGATCAGGAGAGAATCAAATAAGCGGGTTTCCGCACCTAAGCCAATTTCCGCCGGCGGAAGCAGATACAAGGTTACTGTGACGACATCCTCGGGCAAACAGGTTGAATCTCCTAAGAAAAGCACTGCAAAAACCAACAGGGGAACAACGAACCCTAAGGGAAGGTCAGGCAAAAGTAAAAACGTAAAGAGAAAAGGCAGATAATTAAAAAATAAAACAAAGGGGCATTATTTAATGTCCTCTTTCTTTTATGGGAGGGAGAAATGGAATCCGCCATAATAAAATCAATTAATTTAAAATCATATGCAAAAATCAATCTTACACTTGATATCAAAGGGGTTCATGACAACGGCTTTCACGAAGTGGAAATGATTATGCAGCAGATTCTGCTTTGTGATGACATCAGCGTCAGCTGGCATGGCGGCGGTGATGACTTTGCGGTAAATCTCAAAACCAACAGGAGGTATCTTCCTACCGATGAACGAAACCTGGCGTATAAAGCAGCAATGCTTATGAAAGAAGAATTGGAGAGGGATGGAGAAGAGATTTGCGGTAAACTTGATATAAACATTAAAAAGAGAATTCCCGTCGCAGGAGGGCTGGCGGGCGGAAGCGGAAACGGTGCCGCTGTGCTTCATGCTCTCAATGTGATCTGGAGAATTGACACGGACGTGAACGGACTAATCAAAATCGGGTCGAAGCTGGGATCGGATGTTCCTTTCTGCATAATGGGACAGGCTGCCGAAAATGTGAATTTAAAAGACAGATTCGCAGATGATCCTCTTGCCTGTCACTGTGCACTTGCGACGGGAACGGGAACCGAACTAAAGCCGCTAAAAGGACTCAAAAGTCATTTGATTCTTTCTAAACCGGCCATGAGCGTTTCAACGGCCGAAGTATATCAGGGTATAGACAGCGAGGAGATTCCGGAAAGACCGGACACCGAGGCGATGATAGCCGCTCTTGAAGAAGAAAACCGCTGCGAAATTGAAAAAAATATGGTTAATGTACTTGAAAATTACACTTTAAAGCGGTATGCTGTTGTTATGTATACAAAGAACAAAATACAAATGGAGTGCAATCCGCGGAGCGTTCTTATGAGCGGGAGCGGACCTACGGTGTTCGGGCTTTGTAACAGCAGAGAAGAAGCGAAACAAATCTGCGATGTAATACGGAAAGAGAATAGTGAGAGTTTTTGGACAAGGACTACATGGTAGCGAAGGATGTTAGGAAAAAGAGGTGAAAAGATGTTAAACTTTGATATTCAGAACCACAAGCCCCTTCGTGAAATGGTTTACGAAGAACTAAAGATGGAAATTCTTACAGGCGCTATAGTTCCCGGTACCAGAATGATGGAAGTTGAGCTGGCCGAAGAGATGGGTGTAAGCAGGACACCAATCAGGGAGGCCATAAGAAAACTGGAGAAAGAAGGTTTGGTTACAATTGAACCTCGCCGCGGAGCCTATGCTTCAATGATTTCCACAAAGGATATGGTTGAGATCCTCGAGGTGAGACAGGATCTGGAAGGATTGGCTGCGTATTTCGCAGCATCCAGGATGACTCCCGATCAGTTGGCAGAACTGAAAAAAGAGTATAATAAGTACAACGAGGCAGTAAAAAGCGGAATCATGGAAGATATGATTAAACATGATACCAAATTTCACAGAATTATTGTAGATTCCTGCCACAATAAAATTCTGGTCCAAATGATTGAACAGCTTCAGGAACTTGTTCTCAGATTCAGATACATTTATTATGATAATTTCAAACGTGCAGAGAACATGCCTGCAGAGCACGCGGAGATTCTTAATGCCATTGAAAGCAGTAACGCGGAAGCAGCCAGGTATGCGGCAGACATTCACATAGACAGACTGAAGGAACTGGTAATTACCGAGGGTGTTCAGCAGAAGCATGTTTAGAACCTTAACATCATTGAAGTGAAAAGCCCCGACGAATTCGTCGGGGTTAATTCATCGTCGCAGAAGAAGTCGTTAAATGATACAGGGAAGGAATATTATGCTAGAAAAATACAGAAAACTGCAGAATGGAAGCGATATAAGAGGAGTATCTATAAAAGGAGTTTCAGGGGAGGAGTTGTCGCTGGGTAAAGGTGAGGCGGCAGAAATTGCCAGAGGGTTTGTAACCTGGCTATGTGACAGGCTGGGCAAGAAACCGGAGGAGCTGAATCTGGCAATAGGAAGAGACCCCAGAATCTCAGGTCCCGGACTTCTTGATGGTCTGATGGATGGCTTCGGACCTTACGGATGCCATGTCCTTGATTTCGGACTGGCATCAACACCTGCAATGTTTATGGCCACTGTGTTCCCGGATTTTCAATGTGACGGGACTGTCATGATTACAGCCAGTCACCTGCCGTATAACAGAAACGGATTCAAGTTCTTTACTGCGGAGGGCGGACTGAACAAGAGAGACATAACAACAATTCTGGAATATGCATCCGACAAAGAGGCCGGCAAGGCTATTGTCGGCACCCCCATGCATAGCAGGGAGGCATCTGTACTTGGATCGGAAAGGCAAGTTTTTGAAGCAGAAAAGGCGGACATAATGACACCTTACTGCGAACATTTGAAAGGTATCATTGTCTCCGGAGTGAAGAACGGTGATAGACCTCTCGATGGAATGAGAATTGTGGTAGATGCGGGTAACGGCGGCGGCGGTTTTTTTGCTACGCGGGTTTTGGCTCCGCTCGGCGCAAACACACAAGACAGTCAATTTCTGGAACCGGACGGAATGTTCGGGAATCATGCACCGAACCCTGAAGATGAGGAAGCAATGCACTCCATATCCAGGCAAGTCCTGACCAAGGGAGCAGATCTCGGTCTTATCTTTGACACGGATGTGGACAGATCCGCGGCGGTTGACAGCAAAGGCAAAGAAATTTCAAGAAACGGAATTGTTGCCATGGCAGCAGCACTTATTGCAGAGGAACATCCCGGGACGACAGTGGTTACGGACAGTATTACAAGCAGGCAGCTCACTGAATTTATTGAGAAAACACTGGGACTTAAACACCTCAGATTCAAGAGGGGTTACAGGAATGTAATAAATAAAGCGATAGAACTCAATGAAGAGGGAATAGATAGCCAGCTTGCAATAGAAACATCCGGGCATGCAGCATTTAAAGAGAACCGCTTCCTAGATGACGGAGCCTACCTGGCGACGAAAATAGTCATCAAAGCAGCAGAGCTTTTTAGGGAGGGTAAGGCAATAGACAGCGTAATTGCCGACTTGCAAAACCCTGCAGATGAAAAGGAAATCAGAATTCCCATCCTCAACGACAACTTTGGAATCTACGGAGACAGAGTGCTTGAGGAGCTTGAGAACTTTGTAAAGTCGAAAGGCGAAGCGGGAGGAATGAAAATAACTCTTGAAGAACCTAATTACGAAGGCGTGAGAATCAACTTTGAATCGGCGGGCGACGGCGGGATCGATGGCTGGTGCCTGTTGAGAAAATCTCTTCACGACCCGATTCTTCCAATGAACATAGCATCGGACCAAAAGGGCGGAGGCGACAAGATTAAAGGGGTTATGAACGAATTTCTGTCTCAGTACGCAGAATTGGATTTAAGTGTGATGTGAAATTTGTGTCGGGGGCAAAACTATGATTAACAACAGACATTATGTTTCCTGTGGCACTATGAAGCTGTTGGAAAAACGGGCCGATGAGGAAGGGCTGTCCTATTATCAAATGATGGAGAATGCAGGCAGCGGTGCAGCAAACCATATCATGAAGGTTGCCCCTATTGCTGAGCAGCCCACGGTTGTCATCGTATTCTGCGGCAAAGGGAACAACGGCGGAGACGGATTTGTTGTTGCCAGAAAAATGCAGGAAGAGGGATATCGTGTTATAGTGGTTCTGGTTGACGGACAGCCGGCAACGCCTGATGCTATAACAAATTTCGTACGGCTGCGGACAAAACCCATTGACATATCCGCAAACGGAACGGCTCTTACCGAATTCAAAAATGCCCCGGAAATAATAGTGGATGCCATATACGGTACCGGTTTCAGAGGCATGCTGACCGGAGCCGGCTTGAAAGCTGCAATGTACATAAATAAGTACAGAACACAAGGATCAAGAGTGTTTGCATTGGATATACCTTCCGGTCTTGGAGGCGATATGCTGGAGGGGGATGAGCCGGACAGAAATGCTGTTAAAGCGGAGCAGACGCTGACATTCCACGCATATAAACCCGTTCACCTGCAGCCGTTTGCCGAAGAATTTTGCGGAGAGACTGTGATTATAGACATAGGTATAGATGAAGAAAAGCTGTTAAAGCCATAGGAGAATCCTGATGTTAAAGCTAAATGAAAAACTGAACAGACTCGAAGAAATAATAAGGGACTACGGGCAGATGCTTGTAGCGCTTTCCGGCGGAGTTGACAGTACTTTCCTGCTGGCTTTTGCCTATAGCATATGGAGAGATGACAGAGTTGCCGCACTCACTGCCACAGGGCCCATGTTTGCACCTGATGAACAGGAATATGCGACTCATATATGTGAACGAATGGGTATTGCTCAGAAAAAAATAAATGTGGAACATGTCCTGAACATGATAAAACGTAATCCGGCGGACAGGTGTTACCATTGTAAGCGTGAAATTTTTTCGCTGTTAAAGGAACGTGCGGACATGGTTGGAAGTGTCCTTGCCGACGGCACTAACATGGACGATATATCGGATTACAGGCCGGGTTTCCGAGCTTTAACAGAGCTGGGAATAACGAGTCCGCTGAAGGAGGCCGGTCTTACAAAGGAAGAAATCCGTCAGGCACTGAAAATGACGGCAAGGGAGCTTGGAGAGGACATCTTCAGGAGAGAGAACGGCGAACCGATCTGGGAAAAGCCGGCATTCGCATGTCTGGCATCCCGCATACCATATGGTGAAACGATAAACCAACGAAAGCTGGAATCTATATACGAGGCGGAAAAATACCTGCGAGACATGGGACTCACACAGGTCAGAGTGCGATGCCACGAAATAGCGGGTAATGTCAGCGGTAACACGGCCAGCTTTATGGCGAGAATAGAGATGTTGCCGGAAGAAATGGACAGACTACCGCGGGAGAAGACGGAGGAAGCCTTGAGGAAGCTGGGATTCCGCTTCGTCACGCTGGATTTGGGAGGATATGAGAAAGGTAAGCTGAACAGAGAATTGAAATCTGCAGGCGGTGAAATAAACCTGCCGGATCGAATAAGGGTGACGGAAACGGCAGCCGGGGGACAAGGTGAGGTCAGCGGTGATGTTATGGCAGAAATCGAAAGATTTCTGAAAGAAGCACGTGAAAAGACCTATAGTTTTGCAGATCTTCTGGAAATAGTTGAGCAATTGAGAATGCCGGGCGGTTGTCCATGGGACAGAGAGCAGACACATCAAAGTCTGAAGAAGCATCTGGTGGAAGAAGCCAACGAAGCTCTGGAGGCAATAGACGAAGGTGACTGGCAGCATCTGTGTGAGGAGTTGGGAGATATCCTTTTACAGATAGTGCTCCATGCCCGGATTGCCGAGGAATCGGGAGAATTTACCATAGATGATGTTGTTCAGACAGTTTCGGAAAAAATGGTAAGAAGACATCCTCATGTCTTCGGCAATATAGATATTTCAAACATTGATGAATGTCTGGACATTTGGGAAGAAATAAAAAAACTCGAGAAGCAAATGAGTAAGGAGAACGGTAAATGAGCAAAAAAATTACATCCAATATATTCCTTATGGGCACAGCAATAATCTGGGGTTTTGCTTTTGTTGCACAGAGAGACAGCATGGGAACCATGGGACCCTTTATGTTCAGCGGTATCCGCATGCTTCTCGGTTCACTGACGCTGGTACCTATTTTCATGTTTGCAGACAGCAGGAGAAGAAAGCGAGGGGAGTTTGATAAAATAACAGCCGAAGACAGGGCTGAGGGGCGGAAGAATCTTACAAAAGGAGGCATAGCTGCCGGCATAATAATATTTATCGCTGCCAACCTGCAACAGGTGGGACTGGTAACGGTGGACGCTGGAAAGACGGCATTCATAACGGCTCTTTACATTCTTCTGGTACCTCTTTGCGGAATTTTTCTGAAAAACAAAACCTCCGTACTCAATTGGATTGCAGCCATAATCGGAGCTATAGGCTTATATTTTCTGTGTATTACCGATGGTTTCTCCATTGCCTGGGGAGATCTGCTGGTTCTAATAGGTGCATTCTTCTGGGCATTCCATATATTGGTCTTTGATCGTTTCGCACCAAAAGTGGATGTTTTTAAACTGGTTTCCATTCAGTTTCTGGTTGCGGGAGTGATCAGTCTGCTTGTCGCATTGGCGACGGAGACCAACACATTGGCGGCGATTTGGGAAGAAGCCCCGAATATAGCATATGCAGGAATGCTTTCTTCGGCAATTGCATTTTCCCTGCAGGGATTGGGGCAGAAACATGCCAATCCTACTGTTGCATCGGTAATTCTCAGTACCGAATCCATGTTTGGAGCTATTTTCGGTGCTATTTTCCTTCATGAGGTTCTGGCCGGCAGAGAGCTGCTTGGATGTATTCTTATGATGGTTGCCATATTGCTGGCACAAATTCCAAGTCCGAAGGATAAATAAGAAATCTACCCTTTATGTCGGAATGAGATATAATGTATAAATGGAAAGTTTACTGATCAATATTATTAAGAATATAAATCCCGCAGATCGGGAGATGATGCAGATAGCAAGAGCACGTCAGGATTCTCTTGCCAAGCCGCCGGGAAGCCTTGGTGAACTGGAGGAAATATCGATACGGATTGCCGGCATGACGGGAAAGGTCATTAACACCGTAGAAAAAGGCTGCGTTGCGGTTTTTTGTGCCGATAACGGAGTGACGGCCGAGGGAATAGCCTCGGCACCTCAGAG
The DNA here is from genome assembly GCA_040768865.1 of Candidatus Allocopromorpha sp. Classification (GTDB taxonomy): domain Bacteria; phylum Bacillota; class Clostridia; order Peptostreptococcales; family Anaerovoracaceae; genus Lentihominibacter. Next base: position 506,789 of record JAXGMD010000001.1, on the reverse strand, counting down.
CGTGACCATGGCACAGACGGTGAATTTCACCAGAAGGCTTACAGGGGTCGGTGCTCTGGCGGAAAGCTTTGGAAGCGAGTTGCTCATAGTTGATATGGGAGTAAAAGATAAAATTCCGGAAGAACTGTACGACCTAAGACCTTTTCAGGATACCCGTAGGATTGTCAACCGGAGAATAAGACCGGAAACGGGAGAGACGGATAACTTGGCTGCAGGAGCGGCAATGAGCAGAGAAGAGGCTTTGCGCTGCATCCAAGTGGGGATAGAGATGGCAGATTCAATTGCCTACAACGGATTTGAAATAATGGGCGTAGGTGAAATGGGAATCGGCAACACCACCAGCAGTGCTGCAGTGCTGTCGGCCATAACAGGAAGAGATGCAGGGCAGACAGTCGGTCGGGGCGGTGGAATAAATGACGAAGGTTTTGCAAGGAAGAAGGAAATTGTTGACCGGGCATCTAAATCGCACCGTCAGGTGGGGGGTGTTATCGCAGGACTGACCTACGGGATTACCGAACCGGAAATTGAAGCGGCAAAGAAGCTGGCGGCAAGCCGTATGGTTGATGTTTTGGCAGACATGGGCGGCTTTGACATATGTGCCATGACCGGTGCCTTTCTGGGCGCGGCCAAAAATCGCATGCCGGTGGTCATAGACGGATATATTTCCGCGGTTGCGGCATTGGCGGCATATATAATAGCACCTAACAGCAGAGATTATATGATAGCTTCGCACAAATCCTTTGAAAAGGGGTATGTGCTGGCTGTGGATCTTCTGGGGCTCAAACCTTTCATGGCACTGGAAATGAGATTGGGTGAGGGAAGCGGATGCCCGATAGCCTTCAAAATAATAAAGGGAGCCTGCGATGTCATGAGAAACATGGCAACTTTTGCCGAAGCGGATATTAACGACGGATATCTGGAAGAGATACGAAATGAGAAAAAATTTATCAAATAGATTATACATAGCAACCATCTGTGGCCGATGGCAGGAAATTGCCGATGAATATGGAGTCGGAATCGAATTGGATTTCTATTGCCAGGCGAAAAATATGGACGGAGACAGAGGGGCAAAAGTCAAAGCAATAGTACATAAGATTCTGCAGAAATATCATGTGGGTGTAATGCATGCTCCCTTCAACGAACTGTTTCCGGCGGCCATCGATCCGCTTGCTCGCAGACTGGCAATGGACAGGCTGAACTCAGCGGCTTCGCTGGCACTGGAGTTCGGGGTAAAGAAGATGGTTGTCCATTCGGGTTATGTTCCGTTTACCTACTTCAAAGCCTGGCAGGTGGATAGTTCCATCAGGTTCTGGCATGAGTTCATGGCAGACAAGCCGCATGATTTCGAAATAGCCATAGAAAATGTTCTGGATGATGAACCGTCAATGCTGGTTGAAATCGCAAAGGGAATAAACTTACACAATGTGGGGCTTTGCTTAGATGTGGGACATGCGAATATTGCGCAAAGGGTCAATCCGGATACCGGCGTGGGGCAGGATGGGTGGCTTGATGCCATGGCACCGTACCTGAAGCACCTGCATATTCATAATAACGACGGAACGGGAGACTTTCACAAGGATCTCGGCGAAGGGACTCTGGATATCGAAAGACTGCTGGACGGAGTTATTGATAAATGCAGCCACGAGACGACGATAACCGTGGAAACACTGGCAGGGAAAGAATCTTTTAAATGGCTTTCCGATAGAGGTTATATATGAATATCTTTATAAGTGGCGGATGCAAAAACGGCAAATCCTTCTATGCTCAGCGTGCCGCAAAGGAGATGGCCGAGGAAAAGGATCTTCCTCTTTACTATATAGCAACCATGATTCCCCGTGACAGCGAGGATCGGGCCAGAATAGCAAGACATATTGACGAACGTCGGGGCTGGGGATTTATAACCATTGAACAGCCGGTGAATCTGCCGGAAATCTGCAAGCGGGAGGATGTGTGCCTTGAGGGCGTGTTTCTTCTTGACTCGGTTACTGCAATCATGGAGAACGAGATGTTTCCGAGAGAGGTCGAGGTTTCTTTTGATTCCGAAGCGGTTTCAAGAGTGAAGCGGGATATGCTTGATTTCGCCCGGGCAACGGGTAATACGATCTTCGTATCTGACGGAATCTATGGGGACGGCGGCGAATACAGCCAATCAACGGAAACATACAGGCGTGGACTGGCGGAGGTTGATCGTGCTCTGGCGGAGATGTGTGAGAGGGTTGTTGAGATAAGTTACGGTTACGGAGAGATCTGGAAGTGAAGTATATTAGAGGATTTCTGATGGCATGGGGGAATTTTTGCGGAATTCCCTGCCCATATCACAAATGGCATAAAGACTCAAGAAGGGCGATGCTGGTCATGCTGCCCTGGGTGGGTTTTTTTATCGGTATAATAGTATCCGGAATATGGATGGGTCTGGAATATATTGATACTTCTCCCCTGTTGACGGGTGTTCTGGTTGTCGTGATGTATTTTCTCTGCTCCGGATTCATGCACCTTGATGGATTTATGGATGTAAATGATGCGGTTTTATCACGAAGACCATCCAGAGAAGAGAGACAGCAGATTCTTAAATCATCGGATACCGGTGCTATGGCGGTTATCAGTCTGGTGCTTATCATGATGGTACTTGCCGGTTCAATGATAGCCGTTGCAGGCAAAGACTTCCCGGTGAATTTTGCGGGATTTATTGAGAGGGTCTGTCTTCTTGCTTTAATCTTTACAGTATCCAGAACCATCGCAGCAAAGGCCGTGCTGGATAAACCTAAAATGGAAGTGAGTCAGTATGCGGGGGATGAATTTGAAAACAGAACCACAGGGACAAGTGTTCTTGAAAATTTACTTTTGTTTATGCTTCCGATTCTCCTGATAATAGTTGAATTGTTTATGGTGCAAAGGTTCTTAACGATATGTGATGGAATGTTATTGTTAAATGTACTTATCCTGACCGCCGCCGTCTCATACGTTACAGGCGTTTATGTGAGAAAGAATCTCGGGGGCATGAACGGGGACATAGCCGGGTATATGATAGTTTCCGGGGAGGCGGCGGGACTGTTGGCGGCGGCGCTGGTTATTTGATAGATATAAACCGGCAGAGGGAAGAAACATGATTCTGATTTTCGGAGGAGCCTATCAGGGCAAGCTTGAATACGCGAAAAAGAATTTTGATATAGATACGGTATTTGATTGTGCACAGTCATGTGGTGAACCGGATTTCGATGCCGATGCGGTATGCGGTATTGAAGCCTTTACACTTCGGTGCGTAAAAGAGGGAGTAAATCCGGTGGAATGGTTTGCCGCTCGGGAAAGTAAATGGGCTGACAAAGTCCTGATTATTTCCGACGTATCGCAGGGAGTGGTTCCCATTGACCCTCAGATTCGTGCATTTCGTGAGGCAAACAGCCGTCTTATGCTTTACCTGGCAGGGAAGGCGAAACGGGTCATCAGAGTATTTTGCGGAATAGGGAAGGATATGTAAATGAATTCAAAGATAGTGTTTATCAGGCATGGAACGACAACAGGCAATATAAATAAGCTGTACTATGGCAGCACGGATGTGCCTCTGGCAGCCGTTGGCATTGATGAATTGAGAGAGCGAAAATCATGGGGGCTGTATCCCGATGCTCCCCATGCGGAATATTACACCAGCGGAATGCTGAGAGCGGAACAGAGCTTTGAAATCATCTATGGCGGAGATAAGGGTGAAACGCTGGACAGCGATGAGAACATTACAGTGGGTTCCAGAATCGCATCCGAGGCTCATGAAATAATTGAAGAATTCAGGGAACTGGATTTTGGTGATTTTGAGATGAAGCGCTATGATGAGCTTAAGGATGAAGAGGAGTATGTGAAGTGGATTTCGGGTAACGATAAGTCAAAGGCACCGCCTAATGGAGAAAGTCTTACGGATTTCCGAAAAAGAGTCCTCAGAGGGTTTGATAAGTTGAAGAGGAAGCATGATCGTCAGGCTCTGAATCTCAGTGACCGACAGGAAGAAGCTCTGAGCATCTGCGTATGTCACGGCGGAGTTATTTCAGGAATACTGTCACATCACTGGCCGGAAGAAAACAAGAATTTTTTCCAGTGGATTCCTAATCCGGGACACGGTTATGTACTGACCGTGGAAGCGGGGGAACTTGTTGCTTACAGAGAGTTTTAGCGGTAGAAAGGCAAGATACGGGATATGAAAATTTACAATACAATTACGGATCTCATTGGTAACACACCGCTTCTCAGGTTGAGTAAAATGGAAAAAAATAATGGAATACAGGAAACTCAGATTATCGCTAAGCTGGAATATTTCAATCCTGCGGGAAGCATCAAGGATCGAATAAGCTATAACATGGTTATTGAAGCGGAGAAATCAGGTGAACTCAAACCGGGTGGGATAATAATAGAGCCTACCAGCGGAAACACCGGGGTAGGTCTGGCAATGACCGCAGCGGCCAGAGGATATAAGGCTATAATAGTAATGCCGGACAATATGACGGCAGAGAGAATTGCACTGATGGAGGCGCTGGGAGCGGAACTTTATCTGACACCGGCAGTTGAGGGAATGTCGGGATGCGTTGCAAAGGCTGAGCAGCTGGCGGCAGAGATGCCCGGAAGCATTACAGCGGGACAATTTATTAATCCTGCCAATACGAATGCACATATACATACAACCGGGCCGGAAATATGGGAAGATACCGACGGGGAAATAGATATTCTGGTTGCAACTTTCGGGACAGGCGGAACCATAACCGGTACAGCTCGCTATCTGAAAGATAAAAATCCGGAAATCAAAGTAATAGGAGTGGAGCCTGCAGAATCTCCCCTGATAACAGAAGGATATGCCGGGCCTCATGACATTCCGGGGATAGGGACTGATTTTAAACCTGATTTATTGGATACTGAAGTGATTGATCAAGTTGTCACGGTGACAAGCAAGGAAGCACTGGAAATGACAAAGGATTTAGCCAAGACCGAAGGAATTCTGGTTGGAATATCTTCAGGTGCGGCGCTGTGTGCCGCATTGCGGGAAGCATCCGAAGCGGAGAGAACCAACAAAAACGGCAGAAGCGAAAAAATCGTTGTAATTCTGCCGGATACAGGGGAAAGATATTTGAGCATACTGGCCGAGTAGGATATAATATATATAATAACAGCAAATAATAAAAAAGAATTGGAAGGAGGGAATAACGATGGCAATTAATACGGAAAAAAAGATAATTACAATCAGCAGAGAATTCGGAAGCGGGGGCAGGCTGATTGGAAAGAGACTGGCAGAGAAGCTGGGAATTCCTTTTTATGACAAACAGCTGCTGGACAGAATCGCGGAAGAGTCGGGATTTTCCAAAAGGATGATTCAGGATGCGGAGAAAAAGGCTAAGAACAGCTTCCTTTACAGTCTGGCATCGGCAATGGGAACAGTTGAAGCGGGACCTGAGAGTCTGAGCCTAAACGAGAGATTTTTCCTGGCACAGTTTGATACCATCAGAAAAATTGCCTCAGAGGGTCCGTGCGTAATAGTCGGAAGATGTGCGGATTATATTCTGAGGGGTATTCCTTATGCAACCAATGTCTTTATTTACGCAGAAGAGGCGGATAAGATTAAAAGGGCCGTGGAAGATTACGGTGTGCCTGAAGATCAGGTACTGAAAATGATGAAGGAAACCGATAAGGCCAGAGCCAATTACTATGCTTACCATACCGGCCGGAAGTGGGGAGAGCGCTTAAATTACAATATGTTAATTGACAGCGGCTACCTGGAGATAGAGGATATTGTAGATCTGATTATTGATTATTCCGATAAGCAAATTTGGAGACAGTCAACGTTGGACGATTAATTGATGATGAAGAGATATAGACGATGCACAATATGAGACAGATTTACGGAATGTATTTCAGCGGAACCGGTACCACGGAAAAGGTGGTTACGGCTGTTGCACGCGGAATTTCCTCGGGGATCGGAGCGCCGCCGGAAGATACCGTTATTATTGACTTCTCGTCACCTGATGCCAGAAAGAAGGTCTACGTCTTCAGGGAAAGAGAGATCGTGGTCTTTGGCGTGCCGGTAATTGCAGGCAGAGTACCTAATGTACTGCTCAAATTTCTTGACACCCTGCAGGGTAATGGTGCGTTGGCTGTTCCTGTTGTGCTTTATGGCAACAGGAATTTTGATGATGCTCTCATAGAGCTTAGAAACATTCTCGAAGATAAGGGATTTCACACCATCGCGGCAGCAGCGTTTATCGGCGAGCACTCCTTTTCGAAAACCCTTGCCGCCGGTCGTCCGGACGAAGACGATATGAAGATAGCGGATGCGTTTGCAGAAGCCGTTGCGGACAAACTTAAAAATCTTTGCACTATACCGGAACCCATATTTGTTGAAGGCGAAGAACCGTTACGCGGATATTACCAGCCGAGAGACCGGGAGGGAACGCATATTAATATTCTTAAGGTTAAACCTAAACTTGATGAGAGCAAATGTACGAAATGCGGCATATGTGTGGATGCCTGTCCGATGGGTTCAATAAAGAAAGACGCACCGGGAATTGTTGAGGGCATTTGTATAAAATGCTGTGGATGTGAGAAGAAGTGCCCTGAAGGTGCGCTGTATTTTGATGACCCGGGATACCTATACCATAAAAAAGCACTGGAAATCGGTTATGCTGAAAGGCAGGAACCGAAGATATATATATAAAAACCGATACCCATTCGTATCGGGGAAGAGAGGGAAAAAGAAATGACAAAAGAAAAAGGAACTTACTACATCAGTACGCCTATCTATTATCCAAGCTCAAACCTGCACATAGGTCATACTTACTGCACGGTTATGGCGGATGCCATGGCGAGATTCAAGAGACTTCAGGGCTACGATGTCATGTTCCTTACAGGCACAGACGAACACGGACAGAAGATCCAGACACTGGCAGATGCCAAAGGTGTTAAACCGCAGGCATATGTGGATGAAGTTGTAGAGGGAATAAAGAAGCTGTGGGAAACCATGGAAATTTCCTATGATGACTTTATTAGAACGACGGAAGAAAGACACGTTAAACGTGTTCAGGCCCTCTTTATGAAAATGTATGAAAAGGGCGACATATATAAAGGCAGATATGAAGGCTGGTATTGTACCCCATGTGAATCCTTCTGGACGGAGGCACAGCTCAATGGTGATAAATGCCCTGACTGCGGCAGACCGGTGAACAAGGCCAAGGAAGAAGCATACTTTTTTAAGATGAGCAAGTACGCACCGGAACTTTTAAGAATTTTCAGGGAGAATCCGAGCTTCTTGGAACCGGAAACAAGAAGAAATGAGATGATTGCTTTCGTTGAGCAGGGGCTTGAGGATCTTTGCATTTCCAGATCCACATTTGACTGGGGGATTCCTGTACCTATCGACGAGAAGCATGTAATATATGTATGGCTTGATGCTCTTTCCAACTATATCACCGCTCTGGGATGGCCTGATGAACCTGCCGGATACAATAAATATTGGCCGGCAGATGTCCACCTTGTCGGAAAGGAAATAGTAAGATTCCATTCCCTGATCTGGCCCGCAATGCTCATGAGTGCAGACCTGCCTATTCCTAAGCAGGTAAGAGGTCACGGCTGGCTGCTGCTGGGAGGAGAAAAGGTCTCCAAGTCAAAGGCTGCAAAGGGGCAGGATGTAATCGATCCGGTAGTTCTCATAGAAAGATACGGCATTGATGCACTAAAATATTTCCTGCTCAGAGAATATACTTTCGGGCACGATGGAATGTTTACAAATGAGGTAATGCTCAAGAGGCTGAACTATGACCTCGCCAACGACCTTGGCAACCTGGTTTCAAGAACAGTAAGCATGATCGAGAAATATAACGGAGGTATAGTTCCCGATTTGACAGATGCGGGAAAATGTGTTCCGGCAGATGGCGGCTCAGACTATGATGCTCAGCTGAGGGAGATTGCAATAGGTGCAGCAGACAGAGTTGAGAAGCAGATGGATGATTTCAGGTTTAACATGGCTCTGGAAGAGATATGGACGGTCGTAAGAAGAGCCAACAAGTATATTGATGAAACCATGCCTTGGATTCTTGCTAAGGATGATGCACATAAGGAAAGACTCAACAATGTCCTTCATAATCTGGCGGAAGCCATCAGAATTATTTCGATTCTGATTTATCCGTTTATGCATACGACCGCGGAAGAAATCAGAAAGCAGATTGGATTGTGGTATGCTGATGTTGCCTGGGAAGACGCTTTCAAGTTCGAAGCGATGTCCGGAGAGCAAGTCAGAAAGGGAGACGCAATATTCCCGCGACTGGATCTGGAGAAGGAGCTGGAAGAGCTCTATGAAATAGGTGCTCAGGCGGAGGCGGATAAGGGAGAATCAAATATTACGCCGGACTTGAAAGCCGAAATCGAATATGAGGATTTTGATAAGCTGGATCTGAGAGTGGGCACAATCATGTCGGCGGAAAAACATCCAAAGGCAGATAAGCTCCTGGTATTTCAGGTAAAGATGGGAACCGAGAAGCGTCAGATAGTGTCGGGTGTTGCTCAAGACTTCAAAGCTGAAGAGTGTGTGGGACAGAAAGTTGTTGTCGTTGCAAACCTGAAACCGAGAAAGCTGAGAGGAGTTGAATCCGAGGGAATGCTGCTGTTTGCCGACAATACGGTTGATGGCAGGGAAAGACACGAATTTGTTACGACAATCGCGGAGGACGGCAATCCCGTTACTTAAGGAGGCAAAATGATAAACAGGCAAAAGGGGAAGTCCACATTCAGAACAATAAAGGCGGCATTATGCTTAATGCTTGCCTTTATTATCATGGGAGCCTTTGTGCCCTCTGATGTTTTCGCTGTTTTCTCAGCATCCTTCAGTGCTTCAGGAAAAGTTCAGGGGATGAAAGTCTCTCAAGTAACTTTTAACTCGGTAACACTGAATTGGAAAAAATACAAAAACGCAACAGGGTATCAGGTATACAGAGCCACAAAAAAGAACGGCAAATATAGCAGAATAAAGACAACATCACAAAATTCATATAAGAGAACGAATCTTACAACAAATAAGACGTGTTACTACAAAGTCAGAGCCTATTACGAGTCCGACAGCAAGATAGAATACAGCAGATTCAGTTCAATTGCGGCCGGTAAACCTGTGATGACGAAGCCTGTAGTCAGTGCAGTGCCCACCGGATCAGGGGTGCTCGTTAGCTGGGATGCAGTCAACGGTGCCGGCGGCTATAAGGTGTATAGAGCAAAAAGCCGGGAGGGCAGATATTCTCTTGTGAGAAAAACGAGCAGGACGTCCTACAACAACACTTCCGTGACTGCAGGGCGTACCTACTATTATAAGGTTCGAGCCTATAGGGTTGTCAGAGGCTACACAAAGCACAGCAGTTACAGCAGTCTCAGAAGTTCCATGTCTGCACCGGGAAAGACACGTATAACGGCAAAGCAGAAAGGAAATGCCATTGAAATTTCCTGGAAGGCATCTGCAGGAGCTGAAGGTTATGCGGTATACAGAGCTACGGATTATAAAGGCAAATATAGAGCCGTCGGTGAGACTGCCAACCTTATATACAGGGACACCTCCGTGAAAGATGGAGTTACATACTATTATAAGGTTAAAGCATTCTTTAATGCGGGCGACAACAGAATATTCGGAGATTGTGTGACGGGCAAATACAGCCGTGACGAAGTGGTTAAATATGCGAAAGCCTGGCTGGGGTACAGCGAAAAAAGCGGCAAGCACAAACAGATAATCGATGTCTACAATTCCGTCAGACCTTTGCCTCGAGGGTACAAAATGAAATATAATGATCACTGGTGTGCCGCCTATGTGTCCGCAGTTGCCATTAAGGCGGGAACAACACCGATAATGCACAGGGAGTGCAGCTGTAACGAAATGCTTAAATTGTATAAAGGCAGTAAGGATTGGGTAGAGAATGACGCCTATGTACCTGCTCATGGGGACATTATCTTTTACGACTGGGGAGATGGAAAGAATTACAGGGGTGATAACCGGGGAAGTTCCGAACATGTGGGGATAGTAACGTCCGTATCAGCAGACAATATCAGTACTGTTATAGAAGGAAACAAGAGAGACACCGTAGGATACAGAACAATTAAGGTCAACGGCAGATATATAAGGGGTTACGGTACTCCTAAATATGATGCCGCTTCAGGGGTAACATTCGTTAAACAGCCTTCAGGAAATAGCAAGGGGGCCATAATGCTTTCAATGGGCGGTGATTTCATCGAAATGGAAGAATCCGAAGAAGTAGTTGACAGCTATGAAGGTCATCTTAACAGAATAAAAAAGAATACAGCAGGATTCAGCTCTGAAAATGAGAAAATGGAATTTATACTGCAATATGTAAGAGAGAGGATGGCTCCGGAGGCCGATGAACAGGACGTATCCGCTTATTATGCGAGACTTGTATATGATATTTGTTCTGAAATCGGTATCACGGCAACCATAGACAGCGTACCCGATACAAGCGGGATGCTCTACTCCACAAATGTCGTTATACTGGATGACAAAGCCTATACGGTGGATGCATCAAAAAACTTACAAATTGAAGCTTATGAATTGGAGGATTAAACATGCTCTTTGACTCACATACACATTTCAATGACGAGAGTTTCTCGAATCATGCGCGGCAGGCTCTGTTGGAATCTGTTGATTCCGCGGTTAAGGACGGTCATTTGTCCTATGTTATAGATATTGGCTTTGACCTTGCCAGTTCGAAGATGGCGGTTGAACATGCGGCAGCATATGACTGGTGCTATGCGACCGTAGGCTGCCATCCACATAATGCCAAAGATATGGATGATATGCAGCTGACACTGATAAAGGGACTTTTAAAGAAAAAAAAGGTAGTTGCCCTGGGAGAAATAGGTCTGGATTTTTATCGCAATCACAGCGGGAAAGATGCCCAGAGAGAATGGTTCAGGAAGCAGATTCGTGTGGCCAACGAGATGAAGATGCCGATAGTGATTCACTCGAGAAATGCAGATCAGGAGGTTATGGATACACTGAAGGAAGAAGGAGCCTTTTCTGCAGAACGGAAACGATTTTTCCCGAAGCGTCCTGATCCAAGCGGATTTGCCGGTGGTAAGGACGGTATGGCAGACGATGCCAGAGTATTGCTCCACTGTTATTCAGGGAGTGCGGAGCTGGCCAGGCAGTATGTTAAGCTGGGCGGGACAATTTCGGTTGCAGGACCGGTAACCTATGAAAACAACAGAAAGACGGTGGAGGTATCTAAAGTTATACCTCTGGAGTTTCTCCTGATTGAAACCGATGCACCGTATCTTACACCTGTTCCGTTCAGAGGCAAGAGAAACACACCGCTGTTTGTAAAATACACGGCGGAAAAAATTGCGGAAATAAAAGGAGCGACCTTAGAAGAGGTCGCCGATATAACGCGTGAAAATGGTTTGAGATTTTATGGAATCAACGGATAGCCTGTAAATCTATTGCAATATCAGCCCAACGCTCATAAAGAGGTAGCCTCTCATCGGCTATCTTTTTTAATGCTTCAAGTCCACCGGAGAGAGGTCTGCCTTCGGTGGCAAGATTATCCACAGGACGTTTTACCCAGATTATTGTGCCATTCTGCTTTAATGCACGCATGTTGGTTTCGCTGAGAACCGCACCGCCGCCGGTGGCGATAACCTGTCCGTGCTCCTTGCCTGACTCAAGGATTACATCGGTTTCCATCTGCCTGAAAGTCTCTTCGCCATCGCCGGCAAATATGTCTGCAATATCACGGCCCGCCCTCTCAGACACTATATGGTCGGTGTCCACGAATTTCAGACCGGTTGCCTCTGCCAGGGCTTTGCCCAATGTGGTTTTGCCGCTGCCCGGCATACCGATAAGTACCACATTTCCCAGTTTTCTTTCAAGCACGGCAATAATATCTTCATTCTTTTCTGCAAAAGCACCGGGGGTTCCGAGGAAATAGCCGGCAGCCGCTGTGGCCTGAGCCACAAGCATGGGCAGTCCGTTGGCATACTTCATGCCTCGAGCCTTGGCATCGAGGAGAAGAGCAGACAGGAACGGATTATATATTACGTCAACAACGGCTTCGCATTCAGGGAAGTCATCAAGAGAAATAAGACTCTCCATATTATTCGGATATGTACCCACTGGGGTCGTGTTGACAATTATTTCGATGTCGTTCGCTATTTCCCGCAGACGACTGTATCCATCTTCTTTTCGTGATGCAAGGAAAACTTTTAAGGCTCCTCTGTCGGTTACCGCTTTGTTTACAGTCCTTGATGTGCCGCCGCTGCCCAAAATGAGGACGGTCTTGTTGTCAAAATTTATGCCGGCCCTGTCTGCGGTAAAAAGGAAACCTTCATAATCGGTATTGTGCCCGATAAGCTTACGTTCGCCATTGGCAAGCCTGTCCAGGTAGATAAGATTTATTGCACCTATTTCCTGTGCCAGGTTGCTGACCTCATCACATAATGGGAATACTTCCTGTTTATATGGTATTGTAACTGTCAGTCCGTCAAACTGTCGTTTCTCTATGAAGTCAACCATTTCGTTTCTGGACAGACTGTAAAGGTTGAATTTATATCGACCTAAAGCCTCATGTATATCCTTGGAAAAGCTGTAGCTCAGATTTTCTCCCACAAGTCCGAAGACACCGGAATTATCCGCCTGCAAATCGCGGCTTACACGGGAAATAAGGTTGAACAGCTCCCGTGCATATGGTTCAGTGGACTTATCTTCTTCGGTGATGAGAATAGCATCAAGAAGTCCCAGAGCAACAGCAGCTTCCACAACAGGTACAGCTCGAATTGCTATACAGGGGTCGTGCCTGCCAACGACGGAAATTGTGGCAGATTCTCCGGTTGACAAATTGATGGACTCCTGTTCTGCAGCTATGGAAGGTGTGGGCTTGAATGCTACTTTGAGAGTCAAAGGCATACCGGTGGTAATTCCTCCGAGAATACCGCCGGAGTTGTTCGTTACGGTAATTACCTTGTCACGGCAGAAACGGAAAGCATCGTTATTTTCTGAACCCCTCAGAGCGGAAGATGCAAAGCCTTTGCCAAACTCAACCCCTTTAACACCCGGTATACCGAAGAGAATGGGCGAGAGTATGCTTTCGATGCCGTCGTACATGGCACCGCCTATTCCCGCAGGGAGACCTTCAGCAACACATTCAACTATACCGCCGAGGGAATCTCCACTCTCAATAACCTTTCTGAGAGCGTCTTCTATTCGGGAAGCATCCGTTTCTCCGCCAATTGAAGAAATTCGGGCATTGATAGATATTCCACGAGTTTTCAGATATTGCAGCGCTATTCCGCCGGCGACGCAGAGAGGGGCCGTCATGCGGCCGCTGAATGGACCTCCGCCGGACATATTCATTTTTTCGCCGTATCTTAATCCGGCAGTGTAGTCGGCATGTCCGGGTCTCGGGACATGACGAAATGCCTCATAGTCCGATTTGCGTGTATCGGTGTTCCTGATTTCGTAAGAGAAGGTTCCGGTTTTTATAGGGATATCAGGCTCTTTTCGCGAGGTTGTGTAAATATTGTTTCCGGGGGCACGTCTTTTCAGGAAGTTCTGAAGCTCCTGCATATCCACGGCGAAGTTGGGGGGGAACCCCTCCATGTCAACACCGATAGACGGCTCATGGGAGCCGCCCCATATGGTTACCTTCAGCTTTTTACCAAATGATGATTTCATAATTCAACAACCTCTCCGTCTAAACTTTCAAAATTCCGACTTATCAGAACTTCCTCAAGCAAGTCAAACGGAACTGATTTCAGCCGGCACTGCCCGATAGCCTCCGGGACAACAAAGACTACATTTCCGTCCTTCGATTTCTTGTCATTTTTGATTGAATCCGCCAGTTGTCCGGCGGGAATCCCTGAACGGAGCGAGTATCCGAATGCGGTCAGAATATCTGTAATAATCCTGTTATCCGTCATATACGCAATTCCGGTCGCAACAGCCTGTCCGTGACTTATTCTGTAGTTGGAACATTTCTCAATAGCATGTCCTATGGTATGTCCCAGATTTAGAAGCCTGCGTCCATCTGACTCCAATTCGTCAGCTTCCACAATGAGGCGCTTGACTTCAATGGCTCTTATAAGCAGACTCATGAGAAGATCCTGATTCTCGAACAGTGCTGCACCGGAATTTCCTTTTCTGAAATAGTCCCGGATATCCATGATTATTGATGCATCACCGATTATACCCGCCTTTATTATTTCCGCCATTCCGTCCAGCAGATTTTCATGAGACAGGGTTGTCAGAGAGTCCCGGTCAAAGATTACCAGTTCAGGCGAGTGAAAGGCTCCGGCCAGATTTTTTCCGGCGCTGAGATTTACCCCCGTCTTCCCTCCTATGGAAGAATCGGCAGCAGCAAGCAATGTAGTTGGTACCTGTACGAATCTGATGCCGCGCATATAAAGGGAAGCGGTAAATCCCGTTATATCACCGGTAACCCCTCCTCCAAAAGCCACAAGTGCATCTTCGCGGGTAAAGCGGTTCACGGCCAGAAAATCCAGTATCTTCTCAACAGTTGATAAGGTTTTGCTTTTCTCGCCGCTCTCAAAGACATATTTGCAGACGTCAAAACCTTCTTCTGTCAGTGAAGTCATAAAAGGTTGATTTGCACCGCCGTACAAGTCGTTTACAGTTGTATCCGTTACGATACATAAGCGAGGGGAGCCGAGAGTATTTGCAAGGAACTCTCCGGAATTTGCAAGAAAATTGCGTCCGAGGAGCATCTGATATGATTTTGATGTGTTAATATTTATTGTATTCATCACTATTATAAGTTATTCCCTGTAAAGATGAATGGGGAAACAGTTTACAGCATCCATCAGGGTGTTGAATTCGTCGGTGGTCAGCGATTGAGAACCGTCACAGAGAGCTTCGTCCGGGCAGCTGTGAACTTCAATGAGCAGACCGTCTGTTCCCGCAGCCATAGCGGCAAGGGACATCGGCTTAACCAGAGAAGCAATTCCGGTAGCATGACTGGGATCGGCAATGACCGGCAAATGTGTCAGGCTTTTAAGGAGAGGGATTGAAGAGATATCCATGGTATTTCTGGTCATTGGTTCGAACGTTCTTATGCCCCTCTCACAAAGAATCACCTGCTTGTTTCCACCGGCCAGCAGATATTCCGCACTCATGAGCAGCTCCTTAATTGTTGCCGAATGACTCCTCTTAAGAAGTACCGGCTTGTCAATATAACCCAGCTCAATCAGGAGTTCAGCATTGCGCATATTTCTTTCGCCTACCTGAATGATATCTACAGCTTCAAAGAGGGGCAGATGTGAGATATTTACGATTTCGGAAACCACAGGCATACCGGTAACTTCTTTTACTTCCTCCAGCAGTGCCAAGCCTTCGTCCCTCATACCACGGAAATCGTAAGGTGATGTGCGTGATTTAAAAGCTCCGCCGCGAAAAATATCAGCACCGGCTTTCCTGACTGCCATTGCCGTTTCCAGAATCTGCTTACGTGTTTCGATTGCACACGGACCCGCCATTACAACGAAATCATCGCCGCCTATGGTGACACCATCGTCCAGATTTATAATTGTATTTTCGCTCTGTGCCGCTCTCGACACCAGCATGTCGTCAAGCCACAGATTCTGATTTTTTTCATTATAAACGGACATAATTATCCTCCTGATTTTCAGGCTAATTATACAACAGTATCTATATTATCTCAAAGAATTATCTCAAAGAGTGATTCAGGCTTCTCGATGATAAAATCGGGAGCTTCCCCCTCTGCAAAATCTTCTATCTTCTTTCCCGCCAGTGACACGGTCCACGCAACCAGAACCGATTTCACTCCCGCATTTTTCGCACAGAGAATGTCCGGCATCGTATCGCCGATCATAATGGCATTTTCAGGCTTTGAGTCCAGTTTTGTCAGAACCTTGAACAAGGTCTCCGGTGCAGGTTTGTGTTCTGTTACATCCTCCGCCGAGATCAGAGCATCGAAGTATTTCTCAATATCATACTGTTGCAGCCCCTGATGGAGAGTGTATCTCACTCTGGAGGTGGCGATTCCCGTCTTGTACCCCCTTGCCTTAACCTCTTCCAGAAGATTTCTTACTCCGGGAAAAAGTTCAATCATGGGACCGAAGTTCTCTCGATGAAAGCTTCTGTATATTTCAACCGACTTCTCTGTCGGCACATCCGGGAAGGCTGCATTCAGGCTGTATTCCAGCGGTTCCCCAAAGGTTCCCAGGATATATTCCAGGTCGCCGTCGCCCCCTGTGAGAGTATTGTAAGTGTGCTGCCAGGATGCGATTATTACCTTGTTGGTATCCATTACCGTTCCGTCAAAATCAAAGATTATTGTATCTATCATGTGTCCTCCGCAGTCGAGAAAAGCATAAGGAGTTTCGGCTTGCCAATCGAGCTGCACTCTCTTGGGCCGCAACAGCATAAGGAGTTTCATCGAAGCAAAGCTTCGTGACAACTCCATTATATCATAGCGGCAGCATATAAAAAGGGCGAAAGACCCGGAGCCGAAGCCCCGAGCCTTTCCAGTGTATAAAAATGATTTTAGAGAATTTCCATGTCATGTATATTCGTATTTCGTGTGCGGTTTAGTACCCGCTGAACATGCAGAGCATTACGCCTGCGGCTACACCGGAACCGATTACGCCTGCAACGTTAGGTCCCATAGCGTGCATCAGGAGGAAGTTGGAAGGATTTGCCTTCTGTCCCTGGGCCTGTGATACACGGGCGGCCATAGGCACGGCGGAAACTCCCGCAGATCCGATAAGCGGATTGATCGGTGACTTTGAGAGTGCATTCATGAGCTTGGCAATAAGGACTCCGGCAGCCGTACCGAAAATGAATGCAGCAACACCGAGGATAACAATTTTTATTGTATCCCATGTAAGGAAGGTGTCACCTGTTGCTGATGCACCTACACAGGTTCCCAGCAGAATTACCAAGATATTTGCCAGTGCGTTGGCTGAAGTATCGGACAGTCTGGCTGTTCTTCCGTTCTCCTTGAAGAGATTACCCATCATCAGCATCCCGATAAGAGGTGCAACTGAAGGGAGAATCAGAGCGATTACAACTGTTACAGCTATAGGAAACAGAATCTTTTCTCTCTGGGTAACAGTTCTCAGCTGATCCATCTTTATGATACGCTCCTTCTTTGTCGTAAGTGCATTCATAATAGGCGGTTGTATGATAGGCACCAGAGCCATGTATGAGTAAGCAGCCACCGCAATAGGGCCTACGAGATGATCCGCCAGTCTGGTAGTCAGGTAGATGGCCGTCGGGCCGTCAGCTCCGCCGATTATTCCAATTGAGCCTGCTTCTTGGGCGGTGAATCCCAAAGCTATTGCAGCAAAGAAAGCAAAAAAGATACCAAACTGTGCTGCTGCACCCATAAGCAGTGACTTAGGATTCGCAATCAGTGGACCGAAGTCCGTCATGGCACCCACTCCAAGGAAGATAAGCGACGGAAGTATGGGTTTCAGCATATAGAAGGCGGTAAATATACCTGCATCCGCCAACTCGTTGGAGTTCGTTATGCCGTTAGTGGCAACCTCGTTGAGAAAAATCCCGGTCATCGGAAGGTTTGATAAAAGCATTCCGAATGCAATCGGTACCAGAAGCAGCGGTTCGAACCCGTGTCTGATAGCCAGATACAGGAAGAGAAGCGCCACTACAATCATAATCCCGCTTTGATAAGAAAAGTTTGCCAATCCTGTCGAATTCCAGAACTCGAGTATAATTTGGCCCATTTCGCCCATAATTCCCATAACAAAATTCTCCTTTTATCGAATGTTCACATAGGAGGACATCGCGCCACCAATGAAATTCTAACATAACAGAGTACAATAAAACAAGCCGGGCTGAGTTAAATACTGTATACTTGATGGAAACAGCTGCGTTGTGCGTCGGGGGATCTTTAACTTTTCTGGCGGTGTTTACATCGAGGCTTTGCAAATTGAGTGGTACCCTATTTAGCGGACAGCTAAAAAAACAAGTTTGACCGCAAAAATAAACCTAATAATATCGCAACAGAAAAAGACTCCCTGAAAAACTTTAATTTGGTTTTCCAAGGCAGTCTTTTTTGATGTAAAACCACAATTAACGTTAAACTTCAAATTAACCAGTAACCACTAAAAACATTAAAGTGCCTGCATCGGTAAAGGGGAAAGGCTCGAAGCCGAAGCCCCGAGCCTTTCCAGTGTATAAAAATGATTTTAGAGAATTTCTTTGTTGTGAATTGTGTATTGTTTAGTACGCGCCATACATACAAAGCAATACGCCGGCAGCTACGCCGGAGCCGATTACACCGGCAACGTTAGGCCCCATAGCGTGCATCAGCAGGAAATTGGAAGGATTTGCCTTCTGCCCTTCAGTCTGTGAAACGCGTGCAGCCATAGGTACTGCGGAAACTCCCGCAGATCCGATGAGCGGGTTGATTGGTGTCTTTGAAAGTGCGTTCATCAGTTTAGCGATGAGAACGCCGCTTATTGTACCGAAGCAGAATGCAGCCACTCCGAGAATAACGATTTTTATTGTAGCCCATGTCAGGAAGGTGTCTCCTGTTGCCGATGCTCCTACACAGGTTCCCAGCAGAATTACCAGTATATTTGAAAGTGCATTGGCTGATGTATCGGACAGTCTGGCTGTTCTTCCGCTCTCTTTGAAGAGATTACCCATCATAAGCATCCCGATAAGAGGTGCTACTGAAGGAAGAAGCAAAGCGATTACTATTGATACGGCTATAGGAAACAGAATCTTTTCTCTCTGAGAAACAGTTCTCAGCTGATCCATCTTGAGCATACGCTCTTTCTTTGTTGTAAGGAGGTTCATGAACGGCGGCTGGATAATTGGCACCAGAGCCATATATGAATAAGCAGCCACCGCAATTGGGCCGATGAGGTGATCTGCCAGTTTGGTGGTCAGGTAGATGGCCGTCGGACCGTCAGCTCCACCAATGATGCCGATGGAACTCGCTTCTTGGGCAGTAAAGCCCAGAGCTATTGCTGCGAAAAACGCAAAGAATATACCAAGCTGTGCTGCCGCACCCATAAGCAGTGACTTAGGGTTCGCAATTAACGGACCGAAGTCTGTCATAGCACCTACGCCAAGGAATATAAGAGACGGAAGTATGGGTTTGAGCATATAGAAGGCGGTAAATATACCCGCATCTGCCAACTCGTTGGAGTTCGTTATGCCGTTAGTGGCAACCTCATTAAGAAAAATTCCGGTCATCGGAAGATTGGATAAAAGCATTCCAAATGCAATCGGTACCAGCAGCAGCGGCTCGAACCCGTGTCTGATAGCCAGATACAGGAAGAGAAGTGCCACTACAATCATAATCCCGCTCTGATAAGAAAAGTTTGCCAGCCCTGTCGAATTCCAGAACTCGATTATAATTTGACCCATTTCGCCTATAATGCCCATAATTAAGAGTCTCCTTTGCTTATAAAATAATATAGTGATGCCACAGCACCACCGATAGCATCTTAACACATTAAAATATTTGAAACAAGTTGTACAGCAGTTAAATACTGTATACACAACTATTTCATAGTCAGTCCGATGCGTTGCTTGTCGTAATCTATCTTGATTATACGAACTTTTACGGTATCTCCGACAGAAACAATGTCCATAGGGTGTTTAATATATTTATTGCTCATTTCGCTTATATGGACGAGACCGTCATTTTTGACGCCGATATCCACGAATGCACCAAAATCAACTACGTTTCGAACGGTGCCTTCAAGCTCCATGTCGATTTTTAAATCGTCAAAGGATTTAACATCGTTCCTGAAAACAACTTCCGGGGCATTGTCACGCGGGTCGCGACCCGGTTTTTTCATCTCTTCGATAATATCCTCCAGTGTAGGGAGACCTATTCCTAAATGCCCGGCAAGCTGTTTACGGCTGCCGAACTTAGCTTTTATTCTAAGCTCCATGTCCGTCAGACCTTTTCCATCGATAGCAGATTTGTCCAAACCAAGGAGACTGAGCAAAGCTTCCGCAGCATTATAGGATTCCGGATGAACAGCGGTATTGTCCAGAGGATTTTTCCCGCCGGGGATTCTTACAAATCCGGCACATTGGGCATAGGTTTTTTCGCCCAGCTTCGGCACCTTTTTCAGATCTTTCCTATCCTTAAAAACCCCGTTTTCCTCTCGGTAAGCAACTATATTTCTTGCAATGCCCATATTGATGCCGGCAACATAGGAAAGGAGGG
Organism: Candidatus Allocopromorpha sp.; assembly: GCA_040768865.1. GTDB lineage: Bacteria > Bacillota > Clostridia > Peptostreptococcales > Anaerovoracaceae > Lentihominibacter. The sequence continues at coordinate 486,588 of JAXGMD010000001.1, read as the reverse complement.
AAGGTGACGCGGTATTCAGATTCACGCCGACCCTGTTAACGCAGTCCTCTACAACTTCGCCGAGAGCTTTTTCCAGAAGAGATTGATTTATATCGTGCTGATACTGTCCTACTCCTATACTTTTGGTAGGAATCTTTACCAGTTCAGCCAGAGGGTCATGAAGCCTGCGCCCCAGAGACATGGCTCCTCTGACGGTAACATCCAGATCCGGATATTCCTCAGAAGCCAGCTTTGATGCCGAATAAACCGAAGCACCGGCCTCGTTTACAATAGTATATCTGAGCTGTGAGGCTAAAGGGTTGTCAGGAGATTTCTCCCGATATTTTCTTATGAAATCAGCAACGACTTCCTCGGTTTCGCGGGAAGCGGTTCCGTTGCCGATTACGATGGTGTTTATTCTGTGTTTTTCAACGAGTATTTTGAGCGTTGACTGCGTCTTGGCAATCTCTTTTCGAGGCTCTGTGGGGTAAACTGTAGTGTGGCCTTTCAGTTTGCCTGTTTCATCAAGGATTGCTACCTTGCAGCCGGTTCGATAGCCGGGGTCAATGGCAATGACGCGGGCACCACGGACAGGAGGAACCATCAGCAGTTTCTCGGTGTTCTTTGCAAACACCTTTATGGCTTCCGCCTCAGCTCTTTCCGTGAGCATATTTCTTACTTCCCTTTCAACGGATGGTGCCATAAGCCGCTTGTAAGCATCCTTTACCGTTTCCAGCAAAACCTTTGTCCACACTGTATTCATGCGGATTCCAAACATATCGGCTATTAGCGATTCAATCTTTTCATTATCAACAACAATCTTTACTTTAAGCTTCTCTTCTTTTTCTCCGCGATTTATGGCGAGAACCCTGTGGTTAGGGATTTTAGCGATACTTTCGCTGTATTCGTAGTACATTTCGTAAACTGTCTTTTCTTCGGTATCGGCGGGTTCCGTGTTGATTACACCGTAAGCGGCGGTTTTCTCACGTACGGCGGCAACAATTTCCGGATCATCGGAAATACGTTCGGCAATAATATCGCAGGCACCTGTCAGTGCATCTTCGGCAGTTTCCACTACATTTTTCTTGCCGGTTACAGCATCGGTATATTCGGAAGCGACAGCTGTCATGTCTACGGGTTCTGCTCCCTGTGCCTGAATAATATCAGCGAAGGGTTCCAGACCCTTTTCTTTAGCCTTGGAGGCTCGGGTTGCCTTCTTTTTCTTAAAGGGTCTATACAGATCTTCAACCCGCTGCAAGACCCGTGCCTCCTGAATTTCAATGCGGAGTTCGTCTGTCAGTTTATTCTGCTCATCTATAAGGCGAAGAACTTCTTCCTTGCGCCCTTCCAAACTCCTCAGGTAGATGAGTCTGTCGTTCAGATTGCGGAGAACCTCGTCACTTAGACCGCCGGTAACTTCCTTCCTGTAACGAGCGATGAAGGGAATTGTGTTCCCTTCATCTATAAGTTTAACAGTATCCGTGACATGTGTGTTCTTTAGTTTAAATTCTGCCGCGAGAGTTTTGATTATATCCATCTTTTTCTCTTTTTAGTCTTTTTGTTTAAGTTTCTCGTTGATAAAGTAATCCAGGTCACCATCCATGACTGCATGGACATTTCCCACTTCGGCATTAGTACGGTGATCCTTGACCATGGTATAGGGCTGAAACACATAGGATCTGATCTGGCTTCCCCATGTAATCTGATTGTAATCACCCTTAAGTTCATTGAGAGATTCCTTTTCCTCCTGCTCCTTGAGTTCAATGAGTTTGGAGATGAGCATTTTCATGGCATATTCCCTATTCTGCATCTGAGAGCGCTCGTTCTGGCAGGTGACGACAATGTTTGTAGGGATGTGAGTGATTCGGACGGCAGAGTCAGTCATGTTGACATGCTGTCCGCCGGCACCGCTTGCTCTGTAAGTATCTATGCGCAAATCCTCCTGATTTATCTCCACTGTATTATCAAATTCGATTTCAGGGGTAACGTCAAGCGAAGCAAATGAGGTATGCCTTCTTCCGGAAGAGTCAAAAGGTGAGATCCGCACCAATCGGTGTACACCCTTTTCGTTCTTAAGATAGCCATAGGCATAATCCCCCTCAACCAGAAGTGTAGCACTCTTGATGCCCGCTTCCGTATCATCGTTCATTTCCAGAAGTTTGTATTTGTAACCGCACTTCTCGCACCATCTTGTGTACATTCTGAAGAGCATCCCCGCCCAGTCCATGGCCTCGGTACCTCCGGAGCCGGCATGAACGGAAATGATGGCATTATTCTTGTCGTATTTGCCGTTAAGAAGAGTTCTCAGCTTCAGATTTTCCAGATCCCTTTCAAGCAATTCGTTGGCTTCCAGAGCTTCCTCTGCCAGAAGCTGAGAATCCTCCTGGGAATCCGCCTGAGTTTCTTCAGCCATTTCAATCAGAACTTCCAGATCTTCAATCCTGCTCTGCAGGTTCTCAAATTCGCTTAAAGTATCCTCAATGCTCTTTTTTTCTTTTGTAACTTTCTGAGCTTTTGCCTGATCATTCCAGAAGTCGGGTTTGACCAGTTCCTCCTCAAGCAGGTGCAGTTTATCCCTCAGTTCATCGGGACGCAGTGACTTACTTGCCTCATGCAGCGTTTTCTGAAGAGAGGGAATTACTCCCTTAAGTTCATCCAATATAATCATATAATCTCCTATCATCGGGAAGCGTTCAGCGTCACTGAAGGTTCCGCCCGCAGCAGTGTTTGTATTTCTTCCCGCTTCCGCAAGGGCAAGGGTCGTTTCGCCCTATCTTTGGCTGGTCGCGTCTAACGGTTTCTTGGCGTTTTTCGCGTTTCGGAACAGCTGTTTCAGCAGGAGCACTGCCCATATCTACGGATGCACCGGCGGCCTTCTGGCGTGCAGCCTGCTCGCGCAGTTCCGTGTCATCGAAATCTTCCTTAAAGGATTCACCGCTGCCGATGACATCCTTTCTTTCGGCAGATGTGGTTACAGTTACGTTGTAACAGAACTTGACAAACTCTTCCTGAATGGCAGCAATCATCAGTTCAAACATAGCGAAGCCTTCATGAGCATAGGCAGCTGCCGGATCCTGTCCGCCCAGACCTCTGAGGCCGATACCGCTCTTCATCTGATCCATGTCATCGATGTGATCCATCCACTTGTTATCAACAACACGGAGGAGAATCATTCTCTCCACATCACGCAGTCTTTCGGCGCCTATTTCTTTCTCCTTGAGGTCATAAAGTTCGGCGAATTCCTCATAGAGGCCTTCTTTCAGGGAGGTTTCATCCATATCGGCCAGATCCTCGGCATCGAATGCCAGAGGTTCAAAGGTGTCTGTCAGTTTAATCAATCCCTTGTTTATCGTATCAAAATCCCATTCTTCCGGGTATTTGGATGCAAAGACAACAGGGTCAACTATTTCATCTATAAGCTTGCGCGTCATCATATCCAGATCCTTGCGCAGATCTTCTCCGAAGAGAACTTTCTTTCTTTCGGAATAGATGATTTCACGCTGCTTGTTCATTACATTGTCATATTGCAGCACGTACTTTCTTATGCCGAAGTTTCTGCCTTCCACTTTTTTCTGAGCATTTTCAATCTGCTTTGAAATCATGCCGGATTCAAGGGCTTCATCTTCTTCAACTCCCAGTTTGGCTACAATGCCCTGCATTCTCTCTCCACCGAAAAGACGCATGAGTTCGTCCTCCATGGAAACACAGAACTGTGTCTGGCCCGGGTCTCCCTGACGACCGGATCGGCCTCTGAGCTGATTGTCGATACGCCGGGATTCGTGTCTTTCGGTACCTATTATGTGAAGACCGCCAAGTTCTCTGACTTGTTGCTGCTCAGGAGCTCTCTCCGCCTTGTATTTCTCGAGGAGCTCACGGAATTTTTCTCTTGCTTCCAACATAACAGGGTCGCTGCTCTGAACGAAGCTTGTTGCGAAGGAGATCTGAATATCATCGTAGCCCAGTTCGGTCATTTCCCTCTTGGCTTCGAATTCTGGGTTGCCGCCGAGTATAATGTCGGTACCTCTGCCGGCCATATTGGTTGCGATGGTTATTGCTCCTTCACGTCCGGCTTCGGCTATAATCTGAGCTTCCTTCTCATGGTGCTTTGCATTAAGAACATTGAAGTTTCTTATGCCGCGCTTTTTGAGAGCATCAGCTAAAAGTTCGGAACTTTCGATAGAAATAGTGCCGACAAGAACAGGTTGGCCTTTTTCATGTGCAGCCGCAACACCATCAACGATAGCCTTGTATTTACCTTTTTCCGTAGCATATACGGCATCAGGCTGATCGGCTCTGGCGATGGGTTTGTTAGTCGGAATAACTACAACGTCCATATTGTAGATATCGGTAAACTCACTTTCCTCGGTCTTTGCGGTACCGGTCATACCGGCCAGCTTCTGATACATTCTGAAGTAGTTCTGCAGTGTGATGGTTGCCAAAGTCTTTGACTCTGAACGAACCAACACACCTTCCTTGGCCTCTATAGCCTGATGGAGACCATCGCTGTACCTTCTGCCAAACATTAAACGCCCGGTAAACTCGTCAACTATTACGATTTCACCATCCCTGACCACATAGTCAACATCTCTTTTCATCATATTGCGAGCCTTCAGAGCCTGCATAACATGATGGTTGATCTCCATGTTTTCCGGATCGGAAAAGTTATCTATCTTGAAATGGGCTTCACATTTGGATACACCGTCTTCGGTAAGTGCGATCTGATTATCTTTCTCTTCGATTGTGAAATCAGATTCACGCTTCAGGGATCTTACGAAGTTGTCGGCACGCCTGTACATATCGGTGGACTTATCGCCTCTGCCCGAAATTATGAGAGGAGTTCTCGCCTCATCGATGAGAATTGAGTCAACCTCGTCTATTATTGCATAGTTCAGATCGCGCTGCATCATCTGATCACGATAAGTAACCATGTTGTCTCTCAAATAGTCGAAGCCGTATTCGTTATTGGTTCCGTAGGTGATATCCGCCAGGTATGCAGCTCTTCGCTCCTCCTCCGATATGCCGTGAATTACACAGCCGACCGTAAGATCCAAGAAAGTGTAGATTTTACCCATCCATTCCATATCTCTCTTAGCCAGGTAGTCATTGACGGTTACCACATGAACACCTTCGCCTTTAAGTGCATTTAAATATGCGGGTAGGGTAGCTACCAGTGTCTTACCTTCACCTGTCTTCATCTCGGCAATCCTGCCCTGGTGGAGAACTATTCCGCCGATTACCTGAACTTTGAAATGCTTCATTCCCAGAGATCTCCATGCCGCCTCTCTGCATACTGCAAAAGCTTCCGGAAGCAGGTCGTCCAGAGTTTCACCGCCCTCAAGTCTTCCTTTGAATTCAGCTGTTTTTTCGCGCAACTCATCGTCAGTGAGGTTTTGCATGGTTTCATCAAGAGCCATTACCTTGTCTGCGATTTTTTCAACCTTTTTAATTTCTTTCTGATTAAGGTCGCCAAATATTTTTTCCACTAAGCTCATTTGTTATCCTCTTTCGTTTCTTCTTCGATATCCTCTATAACCAGATTTATTTCAATGGCCCTTCTGTCATCGGCCTTGGTTACTCTGACTTTCAGCTTTTTGTCATCTATTACAGTTTCAAATCTGTCATCCTTACCCGGCAGATGGTCAAGCTCCATGGAGACCCAGCCGTTGACGGTGTTGATTTTAGAGAACTCTTCATCTATGTCAAAGAAATTCAAAACCTTGGACATGTTCGCATTCCCCTGCACCCTGTAGCTGCCGTTTTGAAGAGGCATGATGTCCTTGCTCGGGATACCATCGTATTCATCGTATATTTCCCCGACAAGCTCCTCGATTATATCTTCCATGGTGACAAGCCCTGATGTACCCCCGTATTCATCAATTACAATAGCCATATGCGTCTTAAGAAGCTGCATCTTTCTAAGCAGGTCAAATGCCTTTATTGTCTCCGCAACAAAGACCACAGGGGTAACAAAGTCGGAAATAGGTGCATCGGTTCCGGCCACATGATAGTGAAAATCCTTAAGATGAATGACACCCTCAATTTTATCTATTTCTTCTTCATAAACAGGAATTCGGGAGAAACCGGTTCTTTCGAAAAGGTCGGCCAGCTCTTCCTTGCTGCATTCTATATCTACGGCTTCCATATCGGGACGCGGGGTCATAACATCTTCAGCTGTCAGCTCGTCAAGCTCAATTGCGTTTTGAATCAGTTCGCTCCGTGCACAATCCAAACCGCCGCCGGTTTCAGCTTCTTCAACCATGGTAAGAATTTCATCATCGGTAATGGTGTCATTGCTGTTCAGTTTAAATATTCTGGTGATAAAGTTCTTCCACAGGGTAAAAATGAAATTGAAAGGGGTAAGAATCGTTAAGAAAAAGCTCAATATCGGAGCCGAGAATTTTGCAAAAATCTCAGGTTTCACTTTTGCAATGTTCTTCGGGGTAATTTCTCCGAAGACCAGAACTACGCAGGTTATAACAACAGTGGCGATGGTTGCACCGTAATCTTTACATAATGCTACAAACAGCACCGTGCCGATGGTTGCCATGGATATATTAACTATGTTATTTCCAATAAGAATGGTGGTCAGGAGTTTATCGTATTTCTCACTCAGTTCCAGAACTTTGGCCGCTCTGGCATCTCCGTCGCCTGCCTGGGTCTTTAACTTTATTTTATTTAATGAAGTAAAAGCAGTTTCAGTCGCACTGAAATATGCGGAAAAAATAAGCAAAACCACAATGGCTATTACATATACGGTTATACTATTATCCAATTAACCAATCCCTCCTTTGCGGGTATGCGGCAAAAGCCGCAATCAAAAACATTTATTCACACTGAATTATATATTATAGGCCGCTCCAATGCAAAAAAAATCGACGCCTCCGAAAGCGGATGCGCCGAGGCAAAAGAGCTATTCGCCCTTTCTTTCCTGGAGTTTAATAGTAATGTCTTTCGTCCTGCCATCGCGAACGATAGTAACTTTAAGCTTGTCGCCAACCTCATGAGCGGTTACAATTGCCGACAGATCATCGATGGAAGTTATCTGCTGATCTTCGACGGCGAAAATAATGTCTCCGGGTTTGAAGCCCGCACGTCTGGCCACATCGGTATCAACGGAATAAACATAAACAGACCCTGAGCTTGCGCCGAATATGGAGTCAAAACCGCTGCTGCCCTCGGTGTAAGTCATGCCGGTCCACGGTCTGCCGCTCGTATACCCTTTGTCAATAAGCTGGTTTATAACTTCCGCGGCAGTGTTTATGGGAATCGCGAAACCCAGTCCCTCCACATCTGAACCTGAGGATTTCGCAACAACAATTCCTATCAGCTGAGCATTATCGTTAAAAAGTCCGCCTCCTGAATTGCCGGGGTTGATGGAGCTGTCCGTCTGAAGCAGACTCATGGTTTTACCGTCAATTACCAGCTCTCTGTCCTTGGCACTGATGATGCCGGCAGTAACGGTTCCGCCCAGCTCTCCCAGAGGGTTGCCGATGGCAACAGCCAGGTCACCCACATTCAGCCGGCTGCTGTTCCCGTATTTTGCGGGAGAAAGACCAGTAGCTTTAATCTTGATGACGGCAATGTCGTGTATGGAATCAGTACCGACAAGTTTGGCTTCATACTCTCTGTTATCTATTGTGGTTACGATGATTTTGTCGGCACCCTCGATTACGTGATTATTGGTTGCAATATACCCGTCAGTGCTGACAATCACTCCGCTTCCGGCGCCTTCGGTGACATACTGCTGCATCCATATATCGGAAGTGACGCTTTCGGTTCGGATTTCGACAACACTTCTTTGAGCCGCTGCGGTTATCTCCTGAATAGTCATGCTGCTTCCCGTGGCATCTTCAAGTGTGTATCCCGGAATGGTTGCGTTGTCCGACTCGGCAGGCAGTGATCCGCCTGAGTTTTCATTCAGAGACTTTCCTGCCAGGACCCCGGCAAAACCGAATAAGCAGGCAACAAGCAGGCATCCGATTATTCCTATAATCAGATAGCGTCTGGGGACAGTAAGGGTATTTTCCGATGGATACTTTCTTTTTGGTCTGCTCATTTTCGTTTCTCCATTGCTCCACGAAGCAGATGCTTTCGGGGTGCTTTGGTGCTGTTCGGTGAATGAGCGCCGCGGATCCGGGAATTTATTCATTTCGTCCATAAATGAACTCACTTTCTTAAATAATATTTACATAAAAACAACTGTTGTTATAGATAATACAAGGCAATTATGTTGATTTGGTGTCGTTGGTCTGTATATTATATGGTATAATATATTGGCTAATCAGAGGAATGGTTCAGGAAGGGATATTATAGAGATGAAAGATGTTGTTGTAAAAATAAAGGGACTTCAGATCAGTGCCGAAGCCGGCGAGGATGAAATGGAGTTCGTTACGGAGGCACGATTGTACAAGCGTAACGATGCGGTGTACCTGATGTATGAAGAGACGGAGCTCAGCGGAGTGCCGGGTTGCAGGACCAGGCTTAGATTTCGTGACGATGAAATACAGCTGAAAAGGTTTGGAGAAGGAACCGGAATAGGAAATGAAATCCGTTTCAGAAAGGGCGAGAGGTATGCAGGTCTCTACGATACGCCTTTCGGTGCAGTGGAGATGGAAGTATTGACCAACGATCTGAAGAGTACTTTGTCCGCAGAAGGAGACGGGCAGATAGATATCGATTATGACATAAGCCTCAAAGGGCTGCTGGAAGGACGAAACAGACTGAATATTACACTGGTTGGAGGAAAATCATGAGTAGAAAAGTTACTAAAATAATTGCTGTTACAATAGCCATTGTTATGGCAGTAACAACTTTCTCAATGGCAGTTATATATATCATTTAAGCGGATAATTTCGTCAGGGAGGAAGTAATGTCAAACATAGGTTTCAATGCAGAAAAATATATTGAAGAGCAGTCCGAGCATATTCTCGAGAGAATCGAAAGGGGCGGCGGAGACAGATTGTATCTGGAGTTTGGAGGCAAGCTGGTTCAGGACAAGCATGCCATGAGAGTACTGCCCGGATTTGATGAGAATGCGAAGATCAAGCTGCTTCAAAGGATGAAGGATAAGGCGGAAATCATAATCTGCGTGTTCTCCGGAGATATCGCCACAAACAAGACCAGAGCCGACTTCGGTATTACTTATGATTTGGAGGTTTTGCGTCTCATTGATGTTTTCAGAGACTACGATCTGGAAGTGAACAGTGTGGTTGTAACCCGATATGAGAACAACTCTCCTGCGGTTGACAATTTTTTGTTAAAGCTGGAGAGGAGAGGTATAAAAACCTATAAACACAGATTTACCAAGGGATACCCTACGGATGTGGATACAATTGTAAGCGAAGAGGGTTACGGAGCAAATCCGTATATTGAAGTGACGAAGCCTCTGATAGTGATTACAGGACCGGGTGGAGGCAGCGGCAAGCTGGCAACAAGCCTCTCCCAGCTGTATCATGAGCATATCCGCGGCAAAAAAGCCAGATATGCCAAGTTTGAAACCTTCCCGATATGGAACATTCCTCTTAAACATCCCGTAAACGTTGCTTATGAAGCGGCGACCATAGATCTGAAGGATGTCAATATGATTGATAACTTCCACCTGGAGGCATACGGTGAAACTGCCGTAAACTACAATCGCGATCTTGAAGTGTTCCCGATTGTAAAAAGAATCATCGAAAAAATAACCGGAGAAGAGACGGAGTACAAATCCCCTACAGATATGGGCGTGAACAGAGCCGGCTTCGGAATAGTAAATGATGAAGTCTGCAGAAAGGCGGCCTGTCAGGAAATCATAAGGAGATATTTAGTTGCTCAATGCGACTATAAAAAAGGCAAAATAAGCTGGGAAGTTCTGGAAAGAGCCAAGCTTCTTATGGATGATTTGAATCTGAAAGTTGAGGACAGATCGGTGGTTATTCCCGCCAGAGAATATGCGGAAAAAAAGAGAAACGAACATGAAAGATTTTCCAATGTGGTGGTAATGGCGATGGAGCTTAAAGACGGAACCATTATGACCGGTAGGAGCTCCAGAAGAATGGTGGCTGCCGCCGCAGGCATACTCAATGCGGTTAAGCATATGAGCGGGATAGCGGACAGCATTCACCTCATTTCACCTAACATCCTCAGCAGCATTCAGGATCTTAAGACCGGAATTCTGCAGTCGGAAAAATCCAGTCTCAACTGTGAGGAGGTGCTTACTGCACTCACAATTTCAGCAGCAACAAATCCTACGGCGGAGGCTGCACTCACTAAGATGAAAGAGCTGAGGGGGTGCAGGGCTCATTGTACGGCAATCCTCTCTGATAAAGACGAAAACACATTAAAAGCACTTGGTATTGACGTCACCAGCGATCCGGAATATGTGACAAACAACCTTTATTACAGCTGACATTGCGGTTGGCTGACATGCTTCCGAAGGGAAAAGGGAATGTACGGCAGATATTTTGTGCTCTTTGCCATCCTGTTTACGGGGTGGTTTCTCAGAAAAATAAATTTTTTAGACGATAAGATGAATCACGGCGTGAATAAACTTATCGTCTATTTTGCGTATCCATGCCTGATTGTATACAATATCGGAAACTTGGAGATGAACAGTATGCTGATAGCCCGATTTCTGATTACTTTCGCAATCAGTCTGGTCTGTTTCTACATCTATGGGCTGGCAGTCTATGGCTACAGCAAAGCCAGAAAATTCCCCGCTGAGAAGGCAAATGTAGCTGAACTTGCTATGTCTGCACCGAACAATGCCTTCATGGGGTTTCCCGTTGCTCTGATTTTTTTTGGAGAACAGGGGTTACTTTTAATGCTTGCACATAATTCTGCAATGAACTTCTATATTTTCACATATGGTCTTAAGGCGTTAAGAAGAAACCGGGAGCAAAAGGATGGCAAGTCTCTGGAAACTTTTATGAAAGCGGTATCCAAATTCCTGCTTAACCCCAATATTCTGGCTCTGGTGATAGGTTTTGCTTTGAGCATGATTGGTATTTCGCTTCCTGATTCTGTGAATGAGTATCTTATGTATATAGGCAATGTTTCCACACCTATGGCCATGATATATATCGGTTCTTCTCTGGTTGGCTGTCGGCCTGCCGACATCCTGAAAGACAGCTTGATTGTCGAATCGTCTGTAATGAAGCTGATCTGTCTGCCACTGCTGACAGTTGTCCTGGTTTACTTCCTGCCTGTTGCCGGTCTGATAAAGAGCATAGTTGTTCTCGGGATCTCATTACCAACGGCTGCTATCGTTTCTATGATTGCACAGCAGGAAGAGCAGGATGTTGAGACAGTGGGCCTGATTCTTGTCTCAAGTACAGTTGCTTCCATTGCCACCGTTCCTGGAGCAATAAGCCTCGTAACATATCTTTTTTAGGTCATCTCTGACGAGCGATGTTAAATCAATACCGTAAAGATCTGCCAACATACAAGCCGTTATAAGACTGGGCATTGTGCCTCGTTCAATGGAACCGTAACGGGATCGTGCGATGAGCAGCTGTTCGCTTACAAATTTCTGAGTATAACCTCGGGAACGCCGCAGCAATGTGATATTTCCGGGGAAATATTTTACTGCGCAATCCGCCATTATCAACTTATTCTCTTGTTTCATGTTGCCTACCTCCAAAATATAGATGCGCACATTGCCTATGTAATCAGTTTGCTGGAAAATCAAAAAGAGAGCAACTTTATGAGAATATTAAAAATAGAAATGCGTGATATTTCAGAAAAATAACACCTTAAAGGTATAAAGAAATCCTCCTGGAGCCATAAACCTGATTGTTGCTCTTCTCATAAACTATGAGTAGAACATACTGGTTGCACAGGAGGAGAACGAATGTCAAGTGAGCTTAACAGTGTAGATAAAAACAAAATGGGAGCCAGGATACGGGAGCTGCGTGAAGATGCACGTATGTCCAGAGAGAAACTTTCAAAAGAACTGGGAATATCATCACATCATCTGGCGGAAGTGGAATACGGCAACAAGGGAATATCTGTGGATTTATTATATAAGCTCCGACAGGTCTTCAATGTCAGTTCAGACTATCTGCTTGACGGCGATGTCAGCATGATGAACGATGATGTCAAGCGGCGAAGGCTGCAGGAAAACATTCTGGCAATGACAAGCGTGTGCTCAATAGAACGGCTGACAAGCCTGCAGGAGGTTGTCAGGCATTATACGGCAGATGATGTAAGAAACCGCAGATAACAAACAGATAACAAACGTTGCGAATATTTGTTCGCGAACTATTGCTTGTTTCAATGGCAAGAGATATAATAGGGAAAGAACAGGTATAAGTTTTTTCCCTAAGGAGATTGCAATGAAACAAATGCACTTGAGGCTTGAGGATAATCTGTATGCGGAACTGGCGAAATATTCTGCAGATATAGAGCAAAGCATACAGGATTGTGTAAGAGAAGCAATAGCTTATTATATAAGCGGTGTAAATAAAAAAAATATTGAATCGGAAATTAGGGATTTTAAATTTGTTGATTTGTTTGCAGGGATAGGGGGCATGAGAATAGCCTTTGATAATGCAGGTGGGCACTGCGTTTACTCAAACGAATGGAATAAGTATTGTCAGCAAACATACTTTGCGAATTTCGGTGACCAGCCGGAAGGAGATATAACGAAGGTGGCGGCAGAGGATATTCCGGATCACGACGTATTGGTGGCCGGGTTCCCTTGTCAGCCTTTTTCTATTGCAGGTGTGTCAAAGAAGAAAAGCTTGGGAAAAGAAACGGGATTTAAAGATAGGACACAAGGGACATTATTTTTTGATGTATGCAGAATCCTGCAACAAAAAAGACCCAAGGCATTTATGCTGGAAAATGTTAAAAACTTATGCAGCCATGATAAGGGAAAAACTTTCAATATTATTCTTGAATCCTTAGAAGAATTGGATTACAAAGTTTTTTACGATATTCTTGACGGACAGGACTTTGTTCCGCAACACCGAGAGAGAATCTTGATTGTAGGCTTTGACAGGAGAAGATACGGAGAAGATTATGACTTTGAGTTTGATGTTTCCCCGGCAGAACCAAAGCCTACTGTGGGGGATATTCTTGATGAGGATGTTGACGAAAAGTATACACTTTCCGATAAACTATGGAAGTATCTGCAAAACTATGCAGCTAAACATAAGGCGGCAGGCAATGGTTTTGGATATGGTCTGGCAAATCCGGAAGGCGTGACAAGAACATTAAGTGCACGGTATTACAAGGATGGTTCAGAGATATTGATTCCTCAAGAAAATAGAAATCCGAGGAGATTAACCCCGAGGGAATGTGCGAGATTACAAGGATTTCCTGAATCCTTTGAGATTCCTGTTTCTGATACTCAAGCCTACCAGCAGTTTGGTAATTCTGTTGTCGTTCCGCTTATGGAGAGTGTTGCAAAACTCATTGCTGATAAGATGAGGCGGCTTGATGAAGCTGCGGGACAATGTTATAAACAGGAGGCGGTATAAGTGGGGAACAGCTGTTTAAACCAAGCGATTCGATCGGTGCTTGACAGTGAAACGGCATTTTGCAAATTCCTGTCGGCCAACGATACCGGAGCCACGGGAGGACATCAGTTTGGCATTCTTGTTTCGATGAAAGCGAGCAAGATGCTGTTTAATCATTCAATTGAGGGTGAAAGGATTTTAAAGAGAACTGTTAAGATAAAATGGCAGAATGATTTGGAAACGGAAAGCAATTTTACATATTATGACAGCAAAAACGAACTGAGGATTACCAGATTCGGAAGGGGATTTCCTTTTCTTGTCCCGGAAAATACCGGTGCACTATTTGTTCTTACGCAGCAGACAATTGATTATTATAGCGGATTTTTCTTAGATACCGAAGAGGATATAGAATTCTTTCTCTCAACTTTCGGGATTGGACCGACCGAAACCAATGCTTTAATAGATATTACGGCCGCAATTGAAGAAACGAGAGAAGGAAACCTGATAAGGAATTTCATTAACACATTGACTGTCGAATTCCCGGTATCAGAAGAAATGTCAAAAGCGGCTAGACAAATACATAATGCAATGTATAACCATGAGGAATTCATTATATCAAATCCGGACAGGAAGCTGATTGAGTGGACTGACATGGAGTATGCACTATTTAAAGCTCTTGAAAGAGATCGGTATGGCGCTGTTATTGAAAAAGGATTTTCAACAGTAGACGATTTTGTCTCAATGGCCAACAGAGTGTTAAACAGAAGGAAAAGTCGAGCGGGGAAAAGCTTGGAGAATCACCTGTCTGCACTTTTTGACGGGAACGGCATTATATACACGGCACAGGCGGTAACGGAAGGAAATAAAAAACCGGATTTTATTTTTCCGTCAGAAGCGGCGTATCATGATATAAATTACGATATCGATAAAATAGTATCGCTGGCTGCAAAAACGACCTGCAAGGATAGGTGGCGGCAGGTTTTGAATGAGGCCGACAGGCTAAGAGATAAAACAAAGTTTCTTTGCACGCTGCAACAGGGCGTTTCGCCAATGCAAATGGATGAAATGCAGGCAGAAAATGTTGTTTTGGTCGTACCGAAACCGTATATACTTTCTTATCCGGCGGATAGACGGGACAGAATATGGACTATTGCAAAATTCATTCAACACATTAAAACAATAGGAGGGACAATATGAATATACGAGTAATTACGGAAAACCTGAATATTGATAATAATGAAATTGCCGCTCAAAGACCGGCAGTCGAAGAAATAATGGACAGGCTTTGGTCCGGACGCGAAGGAATGACCGGCTGGGTTCAGGCTCCGATAAACAGTAATGAAGAGGAACTTGAATTTATTCTCAATGTTGCCGATGCGATCATAGAAGAGGCGGAACTTATGGTTGTACTGGGGATAGGCGGGTCCTATCTTGGTGCAAAGGCTGCCATAGAGGCACTGCCGAAGACAGAGAGGGGAATTGAAGTGAAATTCCTGGGGACAAATCTTTGTTCAGATTACTATGCTGATATTCTTGAAGAAATTAAAAGAAAGAAAACCATTGCCTGCGTCATCTCCAAGTCGGGAAACACCATGGAAGTGAAAGCGGCATTTGAGATAGTCAAGCCGTTGCTTACAGAGAAATACGGAAGCGAGAAAGAAGCTGCGAAGCGTATTATAGCTATTACGGATGCAAAAAAAGGTAAACTGCGGGAAGAAGCAGAGCAAAAGGGGTATGTGACCATGGCGGTTCCCGATGATATCGGAGGCAGATACTCTGTTATGACTCCCGTAGGATTGCTCCCGATGGCCGTAAGCGGGATAGATGTTCGGGAGCTTCTGCGAGGGGCGGCAGATATGGCAACATCTCCTGAGTGGGATGCCAATGCAGCGGATTATGCTATTGCCAGGTATCTGTTACAGCAGCAGGGAAAGGTTATGGAGGTTATCGAGTTCTGCGATTCCAAGCTGGAGTTTACAGCCGAATGGATGAAGCAACTGTATGGAGAAAGTGAAGGCAAAGATGGGAAAGGTCTCTGGCCTGCAATCCTGACTTTTTCCACAGATCTGCATTCAGTAGGACAGTATCTGCAGCAGGGCAGACAGATTTTCTTTGAAACCATGATATTTATAGATAACCTGCCGGCTACCATAACCGTTCCGGATGGCGACCTTAAGGGAAAAACTCTGGCAGAACTTAACAGGGTAATGATGAATAGTGTTTCTAAGGCACATAAGCAGGCAGGAATTCCCTTGGTTGAAATACACTTGCCGGAAATTAACGCTTACAACTATGGACAGCTTCTGTACTACCTTATGACTACATGTGCCATCACTGCAATGCTCAGCGGGGTTAATCCTTTTGATCAGCCCGGCGTCGAGGCGTATAAGGCGGAAATGAGAAGGTTATTGGAGAAATAGTTGCGACTAACTTAAAATTTTTTTAATTTATTCCCTCTAAAAGCGTTACAAACAGACAAAAAGAGGTTATAATATGCGCATCGCTGTGCGGTTAATTTTTTTAACAATCAAGAGATTGATTGAGGTTAAGGAGGATAATTATTATGAAAACAATTGGCGTACTAGGATCAGGTACTATGGGCGCAGGCATCATGCAGGTATGCGCAATGGCCGGCTACAATGTTGTACAGAGATCAAGAAGACAGACTTCTGTTGACGGTGGCAGAGCTACAGTAGAAAAGAACCTGAGCAGGATGGTCGCAAAAGAGAAGATTACTCAGGAGGAGATGGATGCTGCAATGGCAAGAATAACCGGCTCAACGGATATCAGCATTATAGCTGACGCTGACTTGGTTATCGAAGCCGCTACAGAGGATATGGAAGCTAAGAAAGCTCTGTTCAAGGAACTGGATGAGCTTTGCAAGCCTGATACTATTATAGCTACCAACACTTCAGCTCTCTCAATCACGGAGATTGCTGCAGCGACGAACAGACCTGACAGGATTATCGGAATGCATTTTTTCAATCCTGTTCCTATGATGAAGCTCATTGAAATCGTTAAGGGTCTGGCTACTTCGGAAGATACAAGAGAGAAGATTATCGCTCTGTGTGAGGCTATCGGAAAGACTCCGGTAGATGTGGAAGAAGCTCCGGGATTCGTGGTAAACAGAGTACTCATCCCTATGGTTAATGAAGGTATCGGTATACTGGCTGACGGCGTTGCGGATGCGGAAGGCATCGACACTGCAATGAAGCTGGGTGCAAACCATCCGATGGGACCTCTCGCTCTGGGAGATCTGATCGGTCTGGATGTTTGTCTGGCAATAATGGAGACTCTTTACAAGGAATATGGTGATCCTAAGTACAGACCTCATCCGCTGCTGAAGAAAATGGTAAGAGGAAACAAGCTGGGAAGAAAGACCGGCGTTGGCTTCTTCGATTACAGCAAATAAGGTAAAAACCGTGTAGACGGGGAAAAAACAATAGTGATTTTTAAGAAACGGTTCTCGGATTTTTCGGGCACCGTTTTATTTTTAGCAAGATAGTATCCTTTGGCATATTGCGGAGAGCATGGGTTTGGGTGTATATTATGTGTGTTGGAATCTGTTATTCCCATCTATACTATATGACACATATGATGTGCATATTCTGAAAGGATCTTACTATTATGCAGAAGACTATTGATGAGACCACTCTGAAATCAAAGAAAGTGGCGGAGCTCAGGGAAATTGCAAAAACCTTCGGGCTCGAGGGGTATGAAAAAATGAAGAAAGCGGAGCTTGTTGCTGCTCTGATGAATGATGAGCCGGCAGAGGGCTTGCGCGAATCCGGCGGTTTTGGTGAAGGAGATGAAACCGCTGATGAAACCGTTGATGAAACAGCGGTTAAAAGACGCGGGACACGTGTGGGCAGGAATCAGAAGGTGCCCGACGAAATAGTACCGGACAAAGATGACCGGTATGAGGCAGAGGGAATTCTTGATATGTCCGATGATGGATTCGGATTTTTGAGGTTCAACAACTTCCTTACCAGTGATAAGGATATTTACGTGGCTCCGGCACAGGTGAGAAGGTTCAACCTCAAGACCGGTGACAAGGTTAAGGGTATATGCAGGCCGGCCAGAGAGGGCAATAGATTCGGAGCCCTGCTTTATGTCGTCAGCGTTAACGGTGATGAGCCGGGTGCTGCAATCAGGAGACCGGATTTCGACAGCCTGACACCGATATTTCCAAAAGAAAGACTGGTTCTGGAAGACAGGCGGGAGCTTTCACTGAGGCTAATCGACCTGATAGCACCTATCGGTAAGGGGCAGAGAGGACTGATTGTTGCTCCTCCTAAGGCCGGAAAGACTGTACTCCTTAAAAAAATGGCCAATGCCATAGAAAAGAAGTATCCGGAAATTGAAATGATTGTTCTTCTGGTCGATGAGAGACCGGAAGAAGTCACCGACTTTAAGAGAAGCCTGCTGAATAAAAAGAGCGAAGTAATCTACTCGACCTTTGATGAACTGCCGCATCACCATGTACAGGTTGCTGAAATGGTTCTCGCCCGTGCACAGAGACTGGCTGAGCACGGCAAGGATGTGGTTGTGCTTATGGACAGCATCACCAGGCTTGCCAGAGCGTATAACCTGGTTGTGCCGTCTTCAGGCAAAACCTTAAGCGGCGGATTTGATCCGGGGGCTTTGCATCGCCCGAAGAAATTCTTTGGTGCGGCAAGAAAGATAGAAGAAGGCGGGAGCATTACCATACTCGCAACGGCTCTTGTGGAGACGGGCAGCCGGATGGACGACCTTATATATGAGGAGTTCAAGGGAACGGGCAATATGGAACTGCATCTGGACAGGAAGCTGTCCGAGAAGAGAATTTTCCCGGCTATCGATTTGAACAAGTCAGGGACACGGCGTGAAGACCTGCTTATGAACCAGAGCGAAATGCAGGCAATCTGGACTATGAGAAGAGCTTTGGGCGGCAGGGACGTACAGGAGGTTACCGAGATAATTCTGGACAACCTGCAGTTAACAAAGGATAATGCAACATTTATTGAAGTGATTCAGAAAGTCAGATTTTAATGAACTTAAAGAAGATTTTTATCAAAGAAGCCTGCCCGACAAAAATGGGCGGACAGGCTGTAATGGAAGGTATCATGATGAAGGGGGAGAAAAAGACAGCTTTGGCGGTCAGGCTCCCCAACGGAGATATCAGTATAGAAACCAAGGAGACAAAGACCTACGGCAAATGGATGAAGGTCCCCTTGGTGCGCGGAGTGGTGGCCTTTGCGGACTCCCTGGTCCATGGAATTAAAGCCCTTATGGATTCTGCTGAAGTTATGGAAGAATTCGAGGGGGAAGAGCATGAACCGACCGGACTGGAGAAGTGGATTTTGTCCAGATGGGGTTCCAAAGGACTGTGGAATTTCATGGTTTATACTTCCGTTGTGCTTGCTCTCGCCTTTACCATTGGTATTTTTATAATTCTGCCGACCGGTATTGTGGCTGTTATTAAGCTGTTTACAACCAGTGCTTTCTGGCTGAATTTTGCCGAGGGTCTCGTAAGAATAGCTCTGTTTATCGCCTATGTCTGGGCCGTGTCACACATGAAGGAAATTCAGAGAGTCTTCATGTTTCACGGGGCAGAGCATAAAACCATTCACACTTTTGAGAACTTGCCCCGTATGCAGGAAACTTCCGAACCGGATCTGAAATTGCTGACTTTGACCGAAGTTCGTAACTATCCGACACTTCATCCCAGATGCGGAACCAGCTTCCTGATGTTTGTTTTTATCATTGCTTTTTTCTGTCACTTCCTTCTGGGATGGCCCGAGCTATGGCTTAGAATCGTGACCAGGGTGCTGCTGCTTCCGGTTATCGCAGGGCTTTCATATGAACTCCTTAAGTGGGCGGGAAGAAGTGACAATATTGTGGTTAAAGTGTTGAGTCTGCCGGGTTTGTGGCTGCAGAAAATTACTACCAAAGAACCCGATGACAATATGCTGGAAGTGGCAATTGCCGCAGTCAATGCCGTTTGTGACGACAGCCCGCCGAGGGAATATATTATAAGCAGCAGACCGGAGATTAATTACGAATATCCGCGCGTATGGGAAATTTAGAATAAAGGTGGATCAGGGGCCGGAAAGGATTATGAAAACAAGAATACTTGTAAAAGAGGGAGAATATAAATTAACCAAGGCAGGTGTGCCGGATGCTAAAATTGATGCGGAGGAGCTGTTCTGTTTTGCTGCCGGGATTGATAAGGTGGGTTTGTTTCTGAGGGCTGAAGAAGAGGTTGATGATGAGACGGAAACAAAGTTTAATGAGCTGATTGAGGTAAGAGCTACACGGCTTCCGCTCCAGTACATAATCGGCGAACAGGAATTTATGGGATATAAATTCAAGGTGGAATCCGGCGTTCTGATTCCGAGGCAGGATACGGAACTCCTGGTGGGAGAAGCAGCAAGAGCGATACAGCAAATGCAGGCCGAACCTAAAAAGCGCAGCCTGCTGAAAAGCTTGCTCTTCGGAGACAGGGGTTATATAAATGTGCTGGATCTCTGCTGCGGCAGCGGAGTTATAGGTATTTCCCTTTTCAAAATATGCTCGGACATAAGGGTTTACGGGACAGATATAAGTCCGGAGGCTATAGCTTTAGCTGAAGAAAATGCCGGAATTTTACGTGCAAATGTTGAATTTGCCTGTGGGAACATGTTCGAAGCATTAAGTGTAATAAAGTCACGGAAGAAATTTCCCGAGCTGGATATGATAGTATCAAATCCGCCATATATAAAGACGAATCTTATTGCCATGCTTCAGGAGGAGATCAAAAATCATGAACCCCGTGAAGCTTTGGACGGCGGTCGTGACGGTCTTGACTTCTATCGCATAATAGTCGAACAGGCGGCGGATTATCTTAAGGATAATGGCTGGCTCATGTTGGAAATCGGTTACGATCAGGGAGAGGTGCTAAGAAAAATGATCAGAGATTCCGGCAGGTATACACCTGCTGAAGTGGTTAAGGATCTGCCGGGGAAGGATCGTGTGGTAAAGTGCAGGAAGGCGTGAAAACAGCAAGTGACGGCATTACTTACAGATAAACTGAAAAATCCCGGGAATCTGACAAAAAATCATCTGGCGGAATTGTTGCGGATGGATGATTTCTCAGGGGTATATGCGGAAGCGGACAGAGTCAGGCGGGAAAATGCAGGCGATACAGTGCATTTGCGTGCCATTATCGAGTTTTCCAATGTATGTGGAAGAAGGTGCTCCTATTGCGGTCTTAATGCGGGCAACCCGGACCTTGAGAGATTCAGGATGAGCAGTGAAGAAATACTGGCAACGGCGGCGGAAGCTGTCGGAGCCGGGTATCGAACTATTGTGCTGCAGTCCGGGGAAGATGAATATTATACCCGCGAGGTGCTTGGAGACATAATTGCCGAAATAAAGAAACTTGCAGTTGGCAATACCGAAGATTTCATTAATCCGTCTGTGACGGTAAGTGTCGGTGAACGGCCTGATGAAGATTACAGGCACTGGTTCCGTAAGGGGGCGGACAGGTATCTGCTTAAACACGAGACTGCCGACGAAACCCTGTACGATAAGCTGCATCCCTGCGGGGGAGCTGCCGGAAACGGCAGGGACGGACTGGCCGAGAGGATCAGGTGTTTAAGAACCCTGAAGGGTCTGGGTTACGAAATTGGCAGCGGATTCATGATTGGTCTCCCCGGACTTAGAAGAGAGGAGAAGCTATACGAAATTCTTGCTGAGGATCTGCTCCTTCTGAAGGCGCTGGATTGTGAAATGGCGGGCATTGGTCCGTATATTCCCAATCCAAAGACGCCTCTCGAGCAAAAGCTCAGAAATGAATCATCGCGGCAGTATCCGGAAATGGAGGCGGCACAGAGAGCTGAGCTCACCAGGCGGTGCGTAGCCTTGGCAAGGATTTTGCTGCCGAAATGTAATTTACCGATTACGACGGCATTGTCCGTAGCAGAGGAACAGGAGAACCCCTTCGCCTTTGGAGCCAACGTAATAATGAAGAAGGTGACACCTGACGAATATAAGAATGCGTATGAAATATACCCGGCAAATTTTTCGGAAACAGATATCGCCGGGGACAGAAGAAAGATTGAAGAAGCAATTTGCATGTACAATCGTAAGCCGCTTTAAAAGGAGGAGCAATGAAGGAATATAAGTATAACAGCAAGTCAAATAAAGCCGAGGAGTTTATCAATGATAAAAAAATCAGGGAGACTCTGGCTTTTGCCGAGGAGCACAAAGAAGATATAGAAATGATGGAAGCCATTCTTGAGAAAGGCCGGAAATACAACGGGTTGTCATATGAGGAAGCCATGACGCTTCTTGAGTGCGAGGATCCGGCTATTATTGAAAAAATATTCAGGCTGGGCAAAGAGATCAAAGAGTATTTCTATGGAAACAGAATAGTCATGTTTGCTCCTCTTTATCTGTCCAATTACTGCATTAACGGTTGTGTTTACTGCCCTTATCACAGTCAGAACAAGAGCATACCGAGAAAGAAGCTGACACAGGAAGAGATTAAGAGGGAAGTAATCGCCCTGCAGGATATGGGTCACAAAAGGCTTGCGCTGGAGGCCGGAGAACACCCTGAGGAAAACCCTATCGAGTACATTCTGGAATCCATAAAGACAATTTACAGCATTAAGCACAAGAACGGTGCAATCCGACGGGTAAATGTTAACATTGCTGCTACGACGGTTGATAATTACAGGAAACTGAAGGAAGCCGGTATAGGAACATATATACTTTTTCAGGAAACCTATAACAAAGAAGCTTATGAGAAGCTACATCCGTACGGACCGAAGAGCGATTATGCATATCACACCGAAGCCATGGACAGGGCTATGCAGGCCGGCATCGATGATGTCGGATGCGGCGTTCTCTTCGGACTTGAGAACTACAAGTACGATTTTGTAGGAATGCTCATGCATGCCCATCACCTGGAAGAAACCTATGGATGCGGTCCGCATACCATCAGTGTGCCCAGAATCAGACCGGCTGAAGATATAGATCCGGAGGTTTTTGATAACGGAGTTCCTGATGACGTGTTTAAGAGGATTGTCGCGGTGCTCAGAATAGCCGTTCCATATACGGGAATGATTATGTCTACCAGGGAAAGTGCGAAGACCAGAGAGGAATGTCTGGAAATCGGCATAACGCAGATAAGCGGCGGAAGCAGAACCAGCGTTGGCGGATACGGTGAGGAACTGGACGAAGACGGAAGTTTTGATTCCGAAGATACAGCTCAATTTGATGTGGAGGACAGACGCACCCTCGGCGAGGTTGTGGACTGGCTCATAAGCAAAGGCTATGTTCCGAGCTTTTGCACGGCATGTTACCGGGAGGGAAGAACCGGAGACAGATTCATGAGTCTGCTCAAGTCGGGGCAGATAGCCAACTGCTGTCAGCCCAATGCGATGATGACCCTTAAGGAATTTCTCATGGATTATGCCGGCGAAGAGACAAGAAAGAAGGGCGATGCGCTTATCAATGAAAAGCTGGAACTGATACCTGACGAAAAAGTACGCCGAATGACGGCGGAGCGCCTTGAGGAAATAGAGAAGGGCAATCGCGACTTCAGGTTTTAGAGAAGTCACAGGGCGAAAGAAATGGAGAGATTTCAATGAACAGAACTCCCAGAGGAAACAGGCTTCACATAGGAATATACGGCAGAAGAAATGCGGGAAAGTCCACGCTGATCAATGAGCTTACCGGGCAGGATATTGCATTGGTTTCAGATGCGCCGGGAACGACAACCGACCCGGTTTATAAATCCATGGAGCTGTTCGGTGTCGGACCGGTTGTCTTTATAGATACTGCCGGTTTCGACGATGAGGGGGAGTTGGGGCGCCTTCGCGTGAATAAAACAGAAGAGACTCTGGCAAAGGTTGACATAGCCATACTTGTTCTTGAGAATGAGAATATGTATCCGGATGAAAGAGAATGGCACAGTAAACTGGCGGAGAAGGGAGTACCGGTTATCGTATACCGCAAAGAGGCAAAGGGGACTCGGAACCATGCGAAGAATCTGGAGGAACTACGAAAGGCCATAACTGAAGCGGTGCCTGAAGATTTTGTCAGGGAAAGGGTTCTGGGGAGCCTGATCGAGGATGGCGGACTGGCACTGCTGGTGATGCCTCAGGATATTCAGGCACCCGCGGGCAGGCTGATTTTACCGCAGGTACAGACTCTGCGGGAGTTGCTGGATAAAAGATGTACTGCGGTGTCGACTACAGTTGAGGGATTGGAGCGGACACTGAAACTGCTCAATCGGGAGCCGGATTTAATAATTACAGACTCCCAGTGTTTCAGGCAGGTGTACGATGTGAAACCTCCTTCAAGTGCTCTGACCTCTTTTTCGATTCTCTTTGCCGCAGAAAAAGGGGATATAGACAAGTTCGTTTCAGGAGCGTCCGCATTAGACGATCTGTCCGCGAAGATTCAATCGGGAGAATATCTCAAGGCACATATTCTCATTGCAGAAGCCTGTACTCATGTACCTAAAGGCGAGGATATCGGAACTGTTAAAATTCCGGCAGCTCTTAAAAAATTTTTTGACGGGAAAGTTGAAGTGTCAAATGTCAGGGGCAATGATTTCCCCGATACCGAAGAACTGCAGCATTTTGACTTGGTTATACACTGCGGAGCATGCATGTTCAACAGGAGACACGTGCTCAGCAGGATAGCCCAATCTGAAGATGCCGGCGTACCGATTACCAACTACGGCGTAGTGCTTGCCAAACTGGCGGGGATACTGGATAAGTTAGCAATATGACAAAGAGAAATAAATCACAGGTAGCACTGGTAAAATGTGATTCATACGACAGAAAAGAAGTTGAAGCGGCTGTTAAAAAAGCTTTGGAATTGCTCGGCGGCTTTGCCGGTATATTCGCAGAGCGGGAGCAGGCAGGAAAGGTTTTGCCTGCCCTTTCAGATAATAGCCGCATAGTTTTAAAACCCAACCTTCTCACAAAGGCATCTCCGGAAAAGGCGGTTACGACTCATCCGGAGGTTTTTCGTGCTGTAGGCAAAGCCCTGCTTGATGCGGGTTTCGGCAACCTGAAGTATGGCGACTCGCCCGGAAATATCTCTCATAACTTCTTGAAAACGGCGGAAGAATGCGGAATCAGACAGGTCGCAGATGAACTGGGGCTGGAGGCGGGAGATTTTGACAGCGGAACGGAAGTGAAGTTTCCCGAAGGCAGAACGGCAAAGAAGTTTGTTCTCTGCAACGAAGTGCTTCAGGCCGACGGAATCATAAACATCTGCAAGATGAAAACGCATCAGCTGGAGAGAATAACCGGCGCCATGAAAAACACTTATGGCTGCGTTTACGGAATAAACAAGGCAGCGGGCCATGCACTCTATCCGACGGCGGAGAGATTCGCCGGGATGATAGCGGATCTCAACAGGATGATTGTTCCGAGACTGCACATAATGGACGGTATAGTTGCGATGGAGGGCAACGGACCTCACTCCGGGGATCCGGTTGATATGAAGGTGATTCTGGCATCTACTGATCCCGTTGCTCTGGATACCGTTTTTTGCAGGCTGATACATCTGGACAGAGATCTGGTCCCCACCAATACAGCAGGGCATGAAGCCGGTGTCGGCAATATTGCTGATGACGAAATTGAAGTTCTGACATCGGATGTTACAGATGTGAAATACGATAATCCGAAATTCAATGTTCAGCGCTCGAGAAATTACAGGAGGAAATTCAACTATGCTTTCATGAAGCCCCTGTACAGGCTTCTGGAGAAAAAGCCGATCATTCTTGCCGACAGATGTATAGGATGCGGAATCTGCGTGGATACTTGCCCGACAGACCCTAAGGCCATAAGGCTGAAGGATTCCCGAGTAGGCAGCGGAACCGCGGGTCGAATCGCAGTATACGACTACGGTAAATGTATTAAATGCTACTGCTGTCAGGAAATGTGTCCCGAAAAGGCAATTACGGTCAGAAAGCGGCTTGTATTCCGTTCTTCAGGCATGGTATAATAAGTTGTAATGTTATAACAATTATTATCCAACAGGAGAGGTGTTATGATTAGGAGAAAACGAAAGAGACGAGTATTGTCGTGGATCGTTGCTTTTGTTATGGTGCTCGGTCTTATGGCTCCGAGCCTTATGGCTGTGTATGCAGAAGAAGCAGTGCCGGATAATGAAGCGACGGAAAGCGTTGAAGAAAATTCGGAAGAACCGGTATATGCAGCAATGGGGATGAGTTTGCCGGAACCCGAGGTGCAGAAAACCGGTGACGGCGGCTTTGTGCCGGAACCTGTCGGAGACGGCGATGTGGACATAAATTCGACAAACTTCCCGGATAATAATTTCAGAGATTATGTTGGCGAAAATTTTGATGGAAGTAAAGACAATAAATTAAATGAGGAAGAAATTGATGCGGTAACCGCAATTGATGTTAGAGGCATGAACATCAGAAGCCTGGTTGGCATACAGTATTTTATCAACTTGACGTCGCTGAATTGTTCCGATAACAACATGATAACTCTTGACAGTTTATGCACACTTTATAATCTGAGCACTTGGGATGCTTCCCGTCAGATTTCACCGGTTCCGCTGCGTTCAGAGAGAGACGGCTCGAAGCATATATTCAACTTGGCTGAGTTTGTTGGGCAAGATGCTTTCGACTATATTCACCCTGCATCTGTTAAACAAGCAGATGGATCAGATCTGCCTCCGTATAGTTATGATTCCGTAAACGGAATTATAACTGTTGACACGGCAGGGTTGATTTCCGGAATCCGGTATATATACGGTGGGCCGTTAGGAGTATCAGGTGACCTCAACATGGACGTAACGGTTGATTTGCAGTACACATATATCGTGACCGTGAACCCTAATAATGGAATTGATGGGCCCGAAAGGTTGGAGAAAGCAGAGAATACGAGTTACTATTTGCCTTATTTTACCTTTAACATGCCGGAGGGAAAGCAATTTAAATGTTGGCAAGTGAGACCGGCCGGTCAGGAAATTGTGGAAATGGATCAGGGCGATGAAATTACCATTACTGCTGACACGGAAATAAGGGCTATTTACGAGACTGCAGGATCGGATCCGGGAGACGGTGGTGATTCGGATAAAAACGGTGATGACTCGGATAAAAAAGGTACTCCGGAAACAGGAGATAACAGCGCCGCTTCCTTAGGGGTATTTCTGATGATCCTATCCGCAGGCATTTTCCTGATGATGCTTCTGGGAAGGAGAGAAGACGCCTAAAATAGTGCTTGCGTCATTGTAATCGTTATGATATATTGAGTAAGCTCGCGGAATCGGCCCTGGGCAGATATGTAGAAAAAGAGGTGAAAAGCATGAAAAAAGGAATCCATCCTGAGTATCAGGAATGTAAAGTAACTTGCGCATGCGGAAACACGTTCGTGACGAAATCCACAGGGAAAGAAATCAGAACCGACATCTGTTCAGCCTGCCATCCGTTCTTTACAGGGACTCAGAAGTTCGCCACAAGAGGCGGGCGAGTTGAAAAGTTCAAGAGCAAGTACGGTATCGACTAATCGAACCGTATCGAAAAAAGAGCTGACAGAACTTTCGCGACCATCTTCGGATGGTCGTTTTTTTATGGTATAATATGGCGACAAGACAAATCAGAGGAGATTATATGACGGTTAAATTCTGTTCCCTTGCCAGCGGCAGCAGCGGGAACTGCTACTTGGTTAAGGATAATAAGACGGCAATTTTAATAGATGCGGGGATTTCGGGCAAACGTATTTTTGACGGACTGAAAGAGACGGACACTCAATGCGACATGGTCCGGGCAATAATTGTGACACACGAGCACATTGACCATGTGAAGAGTCTGCCCATAGTGTCACGCCGGATTCCGGGACTGTCCGTTTATGCCAATGCTTCTACATGGGAAGCTATTGAAAGGCCTGTGGACGAACTGCGGAAGAGGACATTTGTGACCGGTAAAGAATTCAGTGTAGGAGATTTCGTAATCAAGCCTTTTGCCGTTTCCCATGATGCGGCTGAACCTGTGGGCTTTTCCATATATAACGGAAACAGAAAGATAAGCTTTTGCACGGATTCGGGACACATAACAGAAGAAATTTTTGAAGAGATACACGATGCGGATCTGCTTCTTCTGGAGGCAAACCACGAAAAGGAGATGGTGCTGTGCGGCAGATATCCTTACCCGCTTAAGCAGCGCATCCTCGGTGACGAAGGACACCTGTCAAACGTGACTGCGGGCAAGTGGCTGTCAAGAATAGTGAAGCGGCTTCCGAAGCGCCGCCGTGTACTGCTGGCACATCTCAGCCGTGAAAACAACACTCCTGAAGTGGCCATGCTGGCAGTAAAGAATACCCTTGAGGAGGACAGCATTTACCTTTGTGATGAATTAAAGGTCGGAGTCGTTTTGCGCGACAGGCGAAGCGAGGTCTTTGAAGTATGAACATAACCGTAATTGCCATAGGGAAACTCAAAGAAAAATACTGGCAGGAGGCTGTCTCCGAATACATGAAAAGACTCAGAAACTACTGCTCATTTGAAATTATTGAAATCAGAGAGAGCTCTCTTCGTGCCAACCCATCGGCAGCTGAAGAAGAAGCCGTTAAGACAGCAGAAGGACATGAAATTCTCTCCAGAATAAAGAAAGATGATTACGTAATCACTCTGGAAATAAAGGGCGGAACACTCACCTCCGAGCAGCTGGCTGAGCAAATTGCCCGACTGGCATTGGAGGGGAGAAGCGCCGTTGCATTTGTAATCGGCGGCTCCCTGGGGTTGTCGGCGGAGGTCAGTGCCCGTGCAAACTATAAACTTTCCTTTTCAGCCATGACTTTTCCTCATCAGATGATGAGGGTAATCCTGCTGGAGCAGATCTACAGAGCTTTTAAGATAAACAGAAATGAAGCCTACCACAAGTAGCGCGGAGGTTGACATATGAGAGATGACAGGGTTTTGCGAATATATACGGATGGCGGATGCTCCGGCAACCAGAGCGACGAGAATCTGGGCGGCTGGGGAGCGGTGCTGGAGTTCGGTGCCGCCCGCAAGGAAATCTATGGCTCGGAAGCCAACACTACCAACAATCGCATGGAAATGACCGCACTGCTGGAAGCCTTCAAGGCGATAAAAAAGGGAAACCAGACAATACAGGTTTTTTCCGACAGCAGCTATCTCATGGAAAGCTTCAGAAAAAAGTGGTATGTTAACTGGCAGCAAAACGGTTGGAAAACCACGAAGAAAAAGCCGGTGGAAAACCGGGATCTGTGGGAGGAACTGCTGCCGTATCTGGAGCAGCACAACATAGAATTCTATAGAGTCAAAGGACATGTAAACCTGAACAGCGAGACGACGGACTCAGAAGCTCTTTATGAGAAATTCCGCCGGTGGAACGGAGAAGGGTTCTCTTTTGAAGAGTTTGAATATATTACTGAAAAAAACAACAGAGCCGATGAACTGGTGAACATCGGCATAGATGAAATCAGAGAATAATCATGTCGGGTTATTCCATGTTCCCGAAAGTTTTCGTTGCATCCAGGTAATTTTGAAGTGTGCCCAGATGCACATAATAATAGGAGAAGCGATTCTCCTTTTTTAGTTGCAGTAAATCCGCATCAACCAGCTTTTTAACATGCTGCGAAATAGTTGCCTGAGCATAGTCGAAATTTTCGACAAGATCCTTGTTGCATACCGGCTCACGCTTCTTGTTGCATGCCATAATGTATCTGAAAATCTTTATTCTTGCAGGATGCGCCAAAGCATCCGAAATCTGTGTTATGAGCAATATCTCTTTCTCCTGAAGGGTATCTGTTTCCTTTCTCAGTCGCATTGAGTCATCTCCTTAAATTTGATCACAGTTTATTCTTATCCAGTCAAGTACGCAGTCGGCAATATACCGCTGTCCCTGCTGCTGCGGATGGATACCGTCGACATATGCGGTCTCCGGGTCGTCCAGACCGGCTATATATTCTGCATAGAGGCGGTTTGTATCCACGAAATGTTCTCCGGAATTTCTTATAATATCCGACAGCATATCGAGCTGCTTCCTTACCGCATCGTAGGCGATTCCCAGTCCTGCCAGCCACATGACTTCGGCTTTTGCGGCATCAATGGGAAGAGGTGTCATGTATACCATCTTTGCATTTGAGTGCGCCTCAACAAGGCGCTTTTTTATTTCCCTCAAACCGGCAAACGCTTCTTCCGGTGTATTCTCCCGATATATGAAGTCGTTTGTTCCGGTCAGAACGAACACCAAATCAGGATTATGTGCGATAACATCCCGGTCAAAACGCTCTGTAATACCGGTTATCGTTTCTCCGTCGACACCCTTGTTTATTACGTCGAAACCGAAGCCGCGACGCGAGAATTCATCCGCCTGAGCCCCTTCTTTCAACTCCGTGCGAACGATGCCCGGGAAGCTCCTTCCCCGACTGAAGGGATAGCCGTTGACTATGCTGTTTCCGATAAAAATAATCTTTTTTTTCATGCAGAGTTCTCCACGTATCGTCTAATAACAATACCATTCTAAATGAAATAAGATCTATTGGCAAGCAGAACTCATGCAAAAATATTTGCACCAAGGTTCCTAAAATGATACAATGGCGACAGAGAAAGGAGGCGGAAATGAAACCAAAGGAATATATGGCAATCCTTCAGGTGGTATCCGAAGTGATGGGCGGAGCTATGCACATAGTGAATGCAGACGGAATAACAATTCTGTATAATGAGGAAATGGCCAAGCTGGAAAAGCTTAATGCTGCAGATGTGCTGGGAAAGCCTTTCCGCTCAACTTTTTCTTATATCCCGGAGGAAGAGAGTACTCTTTACAGGGCACTTCACAAGAATAAGGTAACTATGAATAAGGAACAGACATATCTGAACGCCTATGGCAAAGAGATTACCACCATCAATTCCACCGTTCCGATCGTGGTTGATGAAAAGGTTATTGCGGCAATTGAAGTGGCGAGAGATATCACCGAACTCAAAACCATGAGTGAAACCATTCTGGATCTGCGCAGTGAAACGGGAGAAGAAGAGGTTAAACGCACCAACAAGGGAATAAAGAGATACGGATTTGATGATCTGATCGGAGAAAACACAGAATTTAAGAAACTGATATCAAAGGCAAAAAAGGCTGCAAATAATGACGCAACGGTCTTTATATACGGAGAAACAGGAACCGGAAAGGAACTTTTTGCTCAGAGCATCCATTACGACGGAATCCGCGGCAAAGGACCGTTCCTGGCTCAGAACTGTGCGGCACTGCCGGAAAGCCTGCTTGAAGGTATTCTCTTCGGAACATCCAAAGGGGGCTTCACAGGTGCCGTTGACAGGGCGGGTTTATTCGAACAAACCAATGGAGGGACATTGTTTTTAGATGAGATAAGTGCTATGCCTTATGACCTCCAAAGCAAGCTGTTGAGGGTTTTGCAGGAGGAATACATAAGACGTGTGGGAGGGAACAGAGAAATCCCGGTAGATGTGCGAATCATAGCAGCGGTAAATGAACCGGTGGAGAGGCTTATCGAAACCAAAGCCCTCAGAAAGGATCTTTATTTCAGACTCAATATAATCAATTTAACCCTTCCGGCATTGAAAGAGAGAAAAGACGACATTCCGATTCTGGCGAACACCTTTCTTAAAAAGCATAACGCACGTTACGGCAAAGAGGTGTGGATGATTTCCGACAAGGCCTTGCAGAAGCTGGAGAATTATGATTATCCGGGCAATGTACGCGAACTGGAGAATATCATAATGTCCGCTGTTTCGATGGCAGGAGACGAGCACGTCCTGTCGGAGCAGGACATTTCTGTGGAAAGCGGATATGAAGGCGAGTCCGGGCATATAAACAGATTTGTGTACAGCGGGGGGCGTCTGGCGGATTATCTGGCAGATATTGAGAAAACCGCCATCCGGCAGCACTTAACAGCCAACGGAGGGAATGTTTCAAAGACGGCCGAAGAGCTGGGGATGCTCAGGCAAAACCTTCAGCACAAAATCAAAAAATACAATCTATAGCAAAAATATTTGCTATATTATGCAAATATTTTTGCTATAGTATTGAATTATGACAAAATAACAGCGAGCGAGGTTTTGCAGTAAAAGTGAAGAGTGTTGAAATTCCAACGGCTTTCACATGCGTAAGAAAATGAGAACGGTTTGGCACAGGACTTGCGTATTTTAATTTGTAACGATAATAATGTATCTTAAATGCAAAATGTTTTAATAAGGAGGAATTTAAAAGATGGAAAACGTAAAGGTAATTATCTGGGGACTCGGCGCCATGGGCGGCGGAGTTGCAGACATGCTGCTGACCAAGAAAGGTGTTGACATTGCAGGAGTGGCAGGCAGAGGTCCTAAAATCGGAACTTCAATGTATGACTATATCAAGACCGAAAAGGGTGACAGAGAAGACGTGATAATTCAGGATTACCGGGATGTAATCAAACCGGGTGCTGCTGATATTGTTATTCTTTGCACAGATTCTTTCACAAAGAACGCTTTTCCAAGAATGAAATACATTATGGAACAGGGAATAAACTGCATAACTTCAGCCGAAGAAATGGCTTTTCCTGCAGCACAGAGCCCTGACTTGGCGGAAGAACTGGACAAAATTGCCAAGGCTAACGGTGTAACCCTGCTGGGAACCGGCATCAACCCGGGGCATATCATGGATCTGTTGGTGCTTGTAATGACAGGCTGCATGACAGATGTGGAGCATATCCTATCAAGAAGAGTTAACTCACTGTCACCGTTCGGACCTGTCGTAATGGAAGAACAGGGTATCGGAATCTCTGTTGAAGAGTTCAATAAGAGAAAGGCTGAAGGAACCATGTCGGGACATGTCGGATTCGCAGAATCAGTTGGCATGATTGCGGAAGGTTTGGGTCTCGGTGTTGAAAAATTCTCACAGGATATGAATCCGATTACAACAGACGTTGACAGAAAGTCACCTCACGGTTTTGCGGCAGCAGGCTCATGTGCAGGCGTTGCCATGGAGGCCGACGCCACTCTGTCAAACGGTATGGAAGTAAGAATGGAGCATCCTCAGCAGATTGAGCCGGAGCAGGTTGGTGTGACCACAGGCGACTATGTGATAATAAAAGGAACCCCTGCCATAAACCTGCTGAACTCACCGGAAGTTGAAGGGGGACTCGGAACAATTGCCATGTGCGCCAATATGATTCCACAGGTTATCAATGCGGAACCGGGACTGGTAACGATGATAGACCTGCCGATTCCGAGATGCCTCATGGGAGATGTCCGAAACAGAATAAACCCTGAAAAGAAGATTGTGAAGTGAGGAGGAAAAAATGGCAAAGAAAGGTGAATGGGTAAGAATCCATAAGATAATTCTTAAGGCCGAAGAGAGAACCGGCAAGCTGCCGGCCGACACTCAGGCCTGTCCGCTGGAGATGTGGACGAAAGGATATCTGCTTGCTGACGCTGAAATCGGCGACGAAGTAGAAATCGAATCCGTTAACGGCAGACATGAAACGGGCACACTCATTGAAGTAAATCCTTACTATGAACACGACTACGGCAAGTGTGTACCTGAACTGCTGGCAATAGACAAGCAAGTCAGAGGAATTCTTTACGGAGGTGAAAAATAATGACTAAGTTACCTCAGGATTACGATAGCGTAATGGCAAGAAAAAATGACGTAATGAACAAGGCTTTGGGAATAGACTACTCCGTATTTGAATCCGGCTCAATGGCTTTTGATTATGAGAGAATGATGAGAGAGACGGGATACACCCTGGAAGAAATGCAGGAAATTCAGTATGGTGTAAACGTGGGAAACACTCCCGTTCTCGAACTGAAGAACCTGACTGCACTGGCGAGAACATGTGCGCCGGCCGGAAAGGGCGCGAGAATCTTTATCAAGGACGAAGCTTGCAATCCGTCAGGAAGCTTTAAGGCAAGAAGGGCGGCCAATGCCGTATACCATGCCAAGAAGCACGGATACAAGGGCGTTATCGCAGCCACATCAGGGAACTACGGTGCTGCAGTTGCTTCGCAGGCGGCAATCGCAGGTCTTGAATGCATAATAGTTCAGGAATGCTACGACTCACGCGGTGTAGGACAGCCTGAAATCATTGAAAAGGCTCGAAAGTGCGAAGCTCTCGGTGCAGAAGTTGTGCAGCTGTCGGTAGGTCCGGAGCTGTTCTATAAGTTCATCCTGCTTCTGGAGGAGACAGGATACTTCAATGCATCTTTATATACTCCGTTCGGAATTGCAGGGGTTGAAACTCTCGGATATGAGGTGTCAATGCAGTTCAGGGAGAAGTACGGCAAGGATCCCGACGTAATAGTATGTACAAACGCCGGCGGCGGAAACCTGACAGGAACCGCCAGAGGACTGAGAAAGGCCGGTGCAGACGATACGCAGGTGGTGGGTGCATCCATCGATTTGACGGGACTTCACATGGCATCGGATGATGCATTTAACAAGAAATCATGTACAACGGGACATACCGGATTCGGTGTTCCTTATGCTGTAGATCCTGATCACAGTGATGTTCCGAGATCTGCGGCAAGACCTCTCAGATATATGGACAGATATGTAACGATCACTCAGGGAGATGTGTTCTACATTACGGAGTGTCTGGCAACGCTGGAAGGTCTGGAAAAAGGACCTGCAGGAAATACTTCGCTGGCGGCAGCCTTTGCACTGGCGCAGGAAATGGATCAGGATCAGATGATTGTTGTTCAGGAAACAGAATATACAGGCGCAGGCAAACATGTACAGCCTCAGCTGGCATTTGCCAAAGAGAACGGAATTGAAGTAAGACTGGGAGATCCCGCTGATGAAGTGCCCGGAAAGAGCGTAATAATTCCGTCACATCCATCGCTGATTAAGGTGACGGATATGGATCTGGACAGGCAGAAGAAGTCTCTTATCAGGGGTAATCTCAGAAGATATACTCTTGAGCCTACAGAAGAAGATATCAGGTATTTGGCCGAAGAAACAAGAAAGGATGTTGAATGGGTTAAGGCTGCAATCGAAGAGATTAAGGCCGCACTGTAAAAAGGAGAGATGTAAGGATGAAAAGAGCAGACGATTTTGAACAGCGGAGAAAGCATATCGCTGATCTGACTGATGAAGAGCTTTACAACAGATTCTGGGAACTGACGGCTCAGGTTGTAGATCCGCTCATTGAGCTTGGGAAAAAGAACACTACACCTTCAGTTGAGAGAGCTGTTCTGCTTAGAATGGGCGTATCATCACTGGACACTCAGAAAGTTGTTGAAGGCTGCATGGACAGAGGCCTCATGGGACACGGAGCCGGCCATGTTGTATACAAGGTAATGAAAGCACACGACCTCTCAGCCAAGGAAGCCGCTGAAAAGCTGGTTGCCGGCGAGTACTGGGACGAAGTAGCAGCGAGTTTCAAGTAGGGAGGTGAAGAGATGTCGGATTTTAAATTAGAACCAAACGAAAAACTGAATATAAGAGAGCTTCTTAAGGATCTGGACAAGTATGAGCCGAGGAGGAGAGGCTGGCACTGGAGAGAGCCCGCACCGGGTCTCAGGATGGGACAGTTTGAATATAAGGATTGTTCCAAGCCTCTTAAGAACAGTATAGGACTTCCTCCTTCCAAATACTTTGAAGACATTGACCCTCAGTCCATGCCTGTTATCACTACAGAAATCGCTTCGGGAAGATTCGAAGATGACATAAGAAGAATGCGAATGGGTGCATGGCACGGTGCGGATCACCTGATGGTTATCAGGCACATGGGCCAGTCACACATTGACGGCCTGATGGAAGGCACTCCGCAGGGTATCGGCGGAGTACCGATCACCCGTAAGCAGGTCAGAGCACAGAGAAAAGCCTGTGACATTATTGAAGATGAAGTTGGCCGCCCAATCAACTATCATTCATATGTATCGGGCGTAGCAGGTCCCGATGTTGCGGTAATGTTTGCAGAAGAAGGTGTAAACGGAGCACATCAGGACCCTCAGTACAATGTTCTTTACAGAGACATCAATGCGGTCAGGTCGTTTGTAGATGCATGTGAATCAAAGAAGGTAATGCAGTGGGCCGATATTCTTCAGATTGACGGAGCCCACAATGCCAATGCAACGGCCAGAGATGCATGGAAGGTTATGCCGGAGCTGATAGTACAGCATGCTATCAACTCGCTCTTTTCCGAAAAGGTTGGCATTAAGCCTGAAAACATTTCGCTGTCAACAGTGCCTCCTACGGCAACTCCGGCACCATGTGTGTACTATGACCTGCCCTATGCTGTAGCACTCAGGGACATCTGTGACAGGTACAAGATGAGAGCACAGCAGAACACCAAGTACATCTGCTCCTCTGCAAGAGAAGCTACCGTTACTCACGTACTGAACATGTTCATATCCAAGCTTACAAGTGCTGATATTCAGTCGACAATCACTCCTGACGAGGGAAGAAACGTCCCTTGGCATATCTACAACATTGAAGCATGCGATAATGCCAAGCAGACTTTTATCGGCCTTGACGGGCTAATGGAAATGGTTGAACTCAAGAAAGAGGGTCCTCTGCCTGAAATGGCAAGAGACATAAAGGAAAGGGCTCTTCTGTTCATGGAAGAAATAGTTGAGACAGGCGGATACTTCAAGGCGGTTGAAGAAGGTTTCTTCGTTGATTCGGGTAAGTACCCTGAAAGAAACGGTGACGGAATCGCACGTAAGATGGACGGCGGAGTGGGCTATGGATATATCTTTGAAAGAGAAGATGACTATATGGCTCCTGTCACAGCACACTTCGGCAACAACAATGTTGAACAATACGGCGGAGATCCTGCGGATCCCGCAGCTCTCATCGGAGGATGCACCTTTGAAGACAGAAGCAAAATTGTCTATATCGATGAGCTGGATGAGGAAGATAATGTAGAAAAGAGACTTGAAAAGGTTGCGAAGTATCATGACGGCGATGCTATCATTCCTGAAGTTGAATGGTGCGGCGACGGAATTATAATGATGACCATGTGCGTTCCTACCCATACCAGGGCAGCCGAAGCGGTCGCTTTGGAAATAGGAAACAGACTGGGACTGGAAGAACCTGTTGTTATCAGTAAGGAAGTTCTGCAGAATGCAGAAGGTACAAGGATTGAAATGAAGGGCAAGGTGCCATTCGATATCGATCCTTCAACGCTGATAATTCCTGAGCCTCCGCATCATCAGTCTGATGAGGTTCTCTACAGGGAATTTCAAGATCACCCTATGCAGGTTGTCTGCGGAACAGTAGGAAACGACGAGCACTCCGTAGGCTTGAGAGAGATTATAAACATCAAGCACGGCGGAATCGAGAAATGGGGCATAAAGGTGGAATATCTTGGCACCTCCGTTCCCGTGGAAAAGCTTGTTGATGCTGCTGTAGAGCTGAATGCGGATGCTATACTGGCGTCAACAATCATCTCTCACGACAATATTCACTACAAGAATATGAAGCGGATCAATGAACTGGCTATCGAAAAGGGAATTCGTGACAAGGTTATCATCGCGGCGGGCGGAACTCAGGTAATTCCTGAAGAAGCCCGTGAAACCGGAATCGATGAAGGTTTCGGACGAGATTCACACGGTATTGATGTGGCGACATTCCTGGCCGAAGAAGCCATGAGAAGAAGAGGCGAAGAACCGCCGGCAGTGGAAGCCGACTGATCGGGTTCTCGCAGAAAGCTTAAGAGTTTAGGGGTCGGGCTTTGGCCCGACCCCTGTTAAAAGGATTTTGAATTATGAAGGTAGATGTGCTCGTGGCCGAAATAGGTTCGACAACGACAGTTGTAAATGCATTTAAGAATATAGATACGGAAGAACCGGAATTCTGGGCTCAGGGGCAGGCACCCACATCAGTTCTTGAAGGCGATGTCAGGGTCGGATTGCAGGGAGCCATAGATGATCTTTGTGCTAAAAAAGGAATAGATAAACTGGAATACGATGAAATGCTTGCGACATCGTCTGCAGCAGGCGGACTAAAGATGACGGTGCACGGACTGGTGTATGATATGACGGCGAGAGCTGCCAA
This sequence comes from Candidatus Allocopromorpha sp., assembly GCA_040768865.1. GTDB lineage: Bacteria > Bacillota > Clostridia > Peptostreptococcales > Anaerovoracaceae > Lentihominibacter. Next base: position 449,175 of record JAXGMD010000001.1, on the reverse strand, counting down.
AGAGGCGGCATTGGGTGCCGGAGGAATCATACACTTCATTACCGCGGGGCAGCTGAGAAGAACGGATCTTGCCAGAATCAGAGAAATTCAGCCCAACCTTATTCTGATTGCCGGCGGCGTTGATTACGGCGAACGGGATACGGCAATCAATAATGCCGAAAAGATCAGAAGCCTAGGGCTGAAGACGCCGGTCATTTATGCCGGAAACATAGAGAACCGGGAGGAAATGAAACTCATCTTTGATGAGGAGAGCGGACAGAGACTTTACAATGTGGAGAATGTTTACCCTAAGATTGACGATATGAATGTGGAGCCATGCCGCAAAGTCATACAGGATGCCTTTGAAGATCACATCGTCCATGCCCCGGGGATGGAACATGTGCGTGATATGGTTAACGGTCCGATTATCCCCACACCCGGAGCGGTTATGGAGTGTGCCAAGCTGCTTTATGACTGCCTTGGGGATGTAGTTGTAATAGATGTAGGCGGGGCGACAACCGATGTTCATGCCGTGGCAACGGAATCGGATAATGTGGCGAGAATTATGATTGCGCCGGAGCCAAAGGCAAAAAGGACCGTTGAAGGAGACTTGGGAGTCTATGTGAACCGGATGAAAATTATAGAGTCCATAGGTGAAGAAGAGTTGGAAAAGAAGGCGGCCATGGCCGGTATAGACCTGAAGAAGACGCTGGAGGCGTATGCAGCTATCCCCGAAACTGAAGACGAAATCAAGCTGGTGGAAATACTGACGGAAGAAGCCGTTATGAAGGCTGTAGAGCGTCATGCAGGTCAGATAAGATATATATACGGTCCCAGTGGCAGAACGACAGTGGCAGAGGGTAAAGATCTGACACCGGTTAAGTATATAGTAGGAACGGGAGGGGCACTTACCAGACTTCCTCACCGGGAGGAAATATTGGAGAGAATACACGAATACGACCAAACGGAAACCAGACTTTTTCCCACAATCCATGCTAAAATTGCGGTGGATAACGACTATATAATGGCCTCTCTGGGAGTTCTCAGTGTCAAACATCGCGAAGGCGCCATTCGGCTTCTGGAAAACAGTCTCGGCTTCAGATTTGAAAAACCGGAGGAAAGTGAGTTAGGTATCAAATCAAAGAGCTTTCAGACGAGGGTTCTTGATGATCTGGCTGAAGAGCTGGCGGAGAAAGATGCCGCCCGGGAAGAAACCATCAAACATATCCTCGAAAGCGAGGAGCAGGGTTACGACATGTCCGCATACAAGCTGGATATGGGACTTATCACCGAAGAAGAATATGAAAAAATTCTCGAAGACGGCAGACCGAAATGCAATCGCCAGTGTCATGTATGCACTCACATACACTGCCCGTTCAGGAACAAATAATATAGGCCCAAACAAATAAGACAAAGAGCGTGTCCCTTTGTCTTATTTGTTTTTATCAGTTATCATTTTGTTAGGAGGTGTCTTTCTCATAAGCATAAGGTTTACCCCTTCTGCAAGTGTATGATAACAGTTTAATATGTTATTTCAGAGCGCATTCTGTGAAGAATTCATGAAGGTTTAACGTGCGGCATCGGGGGAGATTCCGCTACAGGTGCAACGACAGTCTTCGCAGGAGAAATGTGCCTGCGGCGATTTTGATGGCATCACCGGGGAGGAAAGGAACCACACAGGATAACAGAGCTGCAGGAACATTTGTATGTGTGATTATAATAAACCAGATTGTTCCCAGAGTGTAGCAGGAGATCATTGCCAGAACCATGGCAGATACGATGCCCGGAATACTGCGGTTACGGCTGCAGAGCAGACCGACGATAAAGGCTGCGGCGATATATCCTATTATGAAACCGCCGGTTGGGCCCGCGATGACACTGAAGCCGCCCCGAAATCCCGCAAAAACAGGAGCTCCCGCTGCACCAACCAGAGCATAAACCGTCAGGCTGACAGAACCGTATTTAGGCCCCAGAAACCCACCCGCCAGAAAAACCGCTAAGGTTGCCAGATTCATCGGTACGGGAGTAAATCCCAATGGAATGGAAATCCATGAACAGACGGCGGTAAGCGCAGCGAAAAGAGCGGCAAGAGCCATATATGCGGTTTTACTGTATTTTTCTTTTGTCATATGACACCTCTAATCACATTCTTACTGAAACCTCACCTGTGGTGAGCGTCTCCTCAATACCATTTTCGTACCTGACTATCAAACCGCCGACATCATCGATGCCGACAGCAAAGGCTTCAATGCCGCCGAGTTCCCCGCTGGGGTCTTGCCGATAAGTTCCTTTATAAACCGTAACATTCCGCCCCACAAGGAAACTGCGTCTGCGATATTCATCAATAAAATTCGTGCCTTTGCCTATGCCCTCAACATATTGCAATGTTCGCACGATAACAGATGCGGCCAGCTGAGAAGCTGTGTAGTCACCTGAAACGGCACCCGCAGTTTGAAGTAAATCTTCGGGGAATCCCTCGGTACCGGTATTTATACCTATTCCTATTATCAGATTCTCAATCTGCCCCGTCTCAAAATTGGTGGTGGCCTCTGTCAATATTCCGCAAACTTTTTTCCCGTCAACATATATGTCGTTTACCCATTTGATTTCAGCATCCTGCCCGCACACGTTCTCGATAGCCTCTGCCACCGCTGTGGCAGCAGCAACGGTTACCAGTATGGATTTGCTCATATCAAAATCGGGTCTGATGATAATACTGAGATAAATTCCCGCATCAGGTGAAAAGAAGTTCCTTCCCAGCCTGCCCCTGCCTGCGGTCTGTTGGGAAGCCAGCACAACAGTGCCGTGAGTGCGCCCCCCGGGGCAATCCAGCAGCAGCTGCCTGGCTCTCAGGTTTGTGGAGTCAGTCACATCGTAAAAAATAATCCTGTTTCCTTCCAATGCCGGCGGCAAGGCTCTTCTGACCCCGTCTTCGCTGAGCCTGAGATCCTCATCGCCTTTTAACAGCCTGTAACCGCGATTGGTTGCTGCTTCAATGCGGTAGCCGTCTTCGCGCAAAATCTTTATAGCCTTCCAGACTGCAGCCCTGGAAACCCCCAGCTGTGAGGATAGTTCCTCGCCGGAAAGAAACAATCTCCTATTGTTTTTTAGTTCTTTTAATACAGAGTCTCTTGTAGACATTGCAAACCTCCGTTTCAGTTTCAGCATGCACGCAAATTGTAAACCCATGCGAAACAATTGTCAACCCAAGAGCTCTTAAAATCCTTAGGCATGCAGCCTGTTAGATGGTATAATGTCCTGAGATGGCAGAAAAAAATTGCATATAAAATCAGAAGAAAGGCATAAATGAAAACAGTTCTAAGCTATTATAAAAAATATATCCCGTACATACTGCTCACTGTGCTTGCCCTGTTCGGGCAGGTATGGTGCGAGCTTTCCCTTCCCAAATACATGGCGGACATAATAAACAACGGCATCGTGACAGGAGATATGGAGCATATCAGGAATGTGGGAATGATAATGATAGGAATCGCAGTAATTGCTGTAGCTTGCAGCATTGCAGGCGGTTTTTTTGCGGCCCTTACGGCGGCCAGAGCTGCCCGGGCAATAAGGAAAAATCTTTTTAACAAAGTTATTCGTTTCAGTGCGGCTGAATTAAACAAATTCAGCATTGCTTCGCTGATAACCAGATCCACCAACGACGTGCAGATAATTCAGCAAACCACTCTTACGATGATGAGGCTGCTGATGACAGCACCGATTATGGGGGCAGGAGCCGTTATTATGGCGCTAAAAACCTCTGCATCCCTTTCCTGGACTCTCGGATTGGCACTTATTTGTGTATGCGGTCTGATGATATTTTCTTTCGTTGTTATTTTTCCGAGATTTAAGATGATGCAGGCAAAGCTGGACAGAATCAATCTTATTATGAAAGAAAGACTGTCCGGTACTCTTGTGGTGCGTGCATTCAGAACCGAGGAACACGAGGAAAATCGTTTTGATTCAGCTAATATAGATTTGACAAAATTATATATATTTGTAAACAAGGCCCTTGCCTTTATGATGCCGACTCTGATGCTGATTATGAGTGGTGTTGGAGTACTCATAGTCTGGGTGGGTGCCCACATGGTGGATTCCGGCGAACTTCTCATAGGTGATATGCTGGCCTACCTTCAGTATGCCATGCTTGTCATTATGTCATTCATGTTTGTAACTATGATTTTCGTAATGTTCCCGAGAGCTGCAGTATCAGCCAAGCGTATTGGCACGGTGCTGGATACTGAAGTCAGTATTGCCGATTCGGAGGAGCCGGTTGCAGTACATGAAAAAAAGGGAGTTATAGAATTCAGAAATGTAAGCTTCAGTTATCCCTGTGCAGGAGAAAGAGCACTGGCAGACATATCTTTCAAGGCGGAGCCGGGAAAGTTGACAGCTATAGTCGGAGGTACGGGCTGTGGCAAGACTACACTCGTAAATCTGATCCCCAGATTTTACGATGTGAGCGAGGGAGAGATTCTCTGTGACGGAGTGGATATAAGAACAATGGCTCAGGATGAGCTGAGAAGGAATATAGGACTGGTTCCTCAGAGAGGAGTGCTTTTCAGCGGCACCATCAGAAGCAACTTGCTTTACGGCAATGAAAACGCGACAGAGCAAGAACTTATCGAAGCAGCGGAAACAGCACAGGCAATGGAGTTTGTTCGGGAAAAGCCCAATGGCCTTGATGAGGAGATTTCACAGGGCGGGACCAATGTGTCCGGAGGGCAGAAGCAGAGACTGTGCATTGCACGTGCTCTGGTTCGTAAACCTAAGATATATGTTTTTGATGACAGTTTCAGTGCACTGGACTTCGCCACAGACAAAGCACTGAGAAAATCTTTGAGAGCCAATGTGGGTGACAGCACTTTCATAGTGGTTGCCCAGAGAATAAATACAATTATTGATGCAGACAGAATTATAGTTCTGGAAGACGGAAGGGTTGTCGGTGATGGCAGACATGGGGAACTTATGGAAAGCTGTGTTGTATACCGCGAACTTGCCCTGTCACAGCTGAGCGACGAAGAGCTGGAGGGGATAAGAAAAGCCGCTCTGCGAAAGGAGGTGCAGTGATGTCTGAAAAAAAGCGCTCGCCTAAACAGATTGGACATGCCGCCAAGATGATGCCTGGAGAAAAGGCCAAGGACTTTAAGGGAAGCATTCTTACTCTGGCCATGTATCTGAAGCCATATAAGTGGCATCTGGCTGTTGTTACAGTTGCAGCTATCGGAAGCACTGCATTCAACATTGTTTCACCGACGATTCTGGGTATGGCTACCGACAAGGTCGTCCAAGGGGTAATGGGAAGCGGAATTGATTACAAGGCATTGCTTACAATACTGGTAATACTGTTGGTTATGTATGTGATGAGCTGGGCCTTTGGGGTTCTTCAGAACTGGCTCATGGCAATCGTTTCGCAAAAGATTATCTATACCCTTCGTGACGAATTCTCAAAAAAGCTTGATCGACTGCCGCTTAAGTATTTCGATAAGGTTACCTATGGTGAAGTTCAGAGCCGTATGATCAATGATATAGAGACGATTAACCAGACACTGACAGCCACCATAACACACATGATTACCAGTGTAATAATTATAATCGGCATAGCTATAATGATGATAAGTATAAGTATCCCGATGGCTGCAGCAGCACTGACTGTAATACCTTTATCTGTGTTTATTATCAAGATAGTGGTAAAAAAATCTCAGGGGCACTTTATGAGTCAACAAAAATTTCTTGGACAGGTTAACGGGCATGTGGAAGAGATGTATTCCGGACATGAAATCATTAAGGTATTTAACCGTGAGGAAATTGCAGAGGAAACATTTAATGAATACAATGACGGACTGGGTGAAGCAGCATGGAAGTCCCAGTTCATTTCCGGACTTATGCCTCCTCTCACTCAGCTTGTAGGGAACCTGTCATATGTGATGGTATGCTTCCTTGGCGGCTATCTGGCTCTTAAGGGTCAAATATCCATAGGACAGATTCAGGCTTTTATTCAGTATGTCAGATCATTTGATCATCCTATTCACGAGGTGGCCAACATTGTCAATCAGCTGCAGTCTACAGCGGCAGCCGCCGAGCGGGTTTTTGAAATTCGTGATGAGGAAGAGGAAGAGGGAACAGGTGAAGAGCCGGCAGTTGTGCTGGACGTAAATGACGTAAGGGGCGAAGTGACGTTTGAGAATGTCAGATTTGGTTATAGTGATGACGAGACAGTAATAAGGGACTTCTCATTCAAGGCATCAGCCGGAAGGAGAGTCGCCATTGTGGGGCCTACCGGTGCCGGAAAAACCACAATAGTTAAGCTGCTTATGAGATACTATGAGCTGAACAGCGGAGCCATATATGTGGATGGTTACAACATAAAGGGTTTGAGCAGAAGCAACTTGAGAGAACTTTTTGGAATGGTTTTGCAGGATACTTGGCTGAACAGCGGAACCATCCGCGACAATATCAGATACGGCCGCATGAATGCGACCGACGAAGAGGTGGAGGAAGCGGCAAGAGCTGCTCATGTAGACCACTTTATCAGGACTTTTCCGAATGGTTATGAAATGGAAATTAACGAAGATGCTACCAATATATCTGCCGGGCAGAAGCAGCTACTGACTATAGCCAGGGCATTTCTGGCAGATGCACCTGTTCTGATTCTTGATGAGGCTACCAGCTCTGTAGACACCAGAACCGAGCGTCAGATTCAGCAGGCCATGGAGGAGCTCATGTGCGGTCGAACCAGTTTCATTATAGCCCATCGCCTGTCAACAATTAAAGATGCGGACTGCATCCTCGTAATGAACCATGGAGATATAGTAGAGCAGGGCAGCCATGAAGAACTTCTGGCATGCGGCGGTTTCTATGCGGAGCTGTACAACAGTCAGTTTGCACACCAATTATAGAGTTAAAGGCTACAAAAGAGTTGCGTTTTCTGTTATAATACTTGATTGGAGAAAAAGGAGACAGAGAATGTTTGGGAAACTGGATTTTATAACAGAAAAATATGACGAACTGGCTATGAAAGCGTCAGACCCGGAGGTTATCAGCAACCAGACCTTGTGGCAGAAGCACATAAAAGAAATGAGCGAGATAGAGCCTGTCGTCAGGAAATATACAGAGTACAATAAGGCTAAACAGGAACTGGCCGATGCAAGAGATCTTCTGGAAGAAGGCGATGAGGAAATGAAAGAGCTGGCGAAGATGGAAATCAGCCGGCTGGAGGAAGACATTGAAACTTTTGAAGAAGAGCTGAGAATCCTTCTGCTGCCCAAGGACCCCAACGATGAGAAGAATGTAATTCTGGAAGTAAGAGCAGGAACAGGCGGTGAGGAGGCGGCTCTTTTTGGCGCGGATCTTTTGAGAATGTACGGCAGATACGCCGAAAGAAACCGCTGGAAGACCGAATTGATGGATATAAATGAGACAGGCATCGGCGGAATTAAGGAAGCTGTAATGATTATCAGGGGCAAAGGTGCTTACTCCAGGTTGAAGTTCGAGTCGGGAGCACATAGAGTACAGAGAGTTCCGGAGACGGAATCCAGTGGCCGAGTGCATACGTCGGCGGCTACAGTTGCGGTACTGCCGGAGGTAGATGATGTGGAAGTGGATTTGGATCCTAACGATGTGAGAGTTGATGTTTACAGGGCTTCCGGACACGGCGGTCAGTCCGTAAACACCACGGACTCCGCTGTGAGGCTGACCCATGAGCCCACCGGCCTCATTGTAACCTGTCAGGATGAAAAGTCACAGATAAAGAACAAGGAAAAGGCTTTCAAGGTGCTCAAAGCCAGACTCTATGATCTGGAAATGCAAAAGCAGCAGGATGAAATAGCCGGTCAGAGAAAGAGCCAGGTCGGCTCCGGAGACAGAAGTGAGAGAATCCGGACTTACAACTTTCCTCAGGGAAGAGTATCCGACCATAGGATAGGCATGACTCTTTACAAGCTGGATGCTTTTCTCGACGGAGATATTGATGAAATTGTCGATGCCCTGATTACAAACGACCAGACAGAGAAGATGAAGAGTTTTTAATAAAATGCGGATCTAAAAGACATGAAAAAAAGGAAAGATATGAAAACGAAGATACTGACAACTGAAAAGAATGATATAGAGACTGCGGCACGTATAATCAGACGCGGGGGACTTGTTGCATTCCCTACGGAAACCGTATACGGACTGGGTGCCAATGCTCTTGATGAAGATGCTGTAGCCAAAGTGTATGAAGCCAAAGGCCGGCCGGGAGACAATCCGATGATTGTTCATATTTCCAGAGCAAGCGATATCGGGCAGCTGACGAGAATGCTGAGTCCCGAAATCGTTGCTCTGATTGAAAATTTCTGGCCCGGACCGCTGACCTTGGTAGTAAAGAAAAAAGAAAGTGTTCCCGACAGAACCACAGGCGGCCTGGATACAGTTGCGGTGAGGATGCCGGACAGCAAGGCCGCTCTGGAGCTGATAAACTTTTCAGGATGTCCCATAGCAGCGCCCAGTGCCAACCTTTCCGGAAGTCCCAGTCCCACAAGAGCGGACGATGTTATCTCGGACATGGACGGAAGAATAGATGCCGTAATCATAGGAGAGGACTGCAGAGTGGGAATAGAATCAACGGTAGTTGATATGACCGGAGAGGTTCCTGTAATTCTCAGGCCGGGTGTAATAACAGCAGATAACATTGAAGCGGCAATCGGAAAGAAAGTCGTTTATGATTCGGCACTGGAAGCGGAAACATCTGAAGGAGATGAAGACTTTGCTCCTAAATCACCGGGAATGAAATATAAGCACTATGCACCAAAGGCACAAATGATCGTTGTGGAGGGAAGCCACGAAAATGTTAAGGCGGAAATCGAGAGATTGAAAGGTCTGAACGAGAGTTTGGGAAACAATGTGGGTGTAATTCTCTTCGAGGAGAAGGCTTTTATCGAAGCTGCCCACGATTTTTTTGCCAACTTAAGAGATCTGGACAAAGAAGGTGTGGATCTGATTCTTGCCGGAGCCATGAGTGAGACAGATGGTGTAGGGTTTGCCGTAATGAATCGAATGTTTAAGTCTGCCGGATATAATATTGTAAGAGTGTAGGAGGGGAATATGCTGATAGCAATCGCAAGTGATCACGGCGGTTTCGCCCTGAAAGAAAAGGTTAAGACATTTCTCAGAGAGCGCAGCGTGAAATTAGTTGACTTGGGGACTGACAGTGAAGATTCCGTAGACTACCCGGTATACGGCAGAGCCTGTGCCGAAGCCGTTGCCGACGGCAAGGCGGACAGAGGAATCGTTATTTGCGGCACCGGCATAGGAATTTCCATTGCGGCAAATAAGGTGAAAGGCATCAGATGCGGACTTTGCACCAGTGTTGAAATGGCTGAAATGTCCCGCAAACACAACAATGCAAACATGCTGGCTCTCGGCGGCAGAACCACCGGACCGGATCTGGCTCTTGAGATTGTAGCCTCATGGCTAGACACGGAATTTGAAGGCGGCAGGCACGAGCGCCGTACAGATATGCTTGACGCAATGTGTTAATAACAGCACAATAAGGTGCTGAAGGAAGATATATGCTCAAAGAAAGGCAGGATAGATATGGGGAAAATATATGTATTCGATCATCCGTTAATTCAGCATAAGGTTGCACAGATCAGACAGTCATGTCTGCCAACCAGAGACTTCAGACAGATTGTAAAGGAAATAAGCATGCTGATGACCTATGAGTCAACTCGTGACTTGGCACTTGAAGATGTGGAAATAGAGACGCCGATATGCAAAACAACCGTAAAAATGCTTGCCGGCCATGATGTTGCAGTTGTTCCGATTTTAAGAGCGGGTTTAGGTATGGTTGACGGTATCTTGGAAATCATCCCTCAGGCCAAGGTGGGTCATGTGGGACTGTACAGAGATCCTGAAACACATGAACCGCATGAATACTACTGCAAGATGCCCGAGGACCTGCCAAAGAGAAAGATATTTGTTACGGACCCGATGCTGGCGACAGGCGGAAGTGCCGTGGCAGCTATAGATTTCGTTAAGCAGAAAGGCGGGACAGACATCGTCTTCATGTGCCTTATTGCCGCACCTGAAGGAATAGAAGTTCTTCAGAAGGCACATCCGGATGTGGATATCTATATAGCGGCACAGGATGAACGCCTCAACGAAAACGCGTATATCGTACCGGGATTGGGAGATGCAGGCGACAGAATATTTGGAACCAAGTAAACGGAGAAATTGATGAAATGAAATTTGATTTTATTCCTGATAATGTAAGTGAATTTGATAATGTGTACGATGTTCTTGAGGAAAGAGGTTTCATCGAACAGACAACCGATGATAAAGGAATTCGTGACCTGCTCGGCAGAGAAAAGGTCAGGTTCTACATAGGGTTCGATCCGACAGCAGACTGTCTGCATGTGGGGCACTTCATGCAGGTTATTATAATGATGTACATGCAGAAATACGGACATACTCCCATAGTTCTTATAGGCGGGGGCACGACAATGATTGGCGACCCATCCGGAAGAACCGATATGAGGCAGATGATGACCCAGGAGATTATCAGAGAGAACGGACTTAAGTTTAAGAGACTCTTCGAACAGTTTCTGGATTTTGATGATGAGTGGAAGTACATCCCAAGCGGCAGTGTCCTGGGAAAAGGTACTACAAACAAAGAGCCGGAAGCGGGCAAGGCCATATGCGTGAATAACGCTGACTGGCTCCTTGATTTCAACTATCTGGAATTTATCAGGGACATCGGAAGCAGATTCAGCGTTAACGCCATGCTGCGTGCGGAATGCTTCAAACAGAGAATGGAAAAAGGACTGTCCTTTCTGGAATTCAACTACATGCTGCTTCAGTCCTATGACTTCTACTGTCTGGCACGTGATATTGACTGCAAAATTCAATTCGGAGGCAATGATCAGTGGTCGAACATTCTGTTCGGTGCCGATCTTTCTAGGAGGATTCTCGGCAAAGACGACTACTATGGAATGACATTTGCCCTGCTGACAAATTCGGAAGGAAACAAGATGGGCAAAACACAGAGCGGAGCTCTGTGGCTCAGTCCTGAAAAGACCTCGCCGTATGATTTTTATCAGTACTGGAGAAATGTGGATGATGCGGATGTGGAAAAGTGCTTGAGAATGCTGACCTTCCTTCCAATGGATGAAGTTCGCAGACTGTCGGCACTGAAAGATCAGGAGATAAATAAAGCGAAGGAAGTTTTGGCCCTTGAAGTAACCAAACTGGTTCATGGTGAAGAGGAAGCTGTCAAGGCACAGGATGCGGCACGTGCCGCATTCGGCGGCGGAGCCGGAAGCGGAATGGACAATCTGCCTGTCGTGGAAATTCCGGCTGCGTTGCTTAACAGTACGGACAAGGACGGAAATGAACTGGGGGGTCTCGGTGTAGTTGCCTTTATAAAGGAGCTGGGCCTTGTTCCTTCCAATCGCGAAGGCTTCATGACCATAGAACAGGGAGGTCTGAAGATAGACGGGGAGAAGATTTCTGACAAGAAATATCTCATCACCGAAGAGTCATTTAAGGACGGCAAAATGCTTGTCGAAAGGGGAAAGAAAAAGAAAGTCATTGCACAGTTGGTGTAGTGTCCTTTTAGTAAGGTAATAAATGTAATGAAAGACAGACTGGTATATATAGATGTAATTAAGTTTCTGGCGATTATGTGGGTGTTCGGTGTCCATTACATTGCAATCCATAACGACAATTACTTTGATTTCTGGCGCGAAGGTGTCTCTGCATGGTTCCTCGGAGGGGTTACAGGCAAGGCCGCTGTTGCCATGTTCGGGGTCATTCTCGGATTCTTTGCGTACACCAAAGGCGGCAGCCGCAAGAAAACAATTCTGGAACTTTCAGTTAACCGATATGCATATTTCTTCATAGCCGGCGGATTCATAAACTTACTGTATATTATTCTCGAGAATGCAGGCATCAGAGATAACATTCACGATGCTTACGATCTTATTAAAGAGACTATTTTGCTGGACGATGGCATTTTTCCCACATACTGGTGCATACAGGCATTCTTTTTTGCATCGGTTATTTCCTATATAAACGGGCAGCACGGATGGTCATACATTGCGGTTATTTTGGAGATAATCGCATTTTATTATGTAGGTGAAACATGGATTGCGATCTGTCTTATAGGCAATCTTATTGCACTTATAATGCGTGACGACAAAAAGCTGATTTACAGAGCTTTCAGCAACCCGTTCGTCCAGATTATAATGTTAGTGTTTGTTTTTTTCATCATTAAAAGGCCTGAGAGCAGAACCACGTTCATGATAGACGGGATCTGTTCCCTTATGATTATAATGATTCTCTGCACAAGCAAGCCTCTTGGCAGAGCACTCAGCATCAAGCCGCTGGCTTATGTAGGAAGGCACAGCATGGGGCTTTACATTATGCATCCCATCGTCAGCAGGCTTTTGGGTGCTTATCTCATAGAAGACCTTTTCGCAGGGATGAATCAGCATGCAGCATTCATACTTTCTTTTGCGGTATGCGCCGTAGCTGTAATTGCTGTTTCAATTCCACTTAATATGTTATTTGTTAAATGTGCATCATATGTAACAGATTTCGTTGTAATGGTAAAAAAGAAAATCCCAAGTGATGGCCGAGGTGATGGCTAAGGTTCTGAACATATAATGTTTTTTCTGTCAAGCATTTAGGAAAATGTCCTAAAAAATAACTAACATAAGCACCGGTAATTATGAGGATTGCCGGTGCTTTTTGACACACTTACGCAGCCCAGTCTTCTTCTCGTCCTTCCATTGCTTTTATGAACTTCATAAAATTGTCCTTTTTCCAAGGGTGATCCATTGGAGGAATGAAAACTTTCCTCTTTTTTTTCGGCGACTGTTTCTCCTGCTTAAGGTTAAAATATCGTGACTGTACTTCATGCTGTGGTATTTCTTCTAAACCATAGATTCGTTCGTTAATGCTGCAGTACAGTTTCCCGGACAGGGTTTTAATTACTAAAGCAGCCGTTTTACGATGGAAGAATACTTCAGAACCATTTTCATCCACAGGTAAAAAGTGCTTTGCCCATATGCGTATACAATGACCGTGATCAACTTTTCTTTCAGCAATTACTGATAGGAATAGGTCAATTTGAGATTTTTCCGGTTGCGATTCAAATACGGATTGTATAGAATCAAGAGGAAGAGCAAACTGACGATTGAATTCTTTTAGGTAGGATTTTAAGAATTCATTTGCCTGCTCGATTGTTGTCACGCCTGCAAGCCGTAGTTCGACACACAGGCGTGACTGTAATGTCTGGAACAACCTTTCTATTCGACCTTTGGCCTGAGGGACACTGGTCGTTTTAATTTCTACCCCCAGCTGTTTACAGGCATATGCAAACTGTGTCATTGTATTGTTTTCAAGCTTGTTCTCACCATAGCGCTTGTATTCAAAAACAGTTCTGCGGTCTGTATAGAACATGTAAGGTATGCCGTAATCCGTAAGGATTTGTTCAAATACATGGTAATACCCGTTAAGCGTCTCCTGGCTGTCAAAGTAGGCACCGACCACATTTCCGCTGGCATCATCTATTGCAGCATGTAATGTGGCTTTGATGCCGGCAAACCAAGGGTGTAATGAGGCATCCATTTGAATCATCTCACCTGAGAACGCACATCTTGGTCTTCGTGGGTGAGGGTCATCAACCTCCTGAATTTTCTCTTTTAATTCTGTCTGCTTTTTCTTTGATTTTGTTGATGCAAGCTGCTCATTGAGCCTTTTCTTTAGCTTGCGCTTAGTAGCTCTGTGTGCCTTGGGAGACAGGATTTCCGCTTCATACATAATGGACGATATGGCAGATTCGGAAATCTTAATGCCTTCGTTTCTGGCAAGCAGCTCGGAAAAATGTTTGAAATTAGCATCGGAATACTTGTTAAGGTACAAGGTGATGATTTCATTCTCAAATTCTGCACTGAAAGCATTGGAAGGGGTACGAGCTTTGTTCTTATGAGAAAATGCACTTTTGCCTTCCAATTTGTAACGCTTAATAAGTCTGTTGATTGTTCTTACGGTAACGCCAAGTTTTAATGCTGCACGCTTCTTGCTGCCGCCTTTTTCGACCAGCCTTTTAATGGTCTCATACTTTTTCTGTTCATTCACGGTTAATTCTACCTTTCTCATGTCCACCTCTCTTTCAGGAGAGATTATACATGTAATTTTGATTTGGGACATTTTCCCTTGCATTTACTTAAGACATTATCGCTTTTGAATCAGAAAGGTTCTGAACATATAATGTTTTTTCTTGACATGAAAACGGACAAAGTGTAGAATTGCTTTGTGTCGCGATTCACGATTACGATACAGATTTGCGTGTGAACAGGAGAGATCCGGAGCGAGCACGACTTAAAAGTTTATTTTGAGGATGCCGAAACAGTTCCCGTTGTTTTGCAGGGGAATTCAGTAGGCAGGTTCGAACCAGATGCCCGGAGTTTTCGCGAGAATCTCCATAAGGCATCCCAGTAGAAAGAAAGGAAAAGAAATGAATTCATTCATTGCGAAGCCGGCAGAGGTCGAACGTAAGTGGTACGTTGTCGATGCCGAAGGACAAAATTTGGGAAGAATGGCAACACAGATTGCGACAGTTCTCAGAGGCAAGCACAAGCCGACTTACACACCGCATGTTGACTGTGGAGATTACGTAATCGTAATTAATGCTGAAAAGGTTGCGGTAACCGGCAAAAAAAGAAAGGAAAAGATCTACAAGCACCACACGGGTTATCCGGGTGGATTGAGAGAGGTCACATTTGAAAAGCTGATGGAAAAGAACCCGACAGAAGTTGTTAGACATGCTGTTAAGGGAATGATGCCAAAGGGCAAACTCGGCAGACAGATGTACAAGAAGTTAAAGGTTTACGCAGGCCCTGAGCATGGACATCAGGCTCAGAAGCCGGAAGTTATGGATATTTAAGAAGGGAGGAAATTGAACGATGGCAAAGACACAGTACTACGGGACAGGCAGAAGAAAATTTTCGGTTGCTAGAGTAAGATTACTCCCCGGCAAAGGAAATATCACAGTAAACGGTAAAGCTCTCGACGATTACCTTCCGCTGGAAATCGTTAAGAGAGAGGTGCTGAGACCTTTCGAAATCGCAGGATGCGAAGGCAAGTTTGATGTAATCGCCAAGGTTGAGGGCGGCGGATACACAGGCCAGGCCGGGGCTTTGAGACACGGAATCTCAAGAGCCCTCTGCGAAGCAGACAGAGAAGCGTACAGACCTGCACTTAAAGCAGCCGGATTCCTGAGCAGAGATGCCAGAATGAAGGAAAGAAAGAAGTACGGACTCAAAAAGGCGAGAAGAGCCAGCCAGTTCTCAAAGCGATAACGACGGATCTATCAAGCAAAAACAGAAAGCCGCCCCGGACATTGTTCGGGGCGGCTTTTACTTATGACAGGAGAATCTATTTCACGATTAAAACGGAAATATCGCTGTGGTTTACAACCTTATTCGAAATGCTGCCCAGGAAAGACCTCGAGAAAACCCCCAAGCCTCTGGAACCCATTACAATAAGGTCCGCCTGTTCTCTTTCTGCACAGGCAAGTATTTCACTCGCTATGTCACCTTCCAGATACTGGGTATCAACTCTTTCAGCTATATCATCGAAATTTTCCTTGATTTCAAGCAACATTTCTTTCGAACCTTCAATCTCATGTTTTAAGAGTGTACCGCCACAATTCATGCATGTCCGGTTTGAAGCATATTCACTGGGCGATACTACAGTTACTAAAATAATGTCGGAATCAAATTTCAATGCCAAATCTTTCGCAACCCGGCAAGCTCTGTTTGACGGTTCGGAACCGTCCACAGGAACCAAAATCTTTTTCATTTTTTTCACCCTTTCAACATTTAAGTATTTAACACTTCATCATAATATAATAATGGCATATTTCACTTGTTATATCAAGCAAGAACAATAAAAACCTCCGGAATGAATCCCGGAGGGCAAACAATATTTTGTTTATTTTTGTAAAGTCGTCTATTTCACGATTAAAACGGAAATATCACCGCGGTTTGCAATCTTATTCGAAACGCTGCCCAAGAGAGTCTTAGAGAAAGCACCTAAGCCCCTGGAACCCATTACAATAAGATCAGCGCACTCTCTTTTCGCATAGTCGAGTATTTCGCCCGCTATGTCACCTTGTAAGCATTGAGTCTTGACTCGGTCGCCTAATTCATCAAAAAAGCTTTCCTTGATTTCACGCAACATCTCTTCCGAGCCTTCAATCTCATGGGCTAAGAGTGTATTATCACAATTCAGGCATGCTCGGTTTGCAGCATATTCATAGGTCAGTACTACAGTTACTAAAAAAATGTCGGAATCAAACTTCATTGCCAAATCTTTCGCAACCTGGCAAGCTCTGTTTGACGGTTCAGAACCGTCCACAGGTACCAAAATCTTTTTCATTTTTCTCACCCTTTCAACATTTAAATATATAGCACTTTATCGTACTATAATAATGGCATACTTCACTTGTTATATCAAGATAAAATCAAAAAACCAGCACTTCTTTTGAATGGTAAACTGCCTTTGACCATATCCATGTCGGTTTAATGTTATACCATCATTTTCAGTCTTATAACATCATTTCAGGGAAAATGACGCTATAAGGCTGTTGAGAAATATTGACTATGAGAAAGAAATCAGGAAGTTATTTACACCGGAGATAGTTTCTCTGCTTACAATTTGTAAGCAGTTGAAAATGAATCTATATGAAATTATGGATGCATAGATAACGATGCAAAACTCCAGATCTTCGAGTCATACCAATAAAACAATAATTTCCGAATAAATCTCGCTTTTTTCTGCATTTTTACAGAAAAAATACCATGCAAATCAGATGTATACAGATGCATACATGTCAGCTAAGTAATTTACGGACATTAAGAAACTAACTTGCTGGCAACGAGCGGGTTAATTATATTAAGTTGCGGTATAAAGAGCTTTTTCTATGTGAGAAAAATGCGGAGGAACTTTGTACTAATTATGTTTCTGTAAAAAAGGCTCAAAAACCATGATTTGTGCGGAAAGTCAGGGAACACTAATAGACAAATTATCCTATAAAGGCATTACTTCAAAATATTTGCGAATAAAAATTCCGCAGAAAGGATAAACATGCAATGACTGTATTTAAATGGGTATCAAAACAGTGGAGTTTTTAACAAACCCGCCTATTTCACAATTAAAACGGAAACCTCGCTGTGGTTCACAACCTTATTCGAAACGCTGCCCAGAAGAGTTCTGGAGAAAACCCCGCGGTTTTTGGAACCCATTACAATCAGATCCACCTGTTCTCTTTTTGCACAGTCAAGGATTTCTCTGGCTATATCACCTTTTAAGTACCGAGTTTCGACTCTTTCGCCCAAGTTGTCAAAAATATTTTCCTTGATTTCAAGTAACATTTCTTTCGCACCCGCAATCTCATGGGGGAAAGTTGTAAGACCGCAACTCCGGCATGTCATGCCCGGAACCACAGTTATCAAAATAATGTCGGAATCGTATTTCGATGCCAGATCTTTCGCAGCTTGGCAAGCTTTTTTTGACGGTTCAAAATCGTCCACAGGTACCAATATCTTTTTCATTTTTCTAACCTCTTTAACCTCTTTCAACATTTAAATGTTCAGCACTTAATAGTACTTTCATAATGGCATACTTTACTTATTATATCAAGATAAAAATGAATTATTGATTTCTGTGTGTCCGGATATAGAAGCAAAACCCCCGTTGAAATCGCATAGCATACTGCTTTCTCAACGGGGGGGGTTGATGAAGTGAATCTTTTTTTTATTCGCTGTCACTCGATTCAAACACAACCGTCACCTTCGTACCTTTTCCGGACTCACTATCCAGCTTGATAGTACCGCCGTGGTAGGCTACGGCGTGCTTGACTATAGAAAGCCCCAGACCTGTTCCGCCGGCTTCTTTTGAATGGCTCTTATCGACACGATAGAATCTCTCAAAAATACGCGCCTGATGTTCATCAGGAATGCCGATACCATCATCTTTTACAGACAGAATAATATCTCCCTCTTTGTTCTTCAGGTTAACTGTAACTTTGCCGCCGTCATAGCTGTAGCGAATAGCATTATCGCAAAGATTATAGATAATCTCATAGAGGTATCTGCGGACACCGGTCATAACACAGGACTCGCCGTTAAGGGCTAACTCAACCTTCTTTTTCGCAGCGGAAACCGAAAGTACATCGATAACTTCTTTAGCGACATCGTACAGGTCAACCGACTCTGAAGGAGGCTCGATGCCTTCATCAAGCTGAGAAAGACGAATAATGTTGTTTATCTGATCTACAAGTCTTGTAGCTTCTGTCCTGATATTGCCGATAAATTTCTTTGTGTCTTCCGGTTTAACAAGACCGTTTTCCAGAAGTTCCGCACTTCCGAGTATTGACTGAAGAGGCGTTTTAAGTTCGTGGGAAACATTTGCGGTAAATTCCCGGCGATTACGCTCAGCAAAAGCCATCTCGGTGACATCCAGGCAGAGGATGACCACGCCCGTCGTCTTGCCTTCTGATTCTGTGCGGCTGACAACAAACTGATATTCATTACCGTTTCTCTCCTCGCGAAAAACACCACGTTTTCCTGCAAGGGCTTTGTCAACGGCGGTTGTCATGTCTGCACTGCGGTCAACGGTTAGGAAACCGCGGCCGATCGCAGCGTCATCTACATCAAACAATTCTTTTGCGGCAGGGTTAATGGTCAGAACCGTACCATGTTCATCGAGCACAACAAGACCTTCGTTCATTGAAGAAGTAATCTGCTCGAATTCATCGGCAGCCTGTTTAAGCTCGTTCATCTGCTCTGTAATTTGCTTGTGTTGTTTATTTATTTTTGTAAGAAACGGCGTAAGCTCATCATAAGTGTCATTTTCAACCGGATGTTCCAAGTCAAGCTCTCCGAGGGGTTTTACAATACTCTTGGCCATTCTGTGGGACATGGCAAATGCCACCAGGATGGATATTAAAATAACGATAACTATAGCAGGTAACATACTGTAAAGGAGCATCCCGACCGTTAACTGACTTACTGAGATACGAAGCACATTTCCGTTTTGGAGACGAATGGCTTCATAAAAAGTCCGTTCGGTCAGAGTTGAGGAATATCTGGCACTGCTGCCCTTTCCCCACTTAAGAGCTTTTGCAATCTCTTCACGATCGAGATGATTTTCCATTTCTTTGGCATTCACCTGCGAGTCATATAATACCGTCCCGTCAGCAGCAATTAAGGTATATCGGAAAATCGATGAATCGAAATTATCGAAATATGCTATACCTGCCTCATCTACTTCTTCAGCCACAATGGAAAGCTCTGATTTAAGCTGAGCCACCTGCGTTCTGTTAAAGTAGTCATAAAAAAAGCTGCTTGCTATGAAAAGGCTTGCCACAAGTACAACCATGGCAACCGCAATGATAGAGCGAAAAATTTTCTTTGTCATTTATTATCCTCCATCCTGTAACCGACACCTATTACCGTTTCAATGCGAGAACCCTCTTTGCCAAGCTTCTGCCGGAGGTTTTTGATGTGCATATCCACAGTTCTGGATTCTCCCAGGTAATCCACCCCCCATACTTCCGAAAGCAGCCTGTCGCGGGAAAATACAATGCCGGGGTTTGTCATAAAGAGCTTAAGTATCTCAAACTCTTTAAGGGTAAGTGCTGTTTTCTCACCATTAACCGTTACAATATGTTCTTTGTCGCTGAGCGTGATGTCGCCGATAGCAAGAGTTTCTTCCTTTTTGTCAGACTCATAGCGGCGGAGAACCGCCTTTATTCGGGACACCATTTCCATAACACCGAAAGGCTTAACAAGATAATCATCAGCACCCAGATCAAGGCCCTGAATCTTATCCATTTCGGTGCCTTTGGCGGTGGCCATAATTACCGGGATTTTACGTGTTTCGGGATTACCTCTTATTTCCTTCAGAATATCAACCCCGTCCTTCCCGGGCAGCATAATATCAAGTACTATTAAATCCGGTTTTTCTGTCTTCAGAGCTTCGAGCATTGAAACGCCGTCAGCAAAACCTTTGGCTTCGAAACCGGTCTGTGCCAGCGTATAAACCTCAATGTCACGAATCGTATTGTCATCATCTACACACCAGATCATGCTATTCTCCCTTTTGAAGACCGGTAACGGAGAACTCCACCCACTCAGCAATATTTACAGCATGGTCACCTATACGCTCAAAATATTTTGCTATCATGAGAAGATCCAGCGCATATCCGCCGTCTGCAGGGTTTGCGGTAATCATCCCGATCAGTTCTTCTTTTACACGGTCAAAAGCATCATCAACCACATCATCGTAATCCATCACCGCTTTGGCAAGCTCCAGATCCTCGTTTACGTAGGCATCAATACTTTCGGTAACCATTTTAATTGTGGCTTCCGCCATAAGAGGAATATCCTTACATTCCTCACCGGTTCTGCCATTGAGAAAAATGATGATTTCTGCAATATCCTCTGCTTGGTCACCAATCCTTTCCATGTCTGTAATCATTTTAAGGGCAGCGGAAATCACACGAAGATCTTTTGCTACAGGCTGTTGCTGAAGCAGAAGCTTCAGGCAGATTGTTTCGATTTCGCGTTCCATCTGATCAATTTTGTAACCTTGTTCCATGGCCTCGCGTGCGTCTTCAATGTTGCCATCAAGCAGAGCTCTCGTGGAGTGAGCGATAATGTTCTCGCACTCCGCACCCATTTCAATCATCTTTTTATTTAAATAATCAAGTTGTTCATCAAATCTAATCCTCATAAAATCACCCAAACCTTCCTGTAATATAATCCTCGGTTCGCTTGTCCTGCGGGTACGAGAACAATTTATCCGTTTCGTTAAACTCTATCAAATCACCGAGAAGGAAGAACGCTGTAGCATCTGAAATACGTACTGCCTGCTGCATATTGTGAGTTACTATAACAATAGTATATTTCTCTTTTAATTGTAATGCAAGTTCTTCTATTCGGGTAGTTGAGATAGGATCAAGTGCCGAAGTCGGTTCGTCCATAAGCAAAACCTTAGGACCTACGGCAAGTGCACGGGCAATACAAAGCCGCTGCTGCTGGCCGCCGGAAAGACCCAAGGCATTCTTTTTAAGCCTGTCCTTTACTTCGTCCCAGATCGCCGCATCGCGAAGTGCCTGCTCCACGATTTCGTCCAGTTTAACTCTGTTGGTGATTCCATGTGTACGAGGGCCGTAGGCAACATTATCGTAAATACTCATGGGAAAAGGGTTGGGTTTCTGGAACACCATGCCTACGTCACGACGCAGTTCGTTAACATCTATATCTTTATCATAAATATTTCGACCGCCATAGATTACCTCTCCGGTTATTTTTACAATAGGGATAAGGTCGTTCATTCGGTTTAGGGTTTTGATGAATGTGGATTTACCGCATCCCGAAGGCCCGATCAGTGCCGTAATGCTCTTTTCGCGGATGTCAATATTTACATCTTTTAAGGCATGATTATCTCCGTACCAAAGATTTAAGTTTTTGGTCGTCATTATTAGACTCATATGTTTCTCCTTTTAGCAAAGTACTTGCCAACCAGTGTGGCAGACAGATTAATCAGTAATGTCAGCACCATCAGAATAGCGGCGATGGCAAAGGCAACTGCAAACTCGCCTTCTTCTTTGGCATACACATACAGTGCAACGGTAAGGGTTGCACCGGGACTTGTAAGTCCGGTAAGTATACCGTTCAGAGCGTGGGCAAAACCTGCGGTAAAGAGCAGTGCCGCCGATTCACCTATTATTCTTCCTATAGAGAGGATGCATCCGGTGATAATACCGTCCACACATCCCGGAAGAACTATTGTGTGAATCACACGCCATTTGCCTGCACCCAGACCAAAGGCACCTTCGCGGTAACTTTGCGGTAAACTTTTCAGGCTCTCCTGTGCTGTACGCATCATTGTCGGCAGATTCATAATAACAAGAGTTAAGGCTCCTGCCAACAGGCTTGTTCCGAAGTTATTGGAAAAAACAAGCATGCCCACAAGACCGTATATTATTGACGGAATCCCCGAGAGGGTTTCTGCAGCATATTCGATAGCGGCAACAATCCTTTGGTTTTGTGCGTATTCTGTCAGGTAAATCGCCGCACCGACACCGAGAGGGATTACAAAAACAAGCGTAGCAAGTACAATATAAATCGTGTTCAGGATGTCGGGCAAAATGCCGATTCGGTCTTCCAGATAGCTCGGTTTGGTTGAGAGTAACTCCCAGGTAATATTGGGAATGCCGTTGAAAAAAATATAAACAAGCATAAACAGGAGGAGCCCCCCGGTGAGTGCAGTACAGACAATCATCGTACCGCGCATGGTTTTTATATATATTGTTCGTCTTCTGTCCATCTTATTTCTCCTTATCTCGCTTCAGGAGGAAATTGAGCGCGGCGTTAATCATCATAATAAACATGAACAGCACAAGCGCGATGGAAAACAGGGCGTCTCTCTGTAAGCTGCCGGGACTTGAATAAGCCATTTCGCTTGCAACAGCCGTGGTGAGAAAACGAACGCTTTCAAAGAGTGAAGGCATATTTGCCACATTACCCGCAACCATCATAACAGCCATGGCTTCACCGATAGCTCGTCCGACACCAAGTACAACAGCTGCTGCGATTCCGCTTCTTGCTGCAGGTACGGAAACTTTGAAAAATGTTTCCGTAGGTGTTGCTCCGAGAGCGAGAGAGGCATCTTCATACTCCTCCGGCACGGCATCCAGTGAAGTGATGGACACTTTTATTATATTAGGCAGTATCATTATAGCAAGGACTATTATAGCGGCAAGCAGGCTTGCACCGTCCGGAACATCAAAGGCTTCACGAATTGCGGGAACAAGCACAAGCATTCCTACAAGGCCGTAAACAACCGAAGGGATGCCTGCCAGCAGATTAACTGCTCCTTCGATAACGGATCTTACCCTTATATTTGCAACCTTTGATAGATAGACTGCGGTAAAGAATCCCACGGGCACCCCAATCAAAATTGCTCCTGCAGTACCGTATATGCTTGTCAGTATAAACGGCAGTATTCCGTACTTGGGTTCGGCAGCGGTGGATGCCCACTCCTTACCGAAAAGGAAATCAATTATACCAATCTCTTTAATTGCAGGTATACCTGAAACGATAAGAAATACCGTAATTAGCAGAACGCAGCCGACAGTAATCAAGCCCAGCAAGAGGAATATGTTTCGCACGATATTCTCTACTAATCTGTTTTTCTTCATAAAATACCTCAAACGTGAATAAGCGGCGGCACTTCGGCCGTCGCTTAAAGCACATATACTTTCCTTACCTTAGTTTACAGGAACTACACCTGCTTCGCTGATGATATCCGCAGCTTCTTCTGAAGTTGCATACTCGAAGAACTTCAGAGCATCTTCGGAGAGATCAGCTTCTTTAATAGTTACGAAAACAAATGGACGCTGTATAACGTAGGTGCCGTCCTTGATAGTGTCTTCGCTTGGAGCAACACCGTCTACGGTAAGTGTAACCACTGTATCCTGAACAGCCGAGAGAGAAGCGTAGCCGATAGCATCCGGATTGCTTCCAACTGTTGTGATTACATCACCGGTAGAAGTCAGTTCCTGACGGTACTTGCAGAGATCTTCCGTCTCAGTAATGGATTCAAAGCCATCTCTTGTGCCGCTGCCTGCTTCACGACCAATCAGTACGATTTCAGCATCATTACCGCCAACATCTTTCCAGTTTGTGATTTCGCCGGTGTAGATTTTCTTGATAGTATCTACATCCAGATCTTTAAGAGGATTTTCAGGGTTAACGATGATTGCTATCCCGTCCAGAGCAAGGACTGTGCTTTCAAGCCCGGCTTCCTTCTCCTCATCCTTCAGATCACGGCTGGAAAGTCCGATGTCACATCTGCCTTCCTGAACAGCTTGGATGCCTGCACCGGATCCTGTAGCATTGTAAGTTACGGCGATGCCGGTATCAGCTTCAAAGGACTCTCCCAATGCACCGATTACCTCGCTCATGGATGTTGAGCCGTCAGTCGATACAGACCCGGCACTAGGCTCCTCGGCTTCGCCGTTGCCGCCGCAGCCGGCAAGTGCCAGTACGAGTAACATTGATACTGTGAGTACACCAATAATTTTCTTCATTTTCTTTCTATGCCTCCTTTTGACATTTCTTATTGATATATTATTTCTTTTCTAATAATACGCCTTCATTGTAATTTCTCCCGGTAAAATTCGTATACAAGTCAATGTAAAATCCATGTAAAATCATGTGTTTCAAATGAATTTAGTTGACAATGGAAACCAACAATATTACAATTATGGTAAATAATGGGTGAAGAGACTTTTGAAAGGAGGTTGTGAATGCATACGCTAAAAATATATGACTCTCCTCTTGGGGGAATAACAATCGCTGCAGATGAGGCCGGCATAGTCGGCTTGCGGCTTCCGGGACAGCCGGCAGCGGTGTTATCGGGAAGGAACGAATCGAACACCCTGCAGGATGAATACTTAAAAGAGGCATCGGAATGGCTGGACAGATATTTTGCCGGAGATAAACCCGACCCTGAGACTTTGAAGCTCAATCTTAAGGGAACAGAATTTCAGAGGCAGGTGTGGAGTATACTAATGAAAATACCTTACGGGGAGACGGCTTCTTACGGAGAGATAGCTGATGAAGTAGCAAAAGTCATAGGTAAGGAACGCATGTCCTCCCGTGCCGTCGGTGCCGCCAACGGACACAATCCCATATCAATTATTGTGCCGTGCCACAGAGTTATAGGCGGCAACAACCATCTTACCGGGTACGGGGGAGGCTTGCCGCTGAAAAGATGGCTGCTGGAACATGAAGGTCTCACAATAGTTGATGATAAAATTGTTACACCACGGTTTGCCGATATAGTATAATAAATCCGGATTAATTGACGGATAAACACAAAGGATTAAAGGAGGATATGCATTATGATGAAATTAGCATACATGATAAACCTTCCGGGTTACACACCGGAGACATACTGCGGCGAATATAATACGGGAGAGAGCATTACAAGAATCGTCGGAACAGATAACATGGACATGGCAGTTGAACATGCCGCCAAGCTGGCAGAGGAGGGTTTTAACCTCTTTAATCTGTGCGGAGATTTTGACGATGAAGTTACAGCCAGAATCAGTAAAGCTGTGGGCGAAGGCATTAAGGTCAGAAATGCAGCCTATTCACCCGCAGAGCTTAAAAAAGTCGAGGCATTGGAAGAGTTCACCAGATACGGTGTAATTGTGGTAGATCCCGTGGTTGAAGAACCGGTAGTGCTCGAAGTGAGCAGCGATGATCTTTACACTAAAATGTGGATAGTGAAGGATCAGGACCAGGCAGAGGTCGCGGCCGGAAAGCTTTCAGAAGAAGGAATGCACGATATAGAACTTTGCAGCTGGTTCACCGAAGAAAGAACAACTCCGATTATTAAAGCTGTAAACAGCGATAAAATTCCTGTAGGAAGCTGCGGTCTGTAAATAAATGAAAGGAGACTCCTATATGTTCAGGGAAGTCAGAAGGAGTGATAAGCTGAAACCTGCGGAAGAAACCGTTGATATTTTAAAAGTGTGCACGAACGGAGTACTCTCCGTAAACGGTGACGACGGTTATCCTTACGGGGTTCCCGTAAGCTATGTTTATGATAACAACCGAATCATATTTCACTGTGCATTGACCGGACACAAGCTCGATGCAATAAAAAAAGACCCTAAAGTGTCCTTCTGTGTTATTGGAGCCGATGAAATTAATGCGAAGGAATTTACCACATTATATAAGAGCGTAATATGCTTCGGTAAGGCACGCATAGTTGAAAGTGACCGGGAGAAAGAAGAAATCCTTAAAAAGATTGTATCAAAATACTCCGCTGGCTTCTATGAGGCGGGCATGGATTATATAAAAAAGATGTGGAAAAAGACCGCTTGTGTTGTGATTGATATTGAACACATGACGGGAAAAGGTCTGGCTAAATAAGACAAAGTTTAAATAAGCTCCAGAAATGCATCAATCTCTTCTTCCTTTGTTCCCCAGGAGGTTACCAGCCTTATGGCCTGATGCGTTTCGGTTACCGCAGGCCAGGTTTCGAACATAACCTTCTTTGACAGTTCCTCAACCAGCGGCTTCGGGAAGCTGGCAAATATAATATTCGTCTGTGGAGGGATTACGAACTCGTAGCCCTTTGCCCTGATTCCTTCTGCCAGCCTTGCCGCCATTCTGTCCGCGTGTGCACCAAGTTCCAGATATAGGTTATCCCTCAGAAGGGTGTTGAACTGGACACCCAGCAGACGTCCCTTGGCCAGAAGGGCACCCCGCTGCTTGATAAGGAAGCGCATGTCTTCTTTCAGGTCGTCGTTTACTATAACCAGAGCTTCTCCGAACATGGCTCCGCACTTGGTTCCGCCGATATAAAATGCGTCCGCAATCCTTGCAAAATCCGGAAAGGTCACATCATTTGCTTCAGCGGAGAGTGCCATAGCGATACGGGCACCGTCAATATACATATACAGCCCGTGTTCATCGCACTTCTCGCGCAGAGCTTCTAACTCGGCTTTCGTATAAATAAGTCCCGTCTCTGTTGAATTTGAAATATATATCATCTTAGGGAGTACGTAGTGCTCGTCTTCATGAAAAATCATAACATCTTCGATGTCTTGAGGAGTCAGTTTACCGAGGGGTGTTTTCACATGGTTAATTTTGTGTCCGGTAGCTTCGATGGCTCCCGTTTCGTGTACGCAAATATGACCCGTATCTGCCGATATTACGCTCCAGTGCGGCCTCAAAAGAAATGCCGCAAGTGCACTGAGATTCATAAGCGTTCCGCCCGGCAGGAAATGTACATGAGCGGTCGGGCAGTCTACCAGCTCACGGATGAAATCCGCAGCACTGTAACAGAATTCGTCCTCACAATAGCCATCAGCCAGAGTCATATTGGTTTCAATCAAAGCCTCCAGAACTTTCGGATGAGCACCGAGACTGTAGTCGTTTTTCAGAAAAATCATATTTCACACCTCCAAATCGTTTACATTATACATCAACACCGCCCTCAGACAATACCTGCAAAAAGAGATTTTTCAAAACTATTTTGCAAAACCTTCAAAAAATTTCAACCGGCAGGGTTGACAATGGAAGATTAACGAGATAAAATCTCAATAAGAGGCAAGTTAAGGGATGAAGAAAGAGCGAAATACCACTCAAAAAGAAATAATCGGCAATACTGTCAGGAGGATGACCACACACCCTACTGCCGAAGAGGTTGTAGCAAAGGTACACGAAGAACATCCCGGTATCGGGAGGGCAACAGTGTATCGTGCATTGAAGAGAATGGTCGACAAGGGGGATCTGAAACAAGTCAGTATTACCGGCGGAGCGGACAGGTTTGATTTCAGAACCGAAGAGCATCATCATTTCAAGTGCAACAGATGCGGTCGCGTGTTTGACTTGGATGCCGAAACCGGCTGCAGCCCGGATCTTTCGGAACTGTTGGGGCAGCTTGATGACAGTAGTGCAGAAATAACAGGGGTAAACATTTCATTTGAAGGTATATGCAGATGTTGTAAGGAGGAATAAGAATGAAGGAATTAAAAGGAACTAAGACAGAAGCTAATCTGATGGAAGCATTTTCAGGTGAATCACAGGCAAGAAACAAGTACACCTATTATGCTAGCCAGGCGAAGAAGGACGGATACGTGCAGATTCAGAAGATCTTTGAAGAGACTGCCAGGAACGAGCAGGAACATGCAAAGGTATGGTTCAAGCTCCTGCAAGGCGGTGAAATTAAGGATACAATGAGCAACCTGGTAGATGCTGCTGCCGGTGAAAACTATGAGTGGACAGAGATGTACGCCAATTTTGCCAAGGATGCCAGAGAAGAAGGGTTTGAAGATATTGCAAAACTCTTTGACGGTGCAGCGGCAGTAGAGAAGGAACACGAGGCGAGATACCTTAAGCTTCTGGCCAACATCAAGGAAGGTATCGTTTTCGAAAGAGATCCTGCAGTAGAATGGCACTGTGATAATTGCGGACACATTGAGACCGGTAAGAAAGCACCTGAGGTTTGTCCTGTTTGCAATCACTCACAGGCGCACTTCCAGATCAGAGCCAAAAACTACTGAAAAACTACTGATCAGAAGTTAAATAAGGGAACAACTATATAGTTTCACCAAGGCAGCTTTCCGTAGGAGGAAGCTGCTTTGCTTTTGTAAGCCAGATTCAAAAGCAGCAGCCCAAATTCCATCATAAGTGCGAAAATAGCATACGCTGTAATATAACTTCCCGTCAGATCGGCCATAATGCCGGGCATGTTGGCAAAGAGCATTGCTCCGGCCGCATAGATCATCTGAAGCTTCCGCATAACTTCCGGATAATTGTCGGGGGAAGCGAAATCGCCGGCCCAAACGGGTATACCTACTGTTGCAATAGGATAACCTATGCCAAGAACAACTGCTGCTGCAATCCCCAGAGGAACATTTTCCGTAAAGGAAAGACAACAGAGGACATAACCCATTAGCAGGATAGTACAGAAGAGCATGCTGGACATATATCCGCCCAGTCTATCTGCGGCACGTCCGTAAACCACCTTAAATACAGTCGTTACGATGCCGGTGACAGTTACAATCAGAGCGACGGTCATCGGTTTGAAGTTTTCGCTCGTAAATAGTACAGGAAGGTGGACGAAGCCGGGATTGGCCAAGGCACCCATGAATATGCTTATTCCGCCTAAAAGAATCCACTGACGGCGTGTGAGAGTGAATGAATTGAGCTTACGGTTTTCTTCAGGATTCTCCGCCTGCCTCTGTGCGTCAAGAGCCTCCTCCTGTCCGTAAGGCTTCAGATTGCAGTCAGAAGGTTTTGCCCGCATAAAGGTAAAAATGATAATACTGATAACAAAGGCAAAGCATGAAGCAAACAGAAAAGTCGCATCAAGAGATGTGCTTTCAATTATTGCGGTAAAAATTGACGGAAAAATAATTATTGCGAAGCTGCTGCCTGCACTGCAGATTCCGATTGCCAGGCCTCTTCGCTTTATGAACCAGCGGTTCATTATTATGGAAACCGGTATCATTGAGCCCAGACCGTAACTTAAGCCTAAAAGCATTGAAGCGAGACAGAGCATCGGATAACCGTCTGCGAAGAGAAACAGGAGAAAGGCTGCACCGCAAAGAACGGCTGCTATAAACGTGCCGAGACGATAACCCACAAGTCTGTAATAATGTCCTATGAAGAACATGGCAGCGAGAGCGAAGCCGCACCTTAATGTCAGGAAAGAAGAACCTTGAGAGTTGGTCAGGTCGTATTCAGTAAGCATATAAGGCAGAAATATGGAGAGCCCGTTGGAAACCATGCCCATTGTCACAAAGGTCAGAAGGAAGCCCATGGCACAAACAATCCAACCGTAGAATAATCTGATTTTCATACCGGTAGTATACCACAATATAATAGAAAGTTTTAATGGGATATGCTATAATGGCAGTTGGCAAATAAAAAGAAACATAAACAGAGGAAAGAGGTATTTTAAAAATGACAGAAAATTGTACACATGATTGCGGTAGCTGTCCAAGCGCCGGCGGATGCGAGGAATTCGATCCCAAGTCTTTGATTGAGGAAACCAACAGTTTCAACAGCATTAAGAAAGTTATTGCCGTTGTCAGCGGTAAGGGAGGTGTGGGTAAATCCCTCATCACATCACTGATGGCGGTTAATATGCAGCGCAGAGGACACGAGGCTGCGGTTTTGGATGCGGATGTTACGGGGCCGTCTGTGCCGAAGGCCTTCGGTATTGAAGCAAAGGCGGAGGCTAATGAAATCGGGATTTTTCCTCTGGCTTCAAAGACCGGTATAAAGACTATGTCTGTCAACAACCTTCTTGAGAATGATACCGATCCGGTTCTCTGGAGAGGCCCGGTTATTGCGGGTTTGGTCAAGCAGTTCTGGACCGATGTTCTTTGGGGAGAGGTGGACTATATGTTTGTGGACATGCCGCCGGGAACAGGCGATGTGCCGCTGACGGTTTTTCAATCCATCCCGGTTGACGGAATAATTGTTGTAACTTCTCCCCAGGATCTGGTTGGAATGGTTGTCTCCAAAGCGATCAAAATGGCGGAAATGATGAATATACCTGTTCTTGGTATAATCGAGAACTACTCATATTTCAAGTGTCCTGACTGCGGTAAGGAAACACAGATTTTCGGACCGGGCAAGGTTGATGACGTTGCTGCAGAATTCGGTATAGATGTCCTCGGCAAACTGCCAATAGATCCTAAACTGGCAGCGGCGGTTGACCGCGGAATGATTGAACTCTTTGAGGGAGAATGGCTGGATGCGGCAGCTGAGAAGCTTGAAAGTCTTGAATAGGGAGGTTTTGTCGTGGGCGGCAAAAGGAGATATTCAAAGACGGGGCTTGTTCTGGTAATGGTCATGGTAGTATGTCTGCTGCTGGTGCTCACCGTAATTCCGGGAGGAATAGGAGATGACGGCAAGGACAAGAACCTTGACGACAAGAACACCCCGGGGATAAAGACGGTTATAGAGGGAGGCACACCTGTCATGATCTTTGACAAGCGTGAATCCACCAAGAAGCTCATGCAGGCTTTTGATGACGATGAAATAGCGGCGGTTAAGATTGTTTACGACCGGAGCGGTACGAAGGAGGAATTCAATAGTTCCGTCCCGGACGATATAAGAAAAGTGTACAAGGCCTTAAAAAATGTGGTTGTTGTTGATGAAACCGACCTGAGCGAAAATAACGAAAATTACCGTATAACATTCCTTTTGAATGACGGGACAGAGAGCATATTCGATTTCAAAGGCAGGGACATTTTTTACTGCACCGGAATAAATTATGAGATTGTTAACTCAGAAGACCTGTGGCAGATCTTCGGGGAGGTGATCTTTTAAAATACAAAACCCCCATTTGGGGGTTTTGCCTTTTATAAAGAGGTCAGATTCGTTTAGTCATCGTCATCATCGTCATCATCATCGTCGTCATCGTCGTCATCATCGTCATCATCATCGTCGTCATCGTCGTCATCATCGTCGTCGTCATCGTCGCCATCGTATTTGTTTTTATTGTATCGGTCATCTCCACCTCTGTCATAGTACTTATCGTCCCGGTCGTCGCCATACACATTATTCCGGTCATCTTCGTACATATCATCCCTGTCCATTCTGTCTATATCCTTACTCAGAAGTTTGCCGGATTTGTCGAAGTCGAACTCGTACTCGAAACCGTCATATTGAATTTTAATCTCGTAGTACAGAATCCCGTCGTCATAGTCCTCGTGTGCTTTAACGATATTATCGGCAGTTGCTCCTTCAACCTCTGCCAGTGCCAGTGTTTTCGCCTGCTCCAAAGTGATTTCAGAAGCAGCGGCATCTTCAGGAATCAGAGAACTGTTTGAGATGCCGTATATTGCAACACCTGCAATAAGAACTGCGATAATTGATACAGTTGCTATGCGAGCGGTTCTTCCCATTTCCTTAAAAAACTTTATCATATCATTCCCTCCTATTTTTGATTGCATCGTTTGTTATGTCTTAATTCTAAAGCAGGAAGATTAATAGTAAATTAGTCCAAAATTAAAAGTAAATTAAAAACCGATGACATCAGTCATCGATTTCCCATTCAAGTATGTTACCGTTTGAAGCATCTATTTTAAACTCGTATTCCACACCGTTGTAGTAAATTTCACCCTCATAAGAGATGCGGCCGTCATCGCTGTCCTTTTCTATATGAAGCAGATGATTTCTTGTTGCGCCGGGAACTCTTGAAAGAGCAATATTTATTGCTTCATCTATTGTTATATTTCTCTTCTCCTTTGTTGCACTTTTAGAATTTCCCTCATTGTCGTCATTGTCGTCATTGTCGCTCTTGCCGGGTTTTTTGGAATCAGTTGTCTCGACAGTGGTTGCGGCGGTAGTTTCCGTTACAACTTCCTCAATATCCTCATCATCCGGGACATTGTCATCGCAGGCACAGAAAAGCAGCATTGATACGCACAGAATCGCAGTCATAATAAGTGTCGGTATTCTGTTTTTTGATTCAACTACGCTTTTCATAACGGCAGCCTCACTGTAAATACCGTTTCGGTTTCCGGATTGCTTGTTACGGACACATCACCATCGTGGAGTCCAACAAGTGCTTTGACCATGGACAGACCCAATCCCGAAGAATTCTCCATGGAGCTTCTGTCAGTGCAGTAAAATCTGTCCCATATTCTATCTTTTACATCAGCAGGGATTCCCTCCCCATCATCTTTTACGGAACAACAGGCAAATCCATCGGCACTCTTAAGTTCCAGGACGATGTTATCTCCACCGTGCTTGATGGCATTATCAATAAGATTGAGCAGGATACGGATAAGGATTCCTTCATCGCCTTTGACAAAGATACCCTCTTCTATATCGGTTAAAATCGTTTTATCGGTAACCAGCCTCTGCTGCTCCGCAACACCTTCACAAAGAGTACTCAAATCAATTCTCTCAAACTCAACGGCAAGTCTGCCCGACTCGCTTCTTGCCAACATCAGGAGACGATTGACCATAGCTGACATTCGGTCTGTTTCTCCGAGAATTGTTTTCAGTGCCTGTTCTGAGAAGTCAGGATTTTCAATAGCATATTCGCTTTGAGATTTTATCACTGCCAAAGGCGTTCTGAGCTCATGGGACACATCGGAGGTAAACTGTTTTTCCGCCTCGAATGTCCTTTCCAGTTTGTCAAACATTTCATTAAACGACAAAGCCAGATGCTGTATCTCATCGCCCCGATTGTCTGCAACTTCCACCCTTCGGCTTAAGTCTCCGTCATCGGTGATATTTTTTACGGTGGAGATGGTTTTGCGAACCGGTGCGAAGGCTTTGCGAGAGATAATAAAGCCGCCCGTAACGGCAATTATTATAAGAATCGGCAGCACGATAAACAGATATCGTGTAACAACCGAAACCATGCTCTGTTCTATAGGGCTCTTGCCGATACCTCTTATCCACACATCAGTATCGCCGATGGCAATCCGACTGTCATATATATACCAGAGAATGCCCTCGTCATCGCGCATTTTTCGGAGCCTGCCATCCTTAAATGAGGGAAGGCTGGCCAGCTCGCCCGGTCTCTTGCCTTCAAGAAGGTGCATGGATTCATCATAAATGCTGATATATACTCCGTCGTCATAGAACTTCAGATTATTCTCAAATATGAAGCCTTCTCCCAGCTCCTTTATTTCCTCTGCGGCATCATCGACAACATTCATCAGAGTTACCTTGGCAGCCCGGGACAAGTTGGTTTTTTCCACATTGAACATAGCGATAAGAAGTCCCATGGCAACAATCAGAAGGAACAATGTGTACCATATGGCGATTTTCGATGTTATTGAAAGTTTCTTCTTCATCGTATAATGTACCCTACGCCCTTAACGGTTTCGATAAGCTTATCTTCCCTGCTTCCATCAACCTTTTTCCGCAGATGATGGACATATACATCGATTACATTGGATGCTCCGTCATAGTCGTAGTTCCATATATGATTGGAGAGCTTGTCCCGCGAGAGGACTCTGCCTTTGTTCTGCAGAAGATATTCCAGAATAGAATACTCCTTAGCTGTCAGAGACAGCGGCTCATCTCCGCGAAAAACCGTGTGAGAGGCGATATCCATTGTCAGATCTCCGGCTCTGATTACGTTGTCGGCTATGCCGCTGCCGCGTCTTATCATTGCACGCACCCGTGCGAGAAGTTCATCAAAATCAAAAGGTTTAACCAGATAGTCATCCGCACCCGAATCAAGCCCCGCAACTCTGTCGTCCACGGTTCCAAGAGCCGTAAGCAGCAGCACCGGCGTTTTGTCGCCGGCAGCCCGCAGATCCCGAAGAACGCCGATTCCGGTTTTGCCCGGTATCATTATGTCCATAATGATGGCATCATAAGCTGCACATCTAAGGAAATCCTCTGCCTCTTCTCCATCGAAACATGAGTCAACACTGTAGCCCTCAGATGTCAGCTTGCGTGATATTATTTCATTAAGATCCTTCTGATCCTCAACAACCAGAACTCTCACTCCACATCACCTCCATGTTTCTCAAATTGTAACATTGCTATATTAAAATTACATTAATCCGATAAACCTCTGCACAATAAGTGATACGACAGCGACAATAAACCAGCAGGAAAGACCGAGTCCGATAGGCTTTATACCGTTAGTCAGAAGCTTTTTTATGTTGGTGTTAAGACCGATTGCCGTCATTGCCATCACTATCATGAATTTACCTATTTCAACCAGCAGGTGTGATGTGCTGTCCGGAATCGGCAGAAAGGTGTTCAGAATTGCGGTCAGAACGAAGCCGAGCACAAACCATGGGAATATTTTTACAATGCTTAGATTCCCGGTGGACCCTGACGCTGCAGTATCGGCGGAAGCTTTTGCACGAAGCTTTCTCGTGGTGTACACCGCAAGTACAAGGGTAATCGGCACTATCATCAGGGTCCTCGTGAGTTTGACAATGGTTGCAAAACCCAGAGCGGTATTATTGCCTGCAGCACTGCTCCATGCAGCACCGGCCGCAACTACCGATGATGTATCGTTAATAGCCGTTCCAGCCCACATACCGAAGCCGAAATCGGACAACCCGATCAGATGCCCCAGAGGGGGGAAAATAAAAACAGCCACCACATTGAACAGAAAGATGGTGGATATTGCATGTGCCACCTCCTGGTCTTTTGCCCCTATGACCGGAGCCGTTGCCGCAATGGCAGACCCCCGCAGATGGAGGTGCCGACACCTATGAGAACCGTTGTGCTGCTGTCAAGCTTCATGGCTTTGCCCACAAGGTAAGCTGTAATGAAGGAAGATGTAAGTGTAAATACCATAACCGCAAGGGATTGCCCGCCAACCTTGAAAATATTAAACAGGTTCATTTCAAACCCGAGAAGAATAATGGACAGCTGCAAAATATATTTTGACGTAAACTTGATTCCCTGCTCAAGCTTTTCCGGTCTCTTCGCAAATGCCAGCAACATTCCTATGATAATGCCGAAAACCGGCCCGCCGATAACCGGAACCAGCTTGCCCAGTGCCCAAGCCGGAAAAGCGATGGCCGTAACCATGAGAAGACCGGGAATGGTCATTTTGTTTATGTAGTCTTTCATGTTGCTCTTTATCACCTCTTTTCTTCAACTTTTAACCTGATTATTATACAATATGTGTTGACTTTTGCAAAACAAAGATGTAAAGTTAGGACATATAAAAACCGATGAGGCGGAAGTAACGGCAGGATACGACCCTACAGAGAACTCGCGATGGTGAGAGGCGAGTGGGAAACGGATTGTCAAATGGACCGCTGAGGGTACAGTCAAATGCGGTGACCCGGAAGTTGCACAGCGAAATGATAGCAATGCTAAATCAGCGATGTGTGACGAGCGTGCTGACAGGCGAAAGGGAGTCCGCAGAGTATTCTGTAACGTGCAGGCATACGTCAGTTGCCGGGGATATGATGGTATCCTGCAAAGGGCATGAGAATAAACTCGTGAAGCAAGGTGGCACCGCGGATATGAAGTATTCGTCCTTGACAGTAATTATTGTTTCTGTCAGGGATTTTTATTTGCGCACATGCCGACAGAGATGTGCACATACTTCAGGAGGT
Organism: Candidatus Allocopromorpha sp.; assembly: GCA_040768865.1. Classification (GTDB taxonomy): domain Bacteria; phylum Bacillota; class Clostridia; order Peptostreptococcales; family Anaerovoracaceae; genus Lentihominibacter. Next base: position 413,543 of record JAXGMD010000001.1, on the reverse strand, counting down.
AACAGATATGAAGTACAATGGAATCGATTTTAGCACCTATTTTAAGAACTATCCGGACCATGAGGGTTTTTTCGGCAGGTATGGTGGTGCGTACCTTGACGAAAATCTTAAAGCGGCTATGGATGAAATCACAGATGCATATTATACGATATGCAAATCCACCAGATTCATTTCAGAGCTGAGAGCCATAAGGAGAGACTTTCAGGGAAGACCGACACCGATATCCCATCTGGAGAAACTATCGGGAAAGATCGGGCTCGTGCAGCTTTATGCCAAGAGGGAAGACCTTAATCACACAGGGGCACATAAGCTCAATCACTGCATGGGTGAAGGATTACTGGCCAAGTATATGGGCAAGAAGAAAGTCATAGCGGAAACGGGAGCAGGGCAGCATGGTGTGGCGCTGGCAACGGCGGCGGCATATTTCGGATTGGAATGTGACATTTACATGGGCGCTGTAGACATAAAGAAGCAGGCACCGAATGTAGCCAGAATGAAGATTCTGGGCGCTAACGTAGTGGAGGTCACACATGGGCTGGCGACACTGAAAGAGGCCGTAGACGGGGCTTTTGAGGCCTACTGCAAAGAATATAAAGATGCCATATACTGTATAGGTTCGGTAGTGGGACCGCACCCTTTCCCTCTGATGGTAAGAGACTTCCAGCAAGTGGTGGGAATCGAAGCGAGAGACCAGTTTTTATCCATGACCGGGGAAATGCCGGATGCGGTGGTTGCCAGTGTAGGCGGCGGATCCAATGCCATGGGAATGTTTTCCGGCTTCCTGAATGAACCTGTGGACATCTACGGGGTGGAACCTCTGGGAAGAGGGGAAGCCCCGGGAGACCATGCTGCCAGCATGACCTATGGGGAAGAAGGAATAATGCACGGTTTCAACAGCATTATGTTAAAGGACGAGAATGGAGGGCCGGCACCGGTTTATTCCTGTGCAAGCGGACTGGACTATCCGTCTACCGGACCGGAGCACGCTTTCCTTAACGAAATCGGCAGGGTCAAATATGATGCAATCAGCGATGAAGAAGCTGTCGATGCGTTCTTTGAACTTTCCAGACTGGAAGGAATTATTCCGGCGATGGAATCCGCTCATGCGGTAGCTTACGCCATGAAACTGGCAAAGCAGATGAGAACGGGTTCAATCCTCATCAATCTATCCGGCAGAGGGGATAAGGATATGGACTATGTAATAGAAAATTTCGGAATGAGATAAAAGGATAAAATCTCAAAAATAAGCCTGGAGCTGTAGAAACTACAGCTCCAGTTTGTTTTCTTCGGCGAATCTCAGAACCTTTGAAGAAGAATTCTTAAGGAAGTCGGTTTTTCGGACGATAACCTTTCGTATTCTTCTGTAGAAAGGTGCCTCCTCATTTATCTTGTCAACTTCTTCCCAAACCAGCTTCTTAACATCAGCCTCGGTGTACTCCGAACCCAGTATTTCGGCGACGGCATCATCATCAAGACGAACGGAGGCCACTATGGTAATATCTTTCTCCGCATCATTGTCACGGCTGAACACCATGCTTTCCTGAACGAACGGAATCAGCGAAAGCTGATGCTCCAGTTCCTCCGGATATACATTCTTACCGTTTTTGGTTATGATTACATTCTTTTTTCTGCCGGACAGGTGGGCATAGCCGTCCTTATCGATGTAACCCAGATCTCCGGTGTGCAGCCATCCTTCTTCATCTATAACGGCAGCTGTTTCCTCCGGCATGTTGTAGTAGCCCAGCATCACATGGTCTCCGCGAATGCAGAGCTCACCGATACCCTCTTCGTTGGCATCTATAATCTTAAATTCAGTTCCCGGGAAATTTATGCCTATGGCATCCGACTTAGGTGCATTCTCCGGATTCAGTGCGCCCATAGGAGAACATTCCGTAAGGCCGTAGCCCTGTACCGCATTGATGCCGAAAGCTCTGAAATCTTCCAGAATTCCCGGATCGATAGCGGCACCGCCGCTTATCATTATGCGCATTCTGCCGCCAAAAACGTCTGTGATTTTCTTAAAGAAAACTTTTCCGAGATCCAGACGAACCTTTTTAGTCAGTCGATTGGTTTTCATCACCCTGCGAATCAGCTTTTCTTTACCCTGCTTCCTTATGTTCTTCCATATGGAACTGTGCAGCTTTTCGTATAGAAGAGGCACTGCCAGAATAATGGAAGGTCTGGCATCCTTGAGATCCGTTGTGATGTGCTTCAGTCCGCGGCAGTATGCGATAGAGGCACCCATATAGAGCGGAATCAGAAAGCCGCAGGTACACTCGTAAGTGTGATGCAAAGGCAGGACAGAGAAAAACACATCATCCGTCTCCACTCTGAAAAGTGATGGAGCCAGCATCAGTTCGATAGCTATATTTTTATGGCAGAGCATAACTCCCTTTGATTTGCCGGTGGTTCCGGAAGTAAAGAGCAGGATACTCATAGCTTCGTAATCTATTTCAGCATCAATGAAAGAACGTTCTCCGCCGGCAACCAGAAGCCGCCCCTCATCCACCATAGACCAAAGGGATTCTACACCCTCCGATGCACCGTTAAAGCTTACCAGCAACTCCAGATTCGTTTCACCGCTGTCCTTTATGCTTCGGAATGTGGATTCATGTTTGGGATCAAAGAGAACACAGCTGATATCCGCAGCAATTACCTGTGCCTTCAGTTCGGTCTCGCTAAGTTCCTTGTCCAGAGGCACCACAATGCCGGTGCCGCAGACAACCGCCAGATATGACAATGCCCATTCGTAGCTGTTTGCTCCGATTACGGCAATTCTCCTGTCCTTCATGCCGCGGCTTATGAGTGCGGTCCCCAGACCCTCCACGGCGGAATGAGCCTGTCTGTAAGTATATGCGGTAAACTCCTCGGAACTGCCCTCTTTCTGTCTGAAAGCCACCAGATCACCGAAAAGTTCCGAACTGGTATCGAACATGTGCTTGATGTCGCTTATAGGGCGCAAGTCCTTGCATATTACCGCCGGACGCTTATCGGTTTTTATATTTGCTATGACGCTTTCGGCCCATAGCATCTTTTCACTTAATGTCATAATTCCTCCTATTAATTTCTAATCTCACATGCGGCGAGTATATATGGGAAATCTAAATTGAAACGAAACAAAGAAAATATTATACTAATATGGGAAGGGGAGGAGGATGAACCCGGATGATAGATATTCTTGTAGTAGATGACGACATGAATACGCGGCGTCTCTTTAAAGCGATTCTCAAAGAGGCGGGTTATGATGCGCATACCGCAAAAGGGGCCGATGAGGCTCTCGTCATTATGGAAAGCCGGCATATAGATCTGGTTGTTACCGATGTAATGATGCCGACCATGGACGGCTATGAGTTTACGGAGGTTTTGCGCGAAAGCGATGCCGGTCTGCCTATCCTTATGGTGTCCGCCAAGCAGCTTCCTGAGGATAAGTACAAAGGCTTTATAGTCGGAGTTGACGATTACATTACCAAGCCGGTAGATGAGGGAGAAATGCTGCTGAGAATAAGGGCTCTGCTTCGCAGAGCGAAGATTGCGACGGACAGAAAAATAGTCATTGGAGAGGCGACTCTCGACTACGATGCATTCACGGTAACCCGCAGGGGAGAAACTCAGAAGCTGCCGCAGAAGGAATTCCTGCTTCTGTATAAGCTGCTCTCCTATCCGGGAAAAATTTTTACACGAATCCAGCTCATGGATGAAATCTGGGGGAATGACAGCGAGACAGGCTGGGAAACCATAACGGTTCATATAGGAAGACTGAGGAAAAGATTTGAAGGCTGGGATGAATTCAGTATAGAATCTGTCCGCGGACTGGGATATAAGGCGGTGAAACAGGATGACGCGTAAGGAAAAAATATATCTGGCATTGCTGGTATCGCTGGTGCTTTTTTGCGCCACGCTTATTACCGTAGCTCTCACGGCCGGTGCGATGGCTCTGCTGGTAGGAGTGATCTGGGACGGCTCCGCCGGCACTGTGACACCAACCAAGATTATCGCGATAATGGCGCTAATGAGTATTGTTTCCGGACTGCTGGTTTCATTTGGGATAAGCAAAGTTCCCATGTACCCCATGAGAAAGGTAATAACTCATCTTGACAGGCTGGCATCAGGAGACTACAAATCCGAGTTTGAATTCGGTTGGCCGCTGAACAAGCACCCGGCATTTGTAAGCCTGAGCAACAGCCTGAACAAACTGGCGGAAGAACTGGACAGTAACGAAATGCTCAGAAGTGACTTCATAAACAACTTTTCCCACGAGTTCAAAACGCCTATAGTTTCAATCAGGGGATTTGCCCGACTGCTCCAGGGAGGCAACCTGACAGATGCCAGTATGCAGGAATATATTGATGTGATAGAAATAGAATCGGCACGCCTGGCAAATCTGGCAACCAATGTCATGAACATGACCCGGGTGGAGAATATGGCCATTCTCAAAGATGTAAGTACCTTCAATCTTTCGGAACAGATAAGAAGCTGCATACTGCTATTTGAAAATCAGTGGGAAGAGAAAAACATAAACATGGACGTGGATTTCGGCGAATATGAAATCAGAGCCAATATGGATCTTTTGAGAGAGGTATGGATTAACCTTATAGACAATTCGATGAAGTTTTCCCCTGCAGGCGGGACAATCAGCTTCAGAATTAAAAACTATTCGCTGCCGGACAGAGAACACGACAAGGGAATGCTTGCCGTCACCATAAGCAACAACGGGCTGGTTATTCCGGAAGATATCATGGCAAAAATATTCAACAGATTTTACCAGTCGGATGAGTCTCATTCTTCAGAGGGACACGGCATAGGACTGCCGATTGTCAGACGCATTGCGGAACTCCATTATGGAAGAGTCATCGTAAAAAGTACAGAAGAAGTTACAAAGTTTACCGTAATACTGCCTGCATAACGTGGAGGATTGATGAGCAACAGAGTAATAGACCCCGATGAAATACTGATGCCGCAAAAGAACCTAAGCATGGGACTTTATGTGGGCGTAATCATTACTATGATGACAGTCCAGTGGATGACACTGGACATGTATTTACCGGCGCTGCCGGTTCTGAAAACGGAATTCGGAACTACGGAGGCACTTCTCAATCTAAGCCTGAACAGTGATCTGGTAATGTGCGCTGTGGGTACTCTTATAGGCGGAACGCTTAGTGACAAGTACGGAAGAAAGCCGATTATGATAATCGGTCTGGTTATTGCTGCGTTTTCGCTTCTGGCGGCTGCCTTCGCCAATAGTGTCATACTTCTTATCGCAGGCAGGGGTATGTCCGGACTGGGCGGTGGCTTCGCATTGACCGTTGCGGCAGCGATTATAAGAGACAGTTTTAAAGGCAGAACTTTCAGGACCATCACAGCTATATCACAGGCAGCTGCTGTTGTAGGACCGATTTTTGCACCGGCAATCGGTGCATTTCTTATTGAATTTCTTTCCTGGAGATGGATTTTTATTCTGCTTGGCGGGGCCACAGCCATCACGCTGATTCCTTTTCTGTTTGCAACGGAAACCTGGCCTAAAGCAAGACGCAGGGTTACCGATGTCTGGCAGGCAACGGTTCAGTCATTTGAGCTGGCTCGAAACAGAGAATATATTATCTTTCTGATATATATAATGATTATTACCATCCCCATGTGGGCTTATCTGGCGGTCTGCGCGTATATTTACTACGAGGATTTCGGCGTATCGAATATCCAGTACAGCATTCTGTATGCTTCTGCCACAATAGCCGCATTTGTTGCTCCTTTCATTTACATATGGCTTTCACGCAAAACCTCCGACAGGCATACATTGGAAATTGTAATGGGAATGATGGCGCTGTCGGTTATTCTGCTTGCCCTTGTAGGGGCACGAGGACCTGTTTTTTTCCTTATCTCCATTGTTCCGATTGTAATGATTGAAGCGATGGCTCGCTCTATGTGTATGGTTGTGGTTCTGGATGAATATCCGGAAGAAGCCGGATCTGCCAGTTCTGTTACAGGCTTCGCTTTGCTGATAATAAGCGTTATAGGCACCAGCATAGCCACGCTTCAGTGGTCGTCACTGCTGTTCGGCCTCACTGTGATTACCGCAGGCAGCCTTATTATTACCCTGGCACTGTGGGTTGCAATTGTAAAAAAGAAAATTTATAATATTTGTTAGCACTCTCTATTGACGAGTGCTAACAAGTGTGATATACTTGCATCATCAAAGGGGGACATCATAGATAAAATATAAAAAATAGAAGGAGGTATTTCAATATGATGATGCCAAGAGTATACAGGAGAAGTTTATTTGATGATTTGTTTGATGATTTCGGTTCGGGATTTTTCTCCGGGCCGGGCAGAAGACCGGCCAGGCTTACTTCAGGGTCGCAGGCAGTGCAGCCTGCAAGCAGCAGACAGTCTTTGATGAAAACCGATATCGTTGAGCTGGATGATGCATTTCAGCTGGAAATTGATATGCCGGGATGGAGCAAGGACGATGTGAAGGCGCAGGTAAAAGACGGTTACCTTGTTATCAGAGCGGAGAAGGAATCCGAAAGCGAAGAAAAGGACGAGGCCGGCAAGTGTATCAGAAGAGAAAGATATTCGGGATCGATGGCCAGGAGCTTCTTCATCGGTGAAGGGATCAGCGAAGAGGATATCAGTGCCAGGTTCGAGAACGGTGTGCTGAAGCTCAAGGTTCCGAAGACAGAGCCTAAGAAGGTTGAAGAGCCTAAATACATTATGATTGAAGAATAAAATCAATACCCGTCAAGATACATGTCGATAATGCGAAGAGCTTTCTCATAGTCGAAGGAGTTATAGCGTATGCAGGCATCGCCGGCGGTGTCACGCAGAATTTCTCTGCGATATGCCGCCGGGGTCATGTCATACCAGTATTTGAATCTGTCGGCAAGGTGGTTACGATTGGCAAAACCTACGGCATGAGCGATGACATCCATATTGCTGCCCGATGTTGCTAATAATCTGGCCGCCGCCTCACAGCGAGCCAGAGAAAGCAGCTGTGAAAAAGTAAGCCCCAGCGTACCTTTGATATATTTGGAAAGATGGGATTCGGAGAGATACTCTTTCTCTGCCAGTTGTTTCAGAGTCAGCTTTTCGGCAAAATGATCATAGACGTAATCAACAATGCGGTACATGCGTTCCGGGTTACCCGGAGTCTGTGCCGCATTTGTATTTTTTAAGCCGGAATTGTCCAGCCTTATAATATTGGCCTTCTGGGTCGGGCCGCTTCGGTAGACATAATACCGGTACCCCTGAATTAAAACATTGAAAAGCTCTTTTGCCAGTTCACTGAGCTTCATATCCGAACATCTGCCGGAATATTCTCTGTAAATGGATGCCAGCTGAAATCTCAGCAGAGAATGATGAGATGAATACATATCACGATTTGTCTGGACGTCCGATATGAAAAACGTACCTTCCAGATTTTCAAAATCCTTATAGTAGACAGAAGGATCTATGTGAACCGTCAGAACAATATTGCCGGCTTCACCTTCAATCCTGTGAACATTGCCGCTGTTAAATATATGGATATCTCCATAACCCAGAACATAGGAAGCGGCATCATCCACTATTTTTATTCTGCCGTTGAGAACGCATATTATTTCATGTGAATCGCTGTGCACATGAAAGGGCATGTAATGTATACTTTCAATCCGTGAGCGTACCATCGCCCTCGACTTGTAGCCGATTTTCTGTTCAAACTGCATAGTAACTGTCACCACATATTTATATGCATAATACAATAAATTTATATATATATTATGACATATATTTGTGCCCTTGCAAACAGATAGTTTCATATTATTAAGTTGATAAAGGAGGGCAGATCGATGTTATTCCAATCGAGTGTTATAAACAGCGAAGAAATAAACAAAATACATGAGCAGAGCATTCGCATCCTTGAAGAGGTGGGTGTAAAAGTTCCCAGCGAGAAGGTCCTTGCCATGCTGGAAAAAGCAGGTGCCGGAATCAACTGGGATACAAAAATCGCACTTATCGGCCGTGATATGGTTGAGGATGCAATGAGGAAGGCACCGAAGGAGTTTACCGTTGGTGCGAGAAATCCGATTTTTGATATGTCGATGGGACCGGAAGGTGCGACGGTCGGCAAAATGAAGGGACCTTTTATCAACATGGACGGCTGCGGTTCGCATGTGATTGATTTTGAGACCGGTGAGAGAAGGCCGGGGGTTTTGCAGGATCTCAGAGATGCGGGCAAAATCTTCGATGCCATACCTGAGGCACAGATTCTGTGGTCGACAATCATACCCGATGACGTGCCGGCAAACGCAGCGGGAGTTGTCAGTGCGGCAACATCAATGCTGGCAAGCGGCAAACACCTTATGGATGAGGTTCAGAATGTGCGTGAGTGGCCGTTTTTCCTGGAGCTCTTCAAAGCCTTTGTGGGTGATGAGCAGGCGGTAAAGAACCGCAAAATCTACGGAGCGTGTTACTGCACGGTTGCACCGTTGAGTCATGATGGGGAGATGCTGGAAGGGACCATCGAACTGGCGAAATTCCACGGCCCGATACTCATGTATCCGATGCCGTGTAACGGAAGCACGGGACCGGCAAGCTTACAGTCAAATATCGCCATGGCCAATGCGGAGTCACTGAGCTCTCTGGTTATATTCCAGCTGGCATCACCGGGAACACCGCTGATTTACGGTGCGGCACTGGGAAGAATGAATGTAAGAACGGGATTTTTCTTACTGGGTGCGGTGGAGACGGCTTTACAGATGGCGGGAATGAATCAGATGGGCAGGCATTACGGGCTTCCGACCATGTGCACGGGAGGCGTATCCGATGCCAACGTGCCGGGTGAACAGGCCCTCATGGAAAAGGTTCTTACAACTATGCCTGTTGTGCAGACGGGCTGCGATATCATTCAGGGTCTCGGTCTTATCGAAGGAAGTATGACCCTGTCTCTGGAGCAGATGCTGGTGGATGCCGAGATGTTCAGGCAGTGCAGAAGAATGTATGCCGGCATAGACATGTGTGATGAAAAGGACTATTTCGAGGACATCAGAAGCATAGGTCCGGGAGGTGACTTCCTCAGGTGCAAAACCACCAGAAAATCTTTCAGAACCGATGAATTCTATAACCCTCAGCTCGTTCCCTGGCAGGCTTACGACAGGTGGGTGAAGGACGGAGGCAAAACCATGTATATGCTGGCACACGAGCAGGCGGAACAGATTCTGGCAGCCGAACCGATTTCACCGGTGGACTCAAACACCGAGAAACTGGTGCAGGAGATAATAGAAGAAGCCAAGGCCAAGCTGTAGTTCGAAAGTTATTATGTGAGAAGGAGAGGGTTTTGTATGAACAGAGAAATTGTCAACATTTTTGAAAAGGCATATGCCGGACAGAGCATTGCCAAAAGCGAGTGCATCAAATTGCTGTCTCTTGACAGTGCATCTTCGGAAGCTGTTGTTATGCGCGGGCTGGCGTCGGCCATCATAAGAGAACGGACAGACAATACAGGCGTTATTTTCGCACAGATTGGCTTACAGTGTTACCCTTGCAAGGGGAACTGCAGCTTTTGCGCATTTGCGGAGAAGTATACGCAGATGCCGGAGTTTAAAATGGATGATGCGGCAATTGCAGCATCCACAAAATCATTTATGGACGGGGATCAGTTATTTGGTCTCTGGCTTATGACAATGTCGGAATATAACCTTGATGAATATCTGAAAATGGTACAAGTTGTAAAAGATAATAAAATTGGTTCCGTAAATTTGTACACTAATATAGGAGATACTTCTTACGAGGCATTTCAGGAGATAAAGGCTGCCGGTCTTGACGGTGTATACCACTGTTGGCGTTTGGGCGAAGGTAAGGATACAGTATTTACATCTGAACAGAGAAAACAAACAGTGATTAATGCCAAAAAGGCAGGACTTGATGTTCTGGATGCATTAGAGCCTATTGGTGTTGAACACACTCCCGAAGAAATGGCAGAGCATATCTTTTTCAGCATGGAGATGGAAACAATCCAGTATGGTGCGATGAAGCGTATCTCTGTACCCGGAACTCCATTTGAAGGCAAACCGGAGATTACGAACTATGAGTTGTCGAAATATGCTGCCGCTCTTGTACTGACAATGGCGGGTATGAAAACCCTCCCATGGATGGGGATCCATGAGCCGAGCATTCACGGATATATGTCGGGTGCGAATCTTATCACGGCAGAAACGGGTGTTAATCCCAGAGATACGGTGGAGGACACCTTGAAAAACAGAGGCATTGATATTGCAGATTGCCGCAGAATTCTGAAGGATGCAGGATATAAATATGGTGCCAGAGGCGATGGAAGCCGTTTTGAACTGTAATAAAAGTGCTTTTTTGTTGTGTCCTTGATAGCTGTAATGGTACAATTAAGAATATAAAAATCTTAAAAAGGAGTCCAAATGATTCGATTAAAAAACCTATCAAAATTCTATCATAGCAAAGGAATCATAGCCAGCGGCATATCCAGAGTGAATCTGGAGTTTGAAATTGGCGAATTTGTTGTGATTACAGGAGAGTCGGGAAGCGGCAAGTCCACTTTGCTCAATGTAATCTCGGGGCTGGATTCCTATGAAGAAGGCGAGATGTACATAAACGGGCAGGAGACCAGCCACTATATGGCGGCTGATTTTGAGGAATACCGCAGAAAGTACATCGGAAATATATTTCAAGATTATAACCTCATAAACAGCTACACGGTGTATCAAAATGTGGAGTTGATTTTAAGAATCAACGGCTACAGCCGTAAGGAAATGAAGAAGCGCGTCGATGAAATCATCGAGCGGGTAGGTCTGACGAAATTCAGGAGAACCAAAGCATCGAAGCTCTCCGGCGGACAGAAACAGCGTGTCGCCATTGCAAGAGCTCTGGCCAGAAATACGGACATAATCTTGGCCGATGAACCAACCGGTAACCTAGACAGCAAATCCTCAGAAGAAATTGCTGAACTCCTTTCAGAAATCGCAAAAGAGAAGCTTGTAATAATCGTTACACACAATTACGATCAGTTTGCGGATTTTGCAACAAGACGAATCAAGATGCATGACGGTAAGGTTACAGAGGATATCAGCATTGCTGCTAAGCAGTCCGAATCCGTTGTGCCATCCTCAGAAAGCACCCGAACTTCAAAAGAAAAGACCGGGGTCAAGGGACATATTTCCATAGGAAGCGAAATCAGACTGGGTTTCAGGAACACTTTTAATATTGCCTATAAGTTTCTTTTGCTTGTGGTGGTATTTCTGTTCCTTGTGACGGCCATAGCCGCTCAGTATACTTCATTTCTGAATCAGCAGGCTGAAGTGGATGCCTTGGGATGGAATTCATGGTTCTACAATTACAGCAACGACAGAATAGTAATGAAAAAGACCGACGGAAGCGTTTTCACCCAACAGGATCTGGAAAAAATCAGAGACACCGAAAATATAGAGCGAATAGTTGAGAACGACATGGTGCTGGATTCCAGCATTTTCGTGGAAGATAGCGACTTCACATTTGAAGCCTTTATACATTCCATAGATGAGTTCAAAGGCAAGGTGGACAAAGGTACCATGCCTGAAGCCGATGACGAGGTACTCCTGACAGGTCAGGAGGATGAATATGGCTTCAATAAGGAGCAGATGGACAAGGTCATAGGGAAAAAATTAACCGTGTACATGGGAGATTACAGCGAATACAAGATAAAGGTGACGGGAATCTCCATTGACCGCAATGTTGATGAATACCAATATGCGGGAGATGTATATCTCTCGGAAGCACTCCTTTCAGATGTTCGGGCGGGAACATACAAGAATTACAGTAAGCTTACAACAGTCATAAACGGAAAGGCACAGGAGTATGCGGATGGGGAGGGCGTATATAATATACTGTTGTCCGACAAAGTTGCAGAAGGTACAGCCATCCTCTCTGATGAAGCCAACATGTTCTACCAGAATGGCGTGGCCAAGGGACGCACTATTACCGTAAGAGTGGAGAATATATATTACAGTGATTCCCTGGATCTCAGGATTGCAGATGTATATACCGAGAAGAATTTCACGAAAAAGACCGGAGCCAAGGATTACGACATTGATGGCGGTGCGGTATTCATCAGCAAAGCCGACTACGATAAATTCTTTAATCGCGGCAATTACCAAGTCAGTGCCTATGTGAAAGATGTAAGGTATACGGATGAGGCGGTTAAAGCACTTAAGAAAGAAGGTTTTGCGCCTATGGCTCTTAAGGATGCTAAATTCAGTATGGATGATGATATAAGGTCAATCATTCAGGTGCCGTTGATGATTATAATAAGTATAGCGGCTCTGTTTATCGCATACATTGTTATCGGGCTGATTCTTAGGTCGAGAAACAGCTACTTCAGCATATTGAGAATGCTGGGCATGGAGAAGAAAAATCTCAGGCGCATTCTCGATATCGAAATGTTCATTATTGCCGGCATTGCATTTTTGCTGTTTGCAACGGTGGGCATATTGACCAATTACGGTGTCATAACTCTGGAATACATAGTGAAGCTTGTAGAATACATGCAGCTTCGCGACTATATCATTCTGTATCTGCTGATTGAGATAATGGCCCTCGTCATTTCCGGAAGGTTTGCAAACAAACTTTTCAGAAAGACGGCGATGGGTTCTTTCAGGGGGGAGTAAATCATGGTCAGATTTGAAAAGGTTAACAAGTACTTCTTCCGCAGAAGAAGGAATGAAATTCACGTTATAAATAACACATCCATGGAACTTTCGGGCAAAGGTCTTGTAGCACTTCTGGGACCCAGCGGCTGCGGCAAAACCACTTTGCTCAACGTTATCGGCGGACTGGACAAGGTAAACAGGGGCAAAATCTTCGTCAACGGGCAGCGTATCACCAGGCGCAGAACCGGGAAGATTGATAAAATCAGAACACTGAATATAGGCTATATTTTTCAGAACTACAATCTGGTTGAAGACATGACGGTGTTCGACAACGTGGCACTGACGCTTAAAATGGTGGGCATTACCGATAAAAAGGAGATAGAGGACAAAGTCAGCTATGTTCTGGAGAAGGTGGGAATGATCCGCTACAGAAATCGCTATGTGGACATGCTTTCCGGCGGGGAACGTCAGAGAGTAGGTATCGCCAGAGCAATAGTCAAGAATCCGGCCATTATAATAGCTGACGAACCTACCGGTAATCTGGACAGCAGGAATACCCTTGAGGTAATGAATATAATCAGAACTATTGCGGAGGAAAAGCTGGTAATTCTTGTTACACACGAGGAGAAGCTGGCCCGGTTTTATGCTACGCGTATCATACGCATCCTTGATGGTAAAATCATATCCGATGAGGCAAATGAGCATGCCGAGGATCTGGACTACAGAGTTGAGAATAAGGTACATCTGAAGGACATAAAGAATCACAAAAGGCTTAACACGGGAGAGTATCTTATTAACTTCTATAATGATGATGATGAGAAGCTGAATCTGGACATCGTGCTCAGAAACGGCAACATTTATGTCAGAACCAATCTGCCAAACGACCGCATAGAGATTGTAGATGATACCTCCGGTATCGAGCTCATAGATGATCATTACAGAAGGTTGACCCGGGAGGAAATGCAGGCCAATGCTATCGATCTTTCCAGACTTGAGTCCGGGAAAAAGAGAAAGTATAAATCCATACTGAACCCATTGACCCTTGTTAAGCAGGGATTCAAAACCATTGGAAGTTATAGCCTGATGAAGAAGATTTTGCTTCTCGGCTTCGTAATTTCCGCCATGTTTATCACCTATGCCCTGAGTATGGTTTTTGGTGTGCTTAATGTGACGGATGACGAGTTCAGCACTGCGGACAGAGACTATCTGACAGTGGTTGGGAAAAAGATAAGCGTTGATACTTATCTGGAGTACGAGCAAAACCCCGATAATCTTTATGTGATGCCGGGTGATTCGATTATCAGTCTTGAGATGAAGTTTGATGAATTTATCCAGACAACGGGCTTTTCGGCTTATCTTCAAGGATCTCTTTCCGATGCTGATAAGCTTTCGGAGAGCGATTTGATATACGGCAGATTGGCAGAGAACAACCGTGAAATTGTGGTTGACAGAAAGGTGCTGAAATCGGTCATAGACAATCAGTCCAGCGTGGAAGTCGGAGCAGGAAAGCCGAAAGATTTTCTGGGCAGAACCATGCATGTGGAAAATATGGGGGATTTTACATTAGTGGGAATCTGCAACTTGCAAACTCCATGCATATATGCACCGAAGAGCCAGTTCATAAATCTTCTGGCAAACGCCGCGGAATCCGGAGATGATATGTATCTTGAGGAGGAGGCTGCAGATGGCGGCAATCTCAATTTTATTGATTACAAGCTAAAGCAGGATGAAATCACTCTCAAGAAGGGCACGTGGCCGGAGAACAACTATGAGGTGCTGGTCAGCTATCAGCACAAGGATGAAAAAGCCTATGGAATAGGCAAGGAACTGAAGAAAAAGATAAACGGACACAAGCTCAAGATTGTCGGCTGGTATACCGATGAAAAGGACAGCGATCTGATGCTTGTAAACAACGAGATGATAAAGTACGATTTAGTAAGGGTAAAAGACAATGTCACCCTCTGTCCGGCGAACAAGGTCTCCATGCTGGAAACCTTAAAGGCCGAAGGGGTGAATGTTAAGGATACCTATGCCAACAGCCGGGAAAAATATATAAAGGAACGGTGGGCATCTATGCTGTCGATGCTTGTGGTGGCAGGAGTTATCCTTATGATTTCCTTCATAGAGATTTTCCTCATGATAAGAGCATCCTTCATATCGCGGATCAAAGAAGTGGGCGTATACCGTGCCATCGGAGTGAAAAAACGGGATATTTACCGCATGTTTATGGGAGAGATACTGGCCATTACAACCATAGCGAGCATGCCGGGATTCCTATTTATGACGTTTATCATTACCAGATTGTCAGAGATCTCTTACATGTCCGATATGTTTCTGATTAACACTCCGCTCTTGATTCTCTGTGTAATTGTGATATACGGACTGAATTTCATCTTCGGCCTTATGCCTGTGTGGCGTACTATCCGTCACAGGCCGGCGAAGATTCTTGCCAGAACCGATATAAACTAGTGTAATCTAGTGTTATATAATTAATTTGTTAGGTATATTGCCGAAAGGGGGCAGACACATGGATAAGTTTATTGATTCCATAAAAGGAAAAGCGGAAGAGCTGAAGGATAAAGCGGAGGCCGCCATCGATAAGGCAGAAGATGCTTTAGAGAAATCCGATATTGATGAGAAACTGGAGGCCAAGGCAGAAAAGCTGAAGGACAAAGTGGAAGAAATAAAGGAGAAGTTCTGATATGTTGTTCAGCCTTTGCAGCGACGGTAATATGGAGGGTAAAAAATGAAGGGAAAAATAACCCTGTTATTGTTTTCCGTAGTTTTTGTTGCAGGAATGCTGTCTGGATGCGGCTCTGAGGACAAAGAAGAAATCAATCCGACGCCTCTGGCGGAGGATAAACCTGACTTGCAAATCTGTCAAGTTGTTTATTACAAATCTGTCAAATTAATTATTGCAAATCTGTCAAGCAAATGTTAGCATTTAGGCATACAAACCGGACAAAACAGCGAGTGCAGAGGATGATAAATGAATTACAGGAAAAGAATAGTTGATAAACAATTTGATTTTAAATTAGAAGCTTTTGGAGCGACCCTTATTGAAGGGCCAAAGGGATGTGGTAAAACTACAACAGCTAAACAAAAGGCAAAAAGTACAGTTGAATTTCAAGACGAGGATGAGCGTGAAAACTACCTGATAATTGCCAATACCCGCCCCTCAGAATTGTTGAAAGGACTTAAACCCAGGCTTTTTGATGAGTGGCAGGATGCTCCAAAAATCTGGGGTGCAATAAGGAAAGATATTGATGATAGTGGAGAAGTCGGTCAATATATTTTAACAGGTTCAAGTTCGAGAACGGTTGATACGCCACATACCGGAACCCTTAGGATATCTCGCCTCAAAATGTACCCGATGAGCTTGTTTGAAAGCGGAGAATCGAGTGGGGAAGTTTCGCTAAAAAATTTGTTTGATAATCCGTACTCATTTGACGGGTGCCAAAGTAAGTTGACAATAGACGATATTAAATTTGCAATATGCAGAGGCGGATGGCCGGCGGCTTTGGACAGAAAAACTTCTAAGGCTAAGTTGGCTATCGCAAAAGACCTGTTTGACCAGACATGTAAAGTTGATATATCTAATGTCGATGGTGTAAAACGCAATCCGCAATGGGCTAAAACCATTTTAAGATCTTATGCCCGAAATTTGTGCACATTGGCGACTACAAAAACAATTATAAATGATATCAATGTAAGTTGTGAGATGTCTCGGCAAAGCTATTATGATTATGTGTCTGCACTTGAAAAACTAATGATTATTGAGGACATAAGCGCGTGGAGCCCTGCAATCAGATCAAAAACATCGATTCGCTCGTCCATGAAAAGGAATTTTGTTGACCCTTCTATTGCTGCTGCAGCCTTCGGAATATCTCCGGAATATTTTGATGCAGATTATAAAACCATGGGGTTTTTATTTGAGTCTTTGTGCATAAGGGATTTGAAGATATATTCTTCAAGTAATGATGGTCAACTGTCATATTATCATGACCGTATAGGCTTGGAAGCGGATGCAGTCCTTCATTTGGACGACGGAAGATATGCACTCATAGAAATAAAACTTGGGCAACACGATGTAGATGATGCCGCCAAACATCTATGTAAAATAGAAAAATTAATCGTAAGGTATAATAAAACGGGAAACCAAATGCCTCTAAAAATACCGAATTTAAAAATTGTACTTACCGGCGCAAAATATGGTTACAGACGGGATGACGGAGTGTTAGTAATTCCGATTGGATGTTTAAAAGATTAAGTACATCATAGAGTTTACAGGGGTCTCATATGGCGAAAAAATATAAGATAGCTTCAATATTAATGATCATACATGGCGGATTTATGGAACTTGCCGGTGTATTTATACTTCTATTGGTTCCTTTTTTAGGCGTAGAAGGCTTGGAGGCCGGGGAATATTTCTCGTTCAGGCTTCCGTACCTTCAGGAAAATCTATACATGATGATTGTCATGGGAGCAATATTCGGGGTATTGCGGCTTATCGGAGCGATAGGTTTACTGAAGAACAGAATGTGGGGTTTGGTTTTATCTGTAATTAATTGTGTTACCACACTGATATTGATGATTTTTATGTTACCTGCCGGAATTCCGGACGGAATACTTGCCGGCAGTGCTTTGGTCTTAATACTTGTTCAGTTTTTTGGAGATAGGAAAATAATAGAATAATTAAACAGGAGGTTATGTATGAGTAAAAAGTATTTGATTTACGCCATGGAAGGCGAAAAAATGTGCTTTACGCACGCACTGCTGAATGCCAAGCAGCTTAAGGCAAAGGGATACGAAGTAAAAATTATTATAGAAGGGGCTGCCTGCAAGCTGGTTCAAGTCCTTGAAGATGAAAAGAACAGCCTCTATCTGGAATTGAAAGAGGACAATACCATCGTAGGTGTTTGCCTTGCCTGCTCCAAGGTTTTGGGTGTCTATGACGCCAATGTGGCTTCCGGCATCCCCATGTTGAACGACATGATGGGCCACGCCGGCATCACTCCATATGCTGAAGAAGGCTATGAGACTCTGATTTTCTGATTGGAATGACTTTAATGTGAAATCGGCCCCATGGTCCTGAGATCAAGGGCCGATTCTTTTTCTCCATTTAACCTTATTATTTTTTGGTAATGGCAAATTATATTCATATAGCCTGTCAAAGACCTGTCGGCGTATATGTAATACCGCTGCGACAGTATCAATTAAAAGGAGCAAGGTAGTGTATAAGGATATTTTTCACAAGGTTGATATACCGCTGGATGAATTGGAAAATGTGAACAAACTGTTTTTCAGTCAGGTGCAAATGAACGAGGATAGAGTGTTGAGAAAGTTCGGGAAGCAGTATGAAGAGACCAAAAGTTTGATTTTTTCAAGTGTCAGAGCAGAAGGAATATACACAACATCAGAGATAGAGAAAAATAAAAGCTCTGAAATACATCTGAAAAACGGAATAATCATCGCAAATAATATGTTGTCCGAACTGTTTGCGCTGTCCACGGAAGTGACCGCATGTGCGGTCACCCTACATGGTTATGACGAACTGGAGGATGAGACAGACAGTACTCTTATGGCTCTTTTCCTGGATGGATGGGGAACTGCCGTGGCGGAATGTGCAAATACATGGATTAAAAAGTGCATTAAAGAGGATTTTGCGAAAAGGGGTTTGCATGCGACGAGTTCCTGGAGCCCGGGGCAACATAACATAGATATAAAACTGCAGAAGGTGCTGTTTGAGATGCTTCGTCCCGAATCTATCGGAATCACACTGACCGAAAGCTTCATGATGCACCCTAAAAAATCGATAAGCGGATTTATTGGCGGAGGCAGCGATGAAAATGCCGAAAAGATAAAACCATGTGATTTTTGCGAGCTGCGTGATAAGTGTCCATCGGCATATGCCGAATAAAACAGTTGGGAGATAGCAAGATGTTGCCAAGAGAAAAAATAATATCAATACTGGAATCAAACAGCAGGCAGGAAGCAGAGGATTTGTTTGCCGAAGCCAGAGCTGCCAGACAGAAATATTTCGGTAAAAAGATTTTCATGTACGGATTTGTGTATTTCACCACATGGTGCAGAAATGACTGCACATTCTGTTACTACAGAAAATCCAATCAGATAGAGAGATACAGAAAGGACAGGGGCGAAGTGCTACGGCTGTCCGAAGAACTGGCAGAGTCCGGTGTCCATCTCATAGATCTGACTATGGGTGAGGATCTGCAGTTCCATCAGGAGGACTTCGAATCTGTAATAGAAATAATCAGAAAGATTAAACAAGAGCCGGATCTTCCGGTTATGATTTCACCCGGGGTGGTTAGTGATGTAATCATAAATAAACTCGCCGATGCGGGAACCGACTGGTATGCTCTGTATCAGGAGACCCATAACAGAAAATTGTTTGAATCGCTGAGAATCGGACAGAGTTTTGACGATAGGATGCATGCCAAGCTGTTTGCTGCGGAACAGGGCATGCTCATAGAGGAGGGTATCATGTCCGGAATAGGTGAATCCCATGAAGACATAGCCCATTCGCTTATCAGAATGGGCGAAATCGGTGCCGGGCAGATGAGAGTCATGAGCTTTGTCCCCCAGAAGGGCAGCCCGATGGAAAGTACCGAAACACCTGACAGGATGACAGAACTTAAAATAATAGCGCTTATGAGAATAATGTATCCGTGGGCGCTGATTCCCACATCTCTTGATGTGGACGGAATAGCAGGACTTGAATCCAGACTCAATGCGGGAGGAAATGTTGTAACCTCCATAATACCTCCGAGAACGGGGCTGGCGGGCGTCGCGCAAAACAGCATGGACGTGGATGACGGAGGCAGAACAGTGGAAGAAGTTAGGAAAATTCTTGAGGCAATAGGTCTGGAGGCCGCTTCCGCCGGAGAGTACAGGGAATATTTGGGAGAATTGAAAAGGCGTATGCAGTCATAGCTGCAGGCATCGGGGAAAATAAGGGGTAAAAACGTATTGACAGCGTCAAGCAGAAACGGGAAAATGTCTGATTTCCGCATAAATCATGCTTTTTCCTATGTTTTTACAGAAAAGATGGAATGATACCTCGAATGTATATTGATGCATAATGATTTGCTTGATAAAAAAACACTAACTTGTTGAAAATATACGAACCAACAAGATTAGTTTGCCGGTGTTTGAACAATCCTCATGGGAGAACTATGTTCCGGTTTTTCGGTTGACATCTTTTCTGTAAAAACACAGAGAAAAACGGATTTTATGCGGACTGTTGAATATTCGTGCATAAAAATACAGTGTGAGGTATAAAATTGCGATGGTTAAGATATGGGAGAAGCTTATGAAATTTTGTATTTAATCAACTACATTGTTAGGAAGAACTTAAGAGTCCCGATGCACATAAAACTCGCAACTTTACATTGAGAAAAGGTGATACTGGTGATAGAATCATTTCTACCGGAGTTGCAAAAAGCGTAGGTTTTTTGAAGAATGGCAGCCGCATTTGCAAACAAGTGTAGAATTTCTTCCGGAAGATAAATCGGTAACCATGGCTACCGATTTGAAGCAGATGGATGATGCCGAGTTGTCTGTTTTACAAAAAAGATTGGTAAATTCCGAAGATTTTCCGATTGAAGCATTTACTGAGATTGGTTTTTCGCATCATATAGAAATTCTGCGCAATACAAAAGAGTTGGATGAACGACTCTTTTATATCCGTGAATGTGCATCGGGACATTGGAGCAGGAGATTGCTGAGAACAAGGCTGAAAGAAGATTTGTACAATCACCAAGGTGCCCTTGCAAACAATTTTTTGATGGCATTGCCGGATGATAAGCAGTATATGAAGGCAATCCGAATGTTCAAAGATGAATATTTTCTTGATTTTATCAATACAGAGGAGTTGGATTTGACTGACCCTGAGGATCTGGACGAGAGAGTTTTGGAAAAAGAAATCATCGCTCATATCCGCAATTTCATCCAGTGCCTTGGTTCCGGCTTTTGCTTTGTCAGCAATCAACATCGTATTGAAATAGGCGGAGAAGAATTTTTTGCCGATTTGCTGTTCTTTCAAAGAGATTTGAAGGCGTTAGTTGTGATTGAACTGAAAAAGGGAAAATTCAAGCCATCCTATTTAGGGCAGCTCAATTTTTATTTGTCGGCTTTGGATGAGAAAGAACGAAAAAACGGGGAAAATCCTGCTATCGGCATACTTCTTTGCCGTGAAGCAAATAAGAGTGTTGTAGAGTTGGCAATTCGAGATTATTCCAAACCCATGGGAGTAGCGACTTATCGTACAGCAGATGAGCTGCCGGACAGCTATAGAGTTCTGGCACCTATTATGGAAGAAGTTCCAAAGATGTTAGATGAGGTAGAAATTGATGAAGACGGAAAAAAGGGGTAAACTATGGAAGCAATACTGACAAATCTGAGCTCACTGGCTATGATTTTTCTCATAATCATACCGGGAATAATCGTGGGCAAGATGGGGCTGATTACAGAGGAACAGACTGAAGGTCTGTCTTTTGTTGTGGTCAATATTACATTTCCGTGCCTTCTCATTGATGCGCTTCAGGTGGAATTCACCCCACAGGCGATAATTGACACAGGAGTTATTATCGCCATATGGACAGCGGTATTTATATTCGCTGTAATAATGGCCGTCATAATTAGAAAAATCCCCAAAGTCAGGAAGGATCAGTCATACCTTATTGCATTCATGATATGCTTCGGCAATACGGGATTTATGGGTATGCCCATAGTGAATGCCATATACGGCAAGGAAGGCCTTTTTTATACGGGCCTTATAGAATTTGCAAATGATATTCTCATGTTCACCGTGGGAATAATGTTCATTCAGGCTTCCGCTGCTGAGCTTAGAAATAGCAGCGAGAGTCGCGGCAAATACAAAATGAATCTCAGAGGATTGCTCACTCCGGGATTCATCGGTCTCATGACGGGTATTATATTGTTTTTGCTGGGCATCGATTTGCCGGGATTTATCGGTGGAGCTGTAACAACGGTCGGCAGTGCGACAACACCTCTGTCAATGTTTGTCATAGGTCTGCTACTCAGCCGCATGACGGTTAAGGAAATTCTGGGAGATTACGTGATGTACATAATGTCATCCATCAAACTCATCATCCTGCCGTTGCTGGGGCTGATATTCTTCCTTGTAACCCAGGGCGAACTCACGCTCATGGCCAAGGTTGTCATCATAGAGCTGGCCATGCCGGCTGCCATGTGCACCTCAATATTTGCCGTTCAGTACAAGGCGGATGCGGCCTATGGAACGAAGGGCGTCATGGTGACAACGCTGCTTTCCATCATAACCCTGTCGATCTTTGTAGTGATCATGGAGCTTTTTTAGACTTTGATTTTGGCGAAGTGTAGTTTCGCCGGTTACGCCCTATCACAAAGCCTCTCTTGAGTCAATCATCGTTTTGTTATAACTTGTACCTGCGTAAATTGTCTATGTCCATCCGGTGAACCATGGTACCCATATCCACTTTGTTTAGCCCCGACCCATGGAGTATCGCCAATACCACCAGCTCCACCATTTATACCAATCATGCCAACCTGCAATTGCAGGGCTACCTTTTCTGCGTCTTTATGGCCATACACCACTCCACCTAATCCGAACCCTGTGGAATTTGTAGAATTAATAGCATCTTCTACATTATCAAAAGTACTTAAACATACTATTGGCCCGAAAGTTTCTTCTTTTGCTATTTGCATTTCATCTGTAATGTTATCTAGTATCATTGGGGAAATGTATTGTTCGGGGTACACGGCTCCCCTATATATTATATTTGCACCTTTTGATAAAGCATCCTGTATTTGATTTAATATGCGCTTCCTTTGATTCGCATTGATAACCGGTCCAATTACCGGCTGATCAGAATTCGCACCCCTGTTATAATGTTGAATGTAATTAATCAATTGTCTTTTAAAATCGTCGGCGATTGTGGCATCGACAAAAATGCGTTCTGTTGAGATGCACATTTGCCCGGCATTTTCCAGACTGTTTGCGATAGCAAATCTTGCTGCTTGCTCAATATCTGCATCTTTTAGTACAATAAGAGAGTCTTTTCCTCCAAGCTCAAGAATTACCCTTTTAAGAGTACCTGCCGCATTTGACATGATTTTCTTGCCTACTTCTCTCGAACCGGTGAACCCGATAAAATCTACACCATCTGAAACTACAAGTTCATTTCCCTGTTCATCACCACCTTGTACTATTTGCAGTACATTTGGAGGTAACTCTTCATTTAAGGCATCGACATAAGCTTGTGCAACCAATGGTGTTTCTTCTGAAGGTTTTAATATTACAGAATTTCCTGCCGTTAGTGCCGGTATAATCATCCAATGTGCCATTGAAACAGGATAATTCCATGGAGAAATTATTGCGCAGACTCCAAGTGGAGTATAATTAACGATAGTTTCTATGCCATGACCGGACCGGACTTGAGGTGCTATTGCATTTTTTACTAATTGCGCTGTGTGTATAGAATAACTACAGCTTAGGACTTCACTCTCGGCACTGCGCAGACTTTTGCCCATTTCTCTGTGCAACAATCCGGAAATTTTATCTTTATTTTTTATTACTTTTTTTGAAGCCTTGTCAATAATTTTAATTCTGTCATCTATTGTCAAATCTGCCCAATTGATCTGAGCTTCTTGACTTTTTTGCACAATGCTTTCTATTTCTGATAGTTTTGTTTTTCTCACTTCACCAATATATTCTCCGGAAGCAGGATTATATGATTTTAATGTTTCCATTGATACTCCTTTCTTTAACTTAAATTACTTTAATTTTGGTATAGTTCCGCCAGTTGTCCCGCATTGCCGATGCTGCAGCGTCGGCTTCGTTTGTTTTAAAAGCCTCAATTATTGCATTATGTGTGTCAATGGAACTGCTGAAGGTTTTTTCATCTCTGAAATAGGTGTAATCCAGACGCTGTATGTGGAGCCATAAGGTATCGCAAAAGTCATGTATATATTCGTAGTCAGCCAATTCCAGTATGTAGCTGTGGAATTCATAGTCCGCATTGAGTATGTTAAGGGCATTGTTTTCAAGTGTGGTCTCAAAAACAAACCTGTTGTTAAGCGCCGTCAGCACTGCAATATCATCTTCGGTTGAATGTTCGACGGCAATCCTGACAGCAAGTTCCTGCAAAGCCATCATCGGCAGGTACAGTTGCTCGATGCCGTTACCCCCTAAATTGATATCGGTGACGAGTGTTGCCTTTCCGGGGAAAGACTTTATCAGCTTCTGATTTTCCAGCTGCTGCAAAGCCTCCCTGACCGGGGTGCGGCTGACATTGAAATACCTGCCAATCTCAACATCCGATATTTTCTCGAGAGGTTCCAGCTGTCCCTCGATTATCCAGGTTTTGAGCTGCTCATAAATTTTATCGCGAGCGCTTTGCGGCTCTTTTGCATTGTATGTTTCAGGAATCGGCATGTCGGTCTCCTTTATTTATGGAACTTAATAATATCACTTATATCTGCAAGCCGGCAGCCGGGTGTCAGATCGCAGGCTCTCATCAGGAAATTGAGTTTTTCGATTCTCTCTCCCGAGCGGGGAGCCCCGTTCTTGATAAAGCCTATTTCCAGTCCGGTCGCTATATCCATCACAACATCATCTACAACGCCGCCGGATCGTCCGGAGGTTACGGAAAGAAGCCCTTTTGATACGGCAAATTTATGTGTAGTCATAGCTTCTGTAATGGTTCCCACCTGATTAGGCTTAAGAATGAATCCGTCAACGGCACCAAGGTCATAAGCCTTTGAAAGTCTATCCGGATTGCTGACTGTCAAATCGTCTCCCAGGATGTTTGTTCTGCTCAGCTGAGGGGTTGCATAGGCATAAGCATCCCAGTCATCCTCATCAAAGGGGTCTTCTATGAACACGAAGTCGAACTTACCGCACAGATATTTGAAGTATTCGGTCAGAGCTTCCGCAGATATGCGTTTGCCCTTAAGCAGATAAGTCTCGCTTTCCCTGTCGTACATTTCGCTTGCGGCGCAGTCGAGAGCAAAACCTATCTTGCCGGTGTAGCCGCAATTATCTATCGCCTCGGAAATCGTATCGAGAACAACTTCCGGATCATCGGAATGTGCCGCATATCCGTAGGAACTTGCAACCGCAGGTTTGTGCCCGAGTTTTTCGGTCAGCACCTTCTCCAGTTCCTTGAATGTATTTACTCCCATCTCGACGGCCTTGTAAATGTCCGGCGCGCCGTAAGGCATGATTATAAATTCATTAAACGCCTGAACAAGGTCAGGATATCTGCCGCCGTTTACAACGTTAAAACTGGGAACGGGAACGGTTCTGATTTTTCTCCCGGCGATGTATTCATACAGCGGCAATCTTTCCGAGGCAGCGGCGGCGCGAATTGCCGCAACAGACACGGAGTAGATGGAATTTCCGCCAAGATTTTTCTTTTCGGGGGTTCCGTCCATCTCAATCATCAAATTATCAATACCGGACTGATCCTTTATGTCCATTCCCACAAGTGCAGGCGCTATAATGTCGTTTACATTGGAAACCGCCTTGTGTACGCTCATTCCCTGATATTCGTTCGGGTAGCCGTCTCTGAGTACATGGCTTTCATAGATTCCGACGGAGGATCCTGTGGGAGCCGCTCCCGAACCTGTGTAACCGTCATCTGTTTCAATATCAACCTCAACACACGGGCGACATTTGCAGTCGATTATCTGTCTCGCATGTACTCGCTTGATTTTGCTCATTTTGATTTCCTTTCTTTTATACAGATCGGCTTATTTCTCCGGGACATACAGGACATTCAGATCGCACAGATTGGTTCCCGTATTGCCGGTAAATACGGCATCGCCTATTTCACTCAAAGCCTCATAACAGGAATGTCCGCGAAGTGCGGCGTGTATGTCAACACCCTTTGAAAGGGCACATTGGTAACTGGATGAATCGGTGATTCCTCCGGCGACAGGTGCAGTTCCGTCCGTTCCTTCCGTATCTATGCTGAGCATGCATGCACCGTCGGTCTTTGCAGCTGTCAGGGCGAAGCTTGCTGTCAGCTCCTGTCCGCAGCCGCCGTGTCCCGTAATTACGCTGCTATCCGGAATCTTAGTTGTCGTTTCACCGGCGGCCAGGATAACGCAAGGCGGCTTGACCGGATTGCCGTAAGCCTGTATTTCTCTCGCTATTGATGCAAGGAATGTTCCCGCATCGCGGCTCTCCCCTTCGAGGAAGGAAGTGAGAATCACGGTATTCAGACCCATCTCCTCTGCGATTCCTCTGGCATAGATACAGGAATCCGGAAGCGTATTTATAAGGAAGTAGGTATTCTGCGGGAAGGCCTTAGGTGTTTCTTTGTCCGGACCGGCGGTCATGATGTATTCAACAACGCGCTCAGGCAGCTTATCCTTGAGATCGTAGTCGGCGATTACTCGGCGGGCATCATCGAGAGTGGTTTTGTCAGGACCGATAGGGGTGCTGGCATAGTTGGCGTACGGAATCCGGATGTCACCGGTCGGTGGATTGCCGATGGCATCACTTATTCCCAGACCGATGAGTTCCGCCCCGCGGTCGGCAATTCGTTTTGCCAGCATTCCGCCGTTCATCCGCGAAATGTGGCGGCGAATGGAATTTATCTCATATATTCCCGCTCCTGATTTGAGAAGAACATCGGTGGCGTCCATCTCGTCCTGCAGAGTAATCCCCTCAATGGGGCAGCTCATCAGAGCGGAGCTGCCGCCGCTTATTACGGCTATGAAAAGATCATCAGGACCGGCGCTGTCCACAAGTTCGAATATTTTAAGGCAGGCTTCGTATCCCGTTTCGTTGGGAATAGGGTGGCCGCCCACATATACATCGGTGTTCCTGAAAATGTCGGTATCCTCGGCTATTTTCACAATAGCGATTCCCTTGGTGAGGCGGTCTCCAAGAATTTCATCAAAGGCCATAGCCATGTGGTTGCATGCTTTGCCGCCGCCGACAAGATAGACATTTCTCTTTTTTGACAAGTCCCACTGCTCCGTACCTATATGAAGCATATCGCCCTCCATGTGAGCGATGCTCTTGATACGCTCATAAGCGTCCAGGCGCTGAAGTGTTCTGTTGGTTATATCCAGTACGATCTTTCTGGATTCAACACAGCCGTGTGAAATCAGCTCCTCGTAATTTCTGATCTTATTTTTACCCATAGATTGCCTCCTTAATACATATATCAATTATAATGCGATATATCGCAAAGTGTCAAGCGAACGGGAGAATACATAAGTAATTGACATAACAACAGGAATATGAGAATATTTAGACAATAGAAATATATTGCATATCGCTATGCAGTGAAACAGGAGGAGCAATAGATGGGAAAGAAAACGGAATTCCTGTATTTAAACGAACAGGACACCATAGATGCCGGGGTGCTTGACGCCGGTGCCTGCGTGGATAATGCACAAGATGTATTTGAAATACTTGGAAGAGGCGACTATCTGATGGGCGGCAGTCTGCACAACAGCCACGGAATAGGTCTGATTTTCCCTAAGGAAAGCAAGTTTCCCAACATGCCGCTGGCGGGTCCCGATCGGAGATTTTTCTCGATGATGGCATACGTTGGCGGCAGATTCGATGTGTGCGGGGACAAATGGTACGGTTCAAACGCAGCAAACAAGGAAAAGGGACTGCCCAGATCCATTCTGACTGTTGTTCTGAACGATAAGGACACAGGAGAACCGCTGAGTCTGATGGCAGCAAATTTAATAAGTGCGGCACGAACCGGTGCGGTTTCAGGGGTAGGTGCCAGACATCTGGCCCGTGAAGATTCCAGTGTATGTGCGGTGATAGGATGCGGGCCGATAAATCGTTCCTGTTTCAGATCTATTTATTCCCAGAGAAAGGGAATCAGGAAAGTAATATGCAACGATATAGTTGAGGAGAAGGCCATCAAATTCGCTGAATACATAAGAAATGATTTCGGAATTGAAGCGGTGACCAGCTTCGACTATGAGGAGACTGTCAGGGATGCCGATATTGTTTCGGTTGCAGCTTCAAGGATTAAACCCGTATACATCAAAAAAGAATGGGCCAAAGAGGGTGCGGCCTTTCTCATAACGGGACCGGTTCAGGCTGACCACGAGTTCTGGACGGAGACAAAGATAGTCCTGGATCACGTGGAGCTTCACAAAAATTATGTTGCTGAAGCCGTTGCATCGGAAGATAAAGCGGGATACTATGCCGGCGTAATCGGAGGCCCGATGTACACCCTTATAGATGAGGGCAGCTTACCGGAGCTGGAAGATTTTGCGGGAATGGGTCCTGTTCTTCTGGGGGAAGCTGTGGGGAGGAAAGACGAGAAGGAAATTGTTGTCTTTATAGCATGCGGAATGGCTGTATTTGATGTGGGTTTTTCATACGATATATATAAAAATGCACTTTCAAATGGCATTGGAAAAAGACTGACACTTTGGGATGAGCCGTCGCAGGCATAGATGATCGAGAGGATAAAGCTATGAGTAAAAGAATAGAATTCTTATACCTGAATGAGCAGGATACGATAGACGCGGGCGTGCTGGATGCACAGATGTGCGTTAATAACGCGGAGGAGGTTTTCAGACTTCTGGGAGAAGGAGACTATCTCATGGGCAGTGCCACACAGAATGCCCATGGCATGGGATTGATTTTCCCGGAGGAAAGCCCTTTTCCCAATATGCCTTTAGCCGGCCCGGACAGAAGATTCTTCTCCATGGTGGCTTATCTAGGAGGCAGATTTGATGTCTGCGGCAACAAGTGGTACGGCTCCAACGCGGAGAACAAGAACAAGGGTCTTCCCAGATCGGTTCTGACATTTACTCTGAACGATAAAGACACAGGCGAGCCGATTTGCTTCATGTCCGCCAACCTGCTCAGTGCGGCCAGAACAGGCGCAGTACCGGGGGTGGCGGCGAGGCACCTGGTAAACGAAGATGCCGAAACCGTGGCAGTAATCGGCTGCGGTGCGATAAACAAAGCCTGCTACCATTCAATCGTTTCACAAATGCCGGGATTAAAGAAGGTTGTATGCTATGATCTTTTCAGGGAAGCCGGAGAGGCATTTCTGGCAAACTCCGTGCGTGAGTACGGCATAGATGGAATCGTAACGGAGAATTTGCAGGAGGCTTTGGCCGATGCGGATGTAATCACTTTCGCCGCATCGAGAATCGAACCTGTTTTTTTCGAAAAGGAATGGATAAAAAAGGGTGCCACACTAATTGTGTCGGGACCCATTCATACAACAGAGGAATTCTGGCAGACTACCAATCTGATTTTCGACCATGTACCGTTTCAGGAGAATTATGTGACGGAAGCAAAGGCTTCAGGAGATAAAGAGGGATACTATGCGAGCATAATCGGTGGACCTATTTACACGCTGATAGATGAGGGGAAATTACCGCCCCTCGATAGTTTCCCGAATTTCGGGGATATAATATTGGGCAAATGTGAGGGCAGGAAGAGCCGCGATGATATAGTAACATTTATAACATGCGGAATGGCTGTATTTGATGTGGGTCTTGCCTATGATCTGTACCGCAATGCACAGGAGAACGGACTCGGAGAAAAGCTTTTGCTCTGGGATGAGCCATATCAGGGCTGAATCTGAAAATGAGAGGTGAAAAAATGAACAACCTTATCAGATTTCTGAAGGGGAAGATGACAGCAGGCGGTCTGCCTGAATTTTTCAATGAAGAGAATTACAGCAGGGTGTTTGACTTCCATCTCAGCATGAGTGAATATGAGCCGACACCGCTGGTGTCTCTTACCGGTCTCGCTGCGAAACTGGGCGTGAAAGGAATCTATGTCAAGGATGAGTCGAAGCGTTTCGGTCTCAATGCATTCAAAGCACTGGGCGGTGCTTATGCAGTAAGCAGGCTTGTGGAAGAGAAGAAGCTTGAGCCTGCGGACAGAGTATTCGTTACCGCCACCGACGGCAATCATGGCAGGGGCGTCGCCTGGATAGCCCATAGATACGGCGGGAAAGCATATGTTTTCATGCCTAAAGGGACGGTGACAGCCAGAGCTGATGCAATAAGAAACATAGGTGATACAACCGTTGAGGTTATGGACACGACTTATGACGGATGTGTCAGACACGCTGCGGATTTTGCGGACAGGAACGGCTATTACCTGATTCAGGACACAGGCTTTGAAGGATATGAGGAGATACCGAACAACATTACACTCGGCTACGCTACTATGGCGGCGGAGGCGGTCGAACAGCTGGAAAAGTACGGTTCGGGCAGAGCCACCCACATGTTCCTGCAGGCAGGAGTGGGCTCCATGGCGGGCGGTGTCCTCGGATATTTTGCTGATAAGTACGGTACTCCTCCTGTAACGGCTGTTCTTGAAGCCGACGAGGCGGCCTGCATCTTCCTTTCTGCGGAGCAGGGCGAATACAGCGTAATCGAAGGTGACCCTAAGACAATCATGGCCGGTCTGAACTGCGAGTCTCCCAATATTTTCACCTGGCCGGTTCTGAGAGATTATGCATCCTGGTATGTTTCCTGTCCGGATTTTGTGACGGAGCTGGGGATGAGGCAGCTGGCAAAACCTGTTGGCGATGACAAACCTGTCGTTTCCGGAGAGTCAGGCGCCGTTGGCATGGGTCTGCTGCTGGCACTCATGACCGATGAATACAGGGAGCAGAAGGAAGCGATGGGACTGGATGAGAACTCGGTAATTCTGCTGTTCAGTACAGAAGGGAATACAGATCCGGAAAAGTATAATCGGATAGTGGGGAAGTGAGCTGATAATTTTTGAAAAAGGTGTTATAATATTCGGGAATAAGTTATTTCAGTACAATAAAAGGGGTACAAAAATGAAAAACCATATGAAAACCAAATTGAAGAACATTGTTAAACTTACAGCAGTTGCAGCACTGGCAGCTGCCATCGCACTGACCTTTTCCGCGTGCGGAGAAGGAGATAATTCCGATGGGGAAGGTCAGGATGAGCCGGGAGCATATAAAGAACTTGCGGTCGGCGATGAAGCTCCTGATTTTGAAGCGGAACTGGCAGGCGGCGGAACATTCAAGCTGTCAGATACCGACGGCAAGGTAGTTCTTCTCAATTTCTGGGCAACATGGTGCGGACCATGCCGCGAGGAGATGCCTGCTTTTGAAAGACTCTATAATGAGTATGATGCTGACGAGGTTCAGATACTTGCAGTAAATGCTGCCGAGCCGAAGAGCGACCTGGACAGGTTCATAGAGAATAACGGATACACGTTCCCTATTGCGTATGATGAAGAAGGCATCATAGCTGCAGACCTTTATCGGGTGGTAGGAATTCCTTACACGGTTGTCATCGGCAAAGACGGGATAATCACCGAAACTTTTATCATTGCAAACAGTGCCGATGTGCAGTACGAAATTTTTAAAGAAGCCATAGATGAGGCATTGGCTAAATGAGGAGCCGCGGGGAGGTTCTGAATGAAGAAGCGAAATTTACTGAGAGGAGGCATCCTCATTGCAGCGGTTGTACTCATTGCTGTTGGCATTTACACCGGCGATGTCATGAATGTTCTGAACAAGGCAATTCACATCTGCTTTGAGTGCATAGGATTAGGATGAGCAGGAAACAGAAAATTCTGCGAGGGATAAAAACCCATAAGCGCCGCATAACACAGGTTGTTACGGCGCTGTTATATAACAGTAACTTTACCGGATTTGTAACAGGCACAATCTATCAAGGCGACTTAAAGATGGCATGCGTCCCGGGGCTGAATTGCTATTCGTGTCCCGGTGCCATCGGAGCGTGCCCTCTTGGAAGTTTGCAGTCAGCTCTGGTCTCGTTCAAGTACAGGTTCCCATATTATATTCTTGGACTGATGCTTCTTATGGGCGTTCTGCTTGCCAGATTTATCTGCGGTTTTTTGTGCCCTTTCGGATTTATTCAGGAGATGCTGTACAAAATCCCCACAAAGAAAATCGGTAAGAACCGCATTACCTCAGCACTGTCTTATCTCAAGTATATTCTCTTGGTGCTGACGGTTGTTATCGCAACTGTCCTTCTGGGAGCTCCGTGGTTTTGCAAATTTATCTGCCCGGCAGGAACGCTGGAAGCGGGAATTCCTCTGGTGATTGTGAATTCCCAGATCCGTGCCGTGGTCGGAGCACTTTTCAGCTGGAAAGTTTTTATTCTGGTACTCATTCTTGTATCGGCGGTGTTCTGCTTCCGAAGTTTCTGCAGATTCCTCTGCCCTCTGGGGGCATTTTATGCTCTGTTCAATCGCATTGCGGTGTTCAGGATGGAAGTGGATTCGGCGAAGTGTGACAGCTGCGGAGCGTGCAAAAGCTTTTGCAAGCTGGACATAAAGAAGGTAGGAGACAGAGAATGCGTACAGTGCGGCGATTGCCGCGATGTGTGTCCGCAGAAGGCTATAAGCAGGAAAGTGAATTGACACTGACAGAACAGATTAGCATAGTAATAGTAAACCGAGATGGGCGGAAACCCATCTCGGTTGCGTTAAAGGGTGAAGGCAGACTATCGGGTTCGTACGGTCTTGATCTTTGACCAATGTGAATAGAATCTGTTGCCTTTGACCGTCTTATATGAGCGAATACTCACGTAGTAAGTCTTGTTTCTTGAGAGGTTCTTAATGGTTGTTATGTTCTTACGGCTGCCTCTGATAGTCTTTGTTTTAACTTTTTCGGTGAAGCCCTTGTTCTCTGCGATTTGAACCTGATAGCCGGTCACTTTGCCCCGGCGGGTTTTCCATTTGGCTTTGACAGAATGCTTGCGTCCTTTGACGTATCTCAAATAAGTGGACTTGACCGGAGCCCCGACCGTTACCTTGCACTTGTCAACCATTCGGCCCCCGGAATCAATACAGATCACATAAGTTGTTCCCTTTTTCTTTCCTGTTACGACACCCACACTGTCTACTGTGGCAATTTTCTTGTCGAAGGTCTGCCATTCCATGCCATATGGGTCTCCCTCATTAAGTGTGATCTTTCTGTAATTGCCCTTTGCAACGGCGAGTTTCGTCTTATTCATATAGATATCTTCGCCGTCATATTCATCATCGTCATTCCATACATGCAGTTTGAAAGAAGTTTTGACACCGTTCTTCAGCTTACCGGTAATTGTAGTTACACCCGCCTTGTGCGGAATCATCCGTTCATCGTCATCCACTGTGGCAACCGCTTTATTGGAACTCGTCCATGTTACGGGGTTGTACGCTTCACTATTCGGTTTGACAGAGTAATTTATATATGCTTCATCATCGTAAATATAAATATACTCATTCCTGGCACGGACATATAAATCCCTGGCAGAGGCAACATTTTTAGAAGCAACAAATTTAGCCTTCAACGTCATGTTATCGTCAACTATTGTGTTGCTTTTTATCTTGGAGCCGTGCCAGTACCAGCCGGCAAAAACCTTGCCTTTCTTGGCTTTCGGTACCGGCAATTTACCTATTCTGTCTCCCGACATTACGACTCTGGTCTTCCAGACTTTGGAATCAACCTTAAAGGTAACAGTTTTCGCCTTAGGAGCAAGCAGGTCGAGGTTATTGTCCACCCAGTCGGAGCGTAGGTTAATCCAGCCTCTTAGCTGTTCGATTTCGTCATGGTAGGAACGATTGGCATCCGGAGGGTTCACGTCGATTTCATCTTCAAACCATGCTTCGTCGTAGAAGCCCCACTTCTCATAGTCATATCTCTGTGATATGGTCAGGATATCCTCCTGTCGATCCAGCCAGCCATCATCTCCGGTTATTTCCTCAAGCTTGGATTTAAGCACCTCCCAGCGAGCCTCTACCTTTGTATTAAACGCGGGATCCCGCAGCATCTGCTTGAACCATGTACTGTGGTAAGTATCAAACCCTTCAATATACGGTTCCTCGTACTGTAGATTCCCCCAAGCCACATAGTCAAAGTCCCATAACGGTCCCCAATATAGGAGGTCGTTCCTCGGCTTGTAGAGATAAGTACTGTTGCTGGCATAAGCATCACCATTTTTGCTGAATTCCTGAATCCAGAAGTAATCAGCAGCAGCGTCCGTGTCCAGATATTCCGTATAACTCCTGTTGTTTTCATCCTTGAAGCCCCTGCCGTAGATGGCATCTTCTGTACGCTGCACATAGTTTTTAATATAGTTGAACTGTGTTTCATTTACCTCATCCTCAAAGGCAGGGGACTCCAACAGGAAGCTATTGTAGCGCTTCGTAGTAAATGAGTGATTTCCGCCATCTTCCCCGTCAGAGCCCATAGACAGGAGATATCCGCCGGTAATTTCCGGTTCAGTGGTTACATCAGGCGTATCCTCCAAGTCGTCAATATCGATTCTGCTCGTACCGATTCTCACCTGCTCGGAAAGATAGTAGCTGCCGTAGTATTTGTTGTTGAGTACCAGATCCACAGGAACCAGCTGCGGCGTATATGGCATGCCCATCTGTTCTCCCAGCCAGTAAGTCATCTTGTTCCTCAGCAGGGAGTTATCATATCGATTTGCCAGGAGAATCCAATGCTTGTTGCTGCCCATTCCGAACAGATCCGCTTTTTTATCCAGCTTGACCTTATATGGTTTCTTGTCGCACATCCATGTGGAATTGCCGCGGCCGCGGATGTATTCCAGATCATAGGTTTTAGTCTTGTTTTCGCCTCCGTATTCGCTCTCATATCCCTTAGGAATTTGAATTTTAACATCTCCATAGCATTCAGTCTGGTGCGTCGGATCCCCGTTCATTGCCGAGATTGATCCCTGACTCTCATCCAGATCAAAGTACAGAACCGGCAGTGAGTTCTCTACGAATTCGACGGATCTGAGCAGGACTTCCATTTTAGTGTCGGGCTTGCTGCCACCTGTCACCGTTATTCCGAAAGATACCTGATGCTGGCCTTTGATATCCTTTTTCAGCACATCGATGGTCTTATCTCCTTCTCTGCTCCAGCCGGATTTGCCCATCTGATTATCCAGTCTGATTGTAGCAACCGGATCTGTTTCATCGTCCAGATAGATATTTACATCGGCTTTCAGATTTCTGTCCGCCAGACCGTCAACGCTGATTCGTCCTACCGTATTTCCTGAAAAGTCGAGCTTGTCCTTCAGCTGAAAACGGTAGGTGCCGTACTGTCCCTCCGTACAGTTGAACTTGAGTCCGCCGTTTTTAATGCTCGCGGTGACAGCTCCATCAGCCATTCCTTCCGGCATGCCTATCTTCCCGTTATCGAAAAGGGAGAGCAGGTTTTGCTTCATATAGGATGCCGGGGCTTCTATTATTTCACCATCCTCGTTTTCGTCAGCCGGGTCGTCATCTCCCATAGGATTGACTTCATCAGGAGTGACTTCATCGCTGTCGACAATGTCGCTTTCGTCGCCTGCAATGTCACTTTCTTCGCCCGCAATGTCACTTTCGCCGCCTTCGTTATTTATGTCGCTTGCTGCCGGTGCCTGATTGCCCGTATCCCCGGGGGTCTGGGCACCAACACCGTTTTGTATGGCCATAACCGGTGTTGTAAACACCATCATTATCGCGATGACCAGAGCAACCAATTTCATTCTTCTGTTTGTTTTTATCATCTGTTGTACCTCTCTAAGTACTGATTATACTTTACGAAGTTAATATATCATATTTAAAATGAACAAAGGTGTAAAAAAGGTTCAAACGGAGGAAATATTTAGGTAAATTTTTTGGGCACTACACACTTTAACTTTAATGTGGCTTTACATAAAAAAGACTGCGTTGGAAACCAAATTAAAGTATTCAGGCAGTCCTTTTGCGATATTATTAGGTTTGTTGCATGGCTTACCTTCTGAAATGGTGGTTTAATATGTGTCCACACTTCGGGTTTCGCAATAAACTTACTAACAATACAATGCAATTTTGCGGTCAAACTTGATTTTTTGACTGTCCACTAAATGGGGTACACCACACATTAGTATCGGCGTCGATGTAGACACCACCGGAAAAGTTAAAGAGGGGACAAACCACTAAAAAAGTTAAAGACCTCCCTTTTCGAAACCGCCGCTTCAGGCGGTTTTTTCGTGCTCTCCCAGGTCTATACTGTGGGCAAGAGGGGAATTGAAGATAGATGGAAGGGAAAATAGAAAGGGGGAAAGATGTACAAAATTCTATTCGGGATAATCAGCAGGCAGCGCAGGAGTAACTGGAACGACAGGGACGAAGATCCGTATAAGGTTCTGGACGAATGCCTTTATGAGCGGGAGTGCAGCATGGGAACGCTTCCATCGGCAGGCAAAGCCTTCAGAAATGAGGTTCAGATTGACTGGGGAAGTTACGCATGGAAAGCAAAGAAACGGGAGATCAGGAGATTTTTCAGGCGAAAGGGTTATCCGGAAGAGGTGCTTGAGAAGTTCGACAGCGAGGAGGAATATGGGGTTGTGTATATAGACGGTTAGACATCATTGTCAAGATGATTCCTATTGGGTAAAATAGGAATATGTTAACGGGAGAGAGAATTTTTTAAATATATAGGAGAACGACAGCTTGCCATCAATACACACAAACCGTGAAAAAATCAGCTATATCAGATGGTTTGATATCTTTATTCTTACCGTAATCCTGTGGGGCGAAGGAATCTATTCCTCTACCCTGTCATACATCGCCCTGTTGGAGGGTACAGCAACGGTTGATGATAACCTTGAGTTTTCAGTAGCGGATAACTACATGGCACTGGCCATGCAGGCGGTGCTGCTGCTGATTGCACTGCTCTATCTGTGGCTGCGCCGATTTGATTTCAAAACATGGACGATACATTTTGATCTGAAAGCGCTTGCCTGCGGCATACTTGTTTTCATTGCGAGCTCGCTTCTCTATGACATATATGTGCTGCTTACTGATCCGTTGGCATCTGTTCTTCCGTTTCCGGGACCAATAGGGGCTTTTTTCGGCAGTGAAGCGGTATCCGTTGTGATATATTCCCTGCTCAATGGCGTGTATGAGGAATTGTATTTCCTCGGTATCTGCCTTGCGGTAAAGAAAGAACACATAAAATGGGCTGTTCCGTTCTCTTTACTGATTCGGACCAGCTTTCATACCTATCAGGGCATGCTGTCTGCACTGGGAATCGGCCTGCTGTTTGGAGGGCTTTTCTTACTGGTTTATTATCGGTCAAAAGATAAAAACCTGTTGCCGTTCTTTATTGCCCATACAATAGCGGATATTTTCGGTATAGGAATCCTCTCATATTTCTGGTCGTAAAGTTGTCAATACGATTCTTATTCTGTAAAATAGGGATATGTTAACAGAATGTAAAGAAAGGACAGCACCATGTCGACAGCCGGAAGCAACAAGCTGAGAATGCTTTATATCATGGAGGAGCTTTTGGAAAAAAGCGATGAAACCAACAAAATTTCCACGAAGATGTTCACGGAAATGCTGGAGAGAAACGGCATCAGTGCCGAGCGCAAAAGCATCGCCAGCGACATCAGGGCCCTCAAAGAATGGGGGATGGATATCGAATATTCCAAGGTAAATCCCGCAGGCTATTACGTATGTTCCCGCGAATTTGAACTGCCCGAGCTGAAGCTTCTCGTCGATGCGGTTCAGGCATCCAAGTTCATTACGGTTAAGAAGTCAAGAGAGCTGATCAGGAAACTGGGGAACCTGGCAAGCAAAAGCGAAGCAGACCTCATTAACAGACAGGTTCATGTAATCAATCGGATCAAAACCCAGAACGAGAGCATTTACTACAATGTGGACAAAATCCACAGCGCAATTTCCAATAACGCCAAGATAAGTTTCGAGTATTACAAGTGGAATACGGACAAGAAGCTGGTGCCGCGAAATGACGGCAAGCCCTTAGTGGTAAGCCCGTGGGCTCTCACCTGGGACGATGAATACTATTATATGCTGGGTTACGATGAAGCGGCCGGAATTATCAAGCATTATCGCGTGGACAAGATGAAGAACATTCGTCAGACCCGGGCTAAGCGAAAGGGAGAAGAGGTCTTTGCAGGTTACGATATGGCCCAGTTCGCCAAAGGCACTTTCGGTATGTATGGCGGTGAAAAGTGCAAAGTCACTCTCCAATGCGATAGTCATCTGATAGGGCCGATTCTCGATCGGTTCGGCACCGATATGATTATTGCAAACATGGAGGGAGACTGCTTCCAGGTACATCGTGATATAGTGGTAAGCGGACAGTTTTTCGGATGGCTGGCAGGTCTGGGGCCGGGCATTAAGATAGTGGCGCCGGCGGAAGTGCGGGAACATTATAAGGAATGGCTCAGGAGTTTGCTGGAGTATATTGGTGATTAAAAAATATTTATGACAATGAACAAAAAAGTATTTAATAAAAAAAGTTTTAAAATTATTATAATTATAGCTGTTGCAGTATTAGTTATTATGGGAATAAAAGCTATTTTTTTTCACTCCTCCGGAGATTGGTAAGTTTAAAAATACTGACTATCAAAATCAATATATTCAGGCATATGATGATGTTTTGAAGTCAGCTCCGCCTGATGAAACTTATGACATACAAACATCTTTTGGAATTGTCAGAGTTTATAGTTGGGGAAACAGCAGCGGTGTCCCTATGTTCCTGTTGCCGGGTCATAGTTCCGGCGCACCGATGTGGATAGACAATATCAATGATTTTTCAAAAGAGAATAAAGTATATGCTATTGACGCGCTTGGAGATGCGGGCAAGTCCCGTCAGGAAGTGCCGCTGAAGGATGTTAATGATGTAAACACATATATCAGGGAAGTCATGGATAAACTGGGACTGGATAAGGTTAATCTGGTGGGACATTCTTTTGGCGGAGGTTACGCATCCAACTTTGCTATAGCTTATCCGAAAAAAATAAATACATTGGTATTACTGGAACCGGCATTTGCTTTTAATTACCCTTCCGCTTCTGTAATGTTCTGAGCTACAGTAAGCAGTATAGATTTTTTACCGAAGCCAATCAGAGATTATGGTTTGTCCCAAATATCAAATGAAGATGTCAGTAACATTTCCTCTGATGATCCTTTAGCTAAAATGATTAGCATAGGCAGTTCAGGATTTGAAACAGAACTGCCGACTCCTAAAGTATTAAATGAGGAAGAAATAATGTCATTTGATATACCTGTTTATGTAGCTGTTGCGGATAATTCTTTAATAACTACAGACAAAACAAAAGAACGCGCGGAACTGTTTCCAAAAGGCAGCGTTAAAGTATACAAAAACACTACACATTCACTTCCTATGGAAGTCAGTGAAGAACTTACAAAGGATTTAAATGAATTCTGGGGGAAATAAACTTGTTCCCGAAGAAGAGGCGATTGCGGGTGGATCTACAAAGTGCAAAAAGTGTTGGTAAATAAATTTACCAACAAAGACAAATTAGTGTAAACATAAGAAAAGGAGGAGGTTTTAACCATGAAAAAGTTAATAGTTATTCTTATTATATTGGCTATGACAATCGGTCTTTGTTCATGCGGCTATAAAGCGGATACATATAAATATCTTTCATACACTGTCCCTCCTAAATATGAAAAATGTGAAGTATCGCCATATCCGCTTTATTCCAGAGAAGAATATGGCATATACATTTACATTGAAAAAAGTGAATCCGACGATGTGACTGTTGAGGATATGCTCGCCGAGCACATGGAGTCTAATGAATATTCGGAAATAACCCCTGTTGAGGATGTAAATATTGACGGCATAACTGCAAAGCAATACTACAGACTTCATACCGGGAGCAATACGGTCACATTGAACGTTGCATTCATATATGGCGATGACCTTGTTACTCTTACAATGTGGTCCCTTCATGATAAGATTTGTGACGATGCTTTAAATCATTTCACAGAGTTTGTTGATAGTGTAGAAATAGATAAGGAATGAGGTAACGCCATTTATTTCTGTTATAATATGGTGGTCAGCATAAAGGGACAGTTTCAGGCAAAGCTGTGCAGCAGGAGGGAAAAATGTTACTTAATTGTTTGGAACAAATGAGCAGTATATATGAAAGCATGGATTCAATTATCATAACCAACAGAGAGGGTGTGGTTGAGTATGCCGCCCTAATCGACAAGAATGGTAATTCCATTAATAATGCAGGATACACAGGCAAACATCTGTTGGATATTTATAAGGATTTGACCGAAGAAAAAAGCACGATTTTTCGCGTTATGAAAACAGGAATTCCCATTGTTAATGAGATACAGACTTTAGTGGATTTTAACGGAAGAAAGTTAAAGCTTTCATGCTGTACATATCCGATTACTTTCGGGAATAAGATTATCGGTGCTATTGATGGGGTTATTTATCTTGGCGATGACGGCCTGCCTGTAAACAACCAGATAAGAAGGCATCAATCCTTAAAAACTAAAAAAGGTGACTACTATGATATAGATGACTTTATCACAAAAGATCCGGAGATGATTAAAGAAAAAGAAAAAATAATCAGGATTGCAGAAGGAGAGTCACCGGTTATGATTTATGGAGAAACCGGTACGGGCAAAGAAATTATTGCACAAGCCATACATACACTAAGCGGCAGGCGCGGAGATTTTGTTTCTCAGAATTGTTCCGCAATCCCCATAAGCCTGTTGGAGAGTACACTTTTCGGAACCGTAAAAGGAAGCTATACCGGATCCGAGAACAGGAAAGGCCTTCTGGAGCTTGCGAACGGCGGTACGTTGTTTTTAGATGAACTTAATTCAATGGATATAGAACTTCAGGGCAAACTTCTAAGAGCGGTGGAAAATCAAAAGATCAGACGTGTCGGAGATGAAAAAGAAAGAGATCTGGATGTACGTATTGTATCGGCATTGAATCGCAGACCAAAGCAGGCAATCGAAAAAGGTGAGATAAGAGAAGATCTGTATTACAGGCTTGGGGTTTTGCAGATCAACCTGACGCCGTTAAGGGATCGGCGTGATGATATATCATTGCTCATAAGTCACTACATAAGCGAATATAATGTCAATTCACAAAAAAACATTAAAGGCTGCAGTGAACTGGCATACAATTTTATGATGCAATACAACTGGCCGGGAAATGTGAGAGAATTGAGAAATGCTATTGAATACGCTTTTAATGTTTCAAAGGGGGAATATATAACAGTTGACGACTTGCCGGATTACATTGTAAGTGAAAGCAGAAGGGAGAATTCTCGCGGTACAGATGTGTTTGAGTGTGCGGCACATGGCAGCATTATTGAGAATAAGCCTCTGAAAGAAGCTGTTGAAGAATATGAAAAAAGATTAATTCAGTCCGTATACCGCGATTTGGATAACATGAGTCTTGCCGCCCGCCAACTGGGAATCAGCAGACAGTCTTTGAGATACAAGTTAAAGAAGCATGGAATTTTGTAAAAATATTTTTCGCCGGAAAAATATTTTCCGGAAATATTTTTTTTAGAGGTTCTTTTTTCAGGTTAATGAGTTAAGGTCTTTTGATTCGAATCCTGCGAGGGCCTCTTTTTTTGTTGATATTTCAACACATTTACCGAACAAAGCAATTAAGTGTGCCAAATGATTGAGGTTTGGCATACTGATTGCTTATTTATTTTACTGTCAATAATCAGTTATGAAGTTTTTGCATTCAAAAGGAGGGAAAAATTATGGAATACGGATGTCAATCGATGGTTAAGAAAGTTAAAACTATTTTATTGAAAAGACCGGAAGATGCGTTTATAAGTCAGGAAAACCTGAATAGTAAATGGGAAGCATTCAACTATATGGGCTGCCCGGATTTCGATAAGACAGTTAAAGAATACAATGTCTTTGAACAACACATTAAAGACAATGTTGAAAATGTCTTATATCTGCCGAAGGACGAAAGAGCCGGATTAGACTCAATATACACACATGACCCCGTAAAAGTAACAAAAAAGGGTGCCATATACTTTCCTATGGGCAAGGAACTCAGAGCATCGGAATATAAGGCGACACGCGAGTTCCTTGAAGCGAAAGGGATTCCGACTCTGGGAGAAATCAAGCCGCCGGGCAAAATGGAAGGCGGTGATGTCCTCTGGATCGATGAATCCACAGTTGCGATAGGCCGGGGATACCGTACAAACGATGAAGGTATAAGACAGTTTAAGGACCTAACAAAGGATTTCATAGATGAGTACATAATAGTTCCGATGCCTCACGCGGAAGGCGAAGAAGCATGTCTGCATCTTATGAGCATAATCAGTTTCGTCGATCTTGACAAGGCGGTTGTTTACTCGAAATACATGCCGGTATTTTTCAGAGAATTTTTACTGGAAAGAGGAATAACCTTAATTGAGGGGGATGATGATGAGTATGATTATCTGGGAACAAACCTGCTGGCTCTGGAACCCGGAAAAGTTATTCTCATCGAGGGATGCCCGAAAATAAAAAAGGCACTTGAAGAATTGGGTGTTGAAGTGCTGACTTATGAAGGAAAGGAAGTATCGTACAGAGGAACCGGCGGACCTACATGTCTTTCATCTCCAATATACAGAGGATAGTCACTATGAATGACAGAGAAACAATACTTAACGGAATCGGCGATGACATTAAAAAAATAATGTATGCCTATGTTAATGCCAAAAGCTATACAAACACCGTAAGTGAAAAAAAATCAGAAAAATTCATAATGAAGCATCTTTCTTCTATACCTTATTTTTCCCAGCACAGGGATTATTACGGAACATACAGTATTCCGGATGATACCTATAAAAGGGCTGTCTGCTATGCAATGGTAAAAGGCGAAGGGGAAGATACCATAGTTTTTGTGCATCACAGTGATGTGGTTGATATTGAGGATTTCAAACTGTTGAAGCCTTATGCTTTTGATCCTGACAAATTGCGCGAAGAGCTCTTGAAGATAAAAGACAATCTTTCACAGGATGCCAGAAATGATCTTGAAAAAGATGAGTTTGTATTCGGGCGAGGTGTAGCGGATATGAAGGGCGGAGGTTCAATACAATTGGCTCTTCTGGAACGCTACAGCAGGCTGGATAATTTTAAAGGCAATATAGTATTGCTTGCCGTTCCCGATGAAGAAAATCTTTCTGCAGGAATGCGGGCAGGTGTCAGATTGCTTGAAGAATTAAAGGATAAATACGGCTTTAATTATAAGCTGATGATTAATTCAGAGCCGCATCAGCGAAAAAATGATGATGAAGGAATTTTCAGTGAAGGTTCTGTAGGCAAAATAATGCCGTTTGTATATGTCAGAGGCAGTCTCTCTCATATAGGCAAAGTTTTTGAAGGATTGAACCCTGTAAGTATTCTCAGTGAAATCGTTCGCAGAACCGAACTCAATATGGATTTTGCAGATGTTGTTGCAGACGAGTGTGCCCCTCCGCCTACATGGCTTCACATGAAGGACAGTAAGACTCAATATGATGTATCAATGCCGCTTTCAATGTATGGGTGTTTTAGTGTGCTGACTATGACTCAAACTCCTGAAGAGGTGATGGACAAAGTCAGGAAAGTTTGTACGGATTCATTTGAAAATGTGATTGATGACATGAGTACAAGCTTTGAGGAATTTTCCCACAAAACCAAACCGGTTGCAGGTAAACTTCCTTGGGTTGTCAGTGTAAGTTCTTTTGGGGATTTGTATCAAGAGGCACAGAGTCTGTATGGTGATCATTTTATAAATGAATACAAAAAAGCGATGGAAGCTATAGCGAAAGACATTAAAAGAAATTCTATTAACATTATTGAAGGGAACTATAAAATTATTGAATTTGTCTATAACTATATTGATGATCTTTCACCGAGAATAGTCTATGGTCTGATTCCGCCATATTATCCAAGCGTATCCAATCTGAATTGTAAGAACATAACCGGTGAGTTTTTTGAGGAAGTGATTGGCTCATATGCCGAGAAGAATTTTTCTCAAAGATATACAAAAGAGTATTTTTACACAGGAATATCCGATCTGAGCTACACCAATATAACGGATGCAAGTACAAGCGGTAAGACATTAAGCCGATACATGCCTCTTTTCGGCGTATCATATGATATTCCATTTGAATCAATTCAGAAAATATCCATGCCCTGTATAAATATAGGGCCATGGGGTAAAGATTTTCACAAACTGACAGAAAGGGCCTCAAAAGAAGATCTTTATGTACGAACACCGGCAATAATTAATGAAGTTGTATTTAGAATTTTTAATGATTAGCTTTTTTAGGAAAGGAGGCGAAAGAATGATGAATGATAATAAGAATAATACTGAATTGCAGCGTAAAGTTAAACCCCGACATATGAACATGATTGCAATAGGCGGTGCTATAGGTACAGGATTATTTCTTGCAACGGGGCAATCAATAAGTGCGGCCGGTCCCGGCGGAACGATGATAGCATATTCGCTGATCGGTATAGCTGTTTATTTTGTAATGATGGCTTTGGGAGAGATGGCGACATACAGACCGGTTCCCGGGGCTTTCGAGACATTTTCGACAGATTACGTAGACCCTGCATTTGGATTTGCGATGGGATGGAACTATTGGTATTGCAGCGCGATGACAGTAGCCATTGAACTTGTTGCTGCGGCAATCGTAATGAAATATTGGTTTCCTGACAGTTCTTCAATAATGTGGAGTGCAATATTTATTGCTT
The DNA here is from genome assembly GCA_040768865.1 of Candidatus Allocopromorpha sp. Classification (GTDB taxonomy): domain Bacteria; phylum Bacillota; class Clostridia; order Peptostreptococcales; family Anaerovoracaceae; genus Lentihominibacter. The sequence continues at coordinate 369,398 of JAXGMD010000001.1, read as the reverse complement.
TGCTGTTGGGCCTGAATTTATTTTCAGTCGGTATTTTCGGAGAAGCAGAGTTCTGGTTTGCGGGTATAAAAGTTGTCACAATAGTAATATTTCTGGTCATAGGAGTTGCGATGATCTTCGGAGCCTTTAATTCTGACACGGTAGGATTCCGGAACTGGACAATAGATGAAGCTCCATTTGTTGGAGGAGGGTTTGCAATCTTCAGTATTTTCATGGTTGCAGGGTTCTCATTTATTGGTGTTGAAGCAACGGCAATAGCGGCAGGAGAATGTGTAAATCCCGAAAAAACAGTTCCAAAAGCAATAAGAACTGTATTCTGGAGAATTATTTTATTCTATATCGGTGCTATTTTCGTCATTGCAACATTAATCCCATACACTAATCCGGATTTATTAAATGCAGATATTGATAACATTGCAGTGAGTCCGTTCACGATTATTTTCAAGAAAAGCGGTGTTGCATTGGCGGCATCTCTCATGAATGCCGTAATACTTACATCAATATTGTCCTGCGGCAATTCGACAATATACTCTGCAAGCAGATTGCTTTATTCTATGGCAAATTCCGGCAAGGCTCCAAAAACATTAGGGAAGACAACGAGACTGGGAGTGCCGATTGGAACTATACTTTTCACGGTCGCCATTGCATGCTTATGCTTCCTCACGTCCCTGAACAGTGACAGTCAGGTTTATACATGGTTATATAATGCAACGGGACTAACCGGATTTATTACATGGTTCGGTGTATGCATATGCCATTTGCGTTTCAGAGCAGCATTTAAGAAACAAGGAAGAGATATTAGTGAATTAAAATTCAAAAGTAAGTTTTTCCCATACGGAACTTGGTATTCACTTATTATCAGCGGATCTGTAATTGTTGGGCAAGGGTATTATGCTATTTCATCTTCAGGCGTGGATTGGTATGGTATTGTGGTTGCATATGTAGGCCTGCCGATTTTTGTAGCTCTTTATGTAATAAGAAAGATTGTTAAGAAAAATAAGCTTATTCGTCTTGAGGAAATGGATTTATCCACAAATCCTGTTCAGAAGTAAAAAAAAGAAAAGGCGACCTGTTGTTACAAAGGGTCGCCCTTTTCTTTTCATAGCCTCGCTTGATTTGTTTTTTATCGGGTTAGAATCTGAGAGACAGGCAGGACAGTCCCCCATCAAGTATTCTGAATTCTGAGGTGTCCACTGTCAGTGTCTTGTACCCCATATCCTGAACAGCCTTCAAAACCGCAGGATATCCTTCCGGAACGACTACAGTATCATTGACCCAGATGCAGTTGGCGGCATATGCTTCTTCAACCGGAATTTCAGTTTTGTTGTACTTTTCAAATTCAGGTTTAGTGACGAATTCACCGGAGACCAGCATATTATTGTTCTCCAGATAATTAACACCGGTCTTTAAGTGAAGAACTTCCTCTAGGCTGACTTCACTGCATGTCATACCGTACTTTTCAAGAATTGCTGTCAGTTGTCGTATCCCCTCTTCATTGGTTCTGGCGGAACGGCCGACATAGAAGTGATCGTCAACCATCATTACATCTCCGCCTTCCAGAGTTCCGGGTGCAACGATGTACTCAATTTTATCCTCCGGGAAGAATTGACGTATTGCGCCGATGATTTCTTCTTTCTCCCCGTTTCTGGACTCGGCACCGGGATTTGTAATGATAGCGCACTTGCGGGTAATCAAGGCAGGATCTTCTACAAAGCAGGAGTCCGGATATCTTTCATCCGGCGGCAGTATGGTGATGTCAACCCCGCATCGGGAAAGGGCTGAGATATAATCATCATGCTGTCTTAATGCCTTTTCATAATCCGGCTTTCCCGGATACATTCCGCTGGTTATTCCTTCGACCATTGCCCTGCATGGCCTTCTTACGATAACATGGCTAAATTTTTTCATAACAAACCTCCAATATTATAATCTTAATTTATTCCATTCTATAATGCAGAAATCATGCCAAGGGTAATTGAAATGGTGATAAATATTCAAATTTCAATAAAAGTTCAACATGACAGATTGTATGACATCTATTGTATCTGAGGAATAATATTGTGCATGTAAAGATAGTTATGCCCGTATAATGGTGTAAATTCAATTTAATATTTTTAATATAAAAGAGCCATGCTCATCCTGTATAATAAATTCACCACAAACCATATACAGGAGGTAACGAACATGGCTCAGGTAAATATTACATTATCACACGAAGAAGTTCTACAGGTTTTATCAGGAAATCGCGACGAAGCATTTAAACTGCTTGTTGAAAGAATCCTCAATGAGATCATGCTAATTGAATCAACAGAACAGCTTAAGGCTTCCATGCACGAAAGGACAGCTGATCGTCAGGATTATCGAAACGGTATGAGAGAAAGAACTCTTAATACAAGAATCGGAAGCCTGACATTAGAAGTCCCAAGACATCGCAATGAACCTTTTCACACTATGATCTTTGATAACTATCAGAGAAGCGAAGCTTCATTAATTGCCACAATGGTTCAGATGGTTATCAGCGGTGTTTCAACACGTAAGGTTTCTAAAGTTGTTGAAACTCTATGCGGTACATCGTATTCGAAAAGCACTGTATCGGAGCTTTGTAAAAAACTTGATTCCGAAGTCCAAGCTTTTAAGAATAGACCGCTTAATATGTATGATGCACCTTTTTTAATGGTCGATGCAACATATTTCAAAGTTAGAGAAAACCATCGGGTTGTATCTAAAGCTTTCCTGGTTGCCTTGGCAATATCATCGGATGGAGGCCGCGAAATCGTTGGTATAGATGTATTTGATACCGAAGACAACTACTCATGGCAAACATTCTTCAAGTCTCTTAAGGCCAGAGGACTTGAAAATGTAAATATGGTCATTTCGGATGCACATCAGTCCATACTGCGTGCTATAACCAAAACTTATCCGGAAGCTGCATGGCAACGATGCCAAGTACATTTTATGCGTAACATACTCGATGAAACACCTTCACGCTTCAAAGAAGGATTAAAAACCGAACTTCGAGCTATGTTCAATGCAGACTCCATTGAGAAGGCACGAACTGTTTGCGATGGAATAATCCGCGATTACGAGCCTGTTGCAGATAGTGCTGTCGCAGTCCTATCAAAAGGTTTTGAAGACGCTATGACAGTTATGCAACTTCCCAAATGGCTCAGACCCAAGCTTCGTACATCAAACTGGATTGAGAGGCTGAATCGCGAATTTAAACGCCGGTCTGATGTTATACAGATATTTCCTAATCAGGAATCTGTATTGAGACTGATGGGCGCAGTAGCCATCGAATACAATGATCAACTATCAGTAAAATCACGTGTATTTGCTGAAAAAACATTCAACAAATTCAGGCTGGAGATTCTTCCTAAACTAAAGGATATCGCATCAAATCAACAATCATTGCTGGACGCAGCATAATCATTTTATACAGGATGAGCAATTTACACACAAATATGGACTTGACCAGTGATTGACGAGATTATTGGTATTATTTCAAAAATTGCTAGACAAGGTCGTGCTTTTGGAATAAATTTGGTATTATCCACTCAAAGGCCTGATGCAGATGTGGTAATAGGTCAAATAAAAAGTAATATGGGATATAAAATCTGTGGAAAAGCAGATGATATTTTATCAAGAATAGTTGTAGGCCATTCAAAAGCAAGTGAAATTCAAAGCGAAGAAATAGGGCGATTTATTAATGAAAATGGTATTCTTATACAAGGCTTTTTCTTTGATGAAGATGAGTTTGATTAAATAACTATAACGACATTAATATGTTATACTGTTCATTAGATATATATCCGGTGTAACCGGATATATATCTAAATAAAATAGGAGAATGATGAATTATGAAGCGCACCAGATCAGATATTATTTCAATAGTTGGTAGAGAATTTTTAACTACCAATATAGAAAATGGAGAATGGAGTTATCCACAAGCGTTTAAGGTTGAAGGTATTTCCCCTCCAAAATGGATAAAAAATAAAGCAGGTAGAGAGTTCAATTTCATTGATTTGCGTTTTGTTAACGAAAATATATCTGTCTTGATAGAAACGAAAAAAAATTATGATACAGATAAAGAAGCGGAAAAACAACTCCAAGCATATGTAAAATATGAAAAAGAGTTATCTAATAATAAAATAGTTGCAATTTTGGCAAATACAGAAAATGAACGAGGTCAAGTCCATATTTGTGTGTAAATTGCTCATCCTGTATAAAATGATTATGCTGCGTCCAGCAATGATTGTTGATTTGATGCGATATCCTTTAGTTTAGGAAGAATCTCCAGCCTGAATTTGTTGAATGTTTTTTCAGCAAATACACGTGATTTTACTGATAGTTGATCATTGTATTCGATGGCTACTGCGCCCATCAGTCTCAATACAGATTCCTGATTAGGAAATATCTGTATAACATCAGACCGGCGTTTAAATTCGCGATTCAGCCTCTCAATCCAGTTTGATGTACGAAGCTTGGGTCTGAGCCATTTGGGAAGTTGCATAACTGTCATAGCGTCTTCAAAACCTTTTGATAGGACTGCGACAGCACTATCTGCAACAGGCTCGTAATCGCGGATTATTCCATCGCAAACAGTTCGTGCCTTCTCAATGGAGTCTGCATTGAACATAGCTCGAAGTTCGGTTTTTAATCCTTCTTTGAAGCGTGAAGGTGTTTCATCGAGTATGTTACGCATAAAATGTACTTGGCATCGTTGCCATGCAGCTTCCGGATAAGTTTTGGTTATAGCACGCAGTATGGACTGATGTGCATCCGAAATGACCATATTTACATTTTCAAGTCCTCTGGCCTTAAGAGACTTGAAGAATGTTTGCCATGAGTAGTTGTCTTCGGTATCAAATACATCTATACCAACGATTTCGCGGCCTCCATCCGATGATATTGCCAAGGCAACCAGGAAAGCTTTAGATACAACCCGATGGTTTTCTCTAACTTTGAAATATGTTGCATCGACCATTAAAAAAGGTGCATCATACATATTAAGCGGTCTATTCTTAAAAGCTTGGACTTCGGAATCAAGTTTTTTACAAAGCTCCGATACAGTGCTTTTCGAATACGATGTACCGCATAGAGTTTCAACAACTTTAGAAACCTTACGTGTTGAAACACCGCTGATAACCATCTGAACCATTGTGGCAATTAATGAAGCTTCGCTTCTCTGATAGTTATCAAAGATCATAGTGTGAAAAGGTTCATTGCGATGTCTTGGGACTTCTAATGTCAGGCTTCCGATTCTTGTATTAAGAGTTCTTTCTCTCATACCGTTTCGATAATCCTGACGATCAGCTGTCCTTTCGTGCATGGAAGCCTTAAGCTGTTCTGTTGATTCAATTAGCATGATCTCATTGAGGATTCTTTCAACAAGCAGTTTAAATGCTTCGTCGCGATTTCCTGATAAAACCTGTAGAACTTCTTCGTGTGATAATGTAATATTTACCTGAGCCATGTTCGTTACCTCCTGTATATGGTTTGTGGTGAATTTATTATACAGGATGAGCATGGCTCTTTTATATTAAAAATATTAAATTGAATTTACACCATTATACGGGCATAACTATGAACGACTGAAGGTCTGGAGAGGACCTGTTTCTGATGACAATATAATGCAAAAGGAAAGCAAGCTTCGTTCATTTGAAGAATATGCGGATTTTTATTCAAGTAAAGTTAATAATAAAGAACTGGTAATGAAAAATACGTATAATTTAAATAGTTTGTTACATGAACTAGGTGTTGCGGAAAAGCTAAGAAGTCAATTTGTAGGAACTTGCTTACTTGCACTGAAAAACAATATGGCATATGAGGGTATTACAAATATTCAGATAAGAAGCGGAATAAAAGAAGTATTATCAAAGCTTCTTGACGATGATTTAAAAAAGGCTGAGAAATTAGTGGTGCTTAATTCAAAGATTTTAGAAAGTCAAGATATTCGCTCCTTAAGTGATGGAGATTTCCGAAGAGTTCTCAATTTTATTAAGAATGAAATACTACCATTCATAAATGATAGAAGTACTGCAGGTCAAGACTTGTTGAATTTGTTTTTTATTCAGTTCAACAAATATGTAGGCAAAGAAGATAAGAATCAAGCATTTACTCCTGATCATATAACTGATTTTATGGTGAAGGCAATAGGAATAAATCGAAATTCAAGAGTGTTGGATCCGTGTTGTGGCTCGGGGTCTTTTTTAGTACGTGCTATGACTCAAGCAATGGATGATTGTGCATCTGCAGAAGAGCAGGAAAAAGTAAAAAAGGAACACATTTATGGTATTGAATATGAAGAAACCGCTTTTGGATTGGCTACAACAAACATGCTAATACATTCAGATGGTAATACAAATATTATTCAAGGAAGCTGTTTTGATTATGAAGATTGGATAAAAAAGGCTAATATTGACAGAGTTCTTATGAATCCTCCATTTAATGCACAAAAAAAGCATGTTGCAAAAGAGTATTCTGATACATGGCCAATCAATAAAAAGAAAAAATTAGAGGATCCATCAAAAGGTTTATGCTTTGTAAAATACACTGCAGATGCTGTTGGTAGAGGAAAATTAGCCGTATTGTTACCAATGCAATGTGCTATAGGAACAGGAAAAGAAATAGAAAATATGAAAATGGATATGTTAAATGAACATACATTAGATGCAGTTTTTTCATTACCATCAGATATTTTCCATCCAGGGACAAGTGTACCTGTTTGTTGCATGATATTTAATCTGGGAATTAGGCATAATGACAAACAAAACTTACCAACATTCTTTGGATATTACAAAGATGATGGATTTACAAAGAAAAAGAATCTTGGCAGAGTCGAAAAAATAGATAAAAATACCAGTAAGGGTATGTGGGAAAATATTGAAAAAAAATGGCTTGAATTGTATAGAACGCGAGAAGTTGTTGATGGTTTTTCTGCAATAAAAACTGTAACATATAAAGATGAGTGTAAGCGTCAAACCATGACACATCGCTATCCGGTATAAAATATGAGAAAATGCTTCCAAAATGACAGGAGGTCTTCTCGATATGAATGAAAAAGAACAGTTGTGGTACGCCAGATTCCTAGAATATGCGGATAGCGGAATGTCACAACGACGCTGGTGCATTGAAAATCAGATTTCAGCGTCCACGTTCAGATACTGGTGCAACAAATTCACAAGCCGGCAAGTGGCTAACGGTGCAATAGATCCTATTGCTACAACTACATCCGGTTCCGATAATTGGTTTCAGGTCAGTTGCCAGAACGAAGTAATGGCGGCTCCTGCTCTTCCTGCTGAAGATGTGAACACGATTCGCCTTCAGTTTCGAGAACTGAAGATGGAGTTTCCGGCAGGAACTGATAGCCGGGCGATACTTCAAATCGCTAAGGGGCTGATGAAAGTATGAACCTTGGCTATGAACCTGAAGATATCAAGATATATCTGTTTGGCGGCAGCGTTGATATGCGCAAGCAAATGAATGGATTACTCATGCTGGTGGAAGGAATCCACCGAATGAATCCATATGAGAAAGCACTGTTCGTGTTTACCAATAAAAAGAAGGATAAAATCAAAGCATTGCGCTGGGATGAGAATGGTTTTGTTGTTTACTACAAACGACTTGAGCGAGGGGGATTCCGATTTCCTGAAATATCCGAAGCAGAAGGTGGCAAGATTAATGTCAGCCCTCACGATTTAAGACGACTTCTTTATGGACTGGAGATGGAATGTGTGCTTAAAAAGCGTAGATTCATATCAATGTAATTGGCCAAAAATAATCATAAATAAATGCTATTAAACGTTGAAATTTCAACGTTTAAGCCTTGAAAAACACATACATTTATGATATCATTTATGCATGGAAAACAAGGCGATTACTAGAGACCTTTCGTCCATGACAAGGGCGGAACTGGAACAGAATATTGTGGATTTGACAACGGAAATTGAGTCCCAGAAGCAGAAGATCAAGTGGCTGGAAGAACAGTTCAGGCTGTCCCGTCAGCAGCGCTTTGGATCCTCCAGTGAGCAAGGTATAATTGATAATGACCAGATATCCCTTTTTAATGAGGCTGAATGGACAGTAGACGGAGCCGGTGAAGATTTTCCCGAACCGGATCTGGCCAAGGTGGCACCACCTAAAAAGAAGAAGACCAAAGGCGGTAAAGAACGCATGGTAAGCGGACTGCCAAAAGAAATTATCAACTTCAGACTTACCGAAGAGCAAATGGACTGCCCTAACTGTGGTGAAAAATTGACAGAAGTCAAGAAAACCATCCGCAAGGAACTGGTCGTGATTCCGGCACAGGTCAAGGTAAACGAATATCATGATGCCGTATATACCTGCAGAAACTGTCAGAAAAACGGCATAGAGAACCCAATGCATACGGGCGGTTCTCCGAAACCGCTTTTAAGGAATGCTCTTGCATCGCCATCGTTTGTTGCAGACATCATCAAGCGTAAATTCGTAGATGGCGTTCCGATATACAGACAGGAGCAGGAGTACAAAAGAAATGGCATCCGGTTAAGTCGGCAGACAATGTCAAGTTGGGTAGTCCGGTGCAGCGAATATTACCTGGAAGGTGTCTATGACATCCTGAAAGAGAACCTTCTGAAGAGGGATATCATCCAAGCGGATGAAACCAAGGTACAGGTACTGCACGAACCGGGGAAACCGGCCACATCAGACAGCTACATGTGGCTGTATAGAAGCAGTATATGGGATCCCGGAAGTCAGATAGTACTCTATGAGTATCAGGATAACCGGAGAATGGAAAATCCGGCGAATTTCCTGAGAGATTTCTCAGGATATCTGCAAACAGATGGATATTCCGGCTACAACTCGGTTACGAATCGTGAATCAGATCCTGCAACTTCAGTCGGTTGCTGGGCACATGCCCGGCGGTACTTTTGTGATGCAATTAAGGTCTTGCCTAAAGCAGAGCAGGAAAATTCGAACACTAATAGCCATATTGCCATTGCATATGCAGATAAGATATTCGCTATTGAGCGTGACAAGCTGGGGGATAAGTCTCCGGAGGAACGGACGCAAATCAGAATGGAAAAAACAGCACCGATACTGGATGCTTATTTCAAATGGATACACTCGTTTAATCCTGATAATATCTTAAAAGGAAAGTTCAGAGATGGAATCGTGTTCAGCCGCAACCAGGAAAAGTCTCTCAGAGCATTCATGCTTGATGGGAGACTCCAGTGCAGCAACAACACTGCCGAGAGAAGCATCAAACCATTTGTTATATCCAGGAAGAACTTCCTGTTTTGCAATACACCATCCGGAGCAAGAGCGACAGCAATCGCTTTCAGTCTGGTTGAAACAGCTAAAGCAAATGATCTGAATCCGTTCAAATATCTAGAGTACATTTTCGAGAAATTATCGCAGGATGCGGATTATGATCTTGAGCAGCTCATGCCATGGGCTGAAGATGTTAAATGCATCTGCAGCGTGGCAATAAATCAGTCGTATTAACGCATGCTATAGTGTGCAATAGTGCACAATAGTACACCATCGTGCACTATAGTATACAAACCACGATGCTAAATTCAATGTGTCATGGTTTGACGCTTACAGATGAGTGGTTATGTGAAGCATATATGAAAACTGATTACGCAAAGATTGATAAGATTGATTTTCAAAATACATTAAATGACTATTTGGCATATTTAATAGTCAGTGGAGATAAAAATGAAAGTAAGTGATTTATTCTATTTAACACAGGGAAATGGATTTGAGTTGGTGAATATGAACGAAAACAGCTTCTCTGAAATTAACTTTGTTTCAAGAACTTCACAAAATAATGGAGTAGTTGCGAAAGTTGATGAAATAGAGCGAAAGAAACCATTCGATTCAGGACTTATAACCGTTGCATTGAGTGGCAATAGTGTATTATCGTCATTTGTTCAGGTAAAACCATTTTACACAAGTTTTCACGTGATGGTGCTATGTCCAAAGAATAAGGATATGACTTTCATTGAAAAACTATATTATTGTCGCTGCATTAAGAAAAATGCATATAAATACAGTTGGGGAAGGCAGGCAAATAAGACGTTAAAAGATCTTGATTTGCCTGATAAATTACCAGATGAAATCAGTAAAATGAAAATAAATTATAATTTACTTGATACGATAACTGTTAACGAGAATATGAACGTTGATGTTAGTAAGTGGCAAAGTTATAAATTTGGCGGAGAAGATGGGATTTTTGAAATAAAAAAAGGCTTTTACAATAAAAAACCAGAGCATTTTAGTGATGGGAATATTCCTTTTATTGGTGCAGTAGATAACTCAAATGGAGTTACAGAATATTATTCCCAGTATGATATAGAAGTAGCATCAAAAACTGGTAATGGAAAAAATGAACCCATTGAAAAAAAGATTTTCCCCCCCCATGCTCTTGTGGTTACAAATAATGGGTCAGTGGGATTTGCATATTATCAAAATAAATCTTTTACATGTAGCCACGATGTAAATCCATTATATTTAAAAAGCGGAAAATTTAACAAATACACAGCATTATTTGTTGCTACTGTTATTATGCAAGATCGATACAGATGGAGCTATGGTCGAAAATGGCGTCCTGACCGCATGAAAGACTCATACTGGAACTGTCAAGAAAAGTGCAGTCTCCAAACGCACTGATTTGTTAGGCGGCCAATAACGGTTTTTCCTGAAGCCTTCGGTATGCCGCCGGTGGAAGGCCTCCCGGATTACTGGTGTGGACTCTTTTCCGATTGTAATAGGTAAATACATAATGGAAGATCCATCGCTTTACTTCCTCCATCTTCATCCGGTAGGTGGGAAGACGGTACAATAACTCTTTCTTAAGTGTTGCGAAGAAACTCTCCATCCGAGCGTTATCGTAACAATGATTAACACCGGAGAGGCTCTGCGATAGGCCGTAACTTGCAAGAATTTCCTTAAAGGCATCGCTGGTATACTGGCTGCCACGGTCACTATGCAGGATTGCACCACATGGTATATCCTTCTTGGCAAGAGCGCGAACCGTATCAATACATAGCTCTTTCTTCATGTTGGAGCGCATCTGCAGAGAAACGATTTCTCCGTTGAAGCAATCCAGTATGGGTGACATGTAGAGCTTTCCGTCATAACATTGAATTTGAGAAATATCGGTCAACAGCAGAGATAGTGGACTTGATGAAGTGAAATCCTGTTTTATTAGATTTTCCTTTTCCTGTACCTCTGTCGTGGATTTTGTTAAACCATGCGGTTTTCGGTTTGGCTTGTGGAGCCAGCCGTTTTCTCGCATAACGCGGGTCAGCCGTCTGGTGCCGACCTTGATTCCTCGCTGCTCCAGTGCAAGCTTCATGCGAGGAACACCATAGTTATCGTTATATATATCCTCGTCAAGGATGCTTTTGATGGCCGCCGAAAGAGCCTCATCCTTACCGGGTTTTCCAAGGTTCTTAACGAATCGGTAATATCCGGATTCGCTAACCTCAAGGGTTTCGCAGAGAATCTTGACCGGCCAGGTTTCTCTCCGGGAATGGATGAACCTATAGCGCTCATGTGCTCTCACTTCTTTCGGCTCTCTGCGAAAAAACCTAGAGCATCCTTGAGGATATCATTGGCTCGTTTGAGCTCGCGGTTCTCTTTTTCAAGATCGAGAATGCGCTGTTCCTTGGCATTTGTCGGCTTATGCCGATTCCCGCTGCCAATATAGGCGTTTTCTCCATAGCGAGCTTTGGAACGTCGCCATCCGGCAAGGGTATTGTATGATATGCCGAGCTGTTCGGAAGCTTTCTTTATGCCAATCTCATTTGAGAGGCATACGGCTTCTTCCTTAAAGGCTTTATCGTAGTGCATAATGTCACCGTCCTTTCAATGCTATTGTAGCATCTAGTTGGTGCGTTTGACGACTCTACTTTAATGATACAGCTCCATACATAAAATTACCATCAACAGAGTTAAATAATCCTGATTGGGGGTATATGGAAGCTTTTATGAAAACTTTACCTCATAGCGAAAAAATTTAATTAGGAACATCGTATATATTATATATACGAAAAGGAGTCTTCTTATTTAGAAAACTCCTTTTTTTAGCCATTCAATTACCATGAATCCATTGCTAAATACAATTACGTGGTTCGGATGGCTGTGTTATGGTACACCTTCGGGGGTTCGAACCCCGGACACCCTGATTAAGAGTCAGGTGCTCTGCCAGCTGAGCTAAAGGTGCACAGTCAGATTGTCGTGTAATCATTTTCGTCACATGCAATGAAAAGTATAACGCTTCGATTTGGGGTTGTCAACTGAAAGACGCACTTTTTTGTGAGGTTTTCTGATTCAAAAGCGATAATGTCTTAAGTAAATGCAAGGGAAAATGTCCCAAATCAAAATTACATGTATAATCTCTCCTGAAAGAGAGGTGGACATGAGAAAGGTAGAATTAACCGTGAATGAACAGAAAAAGTATGAGACCATTAAAAGGCTGGTCGAAAAAGGCGGCAGCAAGAAGCGTGCAGCATTAAAACTTGGCGTTACCGTAAGAACAATCAACAGACTTATTAAGCGTTACAAATTGGAAGGCAAAAGTGCATTTTCTCATAAGAACAAAGCTCGTACCCCTTCCAATGCTTTCAGTGCAGAATTTGAGAATGAAATCATCACCTTGTACCTTAACAAGTATTCCGATGCTAATTTCAAACATTTTTCCGAGCTGCTTGCCAGAAACGAAGGCATTAAGATTTCCGAATCTGCCATATCGTCCATTATGTATGAAGCGGAAATCCTGTCTCCCAAGGCACACAGAGCTACTAAGCGCAAGCTAAAGAAAAGGCTCAATGAGCAGCTTGCATCAACAAAATCAAAGAAAAAGCAGACAGAATTAAAAGAGAAAATTCAGGAGATTGATGACCCTCACCCACGAAGACCAAGATGTGCGTTCTCAGGTGAGATGATTCAAATGGATGCCTCATTACACCCTTGGTTTGCCGGCATCAAAGCCACATTACATGCTGCAATAGATGATGCCAGCGGAAATGTGGTCGGTGCCTACTTTGACAGCCAGGAGACGCTTAACGGGTATTACCATGTATTTGAACAAATCCTTACGGATTACGGCATACCTTACATGTTCTATACAGACCGCAGAACTGTTTTTGAATACAAGCGCTATGGTGAGAACAAGCTTGAAAACAATACAATGACACAGTTTGCATATGCCTGTAAACAGCTGGGGGTAGAAATTAAAACGACCAGTGTCCCTCAGGCCAAAGGTCGAATAGAAAGGTTGTTCCAGACATTACAGTCACGCCTGTGTGTCGAACTACGGCTTGCAGGCGTGACAACAATCGAGCAGGCAAATGAATTCTTAAAATCCTACCTAAAAGAATTCAATCGTCAGTTTGCTCTTCCTCTTGATTCTATACAATCCGTATTTGAATCGCAACCGGAAAAATCTCAAATTGACCTATTCCTATCAGTAATTGCTGAAAGAAAAGTTGATCACGGTCATTGTATACGCATATGGGCAAAGCACTTTTTACCTGTGGATGAAAATGGTTCTGAAGTATTCTTCCATCGTAAAACGGCTGCTTTAGTAATTAAAACCCTGTCCGGGAAACTGTACTGCAGCATTAACGAACGAATCTATGGTTTAGAAGAAATACCACAGCATGAAGTACAGTCACGATATTTTAACCTTAAGCAGGAGAAACAGTCGCCGAAAAAAAAGAGGAAAGTTTTCATTCCTCCAATGGATCACCCTTGGAAAAAGGACAATTTTATGAAGTTCGTAAAAGCAATGGAAGGACGAGAAGAAGACTGGGCTGCGTAAGTGTGTCAAAAAGCACCGGCAATCCTCATAATTACCGGTGCTTATGTTAGTTATTTTTTAGGACATTTTCCTAAATGCTTGACACTGAAAGACGCACTTTTTTGTGAGGTTTCTGATTCAAAAGCGATAATGTCTTAAGTAAATGCAAGGGAAAATGTCCCAAATCAAAATTACATGTATAATCTCTCCTGAAAGAGAGGTGGACATGAGAAAGGTAGAATTAACCGTGAATGAACAGAAAAAGTATGAGACCATTAAAAGGCTGGTCGAAAAAGGCGGCAGCAAGAAGCGTGCAGCATTAAAACTTGGCGTTACCGTAAGAACAATCAACAGACTTATTAAGCGTTACAAATTGGAAGGCAAAAGTGCATTTTCTCATAAGAACAAAGCTCGTACCCCTTCCAATGCTTTCAGTGCAGAATTTGAGAATGAAATCATCACCTTGTACCTTAACAAGTATTCCGATGCTAATTTCAAACATTTTTCCGAGCTGCTTGCCAGAAACGAAGGCATTAAGATTTCCGAATCTGCCATATCGTCCATTATGTATGAAGCGGAAATCCTGTCTCCCAAGGCACACAGAGCTACTAAGCGCAAGCTAAAGAAAAGGCTCAATGAGCAGCTTGCATCAACAAAATCAAAGAAAAAGCAGACAGAATTAAAAGAGAAAATTCAGGAGGTTGATGACCCTCACCCACGAAGACCAAGATGTGCGTTCTCAGGTGAGATGATTCAAATGGATGCCTCATTACACCCTTGGTTTGCCGGCATCAAAGCCACATTACATGCTGCAATAGATGATGCCAGCGGAAATGTGGTCGGTGCCTACTTTGACAGCCAGGAGACGCTTAACGGGTATTACCATGTATTTGAACAAATCCTTACGGATTACGGCATACCTTACATGTTCTATACAGACCGCAGAACTGTTTTTGAATACAAGCGCTATGGTGAGAACAAGCTTGAAAACAATACAATGACACAGTTTGCATATGCCTGTAAACAGCTGGGGGTAGAAATTAAAACGACCAGTGTCCCTCAGGCCAAAGGTCCCTTAACTTCCGGTAAACGTTATATCTAAAATCGAAAAAATGTCTTGAAAGCCTGTATTCATGCGGTTTCGCTTGCATGGTTACAGGTTTTATGGTATGATATTTTTAGATATAATTATACCTAAAAACAGGAGGCTGAAATGTATCTCGATTGTCTTGTTGAAATACCGGAAACCAAAGGGAAACTCGCATATCTTAAACGGGGAAAAACAACATATGTTTACTACGAGACAGACAGAACCTATGATCCCGGAAAGCAATATACCGCTCCTAAGCGTGTTGTAATCGGAAAGAAATCAGAAGAAAGTCCGGGCATGCTTCAACCCAATGAGAATTTTCTCAGGTTCTTCCCTGATGTACCGTTGCCGGAAGAGCAGGACAGGTCTGCCAGAAGCAGTTGTGTACGCATTGGCGGATATATAGTAATAAAGAAATTAATCGAAGAAAGCGGAGTGGCAGATATATTGAAAAAATATCTGGAGCCGAAGGATCTGGGGTTGTTTCTGGATCTTGCCGCTTACTCGATCATCATGGAGAATAATGCAGCTCAGTATTATCCCGACTACGCATATAACCACCCGCTGTTTACTGAGAATATGCGTATTTACAGCGATTCCAAGGTGTCGGGTTTTCTTGGAACACTCAGCCGCGACTGCAGCATTTCATTTCTAAACGATTGGAATGAAAATCGAGATCACAGAGAAAAGGTGTACATTTCTTACGATTCCACAAACAAGAATTGTCAGGCCGGCGACATTGAAATGCTTGAATACGGCAATGCCAAGGAAGATGCCGGTGTCCCGATTTTTAATTATTCCATTGCATATGACACTCACAACCGAGAACCTCTTTTTTATGAGAAATATCCGGGAAGCATCAACGACGTATCTCAGCTTCAGTTCATGCTGGACAAGTCCAGGAGCTATGGATATCGAAAGATTGGATTCATACTGGACAGAGGATACTTCAGTAAGAGAAACATCGAATACATGGATGAATGCGGATACAGTTTTGTAATCGTAGTTAAAGGAATGGCCGGGTTCATAAACAAGCTTGTTAAAGAAAACAAGGGAAGTTTTGAAGAGGAATGGTTAAATGCCATTACCGACTATGGCGTTTACGGCAAAACGGTCAAACGCAAAATGTATCGAACGGACAAAAGAGACAGGTATTTCCACATATATTACAGCAGTGAGAGAGCCGCAAACGAAAAAAGGAAACTTGAAAAGAAGATTTCCGAAATGAAGGAATACCTGATGAACCACACGAATGAGAAGTGCAGTTTTGGAGGGGTGTATGAGCACTACTTTTATCTTCATTATGATGAATCAGGAGAAGTATTTGTATATCCCGAAGAAAGGACACAGGTCATAAGTGAAGAATTGAAACTTTGCGGATATTTCTCAATAGTAACTTCAGAGAAAATGACTGCAAAGGAAGCGATTGATTTGTACAAGAGCAGAGATGCATCTGAGAAACTGTTCAGAGGAGACAAGTCGTATCTCGGCAACAGCTGCCTGAGAGTGCACTCCGATGAATCTGCAGAGTCGAAAATATTCATAGAATTCATCGCATTGATTCTGCGGTGCAGAATGTATGTCAGGCTCAAGGATGAAACGAAAAGACTAAATAAAAGACCTAATTTCATGACGGTTCCCGCTGCACTTAAGGAACTCGAAAAAATAGAGATGGTAAGGCAGTTAGATAATATCTATCGACTGGATCACGCAGTAACAGCAACACAGAAAACGATACTGAAAGCATTCGGCCTTAATGCTGAAGATATTAAATACAGTGCATCAGCCATAAGTGAAGAATTACGGAGGTAGAAGAAATGGCACGTAAAATGAACCTGAGGACGTTGGAACAGAAAATAGAGAAAGCACAACAGGATGTTGTGAAGACTAAAAATGCATACAATGCTGCAACAGCAAGACTAAAGGAACTTCTGGATAAGAGAGATGCTCTTAAGAAGGAAGAAATCTATGCAGCCATTGAAAAAAGTAACAAGAGCATGGATGAAATACTGCGGCTGATACTGGAAGAATAAAGGGCGAATTCTATTTTAGATATAATAAACTCTGGAAGTTAAGGAAGGTCGAATAGAAAGGTTGTTCCAGACATTACAGTCACGCCTGTGTGTCGAACTACGGCTTGCAGGCGTGACAACAATCGAGCAGGCAAATGAATTCTTAAAATCCTACCTAAAAGAATTCAATCGTCAGTTTGCTCTTCCTCTTGATTCTATACAATCCGTATTTGAATCGCAACCGGAAAAATCTCAAATTGACCTATTCCTATCAGTAATTGCTGAAAGAAAAGTTGATCACGGTCATTGTATACGCATATGGGCAAAGCACTTTTTACCTGTGGATGAAAATGGTTCTGAAGTATTCTTCCATCGTAAAACGGCTGCTTTAGTAATTAAAACCCTGTCCGGGAAACTGTACTGCAGCATTAACGAACGAATCTATGGTTTAGAAGAAATACCACAGCATGAAGTACAGTCACGATATTTTAACCTTAAGCAGGAGAAACAGTCGCCGAAAAAAAAGAGGAAAGTTTTCATTCCTCCAATGGATCACCCTTGGAAAAAGGACAATTTTATGAAGTTCGTAAAAGCAATGGAAGGACGAGAAGAAGACTGGGCTGCGTAAGTGTGTCAAAAAGCACCGGCAATCCTCATAATTACCGGTGCTTATGTTAGTTATTTTTTAGGACATTTTCCTAAATGCTTGACACTGAAAGACGCACTTTTTTGTGAGGTTTTTAGCGAGATTTTAGCGGATTTTCCCGAAGCAGTATGTCGGATCACAGCTACAATTTATACCACTCCAGTCGCCCGCCACAGTTGCAGCGATAAGCATTAATCTTTTTCATTACGCAGGTAAATTTCTGACGGGGGTACTCTTTCCCGCAGGATGTGCAGCGAATCATATAGTGATAGTCGGGGTCGCCGGGTTCGTCAGAGGTGTTGCAGGAATCAGCATCTGACCTCTTGGATGTTCTGATGATGGAATAGCCATAAGCTTTATTCATCATACCTGCGTAAGTCTTCCACAGGGGACCGTGGTCAAAGCATTCGCGGCATGTGTGAAGAACTTCGTGAGCCAGCGTATTGCGTATGCGACTTATAGCGGCATTTCGGGTATCACAATCCGCGGCAGCATAGGCGGCATCCAGCATAAACTTACTGATTTCAATGACAAAAGAGCAACCTTCCTTATGACAGCAGCCGAAACGCCTCTTGGGACGGCTGTTGACTTTAACCTGTGGATTTATATGATGCGGAACAGGAATGCAAATTGCACGTGCCTCCTCGATTATTTCGCTTAAAATATCATCGATGTTTATAAAGTTATTTGCTTCAAATAACTTGTCCTGTTCATGCTGACAGGACTGGAAGGAACTGATCAGAGCATCCTTTTCAGTGCGCGATAGCTGTTTGATGGCATACTCCCGGCTCATGGCCTCCTCTTTTGTATCAAAATATTCCAGATGGACCAAGGAAACCGGTGTACGCCCCCGTGTATATTTGCCGCCTCTGCCGGCATTATGTGCGGCCAGGCGTGTTTCCATGTCATTTGTCCAGCCTGTATATAATGAACCGTCTCTGCAGCGCAGAATGTATGTGCACGGTTTATTGTCGGAAATGTTATTCTCCATAATTTTTCTCCGTTATTTCGCGTCAT
This sequence comes from Candidatus Allocopromorpha sp., assembly GCA_040768865.1. Lineage (GTDB taxonomy): Bacteria > Bacillota > Clostridia > Peptostreptococcales > Anaerovoracaceae > Lentihominibacter. Next base: position 350,841 of record JAXGMD010000001.1, on the reverse strand, counting down.
TCAGAACCTTTGTAAGTTGATCGGAACAGGAGGTGGATTTGAAACCGCAGGTGTTTCCGGCCAGTTTTTTCGTTATTTCATCTACGGTCCAGCCGTCAATCAGCGTTGATATGGCTTTGAGGTTGCCATTGCAGCCGCCTTTGAATTTTATGTCAGTAACAACATCGCCATCCAGGTCGAATTCGACACTCCTTGGGCACACTCCTTTTAGTCTGTATTTGTGTTTCATATGATTTCCTTTCGTGGTATAATACAAAATGCTGGTTGACAGTATAGCATAGTCAATAGAGAAAGGACAAGTGCACGAAATGAATATAGTAATCAACAAATCAGGAAGAGGGCTTGTGGCGGTCATCGTTATTCTGGCATTGGCCATAGTTGCTGTGGGCGGCGGAATATATATGTTTGCAGGCTGCAGCGGCAATGGAGGGGGTGCAGAAGAAGCTATTCCGATTAACCCTATTACCGGTGAAGAACTGAACGGGCAGGAGCTTCCTCCGAGACCGATTATGGTTTCCATAGATAATGTGGGAGATGCAATTCCGCAGTCGCACATTTCCAATGCCGACATAGTGTATGAAATGCCGGTCGAAGGCAGGCAGACCAGACTGGAACCGATTTATTACAGCGATATTCCTGAATTTTTCGGACCTGTAAGAAGTGCCAGACCGTATATCGTAAACCAGGCGCAGGAATACGGAGCCATCTTCATAGCTTATGGCTGGAATGCAACCGCCAAGAGATATCTGACAGAGTATGGGTTTGTTCCGTACATCAACGGAATGGAAAATTCGGAACTCTTCTACAGAGTTTCCGATAAACCGGGACCGCACAACGCCTACATCGCATATGAAGACATCGAAAATAAAATCGAAGAGGGCGGAGAATGGTGGACAGAGAAACAGGACATCAGACCGTTTTCATTCCGCGATGATGAATGGAGAGCTGAACGCGATAAAATGAAGACCGCTGCCGAAAACGGAGAAACAATTACCGACGATGAAGGCAACGAGATCGAATATAAGGAGCCGGAAAAGGCAGATGAAATTACATTCAAGTACATGTCCGGCGGATGTGAATTCAGCTATGATGCGGAAACGGGTGAATATGCCAGATTTAAGTATGGAAGCCCTTATGTTGACAAGGAAACCGGCGAGCAGATTACAGTGAAGAACGTTATTGTGCAGTACGTTCACAGCGAGGTGTATGATACAAAGGGCAGACTTAAGATTAACCTGAAGGCCGGCGGAAAGGCTCTTCTCTTTACCGAAGGCGAAGTAATCAAGGGAACCTGGTCCAGAAAGGGAATGAAAAAGAGAACCATCTTCAAAGATGAAGACGGCAACGAATTCAGACTTGCTGTGGGCAAGAGCTGGGTAGAGGTTATGGATCAGAGCTGTACATTTTCATATAAATAATACATATCCAATATAAAATATGATTCAAAACAAGTCAGGCGAGACCTTCGAAAAGGAGTGTGTGAAATAATTTCTGTAAATTATCCGTCCTATGGTAATTGAGATGAGAACCTGCCAAACCGGCAGATTCCGATTGACACATTTAATATAAAATACGATTCAATGCAAGTCAAGCGAGACCTCCGAAAAGAGATCTCGCTTGATTCATTTTTGGGGAATCAGATAGGTAACCGACCTTCATACATTATGCTGAGCTCCCCATAAACCTTAGCCCAGTTTCTGAGTGGTTGACCCCACCTTTTCGTTGCCTGGAGTGTTGACAGGTAGAGTGATTTAAGCAGCGCCGTATCACTTGGAAATACAGAACGCTGGCGATTCAGCTTCTTGTATGTGCTGTTTAAGCTTTCAATGGCATTGGTAGTATAGATTACCTTTCTGACATCAGCAGAGAATTTATAGATTGGAGTAAGCACATCCCAGTTCTGCTCCCAGCTCTTCATGGCATTAGGGTATTTCTCACTCCATTTTTCGGTTACACGGGATAGATTGGCTCGTCCTTGCTCTTCGTTAGGAGCCAGATAAATCGTTCTTAAATCAGTGGCAAATGCCTTCTTGTCCTTGTAAGGAACATACTTTAAGGTGTTTCTGATTTGATGAACAATACAGCGTTGATATTCTGTGTTTGGAAATGCTGTCTGAATGGCTTCTTTAATGCCGGTAAGACCGTCGGCACAGATAATCATGATATCTTTTACACCACGGTTCTTAAGGTCGTTAAGTACACCGAGCCAATATTTAGCACTCTCGTTTTCGCCAATCTGCAGACTTATGACATCCTTTTTTCCATCAAGGGTAACGCCCAGTATTACATAAGCTGCAAGTTTCTTGATGATGTGATCCTCTCTTGCCGAAAAGTGTACTGCGTCAATAAACATGATTGGATATATCTCGTCCAATGGGCGATTCTGCCAATCAGAGATATCCTGAAGTATCTTGTCGGTAACATCGGATATAAAGCCTTCGCTGCATTCAAAACCATAGATTTCCTCTATCTGTTCGGAAATCTGACGAGTGGTAAGACCTCTGGCATACATGCTGATTATCTTACTGTCTATGTCCGAAATGTCCTTCTGGCGTTTCTTAACAACCTTAGGTTCAAAGGTAGATTGCCTGTCCTGAGGAACATCAATCTGAAATTCACCATAATTGCCTCTTACGGTCTTAGGCTTGGTTCCGTTGCGATAGTTATCGTTATCACTTCGCTCATAGCTTTCGTAACCTAAGTGGTCATCCATTTCGGTTTCCATCATAGACTTGATGGTACCTCCCAAAAGATCCTTGAGAGCTTCCTGAATATCATCGGCAGTTTCGATGTCATACTCATCAATTAGTGCTGCGATGATATTTTTCTTGTTTTCGTTCAAGGGCTTTACCTTGTAAACTTCTTTTTTCTTGTTAGCCATAAAAATATCCTCCTATGGGTTTTTTTATTTTACCATAGGAGGATACTCATTTTTTTATTTACAGACTTTTTTTCACAGTCTCTCGAAAAGAGATCTCGCCTGATTATTGTTTTTGCAGCTACCGGATACTCCTTAACTTCCAGAGTTTATTATATCTAAAATAGAATTCGCCCTTTATTCTTCCAGTATCAGCCGCAGTATTTCATCCATGCTCTTGTTACTTTTTTCAATGGCTGCATAGATTTCTTCCTTCTTAAGAGCATCTCTCTTATCCAGAAGTTCCTTTAGTCTTGCTGTTGCAGCATTGTATGCATTTTTAGTCTTCACAACATCCTGTTGTGCTTTCTCTATTTTCTGTTCCAACGTCCTCAGGTTCATTTTACGTGCCATTTCTTCTACCTCCGTAATTCTTCACTTATGGCTGATGCACTGTATTTAATATCTTCAGCATTAAGCCCGAATGCTTTCAGTATCGTTTTCTGTGTTGCTGTTACTGCGTGATCCAGTCGATAGATATTATCTAACTGCCTTACCATCTCTATTTTTTCGAGTTCCTTAAGTGCAGCGGGAACCGTCATGAAATTAGGTCTTTTATTTAGTCTTTTCGTTTCATCCTTGAGCCTGACATACATTCTGCACCGCAGAATCAATGCGATGAATTCTATGAATATTTTCGACTCTGCAGATTCATCGGAGTGCACTCTCAGGCAGCTGTTGCCGAGATACGACTTGTCTCCTCTGAACAGTTTCTCAGATGCATCTCTGCTCTTGTACAAATCAATCGCTTCCTTTGCAGTCATTTTCTCTGAAGTTACTATTGAGAAATATCCGCAAAGTTTCAATTCTTCACTTATGACCTGTGTCCTTTCTTCGGGATATACAAATACTTCTCCTGATTCATCATAATGAAGATAAAAGTAGTGCTCATACACCCCTCCAAAACTGCACTTCTCATTCGTGTGGTTCATCAGGTATTCCTTCATTTCGGAAATCTTCTTTTCAAGTTTCCTTTTTTCGTTTGCGGCTCTCTCACTGCTGTAATATATGTGGAAATACCTGTCTCTTTTGTCCGTTCGATACATTTTGCGTTTGACCGTTTTGCCGTAAACGCCATAGTCGGTAATGGCATTTAACCATTCCTCTTCAAAACTTCCCTTGTTTTCTTTAACAAGCTTGTTTATGAACCCGGCCATTCCTTTAACTACGATTACAAAACTGTATCCGCATTCATCCATGTATTCGATGTTTCTCTTACTGAAGTATCCTCTGTCCAGTATGAATCCAATCTTTCGATATCCATAGCTCCTGGACTTGTCCAGCATGAACTGAAGCTGAGATACGTCGTTGATGCTTCCCGGATATTTCTCATAAAAAAGAGGTTCTCGGTTGTGAGTGTCATATGCAATGGAATAATTAAAAATCGGGACACCGGCATCTTCCTTGGCATTGCCGTATTCAAGCATTTCAATGTCGCCGGCCTGACAATTCTTGTTTGTGGAATCGTAAGAAATGTACACCTTTTCTCTGTGATCTCGATTTTCATTCCAATCGTTTAGAAATGAAATGCTGCAGTCGCGGCTGAGTGTTCCAAGAAAACCCGACACCTTGGAATCGCTGTAAATACGCATATTCTCAGTAAACAGCGGGTGGTTATATGCGTAGTCGGGATAATACTGAGCTGCATTATTCTCCATGATGATCGAGTAAGCGGCAAGATCCAGAAACAACCCCAGATCCTTCGGCTCCAGATATTTTTTCAATATATCTGCCACTCCGCTTTCTTCGATTAATTTCTTTATTACTATATATCCGCCAATGCGTACACAACTGCTTCTGGCAGACCTGTCCTGCTCTTCCGGCAACGGTACATCAGGGAAGAACCTGAGAAAATTCTCATTGGGTTGAAGCATGCCCGGACTTTCTTCTGATTTCTTTCCGATTACAACACGCTTAGGAGCGGTATATTGCTTTCCGGGATCATAGGTTCTGTCTGTCTCGTAGTAAACATATGTTGTTTTTCCCCGTTTAAGATATGCGAGTTTCCCTTTGGTTTCCGGTATTTCAACAAGACAATCGAGATACATTTCAGCCTCCTGTTTTTAGGTATAATTATATCTAAAAATATCATACCATAAAACCTGTAACCATGCAAGCGAAACCGCATGAATACAGGCTTTCAAGACATTTTTTCGATTTTAGATATAACGTTTACCGGAAGTTAAGGATACTATCACAAAAAGGGTGCTCTTTTTTCTGGAAGGAAATTAATCAAGCAGGCAAACTGAGGCTTGAACAGGAATGCCTCAATCACTTGAACAAAAATGGCACAATCACTTGAATAAAAAGCACTCAAACACTTGAAAGTGTGTTATGATGTATTTGTTTCAGAAGGAAGGTGAGGCTTATGAAGACATATTTACCAAGGATTATAGATAAATTGTTGAGAGAAAGATTGGAGGCCAAAGGTGCTGTTTTATTGGAAGGACCCAAATGGTGCGGCAAGACTACCAGTGCCAAAGAGATAGCCGGTAGTTTTATATTAATGGATCAGCCGGAGATGAGCAGGCAGTATCAATCAATGGCCGAGCTTTCTCCGCTGCAGCTATTGAAAGGCGAAACTCCGAGATTAATAGACGAGTGGCAGATAGCCCCTAATTTATGGAATGCAGTTAGATATGAGGTTGACCAAAGGGATGAGTTCGGCCAATTCATTTTGACAGGGTCAGCCGTTCCCGCAGAAATAGATGAGTCTATGCATACCGGAACCGGCAGGATTTCAAGACTTTATATGAGACCTATGAGTTTGTATGAGTCTGAAGATTCTAACGGCAAAGTTTCGATTAGTGACTTGTTTGCAAATAAGGAAATATCCGCTGAAAACGACACCGACTTGGAGGAAATAGCATTTTTAATTTGCAGGGGAGGTTGGCCGAAAGCGGTTGGTTTAGCTGAAAAAAAGGCTCTTTTCCAAGCTATAGATTACTTTGAAGCTATCGTCTCGGCGGATATAAGCAGGGTGGATTCTGTGAAAAGAGATAAGGAAAAAGCAAAAAGATTGTTGAGATCTTATGCAAGAAACGTTGGAACTCGAGCCAATTTAGAGACAATTAGGCAAGATGTATTAGCTAATCATACAGATACATTTGATCCTGTGACGCTGTATTCCTATAGAGATGCCTTAAATAAAATATTTGTTATCGAGGATTCGCCGGCTTGGAGTCCAAATTTAAGGTCAAAGGTTGCTATCAGGACAACCGATACGAGGTATTTTGTCGATCCGTCAATCGCCGCTGTAAGCCTGGGTCTTGGCCCTAAAGATTTATTGAATGATTTAAATGCCATGGGGCTTATTTTTGAAAACTTATGTATCCGCGATTTAAGGATATATGCGGATTACCTGGATGGCAGCATTTATCAGTACAGAGATAGCAGCGGATTGGAATGCGATGCGGTTATTCACTTAAGAAACGGTACATATGGCCTGATTGAAATAAAATTGGGTGGGGATAGTTTGATTGAGGAAGGTGCAAAAAACTTGAAAGATTTGGCTTCAAAGATAGATACGGACAAGATGAGGGAACCTGCGTTCATGCTGGTTTTATGTGCAAAGGCTCCCTTTGCATACAAAAGAAAAGACGATGTTTATGTCGTGCCGGTTACTTGTTTGAAACCATAGAATTTTGGCTAACACAGCAGCAGATGGCAGAGCTTTTTCAAACATCTGGGACCAATGTTGTTGAGCATATAGGAAATATTTATTCTGAAGGAGAACTCAATCAAAATAACCCTAATTCACCAGTGCCTGAAGCACCGTATTGGCCACTGAACCTGCGGCATCAATACCGTAGCCTCCGTTCTCAACCAGGACTACGAAGGCATAAGGGTGCTCTTCATCATCAAGGAAGCCGACGAACCATGAGTTAGGCTTTTTCCTGTTGCCGACTTCGGCGGTTCCTGTCTTGGCACAGAGGTTGAGGCCGGGGAATCGGCTGGAGCCGTTGTAGTTGTTCTGCACATTGTTGGCCATCATTCGCTTGAGGGATTCAGCAGTGGAGCTTTGTATCATTTTATCGGTTTTGAGGGTGGCCGTCGTGACCTTCTCAATACCCTTGTCAAGAATATTATCCGGGGCGATGATGGTAGGTTGTACAGCCGTGCCGTCGTTGGCGATGGCACCCATGTAAACCATCATGGCGCATGGATTAACCATATCGTGGTACTGACCGATTCCGGTCCAGGCCAGATTGACACCGCCGTCCGGATAGTCAAATGTTCCGGCGGCGGTCTCGATTCCGTCTATTTTTATTGAACGGCTGAGTCCCGTCTTATCCACATACTTTTCCAAAATTCCTCCGCCCAACTTTTCGGATAACTTACCGAAGTAGCAGTTGCAGGAAACCTCAAGAGCCTTCTCCAGATCCACGGTTCCGTGAGCCGCCAGATCGGTAACCTTGTCGCCATGGCCGTAATCCTCGACGCCGGAACAGGTGTAGGTCCAAGTAAATGCATCATCAAGGGTTTCTATCGCTGCCGCAGCGGTCAGCAGCTTGAATGTGGAACCCGGAGCGAAGGTGGCCGAAGTCAGGCGATTTATATATGCGCCGTCAGCAGCCTCTGCGGGAGGGTTCATCGGATCATATGTCGGTGAGCTTACCATGCAGATAATCTGCCCGGTTTTGTAATCGTATACACCGACGGTGCCTTTGCGTCCGTTCATTGCTTTGTAAGCCGTAGCGCAGATATTTGCATCCAGCGTAAGTTTGATATCCTCGCCGGCATTGTTCAGAGAATAGACACCGTTTATAAAATCATAGCCTATCAGTTTATCAAGAAATGCCCTGTTGGCACCTGTGGAAATATTGTTGTCTTTATCGCCGGTAATGTGCAGCATCGCTGCACGAACGGAAGCATCGTCGTGAAAAATCATTCCGTCTGCCGTGTTCTTCATAACCAGTTCACCGTTCACATCATAGAGGGCACCTTTGGCCAGGTCGCCGTCTGCGAATACGTCCCGGTTGCCCTGATAGGTGGCCCATTCGGCACCCTTGGTCCAGTCCTCGTAGATGAACCAGCAAAGTCCTCCAATCAGAAAAATTCCCAGCAAAAGGCACATTATAGCTCTTTTTTCAATTTTTTTCATCGTCTGTGCCTCCTTGGATCGGATTCATCATTAAACTGGCTGAAGAAATCATCATCATCCACATCATTGTAGGAGATATCCTTCGGCCGAACCTTCTGCTCAGGCTGCGGCGGATAATCGGGGTACTCGCGCCGCGGCTCCCGGTACGGAGCTATCCGTTTTTCCACTTTTTCTTCGAATTCAAAATCCTCGTACTGACTCTTTCTGTTCAGCTTGACGGCAATGCTCGCATTCTGACGGGTATCGGCGGCCTTGACGAAGGCCAGCAGCCCCCAGGAAGCGATCATGCTGGTGCCTCCCGATGAAACAAACGGGAAGGTTACACCTGTCAGAGGCAGTATATCGATAGAGCCGAAGACATTGAGCATGGTCTGTATTATGAAAAGAGAAGTGGCCGAACATGCGGCAATACTGTAATATGTGGAACGTCCCGCAATAATCGTACGGTACGCGAAAATGCCGAAAGTAAAAATGCAGAGAACCGCCAGAACGGCAATAACCAGACCCCACTCTTCAGCAAGAAGACCGAATACCAAGTCCGTGCTGGATGCGGCCACATCGCTGAGGTTCCCTTCGCCTGCGCCAAGACCGGGCAGACCGCCGCTGGCGATTGATGTCATAGTTTGAACCTGCTGGAAACCGCCCCCCGTAGGATCTTCCCATACATGCCCCCAGGTTTCGAATCTGGCGGCGACATAAGGCTTAAACCTGAGAACCATGAGACCCATGAGGCCGGCAGCTCCCAGAACCAGAGCAAGTTTGGTGAAGTCGCCGGAACGCAGGAAGGAAATAATAAGGAAGGTGGCAAAGAAAATCATAGCTGTACCGAAGTCGCCCATGATAGCCAGTGTACCGAGGCAGAACACCGAAAACCCCATAAAGACGTATAGATTTTTCTTCTGCTGCAGCTCATCCAGCGATGCGGCACCGACGTATATGAAGACAATCTTGACAAGCTCCGACGGCTGGAAGGAGAAGCCGCCTATCGTAATCCAATTTTGAGCACCATGCTTCACAGCACCGAAAATCAGGTTGATTATCAGAAGCAGCAAGCTGACTCCGATGAGAATATATATTAATTTTTTGGCCTGATTAAGATCCCGCAGAACCCAGCAGATAACAAAGAAAAGAGCTACGCCCATAATCACTGCAACGGCCTGTTTGAAGACTGCATCCGGTAAGGCCGAAGCGGTGACCGCCAGACTGAGGGTTGCAAGAAAGAAAGCGATAATTTCAAGCTCGAAACCTGTTCGCTTAAACATTCTCATTACAATTACATATACCCACATCAGAATACATACCAGAGCAAAGGACAAAGGCAGCCCCGGCGGGAAATCCTCCCCCAGAGAAACTTTGAACTGAACGACTGCAAGGAACTGAAAGATCGTAAGGGCGAGCATTGAGAACCACGGAGATGTGGTTTTGGTTTTTCGCCTTCTTTTTTCTATATTTTCCATTCTCTCCTGCAAACTTAGCGGGAAAAGAATGAAGTCGGAGCCGCCGATGGTCATTACATCGCCGCCTCGGACAACAGTAGGTCCCTTTACGGGCTGTCCGTTTATAAGGGAGCCGTTTTTGGATTCCAGATCGTTATATTTCCACACGCCCTCGGAGTCACGAATAAGTGTGGCATGGCTCCTGGATACGCTTGCCAGGTTTATAATAATATCGCAGCCTCTGGCTCGTCCCACCAGGTTTTCCCAGTGGGTAAGGGGAACTTTGCTACCGTCAGGGGACTGTAAAAAAGCCCAGATTTCCGAAGGGTTCCGCATCCTGAGAAGCGCTATTATCTGATGCAGCAGAATCACCACCGCCAGACCGACAAAGACCCATCTGACACCGGTGGTGAAATACAGCTGCAAATTTTCCATTATCATCTCGTAATCCATATAATCAGTATACTCGATTCTCTGCGGTTATACAATTACATCCGCCAGCTCTTCGGCAGTAACATTCCCCAGATATTTACTCAGATCGGCCTTTCGCAAAACCTCAAGCAAAGCCTCTCTGTCATAGTCCGTGCCGACAAACATTTCTTCAAATGCCTCTATGTCACCGCTTGGGAAGAAGTCTCCCGTAAGCTCCAGGGATTTGACCTTATGGTTTTCAATGCGGAAATGAAATTCCACCTGACCGCATGAGAAAAAATCTCCTCTTACAATATCGGCCTTTGGCGATTTGCCGTAATTCCATGCATGTGTGGCATACTTACTGTCCCTCAAAGTTTCGATTTCCTCAAGTTGTTTCCCTGTCAGAACCATATCCTCAACCGGATACTCTTTGCGAAACCATTCCAGCAGCAGAGTCTTGAAAGCGAGGGTATCGGAGACCGTATCACCGCGAAAGAACGGCTTGAGATTCGTGATGCGGCTGCGTACGGATTTAGAGGCTTTTGACTTGAATTTACCCGGTTTAACTCTTAGAACATTTGCCACGTCCCCGATGTTCACATCGAACATCAGGGTGCCGTGGTGGAGCAGCTTGCCGCCACGGAACAACTGTGCGTTCCCGGAGAATTTGAATCCGTCCACCAGGATGTCATTTCTGCCCGCCTGCTCTGCGGCAATGTCCTGAGACTGAAGTGCCTTAACTATGGGAGTTGTAAATGTTTTGAAATCCACTTTTGATGCCACCCCGGGAATTATAAAGGAATAGTTGAGATTGCCCAAGTCATGGTAGACGGCTCCGCCGCCGGTGTTCCTTCTCACTACACTGATGCCGTTCTCCCTGATGAAATCGCTGTTTATTTCCTCCGGAGTGTTCTGATATCTGCCTACGATTACCGAGGGACCGTTCTGCCACAGAAGCAGAATAGGAGTATCTCCGGCAATCTGAGTAAAAACATATTCTTCAAATGCCAGATTGTAATACGGATTGGTGGAAGTGTTTTCTATATATATAAGTTTACTGATTTTGTCTTTTGCCATGAGTTAATTCTATTCCGCTTTTGTGAAGAAAACAAGAAGAGAAGGAAAGTATTTTGGGGATGCAGGAGAGGTGCTTAAATGATAGAATGGTTATGATGAAAGATTATAACCAACCGATTCTAAAAACATTCATAAGCTACTTCAGACCGCATATCGGACTGTTCGTGCTGGATCTTTCCTGCGCACTGGCGGCGTCCCTCATCGATTTGGCATTTCCGCTGGTTGCCAGGTATGCCATGTACACCATGCTTCCGGGACAGGAATTTGCCACCTTTTTCAGGGTGATGCTTATTGTGACGGCGGCTTTTCTTCTGCGTGCATTTCTGAATTACATAATCACATACTGGGGGCATATGTTTGGGGTTCGCGTTGAAGCGGATCTCCGTGACGATCTCTTCTCACATATGCAAAAGCTTGATTTCAGTTTCTTCAACAGAAACCGTACGGGACAGCTTCTGTCGAGAATGACCGGCGATCTGTTTGAGATAACGGAGCTGGCACATCACGGTCCCGAGGATCTGTTTATCTCCGCGGTGACCATCGTAGGTGCCATAATAATAATGTTTACGATACAGTGGCAGCTGGCTCTTGTGATACTGATTATTTTCCCCCTGTTCCTTTTCATAGTTCTGCTTAACAGACGCAGAATGGTCAGAACATCAAAGAAAGTCAAGGAACGGCTTGCGGAGATTAACGGGGAAATCGAATCCGGACTTTCGGGCATACGAACGAGCAAAGCCTTCGCCAACGAAGCTGCCGACTATGCCAAGTTCGCTGCGGCCAACGAGAAGTTCAAAACTGCCAAATGTGATAATTACAAGGCCTTCGGGATGTTCAACTCGTCAATCGAATTTTTCATGTGCATTATGCCTGTTGCCATTATGGCTTTCGGCGGATGGCTGATTATGCGCGATGACATGAATTATGCGGATCTGATTACATTTTATCTTTATATAGCTACATTCATCACACCCATACGCAAGCTGGCGGTATTTACCGAAACTTTCATGAACGGTTGGGCGGGTCTTACCAGATTCACGGAAATAATGAGGATGGAACCGGAGATTGCCGATGCACCGGATGCGGTGGATCTTATCTGGGAAGAGTCCGAAGATGACGCCCCAATGCGAAAAGGAGCCATAGATATAAGAAATGTCAGCTTTGCCTATGATGACGGCGGTCCTGATGAGGATGTGCTGGTGGATTTGTCCCTACGCATCAGCCCGGGGGAGACTGTGGCTATCGTCGGGCCTTCAGGCGGCGGCAAGACAACTCTCTGCCAGCTGGTCCCGAGGTTCTATGATGTGGATGAAGGGAGCATTAAAATTAACGGAATTGATATTAGAAGAGTCAGGATCAGCTCTTTGCGCAAAAGCATAGGCATCGTTCAGCAGGACGTATTTCTGTTTGCGGATACGCTGGCGGAGAATATCCGTTACGGCAGACCGGGTGCCACAGATGAAGAGGTTTATGAAGCTGCTCGAAAGGCCGAGATATATGATGACATTATGGCAATGCCGGATCGGTTTGATTCCTATGCCGGCGAAAGGGGGGTGATGCTTTCGGGAGGACAGAAGCAGAGGATCAGCATAGCGAGAATTTTCCTGAAGAATCCTCCGATTCTCATTCTGGATGAGGCAACCTCCGCTCTGGACACGGTTACGGAGGCGCGCATTCAGGGAGCTTTCGATAAGCTGGCGGAAGGAAGAACTACGCTGATCATCGCACATCGTCTATCAACGATTCGAAATGCAGACCGCATCATTCTCATCGATGACGGCGAAATAGAAGAGGAAGGAACTCATGAAGAACTCATTAACCTCGACGGACAGTACGCTGAACTTTACAGGCACAGCGAGAGGTAATGCTGTGTCCGGGGAAACGGGAGGAAAGATGAAAAAAAAGAAGCAGAAAAAAATACTTGTTCTGGCGGTCAGAGCCGGAGAAATAATGATGAAAAGCGGGGCGGAGATCTACCGCGTCGAAGATACGGTAGAGCGCATCTGCAGAACCTGCGGAATTGACTCTGTGGATGTTTTTGCAACGCCTGCGGGCATCTTTGTCACCATGGACAGGGTTTCGGATTCCGATAAGACTTACACTTATATCAGGCGAATCAAAGGTTCCGAGACGGATCTCAATAAGATTTCCCGTGTAAATAAATTTTCCAGAGAATTCACCACCACCGATATGACCGTTGAGGAAAGGATGCAGATACTGAACGAAATTGAAAAAGAGGGGAGTTATCCCTTTTTCGTACGCCTGATTGCAGCGGCGATTGTAGCTTCCTGCTTCAGCAATCTGTTCGGCGGAGCCGCACAGGATTTCCTGGTGGCTTTCATAGCGGGAATGATGGCGTATACTTTATCGATTGTTTTGCAGAAATACGAAATAAACTTCTTCATAAGGGGAATGTGCTGCTGTGCACTGGCTGCATTCTGTGCGCTGGTGGCCGATGCGTCCATAGCTTCGGTCAGCTATGCCCCCGTTGTTATGGGCTGCCTGATGCTCTTCGTACCGGGCGTTGCCATCACCAACTCCATTCGTGACTTTCTTTCCGGGGACATGCTCTCCGGGCTGGCGCGAATGACCGAAGCGATTCTTACGGCAATCTCTCTGGCCTGCGGCTCCGGCATTATTATCAAGCTGTGGGATATGATAGGAGGTGTTACCATATGATAGATATCCTGATTCAATTCGTGCTGGCTACATTTGCAACCTTTGGTTTCGCCATAATATTCCGCGTACCTAAACGCAATATCCCGGTATGCGTTCTGGGAGGTGCAATGGGCTGGATAACCATGCATATTACGGTTTCCTACTTGGGGTCAGCGGTCATGGGCTGCTTTATGGGAGCCTGTGTAGTAGGACTGCTGAGCACCTTATTTTCGCGCATCATGAAGGAAGCGTCGACAATATTTGTAATACCGGGTATTCTGTGTCTCGTACCGGGGTCATACATATTCAGAACCATGGAGGCCCTTCTGCTTAAAAATCTCAGGGTCGCTGCCGAAATCGGCCTTCAGACCCTCTTTATGGCAGGTGCCATTGCCATCGGCCTACTGGTTATAGGAGCGGTAATCGGAGTCATCAGATCCATAGTTAAGCGGACAGTGGCTCTTGGAAATAAATTGTAGACATACAGGGAACATTCATAAGGAGGTAAAGAAATGTGCAAATGTAAAAAATTCTTCAAGGACTGGAACTACTGTAAACATGCCAAATTTGTCGGTGCAGTATATCTGACAATGTTTGCCATTGACATGACACTGGGATACATTGTGGCAAAGAAAGTTCTTGATTCCGTTGATGAGAAAGGGCTTTTAGAGGAAGAAAAGTCTGAAGAGTAAAGGGGAGAGTAAAGGGAACGGTATCAAAAAAAGGACTGCTGCACTAAAGAATGGGTGCAGCGGTCCTTTGCTGCTTGACCGCCATAAAGAGGAACCGTATAATTGTATACGAAAATACAATCCAAATATAAGCACAAACAGGAGGAAACAAATGGGAAAAACACTGGCATATAAGATTTTGCAAGATCATCTCATCAGCGGTGAACTGAAGGCCGGAGAGGAGATTACCATAAAGATTGACCAGACTCTGACGCAGGATTCCACGGGAACGATGGTGTACCTGCAGCTGGAGGCGATGGAAGTGGACAGAATAAAGACGGAGCTTTCGGTTGCGTATATAGATCACAATACTCTGCAGACAGGGTTTGAGAATGCCGATGACCACGAATTTATTAAAAGTGTAGCGAAAAGACACGGTATTCTGTTCAGCAAGCCGGGCAACGGAATCTGTCATCAGCTGCATCTGGAGAATTACGGGAAGCCGGGCAAGACTTTGCTCGGTTCCGACAGCCACACTCCAACAGGAGGAGGACTGGGCATGATAGCCATAGGGGCAGGCGGTCTGGACGTGGCAGTTGCCATGGCCAAAGGTACGTACAGCCTGACGGCACCGAAAGTGCTCGGTGTAGAGCTCAAGGGAGAGCTTAAGCCGTGGGTAAGTGCGAAGGATGTTATCCTCTATGTGCTGAAGCAACTCAGTGTTAAGGGCGGAGTCGGCAAAATTGTTGAATATTACGGTGAGGGTGTGAAGTCTCTAAGCGTTACCGACAGAGCCACAATTACAAATATGGGAGCGGAGCTGGGAGCAACCACATCGGTGTTCCCGAGCGACGAGAATACCAGAGCCTATCTTAAGTCGGAGGGAAGGGAAGAGGATTATATCCCGCTGGAAGCCGATGAGGATGCGGTTTACGATGAAACGCTGACAGTAAATATGGATCAGCTGGTTCCGCTTGCAGCTATGCCTCACAGTCCCGATAATGTCGACAGTGTTGCCAATATCGGCGAGATAAAGGTTGATCAGGTTGCCATCGGCAGCTGCACAAATTCTTCTTACACGGATCTGATGAAAGTCGCCGCGATTCTGAAGGACAAAAAGGTTCATCCCGATGTTTCACTGGTTATTTCACCGGGTTCAAGCAAAATCATGGCAAAGATGGCGGCAAACGGTGCTCTGGCAGACATTATCAATGCGGGAGCCCGTTTGATTGAAAATGCCTGCGGTCCGTGTATAGGCATGGGACAGTCACCTAAGTCGGGAGCCGTTTCCCTGAGGACATTTAACAGAAACTTCAAGGGCCGCAGCGGAACAAATGATGCCGACATATATCTGGTAAGCCCGGAGACGGCGGCAATTTCCGCAATAAACGGCGTACTTACCGATGGACGGAAAAGCGGAGAGGTTTTGCCCGATATTGAAGATACCACATTCGAGCATAACGATAATTTCGTGGTGTACCCGACAGGTTATAACAAGAGCAACACCGTTGTGGAAATGGGACCGAATATCAAGCCGTTTCCGAGAAATACCGAGTTGGCGGACACATTGGAAGTCACTGTGGCTCTGCATGCGGGAGACAACATTACCACTGATGACATAATGCCGTCGGATTCCAGACTGCTCCCGTACAGATCCAATATCCCGCACCTTTCAAACTACTGTTTCGATAAGATTGACTGCGATTTCTCCGGTCGCTGCAATGAGGCCGGAGACTGTGTTATCGTCGGCGGTGAAAACTACGGGCAGGGATCCAGCAGAGAGCATGCGGCACTGGCACCGCTCTACCTGGGTATTAAGTTGGTTCTGGCAAAATCCTTTGCCAGAATTCACCGTTCGAATCTCATAAACAGCGGTATTCTGCCTCTGGTATTTGACAATCCGGCAGATTACGACAGCCTTGATCTGGGGGACAAGCTGATTATGAAAAACGCGCGTGAGCAGTTAGAATCAGGTGAAGCGATTACCGTTCACAATACAACAAAGAATCTGACATATAAAGTATCGGCAAACTTTTCGGAAAACGAAACTGCAATGGTCCTCAATGGCGGAAAAATCAACACTATTGCCAAGGAGGAGAAAAAATGACATATAGACAACATTTTGAGACGATTGTAAAGGAACAGCTGGAGCGTGTTGAGCGAATGAAGAGCATGCAGGCGGCACCGGACTTTTCTGCAATGGAGAAGATTGTAATCGGCACCATTGACGGAGACGGTATCGGCCCGATAATTATGAATTCGGTGAGAGAGATTCTGGAGAAACTTCTGGCAGAGGAAATTGCCTGCGGTAAGATGGAACTCAGACGAATAGAAGGACTGACCATCGAGAATCGTATAGAAAAGATGGAGACGGTTCCGTCGGATGTTATGGCGGCGATAAAAGAATGCGATCTGCTTCTGAAGGGGCCTACTACCACACCGGGGAAGGGTGACGGTATGCCGAATCTGGAGAGTGCCAATGTCACACTGAGGCGCGAACTGGATCTTTTCGCCAATGTGAGACCGGTGACAATACCGGAAAAGAACATAGACTGGATATTCTATCGTGAGAATACAGAGGGCGAATATGCTCTGGGGAGCAGAGGGGTGGATATCAGCGACGATATCAGCATTGATTTTAAGGTTACCACCACCCAGGGAACCACACGCCTTGCCAAGGCAGCCTTTGAGTATGCGAAGAACAACGGCAACAAAAAGGTGAGTATTGTCACCAAGGCCAATATCATGAAAAAGACGGACGGCAAGTTCCTGAGCCTTTGCATGGATGTGGCAAAAGACTATCCGCAGATCGAAACGGATGACTGGTATGTGGATATCATGGCTGCCAATCTCATAGATGACAAAATCAACAGCACCTTCAACGTTTTCGTTTTGCCGAACCTCTACGGCGATATAATTACGGATGAAGCGGCTCAGATGCAGGGCGGTGTGGGGACTGCCGGAAGTGCCAATATCGGAAGCAGATATGCCATGTTTGAAGCCGTCCACGGCAGTGCACCGCGGATGATGGAAGATGGAATCGGACAGTATGCCAATCCGTCAAGCCTGACAAGAGCTGCCGTTATGATGCTCAGACACGCCGGTTTTGCGAACAGGGCCGAAACACTTGAAGCGGCTGTCGACAAGGCAGCGGAAAGGCTGGACATGCCGGGTAACGGAACAGGAAATACCGCAGCGGATTTCACGGAATTTATACTGGGCGAAATATAACTTGGGAGAAACACAATGGTACTTTTTAAGTTCAGTGACGAAACGGAAAGAAACAATGCGCCGATATCAACGAATCTGCTGACTAAACTTCAGAGAGACATACTGACAGGCAAGCTGAAGCAGGGGCAAAAGCTGACGGAACAGGAACTGTGCAGAGAATACGAAGTAAGCAGAACTCCCATAAGAGAGGCATTGAGACAGCTGGAAGCTGACGGCTTGGTTGAGAACATTCTTAATCGCGGCTCCTTTGTAATCGGCTTATCCCAACAGGATTACGAGGACCTGTTCGAGATGCGAAAAGCCTATGAAATTCAGGCGGTAAAATGGGCGATAGAGCGAATCACCAGAGAAGAGATGGAGGAGCTGGAGGAAACCTTTGAATTCATGGAATTCTATACGGCCAGAAATGATATTGAGAAGATGCTCATAATAAATATGGGTTTCCACGAGGTGATTTACAAGGCATCACATAACAGAATACTCCGGAAGCAGCTTTCATCTTACCAGAACTACCTCAAATACATGGGTATGGATTCCGTATACGGCGAGAATTACCTGATCAATGTATTGGAGGAGCACCGCGCTATTTTTAAGGCATTTAAAGACAACGACCCCAAAGAAGGAGTCATTGCCATGGAAATACATATAAATCGTGCCAAAGAAAGACGCTGCGGTTAACTCAGTGGCTCAGCAGATTAAGCAGCTTTTCGATTATGGCAGGCGACGTATCCGCAAGCTCGTTGAGACGCCGCAAAACCTCCGCAAGGAAACTTTCTCGATTGTATGCCACAGACGGGTTGATACGCAGGAAAGACGCCAGTCTGTCGGCGGCGGAAACTTCATCATCGTTGAATACACCTTTTATAAAGGTGTATTTTTTTCCGTCATATTTGCCGAAGCGGCGCATGGTCTCGAGATAACCTATATCGATGATCCTGGCTGCATTATTCTTATCAAAGACAAGGAAGTTGCCCAAATCCACAGCGGGCTTCAGCAGATGGAATTCGTCACACATCTGCTCCGCCATTTTAATGACATCCTTCTTGATTACACCCGGGGCCTCCAGGTCCACAGCTATAATTCTGGCTGCCTCGTGGTCTATGGCCATCTTCACGGGCATATTATCGGTGTAGGCGCCGTCTATAAATTTGTGCTCTCCAATTTCATAAATCTGAGTGGCCGGAAAGCATGATGCACTTGCCATGATGTAGTCGACCAGCTGCCCGCGGGGGATATCTTTCAGGCTCAGGTACTGCCCGTTAATGGCGGGCATTTCGGTTACAACCAAACCATAAGCAAGGGAGGATTTTCTGATGACATCTTCCTTCACATGCTCGTTCAGAAGGCGTTTAAGCCTCGAATTTCCCACTCCTCCGTTCCTCATTATTTCCTTTAGATATGCCGCTGCATCCTCTGCGGGCATGCCTGCGATATCCATGGAATCAAAACGCTGTTTAACTCTTTCCGTAAGCTTGTCAAAAGTTTCCGGAATTACTTCCAGTTTATCGGAAATGTTTTGAAATTTGCGTTTCGATTTAACCTTTGCCTTTTTCCCGGGTTTTTCTTCAAAATCAAAGATGACATCCGTTGTGAGCCTGCACCAGAGATTTTCCGCCACGGGCAGGTCACCCTGTGCGACAATAGCTCCGATGATGGCACCTACGGAAGTGCCGAAGACCATATCCGGCTTGATTCCAAGTTCAAACAGAGCCTTGCATACACCTATCTCGTAGCCGCCGCGGCTGCCTCCGCCGCCTAATACAAAAGCTGTTTTCATTTTAGTTACGCTCCTTAATATCTAACGATTAAACAGATTCAGTGCCTCCTCAAGAACGCGTTCCGGCGAACCCGGTGTCATGAGACGATGATCTCCGCCGGGAACGGTCACCAGTTCAATATCGAACTTCTTTGCAAATTCCGCAGCCCTTTCGTAATCCACCGATTCATCGCAATCTCCGTGAATCATCTTTAACATAATATCCGAATCCTCGATTATATCCCCGGATTTTTCGAAGATTTCAAACAGATCGTTTGCCGCCATATCATCGACGAAACCCTGAGTCAGTTTAATCGGTCTGTCACAATCTTTGATAATTGTGTAGCCTTTGTCGCGAAGTGAAGCCAGATCCTCCGGAGTCGGATCGAGAAACAGTTCCGGCATATTCACGGCGGCACTTCGGAAGAAGGCTTTGGTCCCGTTGCCGCGGCCGCGACACAGGTACAGCATGGTTATATACGCTCCGAAACTTGAGCCGAAATACATGATTTCAACTCCCGGGAAGCGGTCTGCAACGTACTTTTCGACGGTACTTAGGTCATCCAGACAGTTTTTTACGCGAAATGCTTCGCCTTCTTCTGTGTGGTCACCGTGATTGGGGAAATCGAAAGAGATAACTCCGATGCCCTGCTTTGGCAGCTGTCTGAGAAGCATTGAAACTGTGGTACTCAGCTTGTGGCTGCAGAATCCGTGAACGGCTATGACAATCTTAGAATCATATTTGCTCATTTCCGAAACAACAGGAATCTGGTATCCGTGTTTACTTGTAATTGTTGTCTTATTCATTGATACAATCCTTCTCCATTTGTTCTTTTTGGGCAATAATTATAGCGTCTTCGGCACTGCTGAAGACATAGCACTCTCCTATAAGATCTATGAGACCTCCGCGCTTCATTCTCTCCAGGACCTTAGGCTGCACACTGGTGAGATATATATCGGTGCCGCTGCTTTCCATCTCGGTAACAAAATCTATGAGTGCCTGTATTCCCGAGAGGTCGATAACAGGAACACCCCGCATGCTTAGAATCAATGCATCGGCCACATCTTCATAAGCGGACAGCTCTTTAACCAGCTTATCAACGACCGCAAAAAAGATTGCACCTGTCAGGTAAGCGATTCGAACGCGGTTATCGGTTTTAGGAATTTCTATACTGATGCCGATTTCCTCTAGCCGTTCCTGATCGATTTCGCTGACAGTGATATCTATATCCGTCAGCTTGACGAGAATGAGGAAGGACGAGAACGCTACACCGATTATGATTGCCTGAGTCAGGTCAAGCACAACGGTAGCACTCATTGTAATCAGGAATTTGGCTATTCCCGACTTGAATTTATGTTCAAATACAAACCTTATATTGTCCCAGTCATTCATTCTGAATGAGGTCACAATCAGGATTCCGGCCAGTGCCGAAAGCGGAATTGCCGACATCACAGGTGCCAGTACAAACATGCTGAGAAGCAGAATAATCGCATGAAATATTCCTGTGAGTCTGGTTTCGCATCCGGATTTGATAGCCACGCTGGTACGTGCGATTGCCGCAGTGGCGGGGATTCCTCCAAACAGAGGGACAAGAATGTTGCCGATGCCCTGTGCCACCAACTCGCGGTCCGCATTGAGTTCTTCCTTTTTCATTTTGCCCGCGGATGCTCCGCAGAGCAGACTCTCAATCATTCCCAAAGCCGCAATGGACATTGCCGGCACGAATAGATCCCAGAACATGCCGAAATCAATACCTGCAAGAGAAAGCCTCTCGTCGAGAAACAAGGTCTTAGGAATATCTCCGACAACCTCAACATTCAGTTTCAGAAAAATGTTGGCAATCAGAACCGCTGCCAGCGCAACCAGCGAAGACGGAATTTTTTCATTCCATCTCCTCGGCCATATGACCATTATGAGAATAACGGCGGCACCTATTCCGACGGCAGCCCAATTAGGGTCGAAACCGGCGGTGAAATATGAGAAAACCTTTGTTATGGCCAGATTCCCTTCTGACGTTACTCCGAATAAGTTATCCAGCTGTCCCAAGGCTATGATGATAGCAATTCCGGAAGTGAATCCGGTAATAACCGTTGAAGGGATATAGTAGATGATTTTGCCCAGTCTGAGGACACCGAGGACGACCAGGATGATGCCGGCCATGAAGCCGGCAAGCAGAATACCCTGCATACCGTACTTGGCGGACAGGGTGATAAGTATGGCGGCCATAGCTCCCGTAGGCCCGGAAATCTGGAATGATGCACCGGAAAAAAGGCTTATAACCACACCTGCAATTATTGCAGTAACAAGACCCGATGCGGCAGTAGCACCGGAACTGACACCGAATGCCAGTGCCAGAGGCAATGCCACAGCGGCAACCGTTATGCCCGACATGATGTCTTTGCTGAACTTCTTTCCACCGTAACCCCGGAACTCTTTTCTGATATCTTTTACGTATGTTTTTATTAGATTCATATTGCCTCCGCAATCAATTATAGCATGAATTAATATATTAAGATATTTTATCATTATTAAACATGGGAAGGATTTAAGACCGGACAGCGGACGTATGTTAATTTAATAACGAAGTTATGCGGCTGAAACCGCATAAAAACAGGGCTTAAATGTGAATTTAATAACTAATGGTTTTGGCCGCATTTTATTTGAAAAAAATATTTAAAAAATGTATACTAATGTATACTTGTGGTGTTACCTTATTATATGAAACATCAGGAAAGGTGTCGATTTATACATGAACATACTGCTTGTAAACGATGACGGAATAAATTCGCAAGGTCTTTGTGAGCTTGCCAGAGCTCTGCATGAAGATGCCGGTGCCACGGTTTACGTCTCCGCGCCGGAGGATGAGAGAAGTGCCATGAGTCATGCCATTTCAATTCGTTGTCCTGTTGGAGTTTATGAAGTAGCTTTTGATTGTGCAGAAAAAGCCTTTGTGACCACCGGTACACCGGCAGATTGTGTGGTTGTGGGTCTGAAGGTTTTGGACGATCTGGGAATAGATGTTGACATGGTTTTTTCCGGGATAAATCACGGAAGTAATGTGGGCACGGATACGCTCTACTCGGGAACCGTTGGTGCAGCCATGGAGGGTCTTGTGCAGGGACTGCCGTCTGTAGCGGTATCGGTGGACAGCCATGAAGCGGAACATTTTGAATATGCCTGTGCTCTGGCGGTGGATACTGTAAAGAAGACCGGCGGCGGATGGAACGAAAACGTCATTCTCAACATTAACACTCCCAATCTCCCCGCATCGTCAATAAAGGGAGTACGATACACAACCATTGGTGAAAGGGAATATACAAAAGACATTCGCATTGACAGAACCGAAGGAAAGAGGACCTGGTACAGGTACGGAGGGGAACCGGTGTTCTATGAGGGCAAGCCCGAAACACTGGATGTTATAGCGATTCAGAACGGTTATGCCAGCATTTCTCTGCTGCAGCCGGATATGAGTGCATATCAATATAAAGATAAACTGAAAGAATGGAGGATAGGAAAATGATAAAAATAGATGATACTGTTGCAGTATTTATAGACTTTCAGGAGAAGCTGATGCCTGCTATGAGCCACAGAGAAGAACTCGAGGACAAGGTAATTCGTTTGGCTGAAGGGTTAAAGGTTCTTGGAATTCCTAAGATTGTCACACAGCAGTACACCAAGGGGATAGGTGAAACCGTTCCCGGTATTGCCGAAGCAATAGGACCTTTTGAGCACGTTGAAAAAACATGTTTCGGATGTATGAACAAGGTTGACTTCGTCAACAAGCTGGAGCTGGAGGGCAGGAAAAATGTAATTGTATGCGGAATCGAAACACATATCTGCGTTCAGCAGACTGTGTTGCAGCTGCTTGAAGAGAACTACAACGTTGTGGTTCCCGTTGACTGCTGCTCATCCAGAAGCCGCAACGACTACCTGTGGGCTACGGAAAGAATGAGAAATGCAGGTGCAATCATAACCACCTATGAGGCGGTCCTCTACGAACTGCTGAGGGATTCCAGAGCTGAAGGGTTCAAGGAAATCTCGCAAATAGTCAAATAGGAGCGGCAAAATTATGTACATGTTTGAAAACAGAATTTCCCTGGAGAATCGTGAAATTCTGGATGAATACCTTAATGGATTCGATTACAGGACGTCGGGGCTCTCGTTTTCATCCCTGTATATGTGGAGAGACATCAACCGCTTTTGCTGGGAAATAATCGGCGAATATATGTGCATCGCGGGGATTAGCCACCTGGAACTTGAGGAAGGAATTGTTCTCCCTTTTATGTTCCCTCCGCTGACTAAGGACGGAACGTATGAGAAGGAGTCTCTTCGCAGGACGATTTTTGAAGCAAAGAGGAGATTTGAAGAGAAGGGATATCCCTTCAGTTTAAGACTGGTGCCGTTTCACATTATGGAAATTATCACGGATGCCGTGCCAGAAATGTCCTGGCTTGATGACAGGCCGAACTATGACTATATATATCTGACTCGCGACCTTATAGACTTGAAGGGCAGGGATTTTCATAAAAAGAAAAATCATCTGAATTACTTTAAGAGAACATATGACTACGAATATGTGGAGTTGACCTCGGACATGGCTGACGAGGCTATGGAGTTTATTGCGGAATTTAACCGTCGTAAAAATCTTCCCGAGCATGAGATGGAACTGCTTAAAATGGAAGAGAAAGCCATGGAGGATGTTTTTCGCAACTTGGAGGCTGTAGGTTATGAAGCGGGAGCAATTCTCATTGACGGAAAAATCGAAGCTATCGCTATCGGAGGTCCGCTGGGCAGCAAGATGGTGACAGAACATGTGGAAAAGGCCAATGTTAATTTCAGAGGTCTGTATCAGGCAATCAATAACGAATTCTGTAAGCATGTAGCGCCTCATGTCAAATGTATCAATCGTGAAGAGGACATGGGAATTCCAAATCTCAGGAAGGCGAAACTGTCATACAGACCTGTCAAATTGCTTGAAAAATACATCGGATATTTCAAAGAGGATACGAGTGAATAGCCGAAAAAAAACATTAAGTTAAAAATGTGTTAGAAGATAACACTTTTTATATAAAAAGGTTAATAAGTATATTCTTTAAGGAGGAAACAAAAAATGAGAGAAGTTGTAATCGTAAGTGCAGCAAGAACAGCTATCGGTAAATTCGGAGGAACTTTGAAGGGTGTGCCTGCAAGAACGCTGGGTGCAAAGGTAATCGAAGAAGTTCTGAAGAGAGCGGGAGTAGACAAGAGCCTGGTTGAAGAAGTAATAATGGGTAATGTACTCCAGGGCGGACTGGGACAGAACGTTGCCAGGCAGATGTCATTGGATGCGGGACTGCCTGTGGAAATTCCTTGCTTCACTCTCAACAAGGTTTGCGGATCCGGACTGAGAGCAGTTGGGCTTGCGGCACAGATTATTAAAGCCGGTGATGCGGAGGTTATCCTTGCAGGCGGTGCGGAAAACATGTCTGCAACCGCATATGCTATGCCTGCCGGCAGATGGGGAGCCAGAATGAACAACACGCAGATGATTGACATGATGGTTAACGACGGTCTTCTGGATGCCTTTAACAATTACCACATGGGTATAACTGCCGAAAATGTTGCTGAACAGTGGGGAATTACAAGAGAAGCTATGGATGAATTCGCTGTAATTTCACAGAACAGAACCGAAGCCGCTATTGACTCCGGCAGATTCAAGGATGAAATCGTTCCTGTGGAAATCCCTCAGAGAAAGGGCGACCCTATCGTATTTGATACGGACGAACACCTGACCAGAGGCTCGACAATGGAAAAGGCTGCCAAGCTCAGACCTGCATTCAAGAAGGACGGCGGTACTGTTACTGCTGCCAATGCTTCCGGAATCAACGACTCCGCTGCAGCAGTTCTCGTTATGAGCAAGGAAAAGGCTGACGAACTTGGGCTGAAACCGTTGGCTACAATCAAGTCATACGCATCAGGCGGAGTTGACCCTTCAATCATGGGCGTAGGTCCTGTTCCTGCATCCAAAAAGGCACTGGATAAGGCGGGCCTGACTATGGATCAGATCGACCTGGTAGAATCCAATGAAGCTTTCGCCGCTCAGTCACTGGCGGTTAGAAAAGATCTGGGTCTGGACCCTGAAAAGACTAACGTAAACGGCGGAGCAATCGCACTGGGACACCCGATTGGTGCTTCCGGATGCAGAATCCTGGTAACGCTTCTGTACGAAATGGAAAAGAGAGATGCCAAGACAGGTCTGGCTACTCTGTGTATCGGCGGCGGCATGGGAACAACCATGATTGTAGAAAGAAAATAAAGAAAATAAGGCAAATACATGTGAAGGGGCTGTTGCAGTTTAATGCAGCAGCCCTTTTTGTAGCGGCTTTTTTTATTTCCTATAAACGTGTACATTTCAAGGCATTTTCGATATAATAGAAATTGGATTTTTGGGCGGTGCAATCGTCCGGAAGACGGAGGAAAAATGAGAGAACTTTTAATGGGAAATGAAGCTGTCGCCATAGGAGCCCTTGCTGCGGGAGTGCAGGTTGCAGCCGGATACCCCGGGACACCTTCATCGGAGGTGCTGGAGACTATTGCCGGAAGGAATCCGGGCGGAGTGCATGTGGAGTGGTCCGTAAATGAGAAGGTCGGAGCGGAAGTTGCCGCCGGTGCCGCCTATGCCGGTGCCAGAAGCCTCGTGACCATGAAGCAGGTGGGTCTCAATGTGGCTTCGGATCCCATAATGTGTGTTAACTATATAGGGGTCAAAGGAGGCATGGTGATTTTTGTTGCCGACGACCCCGGTCCTATTTCGTCCCAGACCGAACAGGACACGAGACATTTCGCCAAATATGCCCGCATTCCGGTGTTTGACTGTGATTCGCCGGAACAGGCTTTTGTTGCCGTGCAGGATGCCTTTGATTTTTCAGAGAGGCACCGGACACCGGTAATACTCAGATCCACTACGCGTGTATGCCACGGGTGTGCAGACATAGATGTTCCGGAGATTAAGTCTCCGGTAAGATGCGAAGGCTTCGAAAAAAGCAGCGACTGGGTAATCTTTCCGAAGCGTGCCTATCGCGGCAAACTCCGCGTGGCAGGAAGAGAACAGGAGCTGGCGGAGGAATTTTCCCGTTATGCCGGAAACACCATAGAAGGGACAGGGCCGATCGGGATAGCATGCGGCGGCATCAGCTATGCTTATGTGAAAGAGGCCATAGCGGGGCGTGAGGATCAATACACGGTCTTTAAGGTGGCTACACCATACCCCTTTCCAGCACAGCCGGCAAGACAGTTCATGTCGGGGGTGGAAAAAATAATCTGCTTCGAGGAGCTGGATCCGGTTATAGAAGATGAGCTCATATACGAGTACGGAAATATCAGTCTGGATGCAGACAATTTCATAGAAGGCAAGAGGACGGGAACGGTGCCCCTCGGAGGAGAACTGAGTACAATGGCGGTTGCCGAAATACTCGGCATTAATCAAGAACTGGCCGTTCATGATGATGTCCCGGACCTCCCTGTCAGACCGCCGGTTCTCTGTGCGGGATGTTCCCACAGAGGGGCATTCTATGCGGTAAAGAAGGCGGTTGCAAAAGCACAGAAAAAACAGGCAAAAGCGCAGAGCGGAGATTCCGCCTCCGCAAAGGGTTTTGTCGAGGCGATATACTGCGGAGACATAGGCTGTTATACCCTGGGAAACGCCATGCCTCTCGATATGGTGGACACCTGCCTTTGCATGGGTGCGGGAATTACCATCGCCCAGGGACTGAATCATGCTGACGACAGCACGCTAAACTTCGCCTTTGTGGGCGACTCCACATTCTTTGCCAGCGGGCTGACGGGAACCCTGAATGCCATATACAATCGTGCCGACATGATTCTCTGCGTTCTGGACAATTCCACCACGGCCATGACGGGGCACCAGCCTCATCCCGGAATGGGTATTACCATGATGGGTGAGAAAGTTGCGCCGACAGACATAGAGAAAGTTCTCAAAGGACTGGGAGTCAAATCCGTCAGAACTGTCGATCCGCTGAATTTCATCGAAGCGGCCCGTGCGGTAGGAGAGGCAATAGAGGAAACCGGTGTGCGTGCGATTATCTTTAAATCGCCGTGCATCGCCATGGTCGGAAGCAGCAGGAAATGTGAAGTTGACGCGGATGCCTGCGTAAGCTGTATGTATTGCATAAACGAAATCGGATGTCCGGCACTTATAACGGATAAGCAAAATCTTTCATCCAACGGCAAACCGAAGGTTCGGATTGACGAAGGACTTTGTACGGGATGCGGTCTCTGCATGCAGCTCTGTCCTGCGAGATGCATAAAGGAGGCAGTGAATGAGTAATAAAGTTAACAGCTGCCTTTTATGCGGTGTGGGCGGACAGGGAACCGTTCTGGCATCGAGAATAATTGCTGCCGCGGCCATAGAAAAGGGGCTCCGTGCCAAGACAGCGGAGACTATCGGAATGGCTCAGAGGGGCGGCAGTGTAGTGAGCCATGTGCGAATCGGTGAGGAAATATCTTCGCCGATGATTCCCGAAGGCAGTGCCGATGTTCTGATTGGATTTGAGCCGGGTGAAGCGGCAGGGAACATAACCTACCTGAAGGAAGGGGGCACGCTTATACTGTGCACGCAGGAGATAAGACCCGTAACAGCTTCTCTCGGACAGAGCGGATACGATGGCC
Organism: Candidatus Allocopromorpha sp.; assembly: GCA_040768865.1. Classification (GTDB taxonomy): domain Bacteria; phylum Bacillota; class Clostridia; order Peptostreptococcales; family Anaerovoracaceae; genus Lentihominibacter. Next base: position 322,909 of record JAXGMD010000001.1, on the reverse strand, counting down.
GAACCTGTATAGATTGGCTTAAATCAAAAGTTGAGAAGTGCCATGTTATTGATGTTGAAAAAATCTGCAGTGCATGCGGATCTCCTAAAGTTCTGAACGTGGCAGTAGTCGGAGCTCTTTGTGCATCGGGAGAAATGGGACTGACTGTTGAAGAAGTGGAAAAGGCTCTGTACCGGAAGATGAAACCGCAGCTCCTTGAAATGAATATAAAGGCTTTGCATATGGGTGCGGCGTGCATCGTATAGAATTTAATACTGAAAGGGAAACGAAGATGGAAATGAAAAAAGAGGTACTTGAACAGATAAAAGTCCAGATTGAAAGAGTGAAAGAGGCAGGGGGTTTCTACGCCGACAAGCTTAAGGATATTAACATTGACGACATAAAGACTCAGGAGGATTTCGAGAGGCTTCCTTTCTCGGAGAAGGAGGATCTCAGGGATGCTTATCCTCTGGGACTGGCCGCCGTGCCCAAGGAAGATATAGTGCGAATTCACTCCTCCAGCGGAACTACCGGAACCCCGTGCATTATTCCTTATACCGGGCAGGATGTAGAAGACTGGGCGGAGCTGTTTATGAGATGCTACGAAATTGCCGGAATCACCCGCGACGATATTATTCATATCACACCGGGATACGGATTGTGGACGGCAGGCATCGGCTTCCAGCTGGGTGCCGAGAAGCTCGGTGCGATGACAGTTCCCATGGGACCGGGAAATACGGATAAGCAGATCAGGTTTATGCAGGATATGGAGTCTACGGTTCTTTGCGCCACATCATCCTATGCACTGCTCCTTGCGGAAGAAATTGAAAAACGCGGTGTTAAGGATACAATCAAACTCAAAAAGGGTGTCATCGGATCCGAAAGGTGGGGTCCAAAGATGCGTGCCCGCATAGCCAACGAACTGGGTGTGGAGCTTTATGACATTTACGGACTTACCGAGGTATACGGACCGGGAATTGCCATTAACTGCGAATACGAAACGGGAATGCATTTCTTTGATGATTTCCTGTATTTTGAAATAATTGATTCCAAGACGGGCGAGGTGCTGCCTGACGGTGAACTGGGTGAACTTGTTATTACAACACTTCGGAAGGAAGGGGCACCGCTCATAAGATACAGGACACATGACCTGACCAGAATCATTCCCGATGACATTCCTTGTCCGTGCGGAAGAAAACTTCCGAGGATAGATGTGATACTGGGAAGAACCGACGACATGGTTAAGGTCAAGGGTGTGAACATATACCCGGGGCAGGTCGAGGAAGTGCTGAAGGACATCGAGAAGGCCAGCAGCGAATACCAGATATTCATAGAGCATCAGGACGGCAAGGACAGGATAACGCTTTTCGTGGAATCGCCGCTTAAAGAAGAGAAGGAAATACGCGGACTGGAAAAAGAAATCAAGGAAAGAATCAAATCGGTGATAAATGTCGGTGTGGAACCGAAAGTTGTGGAAGTCGGAGACCTGCCTCGAAGCGAGAAAAAGAGTACTCGCGTCTTTGACTACAGGTACTGATATTGTAAAAGGCATCTTACGGAGGTGTATGAATGACGGCAAAAAGCATGATGCCGTACGTAAAAGGAAACTCGGCCATTCGGGCTATGTTCGAAGAGGGTGCGAGGATGGCGGAAAAGTACGGAAGAGAAAACGTATATGATTTCAGTCTGGGAAATCCCAGTGTTCCGGCTCCCGAAGATGTGAACCGGGTAATAAAGGATATTCTGGATGGAGAGGATTCTCTTGAGGTTCACGGATATAACCGGAGCAACAGCGGACATGAAGATGTGAGACAGACCGTTGCAGATCACATTAACAGCCTGCACGGAACCGATCTGGGGTCGGGCAACATATTGATGACTGTGGGGGCGGCCGGCGGTCTTAATGTGGCTTTGAAGACCTTGGTGGATCCGGGAGAAGAGGTACTGGCCTTTGCACCGTACTTTGTGGAGTATGGAAACTACGCCGCCAATCATGGTGCAATATTAAAGGCGATTCCGCCTGATACCGAAACCTTTCTCCCTAATCTTCGGAGCCTGCGGGAGAGCATAGGACCGAAGACGAGAGCGGTAATTATCAACTCGCCTAATAATCCCACGGGTGTTGTTTATTCGGAAGAGATTCTCTGGCAGATGTCAGCAATTCTGGAGGAGAAGCAACGTGAGTTCGGTGCGGAGATATACATTATTTCCGATGAGCCTTACAGAGAACTGGCTTACGATGGAGTGGAGGTTCCATATGTAACAAAATATTACGACAATACCATCGTAGCCTACTCCTGGAGCAAGAGCCTCAGTCTGCCGGGGGAGAGAATCGGATATCTGGTCATTCCCGGCGAAATTCATGACTTCGAAAATGCCGTTCAGGCTGCAAACATAGCAAACCGAGTGTTGGGATTTGTCAATGCTCCGTCGCTTATTCAGAGAGCGGTGGCCAGATGTATCGACTGCACTGCGGATATTGAAACTTACGACAGAAACAGAAAGGCTCTCTATGAGGGGCTCACCGGAGCAGGTTACGAATGCGTATACCCCGAAGGGGCCTTCTATCTGTGGGTTAAATCGCCTATAGACGATGAAAGAGAGTTTTGCGCAAAGGCTAAAGAACACAATATACTGATGGTGCCGGGAAGATCATTTGCCTGTCCCGGATATGTGAGGATTGCCTATTGCGTGGCACATGATACAATAGTTAACTCCATTCCGGGCTTCACCAAGCTCATGAAAGAAATAAAAGGAGAATAGAGATGACTGAAGAATTTGCAATCAGAAATTACCTGAATGCTGCAGAGGTAACCGCAAAGCTGGATAATCTGGTTAAGCAGCCGGTATATTCAATTAAGCCGGAAGTGCTGAAGGAATATGAGGTTGAATATTTCGAAAAGAAATGCAGTAAATCCAGAGAGATGGTTGATATGGCCGGTGCCATTATACCCGGTGCGGTACAGCACAACCTGGCATTTAACCATCCGTTCCCTCTGGCATTTGACAGGGCGGAAGGGGCTTACCTCTACGATGTGGACGGAAACAGGTACTATGATTTTCTTCAGGCCGGGGGTCCGATAGTACTGGGCAGCAATCCGCCGGCGGTTAGGGAGAAGGTTATTGAGCTTCTGAATACTTGCGGACCTTCGACGGGTCTTTTCCACGAATACGAGTACAAACTGGCAAAAAAAATCTGTGACAGTGTACCGTCCGTCACTATGTTCAGAATGCTTAACTCCGGCACTGAAGCCTGCATGGGCGCGATAAGAATCGCCAGGCTTGCGACAAAAAACAAGCATATTCTCAAGATGGGCGGAGCTTACCACGGCTGGAGCGATCAGCTGGCTTACGGTATAAGAATTCCGGGTTCCAAGTGGACTCAGGCCAGCGGAGTACCGAGGAAGATGTTCTCATACACACACGAATTCTTCCCCAACGACCCGGAGAGTCTGGAGGCAAAGCTTAAGAAATACAAGAACCTGGGCGGAACAGCAGCCGTATTGGTGGAAGCAATCGGCCCTGAAAGCGGAACCAGACCTGTGGATTACGACTTCCCTAAAAAATGCCAGGAACTGGCTCACAAGTACGGAGCACTTCTCATCTGCGACGAGGTGGTAACGGGTTTCAGAATCGGAATGTCCGGTGCACAGGGGTTCTTCGGGATTGATCCTGACCTCTCCATCTTTGGAAAGGCGGTAGCCGGCGGATATCCGGGTGCGGGCGGCATCGGCGGTAAGGCCGAATACATGAAGTATCTGTCGGCCGGACTTTCAGGTGAATCCAAACATCCAAAGGCACTTATAGGTGGGACATTGGCTGCAGCACCTATCAGCTGCGTTGCAGGATATTATATGCTTTGCGAAATTGAGAAGAGCGGAGCCATCCCTCATGCCGGAGCAATGGGAGACAGACTTATGGCCGGCGTTCAGAAAGTTATTGATAAATACAGCCTGCCGTTCGTCGCATTCAACCAAGGTTCCGTATGTCATGTTGACACTACGGGAACCATGCACCATTTCATTGACTGGAGCAAGCCGTGGCAGATTCCGGGAGTGCTTAACGCAACATCCTTCGGCAAGAAGGAAATGGAGCATATCGGTGCGGCATACATGGCGGAGGGCTTTGTTACTCTGGCGGGAAACAGACTTTATACCAGCGGTGCATACACCGAAGAGATGATCGATGACGTAATTGATAGATTTGACAGGGTGTTTTCCAATTGCGTGCAGGTGGGAGAGGCAAAGAAATGATGGAGAAAGAAGCAAGGAAACTTGTTACAAAGGCCGGAAGAGAGCTGTCTGAAACAGGCCTGATTGCCAGAACTTGGGGAAATGTCAGCTGCAGAATAGACGAGGAATATTTCGTAATTACGCCCAGCGGCAGGGACTACATGACTCTCAGGGAAGATGAAATTGTCAAGCTGGACATAGAGGAAATGAATTACGAAGGAGACATCAAACCATCCTCGGAAAAAAAGATCCACAGGGCAATATATAGTCTGAAGGAAGATGCCGGATTCATCATACACACACATCAGCATAATGCTTCGGCAGTGTCGGCCATGGGCAGGGATATTGTAAACGGAATTCCTTGTGCTGCCTACGGACTGCCGGGCACAAGGAAGGTTACGGCAAACGTGACACGGGCATTTGAGGAATACGACACCAAGGCTGTTATAATCAGCAATCATGGAGCCGTCGTATACGGTGAAGACTATGAAGAGGCCTTTGCTGTGGCAAAAGACTTGGAGAACAGCTGCGGCGATTATCTGGAATCCCTGGGTATCGATCCATGGAGGGGCGACGATGAGCACTTCGGGAATCTTTGGAACGATGACCCTGTAATTCTTAAATTCATGGAAGTAAGGAGCAGAATGTTGCCTTATTTGGATGATTTTGCACAGATAATAGGGACTCATCTCAAGGTTGTTGATTATGACGAGAAAACGATTGCTGCTGCCCGGGCAAGGAAGAAGCCGCTGCTGGTAAGGGGCAGGGGCGCTATGTGTAATGCCTCTTCCGAAGATGATGCGGCGGCAGTCAGCATGATAATCGAGAAGAATGCACGTGCCTCTCTGGCGGGTCTGGGAGTTAAACCGATTAACAGGCCGGAATCTTTCATTATGAGGCAGGTTTATCTGAAAAAATATTCCAAGCTAAAAGGGGAATGAACGATGTATGTAATTGCCTATGATGTAGGAACAACAGGAATAAAAAGCGGTCTGTTTCGTATAGAGAAGGACCACTCTATTGATCCGGTAGCCGGTCAGGTTGCCGACTTTGACCTCTATATCCTCGACAACGGCGGAGTGGAGCAAAATCCTCTGCAGTGGTGGGAGGCTATGTGCAAAACCACTCCTGTTCTTCTTACCGAAGCCGGTATAGGGGCAGAGGAAATCAGCGGAATATCTTTCTGTGCCCAGATGCAGGCGGTGGTTCTTGTGGACAGGGAAGGAAATCCTGTCAGGAATGCCATGAGCTATATGGATAATCGGGGTGTGGAACAGATGCGAAAGGGCATACAGACAGGTCCTAAGGTTGCGGGGATGAATGTATTCAAGCTTTTGCATTCCCTCCGTATATCCGGAGCGGTTTCGGGCAGCGTTAAGGACCCGGTGTGGAAATATCGCTGGGTTGCGGACAATGAACCGGAATTGTTTGCAAAGGTCTACAAATGGCTTGATGTCAAGGATTTTCTGGTACTAAAGGCTACGGGAGAATTTACCATGTCCCATGACAGTGCATTCAGCACTCTTCTTTACGACACACGTATTGCAAAGAGGTATTTCAGTGAAAAAATCTGTCGGATGATGGACGTTAATATGGATCATCTGCCGGAGATAGTTCTTTCAACCGATGTGGTAGGAGGAATTACCGATAAGGCGGCTGAAGAACTGGGTCTCGTGGCAGGAACGCCGGTGTTCTCCGGTAGCGGCGATGCGTCACTGATCGGAGTGGGATCCGGTGCAGTTTATCCGGGAGATACGCATGTTTACATGGGAACCTCAGGATGGGTGTCTACGGTAACGGAGAAACAGAAGCTGGATGTGGGCTCGATGATAGCATCCATAGCAGGGGCCGAGCTTGAAACGTTTAACTGTTTTGCCGAGCTGGAGACAGCAGGCAAGTGTCTGGAATGGGCCAGGAACCATCTGATGCTGGATAATGAGGATGCGGCACAGCACGTAATCAATACTTATGAATATCTGGCACAGAAAGTCAGTGACATTCCGCCGGGAAGTCGCGGTATACTGTTTACGCCATGGCTTCACGGAAACAGAAATCCTTTTGAGGATCCGAATGCCAGAGGTTTGTTTTTCGGTATAGGAATGGAGACAACAACGGCGGAAATGTACCACGCAGTAATCGAGGGGGTATGCTTGCACCTGAAATGGCAGATGGAAGCCATGAGCAAGCTGATAGAGCCGTCAGAGGCAGTCAGATTCGCCGGCGGCGGAGCCATACAGGACCTTCACTGTCAGATTTTGGCTGATGTTCTGGGCAAGCGGATTGAAGTGACGCACGAACCACAGAATGCCGGTTCGGTCGGAGCTGCGGCAATTATGGCTGTAGGTCTGGAACAAATCGAAAATATACAGGATGTGAAAAAAATGATTCCCGTAGAGAGAATCTTCGAGCCGAATCCGGAAAACACTGAAATATACAATGATGCATTCAGAATATTTAAGGATCTTTACAAAAAGAATGTGGATAATTTCCGCAGGGCTGCGGACTTAAGATAGAGGCAGGGGAGGAGACGTATGAAAAGAGAAGGAGTTTCCCCATACAGATGGGTCATACTTATAGTAACTATTCCGATAATTATGGCGACGGAAATGATGTGGCTGACATTCTCGCCGATTTCCAGCATTGTAGCAGAGCATTATGGTGTGGCAGGTTTTGTTGTTGACATGCTGGCGGCCAGCTACATGATAATGTTCATCATATTCTGTATTCCGTCAACTTATGTGATAGACAGGTTCGGATTCAGAACATCACTTGTGATCGGAGCGCTTCTTACGGGAGTATTCGGATTGACAAGGGCATTTTTTTCAGACAGCTTTACGCTGGTAATCATTTCGCAGTTCCTTATTGCCGCCGGGCAGCCCTTCCTTCTTAACATCACGACAAAGGCAGCGGCCAATTGGTTCCCGTTTAACGAAAGAGCCACAGCCGACGGTCTGCTGACGATGGCACAATATACGGGTTTCGCCATTCCTATGGCACTTTCGCCTGTTCTGGTGGAAGCAATAGGCATCCGCTCCATGCTCTATGTGTTTGCGGTTGTGGGAATTGTAGCAATGTTTCTCGTGCTGCTGTTCGTCAGGGAAAAGCCGGAAGTTGCACCTCCGGGGCCTGTTGCACCTAAAGAAGATTTCTCGCGCAAAACCTTCGCCAAACTGGCAAGGAACAAGCAGTATGTTTTCTGTCTGGTGGTGGCTTTTGTATCGATGGGCATATTCAACACGATTCTAACTCTCATAGAGAGCATTCTCCTGCCTCGCGGAATCACTTCCGCCGAAGCGGGAATAATAGGGGCCGTTTTTGTGGTTGCGGGCATTGTCGGTGCGGTGATTCTGCCAATGTTTTCGGACAAGACGGGCATAAGAATAAAGCTGATATTTGCGGTAATCGTAATACTGACTCCGCTTTACCTGGCGCTGACTCTGGTAAGCAGCTTCATTATTCTGGTTATCGCAGCGGGTCTTGGCGGCTTCACAATTATGGGGGTTGCTCCGGTTCTGTTCCAGCATGCGTCCGAAACCGGCTATCCGGTTCAGGAAGGCACTTCGCTGGGCAGTCTGATACTCATGGGTCAGATTTCGGGGGTACTCTTCGTATTTCTGTTTGAGGCAATCAGCATTGCCACCGAAACCGTAATTATTCCTATGCTGGGGCTGGTAATCCTTACGGGACTGCAGCTGCCGGTTATCGCCAAAATGGAAGAATCAAATCTCAACAAGAAGGAGGACAGATAGATGTCGGAAGTTAATGCAAGCAACAACAATTTTATCCACAGCATCATTGATGAGGATCTTAAGAATCAGAAGTATGGGGACAAGATTCTGACTCGTTTCCCTCCTGAACCGAACGGATACTTGCATATCGGGCATGCCAAGTCGATATGCCTGAACTTTACAACCGCTATAAAATATGGCGGCAAGTGTAACCTACGGTATGATGATACCAATCCGGAGAAGGAGGATATGGAGTATGTCAGAGCCATTGAAGAAGATGTGAGATGGCTGGGTTTCCAGTGGGACAAACGCCTGTGGGCATCGGATTATTTCGATGAGATGTATGACTGTGCCGTTACACTGATAAAAAAAGGACTGGCATTCGTATGCGACCTCAATGCAGACGAAATGAGAGAATACCGCGGAACCCTTACAGAACCGGGCAAGGAGTCTCCATACAGGAACAGAAGCATTGAAGAGAATTTGCACCTGTTTGAGGAGATGAAAGAGGGTAAATATGCAGATGGTGAAAAGGTACTTCGTGCGAAAATCGATATGGCTTCTCCCAATATTAATATGAGAGACCCTGTTGTCTATCGAATTGTTCATGCCGAGCATCACAATACCGGTGACAAGTGGTGTATCTATCCAATGTACGACTATGCGCATCCTCTTGAAGATGCTATTGAAGGCATAACCCACTCAATCTGTACGCTTGAATTCGAAGATCACAGGCCTCTTTACGAGTGGTTCCTTGAAGCCATCGGCAAGTGGCCGACACCTCCTCAGCAGATTGAGTTCGCACGGCTTAATTTGACCAATACAGTAATGTCAAAGAGATACCTTAAGAAAATGGTCGAAGACGGAACCGTTGACGGATGGGACGATCCGCGCATGCCGACGATAGCTGGTATCCGAAGAAGAGGTTACACGCCTGAAGCGGTCAGGGACTTCTGCGAGAGGATTGGCGTTGCCAAGGCAAACTCCACAGTTGATGTGTCTCTGCTGGAATCCTGTGTGCGTGATGATCTGAAACTTCGCGTGGTGAACAGAAATGTGGTGGAGAATCCCATTAAGGTGGTCATTACCAATTATCCTGAAGGTATGACTGAAGAAATGGAGATCGAAAACAATCGTGAGCTTCCTGAGATGGGCACTCGCAAGGTGCCGTTCAGCCGTGAACTCTGGATTGACGGGGATGACTTTATGGAAGTGCCTGCCAGAAAGTATTTCAGACTCTTTCCGGGCAACGAAGTTCGTTTCAGAGGTGCATATTTCCTGACTTGCAACGATGTTATCAAAGACGAAGAAGGTAATATTACGGAGCTGCACTGCACTTATGATCCTGAAACACGCAGCGGAACCGAAGGGGCCAACCGAAAGGTTAAGGGCACGATTCACTGGGTTGAAGCGTCAACGGCAGTAAAGGTCCGTATCCGCAATTACGATTACCTGATGATTGAGGACGAAAACGGCGAAAACCGTATTAATCCCGATTCGCTGGAGGATACTTGGGGATACGCGGAGCCGGCATTGGGAAAAGCTCAGCCGGGCGAACGCTTCCAGTTCTTCCGAAAGGGATATTACATTACCGATATTCTGTCGGGAGAGGGTGTCAACGAAAAGGTGTTCAACAAGATTGTGGGTCTGAAGTCCGGATTCAAAGTCAAAAAGCCTTAAGTTCTGATTAGCGTTTAGGTGTGATGCGCCGGGCAATGTACAAGGCAGGCGTATCAGAGATGGAGGTTACGATAAATATAATATAAGAACCGATGCAAATGCTTATGAGTGTTGAGATGCTGTATATTCCGTAGAAGGCACCGAAATTATAGAGAACAGTATTTATGACCTGAACTATCAGCGTTGTCGCATTGTTCCTGATCCAGAGAAAACGCCTCTCGTCACCGCACAAGGCGGTGGTTATTTTCCAGATACGGCGGTACAGCCATACTTCCAACAGCTGACAGATAGCGTAAACAATGACACTGGCGGCGACAATTCGCGGTACGACAGAGAAAACAGTCTCAAAGCTTTCGCCCGCCCAGTCGCTGTCGGAGGGGATATAGAGAAGCCAAGCTTGGGATATTATCACAAAAACAACGGCAGAGATGATTCCCAGCCAAGCTGCTTTTCTGGCCGTTTTTTTTCCCTCATTTTCATTGAGGATATTAGATACCAGAAAGGTACTGGCAAACAGGACATTGCCCAGAGTCTGCTCGATGCCAAAGGCTTCAACCACGCGCAAGACCTCAATATTAGCCAGGATGGTTGCAACTGACATCCAGCAGAAGAGACCTTCACGGCCGAAGAAACGGTACAGCAGAACTACCGTACTGTAAAGAACAACAATGGATGTTGCCAATAATAATTCGTTCATTATGACATACCCATAACTTTCTTTTCTCTCCATCGGATCAGTTTGAGTACAAAGATCTGAATGATACCTGTCAGAGGTACTGCCAGAAGCATGCCGATTATTCCAAACAGATAACCGAATATGGTTATCGCCAGGAGTACAGCCAGCGGATGCAAACCGGTGCTGCTGCCGACAACCTTAGGGTAGATAACGTTGCTGTCAATCTGCTGAATAACGAGTAGAATAATTACAGCAATAGCTCCATGCCAGAAACCCTCGGTGAAGAAACCCATGAGAAAAGCGGGAATCATTCCCATAACGGGACCGAAATAAGGGATGATGTTGCAAATACCGGCAAAGACACCGATAAATACCGCAGCCTCAAGGCCCATAATGGATAAGCCGACTGAGGAGAGAATCGCAACAATCAGTGCGTCGAGCAGAGCTCCTCTGAGAAACAGGGAGAGAACCCCGTTGATTTCTGTAAGTGTACCGCTTATTATTGCCCCGCGTCGCGGAAAAACAAGCTGCAGGAATTTATCCCAGATTCTGAGAAAAAGCTCCCTGTCTTTAAGCATATATATGGCAAGGATGAGACCGATTACAAAGTTGACAATACCTCCGCCGATTCCCGCGAAAAAGCCGATGACAGATGTGGCACTTATATTTTTACCAATCCATCCGATGAGCCAAGTTGCCAGATCAGCAAGTTTTTCGGCGAGCAGACCATCCGGAACATTCTTGGCAATCCAGCCCGTAAAAGCTTCTTCATAGCTCATAAGACTGGCAACCAGATCCTCAACCATGTTGGAAACGCTTGTGAAGGAAACCTGACCGATAACGATAACAGCCAGAGCATAAATCAATGCAACAAATGCGGCAAGAATAAGAAGCAGGGTAAGAAAAATACTGATAAGGCGGCTTGTCCCGGCTCTTCGTGCCGTCTTTTTTTGATCATCACTTTTTGGGAAAAGGTGCCTGAGAGCCTTTGTATCAATGATAGTAACCAAAGGATTCATAAGATATGCCAGTATCAGCCCTATTATAAGGGGTGTGAGAATGCTGAACAGTATGTTAAGGACATTACCGCACCAATCCAGAACGTCACCGAAATTCTTAATTGTAAAGAAAAGAACATAAAGAAGGAAGGCATTAAACAGTACAAAAAAGCTGCCCCTCATAAAACTGTTATCCTTCAACATTTCTCTGAATCTGTTCATAACATGTGTCCTCCGATCAAAAAACATTATATACTAACATGAGGGAGAACTACAAGATGAAACGCAAACTACCTGAACTGCTTGCTCCCGCGGGCGGCAGAGAGCAGCTTGAAGCTGCAGTAAGAAATGGAGCCGATGCTGTCTATATGGGCGGCAGCCTTTTTAATGCGCGTATGAAGGCTGACAACTTTACCGATGAAGATATGAAGTCGGCAACAGATTATGCCCACGAGCACAATGTGAAAGTTTATGTCACGTTGAATACACTGATTAAAGACAGCGAGCTTGCCGAGGCTCTTAAATATGTCGGATATCTCTATTCAATCGGAGCCGATGCGGTTATCGTGCAGGATATGGGGCTGATTCGCCTGATAAGGAATTATCTGCCTGATATGCCTATGCATCTGTCAACCCAAGGGACCGTATATAATCCGCAGGCACTGGATTTTGTAAAAGACTTGGGAATCAGCAGGGTGGTGCTTGCCAGAGAAATGACGCTTGAAGAAATAGCGGCAATGACTGCAGGTTCGGTCGAAATTGAGGTCTTTGTTCACGGTGCGCTTTGTATTTGCTATTCGGGGCAGTGTCAGATGAGCAGGCTTCTGGCAGCGGGAAAAACCGGAGGTTCCGGCGGCAGGAGCGGGAACAGAGGTCTTTGCGCACAGCCCTGCCGATTGGAGTACAGCGACGACCGGAAGTGCAAAACCTTCGCACTTAGCCCCAAAGACATATGCACGATTGACAGTATTCCCGCGCTGTGTGAAGCAGGGGTAGACTCTTTTAAGATTGAGGGAAGACTGAAATCTGCCGAATACGTAGCTGCGGTGACAAGAATTTACCGGAAGTATCTTGATCTCTACGGCGAAAGCAGGCGGCCTGGACAAATTGATCCATGGGATGCTCATGAACTGGAACAGATATTCAATCGGGGAGGCTTTACGGAAGGCTATCTTTACGGGAATCCCGGTAAGGCACTTCTGTCCGGAGAAAGTCCGAAAAATCGGGGTATATACATGGGTCGTGTGACTGCGGTGCGTGAGGCACCGGGGGCGACTCGGGGAAGACAGTTGGTGGATGTAAGGCTTGAGGGGAGACTGCCGGACGGTTCGCTTAATGAAATTTCTCTGGGCGATGGGGTGGAGATGCCGGAGACGGGTAATGTGGTAACCTATGTAAAAACTTTGACCGACAATACGGTAAGGATAGGAGATTTCAAGGGAAAGGTCAGCACGGGGGACAGGGTTTTCAAGGTTACGGATAAGGAGCTGCTTGAGAAAGCCCGCAAAGGCGGCGATGTAAGGACGGCATTACAAATGAAATTCGTTGCAGCTGTCGGAAGCGTGCCTGTACTGAGTTGTGGCAGCATCCGGGTTCCGGGAGAAATGCCTGTTGAAGCGGCAATTAATCGTCCTGTCGGCGAGAATAGAATCAGGCAACAGCTGGCTAAGCTTGGAGGAACGCCGTTTAAGGTTGAGGATGCCGAGCGGGATATAGATGTGGTTTTAGATGGAGAGGTAATTTTACCGGTTTCCTCGCTTAACAAAATGAGGCGCCAACTGGTTGATAAGCTGCTGGAAGCACGGCGCAGCGCCTCTGTGGAGGGGCGGGAATTGCCCGATATGTCGGAGAGTATTGAAGTGACCGAAGAAAAGAATCAAAAGGCGGACTCGTGGACATTTGACAGTATGATACCTCTGGAGCTGTTCATGGCAGGGGAATATGAAGATGGAGAGAAGGTTTTGCCCTATGTTCTTAATGTCAGCAAGGGAAATCTGGACAGATATATTGAAGAGAATTTTGATTCTGTGGTTGAGGCGGTGCGTAGTACCGGTATAGCCCTCGGAAATTTAGGCTGGATTCGCCGGTTTCAGCAGGTGGGGGTACAGGTTTACGGTGATTATGGCCTGAATGTTTACAATGAACAGGCACGGATGCTGTTTGAGGAAGAAGGTGTGACTGTTATAGCAATGTCCGATGAGGCAAGCAGGGATGGCCGACATGTGATGCTGAAGGAAATGAGGAGGATACCGGCTGCCATGGAGAAGGTGCCGCTGATGATAACGGAACACCCTTTGCAGTCCGTGTATCTTATGGACCGAAAGGGTGTACGTCACGATGTATATAAGTGGTATTCTGATGACAAGTACCTTATATTTCGTTAGCGTTCCTGAACATGGCAAATGAAAGGTAAAGCACGGCAATGGTTGTTGCTGTCCAGGAAAGCTTCCAGCCACTGGAAACAGCGAGGTACAGACAAACCAGTCCGACTGCCAGCAGGAACAGCGACGCCAGTACGTATTTAATATCCCTTTTACGCCCGTTGTTCTTAATGGACATATTACAAAACCTCCGAGAATTCTCATAAATAAGTCCCAGTCATATTACCATATATGACAGAGGGTTTCAACTGTAATAAAAAAGCGATGTATGACATCGCTTTTTTTATGGTGTATTAACTTAAAATGAATTAGCAAAACACTTTTTAAGCTTCGGAAGCAGCTAATGCAGCCTGCTTTTCAGCTTCTCTGTTTTCAAGAACTTTCTGGTACTCTTCCTCTGTCATTTCGGTCATGTTGATTCCCGTGAATCCGTAGAACATTGAAATTATCGGGTTGATGTAGTTCAGAAATGCGAACGGAATGTATGAACTGTCTACTCCCAGGAATGATCTCATGGTAGCACCGCAAGTGTTCCAAGGGAAGAAGTTTGAAGTGAGTGTTCCGGAGTCCTCCAGAGCTCTTGACAGACATCTAGGCTTAAGCCTTCTGTCCTCGAATGCTTCCTTATACATTCTGCCCGGCAAGATGATAGCAAGATACTGGTCGCAGCAGATAGCATTTACAAGTATTGCTGTAAATTCTGTTATCATTACCAGACCGCCTCTTGTTCCTCTTGCCAGCTTAAGCAATGCTGCAGCAACTGAAGCCATAACCCCCGTTGAGTCTACAATACCACCGAAACACATTGCCAGCATGATAAGGGAAATAGTCCACATCATGCTCTGGAGACCGCCTCCAACCAGCAGGGCGCCAAGCTCTTCCGCCAAAGCGGCATCCAATCCTTCAGGAACAACTATTTCAGGCTCATATCCATAGTTCAGTACGGCCAGAATCTGCGATTTACCTTCATCACCGAAACCGGTAGGGATAACCTTGGTACCCTGGAATGCAGCAAACGGTACACCCAGCAGCACTCCGCCGATAAGAGCCGGCAGTGCAGGTATCTTAACGATTATAGCCACTATTACGAATACAGGCGGAATCAGGTACAGAAGCCCCACTGAGAAGTTTTCTTCAATCATGGCAAGAATTGCAGTGATAGTGGACTCGTCCGCATCACCGCCCTTTTTGGTGAAACCGATAATAAGATACAAAATTTCTGCAATTACCCATGATGGGCCTGTCGTCCAGACCATGGCCTTGATGTGGTCAAAGAGCTGTGAACCTGCTACTGCAGGAGCCAGGTTGGTTGTATCCGAAAGAGGTGACATCTTGTCTCCGAAATATGCACCGGAAACGATAGCACCGGCTGTCATTGCATTAGGGAAGCCCAGAGCGGTACCGATACCGATAAGAGCAACACCCATGGAACCTGCCGTTGACCATGATGAACCCGTAGCAAGAGCTACGATTGAGCACAGCAGACATGCTGTGAACAGGAAGATGCTTGGAGCAATAACCTTGATGCCGTAGTACATCATCGAAGGAATAACGCCGCCGCATTTCCATGATGCGATCATCGCACCTACAATTGCCAGAATCAGCATTGCCTGCATTGATCTGTTTATGGCAGCCAGGATACCCTGTTCCATGTAGGCCCATTTCCAGCCGTTAGCCATTCCGATAATACCGGCTACGCAAGCTGCGAGAATGAGGCCCAGATGAGCTTCGCCACCGCCATCAAGCATAACGTTCCAGAAAAGGAACACTACCATTGATAACAGTACGAGCAGACACTGCCACATTGGTATTTTTCTACCCATAATAAAAATTCCTCCTTACTAAATGAATGAGTAAAGTTTATGATTTCTCGACTGCGAATCATATACACCACCTGATTCACAGTCCTAAAACATTATATCTCTCGTGCCTCTCAAAGTCAATAATTCAGAATGTTCATTTAAATGTACATACTTTTTAAATACATTTTACAAGTATTTTACAAGCAACATACTTTATAAAAAATATTTCGAATCAGAGAAATATATTGAAAAAGTAAAAAACATGTTGACAAAGGGTGGTGGTTGAAGTATTATTAAAAAGCTCGCAATAAACGAGCGACGGTGCTACAGTGCCGCGAAAATTGGAAACTTCATAGTGTAGAAATTTGAGTCATAGACCGAAAGGCTGCAATGCCGGAAGGTCAAAAATGAATCAAGAAACGATGCAAAAACCTGAAAAGGAAGAGAGCAAAGTTTCCGACAATTTCTAAAACCAAACAGCAATAATTCAGGAAAAGAATTAAGCGAAACGCTAAGCGTCGGCAGTGACTTCCAACCGGCTGAAGCCGGGGAAGTCTTGCATGAGGCCTGCGCGCCAAATCAGAGATTTGGGCAGGGCTTCGGGTTTTGGTATCAAACGATATTAAGGCATTAGTCTTAAGATAGAATTTAATTTAGAGTTTGATCCTGGCTCAGGATGAACGCTGGCGGCGTGTTTAACACATGCAAGTCGAGCGAGAATCTGGCAGAACAACTCTTCGGATGAGTTCAGCGAGAGGAAAGCGGCGGACGGGTGAGTAACGCGTAGGCAACCTGCCCTTTGCAGAGGGATAGCCTCGGGAAACCGGGATTAAAACCTCATAAAGCCATAATATGACATCATCATATGGCCAAAGATTTATCGGCAAGGGATGGGCCTGCGTCTGATTAGTTAGTTGGTGGGGTAACGGCCTACCAAGGCGACGATCAGTAGCCGACCTGAGAGGGTGAACGGCCACATTGGAACTGAGACACGGTCCAAACTCCTACGGGAGGCAGCAGTGGAGAATCTTGCACAATGGGCGAAAGCCTGATGCAGCAACGCCGCGTGAAGGATGAAGGCCCTTGGGTCGTAAACTTCTGTTCTAAGGGAAGATAATGACGGTACCTTAGGAGCAAGTCCCGGCTAACTACGTGCCAGCAGCCGCGGTAATACGTAGGGGGCGAGCGTTATCCGGAATTATTGGGCGTAAAGAGTACGTAGGTGGTAACTTAAGCATGTGGTTTAAGGCAATGGCTTAACTATTGTTCGCCGCATGAACTGGGCTACTTGAGTGCTGGAGAGGAAAGCGGAATTCCTAGTGTAGCGGTGAAATGCGTAGATATTAGGAGGAACACCAGTGGCGAAGGCGGCTTTCTGGACAGTAACTGACACTGAGGTACGAAAGTGTGGGTAGCAAACAGGATTAGATACCCTGGTAGTCCACACCGTAAACGATGAGCACTAGGTGTCGGGGTCGCAAGACTTCGGTGCCGCAGTTAACGCATTAAGTGCTCCGCCTGGGGAGTACGTACGCAAGTATAAAACTCAAAGGAATTGACGGGGACCCGCACAAGCAGCGGAGCATGTGGTTTAATTCGAAGCAACGCGAAGAACCTTACCAGGGCTTGACATCCCTCTGACGTCCCGGATAACGACGGGAGTTCTTCGGACAGAGGAGACAGGTGGTGCATGGTTGTCGTCAGCTCGTGTCGTGAGATGTTGGGTTAAGTCCCGCAACGAGCGCAACCCTTGCTGTTAGTTGCCATCATTAAGTTGGGCACTCTAACGGGACTGCCGGGGATAACTCGGAGGAAGGTGGGGATGACGTCAAATCATCATGCCCCTTATGTTCTGGGCTACACACGTGCTACAATGGTCGGTACAAAGAGTCGCAAGACCGCAAGGTGGAGCCAATCTCAAAAACCGATCCCAGTTCGGATTGCAGGCTGAAACCCGCCTGCATGAAGCAGGAGTTGCTAGTAATCGTGAATCAGAATGTCACGGTGAATGCGTTCCCGGGTCTTGTACACACCGCCCGTCACACCATGGAAGTTGGGGGCGCCCGAAGTTGGACAAAAAATAGTTTACCTAAGGCGAAATCAATGACTGGGGTGAAGTCGTAACAAGGTAGCCGTTCGAGAACGAGCGGCTGGATCACCTCCTTTCTAAGGAGACGAGAGTTTCTGCACTATGATTGTTTTATTTGGGGAATTAGCTCAGCTGGGAGAGCACCTGCCTTGCACGCAGGGGGTCAAGGGTTCGAGCCCCTTATTCTCCACCACTACAATCTTGGAGGGTCAAATCTCCGGCAGTAAGATTGTATGCACATTGAAAACTGAATAAAGAATTTGTGTAAAAGCAAAAAATCGAAAACGAAATCGAGTATTAAAACTGTTAAGAGTAGAAAAAACAAGAAACTAAGCAATGAAAGTTGCGCAGGGTAAATACCGATTTCACCGAGAAAACCAGAAAATTTCACAAGAGTTGGACCTCCTCCGACAGTAGTAGGGGAAGGTCAAAGCAATAGTGAAGAAGCGGTCAAGTGCCACGCACTGAAGTGCTGCACTTGTCGTATGAAACGGTCAAGTGCCACGCACTAAAGTGCTGCACTTGTCGTAAAGACCTGATTACGCTAGATCAGGCAAGATACTTTTGGTCAAGTAAGAAAGGGCATAAGGCGGATGCCTTGGCACTGGGAGCCGAAGAAGGACGTGACAAGCTGCGATAAGCTGCGGTCAGGAGCAAATATCCGATAACCCGCAGATTTCCCAATGGGGTAACCCACATGCGTTAATTCGCATGTATCTTCGCGTGAATATATAGCGCGAAAGAAGGAAACGGGGTGAACTGAAACATCTAAGTAGCCCCAGGAAAAGAAAGAAACATCGATTCTCTAAGTAGCGGCGAGCGAACGGGGAAGAGGCCAAACCGAGGTGCTGGCACCTCGGGGTTGAGGACCACCGCAGGGAATTCCGAAAGGATAGTCGAACTGTTTTGGAAAAGCAGAGCGCAGAGGGTGAAACTCCCGTAGACGAAATCCCGAAAGATCCCGGTGGCACCAGAGTAGTACCGGACACGTGAAACCCGGTATGAAGCCGGAGGGCCCACCCTCCAAGCCTAAATACTACCCAGTGACCGATAGCGAACAGTACCGTGAGGGAAAGGTGAAAAGAACCCCGGGAGGGGAGTGAAACAGAACCTGAAACCTTATGCTTACAATCGACGGGAGCGCAAGTGACCGTGTACTTTTTGTAGAACGGGCCAACGAGTTATGGTATGCAGCGAGGTTAAGTTCCTGGAGGAACGGAGCCGCAGGGAAACCGAGTCTTAACCGGCTTAAAGTTGCATGCTGTAGACCCGAAACCGGGTGACCTATCCATGTGCAGGTTGAAGCGAGAGTAAAATCTCGTGGAGGACCGAACCTCTATACGTTGAAAAGTGTTAGGATGACGTGTGGATAGCGGTGAAATTCCAATCGAACCCGGATATAGCTGGTTCTCCTCGAAATAGCTTTAGGGCTAGCCTTTGACGCAGATACATGGGGGTAGAGCACTGAATGTTCTAGGGGCCTTCACCGGTTACCGAAAACTATCAAACTCCGAATACCATGCAATCAAGTCAGGGAGTCAGACTATGTGAGATAAGTTTCATAGTCGAAAGGGAAACAGCCCAGACCTACAGCTAAGGTCCCCAAATGTAAGTTAAGTGGAAAAAGATGTGGAGCTGCATAAACAGCTAGGATGTTGGCTTAGAAGCAGCCACTCATTCAAAGAGTGCGTAACAGCTCACTAGTCGAGTGGCTCTGCGCTGAAGATAAACGGGGCTGAAACTTACTACCGAAGCTTAGGAATTAATGTAAATTAATTGGTAGAGGAGCGTCGTATGCGGGCAGAAGGCATGTCGTAAGGTATGCTGGACTGTATACGAGTGAGAATGTTGGCATGAGTAGCGAGAGGATGGTGAGAATCCATCCCACCGAAAATCCAAGGTTTCCTGAGGAAGGCTCGTCCGCTCAGGGTTAGTCGGGACCTAAGCCGAGGGCGAAAGCCGTAGGCGATGGACAACAGGTTGAGATTCCTGTACCACCGAAAGTTGTATGAACGAAGTGGGGACGCAGAAGGATAAGCAGAGCGCGCCGTTGGTAGAGCGTGTCTAAGCAGTGAGGCTTGTATGCAGGCAAATCCGCATACTGTAAGGTTGAGCTGTTATAGGGAGGGAAGATTAGTACCGGAAGCTGCTGATTTCACACTGCCAAGAAAAGCCGCTAGTGAGACTGTAGGTGCCCGTACCGCAAACCGACACAGGTAGATGAGGAGAGAATCCTAAGGTGAGCGAGAGAACTATTGTTAAGGAACTCGGCAAAATGACCCCGTAACTTCGGGAGAAGGGGTGCCATCGAAAGATGGCCGCAGTGAAATGGCCCAGGCGACTGTTTAGCAAAAACACAGGTCTCTGCTAAAGCGAAAGCTGATGTATAGGGGCTGACGCCTGCCCGGTGCTGGAAGGTTAAGGGGACTGCTTAGCCTCCACTAAGCGCATGACTTAAGGAGCGTGTGTTTAGTGGAGGCGAAGGCAAGAACTTAAGCCCCAGTAAACGGCGGCCGTAACTATAACGGTCCTAAGGTAGCGAAATTCCTTGTCAGGTAAGTTCTGACCCGCACGAAAGGCGTAACGATCTGGGCGCTGTCTCAACAATAGACTCGGTGAAATTGTAGTACCGGTAAAGATGCCGGTTACCCGCAGCAGGACGGAAAGACCCCATGGAGCTTTACTGCAGTTTGATATTGAATTTCGGCATTGCATGTACAGGATAGGTGGGAGACTGAGAGCTCAGAACGCCAGTTTTGGAGGAGTCACCGTTGGGATACCACCCTTGTAATGTTGAAGTTCTAACCTTGCACCGTGATCCGGTGTGGGGACAGTGTCTGACGGGCAGTTTGACTGGGGCGGTCGCCTCCTAAAGAGTAACGGAGGCGCCCAAAGGTTCCCTCAGTGCGGACGGAAATCGCACGCAGAGTGTAAAGGCAGAAGGGAGCTTGACTGCGAGACCAACAAGTCGAGCAGGTACGAAAGTAGGGCTTAGTGATCCGGTGGTTCCGAGTGGAAGGGCCATCGCTCAACGGATAAAAGCTACCCTGGGGATAACAGGCTGATACCGCCCAAGAGTCCACATCGACGGCGGTGTTTGGCACCTCGATGTCGGCTCGTCTCATCCTGGGGCTGAAGTAGGTCCCAAGGGTTGGGCTGTTCGCCCATTAAAGAGGTACGCGAGCTGGGTTCAGAACGTCGTGAGACAGTTCGGTCCCTATCCGCTGTGGGCGTTGGAGATTTGAGTGGAGCTGTTCTTAGTACGAGAGGACCGGGATGGACAAACCTCTGGTGTATCAGTTGTTCTGCCAAGGGCATCGCTGAGTAGCCACGTTTGGAAGGGATAAGTGCTGAAAGCATCTAAGTACGAAGCCCCCCACAAGAAAAGATCTCCTCCCTTTATGGGTAAGACCCGTGAGAGACTATCACGTTGATAGGTCGGAGGTGTAAGTGCAGCAATGTATTTAGCTGACCGATACTAATAGGTCGAATACTTGACCAAAGGTTTTTTAGGAGCAATCGGATTATTTGCTTTTGCAGATTCTTTTATTCAGTTTTGAGTGTGCATACACTCATGATTGAATATGCGGCGACTATAGCGAGGAGGACACACCTGTTTCCATACCGAACACAGAAGTTAAGCTCCCCAGCGCTGATGATACTTGGTGGGTGACCGCCCGGAAAAGCAGGACGTTGCCGCTTATCAGGTCCTATGGTCAAGCGGTTAAGACACCGCCCTTTCACGGCGGTAACCCGGGTTCGAGTCCCGGTAGGATCACCATTAATTAGAGACCTTTCGAGGTCTCTTTTTTCTTTGAAGTTTTAATGAAAAGCCAGTGTTTTCAACGCTTCCGGCGATTTTACTGAAACGCACACAGGGTATTTTCAGCCCTACTCAAAATGACAAAACTGCCACTAAAATTGCCATTTTAGGGGACAGAACTGGGGACAGAAATGTGCGATTTTACCCCATTCATACATACGACATGTCACAGGGACATGTCTTTTTTTGTATCAGAATGGAGGTAAGAAATGAAGAAAGTAGAAGTTGTTAAGAAAGTTATAGTGAACAATACGGAGCCTGTAAAGGTTACACCTGAGTTTATCGATAAGGAAACTGCCGGGATTCTGGCCGAGAAGGTCTTTGAAACTTTCAGATATCATTTCTTTATTGAAAAGACAATGGACGAGTTTGAGGACGTTATTGAAAAGATGTTTTCTCTTGCGAATAAAGGTGACTATATGCTTATTGGAGGGATTTATTCTTTGTCCCTTAATTTTGATGAAGAATGGATTGCAAAACTCATCATGGCTTTCACATTTGAAAACGATGAAAGAGCGGAAATGTTCAGAAGAGAGTTTATTGATTATGCAATAAGCTATCTGTTCTTTGAAGAAGAAGAGGATGAGGAGAATGATGATTCTGATTGCGATAAGCACGAAGATCACTGCAGAGGCTGCATGGGTGCATGTTTCGGTGACTGTGAGTGCTGCAGACATATGAAGGCAGGTGCTGATGATGAGTAAGGTCATAGCCATATGTAATCAGAAGGGCGGTGTCGGAAAGACGACCACGGCTGCTAATCTTGGTGTTGCTCTCGCAATGGAAGGAAAGAAGGTACTTCTTGTTGACCTGGATCCCCAGGCTGACCTGAGCACCTGTTTTGGTTATGGGAGAACTGATGAGATAGATACAACGGTTTCAACCATGATGACCAAATCTATAAATGAAGAGAGATTCAATCCGGCGGAAGGTTTCATACAGAGCGATGAAGGGATCACTCTTCTTCCGGCGAATCTTGAACTGTCAGCCATGGAAATGAGCCTTGTAAGCACCATGAACAGAGAATGTATTCTTAAGTGCTATCTGGACAGGGTAAAGGATAATTTTGACTTTGTGGTGATTGACTGTATGCCGTCTCTTGGAATGATAACTATCAACGCATTATCTGCAGCTGACAGCGTTATTATACCGGTTCAGTCGCATTATCTTCCGGCTAAAGGCATGGAACAGCTTCTTAAAACCGTAAATAGAGTGCAGAGATATGTTAATCCCGACCTTAAGGTAGACGGCGTGCTCATGACGCTTGTAGACAACAGAACCACATTTGCGAAAGAGGTTCCGGAGATCATTCGCAGAAGTTACGGCAAGCACATCAAGATTTATGATAGTCAGATTCCAATGAGAATCAAGGCCGCAGAAACGGCAGCAAGGGGAGTAAGCATATTCGCATACGAACCGGGAAGTGATGTTGCAAAAGCATACGCAGGCCTTGCCAAGGAGGTGATTAATGATGCCGAACGAGAGAAAGCCAATGTTCGAGCTGAACAGTGTAGATGATATGTTTACAACTCAGGAAATAAGGGATGAGCAGAAGCTGGCGAAGATACAGGAGATACCTATCAAACTCATAGACCAGTTTCCTAAGCATCCATACAAGGTAAAAGATGACGAGGATATGTTTAATCTTATGGAAAGTATTCGTGAGAATGGTGTTCTTACTCCTGCTACAGTCAGGCTGAAGAAAGATGGAAGATACGAAATGCTTTCAGGACACAGAAGATGGAGAGCCTGTAAGAAGTTGGGTATGGAAACATTAAGATGTGAGGTTGTTGACCTCGATAAAGATGCAGCCACAATCTTTATGGTGGACAGTAACATGTATCGGTCAGAGCTTCTGCCTAGTGAAAAGGCCTTTGCTTACAAGATGAGGCTGAATGCCATGAAGAGACAGGGCAAGCGTATGGATTTAACTTCTACACCACTGGAGGAGAAGTTAAGTGGAAAAGCTGCATTGTCGGTCACGAAGTTAGGCAAAGATATTGGTGAAAGCCGCGAACAAGTTCGCCGCTATATCCGCCTCACAGAACTCATTCCAGAACTTCTGGATATGGTAGATGAAGGAAAGATGGGCATGAGACCGGCTGTTGAGATCTCATATTTCCCGAAAGATCTTCAGGAAAGCCTGGCAGATAATATGGCCATGGAAGCATGTACTCCATCCCATGATCAGACAATCAGGATGAGAAGGCTTTTGCGTGAAGATAAACTTACGCCTGAGTCCATAGCTGCAATAATGCAGGAGGAGAAACCAAATCAGAAGGAGAAGGTAGTTCTCAAGAGCACTAAAGTAGCGAGCCTTTTCCCGAAGGATCTGCCCATAACCCAGAGAGAGGACTACGTGGTCAAAGCCATGGAGCACTATAACCGTTATCTCAAACGGCAGCGGGAAATGGACATAGAGAGATAGCCTTTGCATGAGGAGTATGTTTGCCTCTCCTTCCCCACACCCCTACCTCATAGAGACTAACAGTACTACCTGAAAAAGAAGATATATATAACAAATCGCACATTGGCGATATACACAGAAACATGCTATTGTCCAGGCAGGGAGGTTGATAGCATGAGGAGTAAGAGATATATCATTCAGGTGGTACTGGCAGTAGCTCTGGCAGCAGGCCTTGCAGGATGCACAGATGCCGTAGAGGATGCAGGGACAAAGGTTATGCACGACAAGAGCACTGAGGCAGCACAGACGACAGAAACCCAGGCAAAAGAAACAGAACCTGCAGAAGAGATTTATGCAAAGTCAGAAGATTCGACGAGGCAGAAACCTGAGGAAAAGAAAGAGACAGAAAAGCCTCAGGAGCAAAAGAAACAGGAGAATAAACCTGCTGAGACAAAGGCAGCAAAACCGACTCAGCAGGCTTCAAAACCAGTACATACACATAGCTGGCAGCCTGTATATGCAAGCAAAACAGTTACAGACTACAAGCAGGTATGCATAACAAGATGCTCTGCCTGCGGAGCTGACATAACAGGACATGCAAGCGAACACAGAAAGCAGGAAGCCATGGCAGGGAACAATGCGGTCAGCTACGAGACATATGAAACAGTTGCCTGCGGCTCACATACAGAACAATACATCACGGGCTACAGATGCAGTTGCGGTGCAACGAAATAAGGAGGGATGGAGATGTTTAAGAAAAAGGAAACCCTGAATCTAACTCAGGAAGAAAAAGCCGTAATAATAAACGTGCTTATAGACTACAGAAACATGCTCATCAGAGAAGGCAAGTATTCAGATGCAGTGGATGATGTTATATTCCTGTCTTTGACAGTTAGAAGAGCATAAAACTCCGCTAACCCTTGGAAAATAAGGGAAGCGGAGTTTGCTATTTTTTCGTGAAATGCGTAACCAGTTATAATCCTTTGGATCGTCTAAGTATTCCGGCAATCGCCTTAGGAGTTGTAAGTTCGTAGTCTGTTCTGAATCCAGCATTTTCATGAAGAGCGTCGGTCAGATTGGTTCTCTTGTAATTTGGAATATATCCATAGTTGTCTAACTTTCTCATATCCATGTCACGAAGTTCAGAAATAATCTGGTTACATGTGTATTCCTCACCTAGTTGTTTCTCCAGGATACGATAGATCATTAGGGAAATGAAGCAGGTTAGGAAGTGCGCTTTGATTCGGTCATCTCTTTGGAGAAATACCGGCCTTGCTTCGAATTCGGATTTCATGATTCTAAAAGATTCCTCAATCTCCCAGCGGGCATGGTTTATCCTTACAATGTCTGCAGGATCATCATCAAGATTAGTGCATACTGCATAAAAGCCATCGTATTTTTCTTCTTCTGCAATAGCATCTGTATTCAATTCATATGCAGCATTCTCTGCAACCTCACCATCTTCTGTAATGGAGGTTTTTTTGATGAAACGTTTCGCGTCAGTTTGCGAACGTTTATCTGCAGAGGACGGTTTTTCTAGATATTTTAGTGCACGATCAATCTGACGTTTTCGAAGTGTGCGCTGGTAAATTCCATATTTCAATGAGTAGGTGACAATTAACGTTTGATCAAAACTGATGTCGTGTTCCTCATCGTATCCTTCGATCAGTTTCTGCTTGTAGAAAATTCTGTTACGGTTTTCAGCAGTGTCATCTAGTTTGGAAACATCGTACTTTTTTCTGCTACCTTCAACTTCCCAGCCTGTAGGGTCAAGACACCATCCCCTTAATTCCTTCTTTAGTTTTTTGATGGATTGTGTAGTGATAAAGCTACGTTCTCCGAAGTTATTAAACCTGCGGTTAGCATCAGAAGAAAGGCCTGCGTCTGTACATATGACAAACTTGGATAGTTCAAAGTCCTGCATAATTTTAAGTTCTAAAGGCTTTAGCGACACCTGTTCATTCTGGTTTCCAGGATTTATGCAGAAAGCAAGTGGAATTCCCGATTTGTCCATAAACAGCCCCATCTGGACTATTGGATTTGGTCGGTGATCCTTGCTTGGACCGTACTGTCTAAGACCTGATTCCTGCTCTACTTCAAAGAAGTAGTTGGTGCAGTCGTAGAACAGAACTCCCGTGCTGCGTTTAAGAATTTTCTTTGAACGATTGTAAAGCTCTGCCTGAATAAGATCCGAGTTCTCGGCCAAAACTGAAAGTGCACGATAAATCTGGTGCAGCTCAAATTTTGGCTGCTCCATCAGCTTCAGAGACTGCTCAAAACATGAAAGCTTTGATGAAGGGTAGAGTATTCTCCCATAAAGAAGTCTGGAAAGAATGCGATCCAAATCATATTCAAAGTTACTTGTCTTCTTAATCTTTCTACAAATTGCCGGAAGCCCAAGCTGATAATATATGTGCTGCAGAAAAAGATATCCTATGTTGAAGGAGTTTCTATGGCCTGGTTCAATTAGAACATCGGTGTGCATTGGAATAAGCATCTTATGTCCATTCTGCTTTTTGTTGAGTTCTTCAACGTGCTTACTTGCCCAGGCTCTTGGGTCAGCGCAGTTATGTTGCTTCTTTATCTCTTCCGCTGTTCCAAGTTTTTCTACAACTTCTGATGAACGTTTACCGTCGCGCATTATGGAACGAATCACATAAAAGCGAGTATTTTTACCTGATTTCTTTTCAGACAGTCTCATACACGTATCTCCCATAAAACAATTGAATCTACATATGGTTGCATCTACACCTATAGTATACCATATACGTACGCACGTACGCAATACATAAATTCAAATTTGCATAAAAAAATAAGGCGTACCAACGCCTGACAGTATTTTAGGTGTCAAACTCCCGCAAGCAAAACAGTTACAGACTACAAGCAGGTATGCATAACAAGATGCTCTGCCTGCGGAGCTGACATAACAGGACATGCAAGCGAACACAGAAAGCAGGAAGCCATGGCAGGGAACAATGCGGTCAGCTACGAGACATATGAAACAGTTGCCTGCGGCTCACATACAGAACAATACATCACGGGCTACAGATGCAGTTGCGGTGCAACGAAATAAGGAGGGATGGAGATGTTTAAGAAAAAGGAAACCCTGAATCTAACTCAGGAAGAAAAAGCCGTAATAATAAACGTGCTTATAGACTACAGAAACATGCTCATCAGAGAAGGCAAGTATTCAGATGCAGTGGATGATGTTATATTGAAGCTGGTTAAATAGATAAAATCACAGAAACAAATATAGATGGTGTCAAGTAAAAAGCGTTTTTACTTGACATTTTTCCTATACTCGGTATAATTATCTTCGGAAAGGAGGCGTTGCTTATGAACAGTTATGCTGAAAAGATAAGAACAATAATAATGAATAAGCCGGAGAATATGCCTCTGATTGCCAGAGAGGTATATAATTTTGAGTGTAATGAAATACCTGAGGCAACATTTTACAAATCACTTGAAAGAATGTGCAGCAAGGGAGAACTGATTCATTTAACGAAAGGGACATATTACAGGCCAAAGAAAGGTAGATTTGGTGCTGTTCCAATCAGTACTGAAGAAATAGTCGGATACTATACTAATAATGGGCAGGGCGTTGCATTAGGATACAGATTATATAACAGCAAAGGGTTGACTACACAGATAGGCAAGAAGGAGTATATACTGACATCCTCAATTACTGAATCAAGGAAACAAATCGAAAACGTTGTTATTGAGAAAATCAACATTGATCTTACACCTGAGATAATCGCAACAATAGAGATGATGGAGACATTGCAGAATTACTCGAAAATTGAGGATATCAATAAAAATGCTTTCGTGAAATATGCTGAAGATTATTCAAACAACTATTTTAATGATGGAACAATCGAACATGTTCTTGAGAACAGGAAATATAAAAAATCCACCATAGCGTTTCTGAAATCACTGTTGGATGCAATGGGAGTCAAGAATAAATTGAGTAAATACCTTTCACCGTTATCCACATATGTATTCCCAAGTATGGAGGAGTTATATGAAACTCCATAAGAACAGAGAAGAGTTTGAACAGCTGATTACCTTAACCGCAAGGAGTGTTGGTATTCCTGAAACAGCAGTAAGGAAGGACTACTATATTGTACTGCTTTTGGATAAACTGGCTGAAAGTGATTATGTCAATGAGTGCGTATTCAAGGGAGGTACATCGCTAAGCAAATGTTATCCGGGAAGTATTGACAGATTTTCCGAGGATATAGATATCACATATTTCCCTAAAGAAGAATTTTCAGATAAGCAATATGACAGAGCACTCAAGAGAATAGAATCCGTGATGGCAGGTGATGCTAACATTGAAAAAATCGGTTATGAGCGTAACGACCGTAATAAGAGTTCATTCATTTGGTTCGAGGGTGAGGACAAAGAAACCACAAAGGTGAAATTGGAGATTGGGTCAAGCGTCAGACCGGATCCATACGAATTGCATGAGTTCAAGAGCTATATACAGGAATATCTGGAGGCAACAGGCAACAACGATACAGTAGAAGAATATGAACTGCATAGTGTTAAGGTCAATACGCTATGCATTGAGCGTACGTTTATTGATAAGGTCATGTCTGTAAAGAGACATGCAATTTGCGGCACTTTGCCTGAAAAAGTAAGGCATATATATGATGTCACTAAACTATTTGGGCGTGATGATATTCAGGCATTCCTGAATGATGACGACGACTTAAAAACGCTGCTTATTAAGACTAAGGATACAGACAGCTTCTATCTTGAGAAGCGAAACATCTCCAGGGAGTATGACCCAACGGGAGCATATGCATTTAATGAGTGGCGAGATAAATTTGATGCAGCAATAAAGGAAAGATATGAATCGCTTCACAAGGATCTGTTATATACGGATAAAAAACAAAATTTTGACGAGGCTGTAGACGTGTTCGAGAAACTGACAAATATATTCAGAAATATTGGCGAATAAAAAACAAATTCAAGACTTATTCTCATACATAGTTATAACTTGAGACTGTGCTCACGCATGGTCTCTTTTTGTGTGAGAAAGGAGACTTAAAGAATGATTTTCAGCAACACAACCAAGAAAAGTATTTCCGTTATCTCAATGTTCATGGTGATGATTATGGGCTTTGCGAATGCTTTTGCGCCTGTATCAACCTATGCGGCGGAAGATGACGGATACGGGGTAGGCGACAAGGTGAAGCTTGTGCACGATCACCAGATCAGGTACGGCAGCGGAGACGGCGGCTACTCGAATCTCATGGAGGCTCACGGCATCGACGACTCTCTGGGCAACAGACCTGTGTTCTGTACTCAGCCGAACATGCCCACACCTTCAGCAGCAACCTATACCATCGACAAGATGTACACAAGTGACAGCGGCAAATCCGATGTTCTGAGAAAACTGGTGTACTATGCCAAGGGCTATCCCGGATGGTCATGGGCAAAGGACAAGTGGTTCTCAAGCGGCAGCTGGTCCAGTGATGACATCTACGGCATCTTCCACATTGCAGTATCCTATGTTGAAGCCGACTATAACGACAGCATGGCTGCATGGGGCGGCGGCACAGTAAAGGGCTGCATGTACTCAGACAACTGGGCAAAGATGAAGGAAATCGTTAACGACTGTAAGTCAGACGCAGTAGTTCCGGAAGTTCCCGCAGGCTTCAAGGTGTTCTATATCAAGAACAGCGGCTACCAGAACATCATCGGCGGCATTCTGGAGAACGGATACGCCAAGATAAAAAAGACATCAGCCAACACTGACATCACAAACGGCAACGACTGCTACTCTCTGGGCGGCGCCCAGTTCGGCCTTTACAAGGACGGCAGCAAGGTGGCTACCATCACTACGAAGGCTGATGGCACAAGCAATACCGTTGAGGTGAGCGCCGGAACCTACACCCTTAAGGAAGATGTCTGCCCTAAGGGTTATGCAAAAGCAGCAGACAGGACTGTGACTGTGAAGGCGGGGGCAACTACTGAAGTTGCCATCTCCGACATGCCTCAGTCCGACCCTATCAGCATTCTGCTTCAGAAGGTGGACAGAGAAACAGGTAAGGCTGTTCCTCTTGGAGCAGCAATTCTTAAGGACGCAGAGTATCTTGTAAGCTATTACGACGGTCAGTATGATACTGCAAAGGCAGCAGCCGACAGCGGCGAGCCTACAAGACAGTGGGTGCTTAAGACAGATGAAGACGGCTTTTGCGACCTGGATGAAAAGTATCTTGTGAGCGGCGACAAGTTCTACCACGCATCAAACGGAGAGGTCACTCTTCCTCTGGGAACTGTCCTGATCAGAGAGTCAAAGGCACCGGAGGGCTACCTTCTCAGCAACGAAGTTTATGTGAGAAACATCACATCAGATGGTCATGCAGAGATGGTAAAGACCTATAAGGAGCCTACAACACCTGAACAGGTAAAGAGGGGTGACCTTGAATTCGTAAAGGTTAAAGACGCAAGCATGGCAAGACTTGCAGGCGTTCCGTTCAAGATCACTTCAAAGACTACAGGCGAAAGCCACATTATCGTAACCGATGCAAATGGCTATGCATGCACTTCAGCATCCTGGAATCTGCATACCAACAACACAAACAGAGGTCAGTCTGATGAAGACGGCATCTGGTTTGAGATGGACAAGGAGGGCAACAAAGCCACTAAGGTAGACAACGCTCTCGGCGCACTTCCATACGATCTGTATGTGCTGGATGAACAGCCATGCGATGCAAACAAGGGCTGCAGACTTCTCGAAGGAATCGAAATCGCTGTTACAAGAGACTCAGTTACAGTTAAGCTGGGAACTCTAACAGACGATGCTATCGAGATCGAAACTACTGCAAAAGACAGCGAGACCGGCGGTCATTTTGCAAAAGCAGACGAGAAGGTTACCATCATCGACACTGTAAAGTACACAGGCCTTTACAAGAACAAAGAGTATGTCATGAAGGGAACTCTCATGGATAAGGAAACGGGAAAGCCGCTTCTTGACAAGGAAGGCAAGGAGATCACAGCAGAGCAGAAGTTCACTGCAAAGTCAGATAACGGCACAGTAGAAATGAGCTTCACATTCGATGCATCTCTCATGCAGGGAAAAACAACTGTAGTTTTCGAATCAGTTTTCTATAACGATCTGGAAGTTGCGGTTCACGCTGATATCGAGGACGAAGGCCAGACGATTCACTTCCCTGACGTTAAGACTACTGCAAAGGACAAAGTGAGCGGCGATCACAAAGCCAAAGTAAATAAGGAAACTGTCATCATTGATGATGTTCAGTACACCAACCTGATTCCGGGAAAGGAATACACAGTAGAAGGAAAGCTCATAAACAAGAACACAGGTTTTTCAGTAAGAAACGGATTGAAAGCCGTAACTGCAAGCAAAACCTTTGTTCCTGAAACTGCAGATGGAGTAGTATCACTTGAGTTCAAGTTCGACAGCACTGCTCTTGGCGGCAAGTCCACAGTAGTATTTGAATCGCTCAAGTACGAAGGAAAAGAGATCGCTGTACACGCCGACATCAATGACGAAGGCCAGACAGTGACCTTTGAGCAGCCACCGGCAGAGCACAGTCCGAAGACCGGAGACAACCTTCCGATGATTCCGATTGTTGCACTTCTCATAGCATCAGCAGCTGGAATATCCGCAGCACTGATCAGAAGAAAGCACAAAGCAGGATCAGACGACTCCGACGAGTAGTCATAAGGCATGCGAAAGCATGCCGGTACATGAGACGCAATAACAGGAATTGTGGTATCATATAGATGGATATAAACAAGAATTTGTCAAATTGTTTATACTTCGTAAATTAGTATGATGCGAAGAAGGAGATAATTGGAAATGCTTATTAATTTTAACGACAAAGATAGTAAAACTATGCCAGGAATGAACAACGGCACAGGAACAATGACTGCCAAAATGCACATGAGTGAAAAAGGCAAAATCATACCTTGTTCAATTCATCCAGGTGGATCAATCGGCGTTCACAGGCATGAAACGAGTGATGATATAAACTACATTATTTCAGGTAATGGTATTGCTATTACTGACGGTATCAGCGAAGTACTTACGGCTGGGGTATGCCATGTTTGTCCGAAAGGTTCAGAACATTCAATTACCAACACTGGAGATGATGATTTAGTGTTATTGACTGTTGTGGTGGAACGATAAATCCCAGTTTGCACTGCCATTTACATTGCCGAAGGCAAATAGCCTTCGGTTTTTCTTATGCCTAAAACAGTGATGAAAGGAGAGAAATATGGCATACACAATAGTAAAATTCAAGCCGGAAATGGCTGAAAGATTTGGAGTTAATGCTGCGATAGTTGCACAGCTGATCTGGGACAAGATGTCAGGAGACGGCAGAAAGAGGCATGTGCACATCAAAGGATACAAAGTATGGTTCAGATGTTCACAGCTACTGATGAGCGGATACCTGGGATGTATGAGCAAAGATCAGGTCAGAAGAGCAATAAAGATTCTTGTAGAAAACAGTATTCTCAGAAAGGATTGTCTTAATGAAGACAGATTTGATCACACCAACTGGTATTCGTTCACACAGTACGGTGAGCAGTTGATGAAACGCGGAACAGAAGAAAAGGAGGAAGAGTTATTATGTTAGACAAGACAGTAGTAAGAGTAATGAACAGGCTTTTCGAGAAAGGTTACACAACGGAAAAGGACATCTCGGCGCTGGATCTGA
The DNA here is from genome assembly GCA_040768865.1 of Candidatus Allocopromorpha sp. Classification (GTDB taxonomy): domain Bacteria; phylum Bacillota; class Clostridia; order Peptostreptococcales; family Anaerovoracaceae; genus Lentihominibacter. The sequence continues at coordinate 290,415 of JAXGMD010000001.1, read as the reverse complement.
GAGACCAGCTTGAACTACAGCTTACAGCACAGAGCGAAGTCAAGGTTATAGTCGAGCTGAAAGACGCAGTTAAGCAAGGCAAGGTTATTTCCTATCTCAGTGGCGAACTGAATAAGCCGGCAGAGAAAAAGCCGGATGCAAAACCAGTAAAGCCGATAGAAACAAAGCCTGGTTTATCAACAGAATTGAAAGAAGAACACAATTTTTTTGGGTAAAATGCAAAACGCTGTATTCGAAAACAGAGGCTAGGATAAACTAGCCTCTGTCATTTCTATTTCATGTCTGGAAGTTCAAGCACAAAGCCTTCAGGAGCACGTAAGGTGTTTTGTTGTGCATATGGATCAATGTAAATGTTATATTTGATTGGTTCTGCATTAGGATTGTTTTCTGGAACTGCGTAAATTGCATACTGATCCATTAATCCATGTGGTCCTGAACATGAACAAATTCTATTATATCTTAAAATATATCCTGGTTTCTTCAGACAATTTAGGTAAGCATATGCATTTGATACCGATACAACTCCTATAGGATTCTGTTTTTCAAATCCAAATGTAGCACCAGCAGGCGCTTCGTTGGTTTCCTCCGTAATAAAAACATATCTTTCAGGGTGCATCTCACAGTCATCTTGGAAGCACATCTCTATTCGTTCTGCTGAATCAAAATCAACTAAACCGCTGCAGATTTGGTCATTTTCTTCATTGTAAACTTGTACAAAAAGCGAGTGATACACGCAATATGCAAGATGTAATTTCTCATCTAATGTCAATTTATCTACAGTATCATTCATGCATTCCATTGCGTGAAATTGCACAGATATTCTTTCTTCGGAAGGAACTGATGTTGCAAGAGCCGGGACCCTTTCGGTAACAACGTCACCAAGAAAATCGTAGGTTAAATACATTTCTTCGAAATTTAACTTTCCATGAACAAACTTAGAGATTATTGCAAACATATTCGCGTATAAATCAATTTCGTTGTCGGTAAGCTCAATTCCGTCATTAGCAAATCGCTCCTCGAGGAGTTTGCGGTAAATACTAGCTTCTTCATTCAAATCATTTGAAGACTTTACAGTTGGTTCTTCAGGAAGATCTTCAGGAAGATTCTCAAAAGCTTTAATGATTGCTGCATTCATGATTTCAGTTTGTTTTACAGAAAGGGGTCTACCGGTTCCGTAATTTATCACTTTACCAGTTAAGACGTAAAAGCAAAGCATATACAGTATTGCAGCGGCCATGCCGTTTTCAAAAGCATCTTCAAATAAGTCAAAGCCGTGTTCAAAAGGATCAGCGCTTACCTTGTGGAAATCAACTTCAAAGCCAGGGAAGGTATTTGATAATTCTTCTACGGTTGCGGCGGCAACCCTATTTACATATTCGGCACGCCAACTTGTTATAAGCTCTTCAGTTAGATCATCCTCTTCGGGAATGTGCCCAAGTTTATTATAAAGTGATGAAATTGCATCATTATAAAACGTGGACTCTTCATAACATTTTTCAATTATTAATGGAGCGAGTTCCTTTTTTGCAACCTTTTTGGGTCTTTTGGATAATTGCATAATGCCTCCTTTCTGTTGGTTATATAAAATTATACTTTATGAATATATTATAATTGCGTTGTCAAGTCGCCGATATTGTGTTTTTAGTATATGAAGTTTATACTTGAGCAAAGAAAGGAGAATAAAGTTATGAAAAGATTTTTAATATTAATCTCAGTGATGTTTTTTTCATTACTTGTGCTTACAGCATGTGGCGAGAAAGACTTTTCAGATAGAATTGGTCAAATGGAATATTACTTTAGCGATAACGTGCAGGAGATAACCGATAAGGATGAAGCATATAAAGCGATGGTCGATGCAGGAGCATTTGAGTCAGTAAAATCAGGTAAGGAATTGTGTAGTGATATTAGATATTACGAAGGATCAGATTACTCACTTTCAATAGTTACAATTCTTGTTCCATATTCAAATTACGAAGCAGATGAGTTTTTCGATTCAGAAAATAATGATGGAATAAAAGTATCTGACGATATTGAATTAAACGGTTTGGATGGGAAAATAGGGTATTATACAATAGGTTCGAATGAAACGCATTTCATTCATTTGTTGAGAAACGGATATTTTTACAATATTGAATTAGCATTGTTTGATGATGTTGATTATCCAGAAGGATATTTAGAAAATTTCGCTAAGTCTATTGACTTTGTAGATGACGAGGACGTGGCGCTGAAGAAAGAGACGTGTGGTGATATTACATTCAAGATACCAGAATATTATCAAGAATTGAAATGTGACGAAGGCGATTGGAGACACGAAGAAAAGGGATTTGCAGTATTTGGAGAAGAAAGAACGGAAATGGGAGTTTTCTATACTAGTGAATCAGAATGTGGATTTTCAGCAGAGAGCATGGCAAATTATTTAGCAAATAATCTTGAAGAAGGGACCGTCGATACCGAGGAAAAACTGTTTGCAAAGTGTTACTTTGTTGAAGGGTATGATGACGAAATAGGGACAGAAGACTTTTGCACATTTGAGTATAAGGGGAATATATACTGTTTTGACATGTCAAATCCGCCTGATGGAGATATACAATATTTATACACCATAATATGTTCAATGAATAATATGGAATAACAAGAACAACATACATAAGAAGCATCAGCTTACGCCGGCTGGTGCTTTTTTAATTGTAGCGAAGGAGGTTACACGGGATGATTCTAAGGCGTATAAGTTAATGAAAATACCAAGAACGGAGGTTAAAAATGAGCAACGTAGATAACAGTATTTCTTTTGAGATTCAGGAAAGGATCGGAACAATAGCAGTCTATCCGACAGGATGGTCCAAGGAACTCAACCTGGTTTCGTGGAATGGCGGCGCACCGAAGTACGACATCAGAGACTGGTCACCAGATCACGGGTCCATGTCAAGAGGTATCACCCTCAAGGAAGGTGAGATGAAAAAGATTACTGACCTTATGGCAAGCAGAGAAAAGGTTGCCGAAGCAAAGGCAAAACTCGTAGCGGACCATGAGATGGAAAGGTAACTGACCATGAGTTATGTTACCCCGGAAGAAGTCAGCAGAGCCAGGCAGATGGATCTGCTGACTTACCTCAGGTGCTATGAACCCCAGGAGCTTGTGAAGGCAAGTGCCGGCGAGTACAGTACAAGGACTCATGATAGCGTCAAAATAAGTAATGGCAAGTGGTATCGGTTCGCAACAAACGAAGGCGGCGTATCAGCACTGGATTACCTCATAAGGGTTGAGGGCATTCCATTCATTCAGGCGGTTCAGAAGATAAACGGGCAGGATGTAATCACGCGTCCTGCCTCTTTTAATAAGCAAAAGCAGCCCAAGGATGAGAATAGGAAGCTCCTTCTTCCGCCAAGAGCGGACAGTAATGCAAAAGCAATAGCGTACCTTCTTAGCCGCGGCGTTGACAGAGAGATCATAGATTACTGCATTACAAATGACCTGATCTATGAATCCCTGCCGAAGCACGCACTGGTCTTTATCGGCTATGACGGTGACCACGTGCCCAGATATGCAGGCTATCGTTGCCTTTGCAAAAGCAGGATCATGGGCGACTGCAGCGGCAGCAGCAAGGAATATTCCTTCAGGATCAGCTGGCCGGTCAGCCATAAGCTGCATGTATTTGAAAGTGCAATAGACCTTATGTCCTTTGCGAGCCTTATCAAACTGCAGGGCGGCGACTGGAAAAAAGACAGCTATATATCCATGGCCGGTGTCTTTGCACCATCCCGGCCCATGATACCAAAGAGCCTTGTGCGGTATCTGGAGGACGCGGATGAGCATAAGATACTGATCCATTTCGATAACGACACTGCCGGAATCAGCGCAGCGCAGTCCCTGGCGGCAGCACTTGAGAGTAAATACGAGGTGGGTATATACCCGCCTCCTGAAGGAAAAGACTACAACGATTATCTCAGGATAAAGAGAGGAGAGAGATTATGAGCGATGAAAGGATGAAGGTGCTTCTCGTTAAGCCCGGCGAGTATGCCAGGGAAACAGAGATAGGAAGCAGTCTTGAGGACATGCAGCAGGCTGTGGGCGGTTGGATCGAAGAGTATATGCCCTTCGATGATGACGTTGCTCTTGTCTGCAATGAGGAAGGAAAGCTGCACGGACTTGATTTGAACAGGGCAATCTACAGCGAGAACGGAGAGATCATGGACATCATAGCAGGCGACTTTTTCGTATGCTATGCACCTATTGAAAGTGAAAACTTTCAGAGCCTTCCAGACGATCTAATGACCAAATATGAGAAGAAATTCAAGTATCCGGAACAGTTTTTCAGAAGTGAAGAAGGCATAAAGGCAGTCAGATTCACTCCGGAAGTAAACGAAAGAGAGGCGGATTATGAGCGATAAGATACTCACAGTAAGCTCTGATGAGCTTAAAAAAATGGTGGAAGAGTTGCCTGATGGAGTGATGATTGAGGTCACTTTTGAAGAGGAGGCTGATGAAAATGACTAAGGAAGACAGCATAAGCAAAGGCCTTAAGGTCGTTAAAGTGCGCCTCGTCAGAGACAATACACTTAAGAGAACGCGTCAGGTCAGATGCACAGATGATGCAGTTGAAGTCATGAAGGAAGAACTTTCCGGCTATGACAGAGAAGCATTCTGCGTGCTGAATCTTAAATCAGACGGCAGCGTAATCAACATGAACATCGTAAGTGTAGGCACACTTAACTCTTCGCTTACCGCACCAAGGGAGGTTTTCAAAAGCAGTATTCTGGCAAATGCATCGTCAGTAATACTCTTTCATAACCACCCAAGCGGCAATGAAATGCCATCAAGAACCGACTACGATACCACCAAAAGGCTCTGTGATGCAGGGGATATCCTTGAGATTCCGGTGCTGGATCACATAGTTGTGGGAGGTGGAAACGGTAGAGTTCACAGCTTTGCAGCTAACGGTGAACTGGGCAAAACCTATGATCAGCTGCATAGAAACGATATGGACTGGGAGCGCTAGGATTGCATGCATAATCTTAGCGAGCACTGCCAACATACTCCTGCAAAGGCTTTTGCAGAGTATTAGGCGAACACAAGGCGGAAGGCATTAAGCTTTCCGCCTTTGTGCTAGGGACGCTGTCCCTAAGACCCTGATGTGAAAGGAGTAAACGAGATGACAAAGAACAGAACAATAAAGAAGCAGTTCTGGTTTAACAGAGAAGAAGCATCCATGCTTCAGAAGAAAGCGAAGAAGGCGTGTCTGACAGAGGCGGCACTGGTGAGATTTCTCGTGAGGGGATATGAGCCAAGAGAAAAACCCGACGACCGCTTTTATGATTTTGCAAAGGAACTCTATAGAGTTGGCGACTCACTGTCGATCATTGCACAGTCACTTTCAAGAGGCGAGGACTTCGATGCGGCCAGGTACGATGCGGAAGTGAAAAACCTTCACCGCTTCCAGGAGAGACTGGAGAAGGAGTTCATCGAGAACAGGAAGGTGGAGTAGATGGCAGTCACGAAGATATGGGACATCCGGGGCAATCTGTCGAACTCACTTCGCTATGTGCAGAATGCGGAGAAGACATACAACCCGGACTTCGATTCTGATCTGCAGACCCTGGGCGATGTTATGAGCTATGCGGAAAACGAGGAGAAGACCGAGAAGAAGTTCTACGTGTCCGCCCTTAACTGCAATACCACCTGCGCCCGGGAACAGTTCATCAATGTGAAGAAGGCATTCGATAAGGAAGGCGGCATCATCGCCTACCATGCCTACCAGAGTTTTGCTCCGGGGGAAACCACTCCGGAGCAGGCTCACAGGATTGGTGTTGAGCTTGCGGAACGACTCTGGGGCGACAGGTTTCAGGTAATCGTAGCAACTCATTTGAATTCCCATTGCCTGCATAATCATTTTGTGATCAATAGCGTGTCCTTCAGAGATGGCGGCAGGTATCACGACTGCAGAGATACTTACCGCATCCTCCGGCAGACCTCAGATGAGATATGCAAAGCCCACGGTCTTTCGGTTGTGGAGCAGCCGCACAATGTTAAGGACCCGACATATCTTCACAGAGCTGATATGGCCGGCATGCCCACAAGACATAACCTTGCAAGGCAGGCCATTGACGAGGCTATAAGCAAAAGCTGCACAATGCGTGAGTTTGAAATGTACCTGCGGCGCCTTGGCTATTCCACCCAGTTCAATCCCAGAAGAAAATACTGGACCATAACTCCGGCAGGGAACACCAAGCCTATAAGACTTGCCCGCCTGGGTGAAGAGTACACCAACGAGCGAATTATGGAGAGAGTCAGGGAGAATCCTCAGACTGTTAGGATGCAGACCTTCCAGCGCGGCAGCGGCAGGCAAAAGCAATACCGGCTGCTTACGAGAAAGGACAGAATAAAGAAAGTGGATGGACTTAAGGGAAGATATCTGTGGCTCTGCTATGAGCTTGGATATCTGCCGAAGTGCAGGCAGAAGCCGAACAATATCCACCATCTCCTGAAGGATGAACTGATGAAAATGGATGAGATATCCCGGCAGACCAGATTCCTCTGCCGGGAGAACATCACCACAGCGGAGGAACTTCAGTTGTCTACAGAATGCAGACAGCTGGAAGTGGAAAGGCTCACCGATAAAAGAGATGAACTCCGAAAAGAGATCCGAAGAAGGATCCCGGTCGAGCAGAAGGAACTCTGCAGGGAGCAGATAAGCGAGATAACCGGGCAGCTGAAGCTTTTGCGCGAAGAACTGAAACTGTGTGAAGGTATCAGGCAGCGAAGTGAAGAGATAAGAGAGAAACTTGAAGTTATAGATAAAGAAGAGAGGAAGGAGATGAGCAGGTAATGTATTCAGGAGAAGCAGCGGAGCAGGTTGTGAGAATGTCGCTTGAAGGCGTTGAGGTCGCAGCCAAGATCTCCGGAGAAGGAGCGAAGGATCTTGCCCTTATACTGGCGGCAGTTCTCAAAGAGGAACACAAGACCAAAGGCAAGGCAAGACTTTCCAACATGATACGCTCGGGGAAAGACCTGAAGGTGTTCACGATTCATGAAAAGGATCTGAAAACATTTTCCCAGGAGGCGAAGCGTTACGGTGTCATGTACTGCGTGCTGAAGGACAAGAACAACAACGGCAAAGGCAGGGATGTTGATGTTATCGCAAGAGCTGAGGATGCAGCGAAGATCCAGAGGATCGTTGAGAGATTCGGACTTACGACTGTGGACAAGGCGACGGTAACTGAAACTGTCCGCGACATTGAAAGCAGGCACAATGATAACCGTGAGCCGGGAGGTCAGACAAACCCCAATATCGCAAAGACAGAAAGAGGCCCTCTGTCCGAGCGCAACTCAAGATCTACGGGCCGAGAAGGTGAAGGTGCAGCAAAGCAGCCCGACAGAACATCTGTCAGAGAGAAACTGCAGACATACCGCGAGCGCATCGCAAGAGACCGTCAGAAGGATCGCCAGGCGGAAAAAACAAAGACAAAGTCCAAAGGGTCCAGATCCGGGAAGGAGCGGTAGCCATGGGACAGTCAGATAAAGACATAATGAGCATACTGACAAAGAGATTTGCAGAGATGTGGGATGGAAATCCTCTTCTCTGCATTTTGCTTATTCTAGCAGCGGCTGTCTTTGGAGTGTGCCTTTACTATTCCACAAAACGAAATTACCGCAGGGGTGAGGAGCATGGCTCTGCCAGGTGGGGAAACCCGAAGGAGGTCAACAGAAAGTATATGCAGCAGCCGGCATCAGACAACAAGCTCCTGACCCAGCAGGTGAGAGTGGGACTTGACGGCAAGAAGCACAGACGAAATCTGAACGTGCTGGTATGTGGCGGCAGCGGCGCCGGCAAGACTCGCTTCTACTGCAAACCCAACATCATGCAGGCCAACTCGTCTTTCGTGGTCCTGGACCCAAAAGGGGAGATCCTCCGTGATACAGGAGGCCTGCTGGAGACCATGGGATATGAAGTCCGGGTGCTGGATCTCATAAACATGGAGAAGAGCCACTGCTACAACCCATTCGTTTACCTCATGGACGATAACGATGTGCAAAGGCTGGTGACGAACCTTTTCAAGAGCACCACGCCAAAAGGAGCCCAGAGCAATGATCCCTTCTGGGACACAGCGGCAAGTATGCTTTTGCTCGCCCTTGTGTTCTATCTGAAATACGAGGCGCCGGAGGAAGAGCAGAACTTTGCAATGGTCATGGAACTTTTGCGGAACGGCGAGGTCAGTGAGGACAACGAAAAGAACATGAGCCCCCTGGACTATCTGTTCTACGATCTTGAGAACAAGGATCCTGACCACATTGCTCTCAAGTATTACAAAAGCTATCACTCGGGATCTGCAAAGACTTTGAAGAGCATACAGATAACGCTGGCAGCAAGGCTTGAGAAGTTTAACCTTGAAGGACTTGCGGCACTTACTGCTACAGATGAACTGGAGCTACCGTCAATGGGAGAGAAGAAAATTGCACTGTTTGCAATCATCCCGGATAACGACAGCTCTTTTAATTTTCTGGTAAGCATTCTCTACACTCAGCTCTTTCAGCAGCTGTTCTATGTGGCGGACAGCAAGTACGGCGGGAGCCTGCCGGTGCATGTTCATTTCGTAATGGATGAGTTTGCAAATGTCAGTCTGCCTGATGACTTCGACAAGATTCTGTCGGTAATGAGATCAAGAGGTGTGTCTGTAAGCATCATCCTCCAGAACCTTGCGCAGCTTAAGGCACTGTTTGAAAAACAGTGGGAGTCCATCGTGGGTAACTGCGATGAGTTCCTTTACCTTGGCGGCAATGAGCAGAGCACTCACAAGTATGTGTCGGAGCTCATGGGTAAAGCCACCATAGACATGAACACATACAACCAGTCCATGGGCATGCGGGGTAATTACTCGAAGAACTGGCAGTTGCAGGGAAGAGAACTGATGATGCCGGATGAGGTCAGGATGCTGGACAACAGATACGCTCTTCTGTTCATCAGAGGAGAGCGGCCGGTTAAAGACCTGAAGTTCGACATACTAAGGCACCCTAATGTGAAGCTGACCACCGACGGAGGAAGTGAAGACTACAGACATGGAGAAGATACGATTTCAAAAGCGGTGATAGAGGTTTTGCATATTGATCCGAAAAGCCTGCCGGAAACTGAAGAGGATGCAGGCGGCTACACACTTATATCTGATGAAGAACTTGAAGAAATTTTCAGCGAAAAGAAGAAGGGAGGTTTTCATCTTGAAGACGACTACAAAGGAAACTGCGAATAAGAAAAAGGTGAAGGATGAATCGCATGTGGTGAGATACCTGCTGCTGGCGTATCTTGGCGGCGTGCTGATGTTTACTTTGGCAGCAGTGCCATGCCTGGCAGCAACTGACCCCATAGCAGTTGTAAACAATCTGTCCACTTTCATCTTCAGCCTGATAAGAGCAATAGGCCTGATACTGCTGGGCTTCGGCATAGTGCAGGTGGGTCTGTCGCTCAAATCCCACGACCCGTCCCAGAGAGCCAACGGCTTCATGACCCTGGCCGGCGGAGTTATTATCACCTTTGCCAAGGAGATACTGAATCTTATTGTGGGAGGGTAAGAAAAACCGGCAGCTGATGCCGGGTACATTAATTACATATGAAATAGTATAAAAATATGTGATATAATTCAAAAGGAGAAAATGATTTCTGTCGGAAGATTTTACGAAGCGCTGAACAAGCCAACACCTAGGGAGGATAGAATGGAATATATATTGTTAATATGCATAATATTACTTGCTTGTATATGTGTATATTTGATTTTACAACTTAAAAAAACAAAAGAATACATTAATAAAGTAGAATCTGATTTTGGAAACAACTTAGAAGAAGGTAAAAAAGAACTGAGTATAGAATTCAGTAATAAGCTAGAGGAAAGCGAGCAGAAGTTGTGCGCGGATTATGGAAGTAAGCTGGCAGAAAGCGAACAAAAGCTGTGTACAGATTATGGCAATAAGCTGGCAGAAAGTGAGCAGAAACTGGTAGCTGATTTCGGAAGTAAACTAGAGGAGAGCGAGCAAAAGCTGGAAGATACTACAGACAACATAAGTCAGGAAGTTGAATTAATCAAGAATGATGGATTCGGTTTATTAAAAAACAAAATAGATGAACTTGAAACTGAAATAGTTCACTTAAAAAGTGAAATTAAGAAAAAATGATAAATATTGAAAGACAAAATAGAAATAATGAGCGATTCTTAAAGGAATTGGAAGTAATAAAAGATTGTGAAGGCTATGATAATCTGATTGATTATCTTACCCAAAAGTCAGATATGTTTAAAGCTCCTTCGAGCACAAGATTTCATTTATCGGTTGAAGGCGGACTTGTACAACATTCACTTAATGTGCTTGACGCTATGAGATCAATTCTGCAAAAAAATGATAATGGGAATTATGAGTATCTCATAAGTAATACTGTTGTTGAAGGACAACGGGAAAAAATCAGAGAATATACAGAACGAAATCTTGTGGTAATCGCATTACTCCATGATATATGCAAAACTCGCTTTTATTCAGTTGAAAAGAGAAATAAAAAAGTAAATGGCACATGGGTTGAATACGATGCGTATAGCATAGATGATCAAATTCCCTTTGGGCACGGAGAAAAATCTGTAATGATGATACAGCAGTTTGGTTTTCAACTGCAACAGCCAGAATTATATGCGATAAGATGGCACATGGGTTTTCCAGAGGGCATGGACAAGAATGCTTTCAGCAAAGCCGTTGATTTATTTCCGATTGTTTGGGTGACTCATAATGCTGACATGATTGCGACACATTTCATGGAAGATAAAGAGGATAATAAATCCAATTTTATAGCGCCATAAAAGCAATAATGCCCCCGTTGACTAACAGGAAGTGTTAAATGATAGGGCAGATTACATAGACCGGAAAACTCTCCGGTCTTTTATATTGCAAAGAAAGGAGGAAAGTAGCAGCTATTTTAGATTTAATATTTAATTCAAAGCAATTATGATTTTCTGCAAATCTGTTATATAATTTAAATAATAAATACTGTCCACAGCTATCTAACAAAGTCCTTATAGATATTTGCATCGCTAAATAATCTTTTTTTGTATATAGGAGAATGTACTATGTTTATTATTTCAATAATTGCTCTTATTGGGGTATGCATTACACTTGCACTTCTTATAGTTGAGAAGAAAACAAACAAGAAAAATGTAGAAGAATTAAATAAAATTATCGATTCAAACAATAAAGAAATTAATACTTCTTTGTCCAGTGGGTTGCTCGAAGCAAAACAAAAGGTCGATGAAAAAGATATTGAACTAAGAAACACTTTGGATGAAAAGTATAAAAAGTTGGATAATGCTATTGCAGAAGTCAAAGAGCTATCTCTCACCTACAAAGAACAATGTGAAGAATATTCTGATACTGCAAAAGAAGAACTTGGCGAGAAAATAGCATCTTTATCAAAAGAACTGATTCAGACAAAAGACGATATACTAGAATACACATACAATGAATTAAAAAGTAGCAGAAATGATTACTCCGATAAAATAGCAACTCTTGCAGAAGCATTGCAGAAGGTACTTGACGACAATAAAGACCTTAAGAAAAAGCTAGAATTTTATACTGAAATTGATGCTGATTCCGGGAAGATAAATGTTCAGACAGATGCGGCTGTTGAGGATGATCTTATCTCAAAGGCACTTGCCGAACTAGGTAGGCAAGATTTAAAAATACCAGAGACGCAGACGCCCACTTCTAAGTCTAACGAATCTATCGCAGAATCTGAACATGATGCAAATATTGACATTGATGTAAATACTTCTGTAACTGATGTGTCTAAGAAGGACAAATCTGTTCAGAGAGAAGAGACAGATACAAAGTCAACAGTACTTGATGAGGAGCAACTCGAAGCCTTCTATGCAATGACCGATACTACAGATAATATGTTTATTACTGGAAAAGCAGGTACTGGAAAAAGCTTTCTTCTAAATATGTTTCAAAGAGCTACAACTAAGAAGACTATAAAACTAGCGCCAACAGGGATTGCGGCCCTTAACATTGGTGGAGTAACAATACATTCTGCATTCGGGTATTACAACCTAGAACAACTGGATGTTGATGATATTTCACCAATTTCACTTAGTTGTTAGTAAAAACAACAGGCCTTTTGGTGGGAAACAGATGATTGTACTGGGAGATTTGTTCCAGTTGCCACCAATCGCAAAAAAACAAGAACAAGCTTACCTTAAAAACCGCTACGGTGGAGTATTTTTCTTTAATTCTATTGCCTATAGAAGTGGCGATTTTAGATTCATGGAGCTTTCTGTTAATCACAGACAGGAACAAGATGCTCAATTCTTTGAAATGCTTAATAGAATTCGCGAAGGGAAAGTCTTAGCTGAAGATATTGATAAAATGAATACCAGATTCCTTTCGGATAAATCAGAGTATCGTAGACTAATGACCCTGTTCCCTAAAAAAGCAGATGCAGAAAAAGTGAACCAAGCAGAATTAAGAAAACTGATGGGCAAAGAACATGAATTTACAGCTACAGTCATTTACAATAAATATCCTGATCAAACAAGGAACCTTGAAGCTATATTTCCTATAAGCGACAAGTTAAAGTTGAAAACTGGAGCGTTTGTTATGATGACTGCAAACGATCCTGAAAAACGCTGGGTAAACGGCAACATAGGAATAGTAAAGTCCTTGAGAGATGATATTGTTATTGTTTCGATTAACGAGGTTCCATATGAAATTAAACCTGTTGTTTTTACCGAACAGGAAGCAACTGTGGTTAATGGCAAAATTGAATATGAAGATATATTAAGTGTTGAACAGTATCCAATTGTTCTTGCATATGCTATTACAATTCACAAGTCACAGGGAATGACATACCAGGAAATTGCGTGTGATATTTCTACTTGTTTTGCTCCTGGGCAGGCATATGTTGCTCTCTCTAGATGTGCATCATTAAAAGGCCTTCATCTTCTTACTAAAATGTCTGGAGATGTAATAAAACCAGATCACGATGTTCTGGATTTTTATAATGCACAAAAGTCATTGTTTGGCATTAGAAGTAATTAAGAATTATATACTTATTTTTTTCCGTATTGAAGGCATGCTATGTGGGGAACAAGAACTAGGGAAGAACACGCACAATTCAATAAAGGCTGGAGACTCAAAAGCTACAAAACCTTGACATTCTGGGCTGCAATGGGCGGTATCGGCCCTGTTGGGTACTTCCTTTGCGAAAACGTTCTAAACACGCCGAAGCCTATTTCAGCGACTTTTGAAGGTTATCAAAGCGACGGAGCTCCGTTAGGTGATACGTACGAAGTCTATAGTTATGAATGGGCATCTACGAGTGATCATGCGTTGAATGTTCTGGGTTTTGTGATAGGCGTATTTGCTGCAATCGCAATTGCATTGATATTCTACTGCATCGCAAGATTTGTCGCAGATCCTATAATGTACAAAATCGATTTGAAAACTGAAATGCATTCGCAGCGTCAACTCTGGTTAAAAAGAATTGTCATGGCTATAGTAGTTGTTTTGTATTGTGCCACGATGGCATTTGCAGGATTATATGACGCATATCCAGATGAAGAGTATGTCTGGCTCGCAAACGGGGATACATATATACGCGTTGATAAAGATGAGTACGACAAGTATATGAAAGATGCAGACCAGGAGGCAGAACAAAACGGCGTTGATGAAAAAACAACAGAATCTACCGAGCCCGCCACTGAGCCAACCACAGAGGACTTAAGCAAAACCCCTGTGGAGCGTGGTTATCCAAGCAACGATTTGGAATATTATATAGATCACCCAAACGAACCAATGCCAAGAGAAATACAGAATGAGCTAATGGCACCAGATTATTATAGTCCATATTAAAAAAATGTTGCAATTAGCATGAAAATATTGTATTATACGTATTGAAAGTAGCGTGTTCGTACGTGCTTTCAAAAATATGTTACTAGATATCTGTACCCAACACGCATCCCGTAGAACTGCGTACCGAGTTGGGTCTTTTTTTATGGTGAATTAAATGGACAAGAAGATGCATCAAATAGCGATGGACATTCCTGAGCAAATAAACAACCTGAAGGAACACCATCTTATAATTGAGGATGAGGAAGAGGCTGCCAGGATACTTCAGAAAGTTTCATATTATCGCTTAATTAAAGCTTATGGAATTCCGTTTAAAAACAAGGCTTCGGGTAACTATAGGAATGATGTAACATTTGACCAGATATACAGAGTATATGAGTTCGATAACCAGTTGCGGTTACTTCTAATACCATATCTACAAGAAATTGAAATTTCATTTCGCTGTCAGATTACAAATACATTTTGCGCAAAGTATGGAGCAATAGGATATCTAGATAAAAATAATTTTGACGAGACTGCAGATTATGATGATTTGCTGTTAAAAATAAGAAGATGTTTAGAACAAGCAAAGGATTCGCCAATCATTAAAAATTTCAAGGAAAACTACATCGACGGTGAAGCTCCTTTGTATGCAGCGGTAGAAGTGTTTACCTTTGGTACGCTAGCGCTTTTTTATCGTTGTATGAAAAAGGAGGATAGAATTGTAATAGCCTCGCAATATGAAGAAGTGGACGAAAGGTATCTTTCGAGCTGGCTTGTGAGCATAGCGTATGTGAGAAATTTATGTACTCATTTTAACCGATTGTACTTAAAGGAATTGGTTAAAAAGCCTTTGCTATATAAAAAACAGGACCGTGGTGTTAGTAGAGATAGATTGTTTGCGGTTTTGTGCTGCATGAGATTTTTATTTCGTGGTGAGGGTGTTTGGCATAGCTTTGTAAACTCTCTTGAAGATTTATTTGATGAATATAGTGATTGCGTTAAACCGTCAGGTATAGGTTGCGTTGATTTGTGGAAAGAGAAATTGCTTGATTTAGAGCCAAACAATCCATTTAGTATTTTAATACAAAATAGCAAATAATAGATGTGAAGAAATAATTCTAGGATGCATTACATAGACCGGAATATCTCCGGTCTTTTATATTGCACAGAAAGGAGGATCAAGATGCCATTTCAAATTAACTTTATCAGAAGGAGGTGCGGGCCATGTCGGACAACTGGGTAGTGCAGAATCTGCAGAATTCGCTGGATACGTGGAACAAGAAACTGGCCGAAGTATGGACGCTGCTGACACAGTCGCCGCAGAATTTCAAAGGCGGACATATCTGGCACATCATAATGAACATACACGGATCTCTTGAAGCGATTGGACTGGCACTGCTGGTTCTTTTTTTCGTTGCAGGAGTTGTGAAAACCTGCGGCAGCTTCACGGAACTTAAGAAGCCGGAGCACGCCATTAAGATCTTTGTGAGATTCGCCATAGCCAAGGGCGTTGTAACATACGGCCTTGAGCTTATGCTGGCACTGTTCAACATAGCCCAGGGAATCATCAATACAATCATGAAGTCGTCAGGCGTTGGCGGTGCAAGCAAAACCACTCTGCCAAAGACGATCATCACAGCAGTTGAAGAGTGCGGGTTCTTTGAGAGCATACCCCTGTGGGCGATTACTCTCATAGGGAGTCTGTTCATAACCATCATGTCATTTATCATAATACTGACCGTTTACGGCAGGTTCTTTAAGCTGTATATCTACACAGCTATTGCACCTGTACCGCTGGCAACCTTTGCAGGAGAGCCGACACAGTCCATCGGGATCAGCTTCCTGAAATCCTATGCGGCTGTCTGTCTGGAGGGGGCAATCATAGTTCTTGCGTGCATCATATTTTCTGCTTTTGCAGCATCGCCGCCAGTGGTAGATGGTGATGCGGCAGCGGCAACCATGGTGTGGGCATACGTTGGCGAACTTGCATTCAACATGCTGGTGCTGGTAGGTGCCATAAAGATGTCTGACCGTGTGGTCAAGGAAATGATGGGACTGTAAAAGTGAAAGGAGAAAAACAAAATGGAAAGAGAAATTTTATTCAAGGAAATTGCTGACGCTGTCAGCAGCAGAGTAGGCGAGGGAATGGATGTGGAGCTTCAGGAAATCGTCAAGGCAGGCGACAATGTGCTCCACGGCCTGATCATCAAAGGCAGGGATGAGGACATGGTTCCAATACTGTATCTGGAGCCTTTGCTTGAGGATTTCGGAGAGGACCTCCCGCCACAGATCCTGGCTGAGATGATAGTAAAATCCTACGAGGAACTGGAACAGCCGCCACTTGATCTGGATGCAATGTCCTGGGATTTCGAGAACATCAAGGACAAGCTGGAAATGAGACTTGTGGGCATGGACATGAACAGGGAGAGACTTAAGGACGCCCTGTACACTCCTGCAGGAAACGGCCTTGCCATGGTTCCATATATCGTTCTGGAGGATGGCGAAGACGGAATCTACCAGTGCATGGTGACAAAGGAAATGGCACGTGAGCAGGGCTATGATCCCAGCACCGTTTTCGGCTATGCCATGGACAACACCATAGAGAAGCATCCGCCGATTCTTGAAAGCATAATGGGTGCTGTTGAACAGATGGGACTTGAACCCATTCCGGGAGAACGCGGCACTTATGTGCTTACGACAGAGTCGCCGGCGAATGGTGCTATCGCCATGTTTTATCCGGGCATACAGGAGAAGATCGGCATGCATCTTGGCGAAAGCTACTTCGTGCTACCTACAAGCATTCACGAGATGATGGTTGTAGGTGAGTCCGAATGTCCGGGAGCCGACTATCTGCAGGAGGTGCTGAGAGAGGGCAACAAAACCATTGTCAGCCCGGAGGATGTTCTCAGCAACAACGTGCTGCGCTATGACATCCGTTCTCAGACTCTCGCAAAAGCAGTAATCCGCGAAAAGCCGGAAGCTGAAAGGGGAGATATGTAATGGAGGTAAAAATCAACAGAGAGATCCGTGATTATACGGAAGCTGTTTTCTTTGGACTGTCACTGCGGCAGTTCATTTTTTCTGTGCTGGCATGTGGTGTGGCAGTAGGGGTCTATTTCTTTGGAAAACCCCTGCTGGGCATGGAAACTGTGAGCTGGCTTTGCATAGTGGCAGCCTTTCCATTTGCCATGCTTGGCTTTGTGAGATACAACGGCATGACAGCGGAAAAGCTCCTGTGGGCATGGTTCACCTCTGAGGTACTCATGCCCCGCAAGGTCTGCTTCGGTAACACCAACATGTATTACGCAATGCTGGAAGGCGGCATTGCAGAAAGAGAAAAGGAGGGATTCAAGGGATGATCAAGACATTAAAGACAACATTCAAACAGGACAGGGAAAAGTTCAAAAGCCCTAAGATCGCACAGGACATTATCCCTGTCCAGAGGATCTACAAGGACGGCATCTTTCAGGTGGGTAGGAACAAGTTCTCCAAGATGTTCCGCTTTGAGGATATCAACTATGCGGTAGCATCAAGAAACGACAAGGAAGCTATGTTCCTGGAGTACTCTGAACTGCTTAACTCACTTGACAGCGGAGCGACCACAAAGCTCACCATCAACAACCGCAGAATGAATCACAGGGATATTGCCAGAAAGGTGCTTATCGGTAAAAGAGACGACAACCTGAATGAGTATCGCAGAGAGTACAACATGATGCTTCTGGACAAGGCTACAGGTGCAAATTCAATCGTGCAGGATAAGTACGTGACTATCTCTGTAAACAAAAAGGATGTGGAGGCGGCCAGAACATATTTTGCAAGAGCAGGAGCAGAACTTATTGCACATTTCAGCAGACTGGGAGCAAAGTGCTTTGAGCTTGATGCAGAAGAAAGGCTGCATATAATCCACGACTTCATGAGAACAGGAGAAGAAGCAAACTTTGCTTTTGACATGAAAGACCACATGAAGAAGGGACATAACTTCAAGGACTATATCACTCCTGACTGTTTTGAACATGATTCAGACTATTTCAGAATCGGAGACCGCTACGGAAGAGTTCTGTATCTTAGAGACTACGCCTCATATATCAAGGACAGCATGGTGGCAGAACTGACTGACCTTAACAGGAACATGATGCTCTCAATTGACATTGTGCCGGTTCCGACAGATGAAGCAGTGAGAGAAGTCGAAAGCAGACTCCTGGGTGTTGAAACAAACATTACCAACTGGCAGAGAAAGCAGAATGAGAACAACAACTTCT
Source organism: Candidatus Allocopromorpha sp. (assembly GCA_040768865.1). Classification (GTDB taxonomy): domain Bacteria; phylum Bacillota; class Clostridia; order Peptostreptococcales; family Anaerovoracaceae; genus Lentihominibacter. The sequence goes on along the minus strand of JAXGMD010000001.1, from coordinate 272,308 downwards.
CTGCAGTAGTTCCATATGATCTTGAGCAGCAGAGAAAGGAATCAAAGGAGTTCCTTGATGACCTTACTACAAGGGATCAGAGAATGATGTTTGCAGTACTCACAATGGTACACACAGCGGACACAAAGGAGCAGCTTGACGATGATACAGAGGCAATCCTCACAACTGCAAGAAAGCATCTGTGTCAGTTCTCTGTTCTGAAGTTTCAGCAGCTTGCGGGACTTCAGACAGCACTTCCTTACGGAGTCAGAAAGATTGATTCCTTCAGGACACTGACTACTGAAAGCCTTGCTGTATTCATGCCGTTCAGGGTGCAGGAAATCTATGATGCAGGCGGTATCTATTACGGCCAGAACGTTATCTCCAGAAACATGATAATCGCAGATCGCCGTCGCCTTCTTAACGGCAACTCATTCATCCTTGGCGTATCAGGAGGCGGCAAGTCCTTTATGGGAAAGAACGAGATAACAAACCTTATGCTTTCCTCGGATGCAGACATTATCGTCATAGACCCTGAGCGTGAATACGCACCCCTGGTAAGAGCCATGGGAGGCGAAGTTATAGAAATATCCGCCACAAGCCCAAATCATATCAATGCCATGGACATGAGCAAGGAATATGGGGAGGTGGATCCTATAATCGAAAAATCCCAGTTCCTGCAGAGCCTTTGCGAGCAGATCATCGCGGGCCACAGGTTCAGTAAGGGGCAGCAGTCCATCATAGACAGATGTACTGAAAACGTCTATCGCTACTACCAGCAGGGAAACTATCAGGGTGTGCCGCCTACACTTGTTGACTTCAGAGACGAGCTTTTGCGTCAGCCTGAGCCGGAGGCACACTCGCTGGCTCTTGAACTTGAACTGTTCACAAGAGGATCCCTGAACACCTTCGCCAAGCAGACCAACGTGAACACCAACAACCGTCTTATCTGCTACGACATCCTCGAACTTGGCGAGCAGCTGAGAGCCATAGGCATGCTGGTGATCCTGGATAACATTCTGAACCGCATCACCGCCAACAGAATGAGAGGCAGAGAGACCTTCATCTTCATAGATGAAATATATCTTCTCTTCATGCACGAGTATTCAGCACAGTTCCTCTTCAAGCTCTGGAAAAGAGTAAGAAAGTACGGCGCCTACTGCACAGGCATCACCCAGAACGTGGACGACCTTCTCCAGTCCCACACTGCCAGAACAATGCTTTCAAACTCAGAGTTCATCGTAATGCTCAACCAGGCAGCAACCGACAGAACCGAGCTTGCAAGGCTCCTGAACATCTCCGACCTGCAGCTTTCCTATATAACCAACGTTGACGCTGGACACGGCCTCATCAAGGTGGGAAGCAACCTTGTGCCTTTTGCAAACAGGTTCCCTAAGAATACGAAACTCTACCAGCTCATGACCACCAAGCCGGGCGAAGGCCTGCAGGGAGCAGTCTGATGGCAGACATCAAAACCAGAAACGTGGTCAAGGGCACCATCAGGACAATAGACAAGGCCGGTATTGCATGTCAGCGCATGAAAACATCCTATGCAAAAACAAAGCAGCACGCGGCTGAGTCTTATTCTTCTGATGACAACCCGGTTGAGTACGCATCAGGCAGAATTTCAGATACAGCCTCACGAGTTCTTAATAAAGGAACAGATGGGGCTGTGTCTGCAGGTCATCAGGGAGCAAAGGCAGCACAGGTGGCTGCAGTAAAACTGCAGAGAAATGCAGGTGAGCGGAAGCTTAAGGAAGCAAGGTTCAAGGGAAACTACAAAGATGTTACTTTAAGAGAAAACGGCAAGGCTGCTCTTGCAAGATCCCGAGCACGTGCAAAAGCAAGACGAGATGCTGAGAAGAAGACTGCAGCAAAAGCAGGAGAGAAAACTGCAAAGGCAACGAAGAACGTGCTGAAGAAGCTGGTGATATCCTTCGCCAGGGCTGCTCGTGCGGCAGGGGCAGCGATCAAGGCATCTGCTATGGCGATTGCTGCTGCCGGAAGTACTGCAGTAATTATCGTAATAGTATGTGTTCTCTTCTGCACGGTGTTCTGCGTATTTGAAGATTCCAGCGGCGGAATACAGGTTTATTCTGAAGAAGAACTGCTGAACTTTGAGGAAGGCGTGGGCATAGGCAGTACTGATATCGTAAAGGTCGCCAGCACTCAGATCGGAAACTGGAACGGCAGGAAGTTCTGGAGCTGGTACGGCTTTGGCAGCAGGCAGCCCTGGTGTGCATGCTTCGTATCATGGTGCGCCAATCAGTGCGGCTATATTAAAGCCGGCGTGATTCCGAGATTCGCACTTGTCACCGACGGAGTGAACTGGTTCAAGAAGAAAGGCCAGTGGCGCAGCAGAAAGTACAAACCGCGGCCCGGAGACATTATCTTCTTTGACTGGTACGGAGACGGCAGCCGAGATCACGTTGGAATTGTAGAAAGCTGCGACGGCAGGTACGTCCACACAATTGAAGGAAACAGCAGTAATCTGTGCCGACGGAAGACGTATCCTGTCGGCTGGTATGAGATATATGGGTATGGCGTGCCGAAGTATCCGGGACCGAAGGATAAGAAGTCTAAAAAGAAAGCGGAGAGTGAGAAAACCTCCGAAAAGAAGGCGGGAGAGAAATAGCGGCCGGAAGGCCGCTGGTACATTACATATGCAAAAAATGCACAGATTTTACAATGTTAAAGAAAGTTTATTGATATTATCATGTCGATATCACAAGAGAAGGGAGAATATTAAAAATGAACAAAATATTTTGCAAAAGAAGTGATGAAAGACATGAGTTTTATTTACTAGCGGGGGGAACGGAATATTATCTGTTTGATCAGTCGTTCAGACGGGGCGTAGACGAATTTTTTAGAAACGGTGTTATAATAGATAAAGCACTGAATCATGGCATAGGAAGACGAGACTATGCGATTCACCAAACAATGGATAAACTAAAAATGTATATCAGGTATATTGAATCACAAAATGATATTACAGTGCTCAAAAAAACAAATAAGAAAATGAAAGCAGTTGCTTAATGTGAAACTCGGAGGTGTACAATGGCTATTCAGGATTTCGAGATAATGGTCGAAATGGTTGAAGAGAATATTACGAAAGATAAAGATGAAATATCATCAATGATAAGTAAGCACTTGATTCTTTCAGAACGGAGAACAAGTGAATTCTTCCAGAACATTGACAGTGAAGGAAGAACTTTACAAAAGTACATTATCTATAGGAAAAGTATGAGAGTGTTGGAAGAATTTGTTTCTGAAACAACGCGTGATGCTGCATGTGAAAAATATAATATTGATGGCACTAATTTCTATAAGCAGATGAAGAATATTTTTCCAAAGAAAACATTAACCGAATTGAGAGAAGAAAAAATCCAATGTCCACCGCCTATTTCATTGGCGAAGATTATAAAAAATGAAGGTTCAAAAGTGGAAAGAAATACATACAACAATGAAGAAGAACGTAAATATATTGAGGAGATACAGAGACTGATTTCCGAAAATATTGATTTAAGAACAGAACTCAGCAACAAGACGTTAGAAATAATAAATAGTAATCCTGCAGAAAAACATGTAGATATTAACAGAGATACATATGATAAATTTCTGGAAATAGAAGATGCAAGAGTAATATACGGTTTTAGTGTTTCCGAAATACTCCACTTATATGAAAAATCATTACACAGCAAAAAAAGTTTAAGAGAATTATGCGGAGAGGCTCTTGAGTCATGCTATTTTGAACTGGGAGAAGAATTAATACCTAACAAGGAAGAGTGGATATATCATCTGAATGATGAAATGGATTTAAGAGAATCGTATGCTATGTATTATGGCGATGATGATCCATATGAAATGGTACATGATCCATATGCGCCAAAAGAAGACGAGTGGTATCTCCAAGAGAACTATGAAGACATGCCGGATTGTGAGGATTATATTGATTTGGAGGAAAATAGTGATATGGAGATTGAGAAAGCGATTGAAGCTATAGGAGAGGAAAATAAAAACATACATGCGAGAAATAAAAGCAAATATGATGAAATAAAGATTATTTCACAACTGGATGATGAAGATGTTCCATTTTAAAAAACATGCTGATGGTTTATGGCACTGCTAAGACAGTGCCATTGCTTTTTTTGAACAAGAAATACAATGTTCAAATATTGAAGATAAGAGCATAATCAGCATGTAAGATTAAATCGGCAAAAGGAGGAACTGTAATGAATACTAAGAATAATATAGAGCCTACTAATAAGAGGACAGAAATGGTAGCAAGATGGGTAGAAGCAGGGGACAAAGCCATGGGCAGAAATGATTATGAACTTGCAGTTTCAATTTATTCAAATGCATTTACAGTAGATCAGATAGAAACCGGGAAATATCTGATTCCAAGAATATCTGCATGCTACAGAAGGATGAGTTGTCCCAGATCTGCGATTCAGTTTTATGAAAGAGCAGTTGAAAAATACGGGGATCAGGCAGAAGATTCTGTTGTGTTAACAGCAATTTCAAGTGCATATGGAGATATAAATGAATGGGACGAGGCCTTGAGATGTGCTAGAAAGGCAATTGCGTTGAATGACGGTGTAATTGATGAGTACATGAGCAATGTATTAGGCAGGATTGAGAGCAACACGAAGATGCATAATTATGTTTTAGCATGATAATGGCACATGGAATATACAAAATGAAAAATTCAATGAAGCTTATTCTTTCAATCATGATTGCGGGTGGATTGTTTATAGGCACTATGTGCCTCGTTAGTAATGATGGTCAAGCAGTTGAAGAATCTGCCGAAGAAGTAAGAATAGATATGACAGACAATTACTCTTACGCTCTGCCTGATGGTGAATGGGAGGTAAGCCACGGGAATAATTATACAGAGGAAGAACTTGATGTAACATTCTATTCGACTGACAAAAAAGTGGTGATAAGGGATCAACATACGAGTGTGGGCAGGGATATCCGCTTTCTGCCGAGATCTTACTTTCGGGTAGGGGAGCATATGTCCAATACGGAACATATTCTGATATTACCATTGCTTTTGCAGAAGACGAAACAATTGATACTGACGGGAGAAAAATGAATCGGGCTACATACTGTTGGCCAGATGATAAAAAACTATGCTGTATCACAGTTCAAAGTTATGACGATAGTGCAGTTGATATTGCAGATAGCATAATAAGTAATGTGGAAAGAGATGGTTGCACATCCTGCACCTGTTTTTTTGACAATTATGATGAAGCATTGAAGGCTGAACAGAGAAACAGAGAATTCAATGCTGCAATGGAACAGGAATACGAAGAGGCTCAAAAGGAAGAAGAAGCATATGGCAAACTTATTAAAGGAGTTGACTACTAAATGAAAATAAGAGCACAGTTGATATTAATGCTTATCCTAATGATTCTTGTGATGATGAGTGGCTGTGGTACAGATTCGGTAGAATATGATACTGAATCTGTGCCCAATAACAGAATACTTTCCGGAAAGACCCTTAACTTCCGGTAAACGTTATATCTAAAATCGAAAAAATGTCTTGAAAGCCTGTATTCATGCGGTTTCGCTTGCATGGTTACAGGTTTTATGGTATGATATTTTTAGATATAATTATACCTAAAAACAGGAGGCTGAAATGTATCTCGATTGTCTTGTTGAAATACCGGAAACCAAAGGGAAACTCGCATATCTTAAACGGGGAAAAACAACATATGTTTACTACGAGACAGACAGAACCTATGATCCCGGAAAGCAATATACCGCTCCTAAGCGTGTTGTAATCGGAAAGAAATCAGAAGAAAGTCCGGGCATGCTTCAACCCAATGAGAATTTTCTCAGGTTCTTCCCTGATGTACCGTTGCCGGAAGAGCAGGACAGGTCTGCCAGAAGCAGTTGTGTACGCATTGGCGGATATATAGTAATAAAGAAATTAATCGAAGAAAGCGGAGTGGCAGATATATTGAAAAAATATCTGGAGCCGAAGGATCTGGGGTTGTTTCTGGATCTTGCCGCTTACTCGATCATCATGGAGAATAATGCAGCTCAGTATTATCCCGACTACGCATATAACCACCCGCTGTTTACTGAGAATATGCGTATTTACAGCGATTCCAAGGTGTCGGGTTTTCTTGGAACACTCAGCCGCGACTGCAGCATTTCATTTCTAAACGATTGGAATGAAAATCGAGATCACAGAGAAAAGGTGTACATTTCTTACGATTCCACAAACAAGAATTGTCAGGCCGGCGACATTGAAATGCTTGAATACGGCAATGCCAAGGAAGATGCCGGTGTCCCGATTTTTAATTATTCCATTGCATATGACACTCACAACCGAGAACCTCTTTTTTATGAGAAATATCCGGGAAGCATCAACGACGTATCTCAGCTTCAGTTCATGCTGGACAAGTCCAGGAGCTATGGATATCGAAAGATTGGATTCATACTGGACAGAGGATACTTCAGTAAGAGAAACATCGAATACATGGATGAATGCGGATACAGTTTTGTAATCGTAGTTAAAGGAATGGCCGGGTTCATAAACAAGCTTGTTAAAGAAAACAAGGGAAGTTTTGAAGAGGAATGGTTAAATGCCATTACCGACTATGGCGTTTACGGCAAAACGGTCAAACGCAAAATGTATCGAACGGACAAAAGAGACAGGTATTTCCACATATATTACAGCAGTGAGAGAGCCGCAAACGAAAAAAGGAAACTTGAAAAGAAGATTTCCGAAATGAAGGAATACCTGATGAACCACACGAATGAGAAGTGCAGTTTTGGAGGGGTGTATGAGCACTACTTTTATCTTCATTATGATGAATCAGGAGAAGTATTTGTATATCCCGAAGAAAGGACACAGGTCATAAGTGAAGAATTGAAACTTTGCGGATATTTCTCAATAGTAACTTCAGAGAAAATGACTGCAAAGGAAGCGATTGATTTGTACAAGAGCAGAGATGCATCTGAGAAACTGTTCAGAGGAGACAAGTCGTATCTCGGCAACAGCTGCCTGAGAGTGCACTCCGATGAATCTGCAGAGTCGAAAATATTCATAGAATTCATCGCATTGATTCTGCGGTGCAGAATGTATGTCAGGCTCAAGGATGAAACGAAAAGACTAAATAAAAGACCTAATTTCATGACGGTTCCCGCTGCACTTAAGGAACTCGAAAAAATAGAGATGGTAAGGCAGTTAGATAATATCTATCGACTGGATCACGCAGTAACAGCAACACAGAAAACGATACTGAAAGCATTCGGGCTTAATGCTGAAGATATTAAATACAGTGCATCAGCCATAAGTGAAGAATTACGGAGGTAGAAGAAATGGCACGTAAAATGAACCTGAGGACGTTGGAACAGAAAATAGAGAAAGCACAACAGGATGTTGTGAAGACTAAAAATGCATACAATGCTGCAACAGCAAGACTAAAGGAACTTCTGGATAAGAGAGATGCTCTTAAGAAGGAAGAAATCTATGCAGCCATTGAAAAAAGTAACAAGAGCATGGATGAAATACTGCGGCTGATACTGGAAGAATAAAGGGCGAATTCTATTTTAGATATAATAAACTCTGGAAGTTAAGGAAGACGGTTTATGTAAATGATAATTATCATTTTACACTTCCCAAAGGAACTAAAAGAGCGGAAACAAGATTTGATGAGGATTCCGGAATGAATGAAAAGGCGTATGGATTTGTTACTGATGACGGGTATTACTACAATATAACAAGCTTCCATATTGATGATTCGGGTACAAATTTTTATGAACTGGTGGAATATCTTACCTTTGAAGCAGATGAAAATGCTCAGATAGAATATGAAGATTTTGACGGTGCTGAAATGGCGACAGCAACCGCGGAAGGAAGAGATGCTGATAATGAGCCAGTATATGTCACATCATTCTGGTGGCAGGATGGGGAAGAATCAGTATGTTGTGTTGAAATCGGTTCATATAAAGACGAACCTGGAAGGGTAGAAGAGTTGATCAGAAACTCTATTGAGGCAGATGTTATGCCAACATATGAATCTGTGGAACTGGAAGAAGATGAATACACTGAGGAGTCAAAGTATGGCGATTCGCAGTACGGAGACATGCCATCGCAAGAGGAACTAGATCAGATTCTTAAGGAGGATATGGCTAAAGCATACGAGGAATATATGGTAAAACAGGAAATCAATAATATGCAAGGTAACGGATATTATTAAGGAGGACGCATATGAGAAAATGTACTAAATGTGGGCATATGGCCGAAAACGTGTGGTTTTGCTCGGAATGTGGAGAACCAATGGAAGAAATAAAGGAACAATCAGATAGAGAATCGCAAGGGACAGATGCTGGCGGTGCAGAGAAAAAAGGATTTTTCACGTATCCCATAACAAGAAAGCAATATTGGCTTAGAGTAATTGCATTCTATGTAGCTGGAACAATTGTAGGGCTGATAATGGATGTAACAATTGGAGGGTTTTACATAAGCCCGGAAATGTATTTCCCTGCACGCAACATTATATACATGGCATTGTTTGTGTTGTTAATTGTATTACAAGTTTTAAGGTGGCATGACGCGAACAAATCTGGGCTATTTGCTCTGATTAATTTTATACCGATTGTAGGTCCTATAATAGCTTTTATCATCCCCGGATGCTTGAAGTCTAATTATGAGAACAATAAGTGGATTTTGTGAAAAAGCACAATTTGACGTACACGACATCCCTATAGCCCGCGATAATTACAAGTTCTATGGTAGAGGGGTCTTATATGGGAAGGATAAGCAAAATCAAAGCAGGCTCGATAAAAGTCTCATCGTTTGATGAGACTTTTTCAGTGCGTTTTTCAGGCGCTCCTTATGGTAAGTAAGGACGATAATGCGGACACAGAGGATGATAGACTTTCTTATAGAAGGAGGTGGCTGTAGCTGTCAATAAAAGTAGACAGAAAAAGTATTTATAGGAGGATATCATTTTTCAAAAGTAGACATATTGGTAAATTATAAAATAAATAATATTTTTGAACGGTTGACACATTAATCATCCAGAGGCTCTTCATTTTCAAATCTGGACTCAAAGGTGTCTTTTCGCTCGATAGAACCGTTTTGGAAACGATTATAGTAATTATCCGGGGTATCGTAGCCTATGGCGAAACAGGGACGTTCCTCATTGTAGTACGAAACATAATCGCCTATTCTTTCGCGGATAAAATAACCGTTGTCGCTGTTGCTGCATTCATGGATTCTGAAGTCAAGATACAGTTCTTCTTTAATCCATCCATTAAGAGCTTCGTTCACAGGATTGTCGGTAGGTTTACCGGCTCTGGACATGGAACGTATAATATTCTTCTCCGTGGCCAGTTTATTGAAGGCGATGGATGCATAGACAGAACCCTGGTCGGTATGCAAATATGTAGGATCCTCTGCGGTGTCGCTTTCAAGTAAGTCGAGGACTTCCTGAAGGCCATAAAGATATGGTTCTCTGGCGCCTCTGCGGTCAGCGAGTTTCCAACTGAGTATCTGTTTGGTGAATACGTCAAAGTACATTGTAAGTTCATAGTAACGTCCATTTACTTTCAAGGCAGTCATATCTGAAACTATGACCTGGCGAGGGCGATCAACAGTACTCCATGTTGAGAATATGAGGTTTGGATATTTGTCTTTAACCTTGCGCTTACGGCTTTTACGCTTATGTCTTGTCACGGATTCTATGCCAAGATAGCGAAAAGTTTTGTATACGAGACTGTCACTGAAATTAAAGGGCGTATTGATACGTATGTATGCAGCTATCCAACGATAACCATGAGACGGATGCTTGCTGTGAATTTCTGTAACAAGTGCCCGAGCGATTTTGTGTTTGAACATCCTTGATTTGAATGTGTCGGAATTACGACGGTTAAGATATTTGTAATATCCGGAACGACTGACACCCATAAGCAGGCAGAGATCTTTAACAGAATACCTGCCGGAAAGGGAACGTATTATTTCGTGTTCTTCGCTTCTAAATGTTGCATCTGGATCTTGCCATCTTCCGTCCTGCGGACTGTGTAATTTTTTTTTAACCGTTCATTCTCAATGGTTAGTTTGAGAATTTCCCGCTTGTAATTTTCAATTGTTGGATCGACATTCTTTGGCAGAATTGAACTGAGATCACTGGAACTAGCAGCAAGGGCTTCAAGACCACCTGCATCATACAGACTCAGCCAACGTCTGAAAGTCTGAGGCGTGACATTGTTAGCTCTACAGAACTGTGTGATGTGAACATCAGGATTATTTCTGTAAAGGCGGATAAGCAATTCTTTCTCTAATGGGTTAAGCCGTTTCATTGAAGTTCTCCTTCGTATGTGAGAGCCAAAATGGATTTTAACGTCTATTTACCATAATGATACATTTTAGAACGAATGATTTCCACCAATATTGTGTCCACTTTTATGATAGCAGTTCAAGATGTATTAGAATGGTTTCGAGGTGGAATAATGGAGATTGTAATCAAGAAAGAAGAAAGGCTGGCGGAATACGAGGAACTGCTTATAAAACGTGACATTCTGAAGAAGGATGCCGGTTCATATCTGACAGCATATATCTGTGAATTCGGGCAACTGATTACCGCAGTATTTGAAGTTAAGATTGAATGTATAAAGAAAAAGAAATCCATTGCTTTCTGCCGGAATGCAATCAATCGCGGAGAAAAGCCGCATGCTGCAGAGCTGTATGCATTCATAGAGGAAAACATGAAAGATTACTACAAGCAGCTGGAGAAAATGGTTGAAGATAACGAATTATGCCTTAAAAGCAAAACCTTCTCGGAAGCCACAGTCAACGAATGCAAAAAGTATTTCAGGAGGATTGCCAAATTGATTCATCCTGATATTAACCCGTCGGCATCCGAAGATAAAAAGATGATGGAGCTCTGGCAGAGAACCGTCGAGGCACATAATCATAACGACCTGAAAACATTGGAAGAACTGGTTGTGCTTGTGGAGTCGGCAGTTCAAGACGGACAAGTCAATACACACGATATAATAATTCCGGATATAGATGAGAAAATCGCCCAATTAAAGATTGAGATAGAAGAAATATTAAACACCACTCCATATACCTATGGAGAGCTTCTGAGTGATTTTGAAAAAATCGAACAACTGAAGACGGAGCTGCAATTGGAATTGGAGGAATACAAGAAATACTCAAAGGAGCTGGAAGAGGTTCTTGCTGCCTTTGAATTTGCGGAGGTACGTCCATGTCAAATGAATTGACTGTAAGCCGGGAGGGGCTTGTAAGCCTTGTGGGAGATAAGTCTCTGGGAGAGGTAATAAAGCCCTTAAAGACTGAAATACACCTTTTTGATACTTATGTTGCAGGTACAACTTACCTGAAAGATACAAGCGTTCTTGATGAGATAAGTGCAGGTGATAAACTGACGCTGATGCGTGAGGATAACCCCTACGACAATAATGCCATACTCATTCTTTTCAATAAGAAAAAACTCGGATATGTTCCCGCTAAGGACAATATAGTTTTTGCACGTTTGATGGATGCCGGCAAATACCTTATTGCGAAAATAAAGAAGATAGAGAAGAAGGGATCCTATACCCGTATAGAAGTAGGCATATATCTGGTTGACTTTTAGAGGACTTTTATGAAAACTATAGAAGCAGCAACAATAATAAAAAATATAGAATAGATGTACATTCATCGCGAAAATTTTGTGGAGCCGGGCAGGGACATCGAAAATTATATCGTTTCCTCAGGATTGCGTGAGATTAAGGTTCAAAGAACTAATTAAAAAAGCCAAAACCACATTGACATAAAGGCCAATGTAATATAACATGGTTATCGAAACTATATAATATAGTTTCGATTTTTATTTATGCTTTAGTGTCTTATAGACACATCCAAGGGAGAGGTCCATGATGGAAAGCACCTTAGACAGAATAACCCTGCCGGACTACACCCGTCGGGAGGAGCTGGCCAATTCCATTACTCATGCCACCGGTGTGCTTTTTGGAATTGCCGTTACAATTGTGTGTGTTGCAATATCGATTGCTGAAGACAACATATGGGGCATTGCTGCAGGGGGAGTTTACGGAATTTCCATGATTATACTCTATGGTGTTTCCTGCACTTATCATGGTTTAACAACATCAACTCCGAGTCTGGTGAGAATTAAGAAAATTATGCGTGTGACGGATCACTGCGTAATATACCTTTTGATTGGCGGAACCTATACACCTATAGTCCTTTGTGCTCTTCGTGAAGTCTCCCCGATCTGGGCATGGACACTGTTTGGAGCGGTTTGGGGATGTGCTGCAGTAGGGACTGTCTTTACTGCCATAGACCTCAAAAAATACTCCAAACTGTCTATGGCATGCTACATTGGTATGGGTTGGTGTGTGATCATTGCAATCAAGCCGGTTATGGCGTCCATCGCAGTGCCGGGGCTGATATGGCTTCTGGCCGGAGGAGCTGCCTACACGATAGGTGCGGTTCTCTATGCCATAGGAAAGAAACATAGATACATTCACTCTGTCTTTCACATATTTGTATTAACGGGAAGCGTGATGCACTTCGTGTGCATTGCAGGGTATATATTGTAGAGTATTGCAGATGCGGGTTTGTCTACAGTCTGCATTGCCCTTTAAGGGGCAATTTTTTTATGCGTGAGATTATGTGATTAAAGGTTGTTTTAACAACTACACACAATGGAATCTTCAAATAGAATAATGGCATGTTTACGGAAGGAAGAGAGATAAAAGGAAGAGCAAATCGAATGTGCGGAATTGTCATAGCCTTAACTTTCATGGCTATGATGATTTCGGTGCATTGCTTTATGGCGGAGGAATCATATGCCGCCGGCAATCTTGCCGTCAAGGCCGGGTTTTATGGAGGGCCTTATTATGATGTAGAGCAATTTTCTCATAGTAAGCTGTCATCAATTGCCGATAAAACAGTATATGTTTATACAGGAGTGGATTCCGGCAACTTTATGAGGGTTTCATATGCATGGGGAGTTCCTTGGCTGAATCTTCTGGATTATGCCAACATCGATGAATCCTCGGTTAAATATATTCATATCGGTACGAGCGACGGCAGAGAGGAAAAATATACCACTTTTTCGTACAGCTCACTTTCTGCCAATGGTAATGCATATCCAAACATGATTGAGTGTGTGAATTTAGAGGGCAGCCTGAAACAGCAGGCTATAGGCAGTGTACCTGAATCAGCCAAATCAGGGTCCAAAAGAGTACCCACAATGCTTGCACTGGGATATTCAAATTGGGACAGGGCTGAAATAATAAGAGCGGCACAGCCGACTACGTGGATTGAGGAAACAACAGAAGAAGGTGAGGTTATCGGGAAGAAACCCGGTGAAAGAACAGGGTTCAAAAATTTAAAATCTTCGGATCTGGGATGCCCGAACGGATACAGATTGACCTTCGGACAGTCAACCATCACTTCACAGAATGTAGGCACGAGCAGTAAGTACATTAATGAAATTCATATTCAGCTTGCAGGGGCTCCAAAAATTACAGTACAGAAAAAAATAATTTCAGGGAAAGCCGGCAAAGCAGGAAGCAAATATTCTCTGAATGTAAAGATAAGTCTGCCGGAGAACTACTCATATTTATCTCCCGAAGCACTGGCGAATTTGAAACAGCAGGTCTTAACCGGCACGGAAATACTTTCTTATGATGAAAATGTGGTTAAGATCAAAAAGATCAAGGGAGGAAGATATGAGGCGGAAATTCTGGGTGAAGGTGACAGTACCGTCAAGTTCGGATATTCCAGAAGCGAATATGGCGGCGGCAGCACCGGTGCAGAAGGCGGTATTGCAGTTAGCGGTGCGGATACGGAATTTGACGGGAGCAATCCGGGTTCCGCTGCCAATAATGCCAAGAATAAGAGAGCTGATCGGCATGACACGACTTATATGGGCATAGGGGAAGAGGCCGCATCGAATAAGGAGATCAAGTGGATTTCTGCCGATGAACTTGCCGCAGGCGACAATGCGGGAATAACCCCTGAGGGAGATAAAGGAATGGCCGGGGCGGCGGCTCTCGGAATCGGACTTTTTGCACTTGGTTTTGGGGGAACGCTGGCATTTTACAGAAAAGAACTATAGGAAGATATGACTTTAAAAAGGGAGAACATTAAATGAATGTAACATCGATATTGAGAACAGTTTCGGGAAGTCTGCAGCAGCCGGTTATTGCCTTGCTGCTTATAATGATAGGCATTACCATAGTGCTTCTCGGAAGTTTGGCGGCTGAAGTAATTATTGAAAGAAGGAGCCTTAGGGTAAAGGGCAGGAAGCTGCCGATTCTTATAGAAGTGCTGCACAAGTATCCGGAGCATATGCTCACTACTATTGAAAAAAGCAAGCTTCTGAAAAGACAAAAAAACATGTTAAAAGAGCTGCTGGCACACCCGGATATTACCGATTCACAGAGAGAGAGCATGGCAGTACGACTTATAGAGTGTGAGCAGAGCATCTATGACAGGAGAGTCAAAGTTACAGATCTTATAGCGAAGACCGGTCCGCTTCTGGGACTAATGGGGACACTGATTCCTCTCGGACCCGGAATAATAGCGCTTGGACAGGGAGATACACTTACATTGTCAAATTCACTGCTGGTTGCGTTTGACACAACAATTGCGGGATTGCTTTGTGCTCTTCTGGCACTTTGCATCAGTACGGTTAGAAAAGTGTGGTACAGAAACTACATGTCGGTTTTGGAAATGATTACTGAATGTGTTTTGGAGGAAGCTCGGAATGATTAAGAGAAATGCAAGCAGAGGACTGAATCGCCAACAATATATTGAAGAAGACGTAGATCCGATGGCACAGACATCAAATATAACTGATGCCATGCTTGTTCTGGCTGTAGGCATAATGCTGGCATTGGTAATAAACTGGGGTGTTGAACTTAATACTCTTGTGGATGTAGATGAATTAGAGGCAAACGATTTGAAAGAGGAAGAGGTTCAGGAGGTTGAACAGAATCAAAGTCTGCAAGAGAAGGGAATAGTTTATCAGGATCCGAATACAGGCAAGTACTACATAAAAGTAGAAGAATAAATAATTAATGTTGTTTGATAGGAGGTTTGTTATGAAGACAAAAAGAAGAGGAAGGTTTCTGACATGGATATTGTCCATTGTAATGGTGATATCCTTTATGCCGGTAACGGCATTCGGTGCAGGAGCCCCGGAGGATGTCCTGTTCGCCGTTAAGTTTGACGGACAGACACAGTATGTTACTAAGGCACAATGGGATGCATGGATGGAAGACGACGATATGGAGGTGACCGACACATTTACGAAGGCCACCGGTAATATTGTATATGCTAATTATGAGCGTTCCGGATTAGCTGTTGCGGATGTGTATGCGGAGCTTTTTAATGATTTTTCACTGCGTAACCTGGATGGATATACTGTAAATATCAATCCGGTCGGAATGAATAATAAGGCAAAAATGGATGCGGAGCCGTTCTTTAATAATGCCAAAACCTATGATCTGAACGGCGACGCACTTGCCGAGCCGGAGCAAAGTCATCCTGTTGTTCCTATTATTTCCGAGGGAGAAGCCGGTGACAACGGCACAACAGTAACAGGACTTTATGAAGTAGGAAGTGTTAACGGCAAGTATTGGAGTCGGGGAATATTCGCATGCACCACTGCCGAAAACCCTGCAATCGTAATATCAAAAGCAGGAGCGGAAAATGAAAAATATTCAGGCGGCACGGGCGAAATCGCCACTCCATATCTGATTGGAAATGCGGCAGACCTGAATGAGTTCGCTGCGGCGGTTAACAGCGGAAACGATCTCGATAAAGCTTTCAGACTTAAATCAAATATAGATTTAGACGATGCTGCATGGACGCCGATTGGAAATGAAACCAATAGTTTTGAAGGCTCGTTTGATGGAGACGGAAAGAAAATCAGCGGACTTAATGTTGATGTTGCAACGGGATATGCCGGCCTGTTCGGACATGTTTCCGGTGATATAAAAAATCTCAAGGTTTACGGAAGTGTTAATTCAACTGCAGATGGCGGTGACTTTGTGGGAGGAATCGCAGGAAAACTCTCGGAAGACGGCACAATCGTAAACTGTGTGACCAATGTGGATGTGCATGCTCCGCAGGCTCGAAACATCGGTGGTGTTGCGGGCTTTGTAGGAAATGTTGACAAGTACGACGGCACATATAATGCGGAATTAAGTACGGCGAAAATTGAAGGCTGTAAAAACTACGGCGATGTATACGGACACAGCAAGGTTGGCGGAATTGTCGGCGAAAATGCCGGTACAATTACGAAGTGTGCCAATAAAGGTCATGTGCAGACATCTTTTGCGAGAAAAGGCGGAACAGGCGGCATTGCGGGACGAAACGGCAATAATGACACCAAAGACCCGAATGCTCAGGGAAAGGAAGCCGGGACAATCAGCTATTGCTACAATACAGGTCTTATTAACTGTTCGGATCCCGCAGGCTGCAGCTGGCTCGCCGGAATTGCCGGTTTCAACAACAGGCTTTCGGCCATTACCAACTCTTACAATGTAGGTGAAATCGGAAACGAATTTGCATTTTATGGGGGCATAGCCGGCAATCAGGAGCAGGAGAACCCTGATAAATACAAAGCAGTATATTCTCTGGTGGGGCTGAATTCCGACGACAAGGGAGATAACGGCAAAGTTAAAACCCGGGCTCAGATGCAGGGTGCCAAAATA
This sequence comes from Candidatus Allocopromorpha sp., assembly GCA_040768865.1. GTDB lineage: Bacteria > Bacillota > Clostridia > Peptostreptococcales > Anaerovoracaceae > Lentihominibacter. Next base: position 255,607 of record JAXGMD010000001.1, on the reverse strand, counting down.
GTTTCTCTGCTTAACGGAGGCGAAGAAGTATTTGCGAGAGATCTGAATGGAACAGTAAATGCCGGATATCCTGTATTTGAGGGTGCCGCGCCGTCGGTTGCAAAGTTAACCGATATGGATATTTCAGGAACAGTATTTACATACAGCGGCAGGAACATAAGGCCGGTCGTATCGGTTTATTCCGGCAAGATGGTGCTGGCAAGGAATGTAAATGCAAACGTCAAAAATGGAGATGTGGTTGTTACATACCCCGAAAAAAGCATTGGTATCGGCGAATATACCATTACGATAAAGGGCAGGGGCGATTATACCGGAACTATCAGCAAAAACTTTACCGTCAAGCCGCGGGGAACAAAAATAACTAAACTTTATAGTAAAAAAAGAGCCTTTCAGGTGAAATGGACGGCACAAAAAACACGCATGGACAAAGCCAGAGTGGACGGATACCGCATTAAATACAGCAGAAACGCGAACATGTCCAAGGCCAAGATCAGCAGCGTTAAGAAATATAGCAGTACCACAAAAACTATTTACAAACTTAAAAGAGGTGCAACCTACCATGTACAGATTCAGACTTACATGAAAGTCAAAGGGAAAACCTACTATTCCAACTGGAGTGGAGTGAAAAAGGTGAGGGTGCGTTAGGCCAAGACTCTGAGACCCGCTGAAAAGCGGGTCTTCAATATGTGTGCTAGGAGGGACTTGAACCCCCCACGCTTAAGATTGGAAAGATAAAATTTCTTCCCTTTTTTATTTATGATGGTATAATAAAATCTAACGAGTTTACCAAAGGATAATCAAGTGAGTGCGTTGAAATCATGCGCCCGTGGTGGAATTGGCAGACACGCTAGATTTAGGTTCTAGTGCGAGAGTGTGGGGGTTCAAGTCCCTCCGGGCGCACCAAACAACAAAAGGCACCTTTAGGAGCGGTCAGATAGGGATTATAAATTCCTTAAAAATTCGGCATAGTCGTTGATATTCGTCTATGCCGTTTTTTCGTTTATTTTGGTAAGTCGATAGCACCAATGCAGTTATAGAAAATTTGAATCCGCTTGGTTCTGCGGCCATCTATCTTTTCAGCCTTGAATACTATAATTTTGTCAATAAAGTGAAGAGGATTTGAGTGAATATGCTGATGATCAGGAATTGACGATGACTGTACAGTATAAATTGTTTGATAGTGACTATTCAGACATTACATCCGGAAGTTTTGATTTTGTTATTCCTAAATAGTAATACAAAAAATCTATCGAGTGGCAACAGGGGTGTAATTTGTACCCCTGTTGAAATAATAATTTCATGCTGTCCGGTTAATATAAATTTCCTAAGAGCAATGTGATTGAAACAAAATGGTAAAAATAACCATTGACAACCATTGAGATATTGGTACAATATAGTTACATGAGCTGGTCGAAAGACCCAGGTTCAACCTAATTGGCGCGGGAGACTCCCCGCCTCTTTTTTTAGGAGGGAAGTCAATGGCTATTCTAAGCATATTTATTGACGAATCGGGTGATATAGGAGAATATGAGCCGCATTCACCATATTACATAATGACTTTGATTTTGCATAATCAAGATTATTCTTTTATGAAGTGAAAAGAGTATTGCCAAAGGACTATCGTTTGTTCCAAGTTGCAGATCTTGTTTGCACGATAGAGTTAACAAAGAAAAAGATGGAACACGGCCAAATGTCAAAATCTGAAAAACTCATTTTTCATTCAAAAAAAGACTTTTATAGAGACTTCGTGAAGCGGCTTGAGAAAAAGAAATTAGAAGCATATAGCATCATAATGGAGACTGTGAAAAAAAGTCTGTAAATAAAAAAATGAGTATCCTCCTATGGTAAAATAAAAAAACCCATAGGAGGATATTTTTATGGCTAACAAGAAAAAAGAAGTTTACAAGGTAAAGCCCTTGAACGAAAACAAGAAAAATATCATCGCAGCACTAATTGATGAGTATGACATCGAAACTGCCGATGATATTCAGGAAGCTCTCAAGGATCTTTTGGGAGGTACCATCAAGTCTATGATGGAAACCGAAATGGATGACCACTTAGGTTACGAAAGCTATGAACGAAGTGATAACGATAACTATCGCAACGGAACCAAGCCTAAGACCGTAAGAGGCAATTATGGTGAATTTCAGATTGATGTTCCTCAGGATAGGCAATCTACCTTTGAACCTAAGGTTGTTAAGAAACGCCAGAAGGATATTTCGGACATAGACAGTAAGATAATCAGCATGTATGCCAGAGGTCTTACCACTCGTCAGATTTCCGAACAGATAGAGGAAATCTATGGTTTTGAATGCAGCGAAGGCTTTATATCCGATGTTACCGACAAGATACTTCAGGATATCTCTGATTGGCAGAATCGCCCATTGGACGAGATATATCCAATCATGTTTATTGACGCAGTACACTTTTCGGCAAGAGAGGATCACATCATCAAGAAACTTGCAGCTTATGTAATACTGGGCGTTACCCTTGATGGAAAAAAGGATGTCATAAGTCTGCAGATTGGCGAAAACGAGAGTGCTAAATATTGGCTCGGTGTACTTAACGACCTTAAGAACCGTGGTGTAAAAGATATCATGATTATCTGTGCCGACGGTCTTACCGGCATTAAAGAAGCCATTCAGACAGCATTTCCAAACACAGAATATCAACGCTGTATTGTTCATCAAATCAGAAACACCTTAAAGTATGTTCCTTACAAGGACAAGAAGGCATTTGCCACTGATTTAAGAACGATTTATCTGGCTCCTAACGAAGAGCAAGGACGAGCCAATCTATCCCGTGTAACCGAAAAATGGAGTGAGAAATACCCTAATGCCATGAAGAGCTGGGAGCAGAACTGGGATGTGCTTACTCCAATCTATAAATTCTCTGCTGATGTCAGAAAGGTAATCTATACTACCAATGCCATTGAAAGCTTAAACAGCACATACAAGAAGCTGAATCGCCAGCGTTCTGTATTTCCAAGTGATACGGCGCTGCTTAAATCACTCTACCTGTCAACACTCCAGGCAACGAAAAGGTGGGGTCAACCACTCAGAAACTGGGCTAAGGTTTATGGGGAGCTCAGCATAATGTATGAAGGTCGGTTACCTATCTGATTCCCCAAAAATGAATCAAGCGAGATCTCTTTTCGGAGGTCTCGCTTGACTTGCATTGAATCGTATTTTATATTAAATGTGTCAATCGGAATCTGCTGGTTAAGCAGGTTCTCATCTCAATTACCATAGGACGGATAATTTACAGAAATTATTTCACACACTCTCATAATGAAAGAAAAAGAAATTCTTCCAGCGCTTCCGACGGCAAAGGTCTTGAATAATAGTATCCTTGTATTTCATCGCAGCCTATCTCACTCATAAAGTCCGCCTGTTCCTTTGTTTCCACACCTTCGGCGGTAACATCGGCCCTGAGAGCTTTAGCTAATGAAACGATTGTTTTAGCGATTATCATCCTTTTTTGTTCTAAAGTGACATCATCCACAACACATTTGTCGATTTTTATTCTGTTAAAAGGCATCAGATCCAATCGATGTAATGATGAATACCCCTTGCCAAAATCATCTATGGCGATACTTATCCCCGAATCTTTCAATTTTGACAGCCTTTCAACGGCATCCCGGGAACTTTCAGACAACAAGCTTTCCGTAATTTCCAGCTCAATATATTTAGGATTCACCCGGCTTGTCTCTATGAGTTTTAAAACTTCAGGAACGAAACCTTCTTTTTGTAATTGTGCAATCGATAGGTTTACGGAAAAGCGAAGAGGCGGGAATCCCTTTGCGACGAGTCTATTATGCTCTCGTAGTGTTTGTTCCAGTACCCAGAGCCCCACTTCGTGAATCAATCCCGTTTGCTCAAGAATAGGTATAAATATATCCGGCGGTATTCTTTTATTATCCTCAGGTGTCCATCTGAGTAAGGCTTCAGCACCGACCGTTTTTTTCGTGTGACAGCTGATTTGAGGCTGAAACTCCAGGAAAAACTCCTCATTCTGCAGCGACTTGAAAAGTTTATTGGTGAGTAAAGTGTTTTCCGTGATACGGTTTTTTAATTGGTGACATGAATAACAAACAATTTTATTGTCGGAAGATTTCGCCTCATACCCGGCCAGATCGGCATTCTGCAAGAGAGTATCAGTATCTTTTCCATCATACGGATACACGGCTATGCCTATAACAGGAGTAACAAACAATGCTTCTATTCCGTTCTTTGGCCATATCGGCTCAGAAAAGGTATCAACTATCATTCGGGCACATGCATTTATTTGTTCATCGGTTTCCGCAACAGGCATAACAATAATAAACTTTTCTTCAGCTACCCTGTAAAGAGTACAGCCGTCCTTCATCAGGCTCTCAAGAATCGATGCTGATTTTACGGCTACCTTCTCTCCAACTTTATGACCAAAGCTGGCATTGATCACCTTCAGGTTGTCCAGCTCAATATCAAAAATCGCCAACTTATCTGATTCTTTTCTGTTATGCAAAAGCTGCGTTATTTTCTTTCTGAGCATATTCCTGTTTGCCAGTTTTGTAGATTTATCGAAATAAGCATAATCATACAATTTTTTTTCGTACAGGAACTTTTTCTTCGTATTTCCCAATATATTTGCAACCACTTTTGAAAAGTATTTCTGGTTATGTCTGAAGCGCAAATCAACTTTATGGCGGCCCTCCATAACAAGCATCCCTATTACTTTATTCTCAACCATTACAGGTTCCGCATAATAAGAGAGAATTCCTCTTGACTTGAAGAAATTTCTTTTCTCTTCACTTTCATCAACGGAGAGATCTGTGATGTCCGGGCATCTTACAGGATGTTTTTGAGCAATCACTGCCTCAGCCATCGGTAAAGCTGCGGTCTTAACCTTCATCCCCCGACTGAAAGGAAGCGACTCGGCAGCTCTGTCTCTCGCATACGCATTATCAATCGTCGCATATTCATAATCCGCACTGAAACCGATCAGATATCCCTGATCAAAACCAATTGCTTCAGCAGACGCTTCAAACATTTCATCGATTTTCTCTTTGACATTTTCAGTGTCGACCGAGATAAAGCTGGTTGAAATTTTTTCAAGCGTTTCCTGTTCTTTTGAAAATCTTTGATATCCGTGCATCTTTGAAGCATATTCACTTGTCAGATATACCACAGCCAAATAGGAAAGAATAATAATAATGATCCTTGTCAAATACTGAGAACCGTCGATTGTGGCAGAAACATCCGGTAAAAAAATCCAGAGAACAATTTGAGTTATCAGAGTGGCGATTACAAATACAAGGGCAAGGACCCTGTTATCAAGGACAATGGAAAACAGGAGAAATACTATATACAATACCCATACTGTCGCCGCTCCTATATTTAAATTTTCAATTACGAAAAAGACAAGGATCGCCAGACATATTATCAGGAAGGAGACATCCTGAATCACATGTTTTTTTACTGCATACGGTAAAAACAGTAAAAACATACCCAAAACCCACACGGCAAAAGCGACCGAAAACTCCCTTATAAAAAGACCTCCCTCAACATAATATCCTGCAAAAAAGGATCCTGCTGCACCAATTAGAATCAGAGCTCCGGCAGTTTGAAATAAACGCAAGCGGCGCTCTTCTTGCACAGCTTCGGAAATTAAAGGAGAGAATTCCTTCCTTGGTTTTTCGAGAAGTACGCCGAATTTTCTCAAGGTTACAAACAGCAGTATTGCGGGAAAAATCCAAAACAAAATTGCCAATTTATGCATCTGCGTCAATCCCAAAAAATGAGGGAAGACACCGGTTATCGCTTCCACAAAAAATGGGATTGTTATGGACAGCATAAAATATGTTACGTAACGCCTGAGAGGGGAATCATCTTCAATTTTTTTCCACCAGCGAATAAGCAATATAACAGAAGCAACGGTAAAAGAGCCGGAATATAAGGCAGACCAGATTTGTCCGATATTCGCGAAGAGAAAATCTTTCAAACCCGAGCTGCTCGGCATCAGTGCAGATTGTACCTCCGAAAAATATCCAAAGGGTGCAAACATGATTATGCTTATAACCCCGGGTAAATAGAGTAATATGTACATAGCCGACTTATTTAATCGTGCATCAGCTTTTGTAAGAACCAGTACGAAGTGTAAAAAGAAGCCGAAAAACAGACCCCAGCCAAAAACGGAGAAAGACACCCAGAAAGTATCGGCTTCCGCTGTAGGCGCCGAGATTGAAAAGGAGTATGCAAATGCCCAGGTTGCCATGGAAAGAGTTAATAGCAGAAAACGCCAGTTGATATAACTTTTTGCGTTGGAAATCAGCGTATAAACACCAAAAAATATATAAAAGCAACCGAAAATGTAAAAAATTAAGGATATTATGATATCATGTTCCATGGCTGACTCCCTTCCCGGACAGCTTAATCAGTAACTTATAGTAACACATCTCGGTAAAAAATGGCAGAATTTTCAATAAATTTAAACAAAGTTTAATATTAATATAATATAAATATAATATAGATATAATATGGACCCCTTGACATTGCCCCCGCCAATGTGATAAAAATTTTAAGACAGAATAAACCAAGAAAATGTGGCGGAATATCAGATCCGTAATTTGAATATCAGATCTGCAATTTGAGTGGTACCGCGAGTGTAGAATGGATTTACACCCGTCTCAAAACAATCGGGAGGCTTTGAGACGGGTTTGTTTTATGACTCAAGGCCGAAATACCGGGAAAATAAATAAAATGAAAGGTGGAGATTATTATGCTGTCTCTCGATAAAGTATTTAACGCACAAACGGTGCTCAAAAGCATCATCCGCGAAACCAAACTGGCCAGAGCCTATGGTATAGCTCCCGACTGCGAGCTATACCTGAAGCCGGAAAATCTTCAGATTACGGGGTCATTCAAGGTAAGGGGATCGGCATATAAAATTGCCACGCTTACCGAAGAGGAAAAGCAGAAAGGTGTGATCGCCTGCTCGGCAGGCAATCACGCACAGGGTGTAGCACTTGCCGCAACAAAAAGCGGAATCAAGTCACTGATCTGCCTGCCGGATGTCGCTCCGATTTCCAAGGTGGCAGCCACAAAAGGATATGGAGCCGAGGTCTGCCTTGTAGAAGGCTGCTACGATGACGCCTTTCAAAAGGCTCTGGACTTGAAAGAAAAAGAAGGCTACACATTTATACACCCCTTTGATGATGAAAATGTAATCGCCGGTCAGGGAGTAATTGCCCTTGAAATCCTGAATGAGCTTGATAATATCGACGCTATTGTAGTGCCTATCGGCGGCGGCGGGCTTATTTCCGGTATAGCCTATACGGTCAAGCAAATCAGACCGGATGTTAAAGTTTACGGGGTTCAGGTTGCAGGGGCTCCGAGCATGTACAATTCGATAAAAAACGGCGAGATTCAGTGCCTGCCTTCCGTATCCACAATCGCGGACGGCATTGCGGTAAAACAGCCGGGAGAAATAACTTATGATTTGGTCAGTGAGTATGTGGATGATATCGCCCTTGTTACCGATGATGAGGTGTTCTCCGCAATTCTGGCTTTAATTGAAAAGCAGAAGATGATCGCAGAAGGTGCAGGTGCTACCGCGGTAGCGGGAGTAATGTTTGACAAATTCAACCTTAAAGGAAAGCGTGTGGTTGCTGTCGTATCGGGAGGCAACATAGATGTTACAGGTCTGTCGAGGGTAATAGACAGGGGTCTTTGGAAATCGGGACGATCTACCAGACTTCTCATTGAGCTTATTGATAAACCGGGTCAGCTTAAAGACCTTTCCCGTATCATTGCCGATTGTGGCGGTAATGTAACCGGCGTTCACTATGAAAAAGGCGATACGGAAAGCGTAAACGGTTGTTTCCTTCGAATTGAAATGGAAACAATAGACTTTGCACACATTAACCGAATTATGCAATCTCTGCGTGATGAAGGTTTCAAGATATTATAATTACTGAAAGGAGCAAAAGTTATGAGCACTAAAGTGCAGACAAACAAGGCACCGGAGGCAGTGGGGCCTTACTCTCAGGCAATTGTAACGGGCAATCTGATTTATACTTCGGGACAGATTCCGTTGAATCCGGAAACAGGAGTTCTCGAGGGGACGGAGATCAGAGAGCAGACACATCGTGTATGCAAAAACCTGGATGCAGTTCTGACTGCAGCGGGCGGGTCGCTTAAAAGTGCCGTAAAGACACTTTGCTTTTTGAGTGATATGGCGGATTTTGCAGCGTTTAACGAAGTGTATTCAGAGTACTTCACCGAGAAGCCGGCGAGAAGCTGCGTTGCGGTTAAAGAGCTTCCAAAGGGTGCACTTGTCGAGGTGGAAGCGATTGCGGAATTTGAATGATAAACTATGAAAAGAATACTTAAAATAATTTTACTGATAGTACTTGTATTCGTCCTCATCGCGGGGATATATGTGACATATTTACTGCTGCAATATAAGAGGATTCCCGACAATCGAGCTGTTGAGATCCGGCAGGGTGAAGCTTTGGAAGCGGTTCCCGTAAATGAAGAATTAAAGGCTACATCCTTTAACATCGGGTTCGGTGCATATGTTCAGGACTACTCATTCTTTATGGACGGCGGGAAAGAATCAAGAGCACGAAGCAAAGAGGCTCTGCTGGCAAACATGAAGGACATCAATGCAACCTTGGTGGATCAGAAGGCGGATTTTTACATGATTCAGGAGGTTGACAAGAGGGGTACCAGAACCTATAAGGTTGATGAAGAGGTCATAATAACCAGGCTGAAAAGATTCGCGGCATATGACAGCACCTTTGCCGTAAACTACGATTTTCCGTACCTTTTCTATCCGTTAACGCGCCCTCACGGGAAGAACATGTCAGGAATGCTGACCATGTCAGCCTATGATATTACGGGTTCCGTGAGGAGAAGCCTTCCGATTCAGAAGGGCTTTGCCAAGCTGCTGGATTTAGACAGAGCATACAGCATCAACCGCATACCGTCAGCCGACGGCAAAGAGCTGTGCCTTTATAACTTCCATTTTTCGGCATACACTACCGATGAGACAGTTGTAAAAAGGCAGCTGGCCATGCTCACCGAGGACATGCTGAAGGACTATGAAGACGGCAACTATGTGATTGCCGGCGGAGATTGTAATATGGATCTTCTGGGAGATTCGGGCAAAATCTTCGGAATACATGAAGAGTGGTATTCCTGGGCGCAGCCTTTCCCTGTAAAAGATCTGCCGGAGGGCATAAGCTTAGTGGCACCCTATAGTACGGACAAGCCGGTTCCATCATGCCGAAACTGCAATGAGGGTTATAATCCCGGGACAACCTTCGTCGTTACTGTAGACGGGTTCCTGGTTTCGGACAATGTAGAGGTCATAGAGGCTGATGTAGTGGATCTGCAGTTTATGGATTCCGATCACAATCCGGTTTACATGAAGTTCAAATTAAAAGGGAACGGATGAAATTGTTAGCACTCTAAGCAATAGAGTGCTAAAAAACTGTTGACACGGACCCTGCTGAAGTATTACAATAGAGCTGACAGGAATACTGTCAGCTTTAATATATTTCTGAAAGGGGTTTTAGAATGAATATAGAAAAGTACACACAAAAAGCACAAGAGGCTATCATCGATTGCCAGAATATTGCAGTTGAGGAAGGTCATCAGCAGGTTGACGGTGAGCATCTCCATATGGCGTTGCTCATGCAGCAGGACGGGCTGATTCCGAAGCTGATTCAATATTGTGAGCTGAATCCGGGAGAGCTTATCGGCTCCGTTCAGGGAGAGCTGGATAAATTGCCTAAGGTTTCCGGTGGGGCGGATCAGATGTATTCCACCAGGAGATTGCAGGAGATTTTTCTTGCAGCGGAAAAGAAGGCGGCAAATCTTAAGGATGAGTATGTCAGCGTCGAACATCTTTATCTGGCTCTGCTTGATGAAAGAAATACTCCATCGGCAGCTATTTTCAGACGCTATGGAATAAGTAGAGACTGCTTCCTTGAGGCGCTGAGCGAAGTACGGGGCAATCAGAGAGTGACAAGCCAGAACCCGGAAGAGGGTTACGATGCTCTTAACAAGTACGGCCGCGATCTGGTTGAGATGGCCAGAGAGGGCAAGCTTGATCCGGTTATCGGCAGAGATGCCGAGATCAGACATACCATTCAGATTCTGTCCAGAAGAACCAAGAATAATCCGGTTCTCATAGGAGAACCCGGTGTGGGAAAGACTGCGGTTGTTGAAGGTCTTGCTCAGAGAATTCTCAACGGGGATGTGCCGGAAGGGCTGAAAGACAAGACTATCTTTGCTCTGGACATGGGTGCTCTCATTGCAGGAGCCAAGTACAGAGGCGAATTTGAGGAGAGGCTGAAGGCGGTTCTCAATGAAATAGAGAAGTCCGATGGAAGAATCCTGATGTTTATTGATGAAATTCATAACATAGTAGGCGCCGGCAAGACCGAGGGGGCCATGGATGCGGGCAACCTGCTGAAGCCGAAGCTTGCCAGAGGCGAACTTCACTGCATCGGTGCCACCACACTTGACGAGTATCGCAAGTACATAGAAAAGGATGCGGCACTGGAGAGAAGGTTCCAGAGGGTGATGGTTGATCAGCCTTCTGTTGAAGATACAATTTCGATTCTGCGAGGATTGAAAGAACGTTTCGAGATTCACCACGGTGTGAGAATCACTGACGGTGCACTTATTGCCTGTGCTACATTGAGCGACAGATATATCAGCGACAGATTCCTGCCCGATAAGGCCATTGACCTGATGGACGAGGCGGCTGCACGCATAAGGACCGAAATAGACAGCATGCCCGCCGAACTGGACGAGATTTCCAGAAGGATTCTCCAGCTGGAAATCGAGAAGCAGGCCTTGTCCAAGGAAGATGACAGTGCATCCAAGGGCAGACAGGCGGCTCTGGAAGCGGAGCTTGCCGAACTCAAGGATGAAAGCAATGCCATGCGTGCCCAGTGGGAGAGCGAGAAAAAGGCCATTGTTGAAGAGAAAGAAGCCAAACAGGAGCTCGATGATGTTCGCCATGCCATAGAAGAGGCGGAAAGAAATTATGACCTTGAGAAACTGGCTGAACTTAAGTATGGCAGGCTGCCGGAACTGGAAAAACGCCTTGAAGAGGAAAAGGCAAAGGCCGAGAAAGCCGAAGAAGCACGTCTGTTGAAAGAGGAGGTTACCGAGGAGGAAATTGCCGAGGTTATTTCCGGTTGGACGGGAATCCCCGTGGCCAGGCTTGTTGAAGCGGAGAAAGAGAAACTTCTTAAGCTGCCGGAGACTTTGCACGAACGTGTCATCGGGCAGGATGAAGGGGTGAAGACCGTTTCGGAGGCTGTGCTTCGCGCCCGTGCCGGACTTAAAGATGCCAACAGACCGATCGGTTCGTTCATCTTCCTGGGACCTACGGGTGTCGGAAAGACCGAGCTGGCGAAGGCGCTGTCTGAAGCCTTGTTTGATTCGGAAAGAAACATGGTGAGAATCGACATGTCCGAGTATATGGAGAAACACTCTGTTTCCCGTCTGGTGGGAGCGCCTCCGGGGTATGTGGGCTACGATGAGGGCGGTCAGCTTACCGAGGCTGTTCGCCGCAAGCCGTACAGCGTTCTCCTTTTCGACGAAATTGAAAAGGCTCATCCCGATGTGTTCAACATCCTGCTCCAGCTTCTGGATGACGGCAGGCTGACCGATAACCAGGGCAGGACCGTTGATTTCAAAAATACCATTATTATAATGACCTCTAACATCGGAAGCCACTATCTCATTGACGGAATCCGTGAGGACGGTTCTGTTGAGGATTCGGTTAAACAGACGGTGGAAGAGGAGATGAGAAGGCATTTCAGACCTGAATTCCTCAACAGGATTGACAACATTGTCGTGTTCTCGCCGCTGACATTTGATCAGATTGTAAAGATTATCGAACTGGGAATGAAGTCAATAGAGGCCAGGCTTACCGAAAGAGAAATAACTCTGGAGGCGTCCGAGGAGGCGAAGAAGTTCATTGCAGAGGAAAGCTACGATGCCGCCTATGGTGCGAGACCGGTAAAAAGATTCCTGCAAACGCACATTGAAACGGAGCTTGCGGGTTTGATTGTGCGGGGAACGGTCAATGACGGGGACCACGTACTGATAGATTCCGACGGTGAAAAGCTTACTTTTGAAGTCGCCTGAAATAGAAACTTATAAGAAAAGTGACAATGAAGTCATAGAGAAGCAGGAACAGCGTGCCTGCAGCTATGAGAACGGCGACAGGGTAGTCGGGCAGGTTGATGCTTCCCGCCAGGATTTCGGCAAAGAATAATAGTGATACACATAACAAAGCAGCGAAAAAGATTACTTTGATGATAATCTGTACTACGCTGCTTTTTACTTTCTCTATAAAATATTTGGCAATGCACCAGTAACCGAAGAAAAAAATATACGGAACCATTGCCGGCTTGTTCGGAAGCAGTATAAGACCGAGGAGTGCCGCTCCGATATAGAGCATTATTCCTCCGCCGACTCCCGTTTCTATAATCATCACTGCAGTGAAAAGCGACGCGATTGCAAACAGTGTCAGCTCTATGCCGGGAACAAAGGACGCTCCGAACATGAATATAAGAGTAAGGGCGAGACAGATCCCGCCCAAAGCTATTTTAAAAGTTTTTGTTCGTTCCATGGTATGTGTCCGATTTATATGCAGTCGCAGCAGCAGTCCGCGCATATGTAGCACTGAAGTGCCCGGCAGCACATGTCATCATTGGGATTGCTGTTATAACCGCGGCCAAAGGCCTGATTTCTGAACATGCCGCCCCTGTTGACAATCCCGCTGTAGTGGCGCTGGTATTCCACGTTGTTAGGATTCATATTTACCGCTGTCTGCAGATTGGTGACAGCTTCATCGTACCAGCCTTTTCTCGATGCGATGACGCCCCTCAGGAAAAACCATTCCGCACTTCTGTCGCTTACACCGCCGAGTATGGATTCCGCAGCCTGCAAATTGCCTGCATCGATTTCTCTTCTGATCTGTGCGTAGTCTGCCGCCGCGGAGCCGGAGCTGCCGGAACTGCCGGGACTTCTGCTGTAACCTGCACTGCCGCTATTCATAAGAATATCGTAAGCTTCGTTTACCTCCTGAAGTTTTTCCTCGGCCAGATCGGACAGAGGATTGTCGTGATGTCTGTCCGGATGATATTTTTTAACCATCTCTTTATATGCTGCCTTTATTTCCGCCTCGGAAGCACCTTCTTTAATTCCTAACACCTCATATGGATTCATTCGAAATCTCCTGTTCTGTTTCAGTATCCTGTTCGATTATTGTTTCCGTCTTTCGGTTCAGACCGAAGTAAATTACGTTATCTATTATACCCTTATTTTTCTTGATATCAAGCTTTTCCGTTTCATCCGCAAGCACAGCCAGATAATGGAAAAGATTGAATTCCAGCTTGTCTCTGATTCTGTCTCTGAAGTCACCGGGTGTTTCTCCGGATAAGCTCTTATCGCCGCTCACCATTCCGCGGTAATCGTATCTGTAAAGCAGAGGGTTATATGCACCGCTCTCGACGTTTTCCTCAATGTCATCAACGGCATCCATCAGGTAAATCCATTTGCCCATATGATAGCCCAGTCCGGCAAAGACTTCGCGATATTCCTCAGATGCACCTTGATAGAAAATAACTTCCATTATCTTTGAAAAGGCCTCAGCCGCCCGATCCAGACTGTCGCACTTTGCCTCCTCCAGAGCGGATAATTCTTTAAGATGCTCCTCGATTCCCGTGCAAAGCTCCGGGCGCTTGAGCCGCAGCTTTTTGTATATTCCCTTCAAAAGGAGGGTCAGGGCTTTTGCGGAGATTTTTCCCTCATCGTGGGCATCATCCAGCAGCTTGTACCATGCGAGAATCAGCATTACATCGCCGGCATACTCTATGGCCTCATTGCGTACAACGGTTTTCTTTTTAATATGGTGTACCGCACAATGCTCCTGAGTCGGTATGTCCGGCTCTTCGCTGACACTCGCCAGCAGCAAAGCCAGGAAAGCCGCATCATAACTCAGAGCCATTCTTGGCAGCTGCCCGTATTCCCTGCCGATATATTTGCATATGCCGCAATAATATCCCATATATATTTCGTATTCGCGAACCTTAAGCTCGGGTTTGTGTATCTGTACGTATCCCAGCATGCCGGTATTATATCACAAAATTATTCCCCGCGATATTTACAAAGGGTATGTGGACAAACTTCGCGGGTTGTGACAAAATTGTAATATGAAAAGAAAAAACAAATTGAACAATTTGATATTGGCGGCTCCGGTTCTTAAGAGGCTGGAGGACTCGGGATATGAAGCCTACCTGGTAGGAGGAAGTGTCAGAGAGATGCTGATGAACGGGGACGGAATGTGCTCCTCGGATGATTACCGGGATGTTGATGTGGCGACCGACGCCGCGCCGGAAGAGGTCATTGCTGTTTTTGACGAATTCAATGTCGTTGAAACGGGGCTCAAACACGGCACGGTTACAGTCCTGATGCCCGGAAATAGGTATTGCGGCAACGAGAGATATCCTGTGGAAATAACCACATACAGAAGGGACGGCACATATTCCGACAACAGACACCCGGATAGTGTGGAATTTGTAACCTCCCTTGAGGAAGATCTGAAAAGAAGAGATTTCACTATAAATGCCATGGCTATGAATATAAGAGAAGAACTGCAGGATTTTCATGGCGGCAGAAAGGATCTGGCAAACGGCGTAATCAGTGCCGTAGGCGACCCTGACCGGCGGTTCAATGAAGATGCTTTGCGCATAATGCGGGCGCTCAGATTCGCCGCAGTCCTGGGAAGAGATAAGAAAAAGCAATTTGAGATAGACGCGGAAACCGAAGCTGCCTTATTCAGAAACAGAAATCTGCTTAAAAATGTTTCCCCGGAGCGAATTCTGTCGGAATTCCGGAAACTGATAACGGGCTGGAATGCCGGAATCGTTATCAGATGTTACGTAGACGTTATAGGGGTTGTAATTCCTGAGCTTCTTGCGATGAAAGGGTTTGATCAGCACAACCCGTATCACAGGTATGACATACTGGAGCATTCTATAAGGGCCATGGAAAAAGTGCGCGGACCGGAATACATGAAGCTGGCAGCGCTCTTTCACGATGCAGGCAAACCAGAGACTTTCTTTCTGGATGGAGACGGTATCGGCCATATGTATGGACATCCTGATGCCGGTGAGAGAATAGTGCGGGAAATTATGGGAAGACTTAAAGCCGATAACGCAACCACTGAACGCGTAGCTCTTCTGGTTAAGTATCACGACCTGTTTTTCAGGAAGGACGAGAGGCTTCTGAAAAAATGGATGAACAGGTACGGAACGGAGGTTTTGCTCGAGATTCTGGAAGTGAAGCGGGCGGATAATTTTGCCACCGGGAATATGAGTGAAGAATTGGCACTTAAATTTGATGAAATTGAGGAGATGATCGGAGAAATAGCGGCCTCGGGTGACTGCTTCAGCCTGAAGGATTTGGCCGTGGACGGCAACGATCTGAAAGCTGTTGGAATTAAAGAAGGGAAGCAGATCGGAGAAATTTTGAGCCACCTGCTTGATAAGGTGATTGACGGAGAGGTGGGAAATGTCAAAGAAGAGCTCATCGCCGAAGTACAAGACAAATGCCGTTCGAATGATTGAATCGGCGGGAATCGGATATGAACTGAGAGAATACGAGGCACCGGACGGGTTCCTTGACGGGTTTTCAGATTCCGATTTTAAGAAGCTCGATGAACTGACGTGCGGTTCTGGGGCTTCTTCCGTTTTTGCGTATTGCAAAGGCTTCGGCTCGCCTGAATAGATCTTCTTCTGTGATATCGACGATGCCGTACTCGTCGGCCAGAGATCTGACAATCTGCAGATAGTCGTCCTTATCCGGTTTTTGGAATGTAATGGTCAGACCGAAACGGGCGGCAAGACTCATGGTTTCCTGCAGGGTGTCGTTTAAGTGCAGATCGTCATCCGGGTCTATACCCCCCTGGCGGTCGCGTGCTGATTCGCGCACCAGGTGGCGGCGGTTGCTTGTGGCGTAAATTACCGTGTTGCCGGTGATGCCGGAAATGCTGCCTTCCAGAACGGCCTTAAGTGCCGAGAAGTTGTCGTCATTGACTGCAAAGCTCAGGTCATCAATGAAGAGAATGAACTTGAGAGGATTGTCGGCCAGCATATCCATAATATCGGGGAGCATAAAAAGCTGCTCCTTTTTGATTTCGATTATTCTGAGACCCTGATCGGAATAGGCTGCAGCGACAGCTTTTATGGTGGAGCTTTTCCCTGTGCCCATATCGCCGTAAAGCAGTACGTTACCGGCTCCTTGTCCTGCAAGAAGTGCTTCGGTATTCTTGATTATCAGCTGACGTTCCCGCTCGTAGCGGAACAAGGTGTCAAGCGGCTGGAAGTCGGGGTGTTTAACGGGAACTACGTTGCCGTCGACAATACGGAAGAAAGAAAACATGGCGAAAATACCGTAGCCTGTCCTTGTGATATTGGCCAGTTTCTCGGCAAAATCCTCTTTAAGATTCAGTTCCGTGTTTTTCCAAATGGGCAGGATAACCCCTCCGATACCCGATTCCATTTCTCTATTGAATTCGCCGTCGGATTCGAAACCTATTTCAGCTTCGGTTTCACCGTGAAGCTTTCGAATTTCGGCCTGTATTTCCGCAGAGGAAACGGCAGCTATCTCTTCCAGAACATCCAGTTCCATATTGACGGCAGTTTCAATTTCTGCACTCATTTCACGACCTGCAGCCACCTCTCTGACATAAAAGTTGTCATCATTAAGCGTGATTTTGCGGATGTACTCCGAGAGGGAGCCGGTAGCCGGATAGAGTGCGGCAACCATACTGCTGTAATCAGCAACAGTAAAGGTCTGCAGGAATTTACGCAATCCGGAAAGTACCGGATCGGCCTTCAGGGCACTGAAAACCGTCAGAGAATCTATTTTTAATATAAGTTCATTGTAATTCATGACGGGGTTACCTTCAAAAAGCATCTTTAATGTGGGATTCCACTATTTCAAGGGCTTTATCAAATCCTTCCACACATTCCCAGTCACCGGAAAGGTAGTATTTAACCAGCCCGTAAATTCTTGTTCTGTAATATTCCAAAGCGGCATCAAAATCCATTCCCTGCTCTTTAAGCTGCAGAATATCCGAAGGGGCATAATCAATGGTGATGGTTCCGCGCTTCTGACCTTCAGGCTTATCCGTTACGTCTATGATTTCGAAATCCGCTCTGCCACCGAATTCCAGGGCGGCTCTGAGCACTATTTTTCGCATCTGTTAAATTCCTCCATGCTTGACAATTATACACCAAATCGGCTCTTAGGTGTGGTATTATATAGAATTGAGGAAAGGATTTCAAGCTATGAGACTGAATAGGTATATCGCATCGTCAGGGCTCTGCAGCAGACGCAAAGCCGACAAATTGATAGCCAACGGGAACGTAAAAGTAAACGGAGCGGTTATGAAAGAGATGGGTTACTTTGTCCTGCCCGGAGACCGGGTAATAGCCAACGACAAACTCATTGAAGGAGGGGACCGTCAGGTGTACGTTGCGGTCAACAAGCCGCCGGGTTATATTACCACCATGGCTGACGAAAAGGGGCGCACCACCGTAGCTGAGCTGGTCGCCGACATTCCGGAGCGTCTGGTGCCTGTGGGCAGGCTGGACTGCAACACCAGCGGGCTGCTGATTATGACCAACGACGGAGATTTGACCTACAGACTGACTCACCCTAAGCATCAGGTATACAAAACTTATGTGGCAAACGTGGCCGGTATAATCTCAGATGCACGCTTGGCAAAGATCAGGAAAGGTGTGGATATCGGGGGATTTATTACTTCTCCGGCACGGGTGAATGTAATCAAGCAAAACCCCCGCTCCACCGTTGTGGAAATTTCCATTCGTGAAGGCAAAAACCATCAGGTCAGAAAGATGTTCGCAGCCGTAGGCAACAGAGTACAAACTCTCGAGCGCGTGGCTGTTGGAGAGATTCGACTGGGACGCCTCAGGAGCGGACATTACCGCAAGCTGACGAAAGAAGAGATAGAATATCTCAAAAGTTTATAAGCTTCTATAAGCTTCGCAGTTTTATTTTCTCATCATTTCTTTCGGAGTAACGCAGGTTCCGGAGCCTCTGGCAACCACTATCGGCTCTTCAAGGAAGTCGGCAGCAGAGTTGTTGATGTCCTTTCTTGAAGCGACAACTTTTCTTGCCTCAAAAACCATGTGTCGGGAAGTCTTTCCGATCTTGTCGATTTCGCCGTAAACTTCGATAAAATCTCCGGCATAGATCGGTGCCAGCAATTCCACATTGTCATACGCTACAAACAGGCCTTCGTCCCCGTCTATCTTAATCAGCAGTTCGGTAGCAACGTCACCGAACAAGTGAACCATATGTGCTCCGTCTACCAGTTCTCCGCCGTAATGCGCATCTTTGGCAGACATTCTCATTCTCAGTGTTGAAGTGTATTTTTCCATGTTGATCTCCTTTTCCTTTTCATTTCTATAAAAAATATATTCTGCAGCGATACCATTTTAATATATTGCAAAAGGGATGCCAATAGTTTAGTATTGAAATCAGCCGAAGATGAACCGATTTCGGTTCGAGGGAGGAATTGATATGAACAGCTATGGACTCGACAGAGTGATTTCACCGCAGAAGGTTTTCCCGGCATCAGCCTGGGAGCTGGACAACAGCAGCCGGCTGAAACCCGGAGAAATGAGAATCGGTCTCAGGAGGATTCATGTGGAGGGCACCAGCTTCAGACAGATATGTCAGGAAGCCCTAAACGATGAAGAAGCGATTAAGGAAAAAATAAAGGACATCGTAATTAAAAGGGGCAAGCTTCATAATCCGGTGACGGATACGGGAGGGCTCTTTTATGGTGTTATTGAGGAAATAGACCGGCATGCACCCAATGAGAAGGGGCTTAAGGTTGGAGATGAGGTAATCGGCAATACCTCGCTGGCAGGTACGCCTCTGTATATTGACAATATTACGGCGATTGACAAGAGTTATCCGCAGGTTGAAGCGGAAGGATATGCCATTGCGGTTCCCGGCGTGCCTATAATAAAAAGGCCTGAAGACCTGCCGATGGATTTGCTCCTGATAACCTTTAATGAATCCGGAACTATTTACAGTGTAAGCAAAAATGCTGTGGGCAAGAGCAGATTTGCTGTTGTGGGAAATAACATGCTTATGAATCTGCTCTACGGATACACTATCAGAAAGGCGGCGGGACCCGATGCCGAGATCTACTGCATATTTGACAGGAATACGGAGATAATGATGAAAGGACCGGGGGTTGACGAAATCATGAACAAGGTCTTTACGCATATTTCCTACCATAATTTGATGCGCCCGGTGGACTGCTTGAAGGGTTTCAGAGACTATCCGCAGATGGATATGACTGTTAATTGTGCCGATATCCCGGGAGCGGAGACCATCAGTGTAATGGCGACCAAATCGGGTGGAACGGTTATATTTGCCAACTTTATAAGTAATTACAATATCGCGCTTTATGTAACGGAGTCGGTTTCCCGTGACCTTGAGATACTGTGTGCCGCCGGCTATCTGGAAGAATATGACGAGTTTGATTTTGAACTTGTCAGGGAGCTGGCGCCGTACATACGGGGGAATATGGTCCCTCGTGACAAGCTCAGGCGCAGGGGTCAAAGATCCGAAACAATTAAAAGTGTTTTCGATCAGCACAATCACTACGACCTGACGCTGGCGGAGGATTTCATAACGGTGAGTCCTAAAATGCATGCTGTACTGGATGAAATCATGAGTGTTTCCAAATATGACTGTAACGTGCTTATAACAGGCGCGACCGGAGTAGGCAAGGAAAAGGTGGCCAATATAATACAGAAAAACAGTGTTCGAAAGATGCAGCCGTTTGTCAAAATCAATTGTGCATCCATATCTCCTAATCTGATGGAATCGGAATTTTTCGGATATGAGAGAGGGGCCTTTACGGGTGCGGATTCCAAGGGGAAAAAGGGATACTTTGAGGCGGCTGATAACGGCATCATTTTTCTGGACGAGATTGGGGAACTGCCGCTGGATATTCAGGCGAAACTTTTGAGAGTTATACAGGATGGAGAGTTTATGAGGGTAGGCGGTACGAAACCTGTTAAAACCGATGTCCGCATCATTTCCGCCACAAACAGAAATCTGGAAGAGCAGGTGGAAAGGAAAGAGTTCAGAAGAGACCTGTATTACAGATTGAATGTGTTTCCGATCAATGTCCCTTCGCTTAGCGACAGGCCGGAGGACATCTCGCCGCTGGTGGAGAGTCTTATAAAGAAGTATAACGACAAATTCGGTGTGAGCAAGTATATTGATGATGAGGCTAAAGAATATCTGGAGACTCGTGACTGGCCGGGAAATATCAGGGAACTGGAGAACGTTACACAGCGTTTGATGATTGTCAGTGCCGGAGACGCCATAACGGTACTGGATGTTATTAAGGAGCTTGATGGAGATGTGCCCGGAATTGGCGGATTTGATACGCCGCAGGAGGAAATTGACAGGAGCGAACTTGATATGACGAAGCTGGTTGAGAATTTTGAGAAAAACATCATCCGGTATGCTTGTGAGAAACACGGCTCCACTCGCAAAGCTGCAAAAGCTCTGGGTATCTCTCAAACACAGATTGTCAGGAAGAAGAACAAATATGACCTCTGAACCGATTTTGGTTCAGAGGTTTTATATGATGAACCGAATACGGCTCAAAAGATATTTTCATTTGCCGCCAACTTCCTCGTTAAGCCTTACAAATACCGGATTGATAAAATGTATTCATGTTTTGGCATGCAAATTGCTCTATAAAATAGTAGATACGTTAAAATAATATTATTTAGGAGGAAACAAATATGAAAAAAGGATGCCCTTACGGAACACACAGAGTACTGGAGCCGAAAGGTGTACTGCCGCAGCCGGCAGATAAGATTGACAACACTATGGAGATTTACGACAACGAAGTTCTTATCGACGTTCAGACTCTGAACATAGACTCAGCTTCATTCACGGAAATTGTTAAAAAGACATGTGACGGAAAGAAGCCTGTTGAAATTGACGGTTCCCCTGAAGACCAGGAGAAGGTTAAAAAGAAGATGATGGAAATCGTTGAAAATGCGGGCAAGCACAAGAACCCTTGGACAGGATCAGGCGGAATGCTTATCGGTACCGTTAAAGAAATCGGTCCTGTTTTTGAAGGTGACCTGAAGGTTGGAGACAAAATAGCAACGCTTGTATCCCTGTCTCTGACTCCGCTGGTTATTGAAGAGATTCATGAAATGAGACCGGGCATCGACCAGGTTGACATTACGGGACAGGCTATCCTTTTCCAGAGCGGAATATACGCGGTTCTGCCTGACGACATGCCTGAAGGACTGGCGCTTTCGGCACTGGACGTAGCCGGAGCTCCGGCACAGGCTGCCAAGCTCTCAAAGCCGGGAGACACCATACTTGTAATCGGCGGCGGCGGCAAATCGGGTCTGCTGTGCCTGTATGAAGCAAAGAAGAGAGCCGGTGTGACGGGTAAGGTAATCTGTGCGGCAGGTTCACAGAAATCGGAAGACAGGGCGAGAAAGCTGAATCTGGCAGACGAATACTTCCACATGAATGCAACCGATGCGGTTGGCATGTACAATAAGATTATGGAGCTTACTGACGGCAAGCTTTGTGACGTGGTTATCAACTGCGTAAGTATCCCCAACACGGAAATGGGTTCAATCCTAACTTGCCGGGACGGCGGTATAGTATATTTCTTCTCAATGGCTACCGACTTCACTAAAGCTGCCCTCGGGGCCGAAGGTGTCGGCAAGGACGTAAATATGATGGTGGGAAACGGCTACACCAAGGGCCATGCTGCCATCACTCTGCAGGTTCTCAGAGAGCATGAAGGAATAAAGAAGTTGTTTGAGGAAATGTATGCATAAATAATCTGCGTTTATGCATCGGAAGGAATGAAAAGGAGGAAAGAATATGGCAATAAGAAATTGGAAAGATATACCTCTCTTCAAGAATGTTACCGAAGAACAGTGGAATGACTGGCATTGGCAGGTAGCCAACAGGTTGGACTCAGTGGAAAAGATTAAGCAGGTTATCAATCTTACCGAACAGGAAGAAGAAGACATTACCAAGGTTATGGACGGTTTCAGAGTGGGAATCACTCCGTACTATGCCTCACTGATGGACCCCGCCGATTCGAGCTGCCCCGTGAGGATGCAGGCTGTTCCTACAATCGCGGAAACATTCAGAACAGAGGCGGACATGCTGGATCCTCTTCATGAGGATGAAGACTCTCCGGCTCCGGGGCTGACTCACAGATATCCTGACAGAGTTCTGTTTCTTATCACTGACCAGTGCTCAATGTACTGCAGACACTGTACAAGAAGAAGGTTGGCAGGAGAAACGGACGGTGCCAGAAGCATAGAAGATATCAATGAGTGTATCGAATACATCAGGAAGAATCCTGTGGTAAGAGACGTCCTGCTTTCGGGCGGAGACTGTCTGCTCGTTGAGACCGACGTTCTGGAGTACATCATCAGCGAATTGAAAAAGATTGATCACGTTGAAATAGTAAGGCTCGGTTCAAGAGTCCCTGTAGTAATGCCGCAGAGGATAACTGACGAGCTGGTGGACATGCTGAAGAAGTATCATCCGATCTGGCTGAACACTCACTTCAATCATCCGAAGGAAATGACACCGGACGCGATGGCTGCATGTGCCAAGCTGGCTGATGCGGGTATTCCTCTCGGAAACCAGTCGGTACTCTGCAGAGGTATTAACGATGATGTTCATGTAATGAGAAATCTGGTACATGTTCTGGTGAAGAACAGAGTAAGGCCTTATTACATCTATCAGTGTGACCTGTCACTGGGTATCGGTCACTTCAGAACGCCTGTATCAAAGGGTATCGAAATCATCGAAGGATTGAGAGGACACACTTCCGGATATGCAGTTCCTACATTTGTAGTTGATGCTCCGGGAGGCGGCGGAAAGACTCCGGTAATGCCGCAGTACGTGATTTCACAGACTCCGCACAAGATTATTCTGAGAAATTATGAAGGCGTTATCACCACCTATACCGAGCCTGAAGAATATAAACATTTACAGTGCAGCTATGAAGGCTGTAAGGATGTAGAAGGCTACCACTATGAAGGTGTTGCAGGTCTGGCTCAGGGCGAGAGAATGTCTATGGAACCGGATGGTCTGCTGAGACACGAAAGAAACAAGAAATAAGTATGTATCTGTTAGAAGAACTGTCTGAGAAGTACAAGCGCATATCGATTGTGGGAATGGCTAAGAATGCAGGCAAAACCACCGCTCTCAACTATCTCATAGAAGAGGCGATGGATGAAGGTCTGGTGCTTGGAGTTACTTCAACAGGCAGAGACGGTGAGGGGACGGACCTCGTTACGGGTACGGAAAAACCTCGCGTATTTCTTGATACAGGCACTATCGTATCGGTGCCTACACAGTTATATGACCTTGCGGATGCAGGGCTGGAAATCTTGAAGATGACCGAGTACGGTTCATCTTTGGGGCAGATTATGCTCTGCCGGGTTGCGGAGAGCGGATATGTGCAGATTGCAGGCCCTGTAATAAACGCACAGCACATAAAGATGTGTGAAGAAATGCTCGACATGGGTGCTGATATGGTGCTGATTGACGGAGCGGTAGACCGGAAATCTATTGCTGCACCGGGCACCTCTGATGCGATAATCCTGTCCACGGGAGCGGTATTATCGAGAAAGATGACAAGGGTTATAGAGGAAACGGCGCATACCGTTGCCCTGTACCGCCTGCCATGTCTCGAAGATGGACGGGAGAAAGAAATACTGGAAGAGCATGAAAAGCGTGATCAGATTGTCCTCATAAGAAACGGTGAGGCCGTTATCATGGACATAACAACCGGACTGGGAGCGGGGAAATATCTTGATGCGGAGATTGATGATAAGGTAAGCCATGTGTTCATTCCGGGTGCTTTTACTCAGAGTGCCGTAGCGGACATCAATCCTAAAAAGCTGAAAAAAGTAACCTTTGTTCTCAAGGACCCCACAAAGATCTTTATAGGAGCAACCCTATGGGGGCAACTGAAAAAAAAGGGACTTAAAGTTGAGGTTCTGGAGAACATTCAGGTTGCGGCAATAACCGTCAACCCTGTATCCCCGGACGGATATTCGTTCGATCACGCAGAGCTGAGAGATGCAATGCAGGAAGTTATTCCCGAAATACCGGTTTTTGATGTGATGATGGCGTAAGCACAGGAGAATTACAATGGCGGTTATAGTCAAGCTGCTGGCAAACAAAAAAACGAGACAGGAAACAGGCCTTAACTATGTCATATCATCCATGAACCTGCTTACTCCTTTCGGAGCCGCAATGATCAAAGGGCAAAAGCCTTTCCTGCCGGGACAGGAGGAGGCTTTGCGTGCGGAGCTTCTGAGGATAGGCAATATTATGGAAATCGCACAAAAAAACGAAACCGAAATAAGCGTTCTCTCAGAGACACTTATGACGGCCAAGGACAACTCTCTGTCAATTGGGAGAAGCGGAACGGCCGCATTGTCCGTGGTCGAGATCTTTGAGATTAAGAGTTTACTCCTTCTTATGGATAAGGTGAGAGCCATAGGCGTGAAGCTGGGGTTTCCGGCGGAATTTCTACCGGAAGACATAACCGGACTCCTTGACACGCTGGACCCCGGCAAGGAACGCCTCAACACCTTTTACATCTACGATTCTTTTTCAGACAGGCTGGCTGAACTCAGGAGAGAAAAAAAGAATCTGGAGCGCGAAATAAGAAAAGAGCAGAAGGTTAGAAAAAATGAAATCAAAGATCGATATGGTCTGACGCTGACTCCGAAATTTGACATAAAAGTGTCAAAGAGCGACAGCCATAGTATAGAAATGATTAAAGAGATTCCCGATCTTGTCAGATCGGATGCAGACTATATGTCTGTCACCTTTGTTCTCGCACCGGATGAGGATGTGGCGGTGCTCATAAAGAAAATGGATGAGCTTAAGGTTCTCATCGAGGACGAAGAACTGAAGGTGAGAGAGGATTTGTCGCGGGAAATTCATAAGTACGGAGAAGTGCTTCTGGCAAATTGCGACCGTATCGGCAAACTGGATGTAACTCTGGCAAAGGCTTTGCTGGCACAGAAGAGAAACTGTGTAATGCCTGAAATTACAGAGGAGCATGTGATTGAGTTTACCGATGGTCGTCACCTGGAGGTTGAAGAGGCTGTCAGAAGAAAGGGCGGGGAATACTGCCCTGTGAGCATTTCTCTCGAAGACGGTGTTACCTGTGTAACAGGAGCCAATATGGGCGGTAAGACCGTGACACTGAAGCTCGTCGGTATGGTTGCTATCCTGGCACAATACGGATATTTTGTTCCGTGTGAACGGGCCCGCGTCGGCCTGAGCAACTTCATACAGATCCTCATTGGCGACAGCCAATCCATCGAAAGAGGCTTATCCAGCTTTGGAAGCGAAATGGAAGAACTTAAAGAGATAATGGATAACAGCAAGGAGCGCTCACTTCTGCTCATTGACGAAATCGCCAGCGGAACAAATCCCGTCGAGGGTCTGGCACTGACCAGAAGTATAGCGGACTACCTTAAACCGCAGCCATACATATCCCTCATAACGACTCACTTCGAGACGGTTACGGAGGATCCTGATGTGGTGAACCTGCAGGTTATCGGTCTGGCAAATGCCGATTTTGACAAACTTAACAGGGAAATCAGGTATGCCAACAGAAGGGAGAGAATTGCCGTAATACAGAGATATATGGATTATCGGCTGACCCGGGTTGAAAGCAACTGTGAAATTCCGAAGGATGCTCTGAATATAGCAAAAATGCTGGGTATCTCAAATGAAATAATTGCAAATGCCAGGAAATATATAAATTAAAGAAGAAGGAGAATACAGGATGAAAAGCAAGTTAAATCTTGACCCTAAAAAGGTTGCTCATGCCCGTGACAGTGCTCGTAAGATTGCACAGGGCGTGCAGGAATTCATCGACAGACATACTACGGTCAGCACAGAAAGAACAATTCTGAGGCTGCTGGGTATCGATGGTGTTGACGAAGTCGACACTCCGCTGCCAAATGTAGTTGTGGATCAGATTCTGGATGCAGGCGGGCTGTCGAGAGGCGTTGCTTACTGGATAGGTAATGCAATGATTCAGACAGGGAAAGAACCTCAGACCATCGCTGAGGAAATGGCAGCAGGGAATCTGGAAATAACCAAACTGCCGCTGGCCTCCCGGGAAGAAGCGGAAGCCAGGATTATGCCTAAGGTACATGAATCACTGAAGGTAATCAGAGCCCAGACTGAAAAGAGAAATAAATACCTGGAAACTATCGGTGAAGGAAGAAGGCCGTACCTCTATGTAATTGTTGCCACGGGTAACATCTATGAAGACGTTGTGCAGGCGCAGGCGGCGGCCAGACAGGGAGCCGATATCATTGCGGTTATCAGAACCACGGCTCAGTCACTGCTTGACTATGTCCCTTACGGGCCGACAACCGAAGGCTTCGGCGGGACATATGCAACGCAGGAAAACTTCAGAATCATGAGAGAGGCACTGGATGAAGTCGGTGAGGAAGTTGGCAGATACATAAGACTCTGCAACTATTCATCCGGAATGTGCATGCCTGAAATTGCTGCAATGGGTGCGATTGAAAGGCTGGATGTTATGCTCAACGATGCTCTTTACGGAATACTGTTCAGAGACATCAACATGCAGAGAACACTGGTTGACCAGTTCTTCTCGAGAGTGATTATCGGATACTGCGATATTATATTCAACTCGGGAGAAGACAACTACCTGACTACCGACGATGCTTATGAATCCGCCCATACTGTTCTTGCCTCACAGCTGATCAATGAACAGTTTGCGGTTCTGGCAAATGTTAAAGAAGAGCAGATGGGCCTGGGTCATGCATTTGAAATGGATCCGGACATAGAGAACGGGTTCCTCTATGAACTTTCCCAGGCGGTGATGGCCAGAGAGATTTTCCCTAAGGCATCACTTAAGTACATGCCTCCTACAAAGTACATGACAGGAAATATTTTTAAGGGAAATGTGCAGGATGCACTGTTCAACATGATCGCGGTGTGGTCGGGACAGTCACTGCAGCTGCTGGGGATGCTTACGGAAGCGATTCATACCCCGCATATGCACGACAGATATCTCGCAATTGAAAATGCCCAGTACATCTTTAACAACATGAGAGACATCGGGTCGGAAGTGATTTTCAAGGAGGACGGTATTATTCAGAAGAGAGCGCAGTTCGTTCTGGACGAAGCAATCAAGCTTTTGGAAACCATCGTTGAAGAAGGACTCTTCTCAACCATCGAACAGGGCAAGTTCGGCGGAGTTAAAAGAGCGAGAGACGGAGGCAAGGGTCTGAAGGGCGTTTGCGTTAAGGATGACGATTACTTCAATCCATTCATCCCTCTCATGTTAGGAGGTGCAGAATAATGGCAGATAAAACAGCAGTAGCTCAGATTGATCTGACAAAAGTCAAGCCTTACGGTGACACTCTGAATGACGGAATGACTGAAGTTGCGTTCACACTTCCTGTACCTTACGGTGATGAATCCAATGAAGCGGCTAAGATCCTTGCAAAGAAGATGGGGCTCGATGAACCGAACGTTGTATATGCCAAGGAAATGACGAAGGAGTATACTTTCTTCGTTGTTTACGGCAAGTTACAGCACACGGTTGACTATACGGGCATCAAGGTGGCCAAGGTTGAAGTGGATGTTATGGACAGGCTTGAATGTGCGGATTACATCAAGGAAAACATAAGGAGACCGGTTGTGATTGTCGGTGCATCGACAGGTACCGATGCTCACACTGTGGGGATAGACGCCATAATGAACATGAAGGGCTTCCACGGACACTTCGGCCTCGAAAGATTCGAGGGAGTTGAAGCTTACAATATGGGTTCGCAGATTCCAAATGAAGAACTTATCGCAAAGGCTAAGGAGCTGAATGCCGACGCAATTCTGGTTTCGCAGACTGTAACACAGAAGGATATTCATATCGAAAACCTGACCAACATGGTTGAACTTCTGGAAGCGGAAGGCATGAGAGACAAGGTTATTCTCGCGTGCGGCGGTCCGAGAATCTCACATGAACTGGCTCAGGAACTGGGATATGATGCAGGCTTCGGTCAGCACAAGTATGCGGAAGATGTTGCTTCCTTTGTACTAACTGAAATCGTGAACAGAAATATGATATAGTATAGATATTCAAAGAAAGGTAAGGATTATGATAAACAAAATCTTAACACCCGCAGAAGCGGTTGCCGGTGTTCAGGACGGTATGACCATAATGGTTGCGGGCTTTCTGGGAACAGGTTCTCCTGAAATACTTATGGATGCACTGGTTGCCAAGGGCGTAAAGCACCTGACTGTTATAGCTAATGACGGAGGTCTCGCGGAAGGACAGCCGCCGGGAGAATTTGCAGGCAAGACTCCGAGAGGTGTCGGCAAGCTTCTGGAGCACCGCATGGTTGATCACATCATCACATCGCATGTAGGTGTTAATCCGAGACTGAACGAGCAGTTTGCAGACGGAAGCCTGACATACACACTGGTGCCGCAGGGAACGCTGGCGGAAAAGATTAGAGCCGCAGCATACGGTCTTGGCGGGGTTTTGACTCCTGTTGGTCTGGGAACACCTGTAGAAGATGAACCGGACGAACTGGGAAGAAAGAAGGAAGTTATGGTAATCGACGGAAAGAAGTGGCTTTTCGAAAGACCTCTCTTTGCCGATTATGCATTCATCAGGCCGACTGTTGCCGATAAGTTCGGAAACTATATGTGTGCGAGGGCAACGAGAAACTTCAACATCGTAATGGCCGGGGCAGCTAAACATACGATTATCGCTCCTGAGAAGCTGGTAGAGATCGGCTCGGTTGATCCTGACATCTGGCAGGTTGCCGGCCCACTGGTTGATACAATTGTGGAAGGAGAAAAGAGATGGCAGATTTAAAAGTAAGAATTGCGGCGAGATGCGCCAAAGAATTTAAAGACGGCGATTTTATCAATCTTGGAATAGGTCTTCCTACAATGGTGGCGGATTATCTGCCTGAGGATATTGCAGTAACCTGCCACTCCGAAAACGGCTTTGCGGGGATTGATGCTTTAGCGGAGACTCTTGAAGAGGTAAATGTTGATATCATCAATTCAGGCGGTGCTTATGTGACAGCTCTTCCAAGAGCAAAGTTCTTTGATACGGCGGAATCATTCGGCTTGGTAAGAGGCGGACATGTCAGAGCGACGGTACTGGGTGCAATGGAAGTGGCCGAAAACGGAGATCTGGCCAACTGGATCGTTCCGGGCAAAAAAGTTGCCGGAATGGGCGGCGCCATGGACCTGTGTGCAGGCTGCCCTGACGTAATAATCACGATGCTTCACACTCAGAGGGGTGCACACAAGATCAAGCCGGAGTGCACACTTCCGCTCACGGCAGAAAAATGTGTTACAAAGATTATCACCGAGATGGCAGTTATGGATGTCACTCCTGAAGGAATCAAGGTCATAGAACTTCATCCTGATTTCACTAAGGAAGAAGTGCAGGAAGCGACCGGCGTTGAGCTCATCTGGGCTGACGACCTGAAACCGTATCAGGAAGGATAGCGCGTGGCGGTCTACGACGCTATCCTGACGAACGGCGAACCAAACATATGGAGGAGAGCTTCGGCTCTCCTTTTGAATTGCCATTTGTGGTATAATGCGTTTACTTACTGAATATTAATAAGCATACGAGGAGAAAAATCATCAATGGGTGAAATTAAAGAACGGGACTATATGTTTGATACCTTCAGGGGTCTGCTTATGCTGAGCATTCCTGTTTCACACTTCACGAAGATGTCAGGGAATCTCTACGGAGAACTCTATGGGGGCGGATTCCCGCAGTGGGGTGTGGAAGGGTTCATTTATATAACCATCAATGTTTTTGTAATGCAGGGATTCATATTTCTGTCGGGATATTTTTCGAAGAGGCCCGAAAGGGCCAGAGAGACGGCATTCAAAACCTTCATGTGGCCTTATCTGGTGTTTACACTGGTTTACTTTTTTATCAGAATGTTTTTCTTCGGAAGTGCACATCTCAAATTTCTTGAACCGCCCTTTGCACTGTGGTTCCTGTTTGTGCTGTTTTTCTACAGATTTTTACTTAAAGACATGATTAAATTGCCGCATATGATGAGCATATCACTGGTGATGTATCTGATTGTCGGACAGATACCGTCCTTTGAGAATTTCATGTCTCTGGGCAGGGCATTTTCGTACCTTCCGTTTTTCCTGCTGGGTTTTTACTGTTCCAAAGAGAGACTGGCGAAGCTGAGAACCCTCAGGCAAAAGCCATGGCTGCTGGTGCTTCTTGGTGCTGCACTGGTTGCCGCTTCGCTTATTCTCTGCAGGTGGGGACCGCGTGTGGGATGGTTCCTGCTCAAGGGACCGGTTAACAATTACCCCGGCATGATGTGGTATGAGGATATAATGGGCAGAGTTCTGGTATTTGCTTTGGCATGCGGATGGATACTGCTGCTGCTTAATATACTCCCATCAAAAAAAGGCTTTCTGGCATTTGTGGGGGTCAATACAATGCCTGTGTATATCTTTCATCTGACCTTGAGGTATGTGATAGATTTTTACGGGCTTTATGTCGGTTTTATTTCCTGTCTGGTGGTAGCTTGGTTTGCGGTTATTTCGCTGGTGTACGGGAAATATGCCGGCAGCAGGCAGGCGGTCATTGTATACGGTATAGTGATAGCTGCATCAATAGCAGCATTTTATGTAATGTATGCATCGGGAAGTCTGGAGTCTCTCTACGGGCTCTGCCCGGAAAACAAAATCCCTTACTATTTCCTGGTCTATGGAGGAGCGCTTATTGCAGGATGCTCCTTTGTCTCACCGTTCTGGACGAAACTGTACAGTCTTATTATAGACGGTCCGACCGGATTGCCGATTATCGTGAGGTGGCTAAGGATCTGATTTCCGGACTGCCGGAAATATCGTATGAAAATGCAGATTGAAAAAGAAATTATTTTTAAGGAGGTTTGAAATGATCTATGTACATTTAGCTGACGGCTTCGAGGAGGTCGAAGCACTGACAATTGTGGACATTTTGAGGAGAGCAGGCTGTGATGTTCAGTTTGTCTCAATCACAGATGACAAGTTGATTCGCGGAGCCCATGATATCTATGTGCAGAGCGATATCATATACAGTGAAGCGGATTACGATCAATGTGAGATGATAGTTCTGCCGGGAGGTCTTCCGGGGGCTGCCAATCTGGAGGCACATTCGGGGCTCAGGGAGCATATAAAAGATTTTGCAAAATCCGGCAAAAAACTGGCAGCAATTTGTGCCGCACCTATGGTGCTGGGAACCTGCGGAGTACTGGAAGGGAAAAGAGCCACGATCTATCCGGGCATGGAGGAATACCTTAAGGGCGGAACAGCAACGGGAGAAGACGTCACTGTTGACGGCAACATAATTACGGGTAAAGGCCCTGCACTCGCCATGGATTTTGCACTTGCACTGGTACGAGAGTTAACCGGAGAGGCGGTTGCCGGTGAGGTGGCGGAAGGCTTGCTGAAAAAATAAGAAAAGAGGTTGAAACGGGTGTCTCTAATTACAATAAATCTACACTTGAAATCAGTTTCGGCCTCCGTTGCAAAAGTAGGCATTTCTTCCTTGGGATGAAGACGAAGGCACAAGAGTATTTTAATTGATGCAAGGCATGTTAATAATGTTAGTGTAAAATAATTGTGGAGTTTTTAAAAATAAAGAAATAGAGATCAATTCCTAAGTGTTAAAATAGTTTTGCAAAAATTATTAAACGAAAGGAAGATCTCTATGGAAACAATTATACAGGAAATAACACAAGAATTGGGAAGGAAAATTACAAAAAAAGCATATTCGGGTGGAATTCAGGATGTTGATCAACTATCTTCAGATGTGTTACAGGATTGCAAATCAGCAGCATCAGCAATCGTTGAAACGATTTTTACAGGGCTAAACATACAGATAAGAGCAGATAAGGCCGGTCGTAAAGAACAGGGACTGGTTCTAAAAGAAAAGGAACGAGCGAGAGAACTTCATACCGAATTAGGAATACTAAAGCTTCCTCGTGATTACTACTATGATAAAATCAATGACCAATATGTTTTCATTCTTGATCACATAACAGGCATTCGTTCATATGAGCGAATAGGAGACAATTTGAGTGCTGCTATGGTTACTCTTGCAACGGATATGTCCTATGCAAAGAGTGCGGCTATTGCCAGCGGAGGAAAATTAAGCAGACAGACTGTGAAGAACCATATCGGTAAACTGCCTGCAATGGAAAAGGAGCCGGAGAGCACCGAGAAGAAAGACATAGGAGAGCTTCACATATATGCAGACGAAGACCATGCACATATGCAAAAACCAAATAAGGAGAAAGGCAAATCCAGCAAGATTGTTCCACTGGTTACAGTGACCGAAGGAATGGATACCGAAAATGAAAAAAGACATAAAACAATTGGAACCATGCACTTTGTAGACGAATCATTTGACACAAAGAATCTTTGGAAGAGCGTGGAAGGTTATCTTGATAAAGCCTATGATGTAACAAAGGTTAAGAAGATTTTTATTCATGGAGACGGAGGAAGATGGATTAAAAACGGATTGGAGAATTTTCCACAAACTGTTCATGTCATGGATGGCTATCACTTGGGGAAAAGAGTCAAAAGCTTATCCAACAAGTTTCCCGGTAAAAAGGTATCAACGCATATAACAAAAGCCATAAAAGAAGAAGATAAAGCAAAGGCAGACGAAATCCTTCAGAGTCTTTATGATATTGCAGAAGATGAGAATCAGATAAAGCATATTTCAGAATTTGGTACATATCTGTTTGGAAACTGGAACGAAATTGTAAATCGTAAAAATTTAAATATATTCGGCAGTTGTACGGAAGCACAGGTTAGTCATGTTTTATCTGAGCGGTTCAGCAGAGATCCTCTGGGCTGGAGTAAGGCGGGTCTTGGAAAGCCGGCAAAGCTACGTGTGTATGTTAAAAACGGCGGAAAAATCATGGCTGAAGATTTCAAAAAGGGACAGAAACAGACTTACAGCGAATATGCGGAACAGTTTATCAAGGAAGCAATATCAGGAGCTGTGGATTGGACTGTATTTGAAGGTGAACCACCTATATTTGATGGAACCAGTGGAACTCAAATACTAATACAAGGATTTGGAACTGTTAGAAATACACTTTGGAGTTGATGTCAATCAAAAACTCCACAACAAGTTGACACTATCAATTCATTGTACATCATTTGTCCGCTATTGTCACATATGATATAATACCTCATTATGAAAACGATAGTAGCAGCAACACGGAATAAACATAAAATAAAAGAAATTGAAGCCATTACAAAGGAATTTGGAATGAAGATTGTTTCAAGGGATGAAGCGGGAGTTCCTAAAATAGAGATTGAAGAAAACGGTGAAACCTTTGAAGAAAATTCATACATAAAGGCTTATGAAATCATGAAGCTTTGCGGCAGGATTACCATAGCGGATGATTCCGGTCTGGAGGTTGACTGTCTGGGCGGAGCCCCCGGCGTATACTCGGCCAGATTTGCAGAGTTCCCGGGACTGAAACCGTCAGCAGTTGAGGATAAAAATTACACGTACGACGGTGAAAATATCGATTCCGACAACAATACTAAGCTGATACACCTGCTGAAGGAAATCCCTTTCGAAAAACGTACGGCCAGATTTGTTTCGGTTATCACCATGGTTTATCCGGATGGCAGAGCGGTAGTTGCCCGCGGTGAGGTTGAGGGGAATCTGCTCCTTGAGGAGCGCGGTATGAACGGTTTCGGTTACGATCCTATATTTGTGCCTTTGGGATATGATAAGACCTTCGGCGAGCTTGGTGCGGATATAAAAAACAGTATAAGCCACAGAGCTAATGCTTTGAAGATTTTGCGCGGGAAATTGCAGGCGGGAAATGAATAAGTTGCTCGACAGACTGAAAAGAATGTTTATAATGGGGTTCAGGCAGATTCTGGACCCTTACTATCATGGGTTTGCAGCACAGATATCCTTCTATCTTATGTTGTCTGTTGTACCTCTTTTACTGTTGATTATTCAGCTTCTCGGAATCTTCGGTATAAATATGGAGACAGCTCTTGATGCAATCGAACAGTATACGGGGCAACGCATGTCGGGGATTATAGGTGTACTGTTCAAATTTAATTCCATTGGGTTTGGAAACATAATCTTTCTCATTATAACTTTATGGGCGGGATCGCGGGCATCTTTTGTAATTTCCAGAATAGCCAACTACATCATGACGGAGGGTGAAAACACAGGGAAAAACTATTTCATTGAACGCGGCAGAGCCGTGTTCACCATGCTGCTGACTACCATGTCATTTGTGGCAGCACTGATAATACTCTGTTACGGAAAGATTATCCTTATTGCCGCCCTGACTGTTTTTAATATTGATGATATATCTGTTGTGGACAGCATGTGGCTGTGGCTCAGATGGCCGCTTGGGTTCGTGCTGTATTTCTTTATCATAGGTTCAAATTATTACATTATACCTACGGTCAAGCGACCTTTCCGAACGGTGATTCCGGGTTCGGCATTCGCTTCGCTGGGCATTATGTTTGTCAGCTGGCTCTATTCCTTTCATACCGAATCATTGGTCAACTATGACCTTCTCTACGGGGCGTTATCGTCTGTTATTGCTATAATGATCTGGTTTCTGCTCCTGTCATGGGTAATTATACTGGGGATTATGTGCAATAAGGTGTTTTACGATACCAGCAGACCTTTCAGCAAGAAGGATCCGCCGGAGCATCTTGCCGCGTATCGGCAGAGCAGATATGATATGGATCCGAAGGATGTTCGCGTGAAAATGATAAAGGATATTATAATCAAGGGGGACGATGCGGTAACCTCTGGAGAACTAAATGAAAAAAGATATTATAATGACATTAAAAAATCTTGAAATAGGACAGTCGGCCACAGTGGTTTCCGTAGGAGGAGAGGGTGCTCTGAGACAGCATTTTCTTGATATGGGACTGATTCCTGATGCGGATGTAACTTTGGTGAAGTATGCACCAATGGGAGACCCTATGGAGTTGAGAATTCATGGGTACGAGCTGACTCTGAGAGTGGAAGATGCAGAGAAAATAAAAATCAGAGATATACGAAGCGGCGATGATGAAGAGCAGAGCGAAGAAGATGTGGATGTATGTAATGAACCGAAAGAAATACCCCATCCGGGGCTGGGTGAAGGAGGAAAGAGGTATCACGTCAAGGCAGACGAGAATCCTTTGCCTGAAGGAGAACTTCTTACTTTCGCTCTTGCCGGCAATCAAAACAGCGGCAAAACCACGC
Organism: Candidatus Allocopromorpha sp.; assembly: GCA_040768865.1. Classification (GTDB taxonomy): domain Bacteria; phylum Bacillota; class Clostridia; order Peptostreptococcales; family Anaerovoracaceae; genus Lentihominibacter. The sequence continues at coordinate 220,162 of JAXGMD010000001.1, read as the reverse complement.
TTTTTAATCAGCTGACGGGATCTAACCAGCATGTCGGTAATTTCCCTGGAGTTACGGTAGACAGAAAGGATGGTGTGATAAAGGGTCACAAAAACACGCTCGTTACCGATCTGCCGGGAATATATTCCCTGTCACCTTACAGCAGTGAAGAGATTATTTCCAGAGAATTCATACTGGAAAGCGATGTTAAGGGAATAATCAACATCGTCGATGCGACAAATATAGAAAGAAATATGTATCTTACCATGCAGCTTATGGAGCTGGATAAGCCGATGGTACTGGCACTTAACATGATGGACGAGGTCAGAAATAACGGTGGATATATAATGGTAAACGAGATGGAAGCTATGCTGGGTATTCCGGTAGTGCCGATCTCTGCAGCAAACAACGAAGGGATCAGAGAACTGGTGGATCATGCCATACACGTGGCACAGTATCAGGAGCGTCCGGGCAGACAGGACTTTTGCGGGGCAGAGGACCATGGCGGTGCGGTACACAGGTGTCTGCACGGAATAATGTACCTTATTGAGGACTATGCCAAAGAGGCAGGTCTTCCGCTCAGGTTTGCAGCGGCTAAACTGGCGGAAGGTGACGAACTGATCTTAAAGAGCCTGAACCTATCACAAAATCAGCAGGAAGCCATAGAGCACCTGATACTTCAGATGGAAGAAGAGCGTGGGCTGGACCATGCTGCTGCCATGGCCGAGATGCGATTCAGCTTCATCAAAAAAATATGCAGTGCCACGGTTGTTAAACCGAGGGAATCAATTGAACACAAGAGAAGTCGCAGGGCGGACAGGTTCCTGACCGGCAAATATACGGCTATACCTGCATTTATAGGAATTATGGGGTTGATTTTCTGGCTGACTTTTAATGTTATAGGAACAATACTTCAAAGATGGCTTGATATGGGGATTACCGCACTGGGCGATATCGTCGGCCGGGTAATGGCGGCATCGGACGTTAACTCTGTCATCCAATCACTGGTCCTGGACGGAATATTCGCCGGAGTCGGAAGTGTTGTAAGCTTCGTACCTATTATAGTCACCCTTTTCTTCTTTCTTTCATTGCTGGAGGACAGCGGATACATGGCCAGAGTGGCCTTCTTCATGGACAAACTTCTCCGAAAGATGGGTCTATCGGGAAGAAGTATAGTGCCTATGCTTATCGGGTTCGGCTGCTCCGTTCCCAGCATTATGGCATCAAGAACTCTGCCTTCGGAACGCGACCGTAAACTTACAATAATAATGACACCCTTTATGAGCTGCTCGGCAAAAGTGCCTATTTATGCATTCTTTACGGCGGCATTCTTCCCGGGGCATGGAGGTCTGATTATGACGGGACTCTATGTGACGGGCATAGTGATAGGAATACTTGGTGCACTTCTTCTCAAGGGGACCGTGTTTAAGGGTGAAGCGGTACCTTTTGTAATGGAACTGCCGATCTACAGGCTGCCATGCATGAAGAATGTGGGCAGACTTCTATGGGACAAGGCGAGGGATTTTTTGCAGAGAGCATTCACAATTATATTCATCGCCACTCTGGTGATATGGTTCCTGCAGACCTTTGATATTAATATGAATGTGGTAGCGGATTCCGGTGACAGTATTTTGGCGACGGTTGCGGGATGGATATCCCCTATTTTCATTCCGATGGGTTTCGACGACTGGAGAATTTCCGCTGCCCTTGTTACAGGATTCATAGCCAAGGAGAGTGTGGTTGCAACAATAGCCGTTCTCTTCGGCGGCAAAGCGGCAATTGCAACGGTACTTACACCCGTTTCGGCTATGTCGTTTCTGGTGTTCTCACTGCTGTATACTCCTTGTGTGGCTGCTATCGCAGCTGTAAAAAATGAGCTGGGAGGCAGATGGGCATTCTTTACCGTTTTGGGCCAGTGTGCCATAGCATGGATATTTGCTTTTTTAGTTGCGGTTATAGGGGGAATAATTGTGATATAATACCCTTGTATATTCTTGAGGATAAGGTGAGGTAACAAAAGAGAGGTAACAAAATGAAAGAAATCAAAATAGGGCTTTTAGGTCTGGGAAACATAGGTGTCGGAACCTACAAGACACTGGAAATGAACAGAGCGATAATCGAGAAGGATCTGGGAACAAAGATAAACATTACGAAGATTCTGGAAAAGGATATAGACCGGGAAAGAGATATTGCAGTGTCAAAGGAACAGTTCGTATCTAATCTGGAAGCCATAACGGAAGATCCGGATATTGATATTGTTATCGAACTTTTGGGCGGAATAGAGCCTGCGGGTACATTTATGGAGAAGGCTTTGCTGGCGGGAAAGCATGTTGTAACTGCCAATAAGGCCGCGGTTGCGGCTAACTGGGACAGGCTCAATGCGGCTGCGGCGCAGAGCGGAGCCATGTTCAAATTCGAAGCAAGTGTAGGCGGCGGCATTCCTGTGCTGACCGCTTTAACAGGAGCTCTGAAAGCCAATGAATTTGAAGAGGTAATGGGTATCGTAAACGGCACCACAAACTACATTCTTTATAAGATGACTGCAGAAGGGCTGGACTATGAATCGGTTCTTAAAGATGCACAGGAGAAGGGTTTTGCCGAAGCTGATCCCACAGCTGACGTTGAGGGCATAGATGCCGCCAACAAGCTGAGCATCCTCATGGCATTGATGTTTGAAAAGTATGTCGCGCCCGATGATATTCCCACTACGGGGATCAGCCGGATTACTGCAGCAGACATCGAAGCCGCAAGGGCTGAAGGCTGTGTTATAAAACTCATTGCGCATGCCAAAAAGCTGGCTGACGGAACCGTCGAATACGCGGTTAAACCTATGAACATTGAGTTTCCACATCCGCTGGCAGGAGTTAATGCTGAATTCAATGCAGTATTTGTTAAGGGCAACGCGGTGGGAGAGCTTATGTTCTACGGACCGGGAGCGGGGCCTCTTCCTACGGGCAGTGCTGTTATGGGGGATGTTCTGGAAATTTCCAAGGCGATTCTCAGATAAATACAGAGAGGGAACATTTAGATGGCGACATTATTTGAACAGTGGACAGAGTTGATTGAAACCCGGACAGAAGAGACCTTTCAGGAATTCTGGGAGGAATACAGCGGAGCCGAAACAAAGATTTACAGTGATATTCTTGACCGTCCTGCGGAGAAAATGCAGGGAAGGCTGGGAGAACTGGCTGAGAAATATCAGGTTAGACCTGTGATTTTCATGGGATTTCTGGACGGAATCAACGAAAGCATCGTCAATGCCAATGATGTTGAGAGCTTCGACGAGGAAAGCGAAATAGAAGTGGAAATCGTGCCTGAAAAGCTGTTCTACAATATGATTAAAGCAGATGCTGATTATCTTTTCGGACTCCCGCAGTGGGAAGATATTCTCGGCAGGGACAAGATGGCTGAGATTGTAAGAGGGTATAAAGCATCAAAAACCGTTAGACGTGAGCAGCCCAAGGTTGGCAGAAATGAACCTTGCCCCTGCGGAAGCGGCAGGAAATACAAGCACTGCTGCATGCGCTGACACGGGTTGAAGCAGTAATTGCATTATGTCAAAACCTCCGTTACAACGCGGAGGTTTTGTGCTATAATTGAATAGCAAAAGAAGCATCGAAATAAGGCGGCAAGATAACCGGGAAAGGCGGGCTTTGAGGCGACATGAGACTGGGATTTGATTTGACAATAGAACAAACACAAAAACTGGTGATGACGCCGGAGCTCATTCAGGCAATCCAGATTCTGCAGTTTAATACGCAGGAGCTGGATTCTTATGTTCAGGAACAGATTCTCGCTAATCCCGTTCTGGAGGAGGCCGTAGATGCTGAGCACGATTCTGATTACGGTTCTGATTCGGAAAGGGAAACCGCAGAGGAGCCGGGGCAATACGAAAATGAAGACAATAACAAAGCCTTTGACGAAGCGGATTTTGACTGGAAAGAGTTTATCAGAAACAGCAGCTACGGAGATGAAGGTTACGGCAGCTGGATCGGTAAAGACGATGAGAGCAAGGGGAATGCCTATGAGAGGTATGTGACAAATGAGGTAACTCTGCCGGAACATCTCATGTTTCAGTTTCAGTTTGCGGCAGAGAACAAGGGGTGCAGGAGGGTAGGCAGGTATATTATTGAATCCCTCGATGAAAACGGATATATGACTTCAACCGTGGAGGAAATAGCGGAAGCCACCGGAGCACCTGAGGAGAAGGTTCTGCAGGTGCTGGACATGATCCATGGATTTGATCCTGCCGGAGTGGGGGCTAGAGACATTCGCGAGTGTTTGCAGATTCAGCTGGCCGGCAGGAATCAGCTGACGGAACAGATAAAGACAATAATAGATGAATATCTGGAGGATATTGCGGATAACAGGCTTTCGGCGGTGGCAAGAGACATGGGACTTACGGTTCAGGAAATCCAGGCTATGGCGGATATCATCAGAACTCTGGAGCCGAAGCCCGGCAGACAGTTTGCCGGCGAACAGGAGACCAAATACATAGTTCCGGATGTGATTGTAGAATGTGTCGACGGAGAGTATGTTGTTTCAATTAATGAAAGCAGCACACCACATCTCAATGTGAGTTCATATTACAGGAATCTGCTTCATAAAACCGATACGGACAAACAGCTGGCGGAATATTTGTCTGAGAGAGTCAGTTCTGCGGTATGGCTCATAAGAAGTATCGAGCAGCGGAAGCAGACAATCTTTAATGTGGTCTCCGCTGTGGTAAAATATCAGAAGGATTTTCTGGATTACGGAAGCAAATATCTGAAGACACTAACACTTAAGGATATAGCGGAAGAACTTGGAATACATGAGTCGACAGTGTCCAGATCCATTAACGGCAAGTATTTGCAGTGTACGAGGGGTGTTTATGAGATTAAGCATTTTTTTTCGGCCGGTGTGTCGGATATTACAGGGGAGGGGATATCCTCAAACAGCATAAAGGAATTTATCCGGGAGATTGTCGATAGTGAGAACATCAAGAAGCCTTACAGTGACCAGAAGATGGTTGAACTGCTAATGGAGAAGGGGATCAACATTTCGAGAAGAACCGTCGCTAAGTACAGAGACGAGATGGGAATTCTGTCATCATCAAAGAGAAGGAGATATTAACCCGGAAGCGGGATAATATAAATACTGTGTTTAGGAGGAATTAAAATGGCTATTAAAGTTGGAATCAGTGGTTTCGGACGTATTTCAAGGTTGGCAGTCCGGTCTGCAATGGATATGCCTGATATCGAGATTGCGGGAATTAACTATCGTAATGCGGACTTGGATTACCTGGAGTACATGCTCAAATATGACTCAGTGTTCGGTCGCTTCCCGAAAGACCTGAGCGTATATGAGGGGGGGTTGATTATTGACGGTAAGAAGGTTCCGGTTTATTCGGAAACGGAAGCAAGAAAAATCCCTTGGGGTGAATGCGGAGCGGAGTACATTGTTGAAGGTACCGGCGCATATACCACAAAAGAACAGAGCCAGGATCATCTTGATGCGGGTGCTAAAAAAGTTATCATCACAGCACCTGCGAAAGATGATTCTCCTATGTTCGTTTGTGGCGTAAACCAGGACAAGTATACTTCTGACATGGATATCGTATCAAACGCTTCGTGTACGACAAACTGCCTGGCGCCTCTGTGCAAAGTGCTTGAAGATAACTTCGGCATCGAGCAGGGCCTTATGGCAACCATCCATGCAGCCACATCCAAGCAGGTAACCGTAGACAAGAGAAATGACAAGGACTGGAGAATCGGCAGATCGGCAATTAACAACATTATTCCGACAACGACAGGGGCAGCCAGGGCGGTAGGAAAGGTAATCCCTTCCCTTGAAGGCAAGATGACAGGATTTGCGTACAGAGTGCCTACAAATGATGTGTCCGTAGTTGACCTTAATGTAATGCTTAAGACTCCGACAACACTGGAAGAAATCAATGCCGCCATCAAGAGGGCATCGGAAGGTGAAATGAAGGGAATCATGGAGTACGTGACAGACAAATGTGTAACCATTGACTTTGTGGGAGATACCAACACTTGTATATTCGACGCAACAATGGGAATCGCTCTGAATGATAAGTTCTTTAAGCTGATTGCATACTATGACAACGAATATGGTTATGCAACCAAGGTGCTTGAGCTTATCAGGCACATGTACTCAGTAGACAACAGATAAGGCAAAGGGGCGAATACTTATGAAGAAGACAGTAAGAGATATAGATGTTGCCGGCATGAAATGTCTGGTGAGATGCGATTTCAATGTTCCCATGCAGGACGGGGAAATTACGGATGATTTCAGAATTGTATCGGTACTTCCTACAATTCAATATCTTATAGCAAACAAGGCTTGTGTGATTCTTATGTCACATATGGGCAAGCCCAACGGGGAAGCGAAACCGGAACTCTCACTGGCCCCCGTAGCAGTCAGACTGGCAGAGCTTCTGGGGCAGGAGGTTAAATTCAAATCCTGTCCGACGGTTGTATGTGATGATATTAAAGACACCGCGGCGGCACTTAAGCCGGGTGAGGTAATGCTTCTGGAAAACACCAGATACAGAAAGGAAGAAACCGAGAACGAGGAACCGTTTACAGGTGAACTGGCAGCTTTGGGCGACATATTTGTAAACGATGCGTTCGGAACAGCGCACAGAAATCACAGTTCTACCGCCGGATTAGCCGGATACCTGCCGACGGTTTCGGGGATGCTGCTTGAAGATGAAGTTCAGTTCCTTGGACATACACTTGATAATCCACAGAGACCTTTCGTCGCTATACTTGGTGGTGCGAAGGTCGGCGATAAGATTCCGATAATCGAGAATCTGAAGAAAAAGATTGACTCAATAATCATCGGCGGCGGTATGGCTTACACCTTCCTTAAGGCGCAGGGATATGAAATCGGCAAATCCATTCTTGACGCAGACAGTATTGAGCTTGCGGCAGAGATTCTTAAAAGGGCAGAGGCGGCCGGCGTGAAAATCCTGCTCCCTGTGGATGTTGTCTGTTCTAAGGAATTCAGCAATGACAGTGAAGTTGCGGTAGTAGCAAGTAATGAAATCCCGGCGGACATGATGGGAATGGACATCGGACCTGAAACCATAGAAGTATACAGAAGCGCCGTAGCCGATGCAAAGACTGTATTTTGGAACGGACCTATGGGGGTTTTTGAGATGCCTAATTTCGAAGCCGGAACGAGGGCTGTAGCACAGATTCTGGCTGACAGCGATGCCGTAACCATAATCGGTGGGGGAGACTCTGCAGCTGCCGTTGAAAAATTCGGTTTCAGGGAAAGGATGACCCATGTTTCTACCGGCGGAGGTGCCTCAATGGAATTTATGGAGGGAAAGGTGCTGCCGGGGATTGCATGTATTGAAGAGAAATAGGAGAATCAGATGAGAATACCATTCATAGCGGGAAACTGGAAGATGTTCAAGACGAGGGAGGAAGCAAAGTCCTTTGCACATGAATTCAGGGAACTCTACCGGGGAACCGATGTAAAAACGGCTATATGTGCACCATATACCTGCTTGGAGGTGCTGGTTGAGGCCTTCAGGGGGACCGACATAGGAGTCGGTGCACAGAATGTACATTTCGCAGATGAGGGTGCATACACCGGCGAGGTTTCGGTCAGGATGCTGGAGGATATAGGAGTGGATTACTGTATAGTGGGGCACTCTGAAAGACGACAGTATTTCGCGGAAACCGATGAGACTGTAAATAAGAAACTGAAGAAACTGCTGCAGGGTAATATCAGACCTATCATGTGTGTGGGTGAGAGCCTGGAGCAGAGAGACTCCGGTGTGCTCTTTGATTTTGTGAAAAGTCAGTTGGCAGGCGGCCTTGCCGATATTGAAGGTGAGGATTTGAAAAGAATCGTGATAGCATACGAACCCATATGGGCAATCGGCACGGGCAGAACGGCAACACCCGGGCAGGCTGAAGAGATGTGTGCATTTATCAGAAATGTTCTCATTGAGATGTATGATGAGGATATTGCAGATGAGGTTGTTATTCAGTACGGAGGCAGTGTCAAACCTGCAAACGCGAACGAAATCATGAACAGGTACGAAATAGACGGAGCTCTTGTGGGGGGAGCCAGTCTGAAAGCGACCGACTTCATGCAGATAATAGATTTTTAAGAGGAGGATAAAATGGCTTATATTGAAGATGTAATTGCAAGAGAAGTTCTGGATTCCAGAGGTAATCCTACGGTAGAAGTTGAAATTGAGCTGGATGACGGCACCATCGGAAGAGCAATTGTACCTTCCGGAGCATCAACGGGTGTTCATGAAGCCGTTGAACTTCGGGACGGTGATGCTGCCAGATATCTGGGGAAGGGCACTCTTGCGGCGGTAGATAATGTTAATGAAATCATTGCCGATGAAATCATCGGCTGGGATACATTTGATCAGACGGGGCTGGACAAGTTCCTGATTGATCTGGATGGCACGCATAACAAGGGCAAGCTTGGAGCCAACGCTATTCTGGGTGTGTCTCTGGCCAATGCCAGGGCTGCGGCGGAGTGCATAGGACTGCCGCTGTTTCAGTACCTGGGAGGAGTAAATGCAAAGGTTTTGCCGGTTCCGATGATGAACATTCTAAATGGAGGTTCCCATGCCGACAATACCGTTGACATCCAGGAGTTTATGGTTATGCCTGTAGGCGCCGAATCTTTCAGAGAAGGTCTGAGAATGGGAGCCGAGATATTCCACAACCTTAAAAAGATTCTTAAAGGGAAAGGCATGAATACCAATGTGGGTGATGAAGGCGGATACGCTCCGAACCTGGCGACCAATGAGGAAGCTATCCGGGTAATCATCGAGGCTGTCGAACAGGCAGGTTATAAGCCCGGTTCCGATATCGTAATCGCACTGGATTGTGCGGCAAGTGAATTCTATGACGGAGAAAAGAACATATATAACTGGACAGGTGAAGGCAAGCAGATGACCGCAGAGGAGCTTGTCGCTTTCTATGAAAATATCTGCAATAAGTACCCTGTTTTATCCATTGAAGACGGTATGGCCGAGGACGACTGGGAAGGCTGGAAACTTCTCAATGAAAGGCTCGGTGACAGAATTCAGCTGGTAGGTGACGACCTCTTTGTTACAAACACTGAAAGACTTAAGAGGGGTATCGAAGAAAAGGCTGCCAACTCAATCCTGATAAAGGTTAACCAAATCGGTACTTTGACGGAAACACTGGATGCCATTGAAATGGCCAAAAGAGCAAGCTTTACGGCGGTTGTATCACACAGATCGGGAGAAACCGAAGATACTACAATCGCAGATCTGGTTGTTGCGGTCAATGCAGGATTCATCAAGACAGGTTCTGCTTCAAGAACAGACCGTATCTGCAAATATAACCAGCTGATGAGAATCGAAGAGATCCTTGGAGAGTCCGCACAGTATGCGGGCATGAATGCATTCTATAATATTAACAACAAGTAAAAAACGGCTATTTTTGAAGAAAAGACGATTTTAAGGGTGTAAACTTGTTGAATTGTATTTATTGATGTGATAAGATGTTCAAGTTAAATCATGAGGGAGGTTAAAAATGAGTTTAGCTCTTAAAATCGTACTTTTAATAGCAAGCATTGTCCTGACTGTAAGCATTCTTCTTCAGTCCAGTAACAGTGCCGGACTGTCCGGTTCAATCGGCGGCGGTGCGGAGCAGCTTTTCGGTAAGAAGAGAAGTGCCGGTTATGATGTCATTCTCAGTAAGATCTCAACTGTAACTGCAGTTCTGTTTATCTTGATTTCTGTTGCCTTGGTGGCACTGGAGTAGTACGTTATTATATTAAGTTATTATATTAAATGGTTTATAATTGTTTATTTTTATTGAATAGTTTGCTTTAACGCGTTAAATAAGAGGTGTCACCTGTGGCGCCTCTTAAACTGGTGCAAAAAGCGAGAGGGAGGTATCATTAGTTATGAATGTATTAGCGCTAATCACTGTATGCGCGGCTGTCGTGGGTCTGATTGTTGCCTTTAGTCTGGCGGCATGGGTTAAAAAAGCTCCACAGGGGAATGATAAAATGGTTGCAATCTCCGGATTCATCAGGGAAGGAGCTTTCGCATTTCTTAAGAGAGAATACAAGATTATGGTTATCGTAATCGTTGTACTTTTCCTTATCATAGGATTGGCCATCAATTGGACAACTGCAGTTCTGTATGTATTCGGAGCGGTACTGTCTGTCTTGGCGGGCTTTTTCGGAATGAATGTGGCAACTCACGGAAATTCCAGAACGGCAAATGCCGCTTATGAATCGGGAATGAACAAAGCACTTAAAATAGCTTTCAGATCAGGAGCTGTTATGGGGCTGGCTGTGTCAGGTTTGGGACTCTTCGGTCTGGGGACAGTTATGGTTGTTCTTGATTTGGCAACCGTTACTCAGTGTGTGACAGGCTTTGGTTTCGGTGCCTCATCAATGGCATTGTTCGGACGTGTAGGCGGAGGTATTTATACCAAGGCTGCTGACGTAGGTGCTGACCTTGTGGGTAAGGTGGAAGCAGGAATTCCTGAAGATGACCCTCGTAACCCTGCGGTTATAGCTGATAATGTAGGGGACAACGTAGGTGACGTTGCAGGCATGGGCTCCGACCTTTATGAATCGTATGTAGGTTCAATTATTTCTGCTATCACTCTTGCCGCCGTTGCAGCGACAGCATCCGGCGGGGTGTTTGATGAGGCGGCAGCTGCACTTTTCCCTCTGATTATTGCAGCAGTGGGAATTATCGCATCGGTTATCGGTATTTTCATGGTAAGGGGCAAGGAAGGAACCAATCCTGCCAATGCTCTGAACTTGGGAACTTACGGAGCTTCAATTGTTGTTATTATTGCTGCCGTAATCCTTTCCAAGGCCATGCTGGGAAGTTATATGTATGCGGCTGCAATTATAGCGGGACTTATAGTAGGTGTTGCTATTGGTAAGATTACAGAAATATTCACTTCCAGCGATTACAAATCAGTTAAGAGAATTGCGGAGCAGTCACAGACCGGTCCTGCAACTACAATTATAAGCGGACTGGGAGTGGGCATGATGTCAACAGTTTGGCCGATTATCTTCATAGCAGCAGGTATATTTGTTGCTTACTTTTCAACGGAAACCTGTGGAACCGGCATGGGAATGTATGGAATTGCGCTTGCGGCGGTAGGCATGCTGTCAACGACAGGAATGGTTGTCGCGGTTGACGCTTACGGCCCTGTGTCCGACAATGCAGGCGGGATTGCCGAGATGGCAGAACTGCCTCACGAAGTAAGAGAAATCACTGACAAGCTGGATTCAGTCGGAAACACTACGGCTGCCATCGGTAAAGGTTTTGCGATTGGTTCTGCAGCATTGACTGCACTGGCACTGTTTGCATCTTATACTGCAGTTACCGGGCTTCAGTTAATCTCACTGTTGGATCCGATCGTTATTATCGGTCTGTTCATCGGAGCTATGCTTCCGTTCATGTTTACAGCATTTACAATGAATTCAGTAGGCCGTGCAGCCAATCAGATGATTGAAGAGGTAAGAAGACAGTTCAGGTCTGACGAAGGTATCCTGGCAGGTACCTCCAAGCCGGATTACGCACACTGTGTTGACATTTCAACTCAGGCAGCATTAAAGGAAATGATAGTTCCCGGTCTTATGGCTATCGTTGCTCCGCTTGCCGTAGGTATCGTACTGGGGCCTGAATCCCTTGGCGGAATGCTGGCGGGAGCTCTTGCAGCAGGCGTGCTTCTCGCATTGATGATGGCTAATGCAGGCGGTGCATGGGATAATGCCAAGAAATATATTGAAGAAGGAAATTACGGCGGCAAGGGTTCAGAGGCTCACAAGGCCGGAGTTGTAGGCGACACTGTAGGTGATCCTTTCAAGGATACTTCCGGACCGTCAATCAACATACTTATTAAGCTTATGACCATAGTATCGGTAGTTTTCGCTCCGCTGTTTGTTTCAATCGGCGGGCTGCTCTAAATAAAACCGTTAAAGAAAATAAAAAGGCTGTCGGAGGAAACATCCCCCGGCAGCTTTTCAATTTAACGGATTATTGTCCGGAGAGAACAAATCAGAGAACGAATTTTTCTACTGCAACAGCCACACCGTCTTCGTGATTGGAAGGTGCAATAAATTCAGCCAGCTCCAGAACCTCCGGTTTGGCATTGGCTACGGCAACGGGGAGCCCGGAAGCCTGAAGCATTGCCATATCATTGTGACTGTCTCCGACGGCGAGTATTTCGTCCTGATGAATATCGAAGATACGGCACATTTCGTGAAGGGCTGTAGCTTTGCTGGTAGTTGAGCCCCCGATTTCCAGATTGTGATTGAACGCACTTGTGATTGTCACATCCGGAAGCGTTTCAAGCTTGGCTTTCATAGCCGGCTTTTCGTCAATATTTTCAAAATTGACGTTGATGTTTTCGATTTTCGATTTATGCTCAAGCATGAAGTTATAGAAATCGTCCATAGGGCGGCGTGTCCTGAGTACGTAATTGACATCACGGAGGGTTTCACCGTTTTTTTCGGCAACCATTCTGTAGAAGTGACCTTCTATGTATGCAATGCCGTCTATAAAGATCTCCAGCACATAGTCATACTCCTTAAGCATTTCCACGGCCGCTTCAACTGCATGTGAATCAAGGCAGTTTTCGTAAATCGCTTCACCGGTACACAGGTCGGTGATGCGCGCTCCATTGGAAGTAAGAACATATCTGACCGGTTCGAAATCCAGTATTTCCTGAGGAAGTGCAACGAATGGGCGTCCTGTTGCAATTATGATTTTGACCCCTTTCTCGTATGCGGCCTGCAGTGCGGCACGATTTCTTTCACTGAGTTTTCCCTCTTTATTTAATGTTGTGCCGTCTAAGTCGAGTGCAATAAGTTTGATAGTCATTTAACGCTCCGAATTGATGTTTTCAAGAAATTCATTATTTATCTGCCTTACTTTCTTCATTGTGGCAGGATCGCCGTGACCGGGATAAATTGTGATGTCGTTGTCCCATTTGTCAATTATGTTACGGCAGGTTAAGCGCATCTGTTCCGCACTGCCGTCCTCAAGGTCGGTGCGGCCCAAATCCACATTAAAGATGGTGTCTCCGGTAAAGCACACGCGATCCTTCTCGCACATAAGACAGATTCCGCCCCGCGTATGCCCCGGGGTGTGTACAACTTTCAGCTGAGTTTCGGTGCTGAAATCTGCTCCTTCAGGGGGGAAATCAAGGATATCGCCGTTTTCCAAAAGTATATCCGCTTCAAAATTCAGCATATCCGCATCCTCACGGTGAATTAAAACGGGACAATCCAATGTCTTTCTTATCTGTTCCGCTGCTCCCGAATGATCGTAGTGATGGTGCGTAAGCACTATCCCCTTCACATACATGTTATTATCATTTGCATATTTTATAAATTTTTTATGCTGATAGCCGGGGTCAATAATATAGCAGGGAACCATGCCGCCTGCCTCTGCGGCTTTTTCATGAACTATATATCCGTTTGCTTCCAGCATTTCGCCTATAAACCTCTTTATTTTCATTCATTTTTCTCCTTAAATCAGTTATTTCATTGTAACATGACTTGAAGTAAGATTCCACCGAGACTGAAAAGTTTGAATTACTTGCACCTGACCGACGTGATAGTGTAAACTATGAGCATGAAAAAAGAGATAAGAACCATAGATATAATTGTTCCCTGTTACAATGAGGGACAAAATATAGATGCCTTTTTTGAAGAGATGCAGCGCGTGCTGGCAAAAATCTCCGGTGATGATGCGCCGGCTTTGGCATACAATTACGTATTCAGATATATTTTTGTGGATGACGGCAGCAGCGATGATACGCTTAAAAAAATTCGTGCACTTGCTGAAAGAATGGTTGAGGATGTTACAGCGGTCAAATATATATCATTCAGCAGAAACTTTGGCAAGGAGGCCGCCATGTTTGCCGGATTGCAGGCATCTGCCGGGGTACGCGGAGCCGGTGAAAAACCGGGAGACTATGCTGTTCTAATGGATGCTGATCTGCAGCATCCCCCGGCTCTGGTCAGAGATATGATTGTCAGGCTTGAGGAAACGGGATGTGACAGCGTGGCTGCCAGAAGAGTGTCAAGAAAAGGAGAACCGAAGATCAGGAGTGTATTCGCCAGGACATTCTACAGAATCATGAATCGTTATTGTGATATAGAAATTGTTGACGGCGCCGTTGACTTCAGACTGATGAGCAGAAAAATGGTTCGTGCAGTAGTGAACATGCCGGAAACTCAGAGGTTCAGCAAGGGCATTTTTGCCTGGGTCGGATTTGAAACGGAATGGATTGAATTTGAAAATATAAGGAGAATGTCCGGAGAGAGCAAGTGGAGTGTATGGGGGCTGACAAAGTATGCTGTCGACGGGTTCATAGATTTTGCGGTTTCTCCGTTAAAATATGTCGGGGTCTTTGGCGGGATAGTATCCGTGGGCTCCGGAATATACCTGATAGCGGAGATATTGAAGACACTGATTTTAGGTAAAGACACACCGGGATATGCCTCTACAATCTGCCTGATACTCTTTTTCGGTGGAATTGTTATTGCGATTCTGGGATTAATCGGAGAATATATAGGGCGAATGTATCTGGAAACAAAGGGACGACCTGTCTATGTTGAAAAAGAAAGTAATATCGACGATAACTGATAACAGACATGCTCTGGCGGCGTTTTTTCTGCCGGTACTGATTGTGGTATCGGCTTTTGCCGTTACAGGGATATTCCCTTTCGGACCCAATCAGATTGCGGTTATAGATATGTATCATCAGTATGTGCCTTTCCTTTCGGAATTGCAGTACAAGCTGCAGCACGGGGACAGCCTGTTCTATACATGGAACGGTGCCGGCGGCAGCAATTTCTGGAATCTTTTAGCCTATTACGGGGCGAGCCCTCTTAATCTGCTGTTGGTGATGTTTCCGGCAGGCTCTATTATGGAAGGAGTTACTTCAATACTCCTTATTAAGATAGGGTTGACCGGAAGCTTCACCTTTTTATTCCTCCGATATATAAGAAGTTCGTCCTGGATAGCAGTGGGCTTTTCGACGATGTATGCACTGTGCTCCTATGTGATGGGATATTACTGGTGCATCATGTGGATGGATGCGGTTATGCTTTTTCCTATGGTTATGCTGGGGCTGTACCGGCTCATAGATGAGGGAAAACCTGCGCTTTATACCGTATCCCTGGCACTTACAGTATTCTGCAATTACTATATTGCAATAATGGTTTGTATATTCATATTGTTCTACTATCCGGTTCTCTATTTTATCAGAGTGAGAGATGGCGGGCGCAGGAAGTGTCTGGAAACGACAGGTCTGGCAGCAGGCTGTTCTCTCCTTGGTATAGCTATGGCGGCTGTAATGCTTGTGCCTGCTTACATAAGTATGCAAAACACCTACTACATTTCCTCATCACCACCGGAGGACTGGTATTTTTATTACTATCCGATTGAACTTTTTAATCAGCTTCTGCCGGAAGCCCAGCTGACATTCAGAGAGGGGCTGCCTAATCTTTACAGTGGAATGTTAGTGGTTATGCTGCTTGCGGCATACATCATGTGTGACAGAATTTCCGTGCGGGAGAAGCTGCTAAACGGGGCATTCCTAGTATTCATATTCTTCAGTCTTAACACCAATATATTGAACTTCATGTGGCACGGAATGCACTTCCCCAATCAGCTGCCCTACAGATATACTTTCATGGTGAGTTTTATTCTCATAACTATGGCATATCGTGCCTTCTCGCACATTGACAGTATCAGCGTAAGAAGGATAACTGCAATCCTTGCTGTGGGATTCGGATATTATCTTATCACGCAAAAGCTTCTGGCAGATAATCTGGACAGCCCGACAGCCTTTTTCTACATAGGGATGATTCTGTTAACCGGATACGGCGTAATCCTGATTCTATACAGGAATGGCAGGATAACCGTCCGGGGGGTTACGATTCTGATATTGATTTTCATAAGTGCGGAAATGTGCTGGAACACCTGCTCGTCCTTTGAAAAGGTGGGGAACACCACCAGAGAAAACTATACGGAAAACAGTACGGATATCATGAAGCTTGCGGAAGAAGCTAAGGAAAGAGATTTTGCAAGAATTGAGATAGATGAATCCAACAATTTTAATTCCCCTGCGTTCTATCACTTCAGAGGGCTGTCACAGTTTTCTTCGTCAATAAATGCTGACGTGACGGCGCTTATGGAGAGAATCGGGCTTGAAGGTGCTCCGGAAAAGAATCGTTTCAATTATAATGTGACCAATCCGGTAACCAATGCCATGCTGAATGTGAAATATATTATCGGCAAGAATCAGCCCTTAAATGATAAAGATTTCAAGCTTATTGCCACGGAAGGAAACTCCGCGCTGTATGAAAGTGACTATCCGCTGTCTATCGGGTATATGGCACCTCATACAATAAGAACATGGAAATTTGACAGTATCAATCCTTTTGAAAATTTGAACAGTTATGTTAAAGCGGTAACGGGAGGAGAGATTGAGAGAGTGTTTGAAGAGCTTGAAATCGGACCGATTCAAACCGTGGAAAGAGATGCTGCAATCACTGCCGATAATATGATTACGGTCAGCGCGGTTAATCATGAGGAAGCCGGAAGCGTAAGTGTGAGATTTACGGCTGAGGGAACGCAGAAGTATTATATATTCTGCGAGGCTGACCATGCTGAATCCATTACGGTTCAGAGGGCGCGAAAGAGCGAAAACTTAGATATACAGTCTGACTGCGGATCAATAATAAATCTGGGAGAAATCAAAGACGGTGAGGAGTTTCATGCCGTAATCGGATATGTGGAAGGGCAGGACAGTAATGTGAGGATTCATGTCTGCACTCTGGACGAAGCGGCGTGGGCTAAGGCATATGAAAAGATGTCCGCAAGCATGATGACCGTGGAAGAGTACGGAGATACCTACATAAGAGGAAATGTTAAGGCCGGGCACGGCGAGGTTCTGGTGACCAGTATTCCTTATGAGAAAGGCTGGACCCTTCGGGTCGACGGTAAGAAAAGAGAAATAAGCGAACTGGCGGGAGACGCATGGATCAGTTTGGAACCCGGGGAAGGAACTCACGAGATTGAGCTCAGCTTCAGACCTCCCGGAATTATTGCCGGCGGCATAATAACGCTGGCTTGCATTCTGCTTCTCGTAGGAATATGCAGATCTCGCCCGGTCAGGAGCTCCAAAGTTCCAGAAGACGGGTTATCGTCTGAGAAATCTCCTTTAGAGGGATCTGATTGTAGTAAAGGATAAGTGACGACGAATTGGTAATGTGCATGGACGGGATGCCTATACTCTCGGCATCCCGTTTTAATTGTTCGGGAGATTTATGAGTTTCCACGCTGACGGTAATGTTAACACCGGAAGATTTGTTTTTAACATGCACAAAATCCGTTCCATGAGAGTTGAATGCTTCAATGACGGCATTGAGCTTTTGCGAGTAGAGTTTTCGCAGCTTTTTAATGTGCGTCTGATAGTAGCCCATCTCCATAAATGTTGCCAGAGTCAGCTGTTCCAGCTTGGAGCAAGTCTGGGAGTAGTCACCGACCATATCGGAAAAGGCCTCCGTCATCCTTGACGGCAGAACCATGTAACTGATTTTAACGGCAGCAAAAAGAGTGCTGGAGAAGGACCCCAGATATACAACTCTCTCGTCGCTGTCCAGACTCTTCAGCGAAGGAACGGGACGTCCGAAGTAACGGAGCTCGCTGTCATAGTCGTCCTCGATTATGTAGCTGTCGTTTGCCGCAGCCCAGTTGAGCAGCTGGTATCTGCGGCCGATAGGCATAATAGAGCCGGTAAATGTGTTATTGGAGGGACTCACATATGCCGCCGTACTTATGTTGGCAGGCAGCTTCTCTATTGCCGGACCGTCTTCGGCAACCGATACGGGAGTTATTGCAAAACCCCTGTCGCGAAAAGCGTTTCTGACCGGCAGGTATCCGGGTGTTTCAAAAGCCACATGTTCAATTCTCAGTCTTTTAAGAAGTGTCGCCAGCTGATTTGTAATCTGCTGAGTACCGGCACCGATTAAAATCTGCTCCGGACTGCAGGAAACACCTCTGGCGGTAAGCAGGTACTTGGTAAGCTCTGCTCTCAGACCGGGTTCACCCTGAGGATCACTTTCGAAAAAAAGAGTGTGTGAGTATTCTGTAAGAATTTTATTCATACATTTCTTCCACTTGTTAAAATCGAAGCATTCAGGATCAAACAGCATTTCCGAAAGAGTGGAATCGCCGTCTCCATTATGGGGGAACACTTCTGCACATAGAATATCGCTTGCGGCAGGTACAGTTTGTCCGGGATGAGAAAAGACCTTGGCTGCATAATAACCCGATTGAGGTTTGCTTCTGATATATCCTTCAACCAGAAGCTGGTTATAGGCCTGCTCAATGGTTGTAATACTCAAACCCGTTGATTTCGCAAGATTTCTAAGGGATGGAAGCTTCTCGTTTTCGGCTACATCGCCGTTGAGAATTGAATTTTTAAGGTATTCGTACAGCTGCAAGTAGTAAGGCTTACTGCGATTTTCGTCAAATACAGGAAGAACCGCTTTCATAGATGTCTCCTAACTGTTATTATAAAAATAATTATTTTTGTCTATTTAATTATATACAAAACACATATAACATAGTATAAAACAAACAAAACCGTTTGGAAAGAGGAATATATCATGATGACAAAAATTTTATCAAGCAAAACATCCAGGATTGTTGTAACAGCTATGATGATGTGCCTGATTATGGTTGCGATTTTTATATTCAGAATACCGATTCCATTCACTCAGGGCTATGTAAATCTGAGTGATGCCGTTATATTTCTCTCAGTAATAATGCTGGGATGGAAATACGGAATGGCTGCAGCAGCATTGGGAAGCATGATGGGTGATATTATAGGCGGATTCGCCATGTGGGCTCCGTGGACATTCTTTATAAAAGGAATGATGGCACTGATTATGGGTCTTATGCTGGAAATGGCAGAAAAGCGTGAGGATATATCAGCGTATCAAAAGAAAGCTGTGGAAGTGACAGCTATGGCTGTTTCAGGTATATTCATGACCTTCGGTTACTTTATTGCCGAAGGAATAATGTACGGGAATTGGGTTGTGGCTGCCTTAGGTATACCTTGGAATATCGGACAGTTTGCGGTCGGAATGGCAATTGCTTTGGCTCTGGAAGCGGCTCTTAAAAAAACATCCCTCAGAAAGTTTTTTTCTTCAACAAAAGAACACGATAATAGTATATAATACAAGTTCGGAGGAATAAGATAATGAGACCCTTGAGAGTTAAAGACATCGTTCTTAAAGAAGGGAGACCGAAAATAGCGGTTCCCATTACCGGGAAAAATCACGATGAGATAATTGCTGAAGTTGAAGCGGCGCTCAAGACACCATGTAATATACTGGAATGGAGAGCCGACTATTATTTTAATGAAATAGATAATTTGGCGAAAAAGGTTGAATCCACTGAAGCTCATTTGGCAATGATCAGAATTCTGGATGATATTGATTATGTTTCAGGCGGTATGCCGTTGATTTTTACAATACGGGGAGACAAGCAGGGAGGTAAAGTTTCCATGAGCAGAGAGCATGCTTATGATCTTGCCAGCCTGGCGGCACAGTCTCAGCTGGTGGACTTTGTTGACATGGAACTTCTTGATGATGACAACAGCTTTGATGAAGAGCAGGTTATCGCACAGATACATGAGATTCAAAGCTTCGGAGTGCGGGTAATCATATCCTATCATGATTACAAAGGTATGCCGAGTGTAGCCGAGATAAAAAATCTGGTCAAGTTCATGCGAAGCATTGGGGCTGACATCTGTAAAATTGCGGGTACCGTCAGCAATAAGAACGAAGCGGTGAATATGATAAAAGCATCGGCTTATCTGACCCGTGGTGATCAGAATCCGATTATTATTATTGCTATGGGAGAGATGGGGCTGATGACAAGAGTTGCAGGAGGAAAGTACGGCTCATGTATTACTTTTGCTTATGGGAGCACCCCTACAGCACCGGGTCAGGTTGATGTGAAAACCTTGGCCAAACTGCTTGATGAATATTACGCATAGAATCGAGGCTCAAATACAATCTGAAATGGACTTTATAAAAGCCGAAAATCTGACATTCGAATATGCTAAAAATGAAGGAGAAAGCCTTTCCCGAACGAGAGCCGTAGACAATATAAGCTTTTCAATCAGGAAGGGCAGTTTTAGTACCATTATAGGACAGAACGGATCAGGCAAATCCACTCTGGCCAAGAACATCAACGCACTTCTTATCCCTACGGAGGGAAAAATTTTTGTAGACGGAATAGATACATCCCTGCCGGAAAATGTCGGTCCTGTCAGGCAGCGTGTTGCTATGGTGTTTCAGAATCCGGATAACCAGATAGTGTCGTCCATAGTTGAGGATGATGTGGCTTTTGGGCCGGAGAATCTGGGAATTGATCCTGCAGAAATAAGAGAGAGAGTCGATAAGGCACTGTCCGGGGTAGGGATGTATGATTACAGGAAGAATGCACCCCATTTGCTTTCAGGAGGACAGAAGCAGCGAATTGCAATTGCCGGGGCTGTTGCCATGGAGCCGGAATGTATTGTTTTTGACGAGCCTACCTCCATGCTGGACCCGAGAGGGAGGAAAGAGGTTCTCAATGTGATCAGACAGCTTAATGCCAAAGGCATAACAACCATCCTTATTACCCACTTCATGGAAGAGGCTGCTGAAGCGGATCAGATAATTGTGATGGATAACGGAACCATAAAAATGGACGGAACTCCTCAGGAGGTATTCTCCCGCATGGATGAACTTAAAGAACTGAATCTGGGTGTGCCGACGGCAGTGGAGCTTGCCTGTGCTCTCAGGAACAGAGGTATTGATATCCCCATGGATATCCTTACCGCTGAAGATATTGTAGCCTTTCTTACGGAGCGGGAGGCGCAGCATGATTGAAGTAAGGAATCTCGAACATGTCTACAGTGAGGGTCTGCCCCATGAAACCGTTGCTCTGCGCCAAGTTACTTTCAGTGCTGGAGATGGTGAATTTATCGGAATTATCGGGCATACAGGCTCAGGAAAATCCACATTGCTGCAGCATCTCAACGGACTGCTGAAACCGAAATCGGGAACCATAATCATAAACGGAATCGATATCACTTCGGACGGGGTGGTTATGCGTGACATAAGGCGCCGGGTGGGACTGGTTTTTCAGTATCCGGAATATCAGCTTTTTGAGGAAACCGTTGCCAAGGACGTGGCTTACGGACCGGGGAATCTGGGACTGCCGGCAGTGGAAATAGACGAGCGGGTTCGCGAGGCGATAACTCTGGTAGGTTTGAATTATGAGGAAGTAAAGGATGTTTCTCCTTTCGAGCTTTCGGGAGGACAGAAGCGGAGAGTTGCTATTGCCGGTGTAATTGCCATGAAGCCGGAGGTTTTGATTCTGGATGAGCCTACGGCGGGACTGAATCCGAGAGCTCATCATGAAATCCTGGATATGGTACAGGAGATTCATAAGAAGGAAGGCAATACGATTATATTCGTATCTCATAATATGAACGATATAGTCAGAATGTCGGATTGCGTAATAGTTATGAATGAAGGAACCGTTGTGATGGACGGTACTCCCGGGAAGGTTTTTGCCCGGGAAAAGGAATTGAAAGAAATGGGCCTGGCTTTGCCCGACGCAATGGAAATCGCATCGCAGCTCAGGGCGGGCGGAATGAATATAGGAGAAGACTGTTTCACCGTTGAGGATGTAGCGGATGCAGTGGTGAGAAACAGGCAGAATAAATGATAAGAGATATTACTCTGGGACAATATTATCCGGGAAACTCATGGATACACAGACTTGACCCGCGTGTTAAGATAATAGCGACGCTGCTCTACATAGTGGCGCTGTTTATTGTACCCGATTTTTGGGGGTTTGTTATTGCTTTTGCAGCCCTTGAAGCAGTTGTCATAATTTCCAAAGTTCCCTGGAAATTCATCATCAAGGGACTGAAACCCGTATTTCTGATTATAGCGTTCACCCTTATTGTTAATATGTTCATGATAAAGGGTGAAATACTGGTGCAGTTCTGGGTTTTTCATATCACCAGAGAGGGTCTCAGAATGGCGGCCTTTATGGGAATCAGGCTTACTATGCTGATTCTGGGGTCTTCCATGCTGACTTTGACGACCAGACCCATAGGGCTCACTGACGGAATAGAAGCCTTGCTGTCGCCGCTGAAAAAAATAGGTGTACCCGCTCATGAACTGGCCATGATGATGACCATAGCACTTCGATTCATTCCTACGCTTTTGGAAGAAACGGACAAGATTATCAAGGCGCAGCAGGCCAGAGGTGCCGACTTCGAGAGCGGAAATATTATCAGACGTGCAAAGGCTCTCGTTCCCATTCTTGTCCCCCTGTTTATAAGCGCATTCAGAATTGCACAGGATTTGGCCATGGCTATGGAGGCCAGATGCTACGGGGCGGGCATAAAGAGAACCCGTATGAATGCAATGAAACTGGGCAAGAGAGATCTGGCAGCAAGCCTGCTGTTCCTGATATTTCTGGCACTTATAGTTCTGGAGCGTGTGCTGATATGAGGCAGAGGAAACCGAAAGACCTGGAGAAGAAGCTGCAGCAGTATGAAGAATTTACGGTCGGGGAGTTGTCTCCCGGCATATGGAAGGAAATCTTTGGACGGGAGGACGGACTGTATCTGGAAATCGGCTGCGGCAAGGGTGATTTTATAGTGAAGAAAGCTGTGGATAATCCCGATTGCAATTACATCGCCATAGAGGGACAGAATACGGTAATTCTGAGGGCGCTTGAGAAAACTGCGGAAGCGGAAGCGGATGGAAAAATCAGCGGGAATCTGAAATTCGTTATGGCTTTTATGGATAATATGAGCAAGGGATTTAAAGAAAATCAGCTGAATGGCATTTACCTGAATTTCAGCGATCCATGGCCAAAGGCACGGCATGCCAAAAGGCGGCTTACATATAACGAACGCCTGACAGAATATGCACGGGCAATCAGACCCGACGGTTTCATCGAATTCAAAACCGATAACGACGACTTTTTTTCTTTCACGCTGGAAGAGATTGCTGCAGCGGGAAAATGTGAAGAGGGCGGAGGTTTTGCACTTGAGATAGAAGAACTGACAAGGGATCTGCATTCGGCGGATTGCCGCTATGAATCAAGAAAGACTATGACGGAGTACGAGAAGAAATTCAGCGGAAACGGCAAGAATATTAATTATGTGAAAGTTGTCGTCAGAAAAAAGACGGGAAAGATAGAGGAGAAAGCGTGGTAGAATACATATTAGCAAGGGAAAACGGCAGACATATTCCTCAGGAGGATAAGATTTTCGGACTTGCCACCAGAGCCAAAGCAGCTATTGAAAAGTACGGCAAGGATGCGGTTATCAATGCAACGATAGGCTCGCTGCTTGACGATGACGGGGAGCTGGTGGTCCTTGAGTCTGTTGACGAGGTGTTTAAGCATCTGAGTCCGAAAGATTATGCGGAATATGCACCTATAGGAGGCATTAAGCCTTTCAGAGAGTCGGTAAAGAAGGCTGCCTTCGGGAATCATATCCCGGAAGGATTTATTGAAGCGGTTGCCACGCCCGGGGGAACGGGTTCTCTGCGCAACGTAATCTCCAACTACTCCGACGGGGGAGATGAAGTTCTTACCAGCGACTGGCACTGGGCTCCATACAATACCATTGCAGGAGAGATTGGCAGAAGTATTGCAACTTTTGATCTCTTTACGGAGGACAAGAAATTTAATGTGGCGTCTTTTCAGGCTAAGACCGCAGAGCTTTTAGCCCGGCAGGAGAGTCTGGTTATAATAATTAACACTCCGGCTCACAATCCTACGGGATATTCTCTTACCCTCGAAGACTGGGACGGGGTTATCAGAGTTTTGCAGGAGGAGGCACGCTGCGGCAAGGCAATCGCCTTGGTAATTGATGTGGCGTATATTGACTTTGCCGGGGATGAAGATGAATACAGGAGATTTCTCCCTAAGATTTCTCAGCTGCCGGCAAACGTTATCTCCATTGTTGCCTACAGTTTAAGCAAAACCTTCACTCTCTACGGTACCCGCTGCGGTGCTATGATTTGTGTGGCCAAAACCCGTGAAATAGCAGAAGAATTCAAGCTGGTATGCGAATATTCCTCCAGAGGTTCCTGGTCCAACAGTGCCAAGGTTGCTCAGGTAATACTATCTCAGATATACGGAGATCCGCACCTTCTTGAGCGCATAAATGAAGAACGCAGATACTACCGCAATATGCTTACTGCCCGTGGGCGGGCATTCAGCGAGGAGGCAAAACGTGTGGGGCTGGAAATGGTGCCTTTTGATGCCGGATTTTTTATAAGTATACCATGCGACAAGTCGGAAAAGATAAGTGCCGAACTCGAGAAAGAGAATGTGTTTATCGTTCCTCTAAAGAAAGGCCTTAGGGTATCCGTGGCTTCCATTCCGGAGCACCTTTGTCGTAAGCTGCCGGGAATAATTAAAAAAAGCATTGACAATAATTTCCATGAATGGTAATATAATCCTGAAGAAAAATATAACTTCACAGAGGATTGGAAAGGAGATTAGAAAAGATGTCAATGAACTATGACGAGAAAGAAATCAGCTTTGACATTGTCGAACACATCGGCATATTGTCTACATTCGGAACGGGATGGACCAAGGAACTTAACCTGGTTAGCTGGAACGGAGGAATTCCGAAGTATGATATACGTGACTGGGATCCTACTCATTCACATATGTCCAGAGGAATTACTCTTCAGGAGGATGAGATGCGGGCTGTCCTCAGAAGTATGAAGAGCAGGAGGAATCACAGAATCAGATCTGCATCCGAGACAAAGAGCGAGGCGGCTGATGAGGATAAGTCGCTTGATTCGGGGTTTATGGAATTCGAAGATGAGAAGCCGGACTCAGGCATGGAAGAAGAAAAACTTTAGGATAAAAGTGTCGTATGTGCGCGGATTTAAGATAATCAGAAAAGAGGAGCTGTTCCGTAGGAATATTGTTTTCCGAAAGCGACAGCTCCTTGTTTTTGTGTTATAATTTTATGCGGGTATTTGTATTTAAGCAGACATTTAATGTGCGGAGATAATGGAGATAATATGAAACTGAAAATTAAAAAAAATCCCGGTGGAGAATTTGAAAATATTACAATAGACGGTGTAACGGATGAGGGCATTGTGCTTGCGGATGTTGCAGAGACCTTTAAGGAGGAATTGCCTTATCCCGCTTTGATTGCCAGAGTAAACGGACTGGACACCGAACTGACGGAAACCGTCAAAGAAGGGGATAAGGTGGAGCTTCTTGATATGAGGGAGCATTGTGCGAATCTGGTCTATCAGCGCGGCTTGTCTATGATATTCCTGAAAGCTTTTGAAGAAGTTTTTGAAGAAATGGGGGAGAGTTCAGCAACTGCAGAAATCACCAACACACTTAACAACGGTTTCTTTATAAGCATAAGACTTAAGGAGAAAGAAGAGACTGAGTCCGATGCTGATTTTTACGATGTTCCGGAAGATGTGGTTAAGAAAATAGAGACCCGTATGCATCGGCTGGTTGAGGCGGATTTGCCGTTTAATAAGGAGATTGTCTCCAAGGAAGAGGGTGTGCAAATCTGGGAAGAAAGCGGACGAATGGAGAAAGCCAGACTTCTGAAAGCATTTCCGGAGGAGGAATACAAAGCGGTATTCTACAGTTTGAATGGGTACAGAAATTATTTCTTCGGTCCTATGGTTCCCTCAACGGGGTACATAAAGCTTTTTGAGCTGAGGAAATACAGGAAAGGTATTCTCCTCAGATTCCCTTATTACGGCAAACCCGATGTGTTGCCGGAGTATGTGGATGATTATATGCTGTACAAGGCCTATGGTGAGGAATACAAGTGGCTGGATCTTCTTGGGGTACAATATCTGGCAGACCTGAACAATGTGATTGCCGGCGGCGGAGCCAGAGATATGATCTTAATGTGTGAAGCTCTTTATGAGAAGAGGATAGTTGAAATAGCCACTGAAATCATAAAACGGAATAAGAGAATTATCCTCATAGCGGGGCCTACATCTTCGGGAAAGACGACTACTGCACAGAGACTTTGCATACAGCTGAAGGTGAATGGTCTGGAGCCGCTGTACCTGGGGACTGATGATTACTTTCTGGAAAGGAAGGATACACCCAGGGATGAGAGGGGTAACTATAATTTCGAGAATCTTGATGCTCTGGACATCAATCTGTTCAATAACCATATTAACGATTTGCTGGCCGGCAGGGAAGTTGATATTCCGGAATTCGATTTTGTGACGGGGACCAAAACCTTTGGCAACCGCATAACATCCGTATATGAGAATCAGCCGATTATAATAGAGGGAATTCACGCTCTGAACGATAAGCTGACGGAGCAGATTGATGAAGATAAGAAATTCAAGATATATATAAGCCCGCTGACTCAGCTGAATCTTGACCAGCATAACAGGGTTCCGACTACGGAAGCAAGAATGCTCAGAAGAATGGTCAGAGACCATAATTTCAGGGGTAACAGTGCGGCGGTAACCATAAGAACATGGCCGAAGGTAAGAGCCGGTGAGAACCTGAACATATTTCCGTTTACCGGTGAGGCTGATATCGTTCTCAATTCGGTGATGGCTTATGAGATATGTATTCTTAAGAAGTATGCGGAACCTTTACTCAGGGAAATAACACCGGAACAGCCTGAATACAGTGAGGCACTCAGATTGTTGGATATTATCAAATTTTTTGAGGTTATTGAAGAGGAAGATTGTGTACCGAATAATTCCATTGTCAGGGAGTTTATCGGCGGAAGTGTTTTTGTTGGCTGAGGAGAGAGTATGATAGTTGTAATAGGCGGAGTAAAAGTAAAAGTAGATTTAAAAATGGCACTTCCTGATGCACCGAAGGAAAGACCGGTACAGCAGACAATCCAAACGACGGATGATGCTTATCAGACGGCCTATGCCGAGCGTATGGCAATAGAGGATGAATTTTGGGGCAGTGGTTCTCAAGACAATTCATTTGGCGGTTATAACCCTGTGACGGAAGAAAAGAAAGACGATATTGTTGTCAGCCACTGCGGGTGTGCTTACAATGTGGCACGGCATCTGGCATGCATGGGCGAGGAAGTGGCCTTTGTCTCCGTTGTTGGAAAGGATCCTCTGGGGATGTCTGCTCTTGCCGAGCTGTCATCTATGGGGGAAGGAGTTGAGAATGTTAAGGACATTGACGTTTCCGCTGTCAAATACATACCGGGGCAGACTTCAGTGGTTGTTCAGATAAGAAATTTTATAGGAGATGTGGAATTTTCCAGAGCCAACGAGAACATGTTTGAAAGAATTACTCCTCAAATTATAGATGAAGCAGCGTTTTTGCTGGACAGAGCCGATGCAATAATGCTCGATGGAAGCCTTCCCAAGGAAACCATAGAATATATTGCCGATAAATATGACGGGGTTAAGCTTTTCTTTGATCCGGCCTCAGTTGAAGGAGGTAAAAAGATTGCTGACAGCGAGATCTTGGGGAATTTTTTCAGCATAATGCCGGGAAGATCCGAAGCGGAGGCAATGTTCAAAGGCCCTATTTTGGGACCGGACCAGCTGGAAGCGGCGAGCTCAATGTTTGCTGCGTCAGGTGTTGAGAAGATAGTGATAAAGATGAAAAGTGGCGGAATTTACTATCGGGATGAGAAAGAAACCGGTATTGTTCATCCGGAGCGTATTCTCAACTATGCGGACACTTCCGGGGCGGGAGATTTGGTAAGTGCGGTTGTTATATACGGAATAATTAACGGGAAAACTCTCGGAGATTCCGTCAAATTGGCTAATGATGCTGTGGCGGGCTTCCTTGCGGAGCTGTCGGATGATAGACCTTACTGATAAGATAAAAGATGCAGAATATAATAAAAAGAAAAAGAAGGGAGAACATAATGTTAGTAGACAATGTCAAAAAGGCAAACAAACAGAAACTTGAAACAATTGTGAAGAATCTTAAGAAAAGAAACATCAAAGGCTATTATGCCAAGGACAGGGAAGAAGCACTTAAGATTCTTGTTGAAATGATTCCGGAAGGCTCAACCGTCAGCAGAGGCGGAAGCGAGACTCTGAAAGAACTGGGCATAATCAAAATACTTGAAGAAGGAGATTTCAACTATCAGGATCCATATACCGACCCGAATCCGGATGTTGCCAAGGCTGCCAAGAGAGCGGCATTCACTGCCGACATTATGCTGACCAGTGCCAATGCCATAACATTGGATGGCGAAATCGTCAATATTGATGGTACAGGTAACAGGATGGCTGCTGTCATATGGGGACCTGATAAGGTTATATATGTTATTGGCGCCAATAAGGTTGCCGCCAATGTGCATAGTGCAATTGACCGCATAAAATGCGATGCCTGCCCTCCGAACTGTATTCGTCTGGGTAAGAAAACACCGTGTGCCTCAACGGGGGTATGTGGAGAATGTCTGTCCGCCGGAAATACTATATGCTCTCACACAGTAATCACCAGATTTAACAGTATCCCCGACAGGGTTCACGTAATCCTGGTTAACGATGAATTGGGATTCTAAATAATTATTTGTGACTATATGCGTGCTTAATATGCATGCTGAATTAAGGCACGGAACCGAATCGGGTTCCGTGCTTTTAATTGTGCAAAAAGACACACAAGCGAACGTGTACATACATGAGGAGCTGCAATCATTGGAAACAATGGGTTTGTGTTTCAAAATAGTCATATAAATATTTTTAAAAAGTACTTGATTTAAGGAAAAGGCTTTGGTAAAATGGTGGAGCTTGTGTAAGGCGAGGAAGTGGGAAGTTACCGCGCTATCGGAGAATTTCCACTGAGAAGTCCCCACTCAGATCGGGGGCGAAAGGGATTCGCCGGTTTTTATTGTGTTTTTCGGCATGGATACACACGAAGACGTGTACGCAGCAAGCGACAACCGGCATAGAACCCCTTGTACAAGCATAGCGAAAACTGTACTAAAGCAAGTTATAGGAGGAAAGAAATGAGCGAATTACAGAAAATCAGAATTAAGCTTAAGGCTTATGACCACGCACTTCTGGATGCTTCAGCGGCAAAGATCGTTGAAACTGCCAGGAAGACAGGTGCCGAAGTTTCCGGCCCTATTCCGCTTCCGACGGAAAAGGAAGTTATTACTATTCTCAGAGCTGTTCACAAGTATAAAGATTCCAGAGAACAGTTTGAACAGAGAACTCACAAGAGACTGATTGATATCACGAGTGCAACAGCGAAGACAACAGATGCTTTAACCAAGCTGGATATGCCTGCCGGTGTTGATATCGAAATCAAACTCTGAGATAAAAACGAAGGGAACTCCCCTTAAGAATGGACAGCGCATAGCATGCTGTAAGGTGACCGACAAAGAGCCGGCCGGCGAGAAGCAAAACCTTTATAGCGATGGTGTACTGGCCCGCTGTTAAGAAAGAGAGGAAGAATAAAACATGAAAGCAATTTTAGGTAAGAAACTGGGCATGACTCAGATATTTACTGAAGCAGGGCAAGTGGTTCCTGTAACAGTGGTTGAGGCAGGTCCGATGACAGTAACCCAGATAAAGACTGTTGAAACAGACGGTTATGAAGGAGTACAGGTTGGTTTCGAAGAAGCCAAGCCGCAGAGAGTAAATAAACCGATGACAGGTCACTTCGCAAAGAACGACCTTAAGCCTATGAAGCATCTGGTTGAATTCAGACCTGCTGATGGTGAAGTTTATGAGGTGGGACAGGTAATCACGGTTGCCGAATTCGAAGAAGGAAAGAAGCTGGACGTAACAGGGACCTCCAAGGGTAAGGGAACCCAGGGAAATATCAAGAGACACGGACACCGCAGAGGTCCTATGACACATGGTTCAAAACATAAGAGACTTGCCGGTGCACTGGCCGCAGGAACTTATCCTTCAAGAGTGTTTAAAGGAAATGCCGGACCCGGCAGAATGGGTCGAGATACAGTAACAGTTCAGAATGTAGAGCTGGTAAAAGTTATTGAAGAGAAGAATCTTATGCTGATTAAGGGTGCCGTTCCGGGGAACAAGGGCGGTGTAGTCCGCATCCAGTACGCAGTTAAAGGTCAGGATAAATAAATGACTTCAGAAAGGAGGAAACAGAATGTCAAAAGTTACAATGCTTAACATGGAAGGTACGCAGGCCGGAGAAATCGAGCTGAATGATGCAATCTTCGGAATCGAACCGAACCAGAACGCAGTTCATGCAGTAGTAAAAAACATTTTAGCCAACAAGAGACAGGGAACTCAGTCGGCTAAGACCAGAGCTGAAGTCAGAGGCGGCGGAAGAAAGCCTTTCAGACAGAAGGGAACAGGCCGCAGCAGACAGGGTTCATCAACAGACCCGTCACAGATAGGCGGTGGAGTAGTATTTGCACCGAAACCGAGAAGTTACAGGTATACACTGCCTAAGAAACTCAGAAGACTGGCAATGCTGTCAATGCTTTCATCGAAGGCTCAGGAAAAGGAACTGATTGTTATTGACGAAATCAAGTTTGAAGAACCTAAGACCAAGGATATGATAAAGATGCTTGAGAACATCAATGCAGAAAAGAAAGCTTTAATCGTTATGGCAGAAAAGGACGATAACGTAATCAAGTCCGCAGCCAACATTCCGGGAATACGAACAGTACTGGTAGGAACAATGAATGTTTATGAGATTATCAATCATACAAACCTTATTCTCACCAGAGAAGCTGTCAAGAAAATAGAGGAGGTGTACGCATAATGAAGACTCCTTACGATGTAATCATTAAGCCTGTAATTTCCGAAAGAAGTATGGAAGATGCACAGAACAGGAAATACACATTCAAAGTTGCTGTAGACGCTAACAAGACAGAGGTTAAGCATGCAGTGGAAGAAATCTTTGATGTAGATGTTGAGAAGGTAAACATCATGAATGTTATCGGTAAAGAAAAGAGAATGGGAAGATACTCGGGTATGACTGCTGCTACAAAGAAGGCAATCGTAACCCTTACCAAGGACAGTAAGGAAATCGAGTTCTTCCAGAGTCTGTAAGAACAGGAGGACATACAAATGGGAATTAAAAAATACAAACCGACATCTCCCGGTTTAAGGGGAATGACGGGACCGACATTTGAGGAGATCACTTGTTCAACACCGGAAAAGTCACTGACAGTGACACTTAAAAAGCACGCAGGAAGAAATTCAAGAGGAAAGATAACTGTCAGACACAGAGGCGGAGGATACAGACCTAAGTACAGAATCATCGACTTCAAGAGAAACAAGGACGGTATTCCGGGTACAGTTGCTACCATTGAATATGATCCTAACAGAAGTGCATACATCGCACTTATCAATTACGCAGATGGCGAAAAGAGATACATAATTGCTCCTGAGAACCTCGAAGTGGGAGATGTAATCGAATCAGGCGCAAATGCTGACATCAAGGTGGGAAATGCACTGCCCGTATCCAACATTCCTGTCGGTACGGTTATCCACAACATAGAAATGCATCCCGGTAAGGGTGGTCAGATGGCCAGATCTGCAGGCAACGGTGCTCAGCTCATGGCTAAAGAAGGTAATTATGCCCTGATAAGACTGCCGTCCGGAGAAGTAAGAAAGATCAGACTGGAATGCAGAGCTACAATCGGAGAAGTAGGAAACGAAAATCATCAGAACATACATATCGGTAAGGCGGGAAGAAAGAGACACATGGGATTCAGGCCTACAGTAAGAGGTTCAGCCATGAACCCTAACGATCACCCTCACGGCGGTGGTGAAGGTAAGACCGGAATCGGCAGAGTCAGTCCTGTGACACCTTGGGGTAAGCCTACTCTTGGATATAAGACAAGAAAGAAGCAGAAGCCGTCAAACAAATACATTGTTAAGAAGAGAAGTGAGAAATAAGAAGGAAGGAGCAAAGATAAATGGGTAGATCACTGAAAAAGGGCCCTTTCGTAGAACCGAAGCTGTTAAAAGCAATCGACGAAATGAACGCAGCTAACGAAAAAAAAGTAATCAAAACCTGGTCAAGACCATCAACAATTTTTCCTCAGATGGTTGGACATACAATTGCAGTGCATGACGGGAAAAAGCACGTGCCCGTATATATCACAGAAGATATGGTAGGCCACAGGTTAGGAGAATTTGCTCCAACCAGAAACTACAGAGGCCATTCTGCTGATAAGAAGTCAAAGTAAGAAAGGAGATAAATAACAATGGAAGCAAAAGCACTCGCAAAA
Organism: Candidatus Allocopromorpha sp.; assembly: GCA_040768865.1. Taxonomy (GTDB): domain Bacteria; phylum Bacillota; class Clostridia; order Peptostreptococcales; family Anaerovoracaceae; genus Lentihominibacter. The sequence goes on along the minus strand of JAXGMD010000001.1, from coordinate 187,904 downwards.
TACGTAAGAATGTCTCCTTCTAAGATTAAGCCTGTTATTGATCTGGTAAGAGGCAAAGACTTAAAAGAGGCATTGACAATTCTGAAGTTCACTCCGGGCAAAGGAGCTGAAGTAGTAGAAAAGGTTGTACAGTCAGCCGCTGCAAACGCTGACGTTAAAGAAATGAACACGGATACTCTCTATGTAGCCGATATTTATGCTCATCAGGGACCAACCATGAAAAGATGGAAAGCCGGAGCACAAGGCAGGGCATCGATCATCTTAAAGAGAAGCAGCCATGTAGGATGCACTCTTAAAGAAAAGGAGGTTTACTAATGGGTCAGAAAGTAAGTCCACACGGATTAAGAGTTGGCATTATCAAAAACTGGGATTCAAAGTGGTATGCAGACAAGAGTAAGTTTGCCGATTTCCTTGTTGAAGACAATCAGGTAAGAGAACACGTAAAGAAGAAGTTATATGCTGCAGGTGTTTCAAAAGTGGTTATTGAAAGAGTTGCAGAAACCAAATTAAAGGTCATCGTTATGACAGCTAAGCCGGGTATGGTAATAGGAAGGTCCGGAACAGGAATTGATGATCTGAAGGCTGAACTGGAAAAGATGACAGAGAAGAATATTGTCATCGAGATTAAGGAAATAAGAAGAGCTGAACTGGACGCCCAGCTGACCGCAGAAAGCATTGCTCAGGCCCTTGAAAGAAGAGTATCTTTCAGAAGAGCCATGAAGCAGGCAATGGGAAGAACAATGAAGGCCGGTGCAAAGGGAATAAAGGTTCTCACATCAGGAAGGCTCGGCGGAGCTGAAATTGCCAGATCCGAAAAGTACAGCGAAGGAAACGTTCCTCTCCATACACTTAGAGCTGACATCGATTACGGTTTTGCAGAAGCCGACACCACCTACGGTAAGTTGGGTGTGAAGGTATGGGTAAACAACGGTGAAATTCTCGATAAGGGTCTGAAGGACTCCGTTCCTGAAGAAAAGAAAGAAAGAACCCAGAGAGGCAAGAGAAGAGACGGCGAAAGAAGACCTAGAAGAGAAGGTGAAAGAAGACCAAGAAGAGATGACAGGAGAAACGAAAGAGCAGAGGCTCCTAAGGCAGTAAACCCAAGAGTAAGGAAAACTCCTAAAGCAGAGCCTAAGGTTGAAGAAGCCCGGATTGAAGAAGCTCAGGCTGAAGCAGTGGAAGCTGCTGTACCTGCAGAAGAATAGACAAAGGTGAAAGGAGGACACGCATCATGTTAATGCCGAAGCGCGTTAAACACAGAAGAGTCCACAGAGGCAGAATGAAGGGTAAAGCCACAAGGGGCAATACCATAACATACGGAGATTACGGTCTTCAGGCCACAGAATGTGGATGGATCACTTCAAATCAGATCGAGGCAGCCAGAATTGCCATGACAAGATCTATAAAAAGAGGCGGTAAGGTTTTTATCAAAATCTTTCCTCATAAGTCGGTAACCAAGAAACCTGCCGAAGTACGTATGGGTTCCGGTAAGGGTGCTCCAGAGTACTGGGTAGCAGTAGTAAAGCCGGGCAGAATTATGTTCGAAATCGAAGGTGTAACGGAAGCTCAGGCCAGAGAGGCTATGAGACTCGCATCACATAAGCTGCCTGTAAAGAGCAAGTTTGCCATCGCAGAAAAGGAAAAGGGTGGTGAAGCATAATGGAATTAAAGAAAATCAGAGAAATGTCAGAATCAGAACTGAGCGCAGAACTGTTAAAGATGAAAAAGGATCTCTTTAATCTCAGATTCCAGCACGTAACCGGACAGCTTGAAAACCCGATTTTGCTGAGAGACACAAAGAGAAATATCGCAAGAGTTAAAACCATAATCAGAGAAAAAGAACTTGAAAAGGTTCAGGGCTAACGGAAAGGAGGATGTAATATGGCAGTTGACAGAAACAAGAGAAAGACAAGAGTTGGTATAGTAACCAGCGACAGGATGGATAAAACAGTTGTTGTTGCAGTTGAAGACTTCGTAAGACATTCCCTTTATGGTAAGGCTGTAAAGAGAACCAAAAAGGTCAAGGCTCACGATGAAAACAACGAATGTGAAATCGGAGATAAGGTTAGAATTATGGAGACAAGACCTCTTTCCAGAGAGAAGAGATGGAGACTTGTGAACATTGTGGAAAAAGTTAAGTAAAGGAGGCACCTGACAATGATTCAGACTGAAACAAGATTAAAGGTAGCTGACAACTCCGGAGCCAAAGAACTTTTGTGTATTCGTGTACTGGGCGGAACAAGACGCCAGTATGCAAATATCGGGGACATCATCGTGTGTGCCGTTAAGGACGCTACACCGGGTGGAGTCGTTAAGAAGGGCGATGTTGTCAGAGCTGTTGTTGTTAGAACCAAACATGGTGCCAGAAGAGCAGATGGCAGCAATGTGAAGTTTGACCAGAATGCAGCAGTTATTATTAAAGAGGATATGCAGCCTGTCGGAACCCGTATTTTCGGACCTGTAGCCCGAGAGCTCAGGGATGGCTTCATGAAGATTATATCCCTTGCACCGGAAGTATTATAGGAGGCATCTGTAAATGAAGATTAAAAAAGATGATACAGTAATTGTACTTACCGGAAAAGATAAGGGAAGGACCGGTAAGGTATTAAAAGCACTTCCCAAAGAAGGCAAAGTAATCGTAGAGGGCATTAACATGCAGACAAAACATCAGAAGCAGACTCAGAAGGTTGCTGCTGAAATCAAGCACCAGGAAGGTCCTATTGATGTATCAAATGTCATGTATTATGATACAAAGGCTAAAAAGCCGAGCAGAATCGGATACAAGGTTGATGCCGGTAAAAAGGTAAGAGTTGCCAAAGCAACCGGAGCCGAAATTGACTGAGAAAGGAGGAGACGGTTTTGACAGCAAGATTAAAAGAAAGTTATAAAACTGACGTGTTCCCGGCATTGATGGAACAGTTCAAATATAAAAACGTTATGCAGGTTCCCAAGCTGGTAAAGGTTACCCTGAACATGGGTCTGGGTGAAGCAAAGGAGAATGCCAAAATGCTGGAAGGTGCAGTGAATGAAATCGCGCTTATTACCGGACAGAGACCTGTAGTAACAAAGGCAAGAAAGTCCATTGCCAACTTCAAGGTTAGGCAGGGCATGCCTGTTGGAGCCAAGGTTACCTTAAGAGGCGACAACATGTATGAGTTTATTGACAAGCTTTTCAATATCGCTCTTCCGAGAGTAAGAGACTTTAAAGGCGTCAGCAAGAACTCATTTGACGGCAGAGGAAACTATGCAATGGGTGTCAAAGAACAGCTCATCTTCCCTGAAATCAATTACGATAAGGTTGATACCATTAAGGGAATGAACATCGTATTCACCACAACGGCTGAAACAGACGAAGAGGCACAGGCTCTTCTGTCCGGACTCGGAATGCCGTTCGAGAAGTAGGAACAAAGGAGGATAAGATGGCAAAGACGTCATTAAAGGTTAAGCAGCAGAGAAAACCGAAGTATTCAACCCGTGCTTACACCAGATGCAGAATATGCGGAAGACCTCACTCGGTATTAAAGAAGTACGGTATATGCAGAATCTGCTTCAGGGAGCTTGCTTATAAGGGAGAAATTCCGGGTGTTAAAAAGGCATCTTGGTAAATAAATATATCAATTAGAACTTACTATCCGTTAAGTTGCTTCGACAAGTATCACCACGGGCTAAAGCGCTGTGACATATGACGGCGAACATTCCGCCGCTCTGCCCCTAAAGGGTCAATCGCGGGGACAAGTTCAGCAATACTGACGGAGGAAGGAGAAAGAATAAAATGACAATGACAGATCCGATTGCGGATATGCTTACAAGAATAAGAAATGCAAATACCGCAGGTCATACAACTGTTGAGATTCCGGCTTCAAAGATGAAGAAATCAATAGCGGGGATTCTCAAAGAAGAAGGTTATATTGAAGATTTCGCAGTGATTGAAGACAATAAGCAGGGTATTATCAAAGTTACCATGAAATACGGGCCTGAGAAAGAGAGAGTAATCAGCGGAATCAAGAAGATTTCAAAGCCGGGACTTAAGTCCTATGCGAAGGCTAATGAAGTTCCTAGAGTTCTCGGCGGACTGGGAATCGCTATCATCTCAACTTCAAAGGGAGTTGTAAGCGACAAGGAAGCAAGAAACTTGGGAATCGGCGGCGAAGTAATTTGTTACGTTTGGTAGGAGGTAAAAAATGTCAAGAATAGGACTACAGACTATTGAGATTCCTGCCGGCGTAGAAGTCAAGGTTGAGGGAAACGTAGTTTACGTGAAGGGACCTAAAGGCGAGCTGCAGGAGAAAATAAGTGAACTGTTAACAGTAGAAATCGAGAACGGAGTTCTCGAAGTAAAGAGAAGCTGTGACGATTTAGAGGACAGGGAACAGCACGGTCTGGCGAGAACACTTATCTACAACATGGTGATCGGTGTTACAAACGGATACGAAAAGAAGCTTAAGCTGTCCGGCGTCGGCTATAAGGCTGACAAGAAGGGAAAGACCCTTGTGATGGATATCGGATACTCACATCCCATTGAATTGAAAGATCCGGAAGGCATCACAACAGAAACACCTGATGCCACAACAATAATAGTTAAAGGTATTGATAAAGCAGTGGTCGGCAACTACGCTGCGAATATAAGAGCCTGGAGAAAGCCTGAGCCTTACAAGGGCAAGGGTATCAAGTACGATGGCGAATATATCCGCAGAAAAGAAGGCAAGACCGGGGCTCAGTAAAGAAAGGAGTAAAGCAATATGGCAAAAGAAAGCAGAAATGATAAGCGTGTTGTCAGACATGCCAGAATCAGAAAAAACCTCAGCGGTACTCCTGAGATGCCCAGACTGTGTGTTTTTAGAAGCAATAAGAATATTTCCGCTCAAATTATCGATGACGTAAACGGAGTTACACTTGTTTCAGCATCAACGATAGACAAGGAATTAAAGTCTGACATCAAGAATGGCGGCAACAAGGAAGCTGCCAAGGCAGTCGGAGAAGCTATCGCAAAGAGAGCAATTGCAAAGGGAATCGAGACGGTTTGCTTTGACAGAGGCGGATTCCTTTATCACGGAAGAGTGAAGGAACTGGCTGAAGGTGCTCGTGAAGCAGGATTGAAATTCTAACGGGAGGTAAGACGAATGCGAAATACTTTAGATGCATCAAAGATGGAATTAACTGAAACCATAGTTAATATCAGACGTGTTGCTAAAACCGTTAAGGGCGGCAGAAACATGAGATTCAGTGTAACGGTTGTTGTCGGTGACGGCGACGGCCATGTTGGCGTGGGTCTCGGAAAAGCTCTGGAAATCCCTGAAGCGGTTAGAAAAGCTACAGAAGATGCTAAGAAAAATTTGATTAAGGTTCCTATTGTCGGAACAACAATTCCTCACAGACATTTGGGTATATTCGGTGCAGGCAAGGTTCTCCTGATGCCGGCTGCTCCCGGTACCGGTGTAATTGCGGGTTCATCAGTTCGTGTAGTGCTTGAATCAGCAGGCATCAAGGATATCAGAGCAAAATCCATCGGTTCAAACAACACCGGTAATATGGCATATGCAACTCTGGAAGGTTTGAAGACCCTTATGACAGTTGAAGATGTTGCCAAAAGAAGAGGAAAGACTAAGGAAGAAGTTTTAGGATAAGGAGGAAGTAATAATGGCAAAAATGATAAAAGTCACATTGACAAAAAGTGTTATTGGCGCTTCCCCAAAGCAGAGAAAAGTTGTAGAAGCGTTAGGTCTCAGGAAGATGAACCAGTCAGTTGAACTGGTGGATTCTCCTGTGACAAGAGGTGCAGTTAATAAGGTATCGCATCTTTTGACTGTAGAGGAACTATAGGGATAGGAGGTGCACGCAAAAATGAAACTGCATGAATTAAAAGCGGTAGAAGGCGCAACAAGAGCATCGAAGAGGAAAGGCCGCGGTACAGCAAGCGGTTTGGGGAAAACTGCCGGCAGAGGTATGAACGGTCAGAACTCCAGATCGGGCGGTGGCGTCAGACCCGGTTTTGAAGGTGGTCAGATGCCTCTTTACAGGAGAATTCCAAAGAGAGGATTCACCAACATCTGGGGAACAGAATATACTGTAATTAATGTAAGCGACCTGAACAGATTTGAAGACGGAGCTACAGTTACTCCTGAAATAATAGAAGAAGCAGGAATGGCCAAGCAGGTTAAAGACGGTATAAAGATTCTCGGAAACGGAACTCTGGAAAGGAACCTGACAGTTCAGGCTCATAAATTCAGCAAGACCGCAATTGAAAAAATAGAATCTGCCGGAGGAAAGGCAGAGGTGATCTAATGGAGATGCTCAGAACAGTCGCAAAGGCCTGGAACATTCCGGAAATAAGAAAGAAGATAATATTTACGCTGGCAATGCTGGTGATCTTCAGAATCGGTGCACAGGTACCTGTTCCGGGAATGGACAGAGAAATTCTGGCTCAGACCTTTGACAGTGAAACGGGACTATTCGCACTGTTCAATCTGTTTTCGGGAGGTGCGTTCAGTAACTTCACAATCTTCGCATTAAGTATCACACCTTACATAACGGCATCCATCATTCTTCAGCTCCTTACAATTGCCATTCCGGCACTGGAAAGGCTTTCAAGAGAGGGGCAGGAGGGGAGAAAAAAGATTGCCCAGTATACACGTTATCTCACAGTCGGTCTGGCTGTTGTACAGGCCATAGGTGTAACAATCGGTCTCTTCAGGCAGGCCCTTATCAGCACTGACGTTTTCTCAATCGTTGTGATTGTATTTGTCCTCACAGCAGGTACCGCCTTCCTTATGTGGCTGGGTGAACAGATTAACGAAAACGGGATCGGAAACGGTATCTCACTGATTATCTTCGCAGGTATCATTGCAGGACTTCCGTCAGCCGTTCAGGAGATATGGAACAAGCTTCAGGAAGGAACAATGAGTATCGTGACGCTGATTGTATTCCTGATCTTCTGCGGAGCCGTAATCGTTGGTATTATCCTGATTCAGCAGGGACAGAGAAGAATCCCCGTTCAGTATGCCAAGAGAGTTGTAGGAAGAAAGATGTACGGCGGACAGGCGACACACATTCCGTTGAAGGTTAACCAGGCGGGTGTAATTCCTGTAATCTTTGCCATGGCCTTCCTGCAGTTCCCGCTGACCATTACATACTTCATGAATGCTCAGGGTGATGCTGCAATGTGGGTTGAGAAATGGCTGGCGCCTACAGGTTCCCCGGGAGTATGGGTATATGCGGCATTTAATGCATTGCTTATTATGTTCTTTACTTACTTCTATACTTCGGTTACTTTTAACCCTGTAGAAGTGGCACAGAACCTGAAGGCCAACGGCGGATTTGTTCCGGGAATCAGACCGGGAAAAACAACGATAGATTATCTGAACAGGGTAATGACGAGAATTACATTCGTTGGAGCAGTATTTCTGGCACTTGTAGCAATTTTGCCGACAATCGTGAGTCAGCTGGGGGGATTGAACTTTCACTTCGGAGGAACATCGCTGCTGATTGCAGTGGGCGTTGCTCTTGATACGATGAAGCAACTTGAAAACCAGATGGTAATGAGAAACTACTCGGGATTCCTGAAGTAGCGGGACACTCACATTGTAGAGCTAAGATAGGAGTAAGATAGGAGAAAGTTATGAATTTGATTTTGATGGGTCCTCCGGGGGCAGGAAAAGGTACCCAAGCGGCAAAGATTATCGAGAAATATAATATCCCTCATATCTCAACGGGCGATATTTTCAGAGAAAACATCAAGAATGGAACAGAGCTCGGCAAGAAGGCACAGGAATATATGAATGCCGGCAAGCTGGTTCCCGATGAGCTGGTGGTAGAAATAGCGACTGACAGACTGGACAAGGATGACTGCAAGGACGGATTTCTCCTTGACGGATTTCCAAGAACGGTATTCCAGGCTGAAGAGCTGGACAAGTACTTGGCTGCAAAGGGAAGCAAGATTGACAGCGTTCTGAATCTTGAAGTGAACAGAGAAGAACTTATGGCTCGGCTGACCGGCAGAAGAATCTGCAGCAACTGCGGAGCTTCATACCATGTTGTAAATATCCCTCCTAAAAAAGAAGGAATCTGTGATATATGCGGGTCTGAAATTATCCAGAGAAAGGATGATAACGAGGAAACCGCCTCCAACAGGATAGAAGTTTACAACAATGAAACCAAGCCTCTCGTGGATTACTACGAAAGGGCCGGCAATATTGTCCATATTGACGGAACAATAGGTTTGGACAATGTATTTAATATAATATCAGGCATAATAGGTGAATAAGCATGATCATTATTAAATCCGATTCAGAGATTGACTTAATGAGAACATCGGGCAAGGTGACCGGTTCCATTCTAAAGGAGTTGGAGAACATCATCAAACCCGGCTTATCAACTGCCGATATAGATAAATTCGTTGAGGATAGCATATGCAGGAACGGAATGATTCCGACTTTCAAGGGCTATGGAGGATTCCCCGCAAGTGCATGCGTATCTATCAACGAAGAAGTTGTCCATGGGATTCCCGATAAAAGGAGGATTCTGAAAGAAGGCGACATTGTCAGCGTTGACGTCGGAGCCACTTATAAAGGCTACGTAAGCGATGCCGCCAGAACCTACCCTGTAGGGGAGGTCAGTGAGCCGGCTCTGCATCTGATAAACGCAACGAAGGACAGTTTCTTTGCAGGGTTGGAATTTTGCAAGGTTGGCTGCAGATTGTCGGATATTTCAAATGCCATACAGGTTAAGGCTGAAAGTGAGGGCTTCAGCGTTATCAGAGATTATGTGGGTCACGGAATTGGACGAAATATGCATGAGGCTCCGCAAATTCCCAACTTCGGCAAGGCGGGAAGAGGGCCGAGACTGGCCAAGGGGATGGTCTTTGCTATAGAGCCGATGATCTGTGAGGGTAAATACGAAGTAAAAATTTTATCAAACAACTGGACTGTTGTTACCCTTGACGGTAAACTGGCAGCGCATTATGAAAATACTGTAGTTATTACGGATGGTGAGCCCGAGCTGCTCACACTGGAGGTATAAACATGGCAAAGAAGGATGTCATTGAAGCTGAAGGCAGAGTAGTTGAAGCACAGCCAAACGCAATGTTCATAGTTGAACTGGAAACCGGACATAAAGTGCTTGCACATGTATCAGGCAAAATCAGAACCAACTATATCAGAATTATTCCGGGAGACAGGGTTAAGGTTGAACTGTCGCCTTATGACCTTACTCGCGGCAGAATCACATGGAGAGGCAAGGCATAAGCCTGTCGCAATTTACAGGAGGAGGAAGAAAAATGAAAGTAAGAGCTTCCGTAAAGCCTATGTGCGAAAAATGTAAGGTAATCAGGAGAAGAGGAAAAGTAATGGTTATCTGCGAAAATCCGAAGCACAAGCAGAAGCAAGGTTAATTAATTATTATTATTTATAGAACATCCCGTTTATATTATGCCCGCACTGGGTAAGGTGCGTTGTGCGTGACGGAAGATGGGAACAGGAGGAAAATATGGCTCGTATAGCCGGTGTAGACTTACCAAATGAAAAAAGAATTGAAGCCGGACTGACCTATATCTACGGAATAGGCTGGACAACTTCAAGAGCGATCTTAGAAAAGACCGGGATTGACCCTTCAACGAGAGTTAAGGATCTGACAGAAGAAGAAGCCGGTAAGATCAGAAAAGTTATTGAATCCGATTATATTGTGGAGGGTGATCTGAGAAGGGACACTTCCATGAACATCAAGAGATTGATGGAAATCGGCTGTTACAGAGGAATCAGGCACAGAAGAGGAATGCCTGTAAGAGGACAGAATACAAAGACAAATGCCAGAACTCGTAAAGGTCCTAAAAAGACCGTTGGCAGAAAGAAGAAGTAAAGGAGGTAGAACGATATGGCTAAAGCTGTTAAGAAAGCTGTCAGAAAAAAGAGAAAAGAGCGTAAGAATATTGAAAAAGGCCAAGCTCATATTCAGGCTACCTTTAACAATACATTAGTAACATTGACCGATATGGCAGGCAATGCACTTTCATGGTCAAGTGCAGGGTCACTGGGCTTCAGGGGCTCAAGGAAATCAACACCGTTTGCCGCACAATCCGCTGCAGAAGAAGCTGCCAGAGGTGCTATGGAGCACGGTCTCAAGACAGTTGAAGTTTACGTTAAGGGCCCGGGATCCGGCCGGGAAGCTGCTATCAGAGCGCTTCAGACCGCAGGTCTCGAAATCACTATGATCAAGGATATTACACCGATTCCGCATAATGGTTGCAGACCGCCTAAGCGCAGAAGAGTCTGATAGAAGGGAGGATAAACTAATATGGCAAGATATACAGACGCTAACTGCAGACTTTGCAGAAGAGAAGGACAAAAGCTGTTCTTAAAGGGCGACAGATGCTACAGTGCCAAGTGTGCTATGGAAAGAAGAGGTTATGCTCCCGGACAGCATGGACAGGGAAGATCCAAGGCTTCCGAGTACGCCATACAGCTCAGAGAAAAGCAGAAGACAAAGAGATTTTACGGACTTCAGGAAACTCAATTCAGAAACCTGTTTGAAAAGGCTGACCGAAAGCCGGGCATGACCGGTGAAAATCTGCTTATTATGCTTGAAACGAGACTGGATAATGTTGCATTCAGACTGGGTTTCGCTTCATCGAGAAAAGAAGCCAGACAGCTGGTAAATCACGGTCACTTCAAAGTTAACGGCAAGAAGGTAAATATCCCTTCATACACGGTTAAAGCCGGAGATGTTATCACGGTTAAGGAAAACAGCACCAACGCTCCTAAGTTTAAGGAAGTTAAGGAAATGACAATTACGGTTCCCGAATGGATGTCTGTCGATGTAGAAAAGCTGGAAGGGAAGATTCTGACTTTGCCTACAAGAGAGCAGATTGATACTCCGGTTGAGGAACACCTTATCGTCGAACTTTACTCCAAGTAATCTGACGAACAAGAGCAATCGTTATGGTTCTGGAATGAAAAGGAGGGTTTTAGTGATAGAAATCGAAAAACCAACAATCGAATGTGTATATTCGAACGAAGATGCAAACTATGGCAAGTTCATAGTAGAGCCGCTTGAAAGAGGATACGGTACGACTCTCGGGAACAGTTTGAGAAGGATTCTTCTCGGCTCGCTTCCGGGTGTGGCTGTTACATCTGTGAAGATTGACGGTATACTTCATGAGTTTTCTACAATTCCGGGGGTTAAGGAAGATGTAACCGAAATCATCCTTAATCTGAAGAAGCTGGCAGTAAGACTGACAGGTGAAAACGAGAAGAGAGTGATAATCAACGCCATAGGACCGAAAGAAGTTACCGCCGGAGAAATTCTGGGCGATGCTGATGTTGAAATCTTTAATCCGGAGCTGCATATTGCGACTTTGGATGAGAATGCCACTCTTGTAATGGAAATAAACCTTGCCAGAGGACGAGGTTATGTGGCCGCAGAGAACAATAAGGACGAAAGCACTCCGATTTCCGTAATTCCTACGGACTCAATCTACACGCCGATATTGAAGTGCAACTTTACGGTTGAGGATACAAGAGTAGGACAGGTTACGGACTACGATAAGCTGATTCTTGAAATCTGGACGGATGGTTCGGTCTCACCAAGTGAAGGAGTATCTATCGGAGCCAAGATTATGCAGGAACATCTGGGGCTGTTCGTTGAGCTTAACGATTCAGCCGAAGGAATGGAAATAATGGTTGAGACGGAAATCAATCAGAAGGAAAAGGCTCTCGAGATGTCTATCGAGGAACTGGAACTTTCGGTCAGATCCTTCAACTGCCTGAAGAGAGCGGCAATCAATACTGTTGAGGAATTGACTCACAAGAGCGAAGAAGACATGATGAAGGTTAGAAACCTCGGTAAAAAGTCACTCGATGAAGTTAAGAATAAGCTCGAAGAGCTGGGTCTCAGCTTAAGAGAGAGTGACGAATAATAAGAAAGGAAGCAGACAAATGCCAGGATATAGAAAATTAGGCAGAGATTCAGCTCATAGAAAAGCTATGCTGAGAAATCTGGTGACTGACCTCCTGAGAGAAGGCAGAATTCAGACTACAGAGCATAGAGCTAAGGAAGCCAGAAGACAGGCCGAAAAGATGATTACGCTGGGAAAGCGCGGCGATCTTCATGCCAGAAGACAGGCATTGGCTTTTATCTATGACGAATCGGTAGTTACACAGTTATTTGAGGAAATTGCACCTAAATACGCAGACAGACAGGGTGGATATACCAGAATTCTGAAGCTGGGACCTCGCCGGGGAGACGCGGCTGAGGTAGTATTCCTCGAACTGGTTTAATCAGATTAAACAAAATGCTAAAAGGAGCTGCTGCACTGAACGATTAGTGCGTCAGCTCCTTTTTGTGCGGCGGATAAGGCGGATAAGATAACAATTACTAAAAAAGCTCGGTCAGCAGGTGTCGGCATATTCGTTTGGTCGGAGCTCCGGTCAGATTGCACAGTACGGTAATAACCAGATCCAGTTCCGGGCATATCCAGAAGCTGGAACGGAAACCGTCATCGGTACCTTCATGCCCGAGAAGGGTGAATTCGTGTTTTGTATCACCGGTTTCGAATTTTTGTTTACGCATGAACCAGCCCAACCCCATCTTTTCTCCGTTATTGGGAACAGTGGCATACTCATGCCATGCCAGCCTGTATGTATCCGGAGAAAGTAGAGCATCGGCATTATCCCGCGAACTCTTGAGATTAGCCCGACCCCATTTCAGCAGGTCTTCCAAATTGGAAGTAAGAGTTGAACTTGGAGCATGCTGCCTGGTATATGGATAAAAGGTTACTATTTTTATTGAGCGGTCATCCCCCTTTTCATGAGGAAAGACCATGGATTCCGGCATTTCCGAGCTCAAAGATGCCCAGCCTTCACGCTCGTATGTTTTCATGGATGAGCAGTTCATCCCTGCCGGCTCCATAAGGTGGCGTGCAACAAAGTCCTCGAAAGAAAGTTTGCCGGCAGATTGCTCATCGCCCAATGCAGCTGAATATTCGGAAACGATATGGCCGAGAATTTCGTAAGCCGGATTACTGTAGCTGAACTTGCTGCCGGATCTAACGGCGTTCACCGGAGATTCGAAACCTTCCTGCGGCTCCCAGCGCATGGGATGCAGCCGTACCTCGTCAGAATAGACATAGCGTTTCAATGCAGCATCGTCAAATTCAGGTTTATCCCAGTGGTAATCATCGCAGTCCCCCAACCCGGATGTATGCGTGAGAAGATTCCACAAGCGTATATCCGAAGACCGCTTATCAGCTATTTTCAGCTTTGGAAGCAAATCAGCCAGCCGATCCTCAAGGTTCAAAGCACCGCCTTCGATAAGCTTCAGTATGGCGGATGACGTGAAGAGTTTTGAAACTGAAGCACAGTGGAATATGTCTTCAGGTTCAAGAGAAACCTTCGTCTCTTTATTTCTGTAACCGCGTACTCCCGTAAAGCGGCAGGGAGTATCGCCATCGGCAATACCGCCGATTGATATTCCGATGGCCAGGCCCGGAAGGTCGTATTGCTCCATAGTGTCATCGAGAAAGGTGTTCAGCAGTTCGGAGAGAGTTTCGTTTGTAAATTTCTTCATGTGGTTAATCATCCTTTCCTATGGTATTATTGTATTGCTAACAAGTATAACATTTTCTAAGGAGAAACAGAATGGAAAAGAAAAAAATCAGAGGCCTCGACAGAGAAACATCCATGCTTGGGCACGGAATCATGAGATTGGTAACCGCAGAAGACGGGACTGTAAATATGCAGGAGTCAATTGACCTGATTAGATATGGAATCGACCACGGAATTACATATATTGATACCGCATACACATATCACGGCGGAAGAAGTGAGATGATAGTGGGAAAAGCCTTGAAGGACGGTTATCGCGAGAAGGTTATTCTGGCGGACAAGATGCCGATTTGGCTGGCAAAAACAGAAGAAGATTTGGAGAGGTTTTTCAGCAAACAGCTTCAAAGGCTTGATGTAGAATATATTGACATGTATCTGATTCATAACATCATTAAGCCGAACTGGAGAAAAACACAGAAGCTGAATGTGCTGTCTTTTCTTGAACAGAAAAAAGCTGAAGGAAAAATCGGTAACATCGGATTCTCTTTCCATGGAGATCTGGAGCTCTTTCGAGAAGTGATTGATGCCTTTCCGTGGGGATTCTGTCAGATTCAGCTGAATTTCCTTGACAAAGACATACAGGCAGGATTAAAAGGACTGGAGTATGCCCGTGAGCACGGAGTGGATGTTATCGTTATGGAGCCGCTTAAGGGAGGGCGTGTAACGGACAGGATTCCGCCTACAGTGCAAAAGCTCTGGGATGAGGCTAAAGAAAAAGGAATAATAGAGGCTGACAGAACTCCTGCCAAAACCGCATTTAAGTGGGTTGCATCACAGCCGGGAGTTGTGCAGATCTTAAGCGGAATGAACAGCAAGGAGCAGATAGATGAGAATATTGCGATTTTCTCCGATGCTGAATTATTCTCCATATCTCGTGAGGAATCGGAGTTAATCGATAAAGTTGCGGCTGAGTACAACAGGCTTATCAAATACCAGTGTACACGTTGCGAGTATTGTCTGCCGTGCGAAAAGAAGTTGAACATTCCGGGGATAATAGAATACCTGAACAGCTGGTATGCCTTTGAAAAAAACCCGAGTACGGCAACGGAATATATAAACTGGACTGCACCGGGGCACCACGCATCTGACTGTATAGGCTGCGGCAAGTGTGAAGAGAACTGTCCGCAGAGTCTGCCCATCATTCAGATTATGAAAGAAGCAGCAGAAGAGTTTGGGCAATAAACAACATCTATTCCTGCAGAAAGTCAAGAAAATCTTCAAAATCCTCGAAATCACTCTGTATGAATTCGAACAGCAGGGGCTCATGAAACTCGTACTTGGCTGTAGGGACCAGATAAGGTGACAGGGGGCTGGCGGCCAGATTTGCTTCAAGCATTCGTATGTCACTCAGGCTGTACGCGGTCACTATCAGCTGCCCGTAGTCGGACAGGAAGTAAACGCCTTTGACATCGTTGCTCAGCATAAAGATTTGATTGTTCACATGGCTGTTACTCTCTTTGAAAGCCATGAAAAGGCGCCCGTTTTCCTGTTTGGACATTACCGTGTTGAGGCCTATCGTAAATTCGCCCAGGTTTTTTTCCATATCTTCTTCAGAGAGCATAACTTCACAGACCGTCATGAATTCGGGCTTGGCCAGCATCATAGCCGCCTCTGCTTCGCTTACTCTAAAGCCGGAGCAGTGTTCGAATCCTATTACTTTGCATTCCTTTACAACAACTTTTGAAATGACGGTTTCATATTTACCGTTCATTTCGATTAGAGATTCACATAGGTAGGAAATGGAACCATCGCTGTATCTTTTCTCCACATCAATCACATTTTTGCAAAAGGTGGCTCGTACATAGCCGTCATAGAGATCCAAAGGGAATTTATCAGTGCCTTCTTCTGATGCGGTAAGGAAACGTGCACCCTCGTAATCCTGTCCGAAACATCTCATAAGAAAATAGTTCACAATTTGATAATCGGAAACAAGTTCACTGCACAGTTCCTGCATAAGAGAATGCTCTTCCTTTGCCGTCAGAATCGTTTCCGGCTCCAGAATGAAGCCGTATTCGGGATAATTGCCGGGCAAAGGGAGATTGTTTTTTTCGTTGAATCTGCGCCAGTGACACAGAAGACCGCGCAGTGATCTTTCGTTCAGTTCAATTCTTTTGGCACCAAGGCCGCCAACGAGGGCCTGCTCCGTGATTTCGATTCCAATCACATCGGTATCAGGATGAGAGGTGTAGGTTTCCAGTCCCGTCTCCTCACAGTCAATATAAAAAAACTGGTGGAGCTGATCGGGCTCCCCGGAAGAATCGTAAGAAGGTTTTGCAATGTTCCATCGTGCATATACTGCCAGCACTCCCATCAGACGAGTATCCGTAGCATAGGCGGAAACAAAATCCTTTCGAAGTGTATTTATGTCGGAGGATATACCTCCTTTTATTATTTTCAGATCGCTCTTTTTCATATGAAAAGTATACAATAAACCAATGGAAAAACAAGTATAAGTGCGATATAATGCAATGTAGTGTGGATAAAACAGATATTAACAAGGAGAGCACAATGAAAAAATTATTTACATCGGAATCCGTTACAGAAGGACACCCTGACAAAATTTGTGACCAGATTTCAGATGCAATAGTTGATGCGATTATGGCAGAGGACCCGTCAGGCAGAGTTGCTGCGGAAACCACCGTTAACACAGGCTATGCCATGGTAATGGGTGAAATAACCACTGAATGCTATGTTGACATACCGAAGCTGACAAGAGATGTAATAGTGGACATCGGATACGACAGAGCCAAATACGGATTCGATGGAACCACATGTGCTATTATGACGTCAATCGATGAGCAGTCGCCTGACATCGCTCTGGGTGTTGATGAAGAAACAAATGTCGATCACGATACCGGAGCAGGAGATCAGGGAATCATGTTCGGATTTGCCTGCAACGAAACACCGGAGCTTATGCCGATGCCCATTTCTCTGGCTCACAAGCTGGCCATAAGACTGACCGAGGTCAGAAAGAACGGAACACTGACATATCTGAGACCCGACGGGAAGACGCAGGTAACGGTAGAGTACGATGATGACAGGGTTAAAAGGATTGATACGGTTCTTATTTCAACGCAGCATGACCCTAAAGCAACACAGGAGCAGATAAAAGCCGATCTTATTGAGTACGTAATCAAACCGGTAATTCCTGCAGAACTTTTGGATGAAGAAACGAAGTATTTTGTTAATCCGACGGGAAAGTTTGTCATAGGGGGGCCGCAGGGCGACTCCGGGCTTACAGGTAGAAAGATTATAGTCGATACCTATGGCGGATATGCACATCACGGTGGAGGAGCATTCAGCGGCAAGGATCCTACAAAGGTTGATCGAAGTGCTACATATGCAGCCCGCTGGGTAGCCAAAAATATGGTTGCTGCCGGGCTGGCCGATAAATGTGAGGTTCAGCTGGCTTATGCAATAGGCATCGCCAAGCCTGTATCAATCATGGTTGACTCATCCGGAACGGGTAAACTCTCCGACGAGCGACTGGCGGAAATCGTGGAAAAGCATTTTGATTTAAGGCCGGGAGCAATCATCAGAGATCTGAATTTAAGAAGACCGATTTACAGACAGGTGGCCGCCTACGGGCACTTCGGAAGAACCGATATTGATGTCCCGTGGGAAAAACTGGACAAGGTTGAGCAACTGAAGGCGGAGTTAAAATAATAATTATTAAAGGTAAATACGATGGGAATCAAGGTAGCTAAATTCGGCGGCTCATCCGTTGCCGATGCATTGCAGATTAAGAAGATAAAGGGAATCGTACACAATGACGACAGTATAAAATATGTAGTAGTGTCTGCACCTGGTAAACGTTTTGCAGATGACAGTAAGGTTACGGATCTTCTGTATCTGTGCAAAACCCATGTTGAGCACAATATACCCTATGAGCAGATCTTTCGTGTCGTTTATGACAGATATCTGGCTGTAGAAGTGGATCTGGGAGTAGATGTGGATATCAGGGGAGAAATGGAGACAATACTTCGGGAGATTGAAGACGGAGCCTCCGTTGAGTACATTGCCAGCAGAGGCGAATACCTCAATGCCAAACTTGTTGCTGCATATCTGGGATATGATTTCGTTGATTCCAAGGATATGATCAGATTCAGCGACAAGGGCAAGTTCCTGGAGGAAATTACTCTTGAATCAATTGTCAGAGTCCTGAGTCGCCATGAGAATGCTGTTATCCCGGGATTTTACGGGGAGAAGCTGGATGGAAGCATCAAAACTTTCTCAAGAGGCGGTTCTGATATTACCGGGGCACTTATTGCCAGTGCCATGAAGGCCGAAGTATACGAAAACTGGACGGATGTATCCGGCTTTCTTATGGCAAATCCGAAAATCGTGGACAATCCCAAGCCGATAAATACAATTTCATATATGGAACTGAGAGAGCTTTCATATATGGGAGCTTCTGTACTTCACGAGGAGGCTATCTATCCGGCAAAAGTGCAGAATATCCCGATAAACATAAAAAATACCAATAGCCCTCTGGATCCGGGAACGATGATTACGGCCGAACCTTATAGCGGCAGTGAGCATATCATATCCGGAATTGCAGGGAAGAAGGACTTCACTGCAATAGGGATATACAAACATCACATGGCACGAGAGAAGGGCTTTATTCGAAGGCTCGCAGGAATAATGGAAGATAACGATATGACTATAGAACATTTGCCTTCAGGCATAGATACAATATCGGTCATAATAGACAAACGGATGCTTAACGGCAAGCTGGAAGAGTTGGTGGAAGAATTCGACCGTCAGCTTAAACCGGATTCAATTGAAGTATCTGAAAACCTGGCGCTTATAGCAACAGTAGGTGCGGGAATGGCCGCAAGAAAAGGTACTGCTGCCCGCTTATTTACGGCACTTGCCGAAGCGGATATAAACATTCGGATGATTGATCAGGGCTCCAGCGAAATGAATATTATTGTCGGTGTTGAAAACAGAGATATGGATGCGGCAATAAGAGCAATTTACGGAGAATTCGTGGAGTAGATAAAGCGGAGCTTTTGCCCCCGGGGGAGAAAAAGTTGTTTACAAAAGAGATAATCCTGATGTGTTACATAGCCTGCATCGTCCTGATTGTTGCGGGAATAACATTCTGCATGCTGGTGGCAAAGAGAAAAAACAGCAAGACGAGCAGAGCTCATATGTTTTTCTTGCTCAGCTTGCTTATAATGTGCATGTATGATATGGGGATATATTACTGGAACTATGTCATCGGGAACTTCAGCAGCATGGAGGTCATGCGAATAGGCAGCTGTATAATTGCTGTAACCATGCTTATGTGGGTTTTGGTTCAGGAACAAATAGCGCGGAGGGAAGCTCTTAAAATTTTTAATAAGACAGTTAAGAATTACCTGATTTTTTATGCCTTATTGTGGCTGATTCTGACATTTGCTTTAAATGTACAGTATTTCTATACGATCAAATGGCTGTTGCTGTCAACGGATATTATTCTGATTGTAGCATTTCTGGGTGTGTCCGTTGCTCATATCATCTTTGCGGCGTTACAGAACGACAGGGGAAGCATGTATTACCTGTCCGTTGTGACAGCACTTCTTTTGTGGAACTACGGATCCTATTTCTGGGGAGAAACTTCGGTTTATTGGGGGAACAGTGACTTCATCAGGGAGCCTCTGGATTTGACAATTGTATTCTGGCTTATAATCGGCGGAGTCGCTCTGGTATATGTTTATAACAGATATGTAGTTCCTGCCTTTTTTTCAAAAGGGGCTGATACCGATGAGACGGATGTCTCAAAAACTTCGGGTTCCAGATGGGAACTGTCTGAAAGGATAGATGAGGTCTGTTCTCTGTACGGACTGACATCCAGGGAACGGGAATTGATTGAACTCATTTACAGCGGCAAGAGCAACAGGCAAATTGCGGAGATACTCTTTCTGTCCGAAAACACGGTTAAAACACATATATACAACATTTTCAGAAAAATCGGTGTCAAGAGCAGAGTAGGTGTGATTTGCATAATAAATGATGAACCTTGCGAATAATATGCAGTGAAATGATAAACAAAAACCTCGTTTTTTTACGGCGGTAGCACTTTAGTGCTACCGTTTTAATTCTTTATTCCGATTGTAAAAACGGGCACCCATGCATATTATGGTGGTGTGCGGAGGCACGCTCCGGTGGCGTGTTTTGGGCGTGTCTTTATTTATTTAATAATTTTTTATACTTTATCAATTGAATCACAACTTTTGTGAGGAGGAATTATTTATGGGTAGAAAAATACCAATGTGGCAGTGTCTGCTCGTACTGTTGTCAATGGTAGTGTTCCTTTTCTGGAACGTTATGCTTGATGGCGGCGGCGAAGCACACTTCGGTCTCGTTCTCGCAGCTTGCGTAGCCGGCATTATCGGCATGGCTAACGGCTGGAAATGGGCCTACATGGAACAGGGTATCCTGGCTGCCATAAACAGATCAATGCAGGCAATGCTGATTCTGGCAATTGTAGGTGCGATGATCGCATCATGGAAATCCGGCGGTGTTATTCCTTCAATGATGTACTACGGCATCAAGGTTATCGCTCCGGGAATCTTCCTGTTCACAGCATGTCTTCTGTGCTCAATCGTATCTCTGGCTACAGGTTCATCATGGTCAACGGCAGGTTCCATGGGTGTTGCTCTTATCGGTATCGGTACCGCTCTGGGCTTCCCTAATGCCATGACAGCCGGTGCTATAATTTCCGGAGCATACTTCGGAGACAAGATGTCACCTCTTTCGGATACAACCAACCTGGCACCTGCAGTAGCGGGTTCTCAACTGTTTGACCACATAAGAGCTATGATCTGGACGACAGGTCCTTCATGGACAATTGCAATGATTCTGTACCTGATCGTAGGCTTAACCCACAAGGGGGGCACTGCGGACGAGTCCACTATCAATGCCATCTTGGGAATGATTGAGGCGAACTTCTCGGTTGGAGTTATTTATCTGATTCCGCCTATATTCGTAATCGTAGCGGTGGTAATTAAGATGCCTGCACTGCCTGCTCTTATCGGCGGCGTACTGCTGGGCATACCGTTTGCCGCATTCCAGGGTACCAAGGTTATCCCTACCGGTTTCGGTGATGAAGGCAAATCAGAGGTCTTGGGTATGCTCAACTATGGATATGAGCCTGAAATAGTTGTTCCTGAAGGAATGGATGCCGCTTTGGCGGAAGAGGTTAGCGGACTGCTGGTTGGCGGAGGTCTCAACGGCATGATGTGGACGATTTCCCTTATCATGCTGGCAATGTGCTTCGGAGGTATTGTAGACGTAACGGGAGTTATGGCTTCGATTGCCGGCATATTACTTAAAGCGGCGAGAGGCACAAGAGGAGGTCTGGTAATGGTAACAGAACTGTCTTGCGTGCTTGTAAACGCTATCTGTTGCGACCAGTATCTTGCCATCATCCTGCCGGGCAGAATGTTTAAGGAAGCCTTTGAAGACAGAAGGCTGAAGCACAGAAACCTGTCAAGAGCTCTGGAGGACTCCGGAACGCTCACTTCAAACTTCTTCCCTTGGAACACCTGTGGTGCTACCATGAGATCATTCCTGGGAGTAGACAGTTCATACATTCCATACGCATTCCTGAACTACATCAACCCGGTAATTTCAATGTTCTACGGATTTACGGGAATCAATATGACTGAAATGACAGAAGAGGAATACCAGAAGGTTCTTGAAGACAGAGAAGCTGAAAAGCAGGCTGCTATAGCTGCGGCTGAAGCTTGATTGAGAATCTCTATTAGTAGTAGAGCACACAACATTCGCATGTATTAACATGCACAAATAAGGCGAGAAATGGTTAATCCATTCTCAAATAAAGGGAGACAATCAAGTTCTTCCAAACTAAATAATGAGTAGCACAAAAACCCGGCGCCACCCGGGTTTTTGTGCGGAAACCCCTTGACTTATTACTGAAATTAATGGATTATATTGAGGGATTGAAAGCAAAAAGGAGAAAAGACAATGACTGCATCACAGATTATAGCAATAGCAATTTTCGTACTTGTAATAGGGACGATTGTATCGGAGAAACTTCATCGTGCAGCCTGTGCACTTATAGGAGCCGTTCTTTTGATTTTGCTGGGAGTACTCGAACCCGTGGAGGCTCTGGGCTATGTTGACTTCAACACGATAGGAGTTCTGCTGGGCATGATGATGCTGGTTGCGGTTGTAAAGAACTCAGGTATATTCGAATATCTGGCCATCAAAGCTGCCAGAATCGCCAAGGGTGATCCGTGGAGAATTATGGTTTACTTCATGATTATAACCGCTGTACTATCAGCATTTCTGGATAATGTAACGACTGTTCTGCTCATAGGACCGATGACATTCAGCATATGCAGCAAGCTTGAGCTGAATCCGGTTCCATATCTGATGACTCAGATATTGTCATCAAACATAGGGGGTACGGCGACACTTATCGGCGACCCGCCAAACATCATGATAGGTTCCGCAGCAGAAATCCCGTTTATCAGCTTTGTTATCTATGACGGACCGATAGTGGTAATTGTAATGGTTGCAACAGTGTTTGCATTTAAGGTTCTGTATAAGAAGCGTCTTTCGGTTGCCCCGGAAAAGATGGCGTTAATCATGCAGATGGATGAAAGGAACGAAATCAGAGACCATGCTCTGTTCAAAAAGAGCATAGTAATGATATGCATTGTAGCTCTTGCATTTATTTTTCATGATAAGCTTGATATTCAAACCAGCATAATTGCACTCTCCGGAGCGGCATTTACCATACTTATAGGCAGACAGGATGTTGAGGAAACAATACAGGATGTGGAGTGGCCGACAATTACGTTCTTTGCATTCCTGTTTATGGTTGTCGGAGGTCTTGAAAAGGTAGGTCTGATTCATACTCTGGCAGAAACGATGATGACTGCGACGGGAAACCACTATGTTGCTCTCATGCTCATTATTCTGTGGGTGTCCGCCATATTATCGGCCTTGCTCGATAACATCCCTTTTGTGGCAACCTTGATTC
Source organism: Candidatus Allocopromorpha sp. (assembly GCA_040768865.1). Classification (GTDB taxonomy): domain Bacteria; phylum Bacillota; class Clostridia; order Peptostreptococcales; family Anaerovoracaceae; genus Lentihominibacter. The sequence goes on along the minus strand of JAXGMD010000001.1, from coordinate 165,311 downwards.
CGCTCATTCAGGCAATGGAGATGGAGGGAATTGACGTGTGGCCTCTCTGGTGGGCAGTATCTATAGGGGCATGCTTCGGCGGAAACGGAACCATAATCGGTGCATCGGCAAACGTCGTTCTTACAGGTATCGCCAGCAGAAAAGGATACAATATTACATTCATTGAATTTATGAAAATCGGTATGCCTATGATGTTAATGTCAATTGTGCTGTCGACTATATATCTCCTTATTATTTTCGGAAATTACTGGGGGTAATGCCTTAAAAGGGATTGACACCAACCGGACAAAAAGCAGCATTTATCCGATGCTGTTTTTTTAATATCTTACTTTATGAAGGATATCCACTCAATGTCCGGTGCACCTGAAGATCTGTATTTTTCAGTAACCTTGTCGTATTTGTCCCCGTCATCGGAACTGACCGCCTCAACAAGTTTCAGTTCACCGTCATCAAATTTATAAAAATCGCCGGTGTAATCGGCAGCCCCGGAGGAGCCGTACACCTCAATGATTCCGTCACTGTAGACGAAGGCTCTGCATCTGTCCCAGAGACCCGTCTCCAGAATCATATAGGGTTCGCCGTCATCCAGACTGTATATGCCGTGATAGACGAATTCATCATCATTGATTTCCTGCATGATGATAAGCTCATCATTATCATCACCGTCCAAATCCATGAATCCGTAGTAATAATCATCTGCAGAAGAGAGTTCAGGGATGAGACTTTCCAGAAAACCGTAGGTAATGTACTCGCTCTGAAGCTCGGTATATTCACCGGTTACGTAATCTTCCATCTTGAAAGTACCTTCCGAAAAGTCGCTAAGGGCATCAGCATGAATGTTGAGAACGTTTTTGTAACCTGCCGGACCATCGCCCGGTTCCTTTTCGCCGCATCCGACAAAAAAGAGCATTAAAAGCACCATCATAGCAGGCAGAAAGAGATAGTGCGGAATACTTCTTTTATCTGTCATGGTTTAACTCCTTATCAACAATTACATGTAAATAGTAAACTGTAATGTAAATTATACCTTTCTTTTGTGATAAAATAAAGTCAACTCGGAGGTAGCCATGCTGAATATTTATTATGGGAGTGAGATGCTCGACAAGGAGAAGTTCATATTTGATCATGTAGACCCGGACAGAAAAACAATAATTCTGGTTCCGGATCAATATTCTCTGCAGATGGAGAGGAATGCACTGGAGTATTTCAGGCCGAAAGCTTTGTTCAACCTGATGATTACCGATTTTTCGGCTTTAGGGCATAAGGCGGTAAAAGAGGCAGGGGGACGAAGACCTGAGCTTATCGACAAATACGGCAGACACATGCTGCTGACATTGATTATTGATCGAATGGCGGATGATCTGAAAATGTATGGAAAGATGAAGGGAAGCGGATCCTTCACTGCAATGACCAACCAGTTGATTTCCGATATGAAAAGGTACGGTGTGGGACCGGATGTGCTGGCTGAGGCCGTGGAATCGGAAAGCATCGGCAAGGGAACCTTTCTCAACTGTAAACTAAGGGAAATCGGTAAAATATATTCTGCCTATGAGGAGGCTGTCAATGGCAAATATCTGGATACCGAGGACTATATGGAATTTTACGGCAATCTGCTGGCGAGCTCGTCGCTGACCCGTGGAGCGGATATCTGGGTTTACGGCTTTGATACTTTCACACCTTTGAATATGAAGATTATGCAAAGGCTTCTGTCCGCTTCCGCTGAAATGAATGTGGTAATGACCTATGATGAGGCACCGGTCACAGCCGGAGAGAATGTGCTGCACGGCTTTGATGCCAGAACTCTTACCATGGGAGGGGGCGGAGACCTTTTTGAGCTTACGAGATTCGTAATGGATGAACTTAAGAGGATGGCAATCGAACTTACGGGAAAAGCAGACTTCTGCAGAACGGAGGAGATATCGCCGGCATACGTCAGGCCGAAACAGAAATTTGCAGAAGATATGTCCTTTGTTCTTGCCGAAACATCCAACACATATGCGGAAGCCGAGAGAGCAGCGGCATACATAATGGAGATGGTCCGTGAGGAGGGCTATCGGTTCGGGGACTTCACGGTAATCTGCAATGACTTGCAGGTTGCCGGCAGAGTAATCAGAAGAACATTTGAAAGATGGGGAATTCCCGCCTTCGGTGACTACAAGAGAAAAATTTTGCATCAACCGTCAATCCGATTCCTGATTTCATTTATGGAGATCATAGGTAAGGGTTATGAACCGGAGCCGATTCTCGGAATAATAAAGTCCGGCCTTTTGGGGTGGAGCACCGAAGATGAGGAGATTCTCGAAAACTATATAAACGAATACCGAATCAGAGGAACCGGCTGGAAAAAGGAATTCACCCGCGGTACGGAGAACTATACGGATGAATTGCCGCGGCTAAATGAAATGCGAAAGTTTATCGTGGACATAATCGAGAGAGCCAAAGATGATATAGGGCGAAGGAATACGGCGGGAGAGAAGATAAGGGGGCTGTACGGATTTCTTGAAAGAGACTTCGGAATGAGGAGCCGCATAAGTGAACTGATAGAATGCCAGCGGGAGCTGGGGATGGAAGAAAGTGCCGCAGAGACAGCTCAGAGCTGGAACATTATATGCGGACTGTTTGAGCAGATTGACAGGATAATCGGTGAAGAAAGAATATCAAACGGAACTCTCAAGGATTTGATTTCCGCCGGTCTGGGAGAGGTGGAAATAGGTCTTGTACCTATTACATCAGATGCGGTTATAGTAGGAACCATGCAGAGAACCCGTGTAAGCAGAACGAAAGTGTTGCTTGTAGTGGGAGCTAACGAAGGCGTGCTACCTGTGGAACATTCGGACAGCGGGCTGCTGACCGATAAAGAACTGGAAACTCTGGAGGAGCTTAAACTTAATCTGACAAAAAAGGAGGAGGTAAAACGCCGGGAAGAGCAACTGGCTGTTTACCGAATGTTTGCTTTACCCGGGGAGAGACTGTATGTGAGCAGAACAATGGCCGATGAGAAGGGAGGAATAACACCTCCATCGGGTATTTTCGTTCAGCTTTTAAAAATGAAAAAGGCGACTGCAGAAAAATCCGATATGGAAGTTATTCTGGGAGATCTGTCCTATAGCGACCCTTCGGAAGCCGTCAGTACACGTAAAGGAACCCTGCCCTATATGGCGGAGGCCATACGGGAGTATGCCAATACAGGGAGAATAGATGATGAATGGCTGCGAGCCATTAGCTGGTATGAAGGTAATGACAGAGAAAGCCTGAACCGCATCTATAAAGGGTTGGTTTTTGACAATCGCATGGAAGCTTTGGGACAGAATCTGGCAAATGAGCTCTATATAGGCGATAGGGAGAGTATCGGTGTCAGTGCATCCAGGCTGGAAAAATACAGCAGCTGTCCTTTCGCACATTTCATAAGTTATGGACTGGGTGCTGAAGAGCAGCGTCTGTTTGAAGTTGATGCCCGGGAAATCGGAAATGCCTATCATGATTGTTTGATGGAATTTTCTCGAACCTTGGAAGAACAGAAGACCTGGGGCAGCATTTCAGACGAGCAGTGCAATCTGCTTGTTCGGAAGATTTTGCGGGAACTAATGGAAAAGACCGGTGAAAGCGTTTTTAACTACAGCGCCGAGGGGTGCTTCAGGCTGGAGCGAATTGCTGACATATGCAGCGGTGTGGCACGGGCGCTGGTTCAGCAGGTACGAAAGGGCAACATTATCCGCATGTATTTCGAGGCGCCTTTCGGTTACCCCGGGGGAATTCTACCGCCGGTTGAAATCCCGCTGAATAACGGTAAGAAGGCATACCTGAGAGGCATCATCGACAGGATGGATGTGCTGGATGTGGGCGGCTGTGAAGCGGTGCGCATTGTGGATTACAAAACCGGAATGAGCAGCATAGATATTGAGCATTTCCGAACCGGATATAAACTTCAGCTTATGGTATATATGAATGCGGCCAATGCTCAGCCGGCCGGTGTATTCCACTTCAAAATACGTGATCTGGAATATGATGCAGATAAAACCAAGACACCCGATTCCTACAAACTTGAGGGTGTCATGGTAGATGATATTGAAATACTTGAGGCTATGGACGGGGATCTGTCGGAAGGCGATTCCGAGGTTCTTCCTGTAAGATTTGTAAAAAAAGACGATGCGTTTAAGGCCTCGGGCAAAAATTCTCATCTTATTTCACAGGAGGATTTCGAGACTCTTTGCGAGGAAACGAAAAAGCAGGTGGAGCGCATATGTTATGAAATCTTTGAGGGCAAAATAGATATAGCTCCGAAGCGGGAACGGCAAACGGATATAAGCGGAGTCTATCATAACAGCTGTAAATATTGCAAATACGGCAGCATTTGCATGTTTGATACGGCATTTGACAGCTGCAGATACAAAACGGTGTAAGGTCAGCGCATTTTTTTGACACACTGATCAAGCAGATATTCTACCTGCCCGTTGATAGATCTGAATTCGTCTTCAGCCCATGCTGCAATTTCATTCCAAAGCTCCGGGGATAGGCGCAGGATCATCTGTTTTTTGGCCTTTTCCTTTGGTCTGTCCGGGAATTTTTCCCTGTCTCTAAGAGTGCGCTCCTTTGCCAGGAGCGCTTTTTCCTTTTCCATCAATTCTCTTTCACGGGTATTGATTTTTTCGAGACGTGCTTTATAATCTTCCGTCATTTCCATTCCCCAGTTTAATACAGGCTTCCGCTGTTAACCACCGGCTGGGCATCCTTATCGCTGCAGAGTACAACCATAAGGTTGGAAACCATAGCGGCCTTTCTTTCGGCATCCATAAGAATCATTTCGTCCTCCTCCAGCTGATCCAGAGCCATCTTTACCATTCCGACAGCACCTTCTACGATTTTTTCCTTAGCTGCCACTGTTGCCGTAGCCTGCTGCCTTCTCAGCATTGCTGCTGCTATTTCCTCCGAGTATGCCAGGTGAGTGATCCTTACCTCTTGAATTTCGATACCGGCTTCATCTACCTTTGCCTGTAACTCGGCCTTCATTCTTTCGGCAATTTCCAGACTGGAGCCTCTCAAGGTCAGCTCGTCATCCTCGTTGTCCAAAACATCATAAGGATAGAGACGAGCGATGTTTCTGATGGTCGAATCACACTGTGTCGAGAGATAATCGAAGTAGTTTTCCACATTGAAGACAGCCTTCGTCGGATTAACGACTCTCCAGATTACAACGGTTCCGATAATAATCGGATTACCCTGAACATCATTTACCTTCTGTTGGGAATTGTTAAGCGTAATAGTCTTTGTTGAAACCTTTTTACTTAAGGTTTTGTTCTTGCTTTTACCGGTTGACTTTCCTTTAAGCGCATCACTCAGCTCACCAACTGCTTCTTCGCCCGGAGATGTTGCCGTCGGGTTAAATCCTGTGGCGAAGGGATTGACAAAGAAGAAGCCGTCCTTCTTTATGGTGCCATAGTACTTACCGAACAGAGTAAGAACCAATGCTTCTCTGGGGTTTACAATCTTGAGTCCCGCACAGAGGAAACTGAAGACTATAATTCCCAGGATGCCGACTATAATTCCTCCGGCGGCTCCCATTCCGATTCCGGGGGCAAAACCCACAATGAATGCTAACAGCGATCCGATGAAGCCCAATATTATAATTATCAGCATGAGTATACCTGAAACAGGATTAAGTTCTTTTTCATTGATTTCTTTCATTTTGATTATTTCTCCTTTCTTACGATATCTCTCATTATGATATCTTTATGATATCATAATATCAGCACTTTCAGGGATATTGTCAAGTTATATTTATACATGGTATAATGTGTAAATGGAAGAAAGAATTAACTGGTATCCGGGTCACATGAAAAAGACCAGGGAACTCATACAAAAAAATCTGAAAATGGTTGATGCGGTTATTGAGGTGGTCGATGCCAGGATTCCGATTTCAAGCCGAAATCCGATTATCGATGAGCTTATAAGTTCAAGCCCCCGGGTAATTGTGCTTAACAAGAGTGATCTGGCTGATGAAGCGGCAAATAGCAAATGGGCTGAAACATTACGCCAAAGTCCTCAAACCCGTGTTGTTACCATGAACAGCGTAACCGGAGCGGGTGTTAATGAGCTGTTTGGATATCTTGAACAGATGAAGTCGGACAGGGACAGTTACAGGGATAAGCTCAGAGCTGAACAGGGACTTGAGGGCGAGGCTTTGAAGAAAGCCTTCAGGCTGATGATTGCAGGAGTTCCCAATGTGGGCAAGTCGTCGCTGATTAACCGAATGACGGGAAGTAAAAGGGCGAAAACAGGTGATAAACCGGGTGTAACCAGAGGCAAACAATGGCTTAAGGTGCAGAATGGAATGCAGCTTTTGGATACACCGGGGATTCTGTGGCCGAAATTTGAGGACCCGAGGGGGGGAATTAACCTGGCATTCTGCGGTTCCATCAAGGATGAAATATTAGATGTCCCTACTCTGGGCATGGAGCTTATAAGTGTGCTGACCAGATATTACCCTGATCTGCTAATGAATAGATATAAGGTTGCTAAGCTGTACTCAAAGGGTGATGTTTCACCGGAGACGGGATGGCCCATTGAGAGCGAACGAGATAAGGCACTGGCAAATATGCATCTGCTGGCGACGAAGCGAGGCTGCATAATGGGCGGAGGAAGAATTGACTACGAGAGAATGGGCCGGCAGATACTGGATGAATTTCGGGGAGGAAAAATCGGGCGAATTACGCTTGAGTTTCCGGAGAAACAATGACAAGGGAAGAACGGTTACGGAAACATAGAGAAAGACTTGCCGAGTTGAAGCTTCACGAGGCGGAACTTCACGAGGCAGGATACAGATATATTGCCGGAGTGGATGAGGCGGGCCGGGGACCGTTGGCCGGACCCGTTGTGGCGGCGGCAGTTGTTTTGCCGGAGAATTTCGGGGCGCTTGGAGTGGATGACTCCAAGAAACTCTCCGAAAAAAGGCGTGAGGAACTGTATGATATAATATTGGAGAATGCCGCGGCTTATGGAATCGGCATGGCCGACCATGAGACCATTGATGAGATAAACATACTTAAGGCTACCAAGCTGGCGATGAAGCGTGCAGTTGAAGCCTGTGAAGAAATGCTGGGAGAAAGTGCAGAGCTCGATCTGGTGCTTTCGGACGCTGTTACCATTGATAATCTGCACGTACCCCAGAAGGCGGTGGTCAAGGGCGACAGCAAGGTACTGTCAATTGCGGCAGCATCCATAGTTGCCAAGGTGACAAGAGACAGGATGATGGCAGAATATGCGAAAGAGTATCCCGGGTATGCTTTTGAGAGTAACAAGGGATACGGAACCGCTGCACACTATGCGGGGATAAGAGAACACGGCATATGTCCTATTCATCGCCGGACATTTCTGAAAGAAATACATTGATGTCAAAGTTAAGATAAAAGAAAGGTATAAACATGCAGAATAATTCGGAAATCAAACTGAATGTTGCTTACAGGTCGTGTGTTGAGTTTATGGAGTCGGTGGCGAGCAAAGACCCGGTTCCCGGAGGCGGCAGTGTGGCTGCACTGGTTGGCGCGCTCGGGGCTTCACTCGGCAATATGGTTGCCAACCTGACTATCGGAAGAAAAAAGTATGCTCATGTACAGGAAGAAATGCTTCAGCTGGAGGCGGAAATTACTCAGATTCGAGAAGAGCTGATTGAACTTATGCAGGATGATATAAATGAGTTTGAGCCACTTGCCAGATTGTATCGGGAAAGACCTAAAACCGAGCAGGAGAAACGCAGGCATGAGAAACAGATGGAAGTGGCTTTATACGATGCATGCCGTGCTCCTATGGCAATAATGAAGACTTACGGAAGGGCAATCAGACTGTCGGAATCCTTTGCTAAAAGAGGTAACAGTTTGGCGATCAGCGATGCGGCGGCTATCACCCCGGTGCCGGGCGGTGTTGGCAGTGTGACTACGGCGGTACTTATGAAGCATGTTCTGGAGGCGGCTGAAAGGGCAGGGGAATAAAAGTGAGGAAACGAACTGTCGCAATAATTACAGCGCTGATGTTTGTGCTGGTGACAGCATATGTACCTTCTAATTATGCCGTAGAATCGTACGACGAGACGACAGAAACGACAGAAACGGCAGAAACGGAAGAAACAGCAGAAGCAGCAGAAACGGCAGAAACGGAAGAAACAGCAGAAGCATCAGAAACAACAGAGGCGGAATTCAGGGATGTAAAAATTCCGGCTTGGTTTTCTCCTGCAGAAATTGCGGTTAAGAATCCTAATATAAAGACCGATGAAACTACAGAGCCGACGATTCTTGAAGCAGCGGAGGATGTGGTTAAATCTCCGTCAGGTATTAAATCTACCAGTGCTTCCTATGATGCCAGAAAAGAGAGCTGGTACAACGGTATAATTAAGAACCAGTACTCCACCGGTCTGTGCTGGGCATGTACTACGGCAACAGCGGCGGAATTATCCTGGGGACGGGAGACGGGAACTAAGGCACCGGGGCTTTCACCGGCACATTTGGGCTATTTCTTTTATAACAGAGCCAACGATCCTCTGGGGAATACCGCAGGAGATAGGAATACACTGACTTATCCATATGAAAAATGGTACACGCAGGGGGGCAACCCCATATTCACATACATCGCCATGTCCAGCTGGTCAGGAATGGCACAGGACGACAATAAAAAATATCCTATCAGCATCAGCTCGCCGAATTCTGACACAACCTATTACAATAGCGATGCCTACAACAACAGACTGATTCTCGAGGAAGCTAAACTCATCGAAGTCATGGTAAAAGGAGATACCGTTGATCGTGAGCCTGTCAGCGAAGAACGCATTGAAGCAGACAGGCAAAATGTCAAGAATGCCATTATGGAGAACGGGGCTGTTGTCAGTTCAGTTTATCTGGGTGATTCAAGCAGTGGTATTTCTTATCTCAAGAAGGTCATTGTAGGGAAGGATACCTACTATACCTGTAATAACAACAAGACAAAGAGAGTAAATCATGCCATAACGGTAATAGGCTGGGATGACAATTTCAGCAGAGAATATTTTTACCACGACGGAAGTGTTGATTATCGACCTGAAAAGAACGGAGCGTGGCTGGTTCAGAACAGCTGGGGCGAGGGTCATCAATTCAAGTATTTCTGGATATCCTACGAGGACAAGGGTTTCGCACTGGTAGGCTCTTACCCCAACGGAGATGTAGCCAGATATGTGGGCACCTATAATATGCAGTCGCCGGGAACCTATGACTTTAATTATCAGTACGATGGTACGGCAGGTGACGGATTCCAATATCTGTCGCCGGGCGACAAGGTTGCAAACATATACGATGTTCCTCAGCAGATTGGAGATTCCGGTCAGACGCTGGATGCGGTGGGCTTCGTAACACAGCTTGACGGAGAGTCCGCCTTTGATATCGAGATATATAAAAATGTCAGCAATCGTCAAAATCCCGAAAGCGGCGAAAAAGTATACTACGCAGCCGTTGGAACGGACAGAGCGGGCTTTTATACGGTTCCTGTAGTCGGTAAGGAAATTTCCCTCAGCGGTGGTGACAACTACTCGATAGTCATAACATCGGCATCAGCCGGAGCTGCATATTTCGGTACTGAGAAATCCTCGGTGAGAGGTTTTGCAACCTTTGAGGCGGAGCTGCCGGAGGGCAAGAGCTATTATTCGGCTGCCGGAGGGGAGTGGCGGGATGCCGCCCGGCTGGGATGGTGTGCCAGAATAAAAGGTTTTGCCAGTAATGAGACAATTATAGGCAGTGTAGTCAATGCCGACATTACCATTGTCGGGCAGCATACCTACACCGGCAGAGAGATTAAGCCGGAGGTTCAGGTGAAGGTTGGCGGTGTGCAGCTGGTAAAAGGAAGAGATTACAATATCAGATTCACTGACAATATCAATGCCGGAAATGCGACGGTGACAATTACAGGGACAGGAAATTTCTTAGGAACGGCAAGCAAAACCTTCAGAATTAATCCGGCAAGGATAACGGGAATAAAGCTCTCTCAGGGAAGCTTCACCTATAACGGAAGAACTCTCAAGCCAACGGTAACAGCCATATATGCCGGAAGCAGAACCGTAGGAAGCGGTTACAATGTAACCAACGCCGGCGGAAAGGCCGTAGGCACATACACGGTCAAGGTCACCGGCAAGGGCAATTACACCGGAACTGTCAGCAAGAACTTTACCATCAGACCAATGGGGACAAAAATAACCGGACTCTACAGAAAAACGAGAGCCTTTAAGGTAAAATGGACGGCACAGAAAACGCGCATGAACAGATACCGGGTGACCGGATACCGCATTAAATACAGCAGATACGCGAACATGTCCAAGGCGGGAACCCGCAGCGTTAAGGGTTACAGCCGTACTGCAAGAACTATTTACAAACTCAGAAGAGGCGCCACCTACTATGTACAGATTCAGACTTACATGAGTGTAAAAGGAAAAACCTACTACTCCAATTGGAGTGAAGTGAAAAAGGTTAGGGTGCGTTAGGTCAGGACTCTGAGACTCGTTGAAAAGCGAGTCTTTTTTGCTGTATATATGTTTATATTGCTATGCCTTGACAGCCGTTTCTGTTATAATGACCATGTATAATTGCTTGGAATGCGGCCTTGTTGGAGGACATAAATAATAGATGAAAATTGAAGTAGGATTCGGAGCCGGAACTCAAAAGGCGGAGATTCCCGAAAAGAACTTGATAAAGGTATTGAGGGCGGGAAAACCCGGGCCGGGATCTGCAGGGGGGCAGACGGTGCCGGAGTCACTGGCTGATCCTGTAGGGTCATTAAGACTTAAGGAGATTGTAAGACCCGGGGAGAAGATCTCAATCATTACCAGCGATATTACCAGACCCATGCCTACTTGGGCGGTAGCACCGTTTGTTCTGGATGAACTCTATGAGGCCGGAGTCTCAAAGGAAGATATTACCTTGGTGTTTGCACTGGGAGCCCACAGACCTCATACCGAAGAAGAAATGATAGCGCTTGTTGGAGAAAGGGTTTACTCTGAAGTGAGGTGTGTGGACAGTGACCCTGCGGACTGTATCAATATGGGTTTCACCGGGAGGGGAACACCGGTGGACATAACAAAAATTGTGGCTGAAGCGGACAGGAGGATTTGCCTGGGCAATATAGAATACCACTATTTTGCCGGATATTCCGGAGGAGCCAAGGCTCTCATGCCGGGAGTGTCTACACCGGAAGCTATACAGGTTAATCACAAGATGATGACCCATCCTGATGCATGCATAGCAAAGCTGAACGGTAATCCCATAAGAGAGGATGTGGAAGAAGCTGCAGATATGGTGGGGATTGACTTTATCTGTAATGTGGTTCTCGATGAAAACAAGAAAATAATTCATGCGGTAAGCGGAGATGTGACTGCCGCCCACAGGGAGGGATGTGCATTTCTGGACGATATTTACCGGGTGGAGATACCGGAGCTTGCCGATATTGTAATCGTTTCCCAGGGGGGAGCACCGAAAGATCTGAATCTGTACCAGACACAAAAGGCACTGGATAATTCCAAATTCGCGGTAAAAGACGGCGGAACCATAATACTTGTGGGTTCCTGCAGAGAAGGTTCGGGCAATAAGGTCTTTGAGGAATGGATGACATCGGCTGAGTCACCGGGGGATATTACGGAAAGAATAGGCAGGGAGTTCAAACTGGGGGGACATAAGGCGGCGGCCATAGCAATGGTAATGGCAAAGGCCCGGATAAGCCTGGTGTCCGAGATGGAACCTGACTTTGTAAGAACTTTGTTCATGGAACCATACTGTAATCTGCAGCGGGCATTCGATGATGCCATAAAAAAACATGGAAAGGATGCGAAGGTAATCGTGATGCCTTATGGAGGATCGATACTTCCTAAACTTGTATGAGGACAATATATTTTGACTGTACCGGTGGGGTGAGCGGCGATATGGTGCTGCGGGCTCTGGAAGAGCTGAGCGGCCATACCCATACTCACGGGCGCAGCTGCAATGAGGTAAAAAACATCATAGATTCGGCACGGGAATATGCACATAGAATATACGGAGTACTTGCTGAAGCCGAAGCCGAAGTTCACGGGGAGACCCCTGAGACGGTTCACTTTCACGAAGTGGGGAGAAACGAGGCCATAAAAAACGCCCTTGGAATCGGGATGGCTCTGAGCGAGCTGGCGGCGGACAGAATACTTGTATCTTCCATTTACGATGGCAAAGGTTTCGTGGATTGTGCTCATGGGCGAATTACCGTACCGGTACCCGCTGTTCGTGCAATGATGAATAAAAGCGACTATGATTTCAGGACGGCTGAAGGTGTGGATACGGAAATGGTTACACCGAGCGGGTTGGCGAGCCTCATGGGAATAGGAGCCGAACCGATACCGAAAGGCTACACGATTACCGGAAAAATAATCGCTGCAGCGAAGGTAAAAGGAACTCGTGATACGGGGCGTGAAGGACTTAAAGCCTTCCTGATTGAAGAATAAGAAGCATTACAAATATCTATAACAAGGAGAATCGGACACAAGATGGGAAAAAGAGAAAAGAATCCGGCTAAGACATATAATCCTAAGGATTTTGAAGATCGCATATATGAGCAATGGGAAAACAGCGGTGCGTTCAGAGCACATCGTGATCCCGATAAAAAACCTTTTACGATTGTGATGCCGCCCCCAAATATCACGGGGCAGCTTCATATGGGACATGCACTCGACCAGACGCTGCAGGATGTACTGACCAGATTCAGGAGGCTCCAGGGATACAGTGCCCTGTGGCTTCCGGGGAGTGACCACGCTTCCATCGCAACGGAAGTCAAGGTAGTGGAGAAAATCAGAGAAGATAAAGGACTGGAGAAGGAAGACCTGGGAAGAGAGGAATTTCTGAAGAGAGCCTGGGAGTGGAAGAGAGTATACGGCGGGAAAATTACTGAACAGTGCCGTAAGCTTGGCGACTCCTGCGACTGGGAAAGGGAAAGATTCACGATGGATGAGGGCTGCAACAGGGCAGTTAATCATTTTTTCGTACAGCTGTATAACAAGGGACTGATTTACAGAGGCAACCGCCTGATAAACTGGTGTCCGGAATGCGGAACATCTATTTCGGATGCTGAAGTTGAGCATGAGGATAAGAGCGGTCTGTACTGGTATTTCAGGTATCCGGCTGCGGACGGCGGTCAGGGTGTCGTTGTGGCAACCTCCAGACCGGAGACCATGTTCGGTGATGTCGCCATCGCAGTTCATTCTGATGATGAGAGATATAAGGATCTGGTTGGCAAAAACGTAATTCTCCCGCTGGTAGGCAGAGAAATACCTGTGATAACCGACCCTTATCCGGATCCGGAGAAGGGAACGGGAGCCGTCAAGATTACACCGGCCCATGACGAAAACGACTTTATGGTCGGACAGAGGAACGATCTGCCGAGCCCATCCTGCATAAATGAGGATGCGACCATGAACGAAATGGCCGGCAAGTACCGGGGAATGGACCGCTATGAATGCCGTAAGGCCTGGGTCGCAGACTTGGAAGAGGGAGGTTTCCTTGTAAAGACCGAAGAGATGGTTATTCCTGCGGGAGCATGCTACAGATGTAATACGATAGTTGAACCCATGCTTTCGGATCAGTGGTTCGTCAGTATGGAAGAGCTGGCCAAACCCGCAATGGACGTGGTCAGAACCGGTGAACTCAGACACATTCCCGAAAGGTTCGAAAAAACATATATGCACTGGCTGGAGGAAATACGCGACTGGTGTATATCCAGACAACTATGGTGGGGACACAGAATACCTGCCTGGTACTGTGACGACTGCGGTGAAATTATCGTATCCGAAGAAGTTCCGACTGTGTGCAGCAAGTGCGGCAGTTCGAATCTGAGACAGGACGAAGATGTTCTGGATACCTGGTTCTCATCGGCATTGTGGCCTTTCTCAACACTGGGCTGGCCTGATGAAACTGAAGATTTCGCATACTTCTACCCGACGACGGTTCTTGTAACGGGCTACGATATAATTTTCTTCTGGGTGGTGAGGATGGTATTTTCCGCTCTGGAGGCCACCGGCAGCGTTCCCTTTTACGATGTATATGTTCACGGTCTGGTCAGAGATTCCCGGGGAAGAAAGATGAGCAAATCCCTCGGAAACGGTATCGACCCGCTGGAGATAATAGATAAGTACGGTGCGGATGCTCTCAGATTTATGCTGACTACAGGTATCACACCGGGTAATGATATGAGATTTCAGGAGGAAAGGCTGGAGTCCGCGAGAAACTTTGCCAACAAACTCTGGAACGCATCAAGATTCGTAATTATGAATCTGCAGGACGGAAACGGAGACTTCCTGCCTTTGGCCAAGTGCTGTACGGATTGCTGCGGTATGGCCTGCTGCAACGATATTGCCGTTGACGGAGATATCAGGGACGAAGATAAGTGGATATTCAGCAGGCTGAACGATGCGATCGGATATATTACCGATGCCATGGAGAGATATGACCTGGCTCTGGCCGGTCAGCGTGCATACGATCTTATCTGGAATGAATTCTGTGACTGGTACATAGAGATTGTTAAGGAGAGGCTTTACGGTGAGGATGAAGAGGATAAGAAGGTTGCCAGATACACGCTTGTAAGAGTTCTCAAAGAGATGCTTACTCTGCTGCATCCGTTCATGCCTTTCATCACCGAAGAAATATGGAGCTATTTGCCCCATGAAGATCCGGGCGAGGAAAACCCGCAGGGTTTCCTGATAAAGGGAAGCTGGCCGGAATACGACGAGAATCTCACTTTTCCCGCCGAAACCGAGAAGCTGGAAATGGCTATGTCCATCATAAGAAGCATCAGAAATATCAGAGCGGAAGCCGATGCCTCACCGGGCAGGAAACTGACCGCTGTAATTCTTTTCGGTGAAGGCAGAGAAGGTGTTGTCAGGGCCGGCGAGAGATATATAAAGAAGCTTGCAAATATCACAGAAATAACATTTACAGGTGATAAAAATGACGTACCCGAAGAGACAATGTCTGCAGTGGTCGACGGTGCGGAAGTTTACATTCCGTTGGATGACATAATGGACTATGCGGCGGAGTTTGAGAGACTTTCCAGAGAAAAGAAGAGACTGGAAGGCGAAGTGAAGAGAGTTGCCGGCAAGCTGTCCAACGAGGGCTTTGTAAGCAAAGCCCCGGCTAAGGTTGTTGAAGAAGAAAAGGCCAAGCGGGCCATGTATGAGGAAATGCTTGCAAAGGTTACGGACAGACTTGCTATAGTTGAAAAAAAGGTCAGATAATGACAACAGCAGTAGAAAAATTTCAGGAATTCGATAAATTCGGCAGCATACTCGGCCTGGAGAGAATTAACGAGCTTCTATGCAGACTGGGGAATCCTCATCTGGGACTCAGGTGCATACATGTGGCGGGAACCAACGGGAAGGGGTCAACATGCAAGTACTTGGAGCAGGGTCTGGCAGCCTGCGGATACAGTGTGGGTCTTTACACCTCCCCATATATCGAGATTTTTAACGAGAGAATTCAGTGCGGCGGCAGGCTCATTACCGATGAGGAACTCGAATTATACGGCAATCAGGTTTTAGCCGCAGCGGCCGGAATGGTTCGGGACGGGCTGGATTCACCGACGGAATTTGAGGTCGTAATGGCAACTGCTTTTATGTACTTCAAGGCCTTGAAGCCGAACATAGTGATTCTGGAAGCGGGCATGGGCGGTATCGGAGATGCGACTAATGTGATAAAGGAGCCTCTGGCCAGTGTATTCACCAATGTTGATTTTGATCACATGCATGTGCTGGGAAACACTCTGGCGGAAATAGCCGCTGACAAGGCGGGAATTATCAAGCCGGGCTGTCCGGTTATTTCAAACGTAGGTATCTCCGGGATAAATGCCGAGGAAAGGGGTGTGGCCGATCAGATCCGCGAGGCTGCAGCGGTAATTGCAAGAACGGCATATGAAAAGGGCTCCAGACTATATGATATTTCAAACATAAAGGTTACGGTTGACCGGGCTACACCTTTCAGACAGCAGGTCAGCATGGTTCTGTGGGAGACGGACTACAGCGGGATAGTAACTGCCATGGTGGGCAGTCATCAGGCGGAAAATCTCAAAACGGCACTGGCTGTTATAGAGGTTTTGCGCAAAAGCGGAGAAATTCGTGTAGAGAGAAGTGCTCTCTATGAGGGTCTGAAGAGAGCTGTTCAGCCTGGGCGTTTTGAAATTATGCGTGACGGTGCGGAAAGCGGCGGAGAAGGTCCTATGTACATAATCGACGGGGCACATAACGATGCGGGTGCATCCGCACTGGCGGATACCATGAACAGGTATTTCAGCGGGAAGAAAATCCTGCTGGTCTGCGGCATGGTTGAAAAGAAAGATACATACAAAGTGCTCATGCACTTTGCAAATATAACGACGGATTTCATTATCACCCGGCCCAATTACGAGGGGCGTTCTATGGCGGCGTCAAAGCTGGCGGAGTATATGGAAGGAGTCAGGGAAGAAACGGGAAAAGAGATTGTTGTCAGAGGAATAGCGCGAAATCCTCAGGAGAGTGTGGAAATCGCCGATAAGATTGACGGCGGCTACGATGTGGTGCTTTTTACGGGATCACTCTATCTGATTGGGGAAATAAGAAGCATATTGAGAAAGGCTGATAAGTACGATTACGATCGGACACTGAAGCACGGGAGGAACTGACAATGAATATCGAGTCAAGAGGCAAGATTCTGCTGTATTACAATCCTTATTCCGGCAACGGTATGTTCAAAAACAATCTGGACATGATTATCGAGGAATGTCAGGCCAGAGGATTTCATGTAATGCCCGTTCGCGCTCAGCAGGGTGTGAGGATAAGCAAAGCTCTGGAAAATCTCGATCAGAACCAATACACCAGAATAATGGTAGCGGGCGGAGACGGTACCGTTAACATCTGCGTAAATGCCATGGTGAAGCACGATATCCATCTGCCTTTAGCTATTTTGCCTTCAGGTACGGCTAACGATTTCGCCTACTATTTCGAGTTGCCGTCGGATTTGGGCGGTCTGCTGGACATTGCGCTGGGCGAAAAGACCACTAAGGTTGATGTGGGAGTAGTCAACAATACGAACTTCATAAATGTAACGGCTCTGGGGGGGATGGTTGATGTGAGTCAGAAGACGGATCCTAATCTGAAGAGTGCCTTGGGTCCGCTGGCTTATTATCTGCAGGGAGCACGCGAGCTGGTGCAGCTGCACCCGCTGCCGGTGACGCTTACCACACCGGAGGCTGTCTATGAGGAAGAAATATATTTCATGACGGTTTTGAACGGTGAATCTGCGGGAGGCTTCAGGAAGCTGTCACCGCAATCATCCATGAGCGACGGCAAGCTGGATGTGGTGGCTTTTCGCAAAATGCCGATTGTGGAATTCGCACCTCTGCTTTTTGAAGTAATAAGCGGCAGACATCCGGAAAACAAGAACGTTCTTTATTTTCAGACCGAATCGCTGAGAATTGAGTCGCCGGAAGATATATCAACAGATATCGACGGTGAACACGGCGAGAAGCTGCCGCTGGAATTCAGCGTACTGCACCACAGACTGGATGTATTTGTATCCAAATACACGTGGAAGTATGACCGCAAATAAAAACAGGTGGATTTTCACAATCACGCAGAGGAGGATAAATGATCAATTTCAAAATAAGCGAGACAGAAGAGTATGACAAACTGGTTCCTTTCCTGATAGAGCAGGAACTGGAATTTACCGAAGAAGATCTTTGGGAAGTTCCGACAGATCTGGTTAAATGCTGGGAAATAACCGAGGGGACGGGAGTAATCCCGACACACAGGCCGTCCGGCGAAATAATCGGTGAGTACGGTCGTACAATCGGTGCCTTTGTTCTGGCTAAGCGTGACGGCGAATTCATATGTGATGGTATAGCTATAGCTCCGGAATATCGTGGGATGCAGCTGGGCAAGGCATTGCTCAATCTGGCCACTGAGGAAGTTCTGAAGCAGGGGGGCAATAAAATGTATCTGGTTGCCAGAGCTCCCGGTTTCTTTCGTAAACACGGATTCAAAACCATACCGGCAGAAGGAGCACCGAATTTCTTTGAATGCAAGTCGTGTCCGCAGTATGGTGTGAGCTGCAATCCGGAAGTTATGGTTCTGGAAATGTAGGCGCAGCGATTATAAGAGGAACGAACAGGTGAGAGAAGAATGAGCATGTTTGGTAAAAAAAGAACAAGGCTGACAATAATCGGTCTGCTGATAGTGTCGTTGATTATACCGGCCGGATTTGCTGTGGGTGAGACAAGTGCATCATCGGGAAGCGGCAGTCAGATGGTTGAAAAAAGCGCCGACAGCTGGAGATTCGATGATGGAATGATCGATGAAGCGGCTTTCGAGGATGAGTTTGAAGAGGAATCTGAAGGGGATTTTGAAGCGGGCTCCGAAGACGAAGTCACCGACGAAACGGATGATGATGCCTATATGGACGAGAATGCTCAGATGGGCAGTTCAATGGAAGAGGAAGGCGATCCGGGAAGCGAGCCCATGATACTTGCTCTGGAGGGCGACGGCAATACCCGTAACAAGAGCTGGAAGTGGTATGACGGAAGTGTCGGAAAAAACCTGAAGGCAGAAGGCGGGTACCTTAAGGGCATCGACATCAGTAAATGGCAGGGAGATATTAACTGGGATAAGGTTGAGAATCTTGTTAAGGCGGGAAAGCTGGATTTTGTCATTATCAGATGTGGGTTTGGTGCCAATTTAAAGAAGTATGATGACAGCAAGTGGAGAAGAAATGCCAATGCCTGTCGCGACAGAGACATTCCTTTCGGAGTGTATCTCTATTCCTATGCGGACAGTGTGGCGGACGCCAGAGATGAAGCGAAACATGCACTGAGACTCCTTGAGGGATATTACCCTGACTATCCGGTATATTATGATCTGGAAGATAAAACTGTTGCTGCGGCGGGTAATGCAAATATCAGAAAGATGGCCAGAGTGTTTTGCGGGATGCTGACGGATAACGGATACAGAGCGGGCATATATGCCAATAAGAACTGGTGGGAGACCAAGCTGAATGTGAGAAAAGGTTCTAAGTTTGACGGTTATGACAAGTGGATGGCATACTGGACCAAAAGCAAAAGTTTTACTAAATACAATGATTCGGCATGTTCTGTATGGCAGTGCTCCAGCTGGGGCAAAGTGAGTGGGATCAGCGGAAGGGTTGACATCAATCTGCAGCTTAAGTCCAAGGCAGCCATGGATAAATACATGAAAGGAGCCTATAAGGAATACAAGGGTCCGGTAACTGACGTTGCCGACTATGAGGCCTATGTTCCTGCGGGAGGCATCAAAACGAAAATCGGTCCCGGATCCGGATTCTTCAAAAGTGTAATCCTCAAGGGAAGAACGAAGATTACCATAACGGAAACGGCCGGGGGCTACGGCAAAATAGGCGGAGAAGAAGCAGGAAAAGCGGCCGGCAAGTGGGTTCCTCTGTCAGTGCTGAAGAAAGCGAAGGATGTTTACGGGATGAAGACCGTTGAGGAAGAGACGAAACTCGTTGCCTATGACGGAACTGTACTCAAGTCCCGATGGTATACAAAGAACGGATGCAAATACTATTTCGGCAGGGACGGAATTATGTACACAGGAACCCGAATCATCAAAGATATGAGGTATATTTTCCTTGATGATGGCAGAAGTGTGGTATATAAGGCTAAAATCAGGAAAAATATTAACACCCGCAAGGGACCGGGAACGGGATACGCCAAGGCGGGAACGCTGGCAAAGAACAGTGGGGTTACCGTGGTGAGAACATCGGGCAAATGGAGCCGGATGGACAATGGCAAATGGTTTATGACCAAGCACAGAAAGTGGACAAAATCGTATCCACAGTATGTTCCGTATAAAGTTGTAACGACGAAGAAGGTTGCGTATCGAAGCGGTGCGGGAACCAAATACAAAAAAAGGGGAACATATCCCGAAGGAAAGGTTTTGACTATTGTACGGTGGAAGAACGGCTGGGGGAAGGTTAAAAATTATGTCTGGATACCGCTTAGCAGTACAGAGAGGAATTAAAATATGTCAATTGAAATGCTGAAGAGAACAGAGAGACTCCTGATAGCAGTCATGCTTATCCTGTCTTTGATTTTCACACCTGTATTTGTGCCGAATGTAAGTGCGGCAACCGGGGATGTGGAGAAAAAGGCCGACAGCTGGAGATACGAGGAGGGGCAGATTGACGAGGATGCAGACAGAACCGTTTACAGAGACAGTGACGGGGAATTGCAGACCGGTACAGAGTCTATAGGCGGCGGTACCATCGCTTGGAGTAAAATCGGTAAAAACTTCTATAACAATAAAGGCGATGTCATATTAGGGGCCACCAGGAAGGGTATCGATGTAAGCAGATGGCAGAAGACCATTGACTGGAACAAAGTGAAGAATTCATCAGATGTTGACTTCGTCATAATCAGATGCGGATTCGGAAACGACCGGAAAAAGTACGATGACTCCAAATGGTTTGAGAATGTGAAGGCCTGTGAGAAGTACGGAATTCCGTATGGCGTGTACCTTTATTCCTATGCGGACTCAGTAGCCGATGCCAAAAGTGAGGCAAGGCATACCCTGAGACTTCTTAAAGGCTATAATCCGGCATATCCCGTATTCTACGATCTTGAGGACAGAGTTGTAAGAAAGCAGGGAAGAACCAATATCATCAAATTTGCCCATACATACTGTTCCATGATAGAGGATGCCGGCTATGATGCGGGAATATATGCCAGCCTTAGCTGGTTCAGAAAGTATCTGAACGATTCTTCGTTAGACAGATATACCAAGTGGGTGGCTCAATGGAACTCAACCTGCACTTATGAAGGCGCATTCAGACTCTGGCAGTGCACAAGCAACGGCTCCGTTCCGGGGATAAGGGGCAGAGTCGATATAAATTTTGACTTCGCACAGTTTGGCAAGACACCTGCACAGGAGGATATATACAAAGTTATAACGACTGAAAATCTCAACTACAGAACCGGTCCCGGAACCAAATATAAAAGGAAGGGTACCTACAAGAAGGGAACGGTCCTAGTAATCAAAGCAAAAACTTCCACAGGATGGGGCAAGCTGAGCAACGGCAATTACGTCTACCTGAAGTATACAAAAAAGCTGGATTCAGTTATAACTGCAGGAACCCAAGGCTATAAGGCCAAAACTACAGGCCGGGTAAACTACAGGAAGGGTCCGGGAACCAACTATGCCAAAGCAGGGACATACAACAAGGGCAAGACCGTCACCATACTGTCAAAGACGAATAACGGGTGGGGACGGATGAGCAACGGATATTACATCAGTCTCAGATGGACGAAGAAATTAACATCCGGAGGCTCTTCATACAGCAACTCATACAAGGTTCAGACTACGGAAAACCTTAACTACAGAACCGGTCCGGGAACCGATTATACAAAGAAAGGTACTTACAAGAAAGGTACAACCCTTACCGTCGTGTCCACCACCAAAGGCTGGGGCAAGTTAAGCAACGGTTATTATGTTTACCTGAAATATACAAAGAAAAAATAACATGAGCAAAGAAAAAAATATGATGAGATTCAAAGATGAATATAATAAATGGATAGATTCAAACAGTCTGACGGCTGCGGAGAAAGAAAATCTCAGACAGATGTCAGATGAAGAAATACATGAAGCCTTTTATAAGGATGTGGAATTCGGAACAGCCGGAATGCGCGGTATCATGGGTCTGGGTACGAACAGACTGAACAGATACACCATACGGATGGCCGCTAAAGGGCTGGCGGAAATGCTGAATAATAAAGAGGCCGCACTTTCTGTTGAGAAACGTCCAAGTGTTGCCATAGCCTATGATACGAGGAATAATTCCCGTGACTTTGCACGGGAAACCGCAGCAGTGCTGGCAGCAGCGGGAGTTAAGGCATATCTCTTTGACAGATACTCTCCTGTGCCGCTTCTGTCATTTGCAGTAAGAGAGCTGGGCTGTGACGGGGGAGTTGTAATTACAGCCAGCCACAACACAAGTGAATATAACGGCTTTAAAGTATATGACGAAACCGGATGCCAGATGAAACCTGAAGCAGCGGGGATTATTGCGGCCAATATGAAGTCTCTTGAAAATCCCCTGGCGATTGAAACTACAGACATTAACAATACTAATTTGGTTGAGATTATCGGCGAAGAGCTTTGCGACAGATTTATTGAAATCATAAGAAGTGCCGGTATGGGAAAAGAAGCAGGATACGATGATGAAGCGGCTGCGGGAAATTTGGGAGTAGTCTACACCCCTATCCATGGAGCGGGCAGAGATTTTGTCATGAGTACGCTCAGCGTAAGCGGTTTCAGTGACCTGACACTTGTAAAAGACCAAGCGGATTTTGACGGAAATTTCCCTACGGTAAAGAAGCCGAATCCCGAAGAGGCTGAAGCACTTGAGAAAGCTGCGGAGATTGCCGTTGCAGCAGACAAGGATATTATAATCGGAACAGATCCGGATTGCGACAGAATCGGCGTCGGAGTCATAGATAAGGACGGCGATAAGATGAAGGTGACATATCTTACCGGAAACGAGACCGGAGCTCTGCTTATAGATTATCTGAGCAGATTCGTCGGAGATGCAGAGCGCAAGCGCGTTATAACCACCATAGTAACAGGAGAAATGGGACCGGCAATCGCACAGTCTAAGGGCATCATTGTGGACAGGACACTTACCGGGTTCAAATATATAGGCGAAATAATGAACAGTATGGAGGCTGAGGGACGTGATGATGAATTCCTTATGGGTTATGAGGAAAGCTACGGGTATCTGACGGGACTTCATGCCAGAGATAAAGACGGTGTTTCGGCAGCACTGGCAATTTGCAGGATGGCGGCATATCACAAGTCAGCAGGCAAAACTCTTACAGATGTTCTGGCGGAACTGAGAAGAGAACACGGTTACTGGATAGACAGTCAGGAATCTCTCGTCTACGAGGGGGCCGCCGGAGAGCAGGCAATGAAGAAAATCATGGAAAAACTGAGAAAGTCGGGAAGCGGTATTTTCAAGAGGTTTGTTCATGTCCTCGGCAGTGC
Organism: Candidatus Allocopromorpha sp.; assembly: GCA_040768865.1. Lineage (GTDB taxonomy): Bacteria > Bacillota > Clostridia > Peptostreptococcales > Anaerovoracaceae > Lentihominibacter. The sequence goes on along the minus strand of JAXGMD010000001.1, from coordinate 142,252 downwards.
CGAATACACGGATTACAGCCTTGGAGCGGATGGTTTGGATAAGGCCGATGTGCTTAAATACACTTTTGAAGATAAATCATGGGTAGCCGTCCGTCCTTCGGGTACGGAACCCAAGATAAAAATATATTACTGCATAAGAGGAAACAACGGAGAAGAAGCTGAGAACAAGATGCTTTGCGCATCAGAATGTATGCACGACGCATGTTGATTTGATATTAAGTTTTTTGATATAATAACCCGATGGGTGAAGATGGGTAAATATGGACGAAAGAGAACGACAGTACAGAGAATATCTGGCTTTGCGGGAGCAGGCCGCCCGAGAGCGGGAACAGCGTGAAAGCAGAAGCGGCAGCTCTGTTGAAAATACCCCTTACGGCGAGTCTGAGTTCAGAAGGCGCAGACTGGAGCAACAGAGACGAGAGCAGGAAATGCAGGAGTATCTGGCAGCCAGAGATTCAGGCAGGCATGAAAAAACCAAGGTACGCAGAAAGGGGAAAAAGACCGGAAAAACCGGGAAGATTGCCGGCAGAACGGCCAAAATCCTGACTGTGACGGCCGTAGTTTGTGCCGCTGCTTTGGTATTCTTCCTCATAAGTATGCTTAACAATGTTACACGAATACCTATTGATCAGAATGCAATAGGTATCAACGCCATGGTGGATGACGAACTCTCCGGCTACAGAAACATTGCCGTTTTGGGTATCGATGCCAGAGATATGGATCATGCCAAACCATCCCGTTGTGACAGTATTATCGTTGCCAGCATAAACAAAGATACAAACGAGATAAAATTGTTTTCGGTATTCAGAGACACCATGCTTGATATCGGAGGAGACCAGGGTCTGGATAAGGCCGCCCATGCATATTATTACGGAGAGGCGGAGCAGACGCTATATATGCTTAACAAAAATCTGGACATGAATATCCACGAAGTGGTTGTTGTCAACTGGAAGGCTGTAGCTGATACGGTTGATGCTCTGGGTGGTGTGGAGATAGATGTCGAGGAATCCGCACTTGACGAAATGAACAAATACATCCCGGATTCGGCAAAGAATATAGGGAGAAAGAGCTCCAAGCTGGAACATGGCGGACTGCAGACTCTGGACGGGGTTCAGGCCGTAACCTATGCCAGAATAAGGAAGGATGCCGCAACGGGTGACTACAGACGGAACGAGAGAATGAAAATCGTGGTTCAGGCAATGTTCGACAAAGCCAAGACCATTGATATCAAGGGGTTGAGAACCATATCGAAAGATATCTGTCCTCAGATAATGACCAATATGAGAACCAGGCAGATGATGGGGCTTATACTTAAAATGCCTCTCTATGAAATGCACGACAGCACTACGGGGTTCCCTTATGAAGTCGGCAGCTGGACCGGCGGCGCTTGGTATGGACCGCCTAAAAATCTGGCGGTGAATGTATCCAAACTGCACGAGCAATTCTTTGACCAGAAAGATTATGATCCGACTGACGATGTAAAGCGAATAAGCGAAGAGATAATACTGAAGACAGGGATATATTGATAAAAAGCAAAACCGATTGGAGGTTTTATGACGTACAGAAAAAAAATCCTTATACTGTTTGGCGGCCAATCCTCAGAACATGAGATTTCGAGAAAATCCACCGCATCCGTACTGGAAAACATCAATAGCGAAAAATACGATATATTTAAGGTCGGAATAAAGAAGGATGGCGTATGGTTACTGACGGAAGCTCCCATTGAAGCTATCGAAAGCGGTGCCTGGGAGAACCACGAAAGCAACTGTCCGGTGCATCCGGCAATGGATCACAGTCGCAGATTAATATTTACCGAAATTGCTGACAGCTTAAATATCGATGCGGTGTTCCCGGTACTTCACGGCAGGAACGGTGAGGACGGAACCATACAGGGTCTTCTTCAGATTGCGGGGATTCCTTTCGTCGGATCCGATGCCAAATCTTCGGCAGCCTGTATGGACAAGGCGATAACAAAGGCTCTGGTTGATCAGGCCGGTGTGTGTGAACAAGCGGAATGCTGCGTGGTCCATCGAGGTTGTGATGAGAAGGATGCGGTTCGTATGATAGATGAATTTTTCAACGGTGAATACCCGCTCTTTGTCAAGCCGGCCAACTCCGGATCCTCTGTAGGTATAAGCAAGGTCGGCAATCCCGCCCGGCTGCCTGAAGCGATAAGAATTGCCTTTGCGGAAGACGACAAGATTTTAGTGGAGAAGGCAATCGTCGGAAGGGAAATAGAGGTTGCTGTTCTGGGAAACCGAGAGAACAGTCAAGGACCCGAAGCCTCGTGCATTGGAGAAATATTTACGGCAAACGAATTCTACGATTATACGGCAAAATATGAGGATGTCGGATCCAGAACCGCAATAGTTAATGACCTGCCGGACTATCTTGAGGAAAAAATAAAGGAGACGGCGGTAAATATATATAAAGTAATGGGTTGTGACGGAATGGCAAGAGTGGACTTTTTTCTGACTCCCGGATCTGAAGGAAGTTACCATGACGGAGAAGTGATTTTTAACGAGATAAACACCATCCCCGGGTTTACAAAAATCAGCATGTATCCACAGCTCTGGCAAGCATCGGGAATACCATATGACCGGCTGATAGATACGCTGATTGAACTGGCCATGGAAAGGAACCAAGAAAGAGATGATTAATTTTTCCAAAAAGCATATTAGAATAGCAATATCGGCAGCAGCTGTAATAACAGCGGTATTGATAGTATGTGCGATTTACCTTATCGCTGCGGGGCAGCCGTATGTTATAAAGGCTGCAAATAAGGATCTGGTTGTGGTTAGAAGTGAGAATGCAGCCAATGCGGTTGTTGAGGAAGTGATGAGGGAATACACTCCGGACGGAGCTCAGATACAATCGCTCCAGGTTGATAAAAAAATATCAATTGAACCTGCCGATATTAAGACCGGAAAGAACGCTGTATCCAAGAAAACTGCGGTAGACGAGATTTTCGATGCAAACGCTTCCGGGGAACCGGCCTTTAACGTAACCGTTGTGAGTACGGTTAACACCGTTGCGGAATGCGCACCTCCGGTAAAATATGTCAGGGATGACACTCTTGTTGCGGGCGAGGCAGTTGTGGAAAAACCCGGAAGTATGGGGAGCCAGATTGTATCAAGTGAAATCACCACGGTAAACGGCAAGGAGGTTTCCAAGGAAGAAGCGAATTGTACCATAGTCAAAGACGGCAATACGGCTACGGTCAGGAAGGGAACGCTGGGTCTGCCTGAAGGTGAGGATTGGGAAACTTATGAAGGGGATCCCATATATAAAGACGGAGAGGATATGATTAAATTTGCCATGCAGTTTAAGGGTCACAAATATTACGGAGGACTTAATCCGAACATCGGTGCGGACTGTATCGGATTCGTGGTTGGAATGTATAAAAAGTTTGGGATTTCGCTGCCAAGATCTCATGGCGGACTTAGAAGTTCAGGGGTGAAAGTTTCCTATGGAAATATGAAGCCGGGAGATATTCTCTGCTTTAAAGGGCATGTTGCCATTTATATGGGGGGAGGCAAGATGATACACTCCGCCGGACGAAACAAAAATGTTATTGTAACAAAGACCTGGAAGAATCCTATCACCATCAGAAGAATCGTTCAATAACAGTTTTGATGGCGAGGCACCCGGGATTCGAACCCGGAACCGACAGATTCGAAGTCTGGTACTCTATCCGTTGAGCTAGTGCCCCGCAGTCACTACATTATAGTAATATAAAAAAGTGAAATGAGCAATAGTAGAAATTTTTTAGCAGCAAACTTTATACCCGCCAGAACCAGTCTGCTTATCTTTATGATAGCATTGCTTCTGGCAGAGATGATCTTCATGACAGTGGTCTTCATATTGAATATGTTTCCGCTGATATACATCATTGTAATGGTTGCCGTCATGGTGATTGTTGACATTATCATATTGAAGCTGTTCAGTGCCAGAAAGAGGAACACCCTGCAGCATCTGGCGGGACTTATAGTTATGATGATATTTGTATCGGTTCTGCTTCTCATAGGATACTATCTGCTGAGTACCCTCATATTAACGAGCAAAATAACTGTGGACGATGACAGGGTCAGTGCCGTAGAGGTAACGGAGGAACCGTTTAATGTGTACATTTCCGGCAGCGATTCAAGGGAATCCGTTATGGAGGTTTCGAGGACCGATGTAAATATGATAATGACAGTTAATCCTAAAACCAATACCATCCTGCTCACATCCATACCGAGAGATGCATACGTGCCCTTAGCAAGCAACGGACAGATGGACAAGCTGACCCACTCGGCGGTCTACGGCATCGATGAATCGGTTGATACCATCTCCGAATGGACAGGAGTCGAAATGGATTATTATGTGCGGGTTGATTTTAAGATGCTCAGAAGGCTGGTTGATGCCGTAGGCGGAGTTACCATCAAAAACAGTAAGAACTTTTATTCGCATACCAGAAACTTTCACTTCAGGGCGGGGACGATTAATCTCAGCGGAGCGCAGGCACTGGAATATGTTAGAGAGAGAAAGGCTTTCGCTAAAGAGGATCTGCAGAGAATTGTCAACCAGCAGAAGGTACTGAAAGCAATTATCAATAAGGTTGTAAGAAGCAAGACGATAATACTGAGCTACCCTCGTCTTTTGGAGGCAATAGACGGGCATGTGATAACGGATATGCTCAACAATGATATTGCCAAGCTGGCAAAATTCCAGCTTAAGGGAATGCCTAAATGGAAAGTAAAAACACAGACGATAACAGGTGAAGATGCCAAGATGGGAACATACAGTATGGGCTTCGAAAGAGAGCTGGATGTCTGCGTCATCGACGAGAAATCCAAGGATAAGGCTATTACTATGATTAATGAGGTAATGATGGAGGAATAACAATGAAAAAGATAACAGCATTAGTATTGTCGGCAGTCATTCTGTTTGCCTTTTCTGCCTGTGGCAGTAATGGCGGAGGAGGTACAGACAAGGAGCCGGGCAAGAATAAGGAAACAACGGAAGTTACAAAGGAAACAGACGTAAAGGACAAAAAGACCTATGAAAACGATATGCTGGGAACCTGGTATGCCAGAACCGGCATGGCACAGGATCTGTTCGGCAGTTTTGAGATTACATTCAACGAAGACATGACATATGATGCGCTGGTCGCCGACGAGGAACTGACGGGCAAGGTGGTTAAACTCGACGAAGGCAAAATTGAAGTTCAGGATCCCAATAAGATTCTTGAAGCGGAGTTCTATTTTAATGATAAAGGGAACTTTATTATGCTTCATGCCGGGATTCACCTGAAATTAACCAGATAAAAAGAACGGATAAAAAAGAAAGGTGAGTCAATGGCCGAGAACAGAATCTATGCAGCAATCGACAACAGAAAAGTGGCAATAATAGGCGCCGGGTTTGTAGGCGCCTCAATTGCGTATGCACTGACAATAAGAGATCTTGCCAGCGACATTATCCTCGTTGATGTCGATGAGAAGAAGGCTGAAGGCGAGGCTCTCGATATCCAGCACGGAATACCGTATATGGGAACTTCCTCAGTTCGTGCCGGTGATTATTCCGACTGCAGGAACTGCGATCTGATTATCATCACAGCCGGCCGCAACAGACGTTACGGCGAGAGCCGTCTTGACATGATAAACGATAACATCGTGACGATTCGCGACGTCGTTGACGATATACGCCCCTATTATACTCATGGTGCCGTTATGATGGTTTCCAATCCCGTTGATATTATGACCCATAAGTGTTCAGAATGGATGGATCTGCCTAACGGCAAAGTTTTTGGAACGGGCTGTATTCTGGATACTTCAAGATTGATAAGAAGCATCGCCAACTACACAAAGCTTAACATAGAGGCCATAAAATGCAATATCGTCGGCGAACACGGAGACTCTCAGTTCCCGGTCTGGAGCAGGCTGGCCATAGCAGGAGTTCCCATGAAAGAATATTGCGAGAACGTGGGTCTGGTCTGGGGCGATGAGCAGAAGCAAACACTATATAATCAGACAAAAGAGATGGGAGCTGAAATCATCGGTGCCAAGGGCAGGACTCATTACGGAATCGCAACATGCGTTTGTTCACTGGCGGATGCTGTGCTTAACCAGAGACCGACAATCGCTCCGGTAACCTCGCCTCTTACGGGAGAGTACGGAATCCGGGATGTGTCTCTCAGCATACCGTCTATCGTCGGTGTGAACGGTGTGGAACACAGACTTCAGGAGCACTGGCTTGAAGAGGAAAGAGAAAAACTGCAGAGAAGTGCCAAAATGCTGCAGGAAACCCTCTTGAAATTATAACTGTTGAAAGAGAGCCCATAGATGAATCTGATACAGAAGGAATTAAAGAATTTCATGACACTGTATTATCTTATCAAGCTGGATAAGAAGGTGCCTACAGATAATAAAGCCATCAAGAGAAGGCAGAACAGAAGAGTTCATAAGATGATGAAGGCTGCTTATAAGCACCCGTTCTACCGGAAGAGATTCGAGGAGAACAATCTGACTCCCGATGATTTTCATTGTGCCGAGGATCTGGTCAAGTTTCCCATTCTCGACAGAACGGAGCTGCGCCTCTGGATGCAGAAGGAGCTGGAGGATAATCCCGGCAAGAGAGATAACTGGGAGATTTTCAGTACCAGCGGGTCTTCGGGAATCCCATTGAAATTCATGCTGACTAACAGGGAGGCTGCATGCATGAATGCCAACTGGATAAGAGTAACCATGTTTACCGGATACAAGCCTTTTACGGAAAAGATGATTACCTTTCTTACCACTCATTCAAAGGTCGACCCTGATAAAGGTGACTCCTTTATTCAGAAACTGGGAATTTTGCGAAGGAAAATTGTACCGGAGCACCTCTATGTGGGAGAGGGTATGAGAGACCTTATAGAGCTGGTGAATGAATATAAGCCGGACATGATCTGCTTCAGAAAGAATGTTCTGGTCAGAATGGCAATCTATGCGAGAAATCACGGTCTGAAGATCCACCGGCCAAAAGCTTATACACCTGTGAGTGAAATGGTGGATGAGATTACCAGAAAGCTTCTGGAAGATACCTTCGGCCCCAATCTCTTCGATGCATACGGATGCAACGAGACAGGAAGTTGTGCGGTGAAGCTCCCGGGAAGCAATCTGTTCTATGTATATAATGACACCCATGTATTGAATCTCGTTGACGACGAAGGAAATCTGACCGATGACGGCAGACTTATAGGAACCACACTTTATAAGAAAGATTTTCCTATTATCAATTATGAAATAGGGGACACGGCCAGTTCCATAATGAAGGACGGCGTGAGATATATCAAAACCATCAAGGGCAGAACCAATGATCTGGTTCAGCATGCAAACGGAGCGGAAACTTCAGCTACGGAACTTATGAAGATTCCCAATGGAATAGTCGGTATTTCCCAGTTCCGTTACATTCAGGAATCTATCGATGAGATAAGCATTTTGCTGGTTAAGGATCCGCTGAATGATCAGTTTTCAAAAAAAGAGATAGAGGAGTTCTTCGAAAAGAAGGTTGAGGAACTCTACGGCTATCGGGAGTACAGACTCACTTTCAAATGGATGGATGAAATACCTCCGGATGAAAACGGCAAGATGAGATGCTTTATATCCAGAGTACCCAAGGAGAGATAATGGTAGTTTTTAACAGACCTCCCTATGTCGGAAAAGAAATCGAATATATACAGCAGGCTGTAAACAACCGCAAAATCTGCGGGGATGGTGAGTTTACAAAAAAATGCAACGTCTGGCTGGAGGACAGAACAGGCAGCACAAAGGTTTTGCTTACCACATCCTGTACTCAGGCTCTGGAGATGTCGGCAATACTTGCCGGTGTGCAGCCGGGCGATGAGGTTATCCTTCCGTCATTTACCTTCGTATCGACGGCCAACGCCTTTGTCATGCGCGGTGCCAAGCTGGTGTTTGTTGATATCCGGCCGGATACCAAGAATATGGATGAGAAGCTCATTGAGGGTGCAATTACTCAAAAGACGAAGGTCATCGTACCGGTTCATTATGCGGGAGTCAGCTGCGAGATGGACACTATTCTGGATATTGCAGAGCAGTACAATCTCGCAGTCGTTGAGGACGCGGCACAGGGCCTCATGTCAACATATAAGGGCAGAGCCCTGGGAAGCATAGGCGACTACGGCTGTTTCAGCTTTCATGAAACCAAGAACTACAGCATGGGTGAAGGGGGAGCTATTCTGATAAGAGACAGGGCCAAAGTCGAGGAGGCAGAGATTGTCCGCGAGAAAGGTACCGACAGAAGTAAATTTCTCCGCAATCAGGTGGACAAGTACTCATGGGTAGCCATGGGCTCATCATACCTGCCCAGCGATATAAACGCGGCCTATCTGTATGCACAGCTGGAGATGGCGGAGGAAATAAACAGTGACCGGCTGTCAAACTGGAATTTATATTATGAAATGCTGAAGCCTCTGCAGGATGCTGATAAGTTACAGCTTCCTGTTATCCCTGAAGAATGCACTCACAATGGTCACATGTTCTACATAGTCACCCGTAATCTGGAGGAGAGAAGCGCACTGATCAGTTTCCTCCGAGAGAAGGAACTTCAGTCCGTATTTCACTATGTACCGCTTCATTCGGCGAAAGCCGGGCTTAAGTACGGCAGATTTCACGGTGAAGACAGATATACCACTAAGGTCAGCAACGGCCTTCTGAGACTTCCTATGTACTACGGTCTTAAGGCGGAGGAAGTTACAGCGGTTTGCCGCAGAATAAAAGAATTTTACAAGTAAGGAGAGAAGAAGAACATGAAAGGAATAATTCTGGCAGGGGGAAAAGGAACCCGTTTATACCCGATGACAAAGGCAGTGTCCAAGCAGCTGCTTCCCATTTACGATAAGCCGCTCGTCTACTATCCTATCTCGGTTCTTCTGCTTGCGGGGATAAGGGAGATTTTGATTATATCCACACCGCAGGACATCGATGATTACAGAAACCTTCTCGGTGACGGATTTAAGTTCGGAGTGGATTTCAGCTATAAGGTTCAGGAACAGCCTCGCGGCTTGGCGGATGCCTTTATTCTCGGGGAAGAATTCATCGGTGATGACGATGTATGCCTGGTGCTGGGGGACAATGTGTTCTACGGTCCGGATATGACAAAGATTTTGAATGAGGCCAAGACTCAAATAGATAAAAATGGCGGTGCTATGGTATTCGGCTATCCGGTAAAAGATGCCACATCCTTCGGTGTCGTTGAATTTGACAGTGAAAACAATGTGATTTCCTTGGAGGAGAAGCCTGCAAAGCCTAAATCCAATTTTGCTGTACCCGGACTTTATTTCTACGACAATAAGGTGATCGATATTGCCAAGGCAGTTAAGCCATCTGCAAGAGGGGAAATTGAGATTACTTCCGTAAACAATGCTTACCTTGAAGCGGGTAGACTGAAGGTTGCCCTCATGAAGAGAGGAATGGCCTGGCTGGACACCGGAAATCCGGACGGAATGCTGAAAGCAGCGGAATTTGTTGAAGCGGTTCAGTCCAGACAGGGTTTCTATATAGCATGCCTGGAGGAAATCGCATGGCGCCGCGGGTTCATTGACGATGCACAGTTGGAAGCTATCGGCGAAGAACTTAAGATGACGGATTACGGTCAGTATATCCTGTCCTTGGTTTAATAAAATGAGTAAAAGCAATACATTAAACAAAGAATATAACTTGAAACTTTACCGTACGGATTTCCTGTACGGTATCACTATTTGTGCCATTTTTGCCGCATGTATGGAGATGTTCTTCAGACAGACAATCCGTTTCAACGGGAAATATGCATCGGATACTTACGTATATGCCAATTTGGGTGATGATTTTAGAATCAGCAGAGCCATAGCCGTTATATTCAGCAAACTTGGCGAAATAAACGGTGAAACCTTTGAAATGGCTCTCTTTATGGCAGCTGTTATTGTGGGAATTATAATCGGCAGCTATCTGCTCCTCAGGTACATGACGGATGTCTCTGAAAAGAGATGGGTCCTGCAGATAGGTTCTTTACTGGCTCTGTTTACCGGGCCTATTTATATTCCGGTTATCTATGAGCATTTCTACATGAGCGCCATGCCTAAATTCGCATGGCACAGTCCCACTCAACAGTTGATGCTGATGTGTGCACTTATCAGTCTCCTGCTGTTTTTTAAACTGTACGAAAACTACATGGAGCATATGAATCCGGCAGTATGGGTGATGTTCGCTCTCTTCACTTTGGCTTCGGTATGGGCCAAGCCGGCTTACATGTTAACCTTAGCACCGGTGGTACTGGTAAGGCTCATTATTGACCTTTTCGGAAAAAAGGAGTATTCCTGCGGAAAGAGGTTAATCAGAATAATTTTGCTCGGACTTGCAGTGGTGCCGGCGGGGCTTTTTGTTTTATATACCAACTTCATGGTTTATGAGGGAGGCACTTCCTCCGAGAGTGATGCGCGAATCGCAGTAGAGTTCGGGTACTTCCTGTTTAAGAGCGAATCTCCCGCAGTGATGATTTTGCTCAGTCTGGCTCTGCCGATATTCGTCTACGCATTCAATCTCCCTAAATTAAGGGAAGTCAACCATCAGGTTATTGTAGGAATGTTCATAGTGGGAATGGGGATGTACCTGTTTCTTATTGAGTCCGGAGACAGAATTTCTCACGGAAACATGGGATGGGGCAGACAGGGTGCCACATTCATACTGTTTATCGGAGCCATGGCGATTCTCATAAGGAACTTCAGGGACAAGGACTTTCTTAAAGGCAAAAAAACTTTGCGCCGAGCCTATTTCATCATTGCCGGAGTATTGCTCGCAGCACATTTCCTATCGGCATTGGCGTATTTCTACCTAGTGTTTACGGGTCATGTGTTCAGACAGTAACATTCTAACACTCATATTATGCTTAGTTTAATTGCAAAGGCTCTTAAAAAAACGAACAACATCAAACGAAGTTCGTATATATGGAATTCCATCAATGCTATGATGTCGGCGGCTCAATGCCCTGTGATTCTCATGGTGATGACAAGAACCAACGGAATCTACGATGCCGGCATCTTTTCGATTGCCTTCGCGGTGGCATCACTGATGCTTCATGTGGGTCAATACGGTCTGCGAAGGTTCCAGTCATCCGACATAAACGAGAAGTACACCTTTGGCGAATACCACGGAGTTCGAATAATCACCGGTATCGCCATGCTTCTCGCCAGCGGTGCTTACTGCGTTTACGGACTCATTTTCAGGGATTATTCTGCGAGCAAATTCACCGTAATTTTTTTGGTTTGCGGGCTCAAGTGTATTCAGGGTTACGCCGATGTATATCACGGCAGACTGCAGCAGGTGGGTCGTCTCGATATAGCGACCAAGGCTTCTTCAGCCAGATACATAATAGAAATGGCCGTTTATATCGGTGTGCTGATATTTACGCACGACCTTCTTATTTCAACTATCGTATGTCTGGCCGTGTCAGCGGTAACCTTTCTGCTTACCACCGTAAATGTATCAAGAGAGTTTTGTGCCTTAACACCGTCATTTGAAAAAATGAAGATGAGACTTCTCTTCTTCAATGGATTTCCGCTGTTTGTAAGCCTCTTTCTGAATATGTATATAAGCAATGTGCCTAAATATGCCATTGACGCCTATCTGACAGAAGAAATCCAAGCTATATACAATCTTATATTCATGCCGGCATTCATGGTTCAGCTCATTGCTCACTTCATTTTTAATCCGATTATCACAACCTATGCGGAACTGTGGCTGGCGGAAGAGTATTCGAAGTTCAAGGAACTGGTTAAACTCATAAAGAAACAGTGCATGCTGATTCTGGGTCTGACAATTCTGGGTCTGGCCATAGCGTTTACCATCGGCATACCAATTCTGTCTTTGATTTTCGGTGTCGATCTGTCCGGCTACAAGGCGGAGCTCTGTGTCATAATGGCAGGCGGAGGAGCTTTGGCCTATGCCACATTTTTCAGCACCGTAATAACCATAATCAGAGCCCAGTTCTCGCTTCTGATCAGCTATGGGGCGACTGCACTTGCCGCTAAAATCCTTTCCGGAATTGTAGTTCAGAGTTACGGCATAATGGGAGCCGCAGTCACCTATTCCGCACTTATGGGTATACTGGCTGCTGCACTCTTCATTATTACGGTGATTAAGCTGACGGAGCAGAGCAGGAAATTAAAATAAGGACATGGACATGTCTTATTTATAGCTCTCAATCTCCCGATTCAGCTTCTCAGCAGCCTCCGCCCAGCTTTCGTAGCTGCTGTCACCGCGGTGGTCTTTGATCTTAACGGTTTCATGAATCATACCGCTGACCAGATCGGTGTATTTCGCAGCCCCGCGTACGTTGGTGTGACTCTTATCGCGGAAGTCGCTGCTCCAGTCTATCGCAAGTTCGCTTTTGAGAGGCTCCGCATTGAAATCCCAAGTGACAAAACCGGCATCACGGCACATGTTTAAGGCGAAGTTGAGCTCTTCATATTTCTTCTGGCTGCCGTAGAAAGGCGAGGAAATAAAGATGACTTCCTGATCAAGAGTCCGGCAGAATTGCAGCAGTTCCTCAAGAGTTGCTTCCTTGGTCTTGTCCAGAGGCTGTGTTCCGGTGTATTCGCCCGGAACGGACAGTTCCTTCACATCGTACTCATAACCGGATACGAAGCCTTTGTACTCGGGAAGATCACGGGCAGCCTTGAGATCCTCAAGGGTCAGGTCCTCCTCCCAGCGGTTATGGTATTTGGTGAACGGAATGTAATAATTCTTCACATCGGAATCAAAATCCGCACCAAGTTCATTGTAGAAAGCAACACCGGCATTGATGGCATCTATACGGTTCTTCGACATTTTCATGGTATCGGTTACCATTCTGAGATAGCCCTCGGTAGAGTTGGTCTGGTAGCGCACCAGGTTGCGAAGGTCTATGATAATTACCTCCATACGCGGCTGTGTTTTGAGAGTCTCTATAATGATGTATTTTTCCAGTGCGATGGACTGGGCGGGTGTACCCATATTGTAGATACACATGCCGTAATCCTCAAAGGCACGGGTAGGCATCCAGAAACGGTATACGGAGCTGGAACCCAGATAGACACCGTCAAGAGAACCCGACTCCTCAGTGTAGAAGCCGCTGAAAGGTTCGGACTCAATGGTGCTCTTCATATCAAAGACGCGATTCAGGTAGAAGAGCAGGCAAAAGAGCACCATCAGAAAGATGATAACTCTGATAAGTGAACCTATACCGTTTCTATTGGATTTAACTTCCGTATTGTTTGTCATATATATATCCCTTTAGAAATTTCTGTATACGAATTCGCCCGCATCATAACCTGCACCGTAAACGCCAAATACGAGAACCAGAGCAATTGCAATCAGATAAACAGTCCAGCGGATAACCAAAGGTCTCCGGCTGATGAATTCACGCATGTCTATACCACGTTCCTGCATAACGCTGACGATAAAGAAGATGACCATAGCCACAAAGAGCACGCCCATATTTCTTCCTGTCAGACCCATAGAGGTCATCCTGAAAACCAGATTGCCGAAGTCATCAAACACATGCAGACAGCTTTCCAGCATTGAGAATGCGATACCGATACTCGCCGCTCTGGTTATACATTTCCCGATTGCCATAATCGTGAAGGTTCTTATTATCTGCCATAATTTCCACAGCGGAGCATCGGTATTGATATGCAAAGCCCCGGTTACAGCCTGAAACACCGGAGTGAAAGCCATGCTCAGAACGATGATAGTTGCATTGTAAAATCCGTAAAAGATGAAACCCCAGCCGGCTCCGTGCCAGATACCGATGAGGAAGAAAGTCACGAAAGTGGGCAGGTATGACGGGAGCTGCTTACCCAGATTGCCCTTCAGATGTTTTCGCCCCCATTTGCCGATCCTCGAAGATGCCTTCGACAGGGTCAGCGGGAAGAACACGTAGTCTCTCATCCACTGGGTGAGGGACATATGCCATCTTCGCCAGTACTCCGCAACGCTTGTGGCGAAGTAAGGTCTGCGGAAGTTCTGAATCAGGTCGATATCCAGAGCCTGAGCCACACCCCTTGCCATATCGATCCCGCCGGAAAAATCAGCGTATATCTGTATTGCGTAGAGGAAGACGGCAACGAAAACCTGAAGTCCGTCATAGCTTGTATGGTCATCAAAAACCTGCGATACCAGGATGCCTGCACGGTCTGCTATGACCAGCTTCTTGAAACATCCCCACAGGAACAGCTGTGCACCGAACTTGAATTGCTTGTATGAAAACTTATGCTTTTCCTTCAGCTTCGCCCCCAGATTGTCGTATCTGCTGATAGGTCCCTGAATAACCTGAGGGAAGAAAGATATAAACAGAGCAAACCGGGCCGGATTGGTTTCAGCTTCGTACTTATCCCTGTAAACATCAATGGCATAACCGATTGACTGAAAAGTATAAAATGAAATGCCCAGAGGCAGCAAAACATTTACCAGCGGCAGGTTTACATCATATTCAAATATTGCGAAAGCGCTGTTGATATTTTCGGCAATGAAATTGAAATACTTCAGCATCAGCAGGATACCGAAATTAATGAGGACAACGCCGATGAGTATTTTCTTGTTGGAAGCCTTAGCCGCTTTCCTGCTGTCGGATTTTTCTTTAACCCGCTCCATGAGGCGTCCGGCCGCATAGACTGTAACTGTGGTTGACAGTATAAAAACAAGGGCAGATACACCGCCCATGAGATAGAAGATATAACTGGAAACCAGCAGCAATATCCACTGCCGGTTTCTGAAAACGGTATAGTACAGAATGAACACTATACCTATAAAAATCACAAACTGAAACGATAAAAATGACATAACTTACACTACTCCACCCGGATTTCTATGTTCTTCAGTGCTTTGTTGAGAGCATCGACAGATTCCTCAAGAGAAGCACCCTTGGTAATCACATGACCTATGCGGTGAGGTCCTACTTGGAACCTGTGAACCTTATCACCCGGCTTGAAGTCAAACTGAATATCAACGATATTTTCACCGGCAGGGTTTTTATTTGCCTGTGAGATAATGGTACCGTCTTTATGACTCATGAGAAGCATGCTGGCATTGGGAACTCCCTCGCAGGAATCCGCGGGGGTGCCGTCGCCGGCAGAGAAGTCAACATCCTCACCGAGAGCCGTAAGCAAAATCTTCTCATAGTAGTCATAGCCATAGTATATGGAAACCAGTTCTGCCAGACAGGTGGCACCGGAACGGCCGCCGATCTCCAGCACATAGATTTTGTTGTCCCTCATTATGAAGTCCGCATTTATTGCGCAGTTGTCAAGACCCATAGCTTTTATGGCCCGTTTCAGCTGATCCTTGACATCCTCCAGTACTGACGGCTCCAGCTCGTAAGGGGCGAAATGGCCGATAGGAACACCCGTACTTCCTTCAAAGATGTAATCGCCGTGCGGCAATATGAATTTAACTTCACCGTCCTTAACGAAGGCTTGAGCCCCGAATTCCTCGCCTTCAATAAATTCCTCAACTATAAAGTAGTCGGAGCGCGTATTTTCAAGCACATAGTTTCTGGCAGCTGCAAAGTCCGCGGCTGAATTCACCTTGGTGATTCCGCGGCTTCCGGAGGAGTCGACGGCTTTGAACATGAACGGAAGGGACATTTTTTCAAGCTTTTCTATGTATTTTTTGTCGTCAAGATGAATCTCCCTGAACTTTGCTGTTCTTACGCCGGCTTTTTCATAGCAGCTCTTCATTAGAAGCTTATCTGTGGCTATTTCCGCTGACTTGAAACTGAGTCCGGGAAGGCCCAGAGTATCGCATACTCTGCCTATGGTAATAACGGCGACATCGGTTCCCGTTGTAACGATACCGTCGATTTTTTCGAGACGGGCTATGGAGAGTATTTTAGCGTAGTCGGTAGTATTCTCGTAATAAACCTTGTCAGCCAGTTCAAACCCGGGATAGTTTCCCCGGATGCTGGCGACGATGGTGTAAAGTCCCATTCTCTTAGCGGTTTTAATAAGCGGTACCTGGTAGATGCCGGCACCGAGAATCAATATTTTTTTCATGAATTCCGGTTCTTTTTCTTTCCTGTATAGATATTGCGTATGACATACTGCGGATTATTGCCCTGTGCCAGATACATTCTGCCCAGGTATTCGCCGATGAGACCCAGAAAGAGCATAATCAATCCGGAGAAAAAGCATATTGCTACCATGAGAGAGTACCAGCCGACGGCACTGGTAGGTGCGATCAGCTTCTTGAGGACTATTCCGAAAGCTCCCAGAATGCTGACCACAGAAAAAAACACTCCCGCATTTCTGGCGACTCTCAGCGGCACTATTGAATAGCCCATAACATTGGACCACAGTCCTATGAGCTTTCTCACAGTGTAGCCGGATTTGCCGTATGTTCGCTCGAAATGTTTTACCGGCACACTGGCTATATTTCTCGTTGTTCTCAGGAACAGCCCCTGCAGATGAGAGTACTGGCTCCTGTACCGGATTACATAGTCGCGGACGAATTTCTTAATGACCCAGAAGCTGGATGTCTTCATGTCCTTGGGTTTGCCGATAAGAACGCGAAAGGCTTTATAGTTCATCCAGCTTCCGAAGTTTCTGAAGGCGGAGTGCTTCTTATCGGGGTAATACCCGTACACTATATCAAAGCCTTCATCAAACTTTTCAAAGAGAGCAGGAAGCTGTGAGGGATGTGTCTGTCCGTCATCATCCATGGCAATCAGTGTATCCCCGGATGCCTCATTGAGCCCCGCCATTACGGCATTGTGCTGACCGGCATTCTGTGCCAGTTCCACCACCCTTATGCAGCTGTAATCGTCTGCCAAGTCCCGCAGGGCACATACCGTATCGCCTCCGTCCGGCGAATAGTCGTCCACAAGGACAAATTCATAAGGCTTGCGGCCTGTTTCTTCCAGAACTTCCATAGTTCCTTCCACAACCTCTCTGATTGACCGAGAGGATTTATAGCAAGGTATTATTATCGAATAAAGCATGTCTTTTCCTCATATGTGCACGTAAATACTCATATTATTTTAATATGTTTGAATGCAATTATCAAGTAGAGGATTCCCGGTTTAACAAGGCATATTACTGTGATATAATTTACGAAATTATGAGATTTTTTAATAACAACTTGACAAAAGCGATTGTTATCAATCTGGTCATATTGATATGCATGCTTATCTTCACGGATATGGCATACGAAACCAATGACGATTTCGCTCTGGCAACCAGAATTGTTGACGGGGATCCCAATCTGAGATTCGTTAACTGGTTTCTTTGTGCTGCAATGATAGGCTTGCAGCAGATAATCGGCAATCTCAATGCCTTTGTGCTTGTACAGGTGGCTGCTTCTTTTGCATGTCTAACTCTGGTGACGAAGCTCATGCTGGATATTGACAGATCCCGTCTTTTCAACATTCTGACCGTATTTGCTCTGGCTGTATTTGCGGTGGATCAATATGCAACTCTGCAGTACACGAAGACGGCGGCTCTGCTGGCAATAGGAGGGATGCTTGTCCTCACCGATGCAATGATAAACAAGCGGGGGGCAGGTTACTACATCTTTGCGTTTCTGTTTATCTACATAGGTGCCGGATTCAGGGTTTACGGCACGGTTGCAGCCATAGGCTTTGCCGGACTTTTCCTCATCTGGTGGGTAATTCACAACAGAAAGAAACTCATACCGGAAGGATATCTGACGGCAAAGAGGCTGACCCTCTATATTGTTTTGCTCTGCCTTCTGGCCGGAACTTTCGGCCTTCATGCAGTTTCACTTGCGAAGACCGACAGCACAGAGGCACTGAAGGAGTACAATATCTACAATAACCTCAGGGGTGATGTGGTGGACTATCCGGTCTATTCAGATTATAAGAAAAATTCGGAGGCCTATGAAGCAGCCGGTATTACTGAGAACGATCTCTTTATGATCGACCACTGGTATCTGGATTACGATGGGGCGGCCAGCGAGCAAAATCTCCGCACCATTCTTGATATTCACAACAGCGGCAGAGAAGCTGCCGGTGAATCTGCTGCGGATACGGTGAAGAGTTTTGTTAGGGGAGTGACCGGCGATGTACGAGATATGAATGCCGGGGGCATTCATATCTGTCTGATGGTTATTCTTGCCGTACTCGGACTCTTCTTTGTAAGACCGAGATACTGGTGGTATATATTTGCCGTGGGAATTGCCGTTATGCTTATGTACATGATGCTTTACCATACGGGACGCCCTGCCTACAGAGCCACCTATGTGGCGGATGTGGGGGCAGTCATGTGGCTGCTCTACTTCTTCAGACGGGAGACTCTCAGAGAAAAGGGAGCTTTTCTGCAGGAGTTCGCTGTTGTGGCCGCAGCTGTGATTATTGCCGCCATGCAGCTGCCGCTGGTGCAGGAGAATGTATCTCACTGTGCTTCCGTTCAGAACAAGATAATTTCGCAGGACCTTCTTAAGTATGTTAATGAGCACGATGATGTTTTCTTCGTCTGTGCCAAGGGTATAAACAGAAGCGTTCCGGATTATGCCGAACCTATGAAGGCGCCGAGGGCCCTGCCTAATCTGCTGGGCACCGGCGGATGGGGGACAAAATCGCCGTATGTGCTGAACAGGCTGGAGGCATACGGGCTGGACAATATGTTTGGGGATGCCGTGGATAACGAAGATGTTTGTTTTATCGAAAACGAACATGTACCGCAGCTGACGGAATATTTCAATCGCTGGTATGCGAAGCCCGGAGAGAAGATTATGCTTGAAGAGAAGGCCGTTATTGACGGCAATCATCTTTGGAAGGTTGTGAATATTAACAATCTGTAAGGAATTAGGATTTAAGTACGGTTGTCTTTAATGCTTTTGTTTGATAAAATATAGAAATATAATAGAGGTGGAATTTCATAATTAATTATCAATTTTGATAGGAGAGATTAGAAATGAATACTATTAAGAAATTACTGTGCTATGTAATGGTTCTGACACTTGTGTTCACCATGACCAATATGTCGGTATTCGCTGCAGAGGAACCTCAACAGGGGCCAATGGATCAGACAGAAACTCAGTCTAAGGGCGATTTGCCGCCGGCAAAAGGGGAAGGGGAACAGGATCCGACACCGATAGCAGAGAATTTGCGATACAGAGTTCAAGCTTTTGGCATTGGTATGCCTTATGATGTGGAATTTACCTGGACCGGAAAAGATGTTACATCATATATTATTACTGTTAAGGTTAACGGGAAGATAACGGTAGATAAAAAAAACGTTGGGTTGAATACAAGATATGTCGTTAAGAAACTGAAAGGTGGAGGCAAGTGCTCCATTGAGGTGACGCCGGTTTTCAGTAAAGAAGGAGCCGAGGATAAATCGGGCACTCCGATTTACAGGGAAGTTAAACTGACCAAGCCTGTCGTTACCGGCTTCGAAGCCCATCCGGATTATAAATCCGTTTATTTGATGTGGAATCCTGTTGCAGGTAAAAATATCAAATATATTGTCAGAAGGACGGGAGGAAACGAAGCTCCTAAATATTATAATAACTTAGGAAAGCTGTACAAAAAAAACAACAAACTGGCAAAGAGATTATCCAGCGGTGTGGACAAAAAAGGTCTTGCAATTATGTATGAATGGTCGGTTGCCGCGGTAAGTGCAGACGGTGTTACGGGTGACTTCACACCGATCAAAAAAGCCAAAAGAGTTGAAACAATGTATATTGTGGGCACAATAAAGTCCGGCGGTGCTGCGTATTACAGCAAGAACAAGAAGGGCAGCAGATTGGGTACGCTGAAGGGCGGTACTAAGATTTATACCACCTCCTACTTAAGCGGTCGATACGGCTTTAAGCACAAGGGCAGGACCGTATGGGTCAACAGGCTCAGATTAAACCCGACCCATAACATTGACAGTAATCCTAATACAAGAGGTGCCAAGCTCAGATATAAACTGGAAGGTCTTTCTAAGCGAAGCGCTCAAGCCAGATACTCCAAGATAACAAAAGAAAACTACTTCATGCGCAGAGCCAATGGCGGCCCTACAAAAAGTGCGACCAAGTATGGTATCTGGATCAGTCTTCATACTCAGGAAGTCACCGTGTTCATAAATAGAGGATCTCGCTCAAATCCTAACTGGAAGGTCTACAAGGAATTCTGGTGCGCATCAGGTAAAGCTGATACTCCTACGGTTCATGCAAACGGAACTATCCATAAGAAGCGCAGAGTGAGTAAGGGCGGGTCTTTATTTTACCTGAGCTACTTCGCAGGCGGTAATGCTATGCATACAAAGAGAAAAAGCAACGTTCTCGGAGTTAAGCCTCTTTCACACGGCTGCGTTAGAATGGAAGTAAACGAGGTTAAGTGGATTTATAACAACTGCCCTGTCGGAACAAAGGTATTTATAAAATAAATGAAAAAGAGATTGTTTGCTACAATTGTTGCGCTCATAATGGCCGTAACATGCTTTCCTTTAACAGCATCTGCTGCTAAAGGGAGCACATATACGGGGTCATTTCCCAAGCTCCCCAATGCTATCGCCAAACAGGCTATCAAGTGCTGTTGGGGATACGGAACACCTACTGCGAAGTACAAACATTCGACCGGCAAGCCCGTTGACGCATATAAAGAAGCTCTGGAGAAGGCTTATCCCAACAGATCCAGATGGGGTAAAAAGACCAGAGTCGGGGCAAGCTGCGACGTGTTTGTGGGAACCGTTGTACGCTCAAGCGGCTATGATGCAAAGTTCCCCCGAGGTCTGTCCGAGGATCTTGACTATCTGCCCGCCGCCAAGGATAAGTGGAGGAAGGTGGGTGTCTATAAGGCCAGGGACATGCAGCCGGGCGATGTAATTATGTATCTCATGAAGGGCGGCGGCGGACATATAAGTATATATGTTGAAATTGATGATGTGGGCTACATAGCCAATGCTCACTACGGTTTACACGGCGGCTCCTACGGCATTATTGAACATAAGAACAGAGATTTCAAGCCTGCGTCGTACAAGTCATTTGCCGTATACAGGGCAGTGAAGCCATGTACAACCGCGTTTTCCCGAGGAGACAAATCCTCCGAAGTCAAGAAACTTCAAGAATTCCTTAACTGGGCAGGCTTTTCCTGCGGAACCCCGGACGGATCCTATGGACCGGCAACGGAGAAAGCTGTCCGGGCCTTCAGAAAAGATGTGGGTATTAGTGCCGGCGGTGCATTTGACAGGGAGTGTCTGGAATATGCTAAGAAATATACAACAGAGAAAACATACACGGGCAAATATCCTGCAGCCACCGTCAGTCTGAAAAAGGGTACTAAAACCGACATCAAACGTTGGCAGTCCTATCTCAAATGGTACGGTTATGACATAAAAGTTGACGGAATCTTTGGAAGTCAAACCCAAAGGTTAACCAAGAGGTTCCAGAGCAAAGAAAAGATTAAGTCTGACGGCATCGTGGGCAAACAGACAATTAAAGCGGCTAAAAGAGTAAAAAAATAACAGCACAGTTAAATGATTGTGTACAGGAGGTCTGAAAATTCAGACCTCCTGTTTTAGTATTCGATTTGGAATGGTATAATGATAAAAAATAAAGAAAGGACACATATGAATTTCAGGCGATTAAGAAATGCAATAAGAAGAACGAAGAATTCAGGAGGAGGTGTTATTTCCGATAATGCGATTCCTGCTTCTTTCGCTGCGGAAGAAGGGGCCGCTGTATTCTATGCAGGTGATTTGGCAAGGGGTGAGAACTGCTATCTGGCGGAAAAAGTGCTGAGTCGGAACAGCTTGCCTAATCCGGTTATTGCATTTGAAGGAGAAATGAAGCCAAGCGTTGAGGAATTCATGAATTCAATGACAGGAAAGGCCGAATTCTATCACATTCCCGGAAGCGGCAGCAAGGGATTAATGGGTTTCGTGTATCAATATCTGCATGAGAACTACGGATGGTTCGCCGATAAGGCAGGAAGCTATTACGAGAGAGAATATAAGAGATTGTTTGCACCTTATAACATTAGAGAAATTCACTTTCTGAATACAGAAATGTATGAACGAATCGAAACAATCCTCAGGTGCAGATGCGAGACAATCGGTCATGAAATTCCGATGAACTTCTACAGAAAGCTGGTGGATGTCTTTTATAAACACCCACAGCGAAAAAAGACCGTCTTTGACAGGTTTGACCGAACAGTTGAATATGAGAAGGACTTCGGCATTGAAGTCTGGGATACGTATATATGCAATGGAATATATGCCAGATTCAGGGCTCTGGATATCCGGATAAAGAATGATACTGTTAATATGTCCGCCCGACTGGATTTCAGAGCTGAGGATACGGATGCCGAACTGACGGATAAGATTCAGATTGGTTCAACCGTTCACGATAAGGTGTTTGAATATGACCTTAAGCATGACGGGAAGAAGGTATATGCCGAATTTCCTGTCGATGATGTCAAAGGATGGTACAACATTAATCTGCCGTGCCTTTGCGTTAAGAGCGGAGGTCATATTCTTAAAGTTCCGATCCTTGTCTCAAAATGGAGGAAAACCAAGGTTTATGAAATAGGCAGCAGCGGATATGCCTTTGAGGTACGCGAGGATTACAGGCATATCAGATTTGTCATTCGGGAGACGAAGGTTACAGACAGCTTTTTCGAAAAGGTAAAGATTGCAGCGGCATTCGCCTGCAGCCTACCGACTTTTTGGAATAATCCCATTGTACTGTACGAAAAGTATTGCAAAAACTACGAGGAGAGTGCATCCGTACTGTTTGAGAGGCTTATTGATGAGGGGTATAAAAATGTTAAATATATTCTGAACAGGGAAAGCAGTGCCCTGCGGGACATTGATGAGAAGTACAGAAAGCATATCGTATATCAGTTTTCTTTCAGTCATTACTACAACCTGTTTGCAGCCAAAAGCATTTTCTCTTCGGAGGCGCTTGGTCATGCTATGGAGAAAGGAACAGCCAGCAGCTTGTTCAAGACATTTATTCTGGACGGATCCAAGAATTATGTTTTTCTCCAGCATGGTGTAATGTATATGGTCTCTTTAAGTTCCGAGCAGAGGAATTTTTTCAGAAAGGGAGAAGGCAAAGGCAAGCAGAGGGTTGTTGTATCTTCGAAGCTGGAGGCGGATCATTTTATTAAAAATACAAATTACAAGCCTGAGGACATCTACAACTGCGGACTGATTAAATTTGACAGAAGCATTCTGAACAAAGATGCAGACAGAATTCTTGTAATGCTTACATGGAGGCCATGGGAGTTTGTAACGGGCATTGCGGGAATGAATGATACCGCGTATTACAAAATGCTGAAGCGTATTGTTGACGCTGTTCCTGAAGAGCTTAAGGATAAACTTGTCGTAATGCCGCATCCGCTTATTGTGGAACAGGTTAAACGGAATAAAGATGATGTTGTTTGGAAGCATTTTGCGGACGGCAGGAAATATGATGATTTGCTTAAAGAGACCAAACTGCTCATCACAGACTACTCATCAATTTCTTTTGATGCCTTCTACAGAGGCTCAAATATAATATTTGACTGGGAAGAGAAGGACGCATGCATGAGAGAATATGGTGAGAACGGACATCTTATGCTCACTGAAGAACTGGTCTTTGGCGATGTAAGCTACGAAAGCGGTTCTATGGGTGAAATGATTCAAAAGGCATATGCAAACGGTCAGAGCGAAAAGCATATTGAGAACTACAGAAAAATCGTGGAATTTCACGATGGTAATAATGGCGGCAGATTTATAGAAATGGCAAAAAAGGACGGGATTATTTAAGTCGGTATATATCTATATCCTCGTTGTTGAAACAGAGGCTGAAGCCTTTGCCGGACAAATCTCCGAAATCGTTGAAGCGCTTGGAAACAACCAGATAGTCGATGCCGACTTCTCTTGCCAATTTACCCCTGTCAGGATTATCAACATCGTAGAACTGATTGTTCATTTCAATCATTTCCTTCCGGATTACCCAGTCACCGGCCGGCAGGTTGTAACCGGAGCCTGCGATGTAGCAGAATCTGTTGGAATAGACGGCATATAGGAAGAAACGATTGGTCCATCTGTCCCGATAACTGTATTGCTCCATCGGAACACTGGCATACCTGTCTGTGGCAAGCAGGGAGTCCTTCGGAGTGTTTTCGTCAATCCATCTCATGGCCTCATATTCAGGTTGGCTGATGCTCAGGTACAAGTTATGTTTCGTATCGGGATCGGCATAAATCTGAGCTTTCTTGAACATTCCCTCAAACTGCAAAAGCAGAGTAAAGGTTGTTATAACCAGACAGGCCAGAAAAATTCTGCGGACAATATTCATCAGAGTGTCTTTATTCCCCGACATATCCTCAAAGAACCGGAAGGTGATAAGCGGTGCAAAAAACACGGAAACCAGTCCGAAGTAGACCTGACTGTGCCCGCTGTAGTTCATTATGAGCATGGCAGTCAGTCCCACCAGAAATGCGGCATAAACAAGAACTCCGGAAAAATCGTATTCTTTCTTTCCGCTGAAAACCAGAATTAGTTCTCTGATATACCCGATGGTGAAAGGCAGAACGTATGCTGTGAGCATGAAAATCATAAATACCACAAACATTATTCCCAGGCGGATAATCTTTGGCAAACCCAGTTCATTCATGAACAGAATAAGCCCGTCGCGGAAGAATGAGAGGTTGGCAATGGTTGCCAGTGCGAAAATGGAATCGCCGCCGGCGTTTGACATGCCTTTGCCGCTGAGGACGGTAATGTAGACGAGCAGGAATCCTGCAGTGATTATCAGGATGGGCAGTATTGTCTTTGCAGGTACTCTGCGAAGTATTAATCCGATAACAAAAGTTCCCCAAACGGCACAAACAAGAACCAGAGCAATCGGACCCTTGATGCCGGTTAACAGCATGACGATGGCTGTAAGGAGGAGAAGTTCTTTCCGGCATATGCGGCCTTCCTTACTGTAACGGATGTGCCAGTTTCTGAACAGAACCACCATCAGCATCGCACCGCCGATACCGTAACCTGCAGCATTGTCGTTAATTATTGCGAAATGATAGGCCATGGATGTGTGGAAGGTTCTTACCAGGAACAGATTCGAGAGCATCACTGTCAGGGAATACACGCCGGCTCTTTCCGGGCGCCCGGAAAGCTCATTAAAGAAAACGTAAGTGGAAAGACCGAACACATAGGTGGTCATGAAAGGATTAAAGCTGAGCATGGCGGCATCTGCGGTAACCCCGAACAGTCTTACGGGTACCGCCAGAAGGAGTTCCGCAAACACATGATACTTGATAATTCTCCCCTGAACCCAAGGACTTTCCGGAGGCCAGCCGTGGGACAGGGAGTTAATAAGACCCATGTGATAGGCCTTGTCCGGATTCATGTATATTGATACACAATTATTCGGGTTCATATAGAGATACTGCGTGCTGGTCAAAGCGTATAGCAGAACTATGGCCGCGAAGATGCAGAAGGCAGTGGACAGCTTCGTGAAACTGAATTGAATCCCGTTCTGATTGCTGCGGTCCCGCAGCAGACTGTAAATATATATCATTGTGAAAACCGGTCCAAGGGCATACAGAAGGATGTTTGTGTGTATCAGTTCGGTAATGAAATACTGAATCACAACAAAAACCCAGCCGGTGAAAAAACCCGCACAGAGGGTGGTGGAGATGTGGCTGAAGCGAAATTTCAGAAGCTTAAGAATGAAAAGGCCCGGAAGCTGTACGTAGATGATGCAAAAGCATACAAAAATGGCCAGAGTCCCAACATCGGCCTTGTAAACAGCCACCCCTATTGCCGTCATAACCGACATTGCTGCCATGCATATTATCTTAACCGTGTTGTTAAGCGTTTTGTCGCTATTTAGTGAAGATAAAACATCCATAGAATTATATTAGCCTAAATTCAAATAATAGGCAAGAGTTGAAGAATACCTGAAAAAATGGTAAAATTTCACCATGAAAAACAGAATTGCAAGGAAAATCAGAGCTTTCCGGAACAGAGGAGTAAACAGGGCAAAACAGCAGGCCAGACAGAGATATCTGGAGTTCTTCGAGAAGCTGCCAATTGATGAAAATGCCATATTTCTTGAAGCCCGAAACGGGAAGGAGATTGATGGCAATATTTTTTATTTGGCAAAGATTCTGATGACAGCGGAAGAGTATAAAGGATACAGTTTATATGTTTCGGCGGCAAACGACCATATAGCAGGGATAATTGCCGACAAACTGGGCAGATTCGTCAATGAAGAAGGCACAAATATGCCTGATATCGTAGTCGTAGAATCGGACGAGTACTATCGTGCGGCGGCTGTCTCCAAATACATTTTCTGTGATGCAACTCTTCAAAATTTCTTTATGAAAAAAGAAGGGCAGATTTACCTCAATGTATGGCACGGTACACCCTTTAAGGTGATGGGCAGGAAGGTAATTTACGAACCTCATGCAATAGGAAATGCCCAGAAAAACTTCGTGATTGCGGATTATCTTCTATATCCCAACGAGTATATGAAAAATCATATGATTGAAGATTACATGATTGCAAATGCAAGCAATGCAACAATACTCATGAGCGGATATCCCAGAAATACAGCATTCTTTGATTGTAACCGCAGAGAAGAGGTAATAGCGGAACAGGGACTCAAAAACAAGCGTATATATGTCTACATGCCGACTTACAGGCAGGAACTTATGGGAAAAACTGTTGAAAAAATACTGGAGGAGATGGACAAGGAGCTGAAACAAAATGAAGTTCTGTTTGCCAAGATTCATCCGCTGGCGGCAGACAAGGCGGATTTCAGTAAATTAAACAGAGTTAAGGCTTTCCCGACAGAATATGAAACTTATGAATTTCTTAATGCGGCAGATTGCCTGATTACCGATTACTCAAGTGCATTCTATGATTTCGCCGTTACAGGCAAAAAAATCGTGCTGTTTACGTACGATGAGGAAGAATATCTGAGTACCCGAGGTCTGTACGAGCCAATGAGCAGTCTTCCCTTTACTCAGGTAAAGACGGTGGCTGATACGCTTGAAGCGGCGAGAAGTTCCAAGGAATACGACGACAGTGCATTTCTCGAGAAATACTGCAGGCTGGAGTCCGAACATGCGGCTGAAGATCTGTGCGAAAGAGTGATTCTGAATAAGGCAAGTGACAGGATCGCTGAAGAAAAGATGCCTTCCAACGGTAAAGAGAACGTGTTTGTTTATGCCGGAAGTCTGAAGCCCGGGCAGAGAACGGACAGAGCAATGGAGTGGCTTGAAGAGGCAGACAGGGCTTTGGCAAATTACTATCTTATTTTCAGAAGATCCGAAGTGAGAGATCATAAGGAGATTCTGCTGAACTTGCCGGAGGGAATCATGTATTTCGGAATTGCAGGAAGAGATTATGTGACGGGGGATCCGGAAAAAGACAAAACACTGGCAAGAAAAAGATGTTTTGGCGACATGAGAATTGACAGGGAAATATACCTCTGATGATTGAGACTGAAACAGTAGAAACGAATCGGTAAAAATGGTACAATCTTTGCAGGAAAGGATCAATTAGATTATGAAAATACTTGTTACCGGCGGAGCCGGATTTATAGGAGCTAATTTCGTATTTTACATGCTGGATGCACATCCTGACTATGATATCGTGTGTCTTGATGAGTTGACATATGCAGGAAATCTGGAAACACTGGAACCTGTAATGGATAACCCCGGGTTCAGATTTGTAAAAGGAGATGTGGCGGACAGGGCTGCTGTTTTCGGACTTTTCAAAGAAGAAGCGGATTCCGGAAACCCTTTTAATGTTGTTGTTAACTTCGCAGCGGAGTCGCATGTGGACAGGTCAATTGAGGATCCGGGGATATTCCTGAAGACTAATATTCTGGGAACTCAGGTGCTGATGGATGCATGCAACGAATTCGGAATAGACAGATTTCACCAGGTTGGAACGGATGAGGTTTACGGAGACCTTCCTCTGGACAGACCTGACCTGTTCTTTACAGAGGACACGCCGATTACAGCATCAAGCCCATATTCAGCTTCCAAGGCATCGGCAGATCTGCTGGTAATGGCTTATCACAGAACATTCGGACTTCCCGTAACCATCAGCAGATGTTCAAACAACTACGGGCCGTATCAGTTTCCTGAGAAACTGATACCTCTGATGATTGCCAATGCACTGGCAGACAAAGAGCTTCCGGTATACGGCAAAGGTGAAAATGTAAGGGACTGGCTCTATGTTGAGGATCACTGCAGGGCTGTCGATCTTATTATTCATGAAGGTAAGGTCGGTGAAGTTTATAACATAGGCGGTCATAACGAGAAATCAAATCTGGATGTTGTGAAAATCATACTGGAGCAGGTGGGCAAACCCGAAAGTCTGATTACATTTGTCGCGGACAGAAAGGGTCATGACCTGCGCTATGCAATCGACCCCACAAAGATTCACAGAGAACTGGGCTGGCTGCCGACCACCATGTTCAAAGACGGAATTAAACAGACAATAGACTGGTATCTCGAGAACGAAAGCTGGTGGAAGAATATAATCAGCGGCGAGTATCAGGATTACTATGAAAAGATGTATTCTGACAGATAAACGGATAATACGGAATCAATGAAAACTCTTATTGAACTGATAAAAGAGAATATCGAACACAGAGAACAGATGTGGGAACTTGCCAAGGTTCACCAGAAGAGGCAGTTCAGAGGATCGGATATGGGACTTCTTTGGGCTTTCGCAAAACCTTCAATGTATATCGTTGTGTTTTATGTCGCCATCTCCATAGGATTCAGAAGTGCCAAGGAAATCGCCGGATTGATCTGCCCGTATTTCGTATGGCTGGCAATCGGCATGATATCTTTCTTCTACATGAGAGATATGATATTGAACGGTGCAAACTGTTTCAAGAAGTACGGTGCGCTGATCGCAAAGGCTAAATATCCGGTAGGCACACTGCCGACTACGGCAGTGCTGTCATATATTCTGATACATTTCGGAATGCTCGTTCTCGGCATAGCGGTCTGCTTTATTTTCGGAGTATGGCCGAGCATTTACTGGCTTCAGGTGCCCTTTTACATGTTACTTATGTTGATAATGTCTTTTTTCTGGAGCGTCGGAACGGGTATAATATCGGTCATTTACAGAGATTTCTATAACTTCCTTCAGGTTATAAATCAGATGGTATTCTGGCTTTCGGCAATACTGTTTGATGTAAACAGCCTTGACCCGCGAATACAGACGGTATTTCTGTTTAACCCGATTACATACATAGTGGAGGGATACAGAAATGCATTTTGCCGGCACATATGGTTCTGGGAGGAACCTCTGAAGCTGGGATGCTTCATGCTTGTTCTGGCAGTCATGGCGGCGATAGCAATGCTGATGTATAAGAAACTGGCAAAGAGACTGCCGGATCTGGTGCAGTAATTAAAATGAGTGAAAACAATACAATAATAAAACTGGATAATATTTCGAAGCGATTCAATGTTTACACCAAGAATATCGAGAGAATAAAAGGTGTTCTTTTCAACAGGGAGCCTGCCAAGATTAAGTATGCATTGAACAATGTTTCTCTTGAGATAAAAAAGGGAGAGCATGTAGTACTTTTGGGAATTGTCGATTCGGGACGTTCAACTCTTCTTAAAGTGATTTCCGGAATCACAAGCCCGTCAAAAGGAAAGGTGTGTGTTAACGGCACGGTAAACGTTATGCTTAATTCCAGGGTCGGAATGGACATGGAGTTTTCCTGCAGAGAAAACATCTACATGAAGGCTAACGTAGTCGGATTGACGCGTGCCGAGATTGAACCGCATGTTGATGAGATAATTGAATTCGCTGAGATAGAAAAATATGTTGATATTCCAATGAAGAGGGCGCCTAAAGGTACGGTTCCGTTAATATCACTTGCCGTCCATTTATGTAAAGAGGCGGACATTATCCTTTGCGATGAAGTTTTTGGGGGCGGCGGAAATTACATCAGTGAAAAGTGTGAAGAACGCCTGCGCAATCATCTGGCGGAAAGGCCTGAAACTGCTGCTGTTATAATCACATCAAAGTGGGCACTTGCCACCAAAATCGGTGCAAGAACAATAGTGATCGATGAGGGATCAATTGTGTATGACGGTGATGTTAATGAAGCCTGGAAAATTTTAATGGGGATAAGCAAAAGCCGAGGGGAAATAGCATATGATGAAAGTAAGAAAACTAAGACTGAAATTAAAAGAGTATTTAAATAAAAGCAATATCAAATATTGTGAAGAAGTTGCAAATAAATCAGGACAGGACCTAATCAAGACAAAAGACAATATGACCAGAGCGCAGAAAAAATTGGGTGTTTCGTTTAAAGATTACTGTGAAAATGATTTTTATAAGATGTCATTTGATGAACAAAAAGAGGCTTACGAAATCATTGCTGAGGAAAGAGAGAAAAGAAAAGAAGAAAGAGCACGCCAAAGAGAGTATGTTATAAGCTTAGTGATGGAGGAAACAGGATGGACTCATGATTTTGCATTAAAAAAGATGAAAGGAGCTAAAAGGAGAGCCGGAATCAGCTTTAACAATTACTATATATATAATTTCCATGAAGTTCCGAAAAACAGACAAAAGAATGCCTGGCAAGAAATTCTTAACAAGGGAAAAGAAGAAAGGGAATCAACACTTATCCATCATAAGGTAAAAGCGGAAAGGGAAGAATACATTGAAAAAATAATGCAAATAACAGGTTGGAGCAGAGAAGTAACAGAAAACAGGTTACGTGCAGCAAGAAAAAACACAGGATGTACATATAAAGAGTATTATACATATGGATTTTTCAATTTGAAAGAAGAAGAACAGAAGCAAATGGCACTTATTGCCTGTTCACAGAAACTTTCAGAAAAATATAATGTTAACAGATTATTTTTGTCTCTTATCCAAAACAAAGAAAAATCTAACAGATATTTTGAAAAATGGTTGGGAAGAAACTGGTGTGTAAACAAAAAAGTCACTTTTGAAGAATTTAAAAATATTTTCAAACACACCGATAAGGTGGTGTATAAACCTCTTAAGGGAAACAGAGGAATAGGAGTGGAAGTTTTTGATATATCAGAGGACAGGATTAAAAGTATATACGATGAGATCGCAATCTTACCCGAAGGAGTTGTAGAAGAATATATTGTTCAGAATAAGGACATGTTAAAGATGTCGCCAAAGTCAGTAAATACAATCAGAATCACGACAATTTCACAAAATGTATCGGAAAACAAAAAAGAGAGTCTTCAAGTCAGTTTTTTATATGCCGCACTTAGAATAGGGGACGGTGTATCAGTTGTGGACAATTTTCACAGTGGAGGAATGACTGCGGCAATAGATTTAAAATCCGGAGAGGTAATTACAAATGCAGCAAACCTCGAAAGAGGGGTATTTGAAAAGCATCCGGCTACAGGAGTACAGATAAAAGGATTTAAAGTACCACTTTTTGATCAAGCTATAGAAATGGTTAAAGAAATAATTTCAGAAAAAGAAGTAGAGGGATATATAGGCTGGGATGTTGCGGTTACCGAACAGAGACCGGTTCTTGTTGAGGTAAATTCGTATCCGGGTGTTGTTCTTTTACAGACACCGTACTCTCATGAAAAGAAGGGAATGAAATATGTTTTTGATAGATTTCTCTAAGGGCAAGGTTGAAAAAGAGTTAGGATGTTTTCATGACCCCATTGGTGTCATTTGCAAAAAAACGGGTTATAATCATGAAAGGTAAGCAGATGCGGAAACAAATTAAAAATGCTGTAAAATCAAAAATTTTCAAAGTGAAAGGCTTTCCGTTAAGGGAGAATGTGTGGGAAGCAATGGAGTACAGCGGCTGGAACACGTATGAAGCGTATTGCAATTTGCTGAATATGAAGCGAGCCGGTTTTATAGAGAACTATTTGGACGTGAGCAGAAAAAATATTAATGCCTACAAAAAGAAACTGGCAATAATGATGCTGGAAGAAAAAAAAGATCCTCAAATAAAAAATGTATTCTTAGAAATAAAATTTTTAAACCGGTTTTTAGAAGCAAGATTCTTAAATTGGTTTTTTTCTGACAGACAAAAGCGGGCGATTAAGCAACTTGAAAATGGGAAATTAACAAGCCGAATACTATCTGATTTTCTTATGATTCGCTTGCCGAAAGAAGTGGGGGATTTGGACACCGACATATCAAAAATAATCAGAACAGGCAAATTCAGCGTTGCAACGGGAACTGTTTTTCTTTGGTTTGAGGGGAAAATCCCCAATATAGAAATATTTGGACAAAAGAAGCCGTTGTTTGTTGTCTGTTCGCCAAAGTTCAGGAAATCTGCAAAAGAAGCAGGATTTTCCTATGTGGTTAAGGAGAATTTATCTGCCTATGTTTTTGAGTTATCTCGAATTTGGCATGAAAGGAAAAACGATAAGACTGTAGCGATTACAGGGACTGTAGGAAAAACAACGACAACAGACATGATAAAAAGCGTTGTTGGTGATGCTTTTTCAATGTATGCAATAGATGGAAATCAAAATACGTCATGTCAGATTGCAGCATTTGTTTTTAACTTACAACCGGAACATACGGCATATGTCCAAGAGGCTGCAGCAGCAACTCCGAGACAGCTGGAAGGAAGTTCAAGAGTCTTAAATCCCGACATTTTTGTTTTGACAAATATTGGACATGGTCACCTTGGCAACTATGGCGGAAGCAGGGAATTTATTTTATATGAAAAACTGGCAGTTGACAGACATGCGAAAGATGATGCCGTCGGTGTAGTGAATATGGATGATGACATGCTGCGTGCTTCTTCATTTACTCATGAGGTTAAGTGGTATTCATTGAGCAATGCTGCAGCTGATTTCTATGGCAAGGATATCAGAGAAGAAAATGGGAAAACAGCATTTACTATAGTTGAAAAAGATAATGTTGAGACAAAACTTTATATCAATTCAATAGGAAAACATAATGTTTATAATGCTCTTGCTGCTTTTGCAGTTGGCGTAATAATGGAAATAGACAGAGAGAAAATCGTTGCGTCTCTTGAAGGATTTCAGCATAAAGGTGTACGCCAACACTTTGCAGAATATGGAGGACGAAATTGGTATTTTGATTGTTACAGCATTACGGAAGATTCGGTATTAAGCCATGTTAAGACACTGAGCACTTTTAAGCTGGAAGATGGAGGCAGACGAATTCTGGTACTTGGTGATATTAGTACGCTGGGAAAAGAGGCTGAAGCAGTTCAGCGCAGAGTTGGAAATATTGTAGCCAATAACGGGTGCCTCGATGAGGTTTTTATGTACGGCAAAGATGTAAGATTTGCATATGAAGTTGCGTGTGACAATGGCCTTCCTTGCCGCTATACAGATAATCTTGAAGACATTAGAGAATGGATTACTAATGAAACAAGCAGTAAGGATCTGGTGGGATTCAAAGCAAATCACTTCAGCAAATTTCAATGGGTAATAGATGATTTATGCGGGACTGATTTCTTTTTTAATGAAGAGGACACTCTTTATGATATTAGAAAAGAGTTGGATGAAATAGTATATAAAATAAACGAAGAGTACGGTGCGGGGATATTAAAATCAAAGACATTGAAAAGCAGCGTTTTAATACCTGAAACAATTGAGGATACGTATATAAGACTTGCAGGGAGAATGAGTTTTGCCGGTAACAGTGAACTTGAAGAAATATCTTTGCCTGATGGGCTGGTCTGTATTGGTGAAAGTGCTTTTACAGACTGCAAGAGACTTAAGAGGGTTAAGTTTGGCAGTGGTCTGAAATTTATTGGAGAAAAAGCATTCCATGGATGCTCCGAAATTGAAGAAATTGATTTGTCCGGAACACAGCTCGGAACAATTGAACGAGATGCATTTTTAGGCTGTAAAAAACTGAAAACAATAATTCTGCCGGATACACAGAAGTGGATATCGGAGGAAGCATTTGATGAATCAGTTACCGCTTTGCAAGGTTAATTGATGTGCAGGAGGATAAAAAACGGCATGAAGGAATTTAGGCTGGTTGCCAGAAAAATAAAGAAGGCAGTAAGAAAATTGAATAGTGGAAAGAATAAAAAATCTTCATCCTCATCTTCAAGTTTGAAATTATCGTCACTTTCAAGTTTGAAATTAAATGCAAATTATGTAATGCAGAGAACAGGCTGGGATTATAGTAAAGCGTGTACGGAAATAAAGGAAGCAAAGAAACTTCACGGAATTTCCCATAGAGATTTCTCCAGATATGAGTATTTTGATATTCCTAAGGACAAATGGGAAGAAAAAAATGAAGTAGTAATACAGCAAAAACAAGAAAAAAAAGAAAGGTTAGAAATCCTGCGCAGAGAAAAATGCGAGAGATACCTGAAGGCAGTTATGGAAGAGACGGGATGGGACAGAAGTAAAGCTTTTTGGGAAATGATTATTTGTCAAAACTCAACCGGAATGGCATTTGAACACTATGCTGCATATAAATTCTGGAATGTTGACAAAGATAAACAGCTAACGTACTTCACAAAGGGATGTGCAGACGCACTGTGGAGAAAATATAATAAAAACAAGATAATCCTGCAGATACTGGGGGAGAAAGACAAGTTCTGTGACTATTTTAGTGAATATCTTGGCAGAAAAAGCATTCCAACATACAGGTTGGATTTTGATACTTTTGTCAATGCATTTGGAGAAAAGGGCGGAGTGATATTTAAACCGAGCAGTACATCAGGGGGCAGGGGGATTGAATTTTTTGAATATAATGAGCATACATTGAAAGACACATATTCAAGGATATCCGGCATGGGGGAAGGTGTAGTTGAAGAATATATAAAGCAGCACCCCAAGATGAAAAAAATGTCCAAAATTACTGTTAATACTGTTCGATTAGTCACGGTTATGACAAAAGAAAAAAAGCATGGGATAGAAACGGGCAAAGTTCATTTTATGTATGCGGGAATGAAAGCGGGAACAGGTGACGCATATGCCGACAATATGCATGCGGGCGGTCTGGTCACTTTTGTTGATGTAGAGAAAGGAAAAGTTATTACTGACGGAGTTGATTTGGAGTGTAATGCCTACAGTCATCACCCGGATACAGGAAAAAGAATCAAGGGCTTCAAGATCCCGTTCTTTAAGAAGGCAAAAAAGCTTCTTGAAAAGGTTTGTACGGAAAAAGATCTTGTTGGGTACTACGGATGGGATATTGCAATATCTAAAAAGGGGCCGGTAATTATTGAAGGGAACACTCATCCTGCGGCGGACATAGTGCAAACACCGAATGTTCCGGACGGAATAGGTATGCGATATGTTGCAGAACCGTTTTTGAAAGAAAGCGAAATTGAAAAACCGGAAACTCCATATGGTGCGAAAATCAGCAAAATGACTGATGCGGGATTGAATTTTACTGGAAAAAGCCTGAACATGCCGATGGATATGAAGTTTTCAGATCATACAGTGCCGATGGAGATTATGAACATATTGCATCAATTGACACCAGAAGAATTGGTGAATATACAGATAACTCTTTTGATCGCGAAAAAAAGAAAGTGTATTATACTGTTTGCAGCTATAAGAACACTATTGGATTGGCATATTCTTACAGTAGTTTTACTAAGCCTGTTGCTGCTGTCTTTCGTGAAAAAGTTGAAATAGAAAGAGAAAATGTGATTATGTATTCCGGTTCACAGCGACAGATTCAAGTATATTACGGCTGGGGAGAACTAAAGGATGCGGAGTGGGAATCTGACAATGAAAATGTAGCGACAGTAGACAGCAATGGAATAATAAGAGCTATTTCCGCCGGAGAATGCACAGTCTCCTGTAAAAGCAAGGAACACGATGCTCAAGTGGCAGCAAGAGTATATGTGGACCGTTCAAGCCCCTCTCCCCTCGGTGAAATTACCGGAAGGTATAGCCGGAGCGATAATGGCATCTGGAAGGATGTAGATGCTGCGGAAACAAATGAGGCCGTTATTATGATGGTTGGCGATTTGATGTGCGGGAAAAGGCAAATGCAGGTGCAGTACTCTGAAGAAGGCGGCTGGAATTTTAATGAAAGTTTTAAATACATTAGAGAAGTCATTTCAGAATCTGATTTAGCGGTTTGCAATGTAGAAACGTTACTTGCGTCAGGGTGGCCGTATATGATTGACGAGTGCTACATCGATAATAAAAACAACTGCAACGCTCCATCCAGATTTTTGGACGCAGTTAAGTTCGGAGGTTTTGATGTGGCTGTGCTCGCCAATAATCACAATTGTGACGGGGGAGTTCAAGCTTTAATTCAGACCATTGAGCAGGTCAATAGATATAAATTAATTAACACAGGGATATTCAGTGATGACGGCGAGCGCAGATTTGTAATTATTGATATTAACGGTATTAAGGTCGGGATTCTTGCATATATGACCCTTGCCACCAGCTTTAACGGAAAGGACAAAAATTGGTCGAAAGAGGAAAAAAACAGACACTTGAATATTTATTATAGGGAAAGAGCCGAAAGAGATATTAAAGAATGTCAGGCTGCAGGTGCAGAGTTTATTATTGCATATATGCATTGGGGGATGAAAAATTTTCTTTCGATTACAGAAGATCAACAGAAAGATGCAGAAGAAATTGCGAATTTGGGAGTGAATTATATAGTCGGTGCAAATCCGCACGTCATACAGAAGTATGAAGCGATAAGAACGGATGATGGAAGAACCGTTCCGTGTTCCTATTCAACCGGTAATTTCCTGTCCATAATGAATCAGGTTAAAGGAAATCGGGATTCAGTTATTGTCAGGATAAAGCTTAAAAAACATAGTGACGGAACAATCAGTCTCATTGAAAATAATTACATTCCTTGTTTCTGTTACAGGAAGATAGGAGACAGCAACTGGGTAGTGGTGGCCGTAGATAACAAGCATAATAAGGATGTCGAAAAGAAATACAGGCAGACTATATTGAATCGTATTGAATCCAGAATCGGTGAAGGGATTTCTCCATTTTAGTTTAAACAGGAAGGACAGTGATAATGAGTAATGGAATAAAGGTGGTGGTTCTTTCAAGGAATCATTCAACAGGACTTAGCGTAATCCGTTCATTAGGGGAAGCAGGATATGATGTTGATCTGGTTGCAAGTGCCAACGGAAAAGGCAAATCGGAACTTGCGGCAGTGAGCAAATATGTGGGAAACCATGTTGAAATAGTATCAGACAAAGTGAATAGAGGCGGAGATGATGAAGTCATTGCCGAACTCTTGAAGTACAGGGAAAGTGAGGATCGGCTGGTTCTCATCCCGACGGATGACTACACCGCTTCCGTAGTGGACAAAAACAAGGATTCACTTGAAAGTATTTTTGCTTTGCCCGGAATAGTGGGAGCTGAGGCAGGAGAACTTACGAGGCTGATGAATAAATCCGTTCAGGCGGAACTGGCTCGTAAGGTGGGTTTTGATACGGCAAAGGAATGGGTAATATCATTAAGAGATGAAGAGATTATCATTCCTGAGGATGTGATTTTTCCTTGTTTTTGTAAGCCTCCCGAAAGCATTTCCGGATACAAGACAGAGATGAAAAAATGCGAAACCCCGGAAGAACTGCGAGAGCATCTTGCTCTGATGCGCGAAAATTATTCAGACAGGAATTTTCTTGTTCAGAAGTTTCTTGATATCGATTGTGAATATGAATTGGACGGCATTTGCATAGATCAGAATATCATTGTGCCTGCCGTAAGCAGAAATATCATTGTTGGAGAATATGACAAAGGCGTTCCCACCTTTGGTGAACTTTTTCCCTTTGAGGAGCTGGAAGAAGTCAAAGATAAAACGGTAAAGTTGTTACAGGAACTTCACTATTTCGGAATGTTCGATATGCAGATTCTGAAAGTCGGAGATAAATTCTATTTTAATGAAATCAATATAAGAAGCGGCGGACCTATTTATGCATATACTGCCAGCGGGGCAAATCTGCCGAAGATTTTTGTTCAGGAAGCATTGGGGCAGGGACACGATGCTGCAGATGAGGCGGTTGATTGTTACGGCAAAACGTATTTTTATGAAAATGTCGGCTGGAATGATTTCTTTAGGGACAATATATCACTTGAGGAAGTAAAAAAGTGTGAAGAGAATGCCGATATTTTTTTTATTGCCAGCGAAACCGATCCTGAACCCGGAAAAGTTTTTAATGCATCAATTGAAAAAAAACTTGCAGTTATAAGAGAACGGAACAAATGCGTCAGAGCCACAATGGCCGTAACCGGATGGGACGAGGAAACCGCAACAGAGATAGTAAGGGCAAGAATAAAAAATCTGGGGACCAGGTACAGGACATACAAGAAATATAATTTTCACCTGATTGATGAGAGCAAGCAGAAGCAGAGATATGAAGAACTTCAGTCGAAACTTAAAAACGCAGAAACGAGAAAAGATAAAAACAATATTTCGGTAATGGACAAATCCGACATTCTGGTGGTTGTCCTTGCCAGAGGATATGCAACAGGTCTCAGTATAGCAAGGTCCCTTGGTGCTGCCGGCTATACCGTTGACATGATTTCCAGCGTGAGAAGAAAGGGTATGGCGGAAATTGCCGCCAGCAGCAAGTATATCAGAGACTTTACTGAAGTTGTTGCCAAGAAAATAAATGACCTCGGTGAAGAAAAGGTTATTGATGCCCTTATGAAGTATGAGCGTGTCGGAGAAATAAAACCTGTGCTGTTTCCAACCGATGATTATTCCGTATCAATTATTGACGGTGCAAGAGACAAGCTGAGAGAAACATTCATCATGCCTTTTATTTTTGATGATAATGATGATTCTCTTACGGCAAAGATGAACAAGGCATATCAGAGTTCTCTGGCGGAGGAAGCGGGATTACCGGTTCCGAAGGAATGGGTTATTTCATTAAGAGAAAACAAATCACCGCCTGAGGATATTCAATACCCCGTGTTTTGCAAACCGATTGCGAGCATTTCCGGTTTTAAAAGGGAAATGAGGAAATGTGAGACCGAAGAAGAACTCAAAGACAGTCTGAATCGTTTGAGAGGAAGAGATGCTGAAAGAGATATTCTGGTTCAGGAATTTCTTGACATTGATACAGAAATTGTTTTTTCCGGTGTCTGCATAGATCAGGAAGTCATAATACCTGCAATTATACGCAAGACCGCAGTGGCACAATACGAAAGGGGTGTCACTCTGGCAGGTATCTTAAAGCCTTTTGAAGAACTCGGCGATATTCAGGAAAAAGTAATCAGAATGCTTCGGCTATTTCGCTACACGGGAATGTTTGACATGGAGCTGAATGTTGTCGGAGACAAAATTTATTTCAATGAAGTCAATCTGAGAAGCGGCGGCCCCAATTATTCGTATTTCGCAAGCGGAGTAAACCTTCCCGATATCGTTATCAAAGCACTGCTCCATATGAACTACACTGAGATGGAAACTCAGGTGAAGGAATATGGGAAGTCCTTCATTTACGAGAAAGTTGCATGGGAAGACTATAGTGCCGGACTGATATCAAAGAGACAACTGAGCAAGTATATCAAAGAGGCGGATATCACTTTAATGTACAATGACGATGATCCCGAACCGGGAATACAGTTTAAGGAAATATCAGGAGCGCAGGCAAAGAAAAAGAGGAAAGCAAAGAAAAAAGAAGCATATCTGGGAGATATTATCAGAAAGCTAAGAGACGTTAACAGTATAGTTCAGGGTTATCCTCAGACCAAAAAGAAAAACAGAAGAAACCCCGAAAGTGAATTCCCGAGAATACTGGTTGCAGGCAGAAACTACGGCACGAATCTGGGCATTGCCAGATCACTGGGGGAAGCGGGTTACGAGGCAGAGGTTATGAGAGTCTATCAGAGGAAACCTAAAAGAGGGAGCCTGCGAAAGGAACTTAAGCCGGATGCATACAGCAAATACATCAAAGGATATTATATATGCGTATCCGGATACAGAAATGAACGAATAGTTAAGAAACTGAGAAGCCTCGCAGAACCCGGCAGAAAGATGCTTATTATTCCCGGGGATGATCTGGTGGCATCTGTAATAGACACATATCATCATGAACTTGAAGATTTATTTATTATGCCGAAAATTTGCGGCGAATATGGAAAAATAAAGAAATACATGAGTAAAGAACTTCAGACAGCACTTGCCGAAAAAGCAGGTTTGCCGGTTCTGAACAGCCACAAGATTCAAACTATAAACAGAAAGTTTGACATTCCCGACGGGTTGAAATTCCCATGTTTTGTTAAACCGAACATAAGTGTGGGAAATCCGAAAGCAACAATGAAAAAGTGTGACAATGAGCAGGAACTCAGGGAGCACTTCGATTCCATAACAGAAAGAAAAGACAGAACCATGCTGGCTGAGGAATTCGTGGAAATAAAAAACGAGTACTCGGTTCTGGGGGTGGGTACCGGAGAGGGTGCCATAGGTCCGGCACTGTTCATTGCAGAGAAGGGGGGCGAGGGCAGACGAAGAGGTGTTGCGGTAACCGGAAGAATACTTTCAACTGACAAATTACAGCCGCTTGTAGGGAAACTCGTTGATTTTGTTGAGTCAATCGGTTTTGAGGGCTTATATGATATTGACCTTATTGAGACAGTTGAAGGTGAAATTTACTTCGCGGAAATGAATATGCGCAGCGGCACTTCAGGATATGCCTTTACAAAGTGCGGTGTTAATCTTCCGGGAATGTATGCAGATTATATATTCAAGAACAAGGCTCCGGATAAAAAATGTCGTGTAACTGAAACCGGATTAGTGTTTGTTAATGAAAAAGAATTGCTTGATGCCTATGTAGACGGAAACCTTGACAAGAGTGAGATTGAAAAAATTATGGATTCAACAGACATTCATCTTATTGATAATCCGCAGGACCCTCAGGCATATAAGCATTATAGGAAAAAAATCAGACTTGCAACTGTCGAGAGAAATAAAAAGTTGATGAGGGAACAAGAAAATGGATAAAGCAAAGTATTATTATCGTATACGCAAAATAATATCACGAAAGCCTTGGGGGAAGTCGTATTTCACGGCATTACAGGAATACACCACAGGAAAGAGATGGCAAAAAGAAACAAAACCCGGCTTTTTTGAAATGATAAACGGGCCATGTGCATATCTGGCACCGGATCAGAAATCAAAGAAAAAGATGTATCGAAAATTCAGAAGAAGGCACATTTTGTTTGGATTTTCATGTGAAGAATTCTTTAGAAAACAGTCTTTTAATATGAGCATTATTCAATGCGGACATCTTGTTTCTGATTTTAGAACAAGATGGTTAAACGAAATGCTTAACCGAAAAGATGTAAAACATTACCTGGGAGACAAAACTGTTTTCGCCACATATTGGGCGGACTATTTCGGACGGGCATGGTGTGATGAAAGCAGCAGCCTTGATGATTTTACTGAAGCTTTTCGCTATAAAAAAAGAGTAATTGTTAAGCCTAAAGGAGGCGGAAAAGGAAAGAAGATTCAGACCTTTGATATTACAGAAAACATTAAAGAAACTTACGAGGAGATAAGAAAAAAGTACTCAAGAGGCTACATTGCGGAAGAGTATTACAATCAGACAGGATTCATGCATGAACTGAATCCTTCTACGCTCAATACAATCAGAGTCGTTACCGTAAGAAAAGGAAAAGACGGGAAAATCTGGCCGGTTACAACTTTTACACGTATAGGGACGAAAGATACGGTTGTTGACAATTACACAGAAGGAGGGGTTCTTTATGACGTTGACATATATACAGGAGAAATAGGTCAAGGAATGTTCAAGGCTGCAATTGGGAAACCATTAGTGTATCATCCGGGAACGGATGTATCTTACATCGGACTGATAATACCAAGATGGCAGGAGGTGCTTGACTTTTGCTGCAAGGTCCATGAAATTGCTCCGGAAGGACTGGACTATATTGGGTGGGATGTATGTCTGTCTGAGAACGAAATAATCCTGATTGAAGGAAATTCATGGCCGGAATTTGGCAAAAATACCGGAAAACATGAAAATCAGTGGAAGCGTGTACTTCCTGCACTGGAAGGAAGAACGAATGTCAGTAACGCACCTTAGCGGTAACAACAGAATAGTACCAGCGGCAAAAAAGGATACGGTTGTCGTCGTCCTGGCCAGGAGCTTTGGCACGGGAATCAGCGTGGTAAGGTCACTGGGTGAGGCAGGTTACACGGTTGACCTCATTTCTAATGCCAGCAACCCGGATAAGACGGGTATTTCGGCAAGCAGTAAATATATAAGAAAATATAAGGAAGTTGTTGCCAAAAAAACAAACCTCTATGGGGATGTCAAGTTTATTGACGTACTTCTGGAGTATAAGGACAAGAGCGGTGAAAAACCTGTTCTGTTTCCCACCGATGACTATACGGTTTCCGTAATGGACCGAAACAGGCAGCTTCTCGAGGACATTTTCTTGATGCCCACTGCAGGGAGCGGAGAAGACGGCTGTATTGTAAACCTGATGGACAAGACTGTTCAGAGCAGGATGGCACGGGAAGCAGGCATGAATGTGCCGAAGGAATGGCTCATTACATTAAGCAGGAACACGCTTATTCCGGAGGATATGGTGTACCCATGCTTTTGCAAGCCGGTTGAAAGCACAATGGGTTATAAGCGGGAATTGGTAAAATGCAGCGATAAAAAAGAATTGACAGATCACTTTAAATTCCTGAGAAAAAGACTCCCAAACAGAAAAGTTCTCGTTCAGGAATACCTGGATATTGAACAGGAAATTGACCTGTCCGGGGTATGCACCGGGAAAAGCGTAATAATTCCGGCGGTAATCAGAAAAACTGCAGTATCGCAGCATGAAACCGGTGTTACAATGGCAGGTGTCGTTGAACCGGCTGAATATATCGGCGGTGAGCTTGAAAAAGCAAAATCCATGCTCTCAGACATGAAATATCTGGGCATGTTTGACATGGAATTCAATGTCGCCAACGGGAAACTGTATTTTAACGAAGTTAATCTCAGAAGCGGCGGTCCCAATTACGCCTACTTTGCCAGTGGAATAAACCTTCCGGAACTGTTTGTAAAGGCAGTGACAGGAGAAGCCCACGAGCCCGAGGAAGAGAGTGTGAAAGAAACCGGGAAATCGTTTGTATACGAAAAGGTTGCATGGGAAGATTATATATTCGGCTACATCAGCAAAAGACAGTTGAAGGATTACATCAGTAACTCTGATATCAAACTGCTTAACAATGCCGATGATCCGAAACCCGGACAGATTTATGCCGAAACAGTTCAGAAGACAGCAGGTAAGAGAAGATTGAAGAGGAAACTTAAGCCTTTGCTGGATTTCAGAAGACGTATCAGGAGATATATTAAAGGTTACCCTCAGGTGAAAAGAAAAAATGACAGAAATCCTGACTCTCCATTTCCAAGGATTTTGATTGCGGGCAGAAATTCCGGCACCAATCTGACAATGGCAAGATCATTTGGTGAGGCAGGGTATGAGGTTGAAGTTCTCAGACTGTTCAATAGGAAGCCTGCTAAAGATGAGCCGCTGAAGGATTTCATGCCGGATGCTTACAGCAAGTACATAAAAGCATACTACACATGTACAACAGAGGGTGAAAATCTGAAGGCATATAATATGATTATGGGTCTTGCGGATCAGAACAGGAAGATGCTACTCGTTCCCGGTGATGATTTGTCAGCATCGATTATTGATGAGTACTATGATGATCTGAAAGATTATTTCCTGACACAGAGCATCAATGGGAAATCCGGAGAGATAAACAGGTTAATGAGTAAGAGCGAGCAGAATAAGGCGGCAAAGGCTGCCGGTCTGCCTGCTGTCGGTCAGGCACTGATTCGCACACATAATGGTGAATTTACCGTGCCTGACGACATTGAGTACCCATGTTTCGCCAAACCTGATGTGAGTATGTTTCATGCCAAATCGATT
The DNA here is from genome assembly GCA_040768865.1 of Candidatus Allocopromorpha sp. GTDB lineage: Bacteria > Bacillota > Clostridia > Peptostreptococcales > Anaerovoracaceae > Lentihominibacter. Next base: position 98,419 of record JAXGMD010000001.1, on the reverse strand, counting down.
ATGCGGCGAAGCAACAGCAGAGAAGAACTGCACGACCATATATATTCAATAAGCAGGAAACGGGACAGGGACATGCTTGTTGAAAAGTACATTGAAGTAAAAAATGAGTATGCTTTGCTTGGCGTTTGCGACGGTAAAAAGGCTTTCGGCCCGGCACTGTTCGTTGTGGAAGAGTATGGTAAGGATACAAGAAAAGGTATAGCTGTTTCAGGCAGGACTCTTTCCATGGAAAAAATGAGACCGGAAATGCAGGAGTTTATTTCCCAACTCAATCATTTCGTTGAAGTGCTGGGATTTCAGGGGATGTATGACATTGACTTTGTGAAAGATGCAAATGGCGAATTGTTCTTTGTTGAACTGAATATGAGATTCGGGGCATCCGGATATGCTTTCACAAAACAGGGTCTGAACCTGCCGAAGATGTATGCGGATTATATGCTTAAACAAAAAGAAATAGGTTATGTTCCGATGCCTGACAATGAAGAACAGATATTTGTCAATGAAAAGGAATTGCTGCATGAACTGGTCAGCGGGGCAATTCAGAGAACGGAATTAGAGAAAGCAATAGATGATGCGAATATAACATTTATTAAATGTGAATCGGACAGGAAAGCTTTCAGGCATTTTCAGAAAACAGTGAGGCGGGTTAAAAGAGGAGCAAATATCTTATGTTAAAAAGAATAAAGTCATACTATAAGACGATAAAAGCGGTGAAAAAAGAGACAGGCTGGGGTATTTTTGAAACGGTTTCAAATGTGAATTATGCCAGAGATCTGGGATATTCTCATAGAGAATATCTCAGGAAAAAACTGTACAAAAAAAGTCGGGACACGCTTAAAAGACTTGCAGATAGAAGAGAAAAAGATTTTCTCCGCATTCAAAAGGAAATGAGAGGGGTGTCATTACAGGATGTGAAGCGTGCGGTAACGCATGCTGAAAAAAGAGGAATTAGCAGAAAATTGTATATTGCACTGGAAATGTGGAATGCATCTCCCGATGAAGTTAACGAGTTGGGAGAACTGATGAAAATGTACAGGGAAAAACAGAAACGCGAAATTCTTTGGGAAATCAAAGTCATTCAGGAGAAGACCGGATGTAGTGAAGAGGAGGCAAAAGCAAGGCTCATCGCATCCAGAAAAATGAGGTACAATTTTGGGCTATTTATCTATTTGGCCAAGTATGTATTAACGCCGGAAGAGATAATGGGCGAGAGAAAAAGAAGGAGAGATAAATTGAAACCCCTTCTTATTGAAAACTCATCGGAGAATAATGAGATTTGTAATAGAATCATGAAAGAAATGAACTGGTCTCTTACACGTCTCAGATTAAACTATATCAGAGCACATATTGTTTCAGGAGCCAATTTCCATAACTATTGATCCATGAAACTCTACCGCTTTTCATCTGAAGAACAAAGCAGTTTCATTACCCATGAACTGTGGATGAAATTATATTTAAGATACTGTGATTACGCTGATAAATGGAAATATTTTAAGAGGAAGAATTTGTTCAATGAATCCTTTTCGGAATATCTCGGCAGGAAATGGGCCTTTACAGAAGATTTATCCAAAGAGGACTTTAATTCTGTAATTGATGGGGAAGAGGAGATAATGTACAAGCCAAATGAGTGGGCTCGTGGAATAGGAATACGTGTATTCAACGTTGACAAGAACGAAGAAGCACGTACAAATCTATATGAACATATTAAAAGCCTGCCGGCCGGCATGATAGAATCCATGTTAAAACAGCATCCTTATATGGAAACTATAAATCCAAATTGTTCGAATACACTTCGTGTTCTGGCAATGAGAGAAGGAGATCGGCTTAAAATACTACATGCGGGATTTCGTACAGGAATTTTACCGGAACAGCGCATTGACAATTATAGCGCGGGCGGAGCTATAGCTGCAGTTGATATAACGAATGGGAAAGTAATTACAAATGGCATTACTAAGAAGGGAGAGAGTTTCGAGTACCACCCTGTTACAGGGATCAGATTTAAGGACATAACAATTCCGAACTGGGATAAAGTTGTGAATACATTGAATTCAGCAGCTATGAAAATTGACAATATGCCGTACATCGGCTGGGATGTTGCCATTGGTGAAGGTGAAAACGTTTACCTGATAGAAGGAAATCACGATCCCGATGCTGTAATGCACCAGCATATATGGGAAGTCAGTGAAAGTAAAGGAATACGTGATACTATTGAACAATATCTCTGGTTTGACGAAGAGAGCAGGACCGTCTAACTGCTTGCGAGCAGAATGTCACAGACACGCTTTGAAGCCTTGCCGTCCTCCAAGTAATTGTACTTTTCCGTAAAGGCTTCGTATTTGCTGTCATATACCGCTTCAGGAGCCGCCGCACTCTGTTCCTTAGTTGCCCTTATGAGTTCATCCTCGGTTTTAACTATTGGTCCCGGGAGCTCGTCTATATCCAGGTAGAATCCTCTTATGGCATCGGCATATTCCTCCAAGTCATACATGTAGAACACCATTGGCCGTTTCAGGCATGCATAGTCAAATAAAACGCTGGAGTAATCGGTTACAAGCAAATCCGCAATGGTATAGAGCGGTGTAATATCGTCCAGCTCCGACACATCCAGAACAAAGCCTTCGTATCTGCCGAAATCAAACTGATTGGCGACGAAATAGTGAGCCCTGAAAAGAATCAGGTACTCATCCCCAAGGTCATTCCTGAGTCTGTCAAAGTCCAGATGCAGGTCACAGATATAGCCGGCGCCGTCATGCAGGTTGTCCCTGAAAGTCGGCGCATAAAGAATAATCTTTCTGTGTTCGTCGGATATCCCCAGTTTCTCTTTCACCTGTTGTGAGAATGTTTCATCAAAGTTATACAGCAGGTCATTTCTCGGATATCCGGTTTCAATCAGAATATCCGTCTTTCCTAAAGCCTCTAAATCAAAAGCCGTAGTGAATTTCTCCGTCGTGAATGCGGATGGTGAGATGAAATAGTCATACCTGACCACATCTAAGCTGTTCTTCTTCTTTATCTCGTCGAGAGAGTTAAGTGCGTTACCCTTTTCCGCTTCAATATCGCATCTCAATTTTTTAAGAGGTGTTCCATGCCATGTCTGCAGGAAAACCTGTCCGGGCGACTTCTTGATTCCGTAGTCCAGGTTGGAATTGGTAATTACATATCCCGCACCGGCATAAACTTCATAATACCTGTCGGAATTGGCTCTGACAATTTCCGCACGGTTAGGCTCTTTAATTTCCGCCGCCTTCTCCGGGTCGTTCAGCACCCATACGAAGCGGTGGTCGTCAAACCGGCTGTCCGTCAGCATGTACTCGTAAATTGCCTTAGGATTACATCCATATTGTCTGCCCATAAAAGTTTCAAAGACAATCATCTTTTTATCCACTGCGGCTTTTCGTGCTATTCTTCTGTATTTGTTTTCCTTCAGAGCTACATGCACCTTCCTGACCCAAACTCTGAGTCCCGCATGATTCTTCAGGAAATTCCTGAAATGTTTCTTTAATGTCTCCATCATTTCTCCATCTGCTCTATAATAAATTCCGCCAGCTGTCCGGTACAATTCTCCGTATCCACGGAGATGTACTTGTCCCTGAGTCTGTGCAGCGCTTCAAAATCATATTCTTTATCCATCTTTGCTGCAAGCTCCGCCGCCGTACGTGCCGATGCCTGGGGCATTTCCTCAAACATATTCACATTGATACCCACCTCCGCCTCGTATTCATCCAGATCGTAGAGGTAGTAATAAACCGGTTTATCCGTAAGCGCGGCCTCAATAGCCAGTGCCGAGTAATCCGTGATAATCCTGTCACAGGCTCTGAGCCATTGTGTGGAACTGTAGGTTCTGTCGCTGAGTCCCTCTTCATCATACAGCGGGTGCATTTTCACAACGAGCTCATATCTTTCTTCGTCCAGCGCCTCTTTAATTGCGGCGGCCGCCTCAGCACCGCTCCGTCCCTTTCTGAAGGTCGGAGCATAGAGAACAATCTCTTTGGTTTCCGGAATTCCAAATTCCTCTTTTACTTGCCGTGCAAATTCTTCCGCTTTTTTATTTCCCTTTTTACCCTGCAAAATCTCGTCAATTCTCGGCAGACCCAGGTAGATCAATTTGTCCGAATCTATGTCGAAGGCTTTGCAGAAGTATTTGCCCGTAGCTTCGCCGGGAGCCAGAACGAAATCGTAACCGCCATGCATATTCATTGCTTCGGCTATTTCACGGCTGCTGCCTGACGGCATATCTATTGTCTGATGTCCGAATTTCTTTATTGCGGCCAGAGAATGCCACATCTGTATTATTGCGGTTTCCTCTCTATGGTTCAGATTACTTGCGGCTATGCAATACCCGTCCAGAACCACCGCCTTGGAGTCTGCCATGTGCCACATCTGGGTGAGGATGTGAAAGGGATAAGTAATTATGCCGGGTTTCTCCAGTAATCTGCACAGACAGACGCATTTCGTATTCGGATAGTTTTTTTTCAGATAATCACAAAGCAGAGCAATGTCCATAGTGGGCCGGTTACTCTGCCTGGATATAATTGTTATCTTGTTTTTTGCGGGCCGCAGCTTCATGGGCGCATAAACAGCTCTTAAAATTCCAATTGCGGCCTTTAAGATAAAACGCTTGAACCTCATTACAGTTTCCTATTCCGCAGGTCTTTCCTTAACAAAATTTTAGCACATATCCTCCCGCAATACTATGTTTTTATTGACCGCAGTGCTATAATGAAATTGTAAATTTTTGAGAGTTATTCTAATCTGATAAGTGTATTATTATGCGGAGTAGTTTGCTATGAGAAAAAAGATGTTTAGAAGTCGAAATATAATTGTAACATTTATGCTTACCCTGGCTGTCGCCTTCACATGGATGGTTGTCACTGCGGACGAGTCCTGTGCGGCAGCGGATATTTCCGAGTGCAGGATAGACTTTTCGCACAAAATTGTTAAATATACCGGAAAAGTTGTTAAACCTACGGTGAAGGTTTTTTACGGGAAAGAGACACTGGCAGCGGGCACCGACTACACCATTTCATTTTCCAATAAGAGCATCAATCCGGGTAAAGTCAAGGTGACCGTAAAGGGCAAGGGCAAATACTCCGGCACCAAGAGCCGCAATTATCATATAGTTGTAGGCAATCCGACAAAAGTCAAAGCCACATATGACGGTTCGATTAATTTAACCTGGGGTGCACCTCCGTCCTGTAACTACTACAAGGTGACGGTAACTCAAAACGGCAAAAAATTCCGCAAGGGGACCTATAAATGCAACACGAACAGTATCTCTTTTTCCAAATTAACAAGTGCGGGAACCTATAAATTCAAGATTCGTGCTTACGGAGGTCCTAAGAACACAGCTTCGTACGCTAAGAAAGTAACAATAAAGATTAAAGCATTAGTTTCCGGACAGCCCTCTTTAGCTAAACCTAAAGTGACGGACATCAGCAGAGGCTATCAGAAAGCCGCAATTTCCTGGACTGCAATTTCCGGAGCGTCCGGATATAATATCACTGTTACAGACTATAACGGCAAGGTTACAAAATTAAAAATAACTTCAGGGAATACCTGTTCGACTTCCTTCCCGGGAGTTACAGGAAAAAAATACACCTTTACTGTACAGCCTTACAGCATATATGATGGTAAAACCTATACGGATCCCGTTTCCGATTCCCTTTCGGTAACAATTCCTAAAACAAAAATCGGTCATGCAACCTGCAATGAAAAAGGGAAAACCACAGGCGGCAAACCGGGCGATCAAACCGGTAAAGAGGTCTGTGTCGGTAACTGGAAATATACCGAAAAGAATTCTGCTTTCAAATGGACAGTTCTGATCAGACCTAAAGATTCAGTCAAGGCCGACCGGATTGCAACATTCATGGAGCAGGCCTGCGCCAACGACAATATCGGTTACGGTCAAAAGAATAAAAGCCCTCTCTGGAAGCAGTGCGAAGCCACAAACTATAACTTTGCCGGCATAACCGTTAAATGTGATACGGCATGTACCTCATTGGTTTCCCTGTGCCTTAAGGGTGCCAAATACGATGTTCCCCGTGGTATGAGTTCAACGAATATACGTGCTAAATGCAAAGCCACAGGTCAGTTCGAAATCCTGACCGATGCCAAATACCTTACCACCGATGCCAATTTGAAACGCGGTGATATTCTGGTAAAAGAAGGCACGAAATACAAGAATGGGCATACTGTTATGGTTCTTTAGGGGGGTAAAAATATGTTTACTAAAAAAAAGAGTGTTTTAACAATTTCTATTCTCTCGGCTATTATTATGCTGTTTTCTTCAGCATATTCTTTTGCAAGCACATCTGAGGATTCTCCGGTCAATGGTGCACATAATGACGCATATCAGGGAAATGAAATCAATAATCCTGTAGATTATGAATGGATCTGTTCGGCTTGCCGTAATTATAATAAAACAGAAAGATGCACTAAATGCGGAAAAGTTTCTAAGGTGCCTGAAGTATCTGTTCTTTCAAAAACCAAACAGATATTCAAGATTTCTATAAAAAATCCAAAAGATGAAAATATCAGCAAATATTTTCAGGTAAGAACCAGCGGCAGTGCCGGTAAATATTACGTTGAGGCTTCGAAAGATAATGGATTGCTGGACCGAAACAACATTCTCGAGACCATGCTCCCGCCCGGAGCCGAATTTAAGATGACGATTAACGGAGTTGATGAAAAGGATAAACCCTGCACGGATAAACTGGTTATCGATGTTAAAATGGACAGCCTTCTCAGATATAATATAACAACACTAACCGGAGCAAAGCAAAAGACAAAATATGCATATGAATCGGGTAAAAGCTCCTATACATTTGCCCTTTACGGTGAAACTTCAAGAACATCATTAAAGCAAACTCTGCAAAACCACATCAATTCGGGGAAATGGGAAAATTATAATAAGTTTTTCGGAAAAATTTATACTGTATCTTCAATAAATAAAGGTCGCCTTTATCCTGAACAATATAAATATAAAGGGAAAGTGTTTACAATATACACTGTACAATTTAAGTATAAGTTGTCTGCGGCCAAAGATAAAAAACTTCGCACCAGACTTGAGAAAAATATTGCAAGTCTTAAACTCAAAAAAAATACCACAAAAACCAAGATAAAGAAAATTACGAAGTATATTGAGAAAAACAGAAGATATAAAAGAGTCGACGCTAATAACTTATATACAATGGTATTTTCAAAACATGGCGATTGCCAGCATTATTCATGGGAGTTTGCAGTAATGTGCAGTCTGGCAGGCGTAAAAGCTGAATGCGTATCAGGATATACCGATAAAAACCAGGTTCATTTCTGGAACCAGGTAAAAGTTGGAAAGAAATGGTATAACTACGATATGACTTGGGTTGATACAAGAGGCGACTATTCAAAATGGTGTTTCAGGGGGACAAGAGATTCTAATTTCAATAAAAAACATAAATTGGAACCACAGTATAAAACAAATGCTTGGAAAAAAGATCATCCTCTGAGCAGAACAAGTTTGAAATGGTAATTAAGTTGACACTATCCGGAGACTGCACTTTTCTTGACAGTTCCGCAGGTGGAAGAATATAATGGGCGGAGAATATCGGCAGTGCGGTTGCTGTCAGGAAAGGTTTTTTATGAGAAAGGTTATAACATACGGAACATTCGACCTGCTTCACTATGGACACGTAAACCTGCTTCAGAGAGCTAAAGCTCTGGGCGACTATCTTATCGTTGCCATTTCAACGGATGAATTTAACCGTAATGAGAAGCAGAAGAAATGTTATTTCACATATGAAGAAAGAAAGAGACTGGTTGAGGCAATCAGATATGTTGACTTGGTAATCCCGGAGGAGAGCTGGGAACAGAAATCCAATGATGTAAAAGAATTCAAAGTAGATACTTTTGTAATAGGGGAGGACTGGGAAGGAAAATTTGACTTCCTGAAGGAATATTGTGATGTGGTGTACTTACCGAGGACTCCTGAAATATCAACAACGCAGATAAAAAAAGATTTGAAAAAATGAGTGAGGAGAAACAGAGATGAGAGAGGATGTACTGGAAATTTTAACTGAAATCAGGGGAGATATCGATTTTGAAAAAGAAAAAAAACTTATTGATGATAACCTTCTGGCATCATTGGATATAGTTGCCATTGTAGGCGAGTTCAATGAGACCTTTGATGTTGAAATTTCCGTTGAAGATCTGATTCCGGAGAATTTTAATTCAGTTGACGCAATGGTTGAGCTGATTATGACTGCACAGGAATAAACGGATTGGGATATTATCTTAAATGGCGTTTACATCCTTCGTTTTTTTAATATTTGCGGCGGCAGTCTGCCTGGCATACTATATATGTCCTCTTAAGCACAGATGGTTCGTGCTTCTTATAGCCAGTTACGTCTTTTATCTGCTGGCAAGTCCCAAGACCTTCGTCTTTGTGCTCTTTACCACCATAGTTACCTTCCTTGGCGGTCTTTATATCGGCAAATGCAATGCAAGTCACAAACGATATATGGATGAGCACAAGGATGAGATGTCCCGTGAGGAGAAAAAGGAACTCAAAGCGTTAAGTCAGAAGAAGAAGCGCCGCATGGTGGTTTTGATTCTGGTTGTGGATTTTGGTATTCTGGCGGCACTTAAGTATTTCAGATACTATCTGTCCGCACTGGGTGTCATCGATGTAGGAGGATTCCTGATTCCTCTGGGAATATCCTTCTATACCTTTCAGTCGGCGGCCTACATATTTGATTTGTACAGGAACAAGATTGAACCGGACAGAAACATTCTGAAGTTCGGACTTTTTACGGCATTCTTTCCGCAGATCGTTCAGGGGCCTATAAGCAGATATGACCAGCTGGCACATCAGCTCTATCAGGGCAACCGTTTCAGCTATAAGAATCTGACTCATGGCACACAGCTTATTCTATGGGGTTTCTTCAAGAAGCTGGTAATAGCAGACAGAATTGCGATTCTTTGCACCGCGGTTTACGATAACCCCGGCGATTATACGGGAGGAGCCGTATTTGTTGCGGCTCTGTTATACACAATACAGATCTATGCCGACTTCTCCGGCGGTATCGATATCGCCAGAGGTGTTTCACAGTGCATGGGAATCGATATGACTCATAACTTCCGGAGACCGTACTTTGCGGACAGTCTGTCGGATTTCTGGACGAGATGGCATATATCGCTGTCCTTCTGGTGCCGGGACTATATATTCTATCCGGTGGCCATGTCCAAATTCTTCGGTAAGCTGGGGAAAAGCCTGAGGAGTGTTCTCGGCGACAGGGTAGGGAAGCTGGTCCCTGTGATAATAGCTCAATACTGTACTTTTATTACAATCGGAATATGGCACGGTGCCGAATTCAAGTTTGTGGCATACGGTCTTTACAACGGAACCATCATCATTTCGGGGCTGTTGCTGGAGCCGTATCTGAAGGCTCTGGCCGATAAACTTCACATTGATATGAAGTCCAAGTGGTGGAAGGTATTCAGTGTTGTGAGAACCTTCTTCATCGTAATGTGCGGCAGATTCTTCCCTCGGGCGATATCCTTTTCTGCAGCTGTAACCATGTTCCTGTCCATGTTTAAACCGAACTTCGGTGTGCCTTTTGGCGAGACCGTTATGAGTCTGGGTCTCACCGGTATAGATTTCCTGATCATCCTGATATGCTGCCTCATATGGTTTGGCGTCAGCTGGGTTCAGGAGAATCACGGACAGCTGAGAGTGATACTTGATGAAAAACCTCCGGCTCTCAGATGGGCTCTCCTGCTGACCATGTTTGCAATGATTCTATCTTTGGGAATCTACGGACCCGGGTATGATGCCGGTGCATTTATCTACAGAGGATTCTGATGGATGTTGTTATGCGTTCATGAGATCCTTTCTCTTTATCTTCCCGTTAAAGGTTCTCGGAATCTTATCTATAATCTCAATGTATTTAGGCTGCTTATTTGCATCCAGCACTTCAGACAGAAATATCTTAAAGGATTTTGCATCATACTCTTCATCGCTGTTAAGAACGATAAAAAGCTTCGGAGCCTGACCTGTAAGAGGGTCGTCAACAGGGATACAGGCACAGTCTGCAATCATGTCGCTTCTGATGACCATACTTTCAATCTCTTCAGGACTTATTTTGACACCGCCGTAGTTGATCACATCATCTTTACGCCCCAGCATGTAAATGTATCCGTCCTCGTCTATATAGCCCAGGTCTTTGGTATAGATATAGTCGCCGTCAGGCATGACCTCCCTTGTCAGTTCCGGAGCGTTGAAGTACTCCCTCATGTTTATCTTGCCTTTGCTTGCCAGCAAGCCCGGATTATCTATCGAAGACCGGATTTCTTTTCGGTCTTCGTCAACCACTATGAATTGGGCATTGACTGCCGGTTTGCCTATGCAGCCCCCGGCTCTGGGCTTGCCGCCTGCTGCGGCTTCATTGAAATCCATAAGACAGGAGCAGCCCGCCTCGGTGCTCCCATAGAAGTTATACAGTCTGGTATTTGGAAGTATTTTTGAAAGATGAGTCTTATCTTTATCGGATAACGGTGCTGATCCCAGCTGAATATAGTCCAGTACATCAGCATAATCGCCAAGCCTGTCTCCGGACAGCTTAAAGATGATTCCCAGCATGCTGGGAGACAGATCCATGGAAGTCACACCATAGTCATCCATCATCTTAAATACCTTCTTCAGCAGCATGATGCCGTCAACAAAGACAACGCTGCTTCCGTTGACCATATTTCCGTATGTTCGCCGCAGGCCGTGTGAGTGGCTGGTAGGCATGGGAATCAGTTCCACATTATCAGGTTTCATCCTGACTCCGGTACACACATTTTCAGCTATGGCAACATTGTTGCCGTGAGTGAGAACGATACCCTTGCTCTTGCCCGTAGTACCCGTGGAAAAGAGTATCTCCGCCACATCATCGCTGTCGGGAAAGTCGATTACACTCAGGTCATCAATGGATGAACGATAGACGCCATCCTTTTCTTTCCCCAGCATGAAATCAGTGACACTGCCTATGTGCATATGAGGCATAAATCGTTCGGTTGCAATCTCCGAATCGCTTAGTTTAGGCACAGGCTTGACCCCTATATGCATGACAGCCTCCGTCTCGCAGGCAATCTCCAGAATTCTGTTCAGTGCCGTATTCCTCTCCAGCGGGACAAAGATTCCCTTAAGCAGCTGTACAGCAAATCCGCAAATCATGTAGTCCACGCTCTGATTGCATTCCACAACGACACACTTTTCGTACCCCACACCCAGTTTGTTCAGTTCCATAGCCAGTCCGCAGATACTGTCCCACACTTCCTTATATGTCAACGCCTGTTTCTCGTCAGCCATGCACAGCTTGCCCGGATTTTTAACGGCATTGTGCGCCAGATTTTCAACTATAGATTTGTAATACAAAATCCGCCTCCTGTCTCATTATTTAGAATATGTTTAAACATTATACTATAAATTCTTTAAGGGAATAACTTTTATTTATGTTTTTTATTATAATTACATATGGTAAAATAAGAGCCCATTGAGGGAAGGAGAACAGATATGGAGAAAAACGGTGAATATATAAAAGCCATAGCCGAGCTTCGCAGTATTTCACTGGCTGCGGAAAAACTGGGAATCTCCCAGCCGGCCTTAAGCTCATTTCTGAAAAAGAAAGAAAGTGAAATCGGTGCTGTTCTCTTTGACAGATCAAAACAGCCGTTGGAGCTTACCGAAGCCGGGAGCGTTTATATGGATTACCTCGATCGTATGTCCATTCTTAAAAATGAGATGTCACAAAACATAGCAGACATCGAGGGAATGAAGACCGGGCATCTTACCATAGGAGGCGCCGGCTTCTTTAATACTGTTTATCTGCCAAAAGCAGTAGGTGCATTTGTTGACAGATATCCGGGAATAAGCATAGAAATCATCGATGGAAAGGTTCCGGAACTTGTTACAGATGCCCAAAAAGGTACGCTGGATCTTTTTATAACGCCCTTTGCCGATGAAGATGAACGTTTTGTTTATGAAGAACTGCTTGAAGAAACGATTTATATATGCGTGCCATCCGATTGGGATGTAAATAGGGAATTTTCCGGGGAAGCTCTGTCAGGAGGACAACTTACAGCAAAAGAATTCAAAAGACTTTGCGAGCATACCTTCGTGACATTGAAACCGGATCAGCACATAGGACAGAAGCTGGAAGCACTTTTTGAGAAGTATAACTGCCGTCCGGCCCACACGGTTGTGGCGGAGCAGACAATGACAACTCTGGCACTTACAATGGCCGGTGTCGGGGTGTCCCTGATTGCCGAGAGCAGCATATGCAACAGCAATATTGCAGAAAAACCGGCCCTGTATCCGGCGGATCCGGAAATATGCAAGCGCAAAATCTACATAGCTTACCCCAGAAACAAATATCTGTCAAAAGCTGCGGAGGTATTTATCAAAATACTGAAAGAGACCAATTATCAAGGCGGTTGAAGGACGATTGAGATCGCAGTTGGAGCAGCTAATCTTCACAAAATAAACACTTTACATATGCAGCTTATAATAATATACTTATGGCGACATAATTGTAAACTTATGATTTAGGACTGTTTGGAGGGATTAAAAGTTATGAAAAAAAGAGTATTGATTATGATGTTGGCCGTGGTGACAGCTCTTGGCATGTGCGTCTCGATGACAGGATGCGGAGGAGACGAGGGAAAAGGCGGCACAGCGAAGATTACAATCGTACAGCAGTATGGCATGGCCTACGCACCGTTCCAGATAATGGAGAAGAAGGGACTGGTAGAGACGGCATACGAGGAAGCCACAGGAGAAACCGTTGAAGTTGAATATGCTCAGCTGGGTTCCGGAGGAACCATTAACGACTCATTTGCTTCAGGAGACGTGCAGGTTGGCGCAATGGGTGTTGCTCCTGCTATTACAGGAGTAATGAGCGGTGCGGGATACAAAATATTTTCAAACGTTTCGGCACAGCCTCACAAGATCATGACAAGCAATCCGAATGCCAAGAGCCTGAAAGATATCGGTGAAGATCAGATCGCGCTGGTCAACATAGGCAGTATCCAGCACATACTGCTGGCAATGGCCTGTGAAGCCGAGATGGGAGATGCACACGCAATGGATAATAATATTGCGGCTATGGCTCATCCGGATGGAATGGCTGCACTGATTAACGGGACGGTTAAGTATCAGCTGACCACATCACCTTATGTATATAAGGAAGCGGAACAGGGAATGACGGAACTGGAAGCAATAGGAGATGTATGGCCTGAAGGGAATTCATTCATTGTAGCAGTTGCTTCTCAGGAACTGTATGATGATAACCCTGAATTGTATCAGGCGGTGGTTGATTCACTTGCAGAGGCAATAGACTATATCAATAACAATAAGGAGGAGGTTGCCGAACTCCTCTGTGAAGCCGAAGATGTTTCTGCGGAAACAATGCTTAAATGGCTCAACGACCCGGCATGCTCATACTCAACAGAGCTTAAGGGCGTAATGACTATGGCTGAATTCATGGACGAGAACGGATTTTTAGAAGTGGATGGACCTAAGTCAATCTCCGATTTGGCATTTGACAATGTCAAGGGAGAATAGAGGACTGTTAAGGAATGAAAAGCGAATTGAAAAATGAAATTCGGGATCAGGTAATCTTTTTAGTATGCTTTGTACTGGCATGGTATGCAATATATAAGATGCAGGTATTTAACGAGCTGCTTTTCCCGTCGCCCGGACAGATTTTTGACGCATTTATTGCCGGCTTTGAAGAAGACGGAATGATGGCTTTTACACTATATTCGCTGTCGCTGATTGCGAAAGGTCTGGCGATAGGAATAGGACTGGCATTTATATTCTCCAGCATCGCCGTGGTGAGCAAACATTTCAGAGCAATATACAATCTGGTTGTATCCATATGTGACCTTCTCCCGGGAGTAGCACTGCTGCCGCTGGCAATATGCTGGTTCGGGCTCAGCGAAATAACAACCATAGTTATCGTTGTGCATTCCATAATCTGGCCTATGTCCAGAAGCATCATAGACGGATTCAATGCCATCCCCAACATTTATATTGAAGGCGGCAGGAACATCGGACTCAGAGGGATACGCCTTGTAGCCGGAGTTTATCTGCCGGCGGCTTTTGCCAGTGTGCTTTCCGGATTGAGAGTGGGCTGGGCGAGAGCTTGGAGAGCACTCATAAGCGTTGAAATGATCTTCGGAACCACAGGAAAAGGTGCGGGAATCGGCTGGTACATCTTAATGCGAAGAGTAAACCTGGATGTGGCGGGTGTATTTGCGGCACTTATCGTAATTATAATTATCGGCATTATTATAGAATACGGCGTGTTCAGAACCATCGAACATAATACAATAAAGAAATGGGGGATGACGGCACAATGATGAACGAAAGAAAAACGGTTCTGGAAATAAAGAATCTTACAAAGAATTATCATGATATGCCGGGTTCCCGAAACATATTGGAGAATATGGCACTGGAAGTTAAGGAAGGGGATTTCCTTACAATTTTGGGACCATCAGGCTGCGGAAAGACAACCCTTATCAGATGTATTGCAGGCTTCGAAGATTACGAAGGGGACATTCTGGTGGATGGAAAGGCAGTAAAAGGGCCGGGTGTTGACAGATTTATGGTGTTTCAAACTTTCGAGCAGCTGTTCCCATGGAGAACGGTGAGGGGAAACATAACCTATCCGCTTAAACAGAACGGAATCGCTGACAAGGAAGAGCGTAACCGCATAGCAGAAGAACATCTGGAACTGGTAGGTCTGAAAGGTAAAGGGGATCTCTATCCGCACCAGCTTTCCGGCGGGATGAAGCAGAGAGTGGCTATTGCCAAGGGGCTTGCCTTGAATCCTAAGATTATACTCATGGACGAACCCTTTGCAGCACTGGATGCAATGACCAGAAACAAGCTGCAGGCGGAACTCATAAGAATCAAGGAAAAGGAAAACGTTACGGTAATCTTCATAACCCACAACATACAGGAGGCGCTGGCACTTGGCAATCGGGTTATGCTCATGTCCAAGAAGGGTGAGATAAAGATAAATAAGGATAACAATATCCCTAAGCCCGTTACACCGGCATCGGAAGGTTACGGTCAGATGTGGAAAACCCTTAACGATGCTCTGTGGGCAGAGGATGATGCGGATAAAACTTTATAAGTAAATATTAAGAAAAGAACGGGTCATTTCCGTTCTTTTTTTGTGCATTTGTGATAAACTGATTATGTATGAAAATGAATAAAAAGGTAACATATAATAAAAATAAAGTGATATTTTCGGCGGTGGTATTCATCCTGTGCGCAGGTCTTGTTTTTGCATATGTGAACAAGGTTTTCAGCATGGGAGATTCAGATTCCAACAGGCAGACCTTTCAGGCTTTTTATGCGGAAGAACGAAATACCATAGATATGGTATACTTGGGAACCAGTGCATCTAACAGGTACTTCATTAACCCCATGGCATACAATGATGAAGGCATAAGCTCCTTTACCATGGCAACTATGGGAATGCCGATGTTTTTCATACCGAATCTGATCGAAGAGATTGAGAAGACACAGGATCCGAAGCTTTATGTCATAGAACTCAGATGGGCCATAAAGGAAAGAGATCAGATAACCGATGCACATATCAGACGTGTGACCGACAACATGAAGCTCTCACAGAACAAGAAAAACGCTGTGGATAAAGCTTTTGAATACATGGACGGGAGCAAAGGCGGATTGAATGACATCGGCAAAAACGGTATCGAGTATTATATACCGGTGATAAAATATCACGGTAAACTTACACAGAAAACTATGGTCCCGGGAGATTTCTCATTAATTGCGGCAAAGAATGAAACCAAAGGCTTTGTGATTAGTCCCAGTACCGTCAAGCAGGTCAATCAGTTTGAATCAAGGCTGACTGAGGGGTATGAACCGTTATCGGAAATTGTCGATGATGCTCTGAATGAAGTGCTGGACTATTGTGACACAATAGATAAGGATATTCTCTTTGTCTTGGCACCTTACTCTGTGAAGAAATCGCATATGCCGGTTTATAACACTGCTATGAAGATGGTAACCGAACGCGGATATAATGTAATCAATTTTAACACATCGGAAATGTATGGAGAGCTGGGAATTGACTGGGATAAGGACTTCTATAACAGCAAGCATGTCAATTATCTGGGTGCTGAGAAGTACACGTCCTGGCTGACAAAACATATTAAAGAACGATATGGTCTGAAAGATCACCGCGGTGACTCGCGGTATGATAGCTGGGCAGAGGCCTATGAAACTTACAGAGCATATGTCAAGGACGGAATTAAAACCATCGGACACAAGGACGAGTTAGGCGGCGAAGTAACAATGATATACGATAGAAATATTGATATCGAAAGGAGCACAGATTGATGACCAGAAGCTTGCACATGACATTGAGCATTATGATGGCGGTTTGCATTGCAATAACTTTTATACCGATAAGCCGGCCCGCTTACGCTGAAGAAACGAAAGCTGTTAATCCTAAGGGTATGCAAATTTACGGCATTTACATGCATCGGGGCAATGGAAAGCAGGTGAAAACCGATCGTTACGGTGATGCCACATTGATAAAGTCCGGCGGAAAGTACCTGCTTATTGATACGGGTGCAAGTAAGCCGATAAAGAACGATACGCGAACGGTAATCAAATCCAATATCGTATCAAGGCTCAAGAGCATCGGTGTCACCGAACTTGATATTTATATCAGCCATATGCACGGTGATCACACTCAGGGACTGGACGACATATGCAAAGAGTTTAAAGTTAACCGGGTATATCTGCCGGCAAAGGGGCTTTGCTCCGAGTACGTGACGCCAACGGGTTTAACCATAGATCAAATTTACGCACAAAGGCTGAAGACTATTAAGAAGGAAAAAGCAAAGGTCATCTATCTGGCTCCTGAAAGCAGAAAGGGAATCGGCGGTGTGACTACCACTCACAAGCTGACTGTCGGTCATGTGTCGGGCGTTGTAATGGGGCCTGTAGGCAAGTTTCACATGGCAGACAATTACCATAACGGTTTCGGAACCCGGGAAGGTGTTTACCTGAACAACACCTCACTCTCAACCATGTTTACCTGCGGCAATACCAAGTACCTGACCTGCGGAGATATAGAAAAACAGGAAGAGAACGCTCTCATAAAAAGGTATGGGAGCAGGCTGAATGCGGATATTTTTAAGATGAGTCACCACTCTCTGGACTCATCAAACCAAGACAAATTCATGGCCAAGGTAACTCCGAGGTGGTCGTATGCAGAGGATCACGGATACTGGGGCACCAACAATGATTCTTCTCTGGCAACTGCACTCAAATACGGATATATCTACAAGGTGGCTGCCAATAAGGCGAATTTTATTATAGATGTCAAAGGCGACACGGTAAGAATATATCACGACAAAAACAATAACGGGAAGATTGACGAAAAACCTGTAACCGGATGGGTAAAGTGCGGCAATAAATATCAGCGCTATGCCGGTGACGGTGCCGCGCAAACCGCTTGGGCGAAGATAGGCGGCTACACCTACTACTTCAGCAAGAGCAGCGGATTTCGTTACGGAGGCACTCATACCATCGGAGGAGTCAGATGCAAGTTTGACTCCGGGGGCAGGCTGATAAGCCCTAAAAAGCCGACAAAGACAACCATAAAACGTGTTAAGGCAAGTACCGGTGCAAAAATCACCGTATACTGGGATCAATCCACCCGGGCCAACGGCTATCAGATATACCGTTCTAAAACCGAGAGCGGCACTTATACCAAGGTAGGAACCGTGGGTAAGAAAGCCCGTACCTTTACCGATAAGCGTCTGAAAACGGGTCAGAGATACTACTACAAGGTAAGAGGAACGAGAACCTTCGGCGGGCTGACACAGTACGGCAACTTTTCAAATAAAAAATACACCAGAGCGAAGTAACAAACAAAACAAGTTAAAATATTGCGATAGGAGAAATATAAATGAAAGGCAAAATGAATCTTTTTAGCGGAAGTAAGAATTATGTAGTAACTGATGATTTGATGAATGCGGTTAATGTGAGCATCGCGCTCAAAAAGCCGCTTCTGATCAAGGGGGAACCGGGAACCGGCAAAACCATGCTGGCAGATGCCATAGCGGAATCCTTGGGCATGGAGCTGATTATCTGGAGCATTAAATCAACGACAAAGGCTCAGGACGGGCTATATGTTTATGATACAGTTCAGAGACTTTATGACTCCCAGTTCGGTGAAGGGGATGTCAAGAATATCGGGCAGTACATTAAACTGGGGAAATTAGGCGAAGCTTTCACATCGGAAAAGCAGGTGGTTCTTTTAATAGACGAAATCGATAAGGCGGATCTGGAATTCCCGAATGACCTTCTGTGGGAACTGGACAAGATGGAATTCTATATCAATGAGACCAAGGAAAACATAACCACCAAACACCGGCCGATTGTAATAATCACATCCAATGCCGAGAAGGAGCTGCCGGACGCATTTCTGCGCCGCTGCATCTTTCACTATATCGAATTCCCTACAGCGGAAAAGATGGAAGAGATTATAAAGGTTCATTACGGCGATATCAGCAAAAAGCTGGTTAAAAATGCACTGGAGACCTTCTATAAGATTCGTGACATGAAGGAACTTCAAAAAAAGCCGAGCACGTCGGAACTTCTCGACTGGATTCAGGCTCTTATGATCAGTGGAGTCAGCATCGATGACCTCTATGGCGATATGCCGTTTCTGGGAGTGCTGCTGAAAAAGAACCAGGATATTGATACCTTGGGAGAAATCAAAACCAAGGGATTCAGTTTAAGGAATTGGTAAGAGAAATGTTTCTGGAATTTTTTTATCTGCTGCGTGCCAGAGGGCTGGAAATATCAATAAATGAGTGGATGACCCTCGTAGAGGCTCTGGATAAAGGACTCGCGAAGTCGTCACTGTTGGGGTTTTATCAGCTTTGCAGGAGCGTGCTTATTAAAAGTGAATCGGAATATGATAAATTCGACCAAGTATTTATCGAATATTTCAAAGGGGTGGAAACTCCGGAGGATTTGCCTGAGGAATTTTGGCGCTGGCTGGAGAGCAGTGAACGTGAAAGAGCACTGGATGACTTGGGTGATAAAGAGCTGTTCGGAAAGGAGCTTGAAGAGCTGCTTAGAATGTTTGAAGAGCGCATAAAGGAACAGAAGGAGAAACATGACGGCGGCAGCTACTGGATAGGCACCGGAGGCACATCAACCATGGGCCGCGGCGGCTATCACCCTACGGGCATAAGAGTCGGAGGTAAGGGCCGTCATAGTACCGCACTTCAAATTGCCGGAGAGAGACATTTCCAGGACTTCCGTGAGGATACAATCCTGGATATACGCCATTTCCAGATGGCATTTCGTAAGCTTCGCCAATATTCATCCAGAGTGGAAGGGGTTCAGAAGGAACTGGACGTAGATAAAACCATAGATGAAACTTGTGACAATGGCGGTATTTTGAGTCTGGCTTACGAAAAGCCGAGAAAGAACACAGTAAAGGTACTGCTTCTTATTGACTCTGACGGATCAATGCTGCCTTACAGCAGCCTTTGCAACCGTCTGTTTCAGGCAGTCAGCCGTTCCAACCACTTCAAGGATTTTCAGGTATATTATTTTCATAATGCGATTTATGACCATCTTTATACCACACCGCGCTGCAAGCTGAGAGATTCCGTGGAAACGGAATGGGTGTTCAATCGTCTGGACTCGGAATATAAGGTTATCTTTGTAGGTGATGCTTCGATGGCTCCGAGCGAACTCTACCGTCAGGGCGGCAATGCCACCATCGGTCTCTTCAACCGCGAAACCGGTATGGAATGGTTCTATAAATTCAAACGCCGCTTCAAGAAGCAGATCTGGCTTAATCCCATAGAGAAAGCCAGCTGGGGTTTTACCTACGGTGCCCGAACAATTCATGACATCGGTCAGGTATTTCCCATGTTCGAGTTGACGCTTGACGGGCTGGAAGCCGGAATCAAAAAGCTTTTGGTCAGATAGCGTTTGTAAGATATATATTTGCCTGTGTAAAGAATAATAAGAAAAGGAGGAGCAGGGCATGCAATGATAAGCCCTGCGAAAGAACAATGTATACAACAGATTATTATGGTTATGATTCAGCGTACGGAGCAACGTCGCTGGCTGCGGTAATAATTCCGTTAATTATCGTTTTAGCCGCTTCGGTGCTGATAGTGATAGCGACGTGGAAGATTTTTAAAAAAGCCGGAGAACCGGGATGGAATGCATTATTCCCCGGTGTAAATACTTACAAACTGTTTAAGATTGCATTCTGTGCGGAAGAACCTTGGTTTTTGCTCGTACTCGTTCCGATTGCAAATATAGTCGTTTCTATCATAGCAACAATAAAGCTTTCGGAACGATTCGGACACGGTATCGGTTTCGGAATCGGATTAATACTTCTTCCGGTTGTATTTTTCCCGATTCTTGCTTTCGGGAAATCAGAATATCAACCAATTCAGACCGCATCCGCAACACAAAGTCAAGAATAGTCAACAGTGCGGTTCGTTACAGACCGCAGCTTAAGAAATCACAGGCAAGGTAAAAGCTACAACTCCATTCAGGTTGTAGCTTTTTAGGTCTGCCGCCGTTTCAAAGCCGCACAAGCTTGACGAAATACAAAATCAAATATAGAATAATCTTCACATATGATTCGGGTCTGTGGTTGCAAGGCCATGCCAGCTACGGGCAAAGGGTCCCACGTAAACCGCCGAAGGAGAGTAGGCGGCGATCATGGCGTAGTTTAGGAGTAAGTCCTCGGGGAAATCCCGATTAAGGCAAGTGTGGGGGCAAAGACCAGGTCAGCCGAATCATATGTATAAGTTAGTTGACCATAACCTCGCATTGTGCTAAAATAAAAAAAACGGTCTTAAGACCACAAGGAGGTGTTATTATGAAGACAATTATTACCGGCAAGAACTATACTCCTAGTGAAAAGCTAAAGGAAACCATCGAGAAGAAATTTGCAAAACTGGACAAGTACTTCTCCGATGAAATCACAGCCAACGTAATGACAATTAAAGAGAAAGGAACTTATAAGGTAGAAGCAACAATCAATGCAAAGGGAACAATTTTCAGAGCTGAGATGAGAGCAGATGATCCGTACGACTGCGTTGACAGGTGTATCGAGAAGCTTTCAAACCAGATGAGCAAATTCAAGACAAAGCTTCAGAATAAGCACAAGGGACATCGGGATTTAGGATTTGACAAACTGCCTGAATTTGAAGAAGATCAGGAAGAAATGCAGGTGGTTAAAACGAAGAGATTCCAGCTTGAACCTATGGCTCAGGAAGAAGCTATCGTGCAGATGGAAATGCTTAATCATGCGTTTTTCGTATATTTGAACATGGAAACCGACTCGGTAAATGTAGTTTATAAGAGAAAGGACGGACACTACGGTGTTCTGGAGACAACATATTGACGGATAAACCTTTGAGGCACTATTGAAAATAGTGCCTTTTTTTTGTAGAATATATTGAAGTGATGTCATCGGATACGGGAGAAAAAGATGAGCGAATTGCGTGAAATTCTTAGCAACGCTTTTTCGGACTTCGGTTTGATAGAAGCAATTGACATAATACTTGTAGCGATAGTTGTCTACTATGTGCTGAAGCTTATTATAGAAACAAGGGCAGGCCAGATTGTAAAAGGCATTCTGGTGCTGGTTTTTGTTACATTATTTTCGGATGTAATGAATTTGCACACACTTAACTGGCTCTCCAAGGGTGCATTCACCCTAGGTGCAGTAGCGATTATCATAGTGCTCCAGCCGGAACTGAGAAGAGGTCTGGAACTTATGGGAAGAGGGAAGATTGTAACGGGAAGGCTGGCTCGGACGGAGAAAGAGAGAAGAAAGAATCTGGTAGCAGAGATTGTTGAGGCTGTTGATGAGTTCAGCCGCAGCAAGACGGGCGCAATTATTGTTTTTGAACGTGAGACAAATCTATCTGATGTGGCCGAGACGGGAACGGTAATCGATGGAGAGATATCGGAACATCTTCTGAGCAACATCTTCTATAAAGGTTCTCCGCTTCATGACGGTGCCGTTATTGTAAGCGAGAATCGCATCCACTCCGCCGGCTGTGTTCTTCCGCTGACAAGGAATCCGAATCTGGGCAAAAATCTGGGGACAAGACATCGCGCGGGGATAGGTATGACCGAGCATTCTGATGCAATGGTCATCATGGTATCTGAAGAATCGGGTATTATCAGTATGGCCGAAGACGGTAAGCTGGAAAGATTTCTTGACAGTAAATCCGTTGAGAAAAAATTACTTTCATATTTTCTCAAGGACATTGACGAACACAGACTGTTGGGCAGGATTATCAGAGGCCGGGGTTTTGGGAAAAAGACCGACGAAAATGCGGAACACAAAAGAGAGGAGGGCAGTGATGCTTAAAGATAAAAGAGTTCTGATGCTGATTTCCCTTCTGGTTTCCGTAGGGCTGTGGATGTTCGTTATGGGTGAGGTTGACCCGGTTAAGAGTACCACAATCAATAACGTTAAAGTTGAAATTTATGGTGAGCAGTACCTTGAAGATATTAACCTTAAAGCGGCTCTCATCAAACCGCAAAATATATCGGTCACCGTTGGAGGAAAAAGATCTAATGTTAACGCCGCAAAGAAAAAGGGCATAAAGGCCTATGTAGATGTTTCTCACTGTGAGTACGGCAGAAATGTATCCGATATCAACATAAAAATGCCAAGCGGGGTAACCGGTGTTTACGTTGAATCGATGTCGGAGAATAAAGCCGTATTTGTTGTCGAGTAGTCAGGCTGCAAAGAGGATTTTGCCGAAAGGAAGGAAATAGATGAGTAGATTATTTGGAACGGACGGGGTGCGTGGAATCGCAAATTCAGAGCTGACACCGGAACTTGCCTTTAAGCTGGGAAAGGCAGGAGCACATGTGCTGAGGAAAAACAGGAAGGCTCCGATCTTAATTATAGGCAAGGATACGAGATTAAGCGGTGATATGCTGGAGGATGCTCTCAGTGCCGGGATAACCGCAGTTGGCGGAAATGTTATAAAGGTTGGAGTTTTGCCGACACCGGCAATAGCATATCTGGTAAGAAAATATGAAGCGGATGCGGGCGTGGTTATAAGTGCGTCTCACAATCCTTTTGAATATAACGGAATCAAGTTTTTTAACGGGGAGGGTTTCAAGCCGGATGACGATATAGAAGATGAAATTGAGGATATTATCGTCAGCAATGCAGATATAAACAGTCACATTACAGGTGATAAGCTGGGCAGAGTACAGGAAGCCGATACTGATGCCGAGATTCATTATGCCGAATTTCTTGAAAGGACAATAGATATTGATATTACAGGAGTCAAACTGGTTCTGGACTGTGCCAACGGTGCCGCATACAGGGTAGCCGAAAGAGTATACAAAGACTTGGGTGCCAGCGTATCGGTTATAGGAAATAAACCGAACGGCATTAACATTAATGACGGTTACGGTTCAACTCATCCCGAAAGGCTTTGCAAGGAGGTTGCGGAGCAGGGAGCACTGATGGGAATGGCTTACGATGGAGATGCCGACAGGCTGATTGCTGTTGACGAACTGGGAAGAGTTGTCGATGGCGACAAGCTGATGCTTATCTGTGCCAAGATGATGAAGGACAGAGGACAGCTTACGGATAACAAAGTAACTGCAACCGTAATGAGCAATCTGGGTTTTCATAAACACTTGGAGAGTATGGGGTGTACTGCGGAGATTACTGATGTAGGAGACAGATATGTTCTTGAGAGCATGTTAAAGACGGGATGCCGGATGGGCGGCGAACAGTCCGGACATATGATATTTCTGAATCATACTACAACAGGTGACGGTATATTGAGTTCTCTTCAGATGCTGCAGGCCGTACTGCTTTCGGGGAAATCCCTAAGTGCGCTCAGTGACGAGATAGAGATTTTTCCTCAGGTTTTGAAAAATGCTGCCGTTCGTAACGATAAAAAATCCAAGTTTATGAATGATCCGGAAATTGCAGCGGAAATAGAAAAAATGGAGACGGAAATGGCAGGCCGCGGCCGCGTGCTCATCCGTCCGTCAGGTACGGAGCCCGTTGCCCGTGTCATGCTTGAAGGGCAGGACGTGGATCACATAACGGTTCTGGCGGAGAATCTGGCTGAAATGATTACAAGGAAATTCGGATAAGAGATAAATATGAAATACGATATAAGAGATTTATCATTGGCCCCCTACGGTCACACAAAGATTAAATGGGTGAAAAATAATATGCCGCTTCTTCAGGGGATGGAGGAGGAGTTTGTTGAGACGAAGCCTTTTGAGGGTGTACGCATATGTCTTTCAATTCATCTGGAACCGAAGACCGCTTATTTATGTCAGGTTCTTGCTGCGGGCGGTGCCGACATGTCTGTTACGGGAAGCAACTCTCTGTCCACACAGGATGATGTATGCGCTGCACTTGTTGACAGCGGACTGAAGGTTTTCGCGTATCACGGTGCCACAGATGAGGAATATGCGGGACACATTGAGAAGTGCCTTGAACATAAGCCCAATATAATCATCGATGACGGCGGCGATCTGGTGGGAATGATACATGACAGCAGGCCTGATTTGGCTGAGGAGACCTGGGGCGGATGTGAGGAAACCACTACGGGAGTAATACGCCTGAAGGCTATGGAGCGTGAGGGCATTCTGAAGTTCCCTATGATTGCGGTAAACGATGCGGATTGCAAGCATCTCTTTGACAATCGTTATGGAACCGGACAGTCCGTCTGGGACAGCATTATGAGAAACACTAATCTTATTGTTGCCGGCAAGGTGGTGGTGATATTGGGATACGGCTGGTGTTCCAAGGGAATTGCCATGAGAGCATCCGCTCTCGGGGCACGGGTTATTGTTACGGAAATCAATCCTGTTAAAGCCATGGAAGCAAAGATGGACGGTTATGATGTCATGACTATGGCTGAAGCAGCATCCGGAGGTGATATTTTTATCACTGCTACGGGGTGTAAACACACCATTACGGTTGAGCATATGATGGCTATGAAAGATCGGGCCATACTGGCAAATGCAGGCCATTTCAATGTGGAAATAGATATGGCCGGACTGGCTGAAGCCGCCGTTGACAGCTACGAAACACGCCGCAATATTACGGGATATGTTTTGCCAAACGGCAGAATGGTTAATGTAATCGGCGAAGGCAAGCTTGCCAATATTGCTGCCGGAGACGGACATCCCGCCGAGATTATGGATTTGAGTTTCGCGGTTCAGACCATGAGCGCTCTTTATATTCTGGAACATACCGAGACTGACTCCGATGGAGTTCGCAGGAGCACTCTGCCAAATAAAGTTATCGATGTTTCGTCGGAGATAGATGATGTAATTGCCCGCCGCAGACTTGAGGCATGGGGAATTGAGATAGACAGTCTGACGTCAGAACAGGAGGAGTATCTGAACAGCTGGAAGTGAGGTGATGGTTATGCAAAACGACTCAAATGTGCAAAGAACAATCAGTTTACTTAAGAAAACGCTTCAACAAGTTTACAATAAGGAATTGCCACTGGATCATCTTGTATTTTTGTACGTTGCTGGTGCCGGTATTTTCTTGTCCATATTCGGACTCGGTTATAATATGTTAATTGGCATAGGCATATTTACATTGCCGGTTCTCGCGATATACCTCACGGTGATAATTGTGAGCGTTTTATATAGTATAGTCAAAAATCGCTGGTACGGAGCTGCCGTGATTGTATTGGGCTTCTCTGCGTTTGTTCTGCTTCCTTTTCTATGGTTCACAATCGGCGGGGTGACCGGCACCACTGCACCGATGATGTTCACATGCGGCATATGTATAGCTATCGTTTTCAAAGGAGCAGTGCGCACTGTTATGCTGACCATGGAAGCGGTCATGTTGTTTGTATTTATCGCTCTGGAATATCATTTCCCGGATATTATCATACCGTATGCAAACCGTACAGAACACTATGCGGATTTGGCGTTCGGTGTGACCATGAGTTTCATCGTCAACTGTATTTTAGTCTATACGGTTGTGGGGGAATACATGAAGGTGCAGAATGAAAAGACGTGCTTGGTCCGTCGCTTGGAAGTTCTTTCGCTGACCGATGCCCTGACCGGTCTATATAACCGTCGCTTTTTATCTGCAAGCATCGACGAGGAAATGCGCCGGGCATATGACAC
The DNA here is from genome assembly GCA_040768865.1 of Candidatus Allocopromorpha sp. Taxonomy (GTDB): domain Bacteria; phylum Bacillota; class Clostridia; order Peptostreptococcales; family Anaerovoracaceae; genus Lentihominibacter. The sequence goes on along the minus strand of JAXGMD010000001.1, from coordinate 72,204 downwards.
CGGTTCCCAATTGACACTCTGCATCCTGGACATCGACCATTTTAAAAATATAAACGATACTTACGGTCACGAATGCGGTGACGAAGTATTGTTCAATATTGCACAGATCATGAAGGCCTATCTGACAGAAGGAGAGATTTTCGGCAGATATGGCGGAGAAGAGTTTGTATTGCTGTTTCCGGGCAAAACCCCTATGGCGGCATTGCCCAGAATACGGAGACTGTGTGATTATATAAGGGAACATGAATGGAGCCATGGCAAGCCGGTCACAATGTCCGGCGGTCTCAGCAGTTATACCAAGGGAATCTCTTACTCCGACTTTATAGATGCTGCAGACAAAAATCTCTATCGTGCCAAACGAGAGGGACGGGACAGGGTAGTCTATTCTTGAGTTGGTGTGCCGTTACCCGATAAGTTCGGCTATTCTGGCACGCGTGCGTTCCTCACCGAGAATCTGCTGAATTGCCCAGATATCGGGTGACTGGCTGCGGCCCATTACAGCAATTCTTATTACAGTTGAAACATGTCCCACATGTCCTTTGTATTCGTCAGGGTTTTTCTTGTAGTCCCTGGGCTTGGCGGCATATCCCATATCCGCTGCTATTGTTCTTATCTTATCGAACCATTGTGATTGGTCATCTGAATGGTCATAGGACAGAAGATATCGTTTAAGAATTTCCTTGGCATCTTCATCGCTTACCTGTTCAGGAATGCGTTCTTCTATTACAAAATACTCGTCATAAAAGTAGCCGATGAATTCAAATATCTGCCTGGCAAAAATGAGATCCTTTCTCGGGTTAGCTTCATCGCGGCCCAGATCAAGTATCTTTTCGAGATAATCTTTTGAATAAGCGGGATTTTCAGAGCTTCCGTTCAGAAGAGGGAGAACCTGAGGTTTGAATTTGGCGGCCCATTTAATCATGAATTCAGCAAGCTCTGTTGCAGGAAGCTTAAGAAGTACATCCTTGGAGATATCGTTCAACTTGTTAAGATCAAAGAGGGCACCGCCGCTGCTCATTTTATCCGTCGTAAATTCGAACTCATCTATATTGGCATCAGGATTCTCTGCCCGCCATTCTTCGAAATCGGAGTTCAAAATCGTAAGCAGGTATTCTTTCACCGCCTGAGGGTGATATCCTTCGTTTTTGTAATAATCCAGACTCAGCTCCGGATCCTTTCTCTTGCTGAGTTTGCGCTTGTTCCCTGTTTCTTCGTCCACTTTCATAAGCACTGCTGTGTGGCAGTAGGTCGGAGGGTCGAAATCCAGCTTTTCGAAAAGTTCGATATGAATCGGCAGTGACATGAGCCATTCATCACCGCGAACCACATGGGTTGTTCTCATGAGATGGTCATCAACGACATGAGCGAAATGATAGGTTGGAATCCCGTTTGCCTTCAGGATAACAACATCCTGATAGTTTGCCGGCATGCTTAATTTGCCGCGGATTGCGTCATCAACGGTTATGTATCTGAGTTTCGGTTTACCCTCATCAGTCATCAGGTTGCCGTCAGATTTGAGGCGAATTACATATGGTTGTCCGGCATTTATGTTTGTCCGTATTTCTTCCAGGCTCAGATTGCGGCTTTTTTCCGCATACCTGCCGTATATGCCGGTGGTTTCCTTGTTTGCTTCCTGTCTGTCTCTGATTGCAGTCAGGTCAGTTTCTGTCAGAAAGCAGGGATACGCAAGCCCCTTGCTCACCATATCCTTTATATAAGCCTGATATATATTTCCTCTCCTTGACTGAAAATACGGTCCGTAATCACCTTGTTCCGATTCACCGTAGGCGGCATTTTCGGACTCGGGTAGAGTTGCACCTTCATCGAAATTTATATCAAAAAAATTCAGCGAATTTATAATGGTTTCAACTGCACCCTCAACAAATCTCCTGTCATCGGTATCTTCTATTCTGAGATAGAATATGCCGGTGTCTGCACCGCTATGTGCCAGCCTTTCATCCACAAAGGCTCCATAAAGGTTGCCCAAATGAATGAATCCCGTCGGAGAAGGCCCCAGTCTGGTAATCACTTTTCCTTCTTCACGCGGCGGATACAAGGCCTCATAATCAGCCGGAGTTTTGTCTACATGAGGGAATAGCAGTTCTGAGAGTTTATTGTAATCCATATTCCAGTCCTTTCAAATTTATCTGTTTCTACACTGCAAGTTTGCTGTAAGCACAGCGCTTGCAATATTATAACATAAATACTATAATACATATAGTTGAATATACATTCAACTGTTATAGGTGGGTAAATTTGCAGATAACTGGAGGAAAAATGAGCAGAAAAAAAGGAGAGAAAAGCAAAAGCAAATGTGATTGCAACTGCATACATGAAGATATAGTCAGTGAGGTAAGAGAGAGAATTGCGGAACCTAACGTCCTGGACGCAGTATCTGCACTGTACAAGGCGTTCGGGGACAGAACGCGCCTGAATATACTGGCGGCATTAAACTGCCACAGGATGTGTGTTTGTGATCTGGCTGTACTGATGGATATGAGTAAATCAGCAGTGTCCCATCAGCTGAGAGTATTGAGAGAGAACAAGCTGGTTACTTTTGAAAAACAGGGAAAACATTCGTATTATTCATTGTCGGATAATCATGTTAAGGATATCCTGGATATTACATTACATCATATAAATGATATCGGCTGCGAGCACAGGGAGAAGGTGGCTAAATAATGAATTGCGTACATGGAAATGAGCATTTGAAAGTGCAGCGGCGACAAAACCGGAAATAGAAAAATTCATAACGAAATTTGCGCGTATATATACCCCTATTGTGGTGGCATTGGCGGTGCTTGTGGCCACAATACCGCCCCTGATACAGCTGGCAAGCGGAGCGGCAGTGGCCGGAGTGTGGTACCATTGGATATTGACGGCAGTGACTTTTCTGGTAATAAGCTGTCCCTGTGCCATGGTCATCAGCGTGCCTCTGGCTTTTTTCCTGGGAATAGGCTCCGCATCAAAAAAGGGCATTTTGTTTAAGAGCGGATTTGCGGTTGAAGGACTAAGGAAGATCAAAATCGTTGAACTTGACAAGACGGGAACAATAACCCGCGGTATTGTGGAAGATACAGGACTACTGGATGTGGAGGATTCCGACGATTCTGCAAAACCTTCGGAGAGCTTTAAAGAGGCATTTGCGAAGAAAAAGGTATACGAGGATGAGCCTAAGGCTGATGCGGCAAGGGGGATTGCGGAAATAAGAGCACTGGGACTCAAAGCGGCTATGCTGACAGGGGACAGAAATGAACGGGCACAGTCAATAGCAAGAGAAGTGGGAATTGATTCAAATCTTGTCCGATCCCGGCTGCAGCCTGATGAAAAACTGGGGATTCTGCAAAATCTCAGAAAAGAATATGGTGAAATAATGTTTGTGGGAGACGGAATCAATGATGCTCCGGTCCTGGCAGCTGCAGACGTGGGGGCAGCAATGGGAGCCGGAGCGGATGCAGCTGTTGAGGCTACAGATGTGGTGTTCATGAACTCCAATGTAGAGGCTATTCCGCAGGCTATAGAAATTGCCCGAAGAACCGGCATGATCGCCAAGCAGAACATTGTTCTGGCACTGGCTGTAAAAGTATTGGTGTTGATTTTCGGATTTGCCGGCTTGGCAAATATATGGCTTGCCATATTTGCAGACACTGGGGTGCTTGTGCTGTGTATACTCAATTCGCTCAGATTGCTGAAATAGGTGATGCCCCCATAATGGGGTGTTGGTAGAATTGCATAATTATGAAGAAAAGGCCAGCACTTTAGAATTTATTTCTTAAAATGCTGGCCGATTTTTCTTTAATGTTGGTCTTTTTGAATAAAAGCTATTAATCTACCAACATTTTTCCCTGTGAGCAGGGAAGAATCAGGCATTGATGTTGGCTTTTTGCTATGAAAATCTCCAAAGAGCCAACATTTTCTGTTTTTTCAAGTGGCAAAATCCGATTTTAGCCCTTCTATGCTGGCTTTGTGCCTGTTTATATTGAAAAGAACCAACATCACGAGAATTTTGCGGTCAAATATAGTGTCAATTACAGTTCAGGACCCTTGAATTTAACCTTCTTGCCTTTAACAAACTTGCCGTCGCCGCTTTGACCTACATAGTCTTTGCCGTCAAATACGAGCTTGCCTCTTGAGTAAACGGCAGCAGGATAGCCCTTAAACTTACTTCCTTCCCAAATGGTATGGTCGAGAGCACCGTGCTGATTCTCCGAGTTCTTAACCGTGAAACTCTTCTTAGGGTCGTATACCACGATGTCTGCATCCAGACCCACTTCGATTGCACCCTTGCAGTAGTCGATACCAAACAGTTTAGCAGGGTTGCCGGCTGCAATTTCTACAGCTTTTTCGAAGGAAATTTTGCCCTTATTTGCTTCTGACAAAATGAACGGGTACATGGTCTCTATGCCTGCACATCCGTTAGGGATTGTGGTGAAGTTGCCCGGTTTACCGTCCTTAGTCTTGATTCCCCAGTCTTTTTCTGACTGCAGGAACGGACAGTGGTCGGTTGCCAGCGTTGAAACATCACCGGTTTTAATGCCGTCCCACAGAGCGTCCTGTGAATCCTTGCCCTTCATCGGAGGTGAGCATACGAAGTCTCTGGCTCTGAGTCCCAGTTCCGGAATGCCGTTCTTGTAAACGTCCTTAGTGAAATACAGGTACTGAGGGCATGTTTCCGCGAAAATAGGATAGCCCTCATTTCTTGCCGCCTGAACAGCCTGAACACCTTGTTTATTGTCCAGATGAACGATGTACAGGGCGGAGCCCGCCATCTTAGCCAGGTTGATAGCTCTTACGCAAGCTTCACCTGCAACGGCTTCGTTCTTAGACATGTAGTGATACCATGCCTCGGTTTTCCCTTCCTCAAGATACTGCTTGATGAGACAGTTGTTAACGTCCCTGTTCTCGGCATGTACTCCGACAAGAGCACCGATTTTAGCCGCATGCTGCAAAGTCTCGAAAAACTGGCCGTCGTCCACACCAAAGTCATAAACCATGAACACCTTAAAGGAAGTAACGCCGTTATTAACGCAGTCATCCATGGATTCAATCATTTCCTTCGTGGTTACGTCTCCTACGCCTACATGGTATGAATAGTCTACGGCAGGACCGTCTTTCTTACAGATCGCATCTCTTCTCTGAACCGCATCCCACATAGGTTCGCCTTTGCCCTGAAGCACGAAGTCAAACACTGTTGTGGTACCGCCGCAGGCGGCAGCCCTTGTTCCGGTGAAGTAGTCATCAGTTGCGATGGTTCCGCCAAACGGCATTGCCAGATGTGTGTGACCGTCAATTGCACCCGGAAGGATCAGCTTGCCCTTTGCATCGATAACTTCCGTTTTCTTTCCCGGTTTCAGGTTGAGACCGACAGCGGTAATTTTGCCGCCCTTAACGGCTACGTCAGCTTTGAACTTGGATCTTGTTGTTACGACTGTGCCGCCTTTGAATAATAAATCCATAATTTTTCTCCCTCCTTTTGTAAAAAGTGATAATAGTAGGAGCCTTTGTGTCTCAAAGGCTCCTGCTACTGTTATATAAAGTTATAATTTAGCTTTATACTGTTGAGACTTAAACTTTAATGTTTAGCTCTTGTTTGAATAAGAACAATTAAGCTCTTTCTGTCAAAGCTTCGTGTTCTTCTTCGGATATTAACGAGTTTCCTGCCAGTGAAGTCTTCATCAGAATCATGTATACGATGAAGCCGACAACAAATGACCAGATGTAGTTAATGGTGTTTATGAATTCGAGGAAACCTGTAGGCGGAACGAAGTAAGCCAGCAGTGGCAGAATAAATGCAACTACCCATGCGATTACTGCAGCCCAGTTAATACCGTTGCTGTACCAGTATCTGCCTTTTTCACCCTGGAACAGTGATGCGATGTCCGCTCTTCGCTTCTTTATGAAGAAGTAGTCGGCAATGAAGATGGCAGCAATCGGTGACAGGATTGTTCCGTATGCACTCATCCAGTTGAAGTATGCACCGCCGCTTCCGAAGATCCACCAAGCCTGAAGAACGAAGAATGATATGGCGATTGCGATAACAACGCCCTTCTTGTAGGATATTCTTCTTGGGCTGATGTTGGAGATTCCGTTTGCAGGAGCAACGACGTTAGCAGCTACGCAAGTGGTTAATGTCGCTATTACAACACCGAGTGCAGTGATGAACACGATAACCCCGTTGTCAATATAGTAGAATACGTTTGTCGGGTCAAAGATAGCTTCTCCCATAGAAATCTTGGTAGCCTGGGCGAAGTAAGCACCTACGAATGCGCAGAATGCCATCGGTACAGGCATACCGAGGAGCTGTCCCAAGAACTGATCCTTCTGGCTTCTCGCATATCTTGAGAAGTCAGGAATATTCAGAGCCATCGTAGCCCAGAATGCGATGTTACCCATAAGAGCGTAGAAATAAATGCGCGCAAAACCTCCGCCGGCAGCAATTATAGCAGCATCGCTCGGCTGAGCCATTACCTCCCAGAAGCCGATGCCGTCAGCTCTGACAAGATTATAAGCCCAGATAAGCAGAGCGATCATTACTACAATGAGTATAGGTCCGCCAATGTTCTGAACCCACTTAATCTGTTCCATACCTCTGTAAGCAACCCATCCGATGAATAAGATGAATATTATATAGCCGACGAATGTTCCCGCAACGACAGGAGTCATACCGCCCCACGAAGGAAGGGATATTGTTGCTTCCTGATTCATAAACCAAGGGAAAAATACTCCGAGTACCGCAGCAACAGCGCCGCCGCCTACCCATGCCTGAACGGAAGTCCATCCGCAGGCGGTCAGTGCCCTCAGGAGAGCCGGCAGCTGTGCACCTCTTGTACCGAAGGTCAGACGAGCGAACAGCGGGAACGGAATACCGTATTTGGTACCGATGTGCGAGTTCAGCTGAATCGGAACCAGAATTATCAGGTTACCCAATGCTACGTTCAGTACCGACAGCCAAGGGGATACACCCATGCTTATAAGTCCCGATGCGAGAGCCAGAGCGGGGATACAGATTGACATACCAACCCACAGCATCGTGATGTTGTATGTAGTCCACCTTCGCTCGGCAACCGATGTTGGAGCCAAGTCTTCGTTGTAATACTTCGAAGAACTCAGTTCCGCACGAGCTGATTCTGTTAATTCAAACAGCCCGTTCTTTTCAACTTGTGTGAAGTTTGCCATAAAAACACCTCCATATGACTTTAACGTTATGTTATGTTATTTAATTAACATAAACTATGATTACAACAAAATTATACACTAAATTTTTAAAAATGTAACTAGTTTTTTAAATATGTTTAACTATTATGGGAAATAAAAAAAACAGGAAGGTCAAGTCCATATTTGTGTGTAAATTGCTCATCCTGTATAAAATGATTATGCTGCGTCCAGCAATGATTGTTGATTTGATGCGATATCCTTTAGTTTAGGAAGAATCTCCAGCCTGAATTTGTTGAATGTTTTTTCAGCAAATACACGTGATTTTACTGATAGTTGATCATTGTATTCGATGGCTACTGCGCCCATCAGTCTCAATACAGATTCCTGATTAGGAAATATCTGTATAACATCAGACCGGCGTTTAAATTCGCGATTCAGCCTCTCAATCCAGTTTGATGTACGAAGCTTGGGTCTGAGCCATTTGGGAAGTTGCATAACTGTCATAGCGTCTTCAAAACCTTTTGATAGGACTGCGACAGCACTATCTGCAACAGGCTCGTAATCGCGGATTATTCCATCGCAAACAGTTCGTGCCTTCTCAATGGAGTCTGCATTGAACATAGCTCGAAGTTCGGTTTTTAATCCTTCTTTGAAGCGTGAAGGTGTTTCATCGAGTATGTTACGCATAAAATGTACTTGGCATCGTTGCCATGCAGCTTCCGGATAAGTTTTGGTTATAGCACGCAGTATGGACTGATGTGCATCCGAAATGACCATATTTACATTTTCAAGTCCTCTGGCCTTAAGAGACTTGAAGAATGTTTGCCATGAGTAGTTGTCTTCGGTATCAAATACATCTATACCAACGATTTCGCGGCCTCCATCCGATGATATTGCCAAGGCAACCAGGAAAGCTTTAGATACAACCCGATGGTTTTCTCTAACTTTGAAATATGTTGCATCGACCATTAAAAAAGGTGCATCATACATATTAAGCGGTCTATTCTTAAAAGCTTGGACTTCGGAATCAAGTTTTTTACAAAGCTCCGATACAGTGCTTTTCGAATACGATGTACCGCATAGAGTTTCAACAACTTTAGAAACCTTACGTGTTGAAACACCGCTGATAACCATCTGAACCATTGTGGCAATTAATGAAGCTTCGCTTCTCTGATAGTTATCAAAGATCATAGTGTGAAAAGGTTCATTGCGATGTCTTGGGACTTCTAATGTCAGGCTTCCGATTCTTGTATTAAGAGTTCTTTCTCTCATACCGTTTCGATAATCCTGACGATCAGCTGTCCTTTCGTGCATGGAAGCCTTAAGCTGTTCTGTTGATTCAATTAGCATGATCTCATTGAGGATTCTTTCAACAAGCAGTTTAAATGCTTCGTCGCGATTTCCTGATAAAACCTGTAGAACTTCTTCGTGTGATAATGTAATATTTACCTGAGCCATGTTCGTTACCTCCTGTATATGGTTTGTGGTGAATTTATTATACAGGATGAGCATGGCTCTTTTATATTAAAAATATTAAATTGAATTTACACCATTATACGGGCATAACTAACAGGAATCATCAAACCCGTTGCCCTGCAATGCTTTAATGCTTTTTATCAAAAAGATATTATTTGTGAAAAAATAGATAAAGTGATGCTGTTTGTCAGAAAACGGTATTTATTGTATAGTATACGAGATAAAACTATCGAGTGAAGATAATAAGATGAATCAGAAAGAAATAACGGAAATACTTGATAAACTGAGAAAAGAATATCCCGACGCGGAATGTGCACTGGAACATCGCAATGTTTACGAACTCATTATCAGCGTGGTTCTCAGTGCGCAGACAACCGATGTGAGTGTAAACAAGGTTACGAGACCGAGGTCAGACGGAAAAGGTCTCTTTGACCTATATCCCACACCGGAGCTCCTTGCTGCCGCGAAGCAGGAAGATGTAATGGCTGTCATAAAAACCATAGGTATGTATAAGACGAAGTCAAAAAATATAATCAACTTGGCGAAGGCTCTGTGCAGCAGGCATGGGGGGCAGGTCCCCGAAAACTACGATGAGCTTGTAGAACTCCCGGGTGTGGGACGAAAAACCGCAAATGTGGTGCTTGCCGTAGGATTCGGGCATCAGCGCATTGCGGTGGACACCCATGTATTCCGTGTGTCCCGTCGAATAGGACTGGTGGAGGGAGATGTTACATCCGCCAAGTCCGCCGGTACATCTGAAGTTCTGGCTACGGAATACGCACTGATGGACATCCTCCCGAAGGAACGCTGGTCGGAAGCCCATCACAGCCTGATCTGGCATGGGCGGCAATGCTGTACCGCCAGAAATCCCCGCTGCGACAGCTGTGTAATAAGGGCTCTCTGCAATCGTAACGGTGTCGGATAGTCCCGTAAAAAACAACACAATCTTTAAAAGGTTTTTTGTGGAAATTACAAGGGGTTATGTGGTAGAATACTTCAGAATACTATTTAATTAACGAGGTGACACTAATGTACAAAATCGGATGTTTTAACAAAATTTCACCGGTAGGTCTTGAGAAGCTGACAGACAAGTATGAACTGGTTGAAGATCAGAACGAAGCTAACGGAATTATCCTGAGAAGCTATGATATGCATGACATGGAGTTTTCGGGAGATGTTCTGGCAATCGGAAGAGCAGGAGCAGGCACAAACAATGTTCCCGTGGACAGATGTGCAGAAGAGGGTATAGTTGTTTTTAACACTCCGGGCGCCAATGCAAATGCTGTAAAAGAACTTTGCATCTGCGGAATGATTATGGCAGCAAGAAATGTTCCGGAAGGGATAGCTTGGGTCAAGTCTTTGCAGGGCAGCGAAGGTGTAGGTAAGCAGATAGAAAAAGGTAAGGGACAGTTTGCGGGAACGGAAATCATGGGAAAGACACTGGGTGTTATCGGTCTGGGCGCCATAGGTGTACTGGTTGCCAATGCAGCCGATGCACTGGGAATGAGAGTTGTAGGGTACGATGCATTCCTCAGCGAATCTGCCAAGGCAAATCTGGAACCGTCTGTGACCATTATGGATTCAGTGGAAGAACTCTATCCGCAGTGTGACTATATTTCAATCCATGTCCCGGCAAACGATACAAACGCAGGAATGATTAATGCGGAAGCATTCGCTCAGATGATGGATGAAGTTATATTTATTAACTTCTCAAGAGACAAGCTTATGAACGATGATGATTTGCTGGCAGCACTGGAAAGCGGCAAAGTTGCCAAGTATGTTACGGACTTTGCGGATGATGCCGTGCTGAATTCGGGACATCCGGGAATAATTGTATTGCCGCACTTGGGAGCATCCTCGGCGGAAGCTGAAGATAATTGTGCTTGTATGGCTGTATCGCAGGTTATGGACTACTTGGAGAACGGAAATATTGTTAATTCCGTAAATATGCCGAAGGTTGACCTGGGGATTGCCAAAGAAAGGCGAATCAGCGTTATTGCAAAGGCAAATGCTGTTGCCGATGTGCTGGCCAGATTGGCAGATATGGAAATTACAAATGTTGCCTCTGCAACCCGCGGTAACTATGCCTACATTCTTGCGGATATTGGAAACAGGGATGTTGAACTGAAGATTGCAGGCGTCATCAGACAGAGAATTATTGAATAATTGGATAAAAAGATAAAACGGAGGAATACAGAAATGAAAGAGAGAGCCTATAATTTTTCGGCAGGTCCGTCAATGCTGCCCGAACCGATAATAAGTGATGTGGCTACAGAGCTCCTCAACTACAAAGGCTGCGGAGAATCCGTAATGGAAATGTCGCACAGATCGGCCGAATTCAAGGCTATACTGGCTGATGCGGAAGCCAACCTCAGAGAAATCATGAACATCCCCGACAACTACAAGGTGCTGTTCGTGCAGGGAGGCGGTACATTGCAGTTTGCAATGGTTCCGTTGAACCTGGCTGTTAATTCAAAGAAAATTGATTTTGTAATAACGGGACAGTGGGCGGATAAGGCTTACAAGGAAGCGGTAAAGATGGGATATGATACTCATATCGCAGCTTCGTCAAAGGAGGATACATATACATGGATTCCTAAGATAAAAAAGGAAGATATCAGACCGGATGCCGACTATGTCCACATTTGTTTCAACAATACAATTTACGGAACAAAGTTCCCATATATTCCTGAAACGGGAGACATCCCTCTTGTAGCGGATATGTCATCGTGCATCCTGTCAGAAGAGCTGGATGTAACAAAGTTCGGAGTAATCTGGGCAGGCGTACAGAAGAATATTGCACCGGCAGGTGTTGCCGTTGTAATAATCAGAGAAGATCTGATCGGCAAAGCTGCGGCCGATGTTCCGAATTATCTGGATTACAAGATTCACGCGGAAAACGATTCGTCATACAATACACCGAACACATTCTCTATATACGTTGCGGGCGAAGTGTTCAAATATCTCAAAGCCAATGGCGGTGTAGCTGCAATGGAAAAGAAGAATATCGCAAAGGCCGATAAACTCTATGATTATATTGACGGAAGCGGATACTACAAGTGCCCGGTAAACAAGGAAGACCGGTCGCTTATGAATGTAGTGTTTGTAATAGGCGATACTGACGCAGAAAAGAAGTTTGTTGCCGAGGCGAAGGCGGCGGGACTTCATAATCTGGGCGGTCACAGAACAGTGGGCGGAATGAGAGCGTCCATCTACAATGCTATGCCTGAAGAAGGCATTGATGCCCTGATTGAATTCATGAAGAAATTCGCGGAAGAAAACAAAGGGAGGAGCAAATGAAATATCTGATTCTCGTTCCCGACGGTGCTGCGGATGAACCTATTGAGGCACTGGGGAATAGAACACCTTTAGAAGTGGCTGAAATGCCTAATACAGATGAACTGGCCCGCAGAGGAACTGTCGGAATGGTAAGAACGATACCTCCGGGAGTTGCTCCGGGAAGTGATGCCGCTAACCTGAGCGTCATGGGATATGACCCTGCCGTATATTTGACGGGCCGCTCGCCTCTGGAAGCTGCCAGCATCGGAATCGATATGTCCGATACTGATATTGCTTTCAGAACAAATATCATCACGCTGACTTGCGATGGCAAGAATCCGCCCAAGGGCGATGAAGCCTATGAAGATCTCATCATCACCGATCACAGCTCCGGGGACATATCCACGGAGGAGGCGGACCAGCTTATTCAGGCGATAAATGAAGTTTTTGCAGATGAAAAAGTACAGTTCTATACGGGGGTAAGTTACAGACACTGCATGATTGTTAAAAACGGAAGTATCGACTACGACCTGACTCCGCCGCACGATGTTCTGGGGGAGAAGGTCGGTGACCACCTGCCAAAGACGGGGGAGGGCGGCGGTGACCCCGCGTTTATTGAGGATATGATGCGTCGAAGCTATGAAATCCTTAAGAATCACCCGGTTAACAAGGCTCGTATAGCTGAAGGTAAAAATCCCGCAAACACCATATGGATCTGGGGGCAGGGAACCAAACCGTCACTCAGCTCCTTTTACGATAAGTACGGTATTACCGGGGCAGCCATTTCCGCAGTCGATCTAATTAAGGGAATCGCTCTCTGTGCCGGGCTTGACTCCGTTGATGTGGAAGGTGCAACGGGTACGCTGGACACGAATTTCACCGGAAAAGCAAGGGCTGCAATACGAGAATTCAGAAACGGCAAGGATTTCATATATATGCACCTGGAGGCTCCCGACGAATGCTCGCATCAGGGCGATATGGAAGGTAAAATCAAAAGCCTGAACATAATTGACACGAGAGTTCTTCAGCCGGTTATCGAGGCTTTTAGAGAAGACGGTGAGGATTACCGTATTCTGGTTGTTCCGGACCATAGAACCCCTCTGTCAATAAGAACCCATTCTTCGGCACCGGTACCTTTCGTGCTCTATGACAGTACCAATGAGGAGACCTATGACGAAACCAGAAGTTTCACTGAGAAGTCCGGAGAAAAGGGTATGTATTTTGACAGCGGTCATGAGCTGGCTGACTATTTCTTTACAAAATGAGAAAGAAACTGATAAACAGATTAATAATCACGATTCTGACAGCGGCACTTTTCCTCATGGGGACAGTGCCGTCTTGTGTTAACGAAAAAGTATACGCTGCAGGTAAAATAGAAACGACCATCGGGTATGGTGAAAAAACAGAGCTGCAGCCGGCGTTTATCATTGAGAATGGTTCCGGGGAAAAGCCCGGGCTTAATGCAACATCCGCAATACTCATAGATGCGGGCAGCGGTGAAATTCTCTATGAGAAGGACGCCTACGATAAAAGGGATCCGGCAAGCATAACAAAAATATTGAACGCCATGGTTGTGCTGGACAATCTGGAACTGTCAGACACATATGTCATTCCTGAAGGGCTGGAAACCGTAGGGCATGTTGTCAATCTCAAAGAGGGAGAAGAGCTCACCATAGAGCAGCTCCTCTATGCCATGCTGCCTTACTCGGGCAATGATGCTGCGGAAGCCTTGGCATATGCGGCAGGAGGGGATATAAAAACCTTCTGTTCCATGATGAATGAAAAGGCAAGAGACTGTGGTGCCGAGAATACAAACTTCACCAATGCCAATGGTTTGAATAACTACGGGCAGGAAGATCACAGAACCACCGCTTACGATCTGGCCGCGATATCAAAAGAGGCAATGAAGAGCAAAACCTTCAGAAAAATTGTCTCAACCAAGAGGTACACCATTCCGGCCACAAATAAATCAAAGGAAAGAAAGCTCAGAAACACCAATGCGTTGCTGTATGAAAAGCCTTTCAAAATGGACGGAAAGAAATTTGATTGTTACTACAAGGGAACCACCGGAATAAAAACCGGGATGACCAGTGTTGCGGGTGAATGTTTCGTAGGTTCCGCCAAACGCGGCAACACCGAGTTTATAGCGGTTGTTCTCAATGCGGCAACGGCTCAGGACAAGTTTGACGATGCCATAGAGCTGTTGGATTACGGATTCGCCAATTACAAGACATACACTGCAGCAAAATCTTCAGATGTAATATATGAGCTCAAAGTTAAGAAGGGAAGCCTTGCCGGAGTTGACTTGGGAATAGCCGAGGATCTGGACATAACCGTGAACAGAGATTATGAAGGGGCAAATAATATAACAATGGGGATAGTTTTTTCTCAAAAATATACCGATGATGAAAACGCAAAGACAAATAAAGAGAAGATAAAATGGATAAAGGCTCCCGTTAAAAAAGGGACAGTGTTCGGTCACCTGGTTGCATATAATGAAAAAGGTGAGGCTGTTGCCGTGAAGGAGCTTGTAGCTCTGGAGGAAGTTGAAAAAGGGGGAATTCTTTCCAATATCGGGATTGCTGACGAAGAGTTGCCTATGTTCTTCATTGTCCTGAGCATGGCAATCATTCTGATTTTGATTCTCAGAATTACAAGAAATCTGAGAAAGGATAAGCGCCGCCGCAGACGGCGAGCCAAAAGGCAGAGAGCGGTCAGCAGAAGAGAGGCACAGGAGCAGAGAAGCGATACTGTATATCGTCAGGATAAGACCGATGTTCGATATAGAAGATAATCTTAAAAAGCTTCCGGACAGTCCCGGAGTATATATTCACAAGGATAAGCTGGGGAATATTATCTATGTGGGAAAGGCCGTAAGCCTGCGTAAAAGAGTAAGGCAGTATTTTCGTTCGCTGTCCGTGCTGGAACCCCGTATCCGAAGCATGGTTTCTCAAATCGCCGAATTTGAATATATAACCGTCGGCAGCGAGGTGGAGGCGCTTATTCTGGAGTGCAACCTGATAAAAAAGCATAGACCCAAGTACAATATTCTGCTTCGCGACGACAAGACATATCCTTATATAAAAGTTACAAATGAGGAATATCCGCGGGTTTTGAAGACTCGTCTGGTGAAGAAGGACGGCAGCCGATATTTCGGACCATACAGCGATGCAGGTGCAGTTAACCGCATTGTTGATCTGCTGAATTCGGCATTTTCGCTGAAGCGTTGTGCCGCCGCGTCTTTTCCTGAAGGATACAGACCCTGCTTAAATTATCATATCAATGAGTGCAAAGGAATTTGTACCGGAGAAGTTCCGGCGGATGAATATGATACGGCAGTGAATGGAGCTCTGGATTTTCTGAGAGGTCATACGGGGCCGATTATCTCTGAGCTGAAGGAGAAGATGCGTGTGGCATCGGAGACAATGGAATATGAGGAAGCTGCAGCCTGCAGAGATAATATAGAAGCGGTAAGGGCACTTTCGGAGATGCAGAGAGTAGTTCTTCATTCCGGAGACGAGGCGGATGTAATCTTACCTTGTGTGACGGAAGCGGGCTCATATGTTGTGGTTTTTTCTGTGCGGGACGGCAAACTTATCGGCAGAGAAACCTATCAGATGGATGGAGATTTGTCTGCCGATACGGACAGTGAACTGGTGACGGAATTTATAAAGCAGCATTACAACGGTATTCCCAATGTCCCCGGAGAAATTCTTGTGGCTCACAAGCCTTCCGAGGCAGAGCTGCTGGAAGAATACCTGTCAGAAACAGCCGGTCACAAAGTAAAAATATTGAAGCCGGAACGTGGAGAGAAACGTGCACTGGTTCAGCTGGCATCCGGGGATATAATTGAAATGGTCAAGACCATCGATACCCGCATAGAAGCTGAACGTGAAAGAGAAGAGGCTTTGGGACGGGAAATATGGAGTCTGCTTGGGGAAACGGATTCCTGCCATGAGACCGGGGAATATGACGGCAGAAAGTTCCGTGTGGAGGCCTATGACATTTCCAACACCAACGGAATAGATACGGTGGGCGGGATGGTGGTGTTTGACGGGCTGAAACCTGACAGAAGGAGTTATCGCAAGTTTAAAATCCGCAGCGTTGAGGGACAGGATGATTACGCATCCATGCGGGAGGTTCTGTCTAGGCGCTTCCTGAGAGTTTTCAGTGAATCGGATGAAGCTGCCTTCTCGGTTCTGCCGGACATCATTCTCATTGATGGAGGCAAAGGACATGTGAGTGCAGCACTGGAAGTCATTAAGCCTACGGGATTTCATATCCCGGTAATGGGAATGGTAAAGGATGATAAACACAGAACGAGAGGACTTGTTTATACGGGGCTGCCGGAAGAAGGTTTTTTTGAGCTTTCACTTGAAAAAAGACCTCTGCTGTTAAAATACATAGGGCGCATTCAGGAGGAAGTCCATCGTTTTACTGTGGACTATCACCGCAATCTGCGCGGCAGGAGCGTTCAGAAATCCGTACTGGACGATATAAAGGGAATCGGTCCTGTCAGGCGGAAGGCTTTGCTCGAGGAGTTCGGAAGTGTGGGGGAAATACGAAAAGCGGCAACCGGAGGATCCATCGCGGAGAGCATAAATCGCCTGGTGCAGGTGCCCGGAATGAACCGCAGTGCAGCGGAAAATGTGAGCGAGTACTTCAGGGACAAACCTGTTGCGAAATAGTGCCTGAAATGTTATAGTGTCGGTAACCGAAAGAGGTGTTGCGTGGAGCGTGAAAAAGATAAAAGCAAAGGAGAAATATAATGACGGAAGAAAAGGAATTATACGGATACGAAGAAGAGGATATCATTACACTGGAATTTGACGATGGTGTTGAAGAGGAGTGTGGAATTCTGGGAGTATTCGATTGTGATGACAAGGAATATATCGCACTGAACCCCCTTGGAACGGAAGATGTTTATATCTACGGTTACAAGGAATACGAAGAGGACTATGAACTGGTTGACATTACCGACGATGCCGAGTTTGAAAAGGCAGTTGAGGAATTCGAGAAGCTGGCGGTAGAGGAAGCGTAGTCTGAATCAAAATGAAATGCGCGCGGCATGTTTTTTGCCCGCGTGTTTTTATTGTTTTTTAAGTATATAAATTTGAATAAAAGCATGATAGAATGAGTTGTTCGTATTTTAAAAACAAGTATGGAGACACAGCCAGTAAGGAGGAAGGTAAATGAAAATCACAAAAGAAAGCGTATTTTACAGTTTTTATCATAAAAATGAACCGGCAGTAAAAGTTGACGCACCGGCGACTTTAGATTTTGAAACGATGGATTGCTTCAGCAATCAGCTGAGAGAGCCGACAGATGTAATGGATGAGATAGACTGGAACAGAATTAATCCTGCGACCGGCCCTGTGTATGTTAACGGTGCGGAGCCCGGAGATGCTCTGAAGGTGACGATAAACAGCATAAGGCTGAATGAAAAGGGTACCGTTTGCTGCCTTAACGATGAAGGTATACTGGGGTCAATTATAGAAGGTGCCCATACGCGGATTGCATCTGTATCCGATGGAACGGTGCATTATGTGGCAGGTAACGGAATGAAGGTAGATATTCCGGCGAATCCTATGATTGGTGTTATAGGAGTTGCTCCCGCCGATGAGCTTGATATAAATACAGGAACACCCGGAAAGCACGGGGGCAATATGGATACGTCGATGATCGGTGAGGGTGCGACACTGTATTTCCCGGTTGCTGTTGACGGTGCCCTGTTTGGGCTCGGTGATGTCCATGCGGCAATGGGTGACGGCGAAGTCGGGGTTTCGGGACTTGAAATACCGGCTGATGTGAATGTTACTCTCGATGTGGTCAAGGGCAAAGCACCGGAATATCCGGTTCTGGAAACAGATGAGCACATCGCTGTAATAGTATCAAAAGAAACAGTAGATGAAGCATGCCGGGCGGCAACGGAGCTGATGCAGGAAATAATCGCAGACAGAACGGATTTGGAGCTGCCGGATATAGTCATGCTTATGAGTCTTCTGGGAAATCTGCAGATAAGTCAGATTGTTGACCCGGAGAAAACAGTAAGATTTGTTTTTCCAAAAAAATATATCGCAGGTCTTACTTTTTAATAAATAATTAATTACTCGTTATAATGTATTAGTAGGAGGTGAACATTAAATGAGCAAAAACACTATTGAGGCTCTCGGTTATAAACAAGAGCTGAAGAGAGCCTTAACTGTGCCGGATCTGGTGTGCTACGGACTGATTTTTATGGTACCTATAGCACCTTTTGGCATTTACGGAACTGTAATGTCAATTTCCGAAGGCATGGTAGCCCTTGCCTACAGTATCGGTCTTGTGGGTATGATTTTTACGGCATTCAGTTACTGGCGAATGGCAGAAGAATTTCCTATTGCGGGTTCCGTATACGGATATGCTTCAAAAGCCATAGGTAAACCTGCAGGGTTTATGTCAGGATGGGTAATCCTGCTTGATTACCTGCTTGTGCCGACATTACTTTATATTGTCGCAGGAACGGCACTTTCGGCCATACCGGGATTTGATGTTGTTCCCATGTGGGCATGGATGCTCTTCTTCATTGCTATCAATACGGTGATCAATATAATCGGAATTGAATGGACAAACAGATTTAACTGGATAATGCTGGTTTTGGAAATTATAGTTTTTCTTATTTTCTGTATAGCGGCAATTCACTATATTGTAACCACACCTGATGTTTCATTCACACTTGATCCGATATACAATGAAAATTTCAGCATGGAGATAGTCATGGCGGCAGTATCCGTTTGTGTACTGTCATTTCTCGGTTTTGACGGTATCAGTACTCTGGCGGAAGAGACCAAGGGCGGTGCCGACTCAATAGGAAAAGGTTCCGTATTTGCAATTTTGATTGTAGGTGCATTCTTCATTACCCAGACTTATTTGGCCGCATGTGTTTTGCCATGGAACGGTGAAGGAACATTTGCAGACGTAGAAAGTGCGTTCTATGAAGTAGCTAATCTGGCAGGGGGAGCCAAAGTGATGGTTATCTGTGCGGTAGCAACCGGCTTCAGCTGGGGTATTGCGGACTGCATGGTAGCACAGGCAGCAATTTCACGTATAATATTCTCAATGGCTCGTGACAGAATGCTTCCTAAGGCTCTTGCAAAGGTTAGCCCTAGGTTCCAGACACCATATGTAGCCACTGCTTTCATCGCTGTCTTTTCGCTTTTCCTGACAATCGGAAGTATTTACCTTCTTCCTAGTGCCATCAATGCGATTGCTGTGGTGATAAACTTTGGCGGACTTTCAGCATTCATAATACTGAACTTCACAGTAATCTATTACTTCTGGTTTAAGAAAAAGACCGGAAAGATATGGAAACATTTAATTCTCCCTGGAATCGGATTTTTAATCATTGCATACATTTGGACAAGCCTGTCAGGATATGCATTGACATTAGGTATCATCTGGCTTTGCATCGGAGTTGTTTTCTACATTGTGAATGTCAAAATACTGCATAAAGATGTGGATCTCAAGCTTGAATAGAATAAATCCCGATAATTTTAAAAAATCGAGTCACATACAGTGATTCGATTTTTTAATTAAAGTGGACGCCCCCTTTGTCTTAAGGCATAAAAAGTGTTAGAATGACAGGGTAATAATCAGAATCAAGGAGAATGGTATGGCGATACAGTGCGTGGAGCGGGAATTTGTTCCGGTCATGCTCGGTGGAGATATAAATACTTACAGTGTGGCGAGGGCCTTTTATGAGGAGTATCAGGTGAGATCCTACGTGTTCGGTAAGTATCTGACGGGCCCCAGCTATCAGAGCAGATTTATAACATATGAAGCGGACGTACGAATTGATCGTGAAGACTATTTTGTTGAGAGGATAAACAGGTTTGCTGCCGGGCATAACGACAGGAAGATTTTGCTTATCGGCTGCGGAGACAGCTATGTGGCGCTTGCCGGCAGAAAGAGATCCGTACTGGCGGATAATATTATAGTACCGTATGTTGATTTCCGTCTGATGAATGAACTGCAGCACAAGGAACTGTTTTACGGACTTTGCGAGAAACATGGTCTTGGCTATCCGCAGACAATTATACATAAGAAGGAGATGGGAACGGATTTCGAATGTGAGTTTGAGTATCCGGTTATCGTGAAACCGTCCAACAGCATTATGTACTGGGAGTACCCTTTTGAAGGACAGGAGAAAGTGTTTAAGGCCCGGGAGCGTGCCGAGATGGAGAGCATACTGAACCGCATCTATACTGCCGGTTATCATGATGCGGTAATCATTCAGGATATGATTCCGGGGAATGATGAGCACATGCGCGTTTTGACAGCTTATTCGGATCGGAACGGCAAGGTCAGGATGATGTGTCTGGGTCACGTGCTTCTGGAGGAACACACGCCCCACGGAAGCGGCAATCATGCGGTCATAATCCCGGAATATAATGCTGAATTAATGGAACGGGCAAAAGCAATGCTTGAGGCTGTTCAATACATCGGCTTTTCCAATTTCGACATTAAGTATGACATGCGTGACGGAACTTACAGGTTCTTCGAAATAAATACACGCCAGGGCAGGAGCAACTACTATGTCACGAATGCAGGTTTCAATGTGGCCAAATATTTTGTTGAAGACCATATACGGGAGAGAGAAATCCGGTACGATGACAGATTTCAAGACAGACTCTTTCTGACGGTACCGAAATTCGTGGCAAGAAAGTATGTTAAGAGTCCGGATAATTTAAGAAACCTTAACAGACTGTTTAAAAGCGGAGCTTATGTAAATCCTGTATTCATGAAAGGTGACAACAATCCGATGCGAACATTGAGAATGCTGAAGAATCATTTCAGGCAGTATTCCAACTTCAGCAGATATTATCGGAGGGACATATGAGAGACGGTTTGAAGATGCTGGGTGTAATCGGCGGCATGGGACCCAAAGCGACAAGTTTGTTCTACGATATGATAATCAATCATACTGCGGCAGACTGCGATCAGGAACATATCAATATGGTAATACTGAGTTTTGCGGATTTTCCCGACAGGACGGAAGCCATAAAGAGCGGAGAAACCGGGGAAATGGTTGCGGCCTTCAAAAACTGTGCAAGGATTCTCAAGGACATGGGCTGTGCCAACATAGCCATTCCATGCAACACTGCACATTATTATATCGACGATATTCAGAAAGCAAGTGAAGTTCCTGTCATCAATATGGTCAGAGAAGCGGTTGGTGAAGCCGTCGAAAGAGGGGCAGGGAAAATCGGAATTATGGCAACAGAGGGAACCATTCAGACGGGAATATACACGGCTGAATGCAGACGACATGGAGTTGAGGCATACAATCCCGGCCCGGCAGGACAGGCTGATGTCACATCTCTTATATATGATGATGTTAAGAGCGGCAGACCGTGTGATCCTGCCAAATTTGACAGAGTAATAGAGGAGTTCAGAGACGAGGGTTGTGATGCGGTAATACTGGCATGTACCGAGTTGTCCGTATTCAAGGAAGAGTTCGGAATGCCGGAATTCTGTATAGATGCAATGGATGTACTTGTACGGGAATCGATTATCCGTTCGGGAGCTGAATATAAGTGATGCTGAATATAAGTGATATGGGAGAAAAACAACAGTATAAAATAAATGACTTCATAAAAACCCTGCAAATGAAGGGGATGTTGCTTGACAGTAATGTCGGTGCAGATGAGCCCGGACTCAATGAGATAGGAGACAGTCCCGTATTGGGATTAACCTACAACTCGAAGGAGGCGGAGCCGGGGACACTGTTTGTATGCAAGGGAGAGACTTTTAAGCAGGAGTATCTGCAGGAAGCTTTTGACAGAGGAGCAATATGCTATGTGAGCGAAACCCCTTATCCCGTGCATCCCGCTGCGGACAATGCATCAGGCGTATTTGAGGGTGCTGCACAAAGAGTTCCGGCAATTATCGTCAAGAATATAAGGGAAGCCATGCCTGTTCTTGCGGCGAAGTACTACTGCAGACCGTGGGAGGAGCTGAAGGTGACAGGTGTCGGAGGAACCAAGGGTAAATCCACATCGGTCTATTACATGAAAGCCATCGTGGACGATTACATGGCATCGATCGGCGGTAAGGAAAGTGCGGTCATATCCAGCATAGAAATGTATGACGGCGTAGAGAGATATGAATCGCATATCACTACACCGGAGGCCATGGAACTTCAGCGGCACATGCGAAACGCCGCGGACAGCGGTATTGAATATCTGCAGATGGAGGTGTCATCTCAGGCTCTGAAATACAACAGAGTGGATGAGGTCAGGCTGGACGTCGGCGTGTATATGAATATATCCGAGGATCATATAAGTCCTATTGAGCACAGCAGCTTTGATGATTACTTCACTTCAAAGATGAAGATGTTTGCCATGACTGATACGGCAATCATCAACATGGATTCCGATCATGCGGATATAGTCCTTGAACATGCCCGGGCATCTGCCCGCCGTGTTATCACATTTGCAGTTACAGATAAACGGACATGTACAGAGGAAATGAAACTTGACTTCTGTGCATACGATGTGAAAAAGAAGGGGCCGGGGACAGATTTCAAAGTGAGATACACCGGGACCGTACCGGGAATTCCGGATGCTTTTGATGAGCAGTTTGAACTGACAATGCCGGGGTTTTTCAACGTGGAAAATGCGCTTGGTGTTATTGCTGCAGCTGTTTGCCTCGAGATTCCTATGGAATATATCAAAAGCGGAATCAGAAGAGCGCGATCCAGCGGCAGGATGGAAACCACAATCAGCAGGGACGGTAAGGTTACAGCTATTGTTGACTATGCACATAATAAACTGAGTTTTGAGAAACTCTACGGGTCGACCGTAATGGAATATCCGGGATACAGTATTGTGGGCATATTCGGCTGTCCGGGAGGCAAAGCCTTCAACAGGCGTGAGGAACTGGCACTTATCGCCGGGGAAGCAGCTGAAAAACTGTACCTAGTACCCGAAGATCCTGGACCTGAGGAAGCGGAAGAAATTTCAAGACAGATTGCCGAGCATGTTGAAAAAACAGGCTGTCCTTATGAGATAATCGATGACAGAGGAGATGCTATAAGAAAGGCAATCTTTGAAGATTGCAGTAACGAGAAGAAGGTTTTGCTCATTACCGGTAAGGGTGATGAAACACGCCAGAAAATCGGAAAGGAATATATCGAATGCGAATCGGATGCAAGTTTCGTAGCTAGATTTATGGAGGAATACGATGAAAAAATATGACATAATAATTGCGGGAGCCGGGGCAGGCGGAGTATTCATGAGCTACGAGCTTGTTAAACGGGGGGGTAAATGCCGGTGTGCTCATGCTGGACAAGGGAGCTGCACTGGAAGACCGTTTGTGTCCGATTAAACGCGGTGTTACAGATAACTGCATCAAGTGCGATCCGTGCCACATCATGAACGGTTATGGCGGGGCAGGAACTCTGTCTGACGGTAAGTACAACATTACAACTCAGTTTGGCGGAGACCTGCACCAGTATGTGGGGCAGAAGAAAGCTATGGAGCTGATGGAGTATGTGGATGAAGTTCTCTGTTCAATGGGAGGTGCTGATGCCAAGCTGTACTCCACCGCCAATTCCAATCTGAAAACAGAATGCCTCAGACACGATCTTCATCTGCTGGAAGCCAAGGTAAGGCATCTCGGTACAGACAGAAATATGAAAATTCTGGCGAAGATGTTCGATTACTGCAAGGACAAAATTGACATGATGTTTCACAAAACCATTGTCGATGTAGATCATCCGGAGGACGGCAGTTTCATTGTCAGAACAGATAATGGCGAAGAGTTTGCCTGTAAGGATCTGGTGCTGGCAACGGGACGCTCGGGCTCCAAGTGGATATCGCAGATATGTGACAAGTTTGGGGTGGAACAGAAGAAGAATCGTGTTGATATCGGAGTGAGAATTGAGCTTCCGGCGGAAGTTTTTAAGCACATTACCGATGATGTATACGAAAGTAAAATCGTATATAAAACCGATAAATACAATGACATGGTGAGAACTTTCTGCATGAATCCTTATGGGGAGGTTGTAGCGGAGAACACCAATGGAATTGTGACGGTAAACGGACATAGCTACGATTCATCTGAACTGCACACAAATAACACCAACTTCGCACTTCTTGTTTCCAATCACTTCACTGAGCCTTTCGATGACAGCAACGAATACGGCGAATCCATAGCACGTCTTTCAAATATGCTGGGCGGGGGAGTGCTGATGCAGAGGTTCGGCGACCTCGTTAAGGGGAGAAGATCCAGTGAGAGAAGAATGAAGAAATGCTTTACAATGCCTACACTCAAGGCGACACCGGGAGACCTTTCTCTGGTTATACCTAAACGCCAGCTGGATGGCATTATAGAAATGATTTATGCCTTGGATAAAATTGCTCCGGGAACGGCTAATGAAGATACACTGCTCTATGGAGTAGAAGTAAAGTTCTACAATTCCGTAGTAAAAGTTGATGAAAACCTGGAAACATCGGTACCCGACATGTATGCTATAGGGGACGGTTCCGGAGTAACTCATTCACTTTCTCAGGCATCTGCCAGCGGGGTGCATGTGGCAAGGATACTGGCAAATAAATACGTATGAAAAGGTAAACAGGAGGATTAATAATGAACGAAAAAGCAAAGAAGGCAGTTGAACTTCACAACAACGGGTATAACTGTGCCCAGGCAGTAACATGTACATTTGCGAAAGAACTGGGAAGAGATGAGAAGTTCGTCTACGAGATGATGGAGGGTTTTGGATTCGGAATGGGTTCCTCGGAGGTATGCGGAGCCGTGTCAGGTATGGCAGCTATTTCCGGAATGGTTAATTCCGAAGGCACTCCCGGACCGGATTCAATCAAGAAGAACAGCTACAGGGGCTCAAAATCAATGATAAAAAAATTCAAAGAAAAGAATGGAACGATTATATGCCGTGAGCTGAAAGGCGTCGATACAGGCAAACTCATTCGCGACTGCGACGGTTGTGTGGAAGATGCGGCAACCATAGTAGATGAATATCTTGACAGGTTTGTGAGAAACAAGGAGTGAATTCAAATGGTTGAAACAGCAGAGAAGAGAAAAAAAGCCCTGGAATGGGCGGAAGGAATCGTAGCAACGGTAAACAATGACCCCAGACCTTTTGTTAAATGCAAGGAGTCAAGACCGATTACGGACTTTAAGGATCTGCTGGTTTCCAGTACCCGGCTCTTCGGAGACAGAACAGCCTATCTGCAGAAGTGGAATCCTGAAGAGGAGTACGGGGAAATAAAGTACAAACAGGTTCTGGAAGATGTAAACGGGCTGGGGACTTCACTGCTTGAAAGAGGTCTTAAAGATAAACGGGTGGCGGTCATCGGGCGAAATTGCTATCAGTGGTGTTCCTCATATCTTGCGGTAACCGGCGGTATAGGCTGTATTGTTCCCCTTGACAATGAACTTAATGCCGATGAACTTAAGAACCAGATTGCAATATCCGAAGCAGCGTGTGTGGTCTTTGACAGCAAGTATACCGATATATTCAAAGATATCAAGGCCGGCGGAGACACACAGCTGGATGTTCTGATAAGCTTCGATGCTGAGGCTGAAAAAGACGGAGTGCTGTCCTGGAAGCAGCTTATTGAAGAGGGAAAGGAAATGATAGAGGAGGGTAATCTCGATTACATCAACGCAGAAGTTGATAATGAAATCATGAGCATCCTCATATTCACTTCGGGAACAACAGGTAAGCCTAAGGGTGTCATGCTAAGCCAGAAGAATGTTTGTGCCGAGCTGATGATAGCACCGACCATCTTTACTCTTGAAGCGGAAGACAGATACATGTCATTTCTGCCGCTTCACCACACATATGAAGCCACCTGCTGCTTCCTGATGGCCATGTATAAAGGATCTTCTGTAGGTTTTTGTGAAGGGCTCAGATATATAACAAAGAACCTGAAGGAGCTCAGGCCTACAATGATGCTGGCGGTACCTGCACTCTATGAGAAGCTTTACAGTTCCATATGGAAGAATGTTCGCAAGCAGGGCAAGGAAGACCTTTTGAAGAAAGTTATAAAGATAAATCGTATTACAAAAAAAGCCGGAATTGACCTTGGCAACAGATTCTTCAAGGATATAAGAGCGATATTCGGCGGCAGAATGAAGACTCTCATCTGCGGAGGTGCTAAAATAGATCCTGAAATTCTGGACGGTCTGCAGGACTTCGGATTTAATGCACTGCAGGGATACGGGCTGACTGAAGCGGCACCTATGGGTGCATTCAACCCTCAGGATGCTCCTAATTCCGGATCGGTGGGAGTACCGTTTCCGGGACAGGAAATAAAGGCAATCAATATAAATGAAAAGGGAATCGGTGAAATATGCATACGCGGTGAAAATCTGATGATGGGATACTTCAATGATCCTGAGGAAACGGCGAAAGTTATTGATGAAGACGGCTGGTTCCACACCGGTGATCTGGGCTATGTAGCCGATGACGGATACACTTATCTGACGGGCAGGCTTAAGAATGTGATTATCACTAAGAACGGCAAAAATGTATATCCCGAAGAAATAGAGTACCAGTTGGGTCTGGTTCCTTTCGTTCAGGAATCCTTCGTATTCGAGGATGAGAAGGCAACCGGGAATGACACGGTAATCGCTGCATCAATAAAAGTTGATGACACGGAGATTGCCGAAATACTCGGCGACGAATATACGGATGATCAGATTAAGGAACTTATATGGCGGGAGGTTGACAGGATTAATGCAGCCGCACCGCCTTACAGGCAGATAAAGAGAGTAATTCTCAGAAAGAAAGATTTCATCCACAACACTTCGTCGAAGCTCATCAGATTTGCTGAAGAGAACAAGGCTGAGGAGTAGAGGTGATAACCATGCCTTTTGAACAAATTTATAGTGAATACTTCCCTTTTTGGGATAACCTGAGCAAAGAAGACAAGGAATACTTGTGTGAAAATTCTTCCGTTATGCATTTTGAAAAAGAACAGCCGGTGCATAACAATATGGAGTGTTCCGGCTTGTTTATAGTAAAAAGCGGCAAGCTGCGGTTATATATGTTCTCGGAGGAAGGAAAGGAAATCACGCTTTACAGATTATCACCGGGAGAAATATGCATGTTATCCGCATCCTGTGTTTTGCAGAGCATCAGTTTTGATGTCTTTGTGGCCGCGGAAGTACCCAGCGATTGTTATGTGATAAACGGGATAGCATTCAATTCTGTCAGTGAGCGTGTGGTTGAAGTAAAAAACTACGCTCTTGAGACTGCCGTTGAACGCTTTTCAGACGTAATGTGGATTATGCAGCAGATTGTATTCATGAGTATGGATAAGAGACTTGCCATATTTCTGCTTGATGAAGTCACCGGAAACGGAATCGATACTGTTGCCATGACTCACGAACAGATCGCAAGGCACCTGGGAACCGCAAGGGAAGTTGTAACAAGAATGCTCAAGCGCTTTGCATCTGACGGATGGGTTGAGGTAACAAGAAAAGGCATCAAGATTATTGACAAAAAGAAATTACGGGATATTGCCTATTAAGCAACACCCCGTAAGGTTATTTCGTCTCAGAGTTCAGCAAGAATTTTAGAGTTCAGCAAGAATTGCTTCTTTTGGTCTGTAGCCAACCATCCTTGCTGCCACCTTTCCGCCCTTAAATACGATCAGGGTCGGAATGCTTACTACATTGTACTGTCCGGCAATGGCGGGAGCTTCGTCAACATTCAGCTTGCCGACGGAAATGTCAGTACGTTCGTTTGCAATATCCTCCACAACCGGGCCGACCATTTTGCACGGACCGCACCAGTCTGCATAAAAATCTACCAGTACAGTAGATGAGTTTTCCAATACTTCTTTAGCGAAATTCTGGTTGTTAAGCTTCTTTACCATGATTAATACCTCTCAATCTTTCTTTTTCTCAATTTAATCCTTTGACTTGTAGTAGAGCATACAGTGACAATATCCTTCAAAATCCGGATCCGCTATTTGTGCTTTGAATTCGTCACAAATACATTTGAATTCGGGGAGTTTAGGAATACGGCAAGGACAATACCCGTCTTTTTCTTTAAGTCCACGTCTTATGCGCTCCACAACTTCTTTATCTTCGTTAAGTCTAACTGCCATATTCGTACCTCCTTGGCTTTTTCACAGATTAACTCTCTATGTTGTCATCATTATAACTGAGGGTATTTAAGGTTTCAGTGACTTTTATCACCCGGTTTAACTTCATTTATAATGAAAAGCGACAAAAAAGATGTTATATTGATATAAGTATAACATACAGGAGGGATAGAAATGAGTCAATGGAAAAAAAGATACCCCGAACTGGTGGTTGACCTCAGCAAACTTAAAAATAATATAGACAGGGTAAAAGCAATATGTGATTCGGAAGGAGTTGAAGTTGCCGGAATAATTAAGGGCTGTACAGGTCTCATTCCTTGTGCGGAACAGTTTGAAACAGCAGGATGCAGATGGATAGGCAGCTCCAGACTGGAGCAGCTTGAACCACTCCGCGAAGAAGGAATCCAGACGGATCTATTGATGGTTAGAATTCCCATGCTCAGTGAGGCGGAAGAGGTTGTTCAAATCTGCGATTGCAGTCTGAACAGCGAAATGACTGTAATAAAAGAACTGAACAAGTATGCCGGAATACATGACAGAGAACATAATGTCATTCTCATGGTAGACTTGGGCGATCTCCGTGAGGGATTCTGGGATAAGGAAGAAATGGTTGAAGCCGCCGTGACAATTGAAAACGATCTGCACAATCTGCATCTGGCAGGCGTAGGTGTGAATGTAGGCTGCTACGGGTCGGTTGTGGCAACCAGTGAAAAGCTTCAGGAACTTGTCGATGCAGCGGAAATGGTTGAAGACAGAATAGGCCGTGAACTTGAGATAATCTCCGGAGGTGCAACCAGCTCTCTCATGAGGGTCGTGGACGGAGATCTGCCGGAGCGCATAAATATGTTGAGAGTGGGAGAAGGCATTCTGCTTGCCTATGATCTTCCAACACTTTACGGATATGATATAGGCAACATGTATCAGGATGTATTTACCCTTCGAGGGGAAGTAATTGAAGTAAAAAATAAGCCTTCACATCCGGTCGGTGAAATAGGCTTCGATGCCTTCGGCCACAAGATTGAGTATGTGGATCGCGGTATTCGCCGCCGTGCACTTCTGGCAATGGGTAAGGTAGACTATGGTCACCCTGATGAAATTCGCTGCCGCATGAAGGGTGTCGAAATTCTGGGGGCATCCTCCGACCACACCATACTGGACATTCAGGACATGGTGGACGCAGGCGGTAACCTGAAGGTAGGAGATATTGTGGAGTTTGATATCAATTATGCATCAATGGTATTTGTAACAAGTTCGGACAACATTAAGAAAGTTTATATCTAAAATATGAAATCAGCGGGAGGTGTTGAGATGAAGCCTGAAACAATGAACAGAATACGTCTGGAAGTAGTCGATATAACGAAGCTGGAATGCGATGCCATTGTGAATGCAGCGAACAAGACATTGCTGGGAGGCGGCGGTGTGGATGGTGCAATTCACAGAGCAGCAGGTCCCGGGCTGCTTGAGGAATGCAAAACCTTAGGGGGATGCGACACCGGAGAGGCGAAGATTACGAAGGGATATAATCTGCCGTCAAAGCATGTGATTCACACGGTCGGACCGATATATGCAGCGGATCCCGGGAATCCTGTTCATGCGGCAAAACTGGCTGACTGCTATCGTAACTCACTGAATCTGGCACGTAAGCATGGTCTGCACAGCATAGCGTTCCCGGCAATTTCAACGGGAGTCTACGGCTATCCCGTTTCTGAAGCGGCAGCTGTTGCCGTTGATACGGTGACGGCATGGCTTGAGGAGCATGAGGACTATAAAATGGAAGTAGTATTTTCATGCTTCAAAGACAGTATGAGAGACGAATATAAGAAGTATATAAACGGCTGAATTATGTCAAGCATTTAGGAAAATGTCCTAAAAAATAACTAACATAAGCACCGGTAATTATGAGGATTGCCGGTGCTTTTTGACACACTTACGCAGCCCAGTCTTCTTCTCGTCCTTCCATTGCTTTTACGAACTTCATAAAATTGTCCTTTTTCCAAGGGTGATCCATTGGAGGAATGAAAACTTTCCTCTTTTTTTTCGGCGACTGTTTCTCCTGCTTAAGGTTAAAATATCGTGACTGTACTTCATGCTGTGGTATTTCTTCTAAACCATAGATTCGTTCGTTAATGCTGCAGTACAGTTTCCCGGACAGGGTTTTAATTACTAAAGCAGCCGTTTTACGATGGAAGAATACTTCAGAACCATTTTCATCCACAGGTAAAAAGTGCTTTGCCCATATGCGTATACAATGACCGTGATCAACTTTTCTTTCAGCAATTACTGATAGGAATAGGTCAATTTGAGATTTTTCCGGTTGCGATTCAAATACGGATTGTATAGAATCAAGAGGAAGAGCAAACTGACGATTGAATTCTTTTAGGTAGGATTTTAAGAATTCATTTGCCTGCTCGATTGTTGTCACGCCTGCAAGCCGTAGTTCGACACACAGGCGTGACTGTAATGTCTGGAACAACCTTTCTATTCGACCTTTGGCCTGAGGGACACTGGTCGTTTTAATTTCTACCCCCAGCTGTTTACAGGCATATGCAAACTGTGTCATTGTATTGTTTTCAAGCTTGTTCTCACCATAGCGCTTGTATTCAAAAACAGTTCTGCGGTCTGTATAGAACATGTAAGGTATGCCGTAATCCGTAAGGATTTGTTCAAATACATGGTAATACCCGTTAAGCGTCTCCTGGCTGTCAAAGTAGGCACCGACCACATTTCCGCTGGCATCATCTATTGCAGCATGTAATGTGGCTTTGATGCCGGCAAACCAAGGGTGTAATGAGGCATCCATTTGAATCATCTCACCTGAGAACGCACATCTTGGTCTTCGTGGGTGAGGGTCATCAACCTCCTGAATTTTCTCTTTTAATTCTGTCTGCTTTTTCTTTGATTTTGTTGATGCAAGCTGCTCATTGAGCCTTTTCTTTAGCTTGCGCTTAGTAGCTCTGTGTGCCTTGGGAGACAGGATTTCCGCTTCATACATAATGGACGATATGGCAGATTCGGAAATCTTAATGCCTTCGTTTCTGGCAAGCAGCTCGGAAAAATGTTTGAAATTAGCATCGGAATACTTGTTAAGGTACAAGGTGATGATTTCATTCTCAAATTCTGCACTGAAAGCATTGGAAGGGGTACGAGCTTTGTTCTTATGAGAAAATGCACTTTTGCCTTCCAATTTGTAACGCTTAATAAGTCTGTTGATTGTTCTTACGGTAACGCCAAGTTTTAATGCTGCACGCTTCTTGCTGCCGCCTTTTTCGACCAGCCTTTTAATGGTCTCATACTTTTTCTGTTCATTCACGGTTAATTCTACCTTTCTCATGTCCACCTCTCTTTCAGGAGAGATTATACATGTAATTTTGATTTGGGACATTTTCCCTTGCATTTACTTAAGACATTATCGCTTTTGAATCAGAATAAGAAGTATATAAACGGCTGAATTATTGACATTAAGCTGTGTTTATGTGATAATACCCCATCTTTGACAGTTGATCGAACTCAAAAACCGGCAAACGGTTACAATAACAGGCGTTGCCGGTTTTTCAGTGTGATTGTATTTGTAGTATTTTTTCTACTTTTTCGTTGATTTGATAATTTTTTTCATATTTTTTTCAGTTACAATTTCGGTATCAGTACGAAATCCAAAAATGTCGTGCAGGGCATCTGTAATTTCAGTGCGGGTGTACTCCGGAAGGTATCCGATTCCATCCATTCTCAGAAAATCCATTTTGCGAAGTGTGCTTATGAGTTCTGTAACCGTATATTGCTCATTTAATTTGTGCTCAAGAAGGCGATATACAAGAAGAGATAAGAAGCATGTCAGAAAGTGTGCTCGAATGCGCTCGTCTCTTTGCAGGTATACAGGTCTCGCTTTGAATTCGGACTTCATGATGCGGAAGGATTCTTCAATCTCCCATCTGCGATGGTTAACCTTAAGTATGTCAGAAACAGAATCTTCAAGGGTGGTGCAGACTGCTGTGAATCCGTCATATTTCGCTTCTTCAATAATTTTCTCCTCGTTCAAAGAAGTTACTGTTTTGTCTGCAACAACGCCGTCCATGGTTATTTGTGTCTCTTCTATGAATCTTGTCGGTGAGTTCGGGTTGCGAGTTTTAGAGCCGGAACCGCTTTCGATAATATTGATTGCTCTATCAATCTGACGCTCTCTGATTTGCTGTTGGTAATGTTTGTACCTTGGGCTGTATGAAACAATCAGCCTCTGTTCAAAGTCGTCCTCATTCAGCCAGCGCTCTTTGTGGAATACACTGTTTTTATGCAACTCTTCGTCAATCTGAGAGATGTCATACTTTCTGCCATCGCTGCCAAGTGACCATCCTTCAGGATTCAAAGCCCATTCCTGCAAATGCCCTTTCATCTTCTTAACAGACTGTGTAACTATGAAAGAACGATCTGCCACATCATTGAAGCGCCGGTTTACTGCAGATGCAAGCCCTGCATCTGTACAGATAATGAATTTTGCGAGAGAAAAGTCATTAATAATCTTTTTCTCCATAGGAATAAGCGTAGGCTGTTCGTTTTCGTTTCCGGGGAATACTGTGAACGCAAGGGGAAAGCCGTTACCATCAAGAAAAAGACCAAACTGGACAATGGGATTGGGTCTGTGCTCTTTACTCTTTCCGTATTTGCGGATCCCCTTTTCTTCTTCTATCTCAAAGAAAAAATTTGTGCAGTCGTAGTAAAGAACGGCATCGTTGCGTTCAGCTTTAGCAGCCTCATAGATACGCGCCTGTATGAAGTCGGATTCTTTGTCCAGGACATCCAGAGCACGATAAATATCATGCAGTTCAAAATCAGGTAATTCCAGAAGTTCTTCCATATACTCGTAAGAGGATAGTTTTGAAGAAGGGGAAAGAACCCGCGCATAGATCAGTCCGGAAAGAATGGATGACAGATCATATTGGAAATCATATCTGGAACTGATCTCATCGCAGATCTTTTTCAGACCAAGTTCGTGAAATATTTTCTGCAGAAAGAGGTAGCCGCCTCCGAAGGTTGACTTTTCTCCGAAGGTTAGCTGCTTTCCTTCGGAAAGTTCGATTGGAATCTTTAATTCGTTGTTTTTCTCAGCTTCCGTGTAGATCCGTGCTTGTTCTTTTGCCCAAGCAATTACCTTGTCTCTGTTATTGTCATGCTCCGGAAGCAAACTGGCCATTGAGCCCAGCTTCTTGAAAATTTTAGATGTGCTTTTGCCTTTGTCATTTCGGAATGATTTTATTATATATAGCTGCTCAGCATTTGAGGATTTTACGATATTAAGTCTCATGTTGATAACCTCCATCATCCAAGTGAGTTAAATACTAATATATTTGCTTATATTATACCATACAATACTAAACAATACTACAAATATTTTCGAAAATTTGACAAAAAAATATAGCCGTGTCAAGGCTCTTGGCGTTTTTTTGCTATTTAACTGTCAAACTCCCGGAGATTATACATGTAATTTTGATTTGGGACATTTTCCCTTGCATTTACTTAAGACATTATCGCTTTTGAATCAGAATAAGAAGTATATAAACGGCTGAATTATTGACATTAAGCTGTGTTTATGTGATAATACCTATTCGTATAACAAGCGTTCTTTATGCGCTAAAAAAGGAGAAATATAAATGGAAGAAATCATGAACGAAGAAGTTCTGTTAACGCAGGAAGGGTACGACAATATAGTAGCGGAACACGACGAGCTCATATCAGTTAAACGTGCCGAAGTTGCCGAAAGGATCAAGGAAGCGATCTCATATGGAGATATTTCCGAGAATGCGGAATATGATTCTGCCAAAAATGAACAGGCTGAGCTGGAAGAGAGAATTCACTTCCTTGAGGAAATGCTCAGAAAGGCAAAGATCGTTCAGGACGAGGACGTCAGGGGAGACGTTGTAAATGTAGGATTAATAGTTCGAGTTAAGGATTTAGATACAGGAGAAACCGAGGAATTCGCTGTAGTCGGTGCCACGGAATCAGATCCGTTCAATGGCAAAATATCTAACGAATCCGCAGTTGGTAAAGCGCTCATCGGACACAAAAAGGGAGACGAAGTTACCATTGAGATTCCGGACGGAATCGTAAACTACAAAGTCATGAAAATCATTAAGCAAGGAGAGAAAAATGAGCGATGATAACAGAAATATGGAGCCGGAATTAACGGAACAGCAACTGATAAGAAGGGAGAAGCTGAAGAGGCTGCAGGAAGCGGGCAGAAATCCGTTTCTGGTTGAAACTTGGAATCAGACCGCCTTCTCAGAGGATATCAGAGAGAATTTCCCTGAATACGATGGTAAAGAAGTGAGTATTGCCGGCCGTATGATGGCGAAAAGAGGCATGGGTAAGGCCTCATTTATTGACATACAGGATTATAAAGGAAGAATACAGGTGCATGTGAAGAAGGATGTTCTCGGTGATGAGGAGTACGACTGGTTCAAAACATCCGACATCGGTGACATCTACGGTGTTGTCGGCAAGGTATTCATGACAAAGAGAGGTGAGATTACCGTTGAGGCTTCCGAGTTGGTTCTTCTGTCCAAGTCACTGCAGGTTCTACCTGATAAATGGAGCGGACTGAAGGATATGGATATCAGATACAGGCAGCGTTATGTGGATCTGATTGTGAATCCGGAAGTGAAGGACAGCTTTATCAGAAGATCAAAGATCATCAAGGAAATCAAGAGAACTCTTGAAGAAGACTTCGGTTATCTGGAAGTGGACACACCTATCCTGACAACCATAGCGGGTGGAGCCAATGCCAGACCGTTTAATACATATCATAACACCCTGCACCTGCCTATGAAACTGAGAATTGCCAACGAACTCTATCTGAAGAGGCTGATTGTAGGGGGTCTGGACAGAGTTTACGAAATGGGCAAGATGTTCAGAAACGAGGGAATGGATAAGAACCACAACCCTGAGTTTACCTCTATGGAATGTTACTATGCCTACGGGAACATGGAAACAACCATGCGCGTTACCGAAGCTGTAGTTTCCAATGCGGCCAAGATTTCAAACGGCAGCACGGTCATAAATTATCAGGGCAAGGAATTTGACCTGACACCTCCATGGAAGTCTATAGATATGACAGATGCCGTTGCGGAAATCACGGGTGTGGATTTCAGAGAGATTGACAGTGACGAAGAAGCAAGACAGGCAGCCATTGGATATGGAATGGACGCGGAGGATGTCGAGAACCTGAGCAGAGGCAAAATCATAGCGGAGATGTTCGAAGAATATTGTGAGGATGTTCCGGGATTCCTAGATGGACCTGTCTTTGTTACAGGTCATCCGGTAGAGATTTCACCGCTGTCAAAGAGAGATCCGAAAGATCCGAGAATCACCAGAAGGTTTGAAGCATATATAAACGGCTGGGAGGTTGCCAATGCATTCTCCGAGCTTAATGACCCGATTGACCAGTATGAAAGGTTTGTAGAGCAGCAGCGTGAACTGGATGCCGGAATCGATGACGAAGCGCATCCGATGGATATGGATTTTGTAAATGCCCTGGAAGTAGGTCTGCCTCCGACAGGCGGTCTCGGTATCGGTATAGACAGAGTCATAATGCTGGTAACAGATGCTCCGACAATCAGAGACGTAATCCTTTTCCCTACAATGAAGCCGCTGGAACATGAGATGTCTAATGCAAAGACTCCGGTAGATCCTTTAGGTGAGGAATTCGAGCCGGTTGACTTCTCAAATGTTCAGGTTGAACCGCTATTTGAGGAAGAAGTGGATTTTGAGACATTCAGCAAATCCGACTTCAGAGTGGTTAAGGTGTTAAAATGCGAAGAAGTTCCGAAGAGCAAGAAGCTTCTGAAGTTTACCTTGAACGACGGTTCGGGAACGGATCGGATAATTCTTTCCGGAATCCGTGAATACTATGAACCTGAGGAACTGGTCGGAAGAACAGCAATTGCAATTGTTAACCTGCCGCCGAGAAAGATGATGGGAATCGATTCGTGCGGAATGCTTATATCTGCAGTTCACAAGGAAGAGGGCGAAGAGAGGCTCAATCTTCTTATGCCGGATGACAGAATTCCGGCAGGTGCCAAGCTTTATTAAAGGAGGATTTACAAATGCTTCATGAAATAAAATTTGATTCGTATAACGAACGGGACAAGGTGTATGGCTGGATTTATGTTCCCGCTTCCGAGATTAAAGGTGTGGTTCAGCTTGTCCACGGGTTCGGTGAGCACTCCAGAAGATACTTTCATATGATTGTTGCTCTGATGGATGCAGGTTATGTTGTTGCAGCCGATGATCATGTGGGTCATGGCAAGACGGCCCTGGAAAATGATACTTGGGGCAACTGGGGAAATAAAGGACCGCAGACTATGATGGAGGATGAGTACAAGCTGATGAAGCTTGTAAAGGAGAAATATCCGGATGTGCCTTACTTCATGTACGGTCACAGCATGGGGTCTATAATACTAAGACAGTTTATGACAAAGTACGGTAATGAGCTGTCAGGTGCCATAATCTGCGGAACGGTTGGTCCGGGTGTCATACCTTATGCAAAGGGCATTGAGTTGCTTAAGCCGCTGGTTGATTCAGGTAAAGGAGAAGACTCGGATCCGGATTTGCTGGGAGTACTGCTGGGCGGCCTCTTCGAGCGTATAGAAGAGGTAAAACTGGGTAATGAATGGATATGTCACGATCCTTATGTTCAGATGGATCACGCGATGGATCCTTTTGATGCTTTTACACAACCAACATCCAATGAAGCGCTGCTGCAGTTCATTGAAATGGTTGAGGAAGTAAACAGCGAAAAATGGGCGGCAGCCGTACCTGTAGGTCTGCCGATTTACAACATTGCCGGTGACGAGGATCCTTGCGGTGCATTTGGAGAGGGAGTCAGAACGGTTACCGGATGGCTTGTGAATTCAGGCCACAATGTAGAGGAAAAGATTTACGAAGGGTATCGTCACGAAATTCATAACTACAAGGGTCTGAAAGATGAGGTTGAAGCGGGAATAGTGAAATTCCTGGACGGAAACCTGTAGCGACAAATCAAATCATTAACTTTTTTAGTGGTTTATACTAAAAGGACTGCCTTGGAAACTAAATTGAAGTTTCCGGGCAGTCTTTTTCTGTTGAGATATTGTCAGGTTTATTGCATGGTGTCCACTAAATGGGGTACACCTCGTTTCGCAAGCCGAATGTTTTCTTAATTTTCAAACAATTCAGTTGACTTTATAAAGGTGCACCAATATAATAAAAAAGAGTTCATTATAAAAATCTTGCGTTCATATTATGAACTGATTTTAATTCTTTTTTAGGAGGGAGGAAAAATGAAAATGAAAATAGGCAAAATTCTGGCATGTGCTGTGCTGGCATTCTCCATGAGCTTCAGCATGATCGGATGCGGCAGCAGTGCGGCAGGAGTTGTAGTCGGAATAACCGAGGAAGTTGATTCAATGAATCCTCTGGTTGCGGAAAATATGGTTTCCTTTGAGGTGTTCAGCCTGATTTATGATCCGCTGATTAAGTTTGATGAAAATTATGATGCGGTGCCATGTCTGGCGGAGAGCTGGGAAACTAACGAAGATGGTACTGAATGGACATTCCATCTGGCAGATGCAGCTTGGCACGACGGAGAGCCGGTGGTGGCTGAGGATGTTAAACTGACATACGAACTGATGGAGTCCTCATATCTGTACGGTACCTATGCGACAGATATTGATGAGATCAAATGTCCTGACGACAAGACCGTAATCCTTAAATGCGAGAAACCTAAGGTTAACCTGCTGAGAAGCACTATCCCTATTCTTCCGGCGCACATCTGGGCTGAACTGGGTGAAGACGGAGCTTACGAATATGCCAATGATGACTGCATAGGTTCAGGCCCATATGTTTTTGCAGGCAAAGACGATACCACTATCAACCTGACATTGAATGAAAACTATTTCGCTGAAGGAGGCAAGGTTCCTTCTTATTCCTTTATACTGTACAAGTCACAGGACGGTCTGGCATCAGCCCTGAAGACAGGGGAGGTTGCCGGAGCAACCAGCTTGGGAGCAACTCAGCTCAAAGCTATGGCAAAGGAAGATGGCATCAGCATTATTGAAGGCAGTGTTAATGGCTGGACTAACGTGTTCATCAATGTAAGTGACAGTGAAGGCAGTACAGGGCATCCTCTTCTTAAGGAGAAGAGTGTGAGACAGGCTATAGAATATTGTACCGACAAAGAAGCTATAATTGAAAAGGCCTATGGAGGGGTTGGAATTGTGGCAGATACAATTGTACCCATAACGGATACCCAGTACCACTATACGCCTGAAAAAACCAGAAAATATGACGTTGACGAAGCAAACGCACTGTTGGATGCGGCAGGTTATGTTGACAGTGACAATGACGGAATCCGGGAAGCAAATGGCAAGCCTATAGAATTCAGAATGGCCGCAGTTGCAGACAATACTGAGGAAGTAAAGGCGGCGCAGATAATTGCAGGCGGATGTGAAAAAGCCGGAATTAAGATTAAGTTTGAAACGATGGATTCAGGCAAGATGTGGGATGACGCATGGGAGTTTAATTATGACATGATGATCAGCGGATATGGAGGAGATCTGGATCCGAGTACTATTTTAGGAGTCTTTGCATCATCATTTTATGCTGAGTGGGACGGCACCAATGACTTCGGCTATGTGAGTGCCGCATATGACAATCTGTATGCAAAACAGGGGACAATCGTTGATGAAGCGGAGAGAGCTGAGGTAATCAATCAGATGCAGCAAATAGTGTATGAAGATGCACCGGCAATTATGCTCCTGTATGACAGCTATGTTCAGGCAGTGAGAACAGATGTGGTCACAGGATTTGAACAGATTCCTGAAGGAGGGTCATATTTCTTTAACTCAACAATAGTAAACTATCTGAATGCCGAAATGGCTGCTGAGGAATAATTAAGATGCCGTAGGAGCATATTATGAGAACGAAATATATTATAAAGAAGACCATATATGCCCTGATAACGATTATTCTGGTTATTATATTCAACTATTTTCTGTTCAGAATTATTCCGGGGGATCCGCTTTCAATGGTTATGAGAAATCCGAAAGCGTCCCCGGAAGCAATACAGAGAATAATTGAGACATACGGTTTAGATAAATCACAGTTCGAACAGTTTGTAATCTACCTGAAGGATCTTTTCCATGGTAATCTGGGAACATCGTTCCAATGGAAGGAACCCGTTACGGAGGTAATAGGACCTAAGATTCTGCCAACGGTCATACTGTTTGGACTGGCAGAAGTAATCGCGATTACAGTTGGCATGTTTATGGGGATATTGGCCGCATGGAAAAGGGGAACAAAGCTGGATGTAACCACTCTGACCATATCCCTTTTCACCTACTCCATGCCTGTATTCTGGCTTGGAATGATTATGGTAGCCGTATTTGCCGTCGGACTTGGGTGGTTCCCGACCGGAGGGATGAATGCACCGGGCATGATGATGGCCGGCGGGATTGAAAAGCTGCTGGATATCGGATGGCATGCGGTTCTGCCTGTATTGACAATGTCGATCCTGCTGGTTGGAGAGTATGCACTGACCATGAGAAACACAATGACCGATGTGCTTTCGGAAGACTATATAACTACTGCGAGAGCCAAAGGGTTCAGGGAGAAATACATTTTGAGAAACCATGCCATGCCTAATGCGATGCTTCCCATGGTTACGATTATTGCAATCAATCTGGGATTCGTTGTTGGCGGTGCTGTTCAGATTGAAACGGTATTCTCCTGGCCGGGGCTCGGCAACCTGATGTATGATGCACTGGCTGCAAGAGACTATCCGGTTCTGCAGGGACTCTTCCTTCTCGTAACTGTTTGCGTAGTTGTGGCAAATTATATTGCCGACATCAGTTACTCGTATATAGACCCTCGTGTCAAGAATGAAGTATAGGGGGGTGAGATTATGAGTAATGCTAAAAGAGCGATAAGAAATAAAAAATTCAAAGAATTTTGCAGCAGTGTCTATCACAATAAAATGGCGTTTACCGGAACAATTATACTTGCAATTTTTATTCTTGTAGCAATATTCGGACCGATAATAGTTCCGTTTTCAACATTTGACTTTGGCGGAAGTGCTGAAATCATGCAGCCGCCGAGCAAGGAACACTGGCTCGGAACCGACGATATGGGAAGGGATGTGCTGGCCAACTTAATGGCAGGCTCCAGAATATCTCTCCTGTGCGGTGTGCTGGCAACGGGTATTTCTATGGCTTTGGGAACTTTTATCGGTATTACCGCCGGATATTTCGGAAAGGGTACGGATACGGTTCTGATGAGATTTACGGATTTTTTCCTGGTAATTCCATGGCTGCCTCTGTGCATGGTTTTGGCCGCAATTCTGGGGACCAGCATATGGAACATCATATTCGTTATCGGAATTACAAGCTGGCCGGGAACCGCCAGAGTGGTGCGTGCACAGACCCTCTCAATAAGAGAGAGACCGTTCGTTGAAAGAACCGTTTCCATAGGAGCCGGAAGCTTACACACCATGGTTAAGCATATAATACCTAATGTGTTCCCGCTGATTTTCGCAAATACCGTGTTGGTAGCTGCGGTTGCCATAACGTCGGAGACCACACTCAGTTTTCTGGGTTTGGGTGACCCGACAATGGCAAGCTGGGGAATGATGCTGCACTATGCCTTTGAGAGCGGAGCTGCTTCGATTGGTGCATGGTGGTACTACATTCCTCCGGGTCTTTGCGTTGTACTTGTAATTCTGTCTTTCACACTTATGGGTTATGCTTTTGACGAGATTATGAACCCCAAACTGAAAGAGAGGTGACGGATCGATGACCAAACTGCTTGAAGTAAAGAACTTAAAAACTTATTTTACCATCAGTCAGGGTGTCGTCAGAGCCGTTGATGACGTCAGCTTTGATCTTGATTATGGCGAAGCCTTGGGGCTGGTTGGAGAGTCCGGCTGCGGCAAGACAACCAGCGCACTCTCTATAGCACAAATCCTGCCGCCGGAAGGAGAGATTGTTGGCGGAGAGATATTGCTGGAAGGAAAAAATCTGGCAGCTATGGATGGAGATGAAATAAGGAAATACAGATGGAATGATATATCTATCTGTTTTCAGGGGGCAATGAACGCTCTCAATCCGGTGTTAAAAATAGGCAAGCAGATTGCCGAAGCAATAATGCTCCATCAGGGACTGGACGAAAAGGCGGCACTGGATAAAGCGGCTTATCTTCTGGAGCTGGTGGATATTCCGGGTGAAAGAATAAACAATTACCCGCACGAATTTTCGGGCGGCATGAAACAGAGGGTCATGATAGCCATGGCACTGGCCTGCGAGCCCAAGATAATGATTGGTGATGAGCCTACAACAGCACTGGATGTAATGGTACAGGCACAGATTCTTAATCTGATTGAGAAGCTTAGAGAAGAATTCAATATGGGATTCATCCTAATTACTCATGATCTTTCCGTTCTGGCGGAAACCTGCGACAAAATTGCCGTAATGTATGCGGGTAAGATCGTGGAAATTGCCAGAGCAAAAGATATATTTGAACACACATCACATCCTTATACGGATAAGCTTATTAAGTGTTTTCCTGACATAAACAGGGGAAAAGTGATGCCTGAAGGTATTCCCGGGGCACCGCCAAACATGCTTGATTTACCCACAGGGTGCCCTTTCCGGCCAAGATGCGAGCATGCCTGTGACATATGCAGGGAACAGAATCCGGAGCCCGTTGAGGTAGGACCTGAACACTTCGTCAGCTGTCATAACTGGGAGGTGGTTGCCAATGGCTAACATATTTGAAGTTAAAAACCTGAAGGTTCATTTTCAGCTCAAGGGCTCTTTCGGCAGGGAGAAAAAAATTGTACATGCTGTTGACGGTGTGAGTTTCAATCTGGCCAAGGGGGAAATTCTTTCTCTGGTGGGAGAGTCGGGGTCCGGAAAAACAACTACGGGGAAAGCTCTTCTTCAGCTGGTTCCCGGCACCTATGACAAGCTATTGTTCAACGGCAAGCCGATGGACGGTAGCCGAGCCGGTCTTAAAGCGTTCAGGCAAAAAGCTCAGATGATATACCAGGACCCTTATCAGTCGCTGAATCCCAGAAATGATATTCTTGATATTGTTTCCGAACCGCTGGTTGTAAATAACATGGTAAGCAGTGAAGAGGACAGGCAGGAACGAAGCAGACAGGCTCTGGAAGAGGCCGGACTGGCACCGGGAGAAGACTATTTCTACAGATATCCTTATGAGCTTTCCGGCGGTCAGAGGCAGAGAGTTGTAATAGCCAGCTCCATGATAATGAGACCTCAGTTTGTGGTCGCTGATGAGCCTGTATCAATGCTGGATGCTTCAATACGGGCGGGTATCCTGAAACTGATGCTTAAGTTCAGAGAAGAGACCGGTGTGACATATCTCTTCATTACCCATGACCTTTCGCTGGCATGGCTGATATCCGACAGAATCGCCATCATGTATCTGGGGAAGATAGTGGAGATAGGGCCATCCGATATTATTGTAAATAAGGGGATACATCCTTATACCAAGGCCCTGTCCGATATAATGCCTAAACCCGGCGAATCGCGTACAGGTCCGAGAGACGTTCTGGAGGGAGAAACACCGAACCCTATTGAAGTGCTGACAGGCTGCAAATTCCGCAGCAGATGTAAATTTGCTGCAGAAAGATGTTCCCGCGAAGAACCTCCTGTAATCGAGATTGAACCGGGGCATCAGGTGGCTTGCTTCCTGGCAGAAAAGGGGAAATAGACATAAGGGGAAGAGGATTTTAATGAAAATTTTTGAAAGAATCGGTGAGCTGGATGTGGGTAATCTAACATCTGAGCTCGTAAAAATTCAAAGCGGCTCATTCATGGACAGACAGGAAGAGGAGA
The DNA here is from genome assembly GCA_040768865.1 of Candidatus Allocopromorpha sp. Classification (GTDB taxonomy): domain Bacteria; phylum Bacillota; class Clostridia; order Peptostreptococcales; family Anaerovoracaceae; genus Lentihominibacter. Next base: position 29,294 of record JAXGMD010000001.1, on the reverse strand, counting down.
TTGCCGCATACATCTGCAAATGGCTGACAGGTCATGGGATAAAGACAAAGATATATGAAGTAGAGAAAGGGCGCCCCAATGTTGTTGCCAGAATTAAGGGCAGGGGAGGTCCTTCGCTGCTTCTTACCGGGCATATGGATACTGTGCCCGCTTATGATATGGAGGATGCATATAGCGGAAGAAATGAGAACGGCATGATACATGGCAGGGGAGCAACGGATATGAAAGGAGCACTTGCAGCAATGATGGTTGCCATGGCCGCCATACAGGAAAGCGAAGCGGATCTTGAGGGAGATCTGTGGTTTGCGGCTGTGGTGGATGAAGAGGAGCAGGGAAAGGGTACAAAAGCTCTTCTTCGTGACTGGTGCGGAGCTGATGCCACAATAGTCGGTGAACCTACATCCATGAATATAGCTTTGGGCAATAAGGGGCTGGAATGGATAAAAATCAATGTGTTTGGCAGAAAAGTGCACGGGTCTGCACAGAAAGACGGTGTAAATGCTATAGCAATGGCATCAAGATTTATTGCTTATCTGTATGACTTTTATGTCCCTGAGGTTCTGGAAAGCAGGAACCATCCTGTGCTTGGAAGCCCCACCGTGAACATAGGAAAAATATGTGGCGGAGACCAGCCGAGTACCGTTGCGGATTTGTGCTCCGTTCAGCTGGACAGGAGATCGATTCCCGGCGAAACCATTGAGCAGGTTTACCGGGAAATACATGAGATATTTGAAATCATGAAAGAAAAATATCCGGGATTCAATGCAGAATCAAAGGATATGTTTGAAGGACAGAATGATTTGCCTCACCTGCCTTTCTATACTGACGGGGAGGCGGATATAGTAAAGGCGATTCAGGCGGCGGTAAAGGCTTCCGGTCTTCCCGAAAGAGAGCTGACGGTATGCCATGCATGGACGGATGCCGGATTTATAGCAAACAATACGGACAGCGATTGTGTTATTATGGGGCCGGGAGATATAACGCTGGCTCATTCTGTTAACGAAGCTGTTTCCGTAGCCGAGCTGGAGGATGCCGCACGGGTTTATGCCGCGACGGCACTGGAGTATTGCTTATGAAGGAAAGAATAGAGATTTTCATAGAAGGCTGCAGAGATGAGATGCTGAGTGATATTGTTCAACTGATCAAATTCCGCAGTATCGAAGGGAATGATGAACAGATCTCCGGTGCTTTGGAGTTCGTTCTCGCAAGAGCTCGTGAGATGGGCTTTGAAGTTAAAAAAACTTCAACGGAAGATGTGGGTGTCATTGACTTGGGAACAGGTGGAGAAATTCTGGGCATACTGACTCATGTGGATGTTGTAGGTATCGGCGATATTGATAAATGGGAACAAAACCCTTTTGATGCAAAGATAAAGAACGGGTTTATCATTGGACGCGGCAGCGTAGATGACAAGGGGCCTGTTATTATGAGCCTTTATGCCATGAAGGCAGTGAAAGAACTCAGGGGCATTCCTGAAAGAAAGGTTCGTCTGATTGTGGGAACGAGCGAAGAAAGCGAATGGACGGATATGGAAAACTACCGAAAGGAATTTGATCTTCCGGACTACGGATTCTCTCCGGACGGCGAGTTTCCCATATTCAATGTTGAAAAAGGATATTGTGATGTCAAGCTTACATTCAAGGGAAGAGAATACAAAGAGATAATAAAACTGGAAGCGGGAGACAGCCCGAACACCATACCGTCCAAAGCGGAAATAACCTTTGCCGATGGTGAAGAGCGGGTATTTAACGGCGTTTCCGTTCACAGTTCCGAGCCTCAGCAGAGCATCAATGCCATTGAGCTTCTTGGCGAAGAGGTGAGGATTCGTCATATGGATTTTGCGAGATTTATAAGGGACTTTTTTTCTGATGACGGGATGGGAGAAGGATTGGAGATTGATGACGGAACGGATTTCTGTGACGGGGTAAAAGTGGGAAAGACTGTAGCATCACCGACAACCCTCAAGAAGAGCGGAGATGAGATTATTCTGAATATAAACCTGAGGCATAAATTCGGAGTAAAGCGAGGGGACGTGGAAGAAGCCTTTGCGAGGGAAAGCGGGAGATACGGCTTCGAGTTCGAAATAGTTGACTTCGGACCTCCGATGGTGACAGACTGCAGACAGGAACCTTTTGTCATAATGCAGGAAACAATGAAAGCTTACGGGTACGAACCGGATATAAAAATTGCATCGGGGGCATCCTATGCCTCGTCTATGCCCAACATGGTGTCGTGGGGACCGGTGTTTGAGAAGGAATCGGCAGAACACGGCGCTCATGTGGAAAACGAGAGGTTATCGATAAAAACTATGATGACTGCCACAAAAATGTATGCATATTATTTGGAGAAAATGCTATGGAAGGAATGACAAGCTTGGAAAAAGCCATCAACATACTTAATATTTTTACCGAGAAACCTTATCGCTACACTGTGGGCGATATAGTTGAATTGACCGGAATGAACAGAACGACTGTGTACAGAAACCTCAAAACCCTTGAGAACTCAGGACTTCTTATGAGAAACTCGGGTGATAAAAGCTATTCTATGGGACCTGTAGCATTCAGGCTGGGGAATACATATCTGAATAACGTAAATTATCAAGAGAATATTCTTAATATCCTAGAGGAAATAGGCAAAGAAACACATGAATCCGTGGGGCTGGCCAGAAGAGAAGGGTACAGAGTCATGTCAATTTACTCTGTGGAGATCCATCAGGCCATAAAGATGCATGATAAGCCGGGAACCTTCTATCCCGCCAACAAAGGAACTTACGGGAAAGGGCTTATGGCATACCACGAGGAGATAAGTGAGGAACTGTTGAAGAGCGGTGAAATTCTTCTTGCAGATGACTGCAGCCTTACAGCACCCGCAGATATTATGAAAGAGTATGAGAAAATACGAAGAGAGGGGTTTGTTCTTTCCATAGAAGAAACCTTCAGCTATGTCATAGGTGTAGGGGTTCCACTGGTGTCACAGGACGGAAATGTTCGCCATATGCTGGCAGTTTCCTTTTTCAAGCAGGATAATTGGAAGGAAGAGATCGAGAGAATCAAGGAAATACTTTTCAAATACAAGGGGGAACTGGAAAAATATATGGTGTAAAAGGAGGGACAAACGTAAAGACAGCTTGAAATAATTACATAATATGGTAAAATAACCCAAAAGGCAATATGGAGGTTAGTTAGTGTGAAAGAAAATAAAAACAAGCCGTAAGATGGCAATAAAAAACAGGCTATCTAAAGATAACCGAAAAATCTGTGCAATGAATTAAATTGTTTAGGAGACGAGTAATTCCTCTGAGATGATGCCCTCCTTTTTAAGCAGTTTAATTGCCTGCTTGATTGCTTTGGATTTTTGCATTTCCTTAAGTTCGACAGGCATATCGATTTTGTACAAATCGCAAGGGTTCCACATCTCGCCGGTAGACAGCATGTTGAAGACGGCGGTGAGAATCATCCTTGCAATAGCAATGATAGCTCGTTTTTTTCCACGGCGTTTCATGATGCGTTCGTATTTGAGTTTGTAGTAAGGAGATTTGTCGGATTTCACGGCTGCATGAGCAACTTGTACCAATGCAGGTTTGAGATAGACTCCGGCACGTGTAGTCCGAACAGACTTTTTCTTACCGGCAGACTCGTTGTTACCGGGAGTAAGTCCGGCCCAGCAACATAAACGCTTGGAAGAAGAAAACTGAGACATATCAGTACCAATCTCGGAAATAATAGTTATCGCACTGTTTCTATTGATTCCCGGAACGGTACAAAGCAGATTGACAGCATTATCATAAGGTTCAGCCAACGAATCAATTATTGAGTCTATATCAGCAATAGCAGAAGTGATATAATCCATATGTGCACGGATGATATGCATGCGATATTTTTGGGGATCAGTCATCTGATAACCCTCGATGGACTCAATGACACTTTCAGACTTATTCTTGAGTGAACGAAGCAGTCTGGAGGATATTTCTTCGTGGTTGATGGAATTGTCGGACTGTTCAAGAAGGTAATCGATTATAGAGGTGGCTGATTTCCCGAAGATATCGGAAACAACCGAATCCAATGCAACATTACAAACGGTAAGAGCATTTTGAAATCGATTCTTCTCGCTGCTTCTGCAGGAAGTTAATTTATACCGATACCTCGTAAACTCTCTGAGAATACGGATAGGTTTGCACGGTATATAGCTTCCGGGCACAAGCCCTAGTCTGAACAAGTCTCCAATCCATTTGGAATCCTTTGTGTCGTCCTTGTTCCCTTTGACAGCCTTTACCCATTTAGGGTTGGCGATGGTTATGTTAATTTCATCTTCCAAAAGGTTGAACACAGGTATCCAGTATTTACCGGTGGATTCCATGCAGATATCACGACAGGAATTGTCCAACAGCCATTTTTTGAACTCAAGAATGGAATTGTTGAAGGTGGAGAAGCGCTTCTTCTGATAAGAAGGCTGAACTCCGGAAGTAGTTTTGATGATTGTGGCAACGAGAAAAGATTTGTGAACATCGACACCACAACAAATCTGATAAACAACTTTCATAGGCAAGCTCCTTTCTAATAAAAATAAAGAAGCCATTGACTGCCTCATCACACAATTTAACAAAGGCGTTAAAACAATTCTTAGTGTACGGATTAGTAATACCACTTATTTGTGCTTGAAAGATGGAGCTTACACTGATTATTATGCTGTCTTTAACGAGGAAGTTAATACGACTCACCTCTTCGTGCTTTGTAGTATAGCTTCTAAAAAGTATTTTATACCAAAGTGAAAGAAGGGTAAGTAGCTTTCACAACTATTTGTGCCGCCGACGAAGGCGGCGGAATGGAGATTATTATGAATTTGAGAGAAATGCCTGTTTGGGAGAAGCCCAGAGAGAAGCTTTTGCGTGAGGGAAAGGAAGCCCTGTCGAATGTGGAAATACTGACAATTCTTTTAAGAACCGGAACGAGAGAAAAATCGGCCATGAAGCTGGCGACGGAGATTCTGTCCGCTGACAGAACGGGGCTCAGGTTTCTGACGGACTGTACACCGGAAGAGCTGAGGGAAATTAACGGTATGGGAAATGCCAAAATATGCGAATTGCTGGCCGCAGTTGAATTGGGAAAAAGGATAGCCTGCCTGCCGCCTCAACGGCGGGTTGCGATAAGATGTTCCGGTGATATTGCGGATATTTTTATGGAAAAGTTAAGGTATGAGAAGAAAGAACATTTTAAATGCCTGATGATAAATGCCAAAGGTGAAATTCTTGAGGAAAAGGAGATATCCGTCGGCGATCTGAATTCTTCCGCCTCCCATCCGCGAGAGGCCTTTGTTGCAGCGGTGAGGAGGAGTGCCGGCTCTGTCGCATTTGTTCATAATCATCCGTCGGGAGATCCGCAGCCCAGTGAGGCGGATATAGGCACTACGAGGAGATTGGCTGAAGCAGGGAAACTCCTCGGAATCCCCGTCCTTGACCATATTATAATCGGTGACGGAGTGTATGTGAGCATGAAGGCGGCAGGATTTATGGAATAATATGCGAAAACACTTGACTAAAACTCACGTTCTGTGCAAATATATAAGAGTAACAGGTTTCGAACGGAGCATGTGTGATGAGTAAAGTAATACTGGTTACCTCCGGCAAGGGCGGTACGGGAAAGACAATGTTTTCGGTAAATATGGGAGCAACGCTGGCGCAGTACGGTTTTCGCGTCATGCTTGTTGACATGGATATGGGGCTCAGAAATATGGACCTCTATCTTGGAATGGAGAACAAAGTCGTCTATAACATTATGGATGTGATGTCCGGAGTATGCAGAATAAACAAGGCGATGATAAAGGTTGACGGCTTTGACAGCCTGTACTTCATGGCAGCGGCACCCGGCAAGGATAACAGAGACATCACTTCGCTTCATATGAAGGTGCTGTGCGATAAACTGTCCGGAATTTTTGATTTTATAATTATTGATACTCCGGCGGGCTTGGGAGATCTCCTTGAAATTGCCATGACTCCGGCGCAGGCGGCAGTTATCATTACAGAGCCCGAAATTGCAGCATTGAGAGATGCGGATACTGCGGAAAGATACCTGATTAATAACGGTATTAACGAAACATATATTATTTTGAACAAGGTCAAGTTTGAACTTATGAAAGAAGGACTGCTTCCGGATCTGAATTCAATGAAGGGTATCTTTAACGGTCCGATTGCGGGAATAATTCAGGATGACGATAATATTCACATTTCAACTAACAGGGGAACCCCTATTGTCGGCAAGCAGGGAACGTATATAGAAGCTAACTTCAGAGAAATAGTCAAGCGTATTGTGACGTAGGTTATGTGATTAATAAAAAAATACCGTGACAGCTCTTTGAACCGTCACGGTATTTTTTATATTTTTTTGATTGTCAGATACCAGTCCAGAGGAATTAAATCATCCCCGCCATCCTTGATACGTCCATCTGCCTCCTCCAGTGTGAGAGGTGAACCCAGGAGAACATCATCACCCGGAAGCCAGTTGGCCGGTGTCGATATGTTTTCCTTGTCATGCAACTGCAATGACTGAACGATTCTTTTGATTTCAGGAAGATTTCTGCCTGCAGACATCGGATAGTAAAGTATTGTCCTGATAATACCCTCAGGGTCGATTACAAATACTGCTCTGATAGTCTGAGTATTTGCCACAGTTTGAAGCATTCCGTATTTATTTGCAACATTCATGCTTATGTCCGCAATTATAGGAAAATCAACTTTTACCTTTCCCTTTCCGTATAGATCTATACTCTCAATACTCTTGATCCATGCCAGATGTGAGTGTAGTGAATCTATGGAAAGCCCCACAAGTTTGGTGTTCAGCTCTTCAAACTCACTGTTCATTTTTGCGAATTCAATGAATTCAGTTGTACATACCGGCGTAAAATCCGCAGGATGTGAAAACAGAATCACCCAGCTTCCTGCGTAATCTTTAGGGAATTCAATTTTCCCCTTTGTTGTTATAGCATTGAACTCCGGTGCAGGATCTCCGATAAGGGGCATGGACTTTAACTTTTTTTTGTTTTTGATACTCATTTCTAATCTCCTCCTTTTGTTGGTTGTTTTTTTTATGTTTTTTTTATTATATCATAACTATGCCATAAAATGGCATTATATTTTGTTATTTTTTGTCAGTACCGCATTGACGATTTTTCATAAAAAATGTATAATTACAATGTATGCTTTGAACTTTTGATAACTAACTTTTCAGTTGAATATATTGACTCGTAATTTAAGCTAGGAAGCGAAGTTTGAAAACAGAATAAGAGAAGGAGGAACAGACTATATGACACAAATTATTATTACTGTTGTAGTTTGTCTGGCGGCCCTGGTTATAGGGTTGCTGGTTGGATATATATTAAGAAAATCCATCGGCGAAAAGACTATCGGAAATGCTGAGACAACAGCAAAGAACATGATTCTGGATGCCGAAAACAGAGCAGAGACAATTAAGAAGGAAATCGTACTTGAAGCCAAGGAAGAGGTTCAGAAGCAGAGAAGCGAAGTCGAAAGAGAGGTTCGTGAGAGAAGGAACGAATTAACCAAATCAGAGAGGAGACTTAACCAGAAAGAAGATTCTATAGACAGAAAACTGGAGAACATAGAGAAGAAAGAAGAAAGCATTACAAATAAAGAAAAGAAAATAGACACGAGATTGCGTGAACAGAAAAAACTTCTGGCACAACAGCTTGAAGAGCTTGAAAAGATTTCAGGCTACACGGTTGAACAGGCCAGAGACATTATTCTGCAGAAGGTGGAAACCGAAGCAAGAAGCGAAGCGGCGGTTCTGTACAAGGAAATTGAAAGCAAGGCAAAGGAAGAGGCGGACAAAAAAGCGAAGGAAATCATCACCGGAGCAATCCAGAGATGTGCCGCTGATCATGTTGCCGAATCGACTGTATCCGTTGTTCCGCTGCCTAATGATGAAATGAAGGGCAGAATTATCGGCCGTGAGGGAAGAAACATCCGAGCGATAGAAAGTGCTACGGGTATAGATCTTATTATAGATGATACACCGGAAGCGGTAATTCTCTCAGGATTTGATCCTGTCAGAAGGGAAATTGCCAGACTTGCCTTGGAAAAACTCATTGTTGACGGAAGAATTCATCCGGCAAGAATCGAGGAGATGGCGGAGAAATCAGAAAGAGAGGTTAATGCCATCATCAAGGAAGAAGGCGAACAGGCAACCTTTGAAGTCGGCATACACAACCTTCATCCGGAGCTGATCAAATTATTGGGAAGGCTTAAGTTCAGAACATCCTACGGGCAGAATGTTCTCAAGCATTCAATTGAGGTGGCACATCTGGCGGGGCTTATGGCCGGTGAGTTGGGTCTGGATGTCACTTTGGCAAAGAGAGCCGGATTGCTTCATGACATCGGTAAGGCTCTTGACCATGAGCGTGAAGGCACACACGTGGATATCGGTATGGAAGTTCTCAAAAAGTTCAAGGAATCTGAAGCCGTTATTAACGGCATGGCATCACATCACGGTGATTACGAACCGAAATCCATTGAAGCGGTACTGATAACAGCGGCAGATGCTCTGTCGGCTGCAAGGCCGGGAGCGAGAAGAGAAACTCTGGAAAGTTACATCAAGAGACTTCAGAAGCTCGAGGAAATTGCAAATACCACCACAGGTGTTGACAGATCTTATGCGATTCAGGCGGGAAGAGAAATCAGAATTGTTGCCAAGCCGGATGAGGTCGGCGATGACGCTATCGCACTTCTGGCGAGAGATATCTCCAGGAAGATTGAGTCCGAACTTGAATATCCTGGGCAAATCAAGGTCAATGTTGTTCGTGAAACACGGGCAATAGACTATGCTAAATAAAGAACTTATGTATAGTCTTTGGGGAGGGGCAGCATCAGTTGCCCCTTTGAGATATTTAAATATTATTAATAAACTATGATATATCTGGACAACAGTGCTACAACAAAACAGTATCCGGAAGTGACCGAAACCATGGTAAAGTTTATGGATGAGGACTTCGGCAATCCTTCATCTCTCTATCAGCTCGCCGTTGATGCGGAGAAGGCCATAAAAGGAGCCAGGTTAAAGGTCTGCAGTGCCATGAGTAAAGGTTCCGGTCGCGACTTCACCGGCGCGGGGCAATTGATATTCACATCAGGGGGAACCGAAGCCGACAATATGGCAATCTTTGGCGCGGCTCGTTCAATGAAGCGTTACGGCAACAGAATAGTGTCAACTCAGGTGGAACATCCGGCAGTGCTGGAATGCTGCAAAGCTTTGGAAGCGGAGGGCTTTGAAGTTGTACATGTCGGCGTGGACAGAAACTGCCGTGTGGATGTTAATGAGCTGGAAGCAGCCGTAAATGACAGCACTGTTCTGGTTACAATGATGCATGTGAATAATGAGGTTGGAACAGTTTTGCCAGTCGATTCGGTGCGTGATATTATAGATCGCCGGGAGTCGGCCGCTCTGTTTCACTGTGACGCAGTTCAGAGTTTCGGTAAGATCCCTATGACCGCCTATGCGGATATGGTGACCGTCAGCGGACACAAAATCCACGGCCCCAAAGGTTCCGGTGCACTGTGGGTTGCCGGTAACAGCGGAGGCCGCAGTATCAATCTGCCGGCACTTATTCTCGGAGGCGGTCAGGAGAACGGGTATCGTTCGGGAACGGAGAATGTACCTGCAATAATCGGTCTGGGGCAGGCTGCCGAAATGGCAGGCAAGGCCGGAAGGAACGGAATTTCGGATATTGACGAACTGACAAGATTAAGAGCTCTTTTGCTTAAAGGTCTTGAGGAGAATATTCCGGATATAGTAATAAACAGCCCCGGAGAGGCCGGTGCGGAAGCGGGACTTTGCTCTCCAACGATTCTCAACGTAACATTTCTCGGAACCAGGGGAGAGGTTTTGCTTCACACCTTGGAGAAGGACGGTATATATGTATCCACGGGCTCTGCATGTTCCGCAAAAAAAAGGGGACGTAGTCACGTGTTGACGGCAATGGGGCTGAAAGACCGGGAAATTGAGGGAACGCTCAGGTTCAGCCTGGGCAGATTCAATACACGGGAAGATATTGAAATCACCGTTTGCAAGGTGGAAGAAGCGGTCAGGAGATTCAGGAAATTGGGGAGCTTCAGATAATGAAAAGTTCAGCAGAAGTATTAAATACGGAACATATTTACATAGTAAGATGCGGTGAAGTTGCTCTTAAGGGGATGAATAAACCTTACTTCGAGAGAATGCTGCTGGATCGCATACGTAAGCTTCTGAAAAAATTTGATGGGGTCAGAGCCTACCGACACGAAGGTCTGATTTATGTAAGAGCAGAGAAGATAAATGATAACACAACAGCTGACAGGGCACGCAGAGAGGCAATCCTCAAGGAAATAGGCAAAGTCTTCGGGGTAGCTTCCATAAGTCCCGCTATGGAATGCGAGAGCACAATGGAATCGATCGGCAGCACAGCCGTTGAATATATGATGGGAGTCATAGAAGAACAAGGTGTCAGGACATTCAAGGTGGAAGCCAAGCGAGCCGACAAAAATTTCCCGGTCAAATCACCGGAGATCGGCCGCCTGATTGGAGCTGCGGTACTCAAGGGATGCAAAGTCCTTAAAGTAGATGTGCATAATCCCGATGTGAAGCTGTTTGTAGATGTGAGACACGATGTTTCATATATATATCAGGATAAAATTCCCGGTTTTGGCGGCTTGCCTCTGGGAACCAACGGCAAGGGCATGTCACTTCTGTCCGGAGGAATAGATTCTCCGGTCGCCACCTGGATGATGGCAAAGCGCGGAATGATCATAGAAGCCGTACACTTTCACTCCTATCCGTACACAAGTATCAGAGCCAGAGAAAAGGTTGAGGAACTGGCCTCGATTGTTGCTATATACTGCGGTCGATTCAAAATGCATGTGATTAATCTGCTTCCAATCCAGGAGCAGATTGTGCAAAATTGCCCGGAGGAAGAAACCACTATCCTGATCAGACGATTCATGATGCGTATTGCTGAGCGGCTGGCCGGACAGACCGGCTGTGACATGCTCATAACGGGAGAGAATCTGGGGCAGGTGGCCAGCCAGACTGCAGAAGCACTGGTTGTTACCGACGCGTCCGTGAAAATACCGGTAATGCGACCGCTGATCGGAATGGATAAGGTGGATATTATGGATATGGCCAAGGAGATCGGAACTTACGAGAAATCCATTGAGCCTTATGAGGACTGCTGTACGGTATTCTTGCCAAAGTACCCCGCAACCAGACCAAAGCTCGACAGAATACTTCTGTCAGAAAGCAAACTGGATTGTGAAGGACTTATTGCTGCGGCAATTGAAAATGAGGAGATTGTAGATATCTATCCGGCATGATTAAATATACAGAGAGGAATCAGGATGAAAAAAATAATGCTTGGAAATGAAGCCTTCGCACAGGGGGCATGGGAGGCCGGTGTAAAGGTTGTGAGCTCATATCCGGGAACTCCGAGTACGGAAGTTACGGAGGCGGCTTCAAAATATGATGAAATGTATGTGGAATGGGCACCCAATGAAAAATGCGGCGTAGAGGTTGCTGTAGGTGCATCCGTAGGAGGGGTCAGATCCCTGTCGTGTATGAAACACGTAGGTCTCAACGTGGCGGCTGATCCGTTCTATACCGCAGCATATACGGGTGTAACCGGAGGAATGGTTGTGCTGGTTGCCGATGATAACGGCTGCCACTCCAGCCAGAACGAACAGGACTCCAGGTGTCACGGCAGAGCTGCGGGGGTGCCTGTGCTGGAGCCTTCCGATGCTCAGGAATGTAAGGACTATATGAAGCTGGCATATGAAATAAGTGAAAAATATGACACTGTTGTTCTCATGAGATCGGGAACCAGAGTATCACATTCCCGTGGTATAGTTGAGCTTGGAGAACGTGTAGAAAGAGACAGAATACCGTACACCAAGAATATTCAGAAGTATGTTGCCATGCCGGCCATGGCGCGCAAGCTGCACGTGGCTCAGGAAGCCAGGCTGGCACAGATAGAAAACGATGCCGAGGATTACATTCCTATAAATAGAATTGAACTTAACGATCCGGGTATCGGAATAATAACGGCGGGAATCTGTTATCAATATGTCAAAGAAGCTCTGCCTGAAGCAAGTGTCCTGAAGCTGGGGCTGGTGAATCCGCTCCCTAAAAAAATCATTGCGGATTTTGCAAAATCCGTTGATAAGGTTTATGTTATTGAAGAGGGGATTCCTTTCCTTGAAGAGCAGATAAGAGCTATGGGCGTTGCCGTTTACGGCGGCAAGGATATGTTTACCATTCAGGGCGAATACAGCGTAAAAATGCTTCAGGATGCATTTGGAGTAAGCACGGGAACGGGTGCTTTGGAAGAAGCTTACGGAACAACTGCGGTTGCGGATACTCCGGGCAGACCTCCGCTGCTCTGTGCCGGATGTCCGCACAAAGGACTGTTTTATGTGCTGAGTAAGCTTAAGAAAACGGTTATGGGAGATATCGGATGCTATACACTGGGAGCTCTTCCGCCAACATCTGCCATGGATACGACCTTGTGCATGGGAGGATCCATTACCATGGCGCACGGTTTTGAAAAGGCGACCGGGGACAGCAGTAATGCAGTTTCCGTTCTGGGAGATTCAACTTTCTTCCATTCGGGAATTACCGGTCTGATTAACATGACCTATAATGAGTCGAAAGGAACCGTAATTATTCTGGATAACAGAATAACGGGAATGACAGGTCATCAGCATAACCCTGCAAGCGGGAAAAATGCCAAGGGGGAAGAGGCACCCGCAATAGATATAGCAACGCTGGTAAGGGCCTGCGGAGTGAACAATGTTGTTGAGATAGATCCGTTTGAAGTTAAAGATCTGGAGAGAATCATCAAAGAGGAAACCGCTCGCGATGAGCTTTCCGTGATTATTACCAAGAGGCCGTGTGCACTGATTGTCAAACAGCTGGGAATATCAAGACTGGTGACTGAAAGATGCAAAAACTGCAAGCAGTGTATGAAGATAGGCTGTCCGGCGATTGAAGAAAGGGACGGCAGACCGTTTGTTGTGACCGACAGATGTGTGGGTTGCGGGCTTTGCATGAAGGTGTGCCCGTTTGATGCCATTGACAGCTCCGTAAAGGAGGCGAACTGATATGGAAAAGAATATTTTGATTGTAGGAGTCGGAGGGCAGGGAACCCTGCTTTCCAGCGTTCTTCTCGGCAATCTGGCTCTTGACAGCGGGTATGATGTTAAGCTCAGCGAGGTTCACGGGATGAGCCAGCGTGGCGGCGATGTGGTTACCCATGTGAAAATAAGCGATAAAAAAGTCAGATCTCCGTTAATTGAAAAGGGTGAAGCCGATATGATCATTGCCTTTGAAAAGCTGGAAGCCTATAGATGGCTGTCACAGCTTAAGCCGGGTGGTTCCATGTATGTAAACACTCAGGAAATCCTGCCGATGCCGGTTATTCTGGGTAATGCTGAATATCCCGCTGACATCGACGAAAAGCTGGCGGCGGTTGCCGGCAGTCTGGTTACATTTGATGCTTTGCAGATAGCGGAGGAATGCGGAAGCCCCAAGGCGGTTAATGTGGTACTTCTGGGGGCTGCATCCGGGGAAATGCCGTTTGAAGACGGACAGTGGCATAATGTCATAGAAAACAATGTTAAGCCGAAATTTATAGAACTAAACAAAAAAGCCTTCGCAAGGGGGCAGGAAATGCAGGGGTAGGTAGAATGATCTGGAACAGGGAAATGGAATGTGCATCTCCAACTGAGATGCGTGCAATTCAGCTGTACAAGCTGATAAAAACAGTCAGACACGAATACGATAACGTTGAGTGCTACAGAAAAAAGATGGATGAAGCGGGAGTTAAGCCTGAAGATATCAAAACGCTGGAGGATATCAGGCGGCTGCCGTTTATGACCAAGGAGGATATTGCAGAGAATTATCCCATGGGGCTCTTTGCCATGCCGCTGACGGATATAGTGAGAATTCACTCTTCCTCAGGGACCACGGGCAAGCCTAAAATTGTGGGATACACGCAGAATGATATCGATGCCTGGGCTGAATGTATGGCGAGAGGTCTGACTATGGCAGGAGCGGATAAGGATTCCGTTGTGCAGGTATCCTACGGCTACGGATTGTTCACAGGCGGGCTGGGAGCTCATCTGGGTGCGGAAACCATAGGTGCGACAACGATTCCCATGGGAGCGGGAAATACGCAGAGACAGCTCAGCTTCATGACAGACCTTAAGGCAGATGTTCTTTGCTGCACACCGTCCTATGCACTTACCCTCGCAGAGGCGGCGAGGAAGGAGGGTTTAAAAACGGAGGATTTGCATCTTACCGCAGGGATCATGGGTGCGGAACCGTGGACACAGGCCATGCGTGAAGAGATTGAAGCGGGACTCGGAATCAGAGCCCACGATATATACGGTCTTTCGGAAATAATGGGACCCGGAGTTTCCATGAGCTGTGAAGCCAATGACGGAATGCACATTCAGGAAGACTATTTCTATGTGGAGATAATCGATCAGGATACGCTGGAACCGGTTCCTGACGGGCAAAAGGGTGAACTGGTAATCACCACTCTCGGCAAGGAGGGTATTCCGATGGTAAGATACAGAACCCGTGACATCTGCTACCTGATGAGAGACAAGTGTTCCTGCGGCAGAACCACGGCGAGGATGAGCCGCGTATTCGGCCGAAGTGATGACATGCTCATAATCAGAGGTGTAAACGTGTTCCCTTCACAGATCGAAACTGTAATTGCCGAATTCAGCGAACTTACCCTCAATTACAAGCTGATTGTGGACAGAGAAAACAATAAGGACACTTTTGAGCTTCTTGTAGAGTTTGCGGAGGGTCTGGAAATTGATGATATTGCCTTTGTTGAAAATACCAGAAAGCGTGTGGAACACACTTTAAGAGATATGCTGGGAATCGGGTGCAAAGTCCGTTTTCTCAATGCCGGCGCCCTTCCAAGAAGCGAAGGAAAAGCCGTCAGAGTTGAAGACAGAAGGAAACTGTAACGGGAGGTGCTGAGATGATAGTAAAACAGGTATCGGTATACATAGAAAACGAAACGGGCCAACTGGCCAGACTGTTTCAGGTGCTCGAGGACAACGGAATCGATTTAAATGCGGCTACCATTGCTGAGACCGCTGAATATGGCATATTCAGATGCATCGTGCAGAATCCTGAAGAAACAGTTGAAATACTCAAAGCGAAGAACTACACAGCCAGCATCTCAAAGGTTATAGCTGTGGCTATCGAAAACAGACCGGGCGGTCTTAATGCCGTGCTGAAGCTGCTGGCGGCTAAAGATATTGCTGTCAGATATATTTATTCAGCCATTCAGTCCGCATCCGGAGAGGCTGTGATTATGATGAAAGTCAGCGATACCGATAGGGCAATTGATGTTCTTAAGACAGCAGAGGTGAGACTTTTCAGTCTGGAAGAACTGAAATAAGGATTTTGCATTAAGGCATCGAGGAGAAAACTTATGTCAAAGAAAAAGAAAGCGCCGTTCAGCTTAACGCAAAAAATCATTATCATTTTATGTCTGATAGTGTTCTTCGGATCCGGTGCCTATTTGGCCAACTACCTTCTTGAGAATGCCAAAGCACAGAAGAGTATGGAGAAAATCAGCATGGAAAGGGATAAAGGTCTTGACGAACTTTATCGCTCCAACAATGATCTCATTGGCTGGATTAAAGTAGAAGGAACAAAGATTGACTATCCGGTGATGCAGACAAAAGACAAACCGGAATTCTACCTCAGAAAGGATTTTAACAAGAATTATTCTCTGGCAGGGACACCGTTTATGGATGAGGCCAGCAATGTTGCAGGCTCTCCTCAGTCTGACGGCTCGGAGTCAACATGTAACTGGTTAATATATGGTCACCATATGAAAACGGGAATAATGTTCCATAATCTTCTGAAATATGAAGAAGAATCTTTCTATAAGGAACATCCCCTCTTCGAGTTCAGTACAGTGCAGATGGACAAAGACACGGGAAAGGTAAAAGAGGCCCGTGGCACTTATCAGATAATTGCTGCCTGTTATTCACAGGTGTACACGGTGAATTCAACGGAATTCAAGTTTTATCAGTATGCATCATTCACTTCAAAAGAGGATTACGAAGATTATATCGCCGGTATAAAAGCGGAGTCCGTTTATGATACCGGCGAAACGGCCAAATACGGTGATCAGCTGGTTACACTGTCCACCTGCGCCTATCATGTGGATGACGGGCGATTTTATGTGGTGGGCAGGAAAATAAAATAGCACTAAAATAGCACATTGTTTATTTCATTACCGCTCCGTGTGCCGCACTGTCAACGTAGCGCTGATATCGAACAAGCCAACCGCCGGTTACATTTGGCGGAGGAGCTGTATAGTCCCTGCGGCGGGATTCAAATTCTTCGTCAGAGACGCGTGCACTGATGGAAGCGTTGGGGATATCGATTTCGATGATATCTCCATCGCGAAGGAGTCCGATGTTGCCGCCGGAAGCAGCCTCAGGGCACACATGTCCGATTGAGGCACCGCGGCTGGCTCCGCTGAAACGTCCGTCTGTAATCAGGGCGACTGTCCTGTCCAGCTTCATACCGGCAAGTGCACTGGTAGGATTGAGCATCTCTCTCATTCCCGGTCCGCCCTTAGGACCTTCATATCGTATAACAACCACATCACCGTCAACAATCTTGCCGTCATAGATTGCGGCAATTGCCTCGTCTTCGCTGTCGAACACCCGTGCCGGGCCGCTGTGTGTCAGCATTTCCGGAGCTACGGCACTTCGTTTGACAACGCAGCCTTCCTGAGCGATGTTGCCCCACATTATTGCAATTCCGCCGGTTTCACTGTAAGGATTATCTATCGGGCGGATGCAGGATTCATCCTTGATATAAGCACCCGCGATGTTTTCACCCACGGTTTTACCTGAAACCGTAAGAAGGGAAGTGTCAATCAGATTTCTCTTTGTCAGTTCCCCGAGCACTGCAGGAAGTCCTCCCGCATTGTTCAGGTCATGCATGTGATCAGGACCTGCCGGCGCCAAGTGACAGAGGTTGGGAACCTTGCCGCTGTACTCATTGAAAATCTTAAGATCCAGATTCACACCTGCTTCATTGGCAATGGCCAGCAGGTGCAGAACAGAGTTGGACGAGCAGCCCAGAGCCATATCACAGGCAAGTGCATTGCACAGGGATTTTTCATTTATGATGTCCCTGGCCTTTATGTCATTTTCAATAAGATTCATTATAGCCATGCCGGTGCGCTTGGCAAGCATAATTCTGCCTGAATGAACAGCAGGAATTGTACCGTTGCCGGGAAGAGCTATGCCCACAGCCTCGCAGAGGCAGTTCATACTGTTTGCCGTATACATTCCGGAGCAGGAACCGCATCCGGGGCATACATTTTCTTCACACTCCTGAAGGCCTGCTTCATCAAGAAAACCGGCCTTGTAAGCACCAACTGACTCAAAGATATTTGAAAGGCTGGTTTCCCTGCCATCGACCAGACCGGACATCATCGGTCCGCCGGAGCAGACTGCCGCAGGAATATTCATTCTTACGGCGGCCATCACCATGCCGGGAACTATCTTGTCACAGTTGGGAACCAGAACGGCCCCATCAAAAGCGTGCGCCATTATCATGGTTTCAACACTGTCGGCAATGAGTTCACGGCTGGCCAGGGAATACTTCATTCCCGTGTGTCCCATGGCAATTCCGTCACAGACTCCGATGGCCGGAATTTCTATCGGTGTTCCGCCTGCCATTCGGACTCCTGCCTTAACCGCCTCGGCAACCCTGTCCAGATGTATGTGTCCCGGAACGATCTCACTCTTTGCGGAAACAACCGCCACAAGAGGGCGCTCCAGTTCTTCTTTGGTATATCCCATGGCATAGAACAGGCTCCTGTTGGGAGCACGTTCCACACCTTTGGTTACATTATCGCTTCGCATGATTTCTCCTCGGATCTTTTATTTTTTCAGCCAGCTCATCATCTTTCTCAGTTCGGCTCCAACCTTACAGAGCAGATGATCGGCTTCCTTTCTTCTGGTTGCCAGGAATCTTGCCTTGCCGCCTGCGTTGAATTCCTGAATGAATTCCGAGGCGAATGTCCCGTCCTGGATTTCGGCAAGAACTTTCTTCATTTCCTTGCGGGTATCTTCGGTTATGATTCTTGTCCCCGTTCTGTAATCACCGTACTCGGCTGTATTTGATATGGAATATCTCATCTTGTCGAAACCGCCTTCATTGATAAGGTCAACGATCAGTTTCATTTCGTGTATGCATTCGAAGTAGGCCATTTCAGGCTCGTAACCGGCCTCCACCAGAGTGTCGAAGCCGGCCTTCATCAGTTCGGTAACGCCGCCGCACAGAACAGCCTGTTCTCCGAACAGATCCGTTTCAGTCTCTTCGATAAAAGTAGTTTCCAGAATTCCGGCACGGCCCGCACCGATTCCGGCGGCATATGCCAGTGCAAATTCCTTTGCCTTTCCGGATGCATCCTGATGCACGGCTATCAGTGAAGGTACGCCTTTGCCCTCAACGTACTGACTTCTTACAGTGTGTCCCGGTCCTTTCGGTGCAATCATGATTACATCCAGAAAATCTGCAGGTATAATCTGGTTGAAGTGGATGTTGAATCCGTGTGCAAAGGCCAAAACGTTGCCGTCTTTCATATGAGGAGCAACCTGTTCCCTGTAGACGGAAGCGGCAAGCTCATCCGGAACCAGCATCATTACGATATCGCCGGCCTGAGCAGCTTCTTCTATGCCCATCACCTTAAGACCCGCGTTTTCCGCCTTTGCAGTATGGGCGGAGCCCGGTCTGAGACCTACTACAACATCGCAGCCGCTTTCGTTCAGGTTCATGGCATGTGCATGACCCTGCGAGCCGAAACCTATCACCGCAATAGTTTTGCCGTCAAGCAGTCCCAGGTTACAGTCCTGATCATAATACTTTTTAATCATTATTATTTTTTCCTTTCTTCTTCATTAATTATTATTCTATATCATCGTGGCTGTCGGAAATGCCGTAGTCGCCACGGCTTATACCTGTTATACCTGTACGGCAAACATCAATGAGTTCAAACCCCTCCATCATCTGGAGGAATCCGTCAATCTTTACCGAATCCCCTGTCATTTCCACAATCAGACTCTTCTTGGACAGATCGACAATCTTTCCTCTGTATATTTCAACAATTTCCCTTATCTCGGAACGTTCTCTCTTGCCCGCTTTGACCTTAAGCAGCAGCAGTTCTCTGTAGATACTCTTCTCCGCAATTAAAGGGTCTATTGAAATGACAAAGTCCTGCTTGGCGGTCTGAGTAAGTATCTGATTGAATTTGTGGTCATCACCTGTGGTTACAATGGTAATCCTCGTCTGTCCGTGGTCGTTGGTAGGTGAAGCGGCAAAGGAATCAATGTTGAATCCGCGTCTGCCGAAAAGAGTACCCAGCTTGGCAGTTACATTCGGTTCATTTCTGACCAGAATACTCAGCACATTGGTTTTTTCATGGCTTACCATAATAATTCTCCTTCTATCCTATAATCATATCCTCAATGGTTCCGCCGGATGGAATCATCGGGAGCACTCGCTCTTCACATGATATGGCACATTCAATCCAGACAGGACCGTTCTCCTTAAGAGCTTTTCTAAATACTTCTTCAAACTCTTCCGGCGTAGAGGCTCTGAAGCCTTTGGCACCAAAACCTTCTGCCACCCGGACGAAGTCGGTCTTCCTTTCAGGAGTGGTTGACGAGTAACGCTTGTTATAAAATGCCGCCTGCCACTGGTAAACCATACCTAAAACTCTGTTGTTCATGATGATGGTTATTATCGGAAGATTCTGGCTGACTGCTGTACAGCATTCGTTAAGATTCATATGTAATGACCCGTCGCTGGTAAAGTGTATTACTCTACTGTCAGGACAGCCCACTTGTGCCCCGATGGAAGCTCCATAGCCGAATCCCATGGTTCCCAGTCCGCCGCTTGTGATAAACTTATGAGAGTTTTTATGTTTCAGGAACTGTGCCGCCCAGATCTGGTGCTGACCGACATCCGTAACGTAGATGGTATCATCATCGGTTAAATCACACACTGTCCCTATGATTTCACTCGGGTGCAGATCGGCATCGCCGCACTTAACGTCTCCTGTAGTACTCTTCCAGCCCATTGCCAGAGAGACCCATTCGCTCCTGTCCTTTTTCTTGATGAGGGGAAGGAGATCCGCAAGGAAATCTTTCACGTCCGCAGTTATGCCGTAGTCTACGACGACATTCTTGTTGATTTCACTTGAATCTATGTCCACCTGGACTTTTATAGCTCTTTTACCGAATTTATCCGGATTGAGAGCTACTCTGTCACTGAATCTTGTCCCCAGCGCCAGAACCAGGTCGGCTCTGTCGATTGCCTTATTTGCAGCAATTGTTCCGTGCATCCCCACCAGTCCCAGACTTCTCGGGTCATCATATCTCACGGTGCCGGCAGACATGAGAGTATGAACTGCCGGTATGTCAGCCAGCTCCATAAGTTTGTGCAGTTCTTTTTCGGCACCGGCTGCCGGAACACCGCCGCCGCAGTATATAACCGGCTTTTCCGAGGTGTTGATTATTGAGGCAACCTTCGACAGGTCTTCCTTGGTATATGCCGGCTTCGGATTGGTCGGAAGGGGTTTTCTCGGCTTAAAGTTAGTTGACGCTGCGGTGACATCCTTGGTGATATCAACGAGTACAGGACCTTTCCGCCCGCTGTTTGCAACTCTGAAAGCGTTATAAAGTACATCCTCCAGATCCTCGATTTTATTTACCAGATAAGTGTTCTTTGTAACAGGGATAACGATATTCATGATGCTGACTTCCTGGAAAGCATCTCTGCCTATAAGACTGTCCGGAACATTTGCCGTAATCGCCACCAGCGGTATGCTGTCCATAAAGGCTGTAGCAATGCCTGTAACCAGATTCGTGGCACCCGGACCGCTGGTTGCAAAAACAACACCGGTCTTTCCCGTAGCCCTGGCAAAACCGTCGGCTGCATGGGTTCCGCCTTGTTCATGGGCGGGCATCACAAGCTTAATTCTGTCACTGTACTCATATAAAGCATCGAAATGATTAAGGGCTGTGCCGCCCGGATAGCCGAATACCGTATCCACCCCGTGCTCAAGCAACACTTCCATTACAAGTTGAGAGCCGTTTAATCTCATTGTGCATTCCTCCTTCTTATACCTCCTTTTATAGTATGACGTATTGCTTTTACATTATATAATACGGACGGCATAAATCAACCTAAAAAAAATAAACTTGTGGCTAAACTACAAAAAAATTAAGAAAGAATAGGGTTTAAGCACAAAATACAGAAATAAAAAGTGAACATAAACTGTTGACAAGCCACTTTGCCTAATATATATTATTGCCAGAGCACGAAAATGTGTTAATATGCATGCTATGACGCGTAAGCATTTGCCTTCGTCTCTTATGTGGCGAGGGCATTTTTTATAAAAACAAAGTGGATACCCTTTGTCTTTTGGAGGGAGAAAGAATGACACAAAAAAATTTCGCAACAATGGATGGAAATGAGGCGGCGGCTCATATTGCGTATCCGTTTACGGAAATTGCCGCAATATACCCGATTACACCGTCATCGCCTATGGCAACGCTAACGGACAGATGGTCTGCTCAGGGACGTAAAAACATGTTCGACCAGACTGTTACACTGACAGAGATGCAGTCCGAAGCAGGGGCCATAGGGGCGGTACACGGAGCAATTCAGACCGGGGCACTGTCCACCAGTTTTACCTCTTCCCAAGGACTTATGTTAATGATTCCGGTTTTGTACCGAATAGCGGGAGAGAGACAGCCTGCTGTTTTGCATGTTGCGGCAAGAACGGTCGGAACCCATGCCATGAGTATTTTCGGAGATCATTCCGATGTCATGGCATGCAGAGAGACGGGTTTCGCACAATACTGTACGGGAAGTGTGCAGGAGGTAGCGGATCTGGCGGCGGTAGCACATCTGGCAGCCGTAGAATCCAACATTCCGTTCATGCATTTTTTTGACGGATTCAGAACATCCCATGAAATAAACAAGGTCGAAGTTCCCGATGAGCAGGCATTCATAAATATGATGGATAAACGTGCGTTGAAGAGATTCAAAGATGATGCACTGAATCCTGAACATCCGACCTTGAGAAATACTGTACAGAATGGAGATATTTACTTCCAGGTCAGAGAGGCAAACAATAGAGACTACGATAATCTTCCTGAAATTGTAGAGAAATACTTTCATAAGATTAATGAGCTGACAGGCAGAGACTACCAGCTGTTCAATTACTACGGAGACCCTGAAGCGACGGATATTGTAATTGCCATGGGTTCCGTTTCGGGGGCGATTCAGCAGGCTGTTGACAGTTTGATTGAGGAAGGACGAAAAGTAGGCTTCCTGCAGGTGCACCTGTACAGACCTTTTTCAGAAAAGCATCTGCTGGCCGGAATACCTGATAAATGTGAGAGAATAGCTGTTCTTGACAGATGTAAAAACATGGGCGCTCTGGGCGAGCCCCTTTATGAAGATGTATGCACAGCCGTATTGAGAGCCAAGAAGGATATAAAGGTTATAGGAGGCAGATATGGGTTGTCCTCTAAAGACACAGATCCGGCACAGATTGTTGCCGCCTTTGACAATCTGGCCGATGAAGAGTCAATTGAGGGTTTCACCATCGGTATTGCAGATGACCTGACCTTCAAGTCACTTCCGGTCAAGCCTTTTAGATTTATGAATGATGATCTGATAGAGTGCAAGTTCTGGGGTCTTGGCGGAGACGGTACAGTCGGTGCCAACAGGAGTTCTGTTGAGATCATCAACAGCACCACCGATTTCTACGGACAAGCATATTTTGAATACGATGCTAAGAAAACCCTGGGGGTAACCAAGTCGAACCTGAGATTTTCCAAGAAACCGATAACAAGTTCATATTATGTCAAGAATGCAGATTTCGTAGGCTGTCACAACCAGCATTATATAAATGAATATAATGTTGTTGATGAGCTGAAGGAGGGCGGTATACTGCTGCTTGACTGTCCATGGACAGAGGCGGAACTGGAGGAAAAGTTATCGCCTAAGGTGAAGAGAATTATTGCTGAGAGAAATATAAACTTCTATATTATAAATGCTACGGCTATTGCGGGCAAATTGGGGCTGGGCGGTCATAAGAATTCGATTCTCCAGTCGGCATTCTTTACTATTACTGAAGTGATTCCTAAGGAACAGGCCATTGCTGAAATGGAAAGGTCAGTAAGAACCAAGTTCAGATCCAAGGGCAATGCTGTTGTCAAGAAGAACATAGCGGCCATTGAAGCCGGTGTAGAAGGTTTTGAAAAGGTTGATGTTCCGGCACCCTGGAAGGGAGCGGAGGATGCCCCTGAAAAGGAAGAAATTTTGCCATGGGCCGTCAAGAACATTTTGTTCCCTGTAAACAGGCAGATGGGAGATGATCTGCCTACAAGCGTACTTGAAACATATAAGGACGGTCAGATAGATCTGGGTCTGACAGCCTTTGAAAAGAGAGGTCTGGCGGTAAAAGTGCCGAAATGGGATCCTGATAATTGCATTCAGTGCAACAGATGTTCATTCGTATGTCCTCATGCGGCAATCAGGCCGTATATTCTCAACAGAGCGGAGAGAAATGCGGCTCCTGAAGGATTTGAAACCATTCCGCTCATCAGTTACAAGCCGAAGTACGGTGAGACGCTTTATTACAGTCTACAGATTTCCACATTTGACTGTACCGGCTGCGGGTCATGTGTATCGGTTTGTCCGGCCAAGACGCCTGCAATTGAGATGGTTCCGGCGAAGCCTGTTGAGCAGGATAAGGTCAGGTGGAACTATGCCCTGCAGCTGAAGGATAAGGGTGATATTTTCCCTCCTTATTCGGTAAAAGGAAGCCAGTTCAGACAGCCGCTGCTTGAGTTCTCGGCGGCGTGTGCAGGGTGCGGAGAAACTCCATATGCCAAGCTCATGACTCAGCTCTTTGGAGACAGAGTGTACTGGGCAAACGGAACGGGCTGTTCGCAGGCATGGGGTGCCGCAATGCCGGGAATTCCGTACTGCAAGAACAGACGAGGTTTCGGTGTAGCATGGACCAACTCTCTGTTCGAGAATAATGCAGAACTGGCTCTGGGAATGCTCCTGTCGGTAAGACAGCAGAGAGAAAAACAAAAGGATAATGTTCTGAAGTATATAGAAATAACGGGGAGCGAAAACGCTATACAGTGGATGGATGCATACGATGATTTCGATGAGTCCAGAATAACAAGCGACATCCTGATTGAAGAACTGGCAGAAGTTGTCAGAGCCTACGATGAAGTGGATGATGAACTGGGAACACTGAGTATAGCCAGGGCTATTCTCGAGAGAAAAGATCAGCTTGCCAAGAAGAGCTTCTGGATGTATGGCGGAGACGGATGGGCTTATGATATAGGATTCGGCGGTCTGGACCATGTTGTGGCAACCGGTGAGGATATCAACGTATTTATAGTTGATACGGAGGTGTACTCCAATACCGGCGGACAGAGCTCCAAGGCGACACCTATCGGTGCTGTTGCCGAGTTCCAGGCGTCAGGTAAAAAGAGCAAGAAGAAGGATATAGGTAAAATTCTTCAGACCTACGGGGATGTATATGTGGCAACCGTTGCCATGGGAGCCGACTTTAACCAGCTGATTAAGGCGATAAAAGAAGCTGAGGCACACAAGGGACCTTCGGTAATTGTAGCCTATACTCCATGTACGGTTCATGGGATCAAGTCCGGGATGGCAAATGTTCAGGAAGAGATGAAGCGTGCGGTAGAATCCGGTTACTGGCCTCTCTACAGGTACAACCCGGGTGATGAAGAGAGTCCGATGACTGTGGACTCCAAGCCGCCGACACTGCCGTATGAGGAATTCCTTGACGGCCAGAACAGATTTGCTGCCTTGAAGATTACATTCCCTGAGAATGCTGAAAAGCTGTTCAAGATTGCCGAGGAGGAAGCTATGGAAAAATACAGGGATCTCAAGGGACTGGAAGAAAGATAAAGGAGGAAATATTATGGGCAAGATGACAGGAAATGCTTTCTTTGTGAAAGCATTGCAGGAAGAAGGGGTAGAAAAGCTTTTCGCATATCCGGGAGCTGCTATCATTGATATCTTTGACGAGATATACAAGCAGACGGAGTTCGATTTGATTCTGCCGAGACATGAGCAGGGGCTGATTCATGCGGCTGAGGGATATGCCAGGTCCACGGGGAAGCCGGGAGTCTGTCTTGCAACCAGCGGTCCGGGAGCAACCAATCTGATTACGGGAATTGCGGATGCCAATCTGGACAGCGTTCCTCTGGTGTGTTTCACGGGTCAGGTTGCTACCGGCCTCATAGGCAATGACACCTTTCAGGAGGTGGATATTGTTGGTATTACCAGGAACATTACCAAATGGTCCATAATGGTGAGAGACAGGAAGGATCTTAACAGGATAATCAAGGAGGCCTTTTATATAGCCACTACGGGAAGACCCGGTCCGGTTCTCGTTGACCTGCCGAAGGATATTATGGCGGAGTCCGGCAGTGATGCATATCCGGAAAAGGTGGATATAAGAGGTTATAAACCGAACACCAAGGTTCATGACGGACAGATCGTCAAGGCTATTAATATGATCTACAGGGCAAAAAGACCGCTTTTCCTTTTGGGAGGCGGAGTTAAGATTGCCGGTGCCGTATCCGAAATGACTTCTCTTATGGAGGCGACAGGTATTCCTGCAGTAACAACCATTATGGGTAGGGGAAGCGTTCCGACAAACAGCTCTCTGTGGTTCGGCAATGTAGGAATGCATGGATGCTATGCGGCAAACAATGCGGTAAATAATGCCGATTTGCTCATTTCAATAGGCACAAGATTTAATGACCGAATTACAGGCAAGCTGGGAACTTTTGCTCCCGAAGCAAAAATAATACACATTGATATAGATACAGCAGCTATCTCCAAGAATGTTAAGGTAGATGTTCCGGTAGTTGGAGATGCCGGAGAAGCCATTAAGAAACTTTTGCACCATGCGAAAGAAAAGGGGACATGCGGAAACGCGTCATGGATAAAACAGCTTAATGCGTGGCGTGACGAATATCCTCTGGTTATGGAGGAAAAGGAAAAGCTGTGCCCGAAGCATATCATAGATGCCATCAACGAGCTTTATGATGAGCCGATTGTTACTACGGATGTAGGGCAACATCAGATGTGGACCGCACAATTCTTTGAAATATACGGAAAGAGACAGCTGATTACCAGCGGCGGTCTGGGTACTATGGGCTATGGGCTGCCGGCAGCCGTAGGCGCGGCCATAGGAAATCCCGGTCGTGATGTAATAGCAGTTGCGGGTGACGGTGGATTTCAGATGACTTCCCAGGAACTGGCCACAGCGGTTGTTCAGGAACTGCCGATTACAATATGTATAATGAATAACGGATATCTGGGAATGGTTCGTCAGTGGCAGGATCTTTTCTATGACAGAGCTTTTGCAGGGACATGCATGAAGCGTCGAAAAGGCTGCGAATGCAAGGGCAGGCCGGAGGACATGCACTGTGCCGGCAGAGGTGACGGTAAAGGCTGTCCGCCATATACTCCGGATATATTAAAACTGGCAGAGAGTTACGGTGCTCAGGGAATCAGAGTATTTGAGAAGTCAGAAATTGCAGCGGCATTTGATGCTGCAAAGGCAGAAACCTGTGTGCCGACGGTCATCGAATTCATGATAGAGGATGAAGAGATGGTTTTTCCTATGATTAAACCGGGCAGTCCGATAACGGATCTGATTATAACCATATAAGGAGGCAGTGGATATGAGCAACGATATGAAAAGAAGATGGCTGTCACTGTTTGTTGAGAACCGCATAGGAGTACTGGCGAGAATTTCAGGTCTGCTCAGCGGCAAGGCTTACAACATTCACAGTCTGACCGTTGGAGAAACGGAAAATCCGGAAATCTCCAGAATGACCATATGTGTGGATGCGGACGAAAAAACCTTTGAACAGATTCAAAAGCAGATGAACAGAAGTGTGGAAGTAATCAAGGTTATCGACTACACCGATCTGTCAATCCGCTCAAAAGAAATCATGTTTATCAAGGTGAAAGGCATTAACGAAAAAGACAGAGCCGAGATTTTTCAGATGGCCGATGCTTTCAGATTCCTTGTTAAGGATATGGGCAAAACCAGCATACTTATTGAAGCTATACGAACTGAAGCAAAGAACGATTCGATACTCAAAGTGTTCAGGGAGCGTTTCAGTAGCATAGAAGTTGTAAGAGGAGGCCCTGTAGCTATTGAATCCATAAGCATGCAGGACAGATAAAGACAAAAAGGAGCACATATGAAATACGAATTCTCAGTAACAAAAACAACAAACCCAAAGAAAAAGCCGGATCCAAACAACCTTCCGTTCGGGGTTTATTTCACGGACCACATGTTTGTAATGGATTATAACAAGGAGAAGGGATGGTATGACGGCAGAGTAGTTCCTTACGAACCGATTGCTCTGGATCCTGCAGCACTGGTGTTTCACTACGGACAGGAAATGTTCGAAGGGCTTAAGGCATACACAAATGTTAAGGACGGAAGCGTTCAGCTGTTCAGACCGGACATGAATGCCAAGAGAACAAACAGGACAAATGACAGACTTTGCATTCCGACCGTGGATGAAGAACTGTATGTTGAAGCTATTAAGGCAGTGGTTGCCGTTGATGCCGACTGGATTCCAAAGGTAAGAGATACATCACTGTACATCAGACCGTTTATCATCGCTACGGAACCAAGCCTGGGGATCAAGGCCTCATCCGAATACAAGTTCATAGTAATTCTGAGTCCGTCAGGACCTTATTATCCCAACGGTCTGCAGCCGACTAAGCTCTATGTTGAAGATACTTATGTGAGAGCGGCTGAAGGAGGAACCGGCGAAGCCAAGTGCGGGGGAAACTATGCGACAGGTCTGAAGGCACAGGTTATCGCACATGAGAAGGGCTATGACCAGATTCTCTGGCTGGACGGAAAAGAAAAGAAATATGTTGAGGAGATTGGTACTTCAAACGCTTTCTTCGTCATAGGGGATGAAGTAATTACGGCTCCTCTGAGGGGAACAATTCTGCCGGGAATAACCAGAGATTCCTGTATTCACGTATTGAAGTCAAAAGGCTACAAAGTGAGCGAAAGAAAGCTCGCTATCGATGACATTGTTGAAGCATACGATAAGGGTGAATTCAAGGAAATGTTTGCTTCCGGAACGGCTGCAATCATATCGCCTGTGGGAACACTCCGTTACAAGGACAATGTTATGGAGATAAATAACAACGAGACCGGTCCTGTTGCTCAAATGCTCTATGATACTATATACGGAACCCAGATAGGTGAAGCGGATGACGAATTCGGCTGGATTGTTAAGGTTTAATAACTGATTCCTGAAATGCGAGGAGGGCAGAATAATGAAAGTACTTATACTGGCAGGAAGCCCCCGCAGAAAAGGGAATACCAATTCATTGGTTAAAGTGTTTGCGGATGAAGCCGGCAAAGCGGCGGAAGTCAATAACGCGGATATTGATTGTGAGGTTGTAAACCTCTATGACCTGCATATAGAGCCGTGTGTTGCCTGCCGTAAGTGTCAGGCGGACTGGAGTGCGCCCAATTGCACGATTAGCGATGACCTTCAGGGAAGAGCCTGTGCCCATATGCCGGGGTTGTTTGAAAAAATACTGGAAGCTGACCTGATAATTACGGCCACACCCATTTACTCGTGGTATTGTACGGCACCGATGAAAGCTCTGCTTGACAGATGCGTTTATGCACTCAACAAATATTACGGTGATGAAAAAGGCCCTTCTCTCTGGGAAGGGAAGCGTCTGGCCGCCATCGTAACATGCGGTTACCCGCCTGAAACAGGTGCAGACCTATTTGAAGAGGGACTCAGGAGGTTTTGCAAGCACTCGCAGCTTAAATACGACGGGATGCTGGTGGAAAGGCACATGGGATACAACATTGAGTTCATGGACGAGGAGAAAGAGGAGCATGCGCGCGAATTTGCACGTGAACTGATAGTAAGATGACTCCGTGTAAGCTCATTCAAAACCTCCACAATGTGAAGATGATGACTAAATCTGATTGCAAATTTGCAGATGTTGGCTCTTCAGAGATTTTTAATTCAATGAGCCAACATTAATTCGATATTTTGCCCAAATTCGGCTTGATGACTTGTTTATGTTGGTCGATTTTGATTTTTTCTTTCAGAAGAC